>JADKBL010000001.1 GCA_016718875.1 Bacteroidota bacterium
TCTGTAAGGGTTCCTCCTGTGACTGCTCCTGTTGCTGTCAGGGTTCCTGTTCCAATGGAGGAGCGCCTGTTATTGCGCCCGGTATTGATAGATAAGGTCCCATCGGTAAGAGTTGTTCCTGTTATTGTTGTACCTGTGATTGTACCTCCGTTGGTGATATCATTCGTTCCCATATTGATATCCCCTGTCATTGTGCCTCCTGCCAATGCCAGTTTATCTGCATCAAGCTCTAGTAATGCTGCCTGTACATCTGTAGATATCAGATTGCCACCAGGGGCAAACGATACCTCGGCTGCTGTCTGATCATCGGTCTGGGCTCCTAGATCTGTCTCAAGATCCTGTAGTGCTTCCTTGACTGTCCTGCTGTCTGGATGATGCTTCCTGTAAAGGTCCCCAGATTGGTACTCCCTGCTGCTACTCCTGTCAACGTCTGTAAATTATCCTGATTGCCGCCATCTACACTTACATCACGACCATCTACTGTGCCTGCGGTTACAACACTGCCTACTGTTGCTGCCCTGATGCACTCAGTGTAGTTACTCCTGTTACTGCGCCTGAACTGATGGAAGCTGTCCCGTCTGTAAGGGTTCCTCCTGTGACTGCTCCTGTTGCTGTCAGGGTTCCTGTTCCAATGGAGAGAGCGCCTGTTATTGCTCCCGGTATTGATAGATAAGGTCCCATCGGTAAGAGTTGTTCCTGTTATTGTTGTACCTGTGATTGTACCTCCGTTGGTGATATCATTCGTTCCCATATTGATATCCTGTCATTGTGCCTCCTGCCAATGCCAGTTTATCTGCATCAAGCTCTAGTAATGCTGACTGTACATCTGTAGATATCAGATTGCCACCAGGGGTAAAAGATACCTCGGCTGCTGTCTGATCATCGGTCTGGGCTCCTAGATCTGTCCCAAGATCCGTAGTGCTTCCTTGACTGTCCTGCTGTCTGATATTATGCGCCTGCAAAGGTCCCCAGATTGGTACTGCCTGCGCCTACTCCTGTCAACGTCTGTAAATTATCCTGATTGCCTCCATCTACACTTACATCACGACCATCTACTGTGCCTGCGGTTACAACACTGCCTACTGTTGCTGCCCTGATGCACTCAGTGTAGTTACTCCTGTGACTGCGCCTGAAGTGATGGAAGCTGTCCCGTCTGTAAGGGTTCCTCCTTGACTGCTCCTGTTGCTGTCAGGGTTCCTGTTCCAATGGAGAGAGCGCCTGTTATTGCTCCGGTATTGATAGATAAGGTCCCATCGGTAAGAGTTGTTCCTGTTATTGTTGTACCTGTGATTGTACCTCCGTTGGTGATATCATTCGTTCCCATATTGATATCCCCTGTCATTGTGCCTCCTGCCAATGCCAGTTTATCTGCATCAAGCTCTAGTAATGCTGCCTGTACATCTGTAGATATCAGATTGCCACCAGGGGTAAACGATACCTCGGCTGCTGTCTGATCATCGGTCTGGGCTCCTAGATCTGTCTCAAGATCCTGTAGTGCTTCCTTGACTGTCCTGCTGTCTGATATTATGCTTCCTGTAAGGTCCCCAGATTGGTACTGCCTGCGCCTACTCCTGGCAACGTCTGTAAATTATCCTGATTGCCTCCATCTACACTTACATCACGACCATCTACTGTGCCTGCGGTTACAACACTGCCTACTGTTGCTGCCCCTGATGCACTCAGTGTAGTTACTCCTGTGACTGCGCCTGAAGTGATGGAAGCTGTCCCGTCTGTAAGGGTTCCTCCTGTGACTGCTCCTGTTGCTGTCAGGGTTCCTGTTCCAATGGAGAGAGCGCCTGTTATTGCTCCGGTATTGATAGATAAAGGTCCCATCGGTAAGAGTTGTTCCTGTTATTGTTACCTGTGATTGTACCTCCGTTGGTGATATCATTCGTTCCCATATTGATATCCCTGTCATTGTGCCTCCTGCCAATGCCAGTTTATCTGCATCAAGCTCTAGTAATGCTGCCTGTACATCTGTAGATATCAGATTGCCACCAGGGGTAAACGATACCTCGGCTGCTGTCTGATCATCGGTCTGGGCTCCTAGATCTGTCTCAAGATCCTGTAAGTGCTTCCTTGACTGTCCTGCTGTCTGATATTATGCTTCCTGTAAAGGTCCCCAGATTGGTACTGCCTGCGCCTACTCCTGTCAACGTCTGTAAATTATCCTGATTGCCTCCATCTACACTTACATCACGACCATCTACTGTGCCTGCGGTTACAACACTGCCCACTGTTGCTGCCCCTGATGCACTCAGTGTAGTTACTCCTGTGACTGCGCCTGAAGTGATGGAAGCTGTCCCGTCTGTAAGGGTTCCTCCTGTGACTGCTCCTGTTGCTGTCAGGTTCCTGTTCCAATGGAGAGAGCGCCTGTTATTGCTCCGGTATTGATAGATAAGGTCCCATCGGTAAGAGTTGTTCCTGTTATTGTTGTACCTGTGATTGTACCTCCGTTGGTGATATCATTCGTTCCCATATTGATATCCCCTGTCATTGTGCCTCCTGCCAATGCCAGTTTATCTGCATCAAGCTCTCTAGTAATGCTGCCTGTACATCTGTAGATATCAGATTGCCACCAGGGGTAAACGATACCTCGGCTGCTGTCTGATCATCGGTCTGGGCTCCTAGATCTGTCTCAAGATCCTGTAGTGCTTCCTTGACTGTCCTGCTGTCTGATATTATGCTTCCTGTAAAGGTCCCCAGATTGGTACTGCCTGCGCCTACTCCTGTCAACGTCTGTAAATTATCCTGATTGCCTCCATCTACACTTACATCACGACCATCTACTGTGCCTGCGGTTACAACACTGCCTACTGTTGCTGCCCCTGATGCACTCAGTGTAGTTACTCCTGTGACTGCGCCTGAAGTGATGGAAGCTGTCCCGTCTGTAAGGGTTCCTCCTGTGACTGCTCCTGTTGCTGTCAGGGTTCCTGTTCCAATGGAGAGAGCGCCTGTTATTGCTCCGGTATTGATAGATAAGGTCCCATCGGTAGGAGTTGTTCCTGTTATTGTTGTACCTGTGATTGTACCTCCGTTGGTGATATCATTCGTTCCCATATTGATATCCCCTGTCATTGTGCCTCCTGCCAATGCCAGTTTATCTGCATCAAGCTCTAGTAATGCTGCCTGTACATCTGTAGATATCAGATTGCCACCAGGGTAAACGATACCTCGGCTGCTGTCTGATCATCGGTCTGGGCTCCTAGATCTGTCTCAAGATCCTGTAGTGCTTCCTTGACTGTCCTGCTGTCTGATATTATGCTTCCTGTAAAGGTCCCCAGATTGGTACTGCCTGCGCCTACTCCTGTCAACGTCTGTAAATTATCCTGATTGCCGCCATCTACACTTACATCACGACCATCTACTGTGCCTGCGGTTACAACACTGCCTACTGTTGCTGCCCTGATGCACTCAGTGTAGTTACTCCTGTGACTGCGCCTGAAGTGATGGAAGCTGTCCCGTCTGTAAGGGTTCCTCCTGTGACTGCTCCTGTTGCTGTCAGGGTTCCTGTTCCAATGGAGAGAGCGCCTGTTATTGCTCCGGTATTGATAGATAAGGTCCCATCGGTAAGAGTTGTTCCTGTTGTTTGTTGTACCTGTGATTGTACCTCCGTTGGTGATATCATTCGTTCCCGCATTGATATCCCCTGTCATTGTGCCTCCTGCCAATGCCAGTTTATCTGCATCAAGCTCTAGTAATGCTGCCTGTACATCTGTAGATATCAGATTGCCACCAGGGGTAAACGATACCTCGGCTGCTGTCTGATCATCGGTCTGGGCTCCTAGATCTGTCTCAAGATCCTGTAGTGCTTCCTTGACTGTCCTGCTGTCTGATATTATGCTTCCAGTAAAGGTCCCCGGATTGGTACTGCCTGCGCCTACTCCTGTCAACGTCTGTAAATTATCCTGATTGCCTCCATCTACACTTACATCACGACCATCTACTGTGCCTGCGGTTACAACACTGCCTACTGTTGCTGCCCCTGATGCACTCAGTGTAGTTACTCCTGTGACTGCGCCTGAAGTGATGGAAGCTGTCCCGTCTGTAAGGGTTCCTCCTGTGACTGCTCCTGTTGCTGTCAGGGTTCCTGTTCCAATGGAGAGAGCGCCTGTTATTGCTCCGGTATTGATAGATAAGGTCCCATCGGTAAGAGTTGTTCCTGTTATTGTTGTACCTGTGATTGTACCTCCGTTGGTGATATCATTCGTTCCCATATTGATATCCCCTGTCATTGTGCCTCCTGCCAATGCCAGTTTATCTGCATCAAGCTCTAGTAATGCTGCCTGTACATCTGCAGATATCAGATTGCCACCAGGGGGTAAACGATACATCAGCTGCTGTCTGATCATCGGTCTGGGCTCCTAGATCTGTCTCAAGATCCTGTAGTGCTTCCTTGACTGTCCTGCTGTCTGATATTATGCTTCCTGTAAAGGTCCCCAGATTGGTACTGCCTGCGCCTACTCCTGTCAACGTCTGTAAATTATCCTGATTGCCTCCATCTACACTTACATCACGACCATCTACTGTGCCTGCGGTTACAACACTGCCTACTGTTGCTGCCCCTGATGCACTCAGTGTAGTTACTCCTGTGACTGCGCCTGAAGTGATGGAAGCTGTCCCGTCTGTAAGGGTTCCTCCTGTGACTGCTCCTGTTGCTGTCCAGGGTTCCTGTTCCAATGGAGAGAGCGCCTGTTATTGCTCCGGTATTGATAGATAAGGTCCCATCGGTAAGAGTTGTTCCTGTTATTGTTGTACCTTGTGATTGTACCTCCGTTGGTGATATCATTCGTTCCCATATTGATATCCCTGTCATTGTGCCTCCTGCCAATGCCAGTTTATCTGCATCAAGCTCTAGTAATGCTGCCTGTACATCTGTAGATATCAGATTGCCACCAGGGGGAAACGATACCTCGGCTGCTGTCTGATCATCGGTCTGTGCATCCTAGATCTGTCTCCAAGATCCTGTAAAGCTGACTTGACAGTACTGCTGTCTGATATTATGCTTCCTGTAAAGGTCCCCAGATTGGTACTGCCTGCGCCTACTCCTGTCAACGTCTGTAAATTATCCTGATTGCCTCCATCTACACTTACATCACGACCATCTACTGTGCCTGTGGCTGTTATATTACCCGTTACATCTACTCCCGAGTTTGCATCTACATTACCCGTAAGAGTAGCCTGCTGGGATACATTCAATGTACCGCGTACATTTGTAGCAACAGCAGGAGCTGCCAGATCGGTCTGACCGGCTACATCCAGTGTGCTGTTCAGATCTGCTGCAGTGGCTACTGTAAGTGGAGCGCCTGTGATATCAACTCCATTTATTGCATCAACATTTCCTCCCAATGTCACCTGGCCTGTACCTGTAGTAACAGTTCCATTACCTATTGTTATCGCACCTGCATCATTTACCTGGAATGCTGCAACCTCAGCAGCATCACTTATTGTTAAAGCTGTCCCGGCCTCTACTCCTATATCAGTCGGAATAGTTAAATCGCCGCCTAACTGTATGTTACCATCAGGATTCTCCCTTACACCATTGTTTGCGGTTACGCTGGAGTTGATGGCTGTTCTTATTCCTGTCTCTGTTACTAAGGAAACATTATCTGTCAGTCCTGTTGCACGTACATCTGTGCGGATATTATTGACCGGCTGTCCGGCTGCATCCAGACGGAAGTTACCATCTACCAGAGCATCGCCGGTGATTGTTGCATTGGTTGTTACATTAAGATTATCCGTTACATTCAGATCGCCGTTAAGAACATCAATACCGTTGTTCGCATCCACATTGCCCGTGAATGTTGCCTGTTCCGCTACATTCAATGTGCCCCGTACATTCGTTGCTACTGTCGTTGCTGCAAGATCGGTCTGACCATCTGCATTAAGTGTACCGCTGACATCTGTATTTCCTGTAACATTTAAGTTATCCGCGATATTCACATCGCCATTGGTAACATCAATGCCATCTGCTGCATCAACATTCCCTCCCAATGTCACCTGTCCTGTGCCTGTAGTCAATGTTGCTGTTCCCGTTACTGATGTGTTGCCTGTAGGTGCTACTGCTAAATCTCCGTTTGAACCATCAATCATCAGGTTGAAACCATTGCTCGTAATTGTAGTATTCTCTAACAGATCACCACCTAACTGTATATTGCCATCAGGATCTTCATTCAGACCATTGTCTGCTGTTACACTCGAATTGATTGCTGTTCTTATTCCTGTTTCTGTTACCAAGGAAACATTATCTGTCAGTCCTGTTGCACGTACATCTGTGCGGATATTATTGACCGGCTGTCCCGCTGCATCCAGACGGAAGTTACCGTCTACAAGTGCATCGCCTGTGATAGTTGCATTGGTTGTTACATTAAGATTATCCGTTACATTCAGATCCCCGTTAAGAACATCAATACCGTTGTTCGCATCCACATTGCCCGTGAATGTTGCCTGTTCGGCTACATTCAGAGTGCCTCGTACATTAGTTGCTACAGTCGGTGCTGCAAGATCGGTCTGACCAGATACATCAAGTGTGCTGTTAAGATCTGCTGCTGTAGATACTGTCAATGGTGCACCTGTGATATCAACTCCATTGGTCGCATCAAGATTTCCTCCTAATGTCACCTGACCAGTCCCTGTGGTTAATGTGGCAGTTCCTGAAACCGATGTATTGCCTGTAGGTGCTACTGCAAAATCACCGTTTGACCCGTCTATCACCAAGTAGAACCCATTATTCGTAATAGTGGTATTCTCCAAAAGGTTACCTCCTAATTGTATATTACCATCAGGATCTTCATTCAAACCATTGTTCGCTGTTACACTCGAGTTGATGGCTGTTCTTATACCTGTCTCTGTTACCAGTGAAACATTATCTGTTGATCCTGTTGCCCGTACATCTGTACGGATATTATTAACAGTTGCTCCTGTTGCCAGAGTAAGATTGCTGGCTATGGTTACAGCTCCGCCATTCAGGTTTGTAATACCTGTTATATCAACAACATCTGTATTATTATTGCCAATATTGAGTGTGTTACTGTTTATGTTTGTTGTTGTGCCATCCGAAACATTTAAAGTGGCCCCGGTAATTTCTGTCAGAGGTGAGGCAAGTGTCAGATTACCGCCATTTATATTTGTTACCCCCGTAATATCAATTACATCTGTTGAAGCATTTCCAAGATTGATTGTATTGTTCAGGATATTTGTCTGGGTGGCTGCATCATTAATTGACAGACCATTGAATGTTGGTGAAGAGATGGTCTGAATGTCCTGAATAGTATTTAGTCCAATATTGCCTGCAGTATGAGTTACTGTAATATTTGAGGACCCATTAAGATTCTTGTATTCATTTGCCAGAGATGGAATACCTGAATTCATTCCAAGCAACTGGTTTGCACTGCCTATGGAGGTGGAGGCAATAGCTTTCCAGCCGCTGTTGTAATACCAGAATGATTGTGTTGTGGTGTCAAACACAAGAAGGCCCTGAGCCGGGGAGACAATAGCTGTCCTTTCAACAGTTGTCATCCTTGGTGCAAGAAATCCCCTCAGCGTCGACTGCAATTCAAGAATCGACGAAGAATTAGGGACAATGGGGTTCTCGCTGATCCCCACTCCCTGCTGTCCATACGTCTTGCCGACATCTATGACCGACAAGAGCAACATTAATAACAATACGATTCCGGAAGGAGCATACCATGCCCGCTTTCCCCGCTGCCATCCACCTGCACCACCATTGCCGGAAGATGTATTTCGTGTTGTTTTCATACTATACCTCCTTAATCCTATATTGTATGTATTTCCTAATATGCTGTTTTTCATCTGTATACCTTACTAGATTCTTGCCTTTAATCAACCCACCCCTGGCCCCTCCCGGGAGGGGAACTCATTAAACCTACATTTATCCTGCTCCTTGTACCCTGTGTCATACTGCTTCAGTTATAACAAATAATTACCGTTCGACCTCTTCCTCTTTTTTTTTAAAAGATCGACCAGTTTTTATAATTTATGCCCTGTCCGTTCATCAATCTAAAAACGGACAATAATCCAATCTCCTTCAAGACTGTAAATAATACACAACGGTTGCATTTTAGCAACTCTTAATTAAACTTTTAAATATAGATAATATTTGAAAACCGAAAGAGTTTTTTTGACTAACGGATTCTATTCGGTGATAATCTACTCAATTCATGAAATTTTACATCTTTCTGAGTACAGTGATTCTGAATGACAATTTGTCTTCTGGTCTCCTGGTCTTCTGGTCTTCTGGTCTTTTAAATACTTAAATAGGATTCTTATTTCCGAGAGTTTTTATGATTAATATTTTTATAAATTTATCATAAACTAAATCGTGCTAAAATGGGAACAGTAAAGAATTTTGAAGACCTTGAAATCTGGAAAATTTCAAGGGAACTTATTAATCTGATTTATTCGGATTTCAGGAAGTGCAAAGATTTTACATTCAAAGACCAGATTACCAGAGCCGGAATCTCATCCATGAATAATATTTCTGAAGGATTTTACCGCAACAGCGATGCAGAATTCAGACATTTCCTGAATATTTCCAAAGGATCTGCCGGAGAAATTAAGAGTATGTATTATATAGCTGAAGATCAAAAATATATACTCCCTGAGGCTGCAGATGACAGGCGTAAATTAGCACAACGACTTATCAATGCCAATGGAAGCCTGATGAAATACCTAAAATCCTCAATTTAGATGTCTCTGGGTCAATTGGACCAGAAGACCAGCAGACCAGAAGACCAGTAGACTAAATGACGAGCATCGCATCCCCGTAAGTACCGAACCTGTATTTTTCCTTAACAGCAACCTTATAGGCATCAAATAAAAGGTCATATCCCGCAAATGCAGCAACCATCATAAGCAGTGTTGAATATGGAAGATGGAAGTTGCTGATCATCATATCAGGTACTTTAAAATCATATGGCGGGAAAATGAATTTATTAGTCCAGCCGTCATAGGGCTTGAGCTAACCATCTGTTGAAACCGAACTTTCGAGAGTACGTACAACGGTGGTGCCGACGGCACATATCCTGAATTTATTATCTTTTGCCTTATTCACAATCTCTGTCGCCTCGTCGGTGATCCTGATCCTTTCCGAATCAACCTTATGCTTGGTCAGGTCTTCCACGTCAACGCTTCTGAAATTGCCAAGACCAACATGAAGTGTTATCTCTGCGAAATCAACACCAATTATCTCGAGCTTCTTAAGTAATTCACGACTGAAATGCAATCCGGCAGTAGGGGCAGCAACAGCTCCCTCATGTTTGGCAAAAATGGTCTGATACCTCTCACTGTCTTCCGGTTCAACCTTACGGTTAATAAATTTAGGAAGCGGGGTTTCGCCTAAACCATACAATGTCTCTTTAAACTCCTCATATGTACCGTCGAAAAGAAACCTGAGCGTTCTTCCCCTTGATGTAGTATTATCAATTACTTCGGCAACAAGCAGATCGTCTTCTCCGAAATAGAGCTTATTCCCTATCCTGATCTTCCTGGCCGGATCAACAAGCACATCCCATAATCTCTGTTCCCTGTTAAGCTCTCTGAGAAGAAATACCTCAATTTCAGCTCCTGTTTTCTCCTTGTTGCCATATAACCTTGCCGGAAAAACCTTGGTATTATTGAAAACCAGCACGTCGTGCTCGGTAAAATATGAAGTGATCTCTTTAAAAACTTTATGTTCAATCTCCCTTGTCTTCCTGTTCACTACCAGTAATCTGGATTCATCCCTGTTTTCTGATGGATAAAGAGCTATCAACTCCTGTGGAAGATTGTACCTGAATTGCGATAATTTCATAAATAGTATCTCGTTTAATTTTGAATTTCCTTTATACGTAAAAATTGCAGATTTGTTACAAAACTGATTTGAAAAATCTGCAAGTTACTGCCTGTCACCTGTATGCGTATCGTTTTATTTTAGTCCGATGTCTGTATCCTTAACATGAGTTATTGCGTATTGTTCAACATACTCCCTGAATTTATCAAGATCATATGTATTTCCCACCTTATAATCTCCGATTGATGTTCTTTCAAGTGCCGATAAATAACAGCCGCTGTTAAGGGCATTTCCAAGGTCGCGTGCAAATGACCTTATGTAAGTCCCCTTGCTGCATACAATCCTGACTCTGATCTCCGGATTATTAAATGATATCAGCTCTATCTCCCTGAACCAAACTGTAACCGGCTCCAGGTCCTTGTGAATTCCTTGTCTGGCAAATTCATAAGCTCTCTTTCCGGAAATCAGCTTTGCGGAATAAATGGGAGGAAGCTGTTTTTGTTCTCCAAGAAAACCTTTCAGTTTCTCCCTCACCAGCTCCTCAGTAATATGATCTGTGGGATATGTAAAATCTGTTTCTGTTTCAAGATCAAAAGATGGCGTTGTTGCACCGGCAGTGAAAGTTGCAACATACTCTTTATCAAGGTCCCGGAATCCATCGATACTCTTTGTTGCCCTTCCTGTACAGATTATCATAAGGCCACTGGCAAGGGGATCTAGTGTTCCTGCATGACCCACTTTAATTTTTTTCAAACCCAAAATACTTCTCAGAATTCCCCTGACTTTATTGACAAGATCAAAGGAGGTCCAGTACAAAGGTTTATTGAAGAGAAGAACCTGTCCCTCTTCAAATACAGAAAGCTTTTCAGAAGACATTAAATCCGAGTAGAATTGAGAAAATACCAATTAGAACACAATAAGCTGCAAACCAGAAAAGGTTTCCTCTTTTTACCAGTTCAATCATCCATTTACAGGCAAAATATCCGGATATAAAAGCAGTTACAAATCCTGCCAATATCACTGTAAATGAAGTACCTTCTGTAGTAAAATCCCCGGACATCATCTCAACAAGGTTTGCACCGACTATCGGAACCAGCACCATAAGAAATGAGAACTTTGCAATATCGGCTTTTCTGTTCCCAAGCATCATTCCTGTAGCAATTGTTGCTCCCGATCTTGAAACTCCCGGAAGTATCGCGATAGCCTGAGCAATACCTACAATAAAGGAGTCAAGGAATCCTATCGGCCTTTCTTTAGGTCTGATATAAAGGGTAAGTAATAACAAAACAGCTGTTGCTAAAAATTCTATGCCGAGTGAGACCATATTCCCGGTAAAAAAATTTTCAGCAATCTCTTTCAGGAAAAATCCCGCAAAAGCAGTGGGGATCATTGATATAACTATTTTTGAGATATAAATAGTCTCCTCATTCCATTTAAATTTGAAAAATCCGCCAATCAATGCTGAAATCTCTTTCCACAGAACAACAATTGTACTTAAAACAGTAGCTCCATGTACTGCAATGGAAAAATAAAAATTGGCTTCATGGTCAATCCCGAAAAGGTATTTTCCAAGCTCAAGATGTCCTGAGCTGCTGACCGGTAAAAACTCTGTTAATCCCTGTATCAGTCCAAGGATTATTGCTTCAATGAGATTCATTATGATTACATTACTTTATTTATGAATTTCAGCTGCAGACCAGATTATTCTTACTACACTTTCGGTTTCTTCATTATCGCCCAGATCTCAAAAATGAACCCTGCAAGAACCACGATCGGAGCAAGCGTTATACGTCTGAAGCTGAAGATTTCTTCACTGAATTTATTCGGATCATCCGACTTGCCTCCGAGCATAAGCAGGAAACCCAGTACAATTATGCCAAACCCGATTGCAAGAAGTTTGTAGTTTTCAGGTCCGAGTGCAAAATTCAGCTTATCCTTATTTTCGTTTTTTGTTCCCATGATAATTTCAATAATAAAGTTCGTCTTCCGAAATACTAAGATACCTGTTAACGGAAAAGAATGTTGAGATAATATTAATTAATATTCCTACCAAAATCAGCAAGACACCAAGAAGCAGCAAGAGATTTGTACTTCTGAAGGTAAACAAAAGGAAAAACTCCTTTTCAATAAGGTAAAGCATTCCCATCAGAAGAGCCATAGCAATCAGTGCAGCTACAAGCCCGTGAATAGCGCTCTGTAAAAGGAAAGGCCTTCTTATAAAGCCTCTTGTAGCACCAATAAGCTGCATTGTCCTTATTATAAACCTTTTTGAATAAACAGACAACCTGATGGTATTGTTAATTATTGTTATGGCAATCAGGAAAAGAAATGAACTTATTATCAGCAGAAAAAAGCTGATTTTTCTTACATTTTCATTGATCAGAAACAGAAGAGATTCCTGGTAATAAACCTCTTTTACAAATGGGTATTCCAGAACATACTTTTCAATTTTTACAACACTGTCAGGACTTGTATATTGTGCATACAGATAAACATCTATTGAAGGAGGCAGCGGATTGTCGCCAAGGAAGTTTATGAAATCCTCACCAAGCTCTTCTTTCATTTTAGAGGCTGCTTCGCTTTTTGAAACATACTCCGTCGATTTAACATAAGGTTTTGCATCAAGGTCTTTCTGAAGTACTCTGATATCGGCCTCCTTTGCATCATCATCAAGCATTATGGAAAATGAAAGACTCTCACGGAAATAATCCGAAAGCTCCTTGGCATTAATAAGCAGCAGCCCGAGAACACCAAGTAAGAAAAGCACTAATGAAACACTTATAACAAGTGTAACATAGGAACTTCTTAATCTTGCTTTTGACAGTCCGTTTTGCTTGCTCTTCAAACTATATAATGTTAAATTTTAATAATCCCCTTACCTTCTTACCCCTAAATCCCCCAAGGGGGACTTTAAAAATCACATTTGTATCTAAGCCCCCCTTGGGGGGTTGGGGGTATTCAGATGATATTTTGAAGTCTACCTCATTCCACAATTGAAATCCATCCGAACGTATCCTCAGCATCACCGCACTGAATTGCAATGAGCTTTTCATACAGTTTCATTGAAACGGCTCCCGGTTTTCCATCTTTGCAATACTCATAGATCTTGTTTTTATCAGGATCAACAATTTTTGCAATTGGTGTTATTACTGCTGCTGTACCGCAGGCCCCTGTTTCTGAGAATTCTGCAAGCTCCTCAACAGGTACCTGCCTTCTTTCGGTTTTCATACCAAGACTTCCTGCAATTTCAATAAGGCTCATATTGGTGATTGACCCGAGTATCGATTCTGATTTAGGTGTCACATATGTGTTTCCTTTTATTCCAAAAAAGTTTGCCGGTCCGCATTCATCAATATATTTCTTTTCTTTTGAATCCAGAAAGATGGTACTTGAATATCCACCGTTTTTTGCAGCAATTATTGCACGCATGCTTGCAGCATAATTGCCTCCGACCTTGAATGTTCCTGTTCCAAGAGGAGCTGCCCTGTCAATATCCCTGCATATCAGCATATTCACAGGCTTGATGCCCTCTTTGAAATATGGTCCTACCGGAGTTACAAATACAATAAAAGTATACTCCAAAGCGGGTTTGACACCAACCTCCGGACCGCTGCCATAAAGAAGCGGACGAACATAAAGTGTTGCACCTGACCCATATGGAGGGACAAATTTCCTGTTCAGATTAATTACTTTGAAAATTGCCTCCCTGAACATTTCAACAGTGACCTGTGCCATCTTTATTCCATCAGCTGAAGCCAGCATGCGTTTAGCATTTTCTTCCCAGCGGAATAATCTCACTTTACCATCTTTCCCCATATATGCCTTAAGCCCTTCGAATGCCTCCTGCCCGTAATGAAGTCCTGTAGCAGCAATATGAATATCAATATATTCCGAAGCAGAAACTTCCAGTTTTCCCCATTTTCCATCCTTATATACACAACGGACATTATAATCGGTCTTCATATATCCGAAGGGAAGGTTTTTCCAGTCAAGCGTTTCCATAAGATCCTTTTTTTGATATTCGGGTTAAAAGTACATTTTTAAAATTTATCCTGAAGCAAAATCATCCTGAAATCGGATTATTGTTCCTTGTCATACAGCGCTACTACCTGAGCTTCCACCTCAACAGTCCTTAGTACCCTGGCTGTCTCCGTGACAAAAATGTGCTTGTAAAGCAGCTTTGTCTGGATCTCTGCCCATTCCGTATCCTCATACAGAGTACCATGTTCAGCAATCTCTTTTCTGAGTTTTCCGGTCAACACCGGATAATCAACTCTTCCCATATATTCAAATCTTGCATCATGCAGAATTTTATCCTCGAGACTTAAAATCGAATCGGAGAATGAGTTTCTGATCAGCTTTCTTGTTTCATCCACATTTTCCTGGTTAAATCCATGCCGGGGAAGTACCTCTTCAACATTCCTTATTGCTCCTTCAAGTGGCTTAAAATAATCTGAAATAAATCCTGTAAGAAGGAAGATCGCTGCAAGTTTAAGATTAATAATCTCTTCTTCACCAACATTCTCTGCTCTGGAAAGGAGATCAACCTGGCTGCATATATTCTTAAACATAGCTTCATTATTGAAATACGTGTTTGCCGGAGCTTCTGTCCCGAACATTTTCGCAACAAGCTCTTCCATGTCTTCAAGTTTCAGCAACTGCATCTTCACAACAAACTTCCTGTTTGGTCCACCAGTCTCATCACACAACTCAGGAATGATGTTTTTAACAAAATACATCTCAAGTTCACCCTTGTATTTTACAGGCATCTTGCCCCTGTATTCACAAGAAAAGAATTCTTTTACAAACTCATATGTAGTACCGGATATATTAATTTTCCCTGCTTCACCCGATGATTCCATACGGCTTGCAGTATTTACTGTATCGCCCCAGATATCATATGACATTTTCTTCTGACCCACCACTCCTGCAACCACTGTTCCTGTATGTATTCCAATCCTTATATCCCAGAACTTCATCCCTTCAAGTTCCGAACTCTCTTTCAGTTTTGTCATATATGTCCTCATCTCAAGTGCGGCAAGTATCACTTCAACAGGATTGGTCCTGTTTTTCTCAGGGATACCGCCTGCACACATATATGCATCTCCGATTGTTTTTATCTTTTCAATCCCGAATTTTTCCACAACTGAATCAAATGTGAAGAAAAACTTATCGAGTTCATCAATCAGTACTTCAGGATTCATCTCCTCGGCGATTTTTGTGAAGCCCTGTATATCAGAGAAAAGTACTGTCACAAAATTATATTTGATCTTTGTTGCCTTCCCCTTTGCCATTAGCTCATCGGCAGTATTCTTTGGCAGAAGATTTGCCAACAATGCCTCGGTCCTTTCTTTCTCCCTCACCAGTTCTTCGGTTCTCTCATTTATTATCTGCTCTAGCTGGTACTGCCTGAATGCGAAGCCGAGATTCAGATGATTATAAAACACCCAGAATATTAACAGAATTAATACCAGGAAGCCTGCAGATACGATGATCAGCGAAAGGGACATAAAAATAATTGAGCTTTTAACCAATCAAAAGTAGCACTTAAAACAGAGAGGGCAAAAGGAAAGCGCATTTTTGAGTATTTTTACAGGCAAAATAAACATAGCAAATGGAGATAATCTTCGCTTCAAATAACGATCATAAGATCAGGGAAATCAGAAGTATCATCGATAGCAGCATTAAACTTCTGAGCCTTCATGATATGAATATCAGGGAAGATATACCTGAGGAGGAGCCTAACCTTGAGGGAAATGCGCTGGCCAAGGCAAGATACGTTCACAGAATTACAGGGATGAATGTTTTTGCAGATGATACCGGCCTTGAGGTTGATGCTCTGGGCGGACTCCCCGGAGTTAAATCGGCCAGATTTGCAGGTGAAAGCAAGGATTTTTCGGCCAACATTGACAAGCTGCTTCTGATGCTTGGATCAAATAAAAACCGGAAGGCACAGTTCAGAACCGTCATAGCTCTTATCTGGGAAAACGAAGAGTATCTTTTTGAGGGAATTGTTGAAGGGCAAATAATCAATGAAAGAAGAGGAATCGAAGGTTTTGGATACGACCCTGTATTCATCCCTGATGGGAAAACCAGAACATTTGCTGAAATGCCTCTCAAAGAAAAAAACGAAGTGTCTCACAGGGCAAGAGCTTTTGAAAAGCTCAGGACTTTCCTTCTCCAGATTAAACTTAACGGCAATAAACCTTAATAAATATTGTTTACCATAAGATGAGGAGGATAATTTCCATAATCTTTCTGATTGCATCTTTTCCGGCTATGCGCGGTCAGACTCCTGTCGGAAGCTGGTCAGATCATCTTGTTTACAACTCGGTATCAGCTGTTTGTGCTTCTTCAAAAGAAATTTATGCCTCAACAGGTTCTTCAGTTCTTGTGTTTAACAGGGAGTATAATGAACTTAAGAAAATGTCGACAATTAACGGACTTACTGAAACAGGAATAAGCTCAATTAACTGGTCAGAAGAAAATAAAACTCTTGTAATTGCATATGTAACAACCAATATTGATCTCATAAAGAACAATACAATTTACAATATTCCTGATATAAGCAGAAAATATATTCCGGGGAAAAAGGAAGTTAACAGAATAAGAATCAGGGGAAAATATGCATATCTGGCCTGCAGCTTCGGTATTGTTGTAATTGACTTGCTCAAAAATGAAATCTACGATACCTGGAAACCAGGTTCCGGGTCAGCTACCACTGAAATATGGGATCTGACATTCGGTAATGGGAAGATATATGCGGCGACCGGAGCAGGAATATACTCAGCCGATCAGACAAATACCGGTCTTGCCTATTACGGAAACTGGACTTTAATTTCTGATTTCCCGGAACCACTTGGTAAATACACTTCTGTTGTTTTTTCAGGGAATAAACTATATGCCAATCTTTCTGTTAAAAATGATGCCGGTGATTACATATATTCATACGACGGTAATCCGGCTTTGTTCTCATACGTACCTGGATTCTATAACCGGTCTTTCGAATCAACACCTGATGGTTTTATTATTACATCCTCATCTACAGTAAAGCAATATAATTCATCAGGTTCAATAATCAGGACTGTTGAATCGACCCAATGGCCAAATCCTGATTTTTACCAGGCTGTTGAAAGCAATGGAGAAATATGGATCGCCGACAGAATATCAGGGCTTCTCAGGTACCTTAATTCAAACACTATTACACCATTTACCCTGCCCGGGCCCTTATCAAATAATGCATTCCATATCACCTCAGCCAAAGGGAAAACAATTATTGCAGCAGGAGGAACCGATGTTTCCTGGAATAACCAATGGAGATCCTTACAAATCTCTATTCATAATGAAAATGAATGGACAGGCATATCTTCTGCTTCTGTATCTGATGGAATAAGAACTCTTATCGATCCTGACGACAGGGATCATTTTTTTGTTGCAACCTGGGGTGGTGGATTGCTTGAGTATAAAAACAATGAACTGGTTAATCAGTACAGTTACACAAATTCACCTCTGCAGACAATCATACCCGGAAGGCCTTATGTAAGAATTTGTGGCATGGCCATGGATAAGGACAAGAACCTTTGGATTACCCAGTCGGAGGTTCCAGGAAGTATGAAAATCCTGAAATCTGATGGTACCTGGATTGTTAATCCGCTAACAATAGATGCTCAGATGATCGGCGATCTGATAATAACAACTAAAGGTCAGAAATGGATTATTCTCCCACGGGGAAATGGGCTTTTTGTTTTCGATGATAATAAGACTCCCGGAATATTTACAGATGATAAGTATAAAAAAATGCTTATCGAGGAATCAGATGGCGACATAATTTCTTATATCTATTCGATTGCCGAGGACCTTGAAGGAAATATCTGGGTTGGCACCGATCAGGGACCTCTGGTATATTACAATCCTGAAAGAGTCTTTACTGATAAGCTGAAAGCATTCAGAATCAGGATACCAAGGAATGATGGCAGCAACATTTATGATTATATGCTGCAGACAGAAGTTATTACAACTATTGCCATAGACGGGGCTAACAGGAAATGGCTTGGTACAGAGAAGGCCGGAACATATCTCCTGTCACCTGATGGAACAGTACAGGTAAAAAAATATACCGAGGAGAACAGCCCTTTGCTTTCAAATTCTATTGTCTCACTTGCTGTTGATGACAAAACCGGAGATGTCTGGTTCGCTACTTCAAGAGGAGTTCAGTCTGTCAGGGGTGATGCTATTGAAGGGATGGATGAGTTTACCAGTGTTTATGCCTTTCCTAATCCTGTAAGGCAGGAATTCTCAGGAAATCTTACTATAACCGGACTTGTACGTGACTCCAGGATCAAGATTACTGATGTAAGTGGAAACCTTGTTTATGAAACAGAATCTTCAGGAGGAATGGCTTCCTGGGATCTGAATACCTATAACGGACGCAGGGTGGCAACAGGAGTATATCTGGTTTTTTGTGCAAGCAATGATGGCACCGACTCGTGTGTAATAAAGGTGCTTGTAATAAAATGATCCTCTTAATCTGTAATCAGACTCTGTATCCTCTCAATCTGCTGCTGTTTATTGACCTCCCTCAGGCTTCTGGCAGTTGCCGTAAAATACTGGTGACCTGAAATAAACTTAACCTGAATCTTGTTCCAGTCATTTAATGATCCCATTTTATTCTGAGCCTTAAGCTCTTCGTATAAAGTATTTGATACAGGAATAAAATCACTTCTCCCGAGGTAATCGAGATCAGAATCGCAAATTATATTTTCAAGTAGATTAGTTGGCCTGGGAGGAAGTTTTGTTGACATGATTATAGAACAGATTCTTTCAATCTGCTCCGGAGAGTAATTGTACTTCGGAAGCATCTCTCTGGCAATCACGGTACCATGGTATTCATGGTTATCATATGCAACTGTATGACCGACATCATGGAACAATCCTGCAGTTTTGAGGAGCAGTATCTCCTCGTCGGTACACCCTTCACCCCATCCAATCAGTTCAACCTCTGTTACCACATCAACTGTATGCTTAACATTATGATAATATAGATAATCCGGCAGTTCTTTCTCAAGCTTGTCAAGAATTACCTCCTGTATGTCGGTAAACTGAATCAACCCGAACTTAACCTTGAATGCTTCATTTGGAACCATTCCCTCACCGTTTTGGGAGAATTCCGGTTTAAGACCCTGTACCCTGTACATCTGAAGGTCACCCTTATACTTTACCGGCAGCTTCCCGAAGTATTCGCAATCGAAGAACTCTTTTACAAGTTCATAGGTCATTACGGAAATAAGTATTGTGCCTTTTTCGGAAACTGCTTCAACCCTGCTGGCGGTATTTACCGTATCTCCTTTTATATCGTAATTTACCTTCTTTTTACCGGATATACTTGCAGTAACCGGTCCTGTATGAATTCCGATTTTAAGATCCCATATTTTATTTCCGTCACCCCGTTTTTCAGTCTCATATTTTGAGAGAAAATTTCTCATTTCCATGGCAGCCATAACCACATCGACGGGGTTGGTGATATTCTTTACAGGGATACCGCCTGCACACATGTAGGTATCACCTATGGTCTTAATCTTTTCAATTTTGTACCGTGTAACAATTGCATCAAACTCATAGAGGATCTCGTCCAGCTCATCCATCACACTTGATGAATCCATTCCTTCTAATAGCTTCGCAAAACCGTGTATGTCGGCAAAAAGGACAGTGGCCATATTGAACTTTAGCGACTGTTCTTTCTTTTCCCCATCCGCCTCTTTTATCCCTTCTGGTGTAGCCTTCTCATAAAGTGCCTTGACCTTCTCATAATCCCTGGTTAGCTTATCATTCTGCTTCTCAAGCTTTTTGATATGATCTTCAAGTTCCTGGTTCTGCTTCGCCAGACGGGCAATCCGCTTTACAAGCTCCTCATTGTTTATTCCTGTCATTTCCCGGACGATTGATCAGTAAATATAATAAATTTGTTTGAGAAATCAGTACGCACCTCACCCCAACCACTCTCCCGGGAGGAGAGGGGTTAAGGCAATGTATGTTAGATAACGACACCCCTTCTCCCCCGGGAGAAGGGGATGGGGGATGAGGCTAAAAAAAACAGTATGCTCGAAAAAACCAAAGGGATAGTAATCAACCAGATAAAATATACCGACTCAGGTATTGTTGCAAGACTTTACACACGTGATTTCGGCAGGATTTCCTTCATGGTTAAAGGTATGCGAAAAAGAAAAACGGGTAAACACAATATTCTTTTTCAGCCATTATTTATCCTCGACCTTGACATTTACTACAAAGCATCCAGGGAGATGCAGACGATAAAAGAATTCTCTGTTGCCTTTACACCTTACAATATCTACTCCGATATCCGCAAGAGCAGCGTAGCTATCTTCCTTGGCGAAGTCATGACATCTGTGCTGAAGGAAGAAAGCCCGAATGAGGAATTATTTGACTTCATTGAGGAATCTGTCATGTACTTTGAAAACAGCACTGAGGGATATGCCAACTTCCATCTTGCTTTTCTTGCAGGATTAAGCAGCTACCTTGGATTTGAACCCGGACAGAAAAGCAGTCCGGAAGAGGTATTCTTCGACATGAAGAATGGGAATTTTGTTTCACTTCCTCCTGTTCACGGGCACTATTCAAATCCTGATAATTCAGAAATACTTGCAGCACTCTTTGCATCATCATATGAAACCGTAAAAAAAATACCTCTTTCAGGTTCACAGCGAAATGAGGTACTCGATGATCTGCTTAATTATTTTTATATCCATCTTCCCGGTCTTTCAAGAATAAAATCGCTCGATATTCTTAAGGAGGTTTTCAATCAGTAAGCTCTGCCACAGTATTCTTTTTTAACTATCTTTAGCCGTCAAACTGATTTTAAATGGCAATTATCCCCTCCATTGTAAGCTGGCTCTATACGAAACGTATAAATCAGATTGACCTGTTCAGAAAATATCCTCTTGAGACACAGCATGAAACAATTTATAAGCTGCTTGCCAAAGCAGCTGCTACAGAATGGGGAAAGAAGTATGACTATACCTCAATCACTACAGTATCTGAATACCAGAACAGGTTTCCTGTTCAGACATACGAAGATTTATTGCCATATGTCGAAAGATTGAAAAAAGGAGAAACCAATCTTTTATGGCCGGGTGAAATAAAATGGTTTGCCAAATCTTCAGGAACCACCTCCTCTAAAAGCAAATTCATTCCGATGAGTAATGAAGCCCTTGAAAAATGTCACTACAGGGCAGCAAAAGATATCCTTGTCATCTATACAATGAATCACCCGGAAACAGGAATCTTTTCAGGTAAAAGTCTGACGCTCGGAGGCAGTCATAAAATTGATAATTACAGCAATGATGTGCTGTATGGTGATCTGTCTGCAATCCTGATAGAGAATGCCCCTTTCTGGGTTGAAATTATCAGAACTCCAAAAACAAAGATCGCCCTTCTGGAGGATTTTGAAGAAAAACTGAACACGATAACCCGGACCACATTAAATGAGAATGTTACCAGCCTTGCCGGTGTGCCTTCGTGGTACCTGGTACTGATTAAACAGGTTCTGGCATATACCGGAAAGTCCAACCTTCTTGATGTCTGGCCTAATCTCGAAGTTTTTTTCCATGGGGGAGTCAGTTTCACCCCATACAGGGATCAGTTCAGGAGTCTGATAAAAGGCGAGCAGATGAATTATATGGAAACTTATAATGCATCTGAAGGTTTCTTCGGACTACAGGATGATCCTTCAAGGGATGACATGCTGCTTATGCTCGACTACGGAATATTTTATGAGTTTATTCCTGTTGACAGAATGTCATCTGGTTCAGCTCCGGCACTTACATTGGGAGAAGTTGAAAAGGATGTGAATTATGCAATTGTGATCTCGACAAATGGCGGCCTCTGGAGATATATGATGGGTGATACAATAATCTTCACAGGCTTGAATCCATACCGTTTCAGGATCTCCGGCCGTACAAAACATTTCATAAATGTATTCGGGGAAGAGGTAATTATTGATAATGCTGAAAAAGCCCTCGCTGTGGCATGTAAAAATACAGGTGCCAGGATAACTGAGTATACAGCAGGACCAGTTTTTATGAGTACTGAATCAAAGGGTTCACACGAATGGCTGATTGAATTTGACAAACAGCCATCCGATATGATTCTGTTCACTGAAACTCTCGATGAAGCTCTTAAATCACTTAATTCCGATTATGAAGCCAAAAGGTATAAGGACCTCAATCTTGTTATCCCTGTTGTCAGGTCTTTGCCAAAGGATACCTTTAATAAATGGCTGATTTCCAAAAATAAATTTGGCGGCCAGAATAAGGTTCCGAGACTTTCCAACTCAAGAGATTATATTGAAGAGCTATATTTAATAGCGAATATTTAATATTTTAGGCACTCCGAATTTTAGTTCACTTTAGGCACTTTTTTATTACTTTTACTGGCTACTAAGTAACACTCTGAACATGCATATAGCAATTGCAGGAAACATTGGTTCCGGAAAAACCACACTGGCAGGATTGCTTGCCAAACAATACGGCTGGACACCTCATTATGAAGATGTTGATGATAATCCTTATCTGAATGATTTTTATGAGGACATGCAGCGTTGGTCATTCAACCTGCAGATCTACTTCCTAAATTCGCGTTTCAGTCAGATACTTGAGATCCGAAAATCCGATAAGACAATTGTCCAGGACAGAACAATATACGAGGATGCATACATCTTTGCCCCAAACCTTCATTCAATGGGCCTGATGTCGACCCGCGACTTTGATAATTACTCCTCGCTTTTTAAAATGATGAGCTCCCTTATCCAGCCTCCCGACCTGCTGCTGTACCTTAGGGCTTCAGTTCCTACCCTCGTAAACCAGATACAGAAAAGGGGCCGCGAATATGAAAGTTCCATAAGGATCGATTACCTGAAAAGACTAAACGAGAGGTACGAAGCCTGGATGGAGACATATAACCTCGGAAAGGTCCTCATTATTGAAGCAGATCATTACAACTTCCCCAACAACAATGACCACCTCAGCGAAGTAATGGACAAGATTAATGCCGAATTGCACGGATTGTTCTGATCCCTTTATTTAGCTGTTTCAACTTTTTCCTTTGGTGTCAGATATACCTGAACATAGTTGGAAGTATCAAGATATTTATTTGCAACAGCTTTTATTTTCTTCACTGTCATGGAATTAACAAGTGACTTATACTCTTCGAGCGAAAGTATCTTGTTCCCATAGATATAATGGTTCTGAAGATAACTGAGCCAGAATCCATTCTCCTTTATCTGAGTTTCCCGCTCCCTGATCATTGTTTCCTTCACCTTATTCAGATCATTCTCCAGTGGACCATCCTTCCGGATCTCGCTCATCTCGTCAAGCACTGTAGCGGAGAGCTTGTCAATATTTTCAGGATTGCATCCCCACTGTGAAGTAATCGTATACATAGGCTTTGGCTGCTTTGAAGCACCTCCGCTGAAACTCACTCCGTAAACACCACCCTGATCTTCACGCATTGATTCCCTGAGCTTTATCTCGAGAATACTCATAAGCATGGTAAATCCCTGCCTGTCATCAGGACTCCATTTAAAATCACCCTTCCATATCATCGCAACCTGGCTCTGAGGTTCGGAATTTTTTGGCACATTCACTTTTACTATTCCTTCCGGGAACCCGGGTGTCTGGTCCTTCCATGTTTCAGTCCGCTTTATTGAAGGCAGTCCACCGATATATTTTTCGAGCATGGGAATAATATCGTCAGTTTTAAAATTGCCAATCATCATATATGTGAAATCACTTGCATCAGCAAATCTGTCTTTGAAGATATCCATGATCCTGTCGAGGTTTACCTGGTCGAGCTGAATATCCGAAGGTATGGCAATTACTCTTGGTGAATTCATCGATACAATCTTTGAAAGTGTATCCTGGAAAACTACTCTCGGAACAGATCTCATGGGCTTTATCATATTCTTCATCCGTGACAGATATGAATTAAAGGCATTTTCATCCCTTCGGGTTTTGGTAAAGTAGAGATAATTCAGCTGGAGCATAGTTTCTAGATCCTTCGGAGTACAACTGCCGCTGACACCCTCACGCAGATCACTGATATAGGGTGTAAGCTTTGCTGTATTTCCTGAAAGCTTTTTCTGCAAACCGGTAAAATCATAATCACCTAGACCGCTTTGAGATATTATTGTTGAAGCCAGAGTAGCTGACATAACATCCTGATCGGGATAAATTGAAATCCCACCCGGACTGAAAGCTGTCATAACAATTTCATCATTCTTGAAATCAGTGGGTTTGAGAATCATTTTTACGCCATTCCCAAATAACAGTTCTGTAAAACCGAATTCTGTATTTTCAGTCCTTTTTATAACATGGGTACCGGCTGGTGCTTCAGCCAATAAAGGAGTCTCTGTGACAGCATCAACATATGCTTCCACTTTTTTTGATCTGCCTGATTTTATGATTTCCGCCACCGCTGATTCTGTTGGAACTTTTATCCCCTCTTTTTCCTGCGCTGTTACCAGCGCAATAATGTTCCTGTCTGTTGTCCATTTCTTACCGAGTTCATTTATCTCAGCAAGAGTAATTCCCGGCAATAGCTCTTTCACTAACTCAAACTCTTTCTGATAACCGGGTATTGATTCTTTGTCCAGGTAGTTTCTTATATATTCATCAGCATAACTTCCCGACTCCACCTTATCAGCCTCCTTGGCTCCGTTTTCATACATTGTAAGAACCTCCATCTTTTGTCTTTCAAGTTCTGTTGATGTAAAACCATACTGAAGAACCTTCTCATTTTCAGTCATAACAGCTTCGATGCTTTTCTCAATCTGATTTTCCTTAGCGGCAACAAACAATGAATAAACATCCATCGACCGGCCAATAAAATCACCATAACCGGAACCAGCATAAAGGAAAGGTGCATCAGGCTTTACTGTAAGTTCCTGGAGCCGGTTATTGAGCATGCCTATATAAAGAGACCTTAACTGGGTATTCCTGTAGTCTTTGTATGTTTCACGCCCTGATTTTGGCTGTTTGAACATTATCTGGGCACTGAATCCTGATGCCTCTTTATCTGTAACCACACTAATCAGCGGTTCGTTGTTTTCAGGAACAGAATATTCTGTCCTCGGTTTAGGATTTACCGCTGCCGGAATCTTCCCGAAATACTCTTTCACTTTGGTTTCAGCTAAATCGGGATCAATATCTCCGACCACAACAACAGCCATAAGATCAGGTCTGTACCAGGTCTTGTAAAAATTCCTTAAAGTGTCATATGGAAATGTTTTCAGTACCTCAACCTTGCCTATTGGAAGTCTGTCTGCATATCTTGAATCTTTAAGAAGGACCGGAAGATATTTCTGCATCATCCTATCCTCAGCACCAAGTCCCTGCCTCCATTCCTCAACTATCACACCTCTCTCCTTATCGATCTCAACATCATCAAGGCTGACCTGATGTGCCCAGTCTTCAAGCACCTGGAATCCACTGTTCACAGATTCGGGCTTATCGGAAGGTACTTTAAGCATATAAATTGTCTCATCAAAACTTGTACCTGCATTTATCTCTTCCCCGAATTTCATTCCCATCTCTTCAAGCATATCTATTATCCTGTTGCTCGGGAAATTTTTAGTACCGTTAAAACACATATGTTCACAGAAATGAGCCAGCCCAAGCTGCCCGTCTGTTTCGCAAATAGAGCCTGCGTTTATCGCAAGCCTTAATTCAACTCGCTGCTCAGGTTTCTTATTATACTTTATGTAATATGTCAGACCGTTCTTAAGCTTACCTATCCTGATATTGGGATCAGGTGGTATCGGACTGTTGGGATCCAGGATCTGACCTGAAACAACGCCGGAGAAAACCAACAGCAACACCAGAATGTAAATGAATCTTAAATTTTTCATAGTTATATGATTAAAATGTATCCTAATATGTTAATAAACCGTCCTAATAGTCTTTTGTTTGCAGCAATTCTCTTAAAAGGAGATAGACAGATATTGTAAAACTAAGCAATTTTGAAATAACCGGCAAAAAAATGAAATCCATCCGATAGCTAGAGGGAACCGAAAAACAGAGATCACAATGAAATAAAAAGCCAATGATTTTCTGTACTCTGAGAACTCCTCTGGTTAAGACACCCCCCTGTATTCTCTGTGTTAGTTCGTACATTTGTTTGGTCCCAAAGAGTGGAAAAATCTATCTGACTACTGATGCAAATGAAAAGTTGCTGTTAATGACATCATAAAGAGCTCCGGCTTCAGAGCTGACCACAATCATATAGGTTGAGTCGGCCAGTTCTCCCAGGTTGAAATTGCAATTTACTGAGAGTGTATCTCCCGGATTAATTACTGAAATTGAATCCGGTAGAGAAATCCTCCATCTCTCCTCCCTCTGCCCGTTCCTGAAAAAATTAAAATAGAATGCAACAGGAAATTCCTTGTGGTTTATGCTTATCGGATATGGATATGGGTTAAAAATATCCATATCAAGACTGTTCAACGATTTTTCCTTGAATACATAATGTTCATCTTTCAGAATTACACATTCCCTTTGAAGCGATTGAAAGTCACTGCAGACTTTCATGTAAACAGAATCACCATTAAAGAAATAGTGTTTTCTAAAGTTATCCATAATATATGTCGTAGGCCAGTGAGGCACGTACAAGACTTCCTGCCCGTGAATTTTTTCTTCAAAATCCCATATATCGTACTGGGTTCTCCGGTAATTCAGATTATTTAGTGAATGAGAAAATTTTCCTGTATAAAAAGTATAGACAGAGGGATCCTGATATGAATTTGTAAAAACTACCGGACGATCACCGGCAATTTCAGAAATCTCTTTCACCTTTTTCTTATAATCATGAAACTCATCCTTAAGAAATGATATCGGTAGGAAATCAAATACAAGTGCCAGACGGCCAGTCAATATCAGTGGCATCATTACCCATGTAACCCATTTGATTGTCTTTCCTACTAATGGATTTTTATCAAGTGATCTGAAAACAAGTATTATGACCGGAATCGAAATAAGGGATGTCCACTGAGGCTGAACACTGTATCTGAGACTTGCCAGCAGGAAAAATACAATGAACCCATAAAGGATAAAGTAAAGTGCTCTGTCAAACCTGTTTTCAGGTTTCCTCTTGAAGGTAAGCCATATAACAATCGGAAAAATTACCGGATTCTGAATCACAAAAAGGTTGCCGAGGTATTCAGGAATATTTTCAGGATTCAGGCCTGAAACCCTTTCTACCAGGTGATACCTGAATGAAGGTAAATCATTTGCAAACTGCCAGTAAATGTGGGGGATAAAGAGTATAGCGCCAAGTATGGAAGCGAGATAAAAACGCAGGTTTTTAAGCAGAGCGGGATTTGAAATAATTACAAAAATAATGAGTAGGGCAGCATGATATTTACTGTACATCATTGCTGCCATTGACAATCCCATCAATGCTGAATTACTCCATGAATCTTCCTCAAGAAATCTTTTATATGAAAGCAGGAACAAGGCTGAAAAGAAAATAAGCGGAGAGTCAGGAGTTGCAATGAAACCATAAATATTGAAAACAGGAAGTATAATGGAGAGTAGTATGAAATATTTCAGATTTGCATTTTTGTTATCTGAGTCTTCAATAAGCTTCCAGATAATTAACAATGAAGCTGCCATAAGAAGGACAGTCATCAATCTTACTCCAAGTTCATTATGAAAAAGAAAGAAGCCTGTTCCCGTCATTAATGCGATCATGGGAGGATGGTCAAAATAGCCCCAGGCAGGATATTGAGAGTACATCCAATAGTAAGCTTCATCGTTGTTCAGGTCGGTGAATCCGGATTGCAGTAGATTTACAAATATCCAGATAAGCAGAAAAGGATATAGAAATTTCAAATTACTAATTTTTGATGCAGCCTTCATCGGATTGTAACTTTAATTCAGAGACTCCTCGTAAATGTTATTTTAGAAAAATCAAATTCGCTAACATCGTTTTTTTATTCTTCGGTTGAAATATCCAATATCTTTTTACGAATCCTGGTCCATCTCCTGCCATTCATTTTTGCCCCGATAAGCTCTATCACATTTCCGGCAAGTACAGATCCGAACAATCCGCATTTTTCAAGTGAATATCCGTTTGCATAACCATAGAGGAAGCCGGAGGCATAAAGGTCTCCGGCTCCAGTAGTATCTTTTAATTTAACTTTAATAGTACCTACTTTAAGTACTTCTTCACCTCTTTTAATGAGGGAGCCTTCACTTCCTGTTTTTACAACAGCTATTTCACAAAATTCAGATAAAATCTTCAGAGCTTCTTCAGGATCTTTGCCTGTGTAAGCTTTAGCCTCCATTTCATTTGCAAAGATTATATCAACATAATTTTCAATTATCTCTTTAAAATCTTTATGCATCATTTCAACAACATTATAACTAGCCAGATCGAGTGCAACTTTCATCTTGAGGCTTTTGGCTATTTTACAGGCTGTATCAACAAGTGGTTTGTTGAAGATCAGATAACCTTCAAGATAAAGAATATTGTATCCTTTAAAGTATTTTGCCTTAAGTTCAGCATCATGAAGTTCAGTTGCAGCACCCAGATGTGTTGCAAAAGTCCTTTCCGAATCATGTGAAATAAGTGCAACAGCCGTACCTGTAACAGATTCCCTTCGGAAAAGAAGTGTATCCACTCCGGCTGACTTCATATCTTTTTCAAAGAAATCCCCTGTCTCATCTTTTCCTACAGATCCTATGAACCCGGTCTTCAATCCCAGCATTCCAAGACCATGTATTGTATTGGCTGCGGAGCCTCCTGAGGCAAGTCTTCTTTTAAACTTTTCAGTACCGGCTTTTACCTCTGAAGATTTAACATCATCAACCAACTGCATGCTCCCTTTTGGTAGTGAGAACTCCTTCAGTACATTATCGTTATCGATCTGTGTCATAACATCCACAAGGGCGTTGCCGATTCCAAGTATTTTCTTCATTTAAAAAAATTTTCGCAAAGATATTGCTTAATTCACTAAAAGCCCTTACTTTTGGCCTGCTAAAATATAGCAAGTTCTTAAAAAATACCTTCCTCAGTAGCTCAGTTGGTTAGAGCAACGGACTGTTAATCCGTGGGTCGTAAGTTCGAGTCTTACCTGGGGAGCAAAAGGAGCAAAACTGCTCCTTTTTTTGGGGGGGGGGGGGGGGGGGGGGGGGGGGGGGGGGGGGGGGGGGGGGGGGGGGGGGGGGGGGGAGGGGGGGGGGGGGGGGGGGGGGCGGGGCTATTTCAGATTACTCTCAAATAACCTGAATATCCTTTTGTATTCATCTGTCCAGCTTGAAGGTTCAACAAATCCATGACTCTCAACAGGATATACAGCAAGTTCCCAATTATCTTTTCCCAGTTCAATCAGCCTCTGCGATAACCTGACAACATCCTGGAAATGTACATTGTCATCAACCATACCATGACAGATAAGAAGCGCACCCTGAAGCCCGTCAGCATAATAAATCGGGGAACTCTTAATATATGAGAGACTATCGCTAATTGGTGTGTTCAGGATATTTGAAGTATAACCATGATTGTAATGTGCCCAGTCTGTAACAGGCCTGAGAGCAGCCCCTGCTTTAAAAGTACCGGGCTTTGTAAACATTGCCATTAATGTTATGAATCCTCCGTATGAACCTCCGTAAATACCTATTTTACCGGCATCAACATTATGTTGTTCAACAAGATACCTAGTCCCGTCAATATGATCTTCAAGATCCCTTCCTCCCATGAATCTGTATATTGCTGTTCTCCAGTCTCGTCCATACCCGGAGCTTCCGCGGTAATCGATATCGAGAACCGTATAACCATTATCAACAAGGTAATTATGGAACATGTATTCACGTGAATAACTGCTCCACCATCTGTGTGCATTCTGAAGATAGCCTGCTCCGTGAACAAATATTATAGCCGGACCAGGTTTGCTTGAATTTGAAGGTTTATATAATCTTGCCGGAACCATAGTACCGTCGGAAGCTTTTATCGTAACATATTCAGGTACTCTCCAGGGATATGAACTGAATCCGCTGGTCATGGATTCAGTAACCTTCACAGGAATTGCCTTTTCCCTGTTCTCCATCAGGTACAACTCCCATGGCTTGTTTGCTGAAGAAACCCTTAGTGCAAAATACTTCTCGTCGGGCGATAATTCAGCTTCAACTCCTCCCGATAAATTTGTCAGTTTAACCTTTGATCCGTCCTGAACTGCTATTCTGTAAAGTTCTCTTATACCCGGATCGGACTCATTTGAAAGATAGTACCAGTATTTTTTATCCCTTGAAAGAACCGTGTTATAGACCTCATATTTACCTGAGGTTATTGCTTTCTTCTGACCTGATATAACATCGATAGTATAAAGATGCGAATACCCTGATTCTTCAGACTGAAAAAAGATCCTTCGGTTATCATTAAGCCATGATGGAGCAGAACCATACCTGATCCCGGGTCCTCCTATCCAGGCATCATCATGCTGCCTGTCAAGCAGCTTCAGCCCGCCTGTCTTTATATCCAGCACCATGATCCACCGGTCTTTGTTGTCAGTTGAGAATATGTCAACAACAGCAAATTTACCATCATCCGACCATTCCGGACCATTCATTATTACACCCCTCTTCTCTTGCTTTTTTTGATCCCCTGAAGGCTGGCTGTAAGCAAAATCTGTCTTTTCACCTATCCCCGGAATATCATCTGTATTTGCTTTGTAAACAGTGTCTCTATGCCTGTCATAAATCATTAAAACAGATGAAGAAAAGGAAGGAGCTCCTACTTTGCTTCTGCTGCTGTTTGTCTCAGTATAACCCGATTCGGTAACAAACTCAGGTATAAGAGTCCTTTGGCTTTCAATATTAGCGGAAAAAAGAGATGTTACATAATTTTCATCAGGACTCAATCGGGGCCCTCTTACCTGTTCGGTACCTGTAAAGATCTTTAATGGCCTCTTTTGTTTGAGGGACTCTTCTTCCTTCAGGGTTCTATCATTAACCTGTTTCCTCTCTTTCAGAACATCAAAAAGCCTGAACTGATCTTCATATATCCATTTATCCCGATCATTATCAAAAACTTTGCCCTCAGGTTTTTCTTTCCCTGGTCTGAAATCCGTCAGCTGCTCTGTAGAACCATTCCCGGGGTTCCACGAATAGAGATTGGATCCTCTCGTAAATAGTATTATATCTTCTTTGTGGCTGAATACAGGATTAAATTCATAATCGGACGTATTTGTTATCTGAAGTAGTGTCCCTGAATTTATCTGAAGAAGAAAAAAGTCACCTTCCTTTGCATAAACCATTTTTGACCGTTCGCGATTATAAACTCCGTTAGAGGAAGGTAAATTCATCAGCTCCTCATGACTGACCTTCTGAGGTTTCAGGTTATCTCTGCTGATCGAATAAAGTGATCTGATTGTATCCATTTCAGGATTCCAGTAAAAATAAATTAGCTTACCGGATGGTGACCAGCTTATGTTTTCAGGAGAAAATCCTGTAAAACGGTCTCCCTTCATTATCTTTTCAATTGTCAGTGCACTCTGGCCCGAAATCTCAGGCAGCATTGTCAGAAACAGTAACAATAATACTATACTGTGAAATATCTTTTTCATTAAAACGAATTATTATTGAACGATAAAAATATCAATAATAATGACATTATCGGGGGTTAAGAAAAAGTCAAAATCCATCCCGATAGCTATCGGGAACCACAGAGAGCACAAAGAAAAAGCACAGTGGGCACAGAGAACTAATAATCACAGATTTAACTTTGTGTCCTCTGAGAACCCTCTGTGTCCTCTGTGGTAAAAAATTTCTTTACAACATTCCCCTGCTCAGAAACTCAATCTTATTCCGCCGAAATAATGCCTTGGCAATCCAGGGTAATAATACCTCGGTTCTGAATTTCCGAAACCAACAGCGTTTACAATCAGCATCGAAGCATAGTTGGTGTCTGTCACGTTATTGATTCCCAGATATACCTGAAGAGGAATCTTTTGTTTCAGATTAAACCTTGTAGTAATTTTTAAATCTCCCAGAAAATAACCCGGATATTCAAGTGAATTGCTGTCGGTAATGTATTGATCACCGGTATAGGAAAGATGAGTGCTGATCTCAACAGTTTTAAACAAGGTCCAGTTTATCTTTAGCTGAACAGTCTGGCGTGGTATCCCCGGAAGGATATTGCCATCATAGGTGATGCTGTCATCAGTAAAATCAATGAACCTGTTTATTGATCCAGAATAACCAATGCCGAGAATAAGCTTGCCGGGAAATGAATTGTATTCAAATACATTTGAGCGAAACATCAGTTCAAATCCCTGATGACGGGTCCTTCCTGCATTTATACCTGTGAATACATCTTCAGTAACTCTTTTGGTGACCAGAAGGTCTGTAAGATCAATCCTGTATAGTGAGGCATCAAAAGTAAACCGGCTGCCGGGATGAACAAATCTTACACCGGTTTCATATTGCCAGCCCTGCTCAGGCTTAATACCAGGGTTCACATCTCCTTCCGGCAAAAGCGTTTCTTCAGGAGAAGGCAGTGAAAAACCATGCCCGGCAGATGCATATATTGAAAATACATCGCCCGGAGCATAATTTATTCCCAGTCGCGGAGATATCATTGTGGGAAAATTTCTGCTTCCGGATTGATCCCCGTTTGAAGGAAACTTATCAGTTAACCTGTAACTGATATGGTTAACTGCTCCTGCAAGAGAAATATTAAGTTCTTTCACTGGTTTATAATATAATATTCCAAAAACATTGAGATGATTAAGGTTCTCACTATTCTTATTAAGCAGTATATTATCCCTGTCAAATTTCCATTGATACTCTTCAGATATCCATTCAGCTCCGGCTGTCAGCTCTGTCTTCTTTGTACGATGAATAAACTTCCCGCGAAAACCTCCGCTGAGGGACTGATCATCCAGATTATTGAAAGGACGCCGTTCATAATTGTCATTATACTTTCCGAAAACTGCAAGATTTCCTGTCAGGGTTCGGGTAATCTTTTTGTTAAAGGAAACAGATGCTACTCCCTTGCTGTACTCCTTAAATCCTTCAATTGCTTTCCATGCGGGAGCTGCAGACTCAGGAGATTCTTCAAACAATGTTTTTCCAAGTGAGCTGGGAATGCCTCCCTTTACATCAATAAAAAGCAAAGTGGCATTTACTGACCAGGACTTTTCCATCCACCTGGCAGTTGAGAGAAATGCTGTACGCCGGTAGTCATTATTCTCCCGGTAACCATCAGAATTAAGGTGGCTTATGCTTCCCCACAATCTTGCTTTGCCGCTGTTAAGTGTCCCGGATGCACCTGCCTTTAAAGTATTAAAACTTCCATATTGCAAATCAATATTCCCTTCATTAACAGATCGCTCAGGCGTATACATATTTATACTTCCGCCAAGGCCTGAACCATATAATGCGGAGGATGGTCCTTTTACGATTTCAATCTTTTCAAGACTCAGCAGATCGATTTCCTCCGGTGTTGAAACTCCGTCAGAAGAAGTAAGCGGTATTTCATTGAGGTATGTTCTTATCCTGTTTGTATTATACGGGGTTCTGCTTCCCATTCCCCTGATTACTATCCTGTTTGTAAGATAAGTCCCGCTTTGCATTGTAACTCCCGGAATTGTATTAAGAGTTGCAGAAAGACTTGTCCCGTCAGACGGTGATAAGTCTTCCTTATTCAGCAATGAAAAACTTCCCGGGAGATTATGGATCTTGCCGCTTGTCCTGTAAGCAACCACGCTTACATCACCCAGGATCATAACAGAATCGGAAATCTGGCCCTTGTTAATTGAATCACCAGGCTTTTGTGATTTAACCTGCAGGAATACAAAGACAAACAGGAATATCAGAGTACCTCTGTTATTAAAAATCATTTTCGTAAGTTTTTTGAATCTTACTCTACCGGCATCAGTCTCAGTATCTTCCCCGGATTTTCAATTGCTACATAAACATATCCCTCCGGACTCATTACCACGTTACGTACACGGCCAATGCCTTCAAGAAGCTTTTCACGGTGCATAACTGAATTCCCGCTCAGAACAACTCTCTCCAGATATTGAAAACTGAGTGATCCTATAAGAATATTATTTGTCCATTTCTTATACCTGTCGCCGGTTACGAAAGTCATACCACATGGGCCAATTGATGGGAGCCAGTAGAAATTAGGCTGCTCCATCCCTTCTTTTTCAGTCAGAGAAGTAAGTATTGTTCCATCATAGTTTATTCCGTAACATATTACCGGCCAGCCGTAATTCCTTCCCGGTTTTACCTGGTTCAGTTCATCCCCTCCCTTTGGACCATGTTCGGTAATCCAAAGTTCTCCTGTGACAGGATGGATACAGGTACCCTGCGGATTTCTGTGACCATAACTCCAGATTGAAGGAATAGCACCCTGGGGTATTTACAAAAGGATTGTCCGCCGGGACTGTTCCGTCATCATTGAGGCGGTGGATCTTTCCATTGGTATTATCAAGCTTCTGTGGAAAATCAAAGTGCTGGCCACGGTCCCCATTGCCGAAAAAGATATGTCCTTTCCCGTCAAATGCCATTTTTATCCCAAAATGGTAATTCCGCTCCGTTTCGGGGTTACCATGATATATTATCTGTTTATCTTCCAGCTTATTACCTTTCATCCTGGCCCTCAATATTGTTGTATTGCTGAAGTTTTTTTCCCCTTCCGATCTCAAGGATGAATATGCGATATAGATCCATCCGTTATTTTTATAGTCAGGATGAAGAGCAAGATCAAGCAATCCTCCCTGTCCGACCGTCATCATCGGAGGCAGACCTTCGATTGGTGCTGATAATTTCCCTTTTGAAAATCTGTGGAGGGTTCCTGATCTTTCTGAAATCAGAAGATCGCCTTCAGGAAGAAATACAAGACCCCATGGAACTTTTAGTCCTGATACAACTGTATCTACCACAAAACGCTGAACTTCCGATTCAACTATTCCACCTGGGGTAACAGCAGGTTTAAGAAGGCTCTTGTCTTCTGGCACCCCTTTTTTAACATAGGCTGCGAGTGCTTCAATCTCAGTATCAGAAAAGGTTTTCTGGAATGAAGGCATTCCGATCTTTTCTATTCCGGATTTAATGCTGTTAAATGCCAGTACATTTCCCTTTTCTTCCATCCAGGCTTTAGCTGCAAATTTTTCAAGATTTGCACCATGGCAGCCTGCGCAGAAATTCTGATAATTCATCGCAGCTGTTCGCTGTACCTGCAATTCAGATTTCAGACCATCTGTAGTGAAAGAATACAAGCCGATCATACCAGTGGTAACCAGAATGATTAGGCTTAATGAAATAATCGGTTTCATTTTCATGTTGCTTCGATGAATTGTGAATATTAACTTACAACCAGATAAACATCAAAATTGTTCATTTACATCACTTACCACCTTCATCCGGGTTGAGTCTTTCTCAAACAGCGGCCATGAAAAAAATACCACTCCCCTTGATGGTGGTTTCAAAGATTCCTCAACACATCTTTTAAAGTCCTGGGTGGTGAAACTCTTTTCAATATAATAAGGATAGACCTGAATACTTGGCAATACCTTCCCGCTTACACTATTATTCATATCGCTTACTACATCCGAAATCCATTCTGCATCCCTGCCAAGCATCTGTGAATAACACATTGGTGATACAAAATCTGTATATGCTGACATAGCCACAAGATCCTGTCCGGCAATCCTGATTTTTCCGTTATTATAATCATCACTACGCCATGGTACAACATGAACATTAACCAGAATATCCGTTTTTATTCGATGTGATTCCTCATATAATTCCTTTACCATCGAAGTAATCAGATCGCATCTGTAAGTATCCCATTCAGACTGATAATTCTGCTCGATCCAGTTAGCTTTTTCAGATGTGGTTAAAAATGAGCCTGGAATTTTAGCTCCTGTTTTTACATAAAAGCCTTCAATACAGCTATCACAGTAACAAGACCTTTCAATTGTCGAATAATCCCTGTCAGCATAAATCTTTTCCCAGTAAACAAATTGCCGGATGAAATCAATACTGACACCATCCGGATCAAGAGAACTTATAAATGCTGAGAGCTGATCCTTTATTCCGTCACGATATAATTTCCGTGAGGGACAAACAAATTTCACCCATTCCTCGCTCGCCCTTGCTCCTGTATTTGTTATTGCATACAGAGTGCTGTCCGTTCTCAGCATTTCAGGATTAAAGAATACCGGGAAAATTATAAATACGCTTATGTCCCTGCTCTTCAGGGCTTCCCTGAAATCTTTATCTGCTGCAAGTGTGGTGCTGACAAATGCAGTATTTATCCCCATCTCCTCCCATTCCGAAGCAAGCTTTTCATAATCACCCGCATAATCATAGATCTTGATGCCGATTATTTTTTCAGAATTCTCTTTGCAGCTGATAAAAAAAAGAGCAATAAATACTATGAAATAGAATCTTTTCAATAATTGGTTAATCTATCAGATATGCTTTGCGTTCTTAGCGTAAAACCTTTGCGCCCTTTGCGGTTAAAATACTATCTTATCAAATTATACTACTTCCTTGCCGGTGAGTCATCTATCTTCACTAATCTTCCATCCTGATAAATAGTCCACCCTTTTCCACCATCACCCGGGAAATAGCTTTCAAAGGCTGATCGTGTTGCCATCAGGACCGGATTCGCAAATCCTTCAGGGAAATCGCTTATACTCAGTCCAATTTCACTAAGATTGTCTGAATATTTTTTGTTTTTAGCGTAGTACTCGTTTTCAGCATAATAAATAAGTCTGAGAGCCCATTTAAGATCAAAGTCCGGATCAGGAACAAACTCTTCAGTCCCGGCTCCTGCGGTTATTCCTGAAAATTGAAGATATCCCCACATCTCAGGCATGTGCATATTTATTCTGCCCTGGGGTGACCAGATCCAGTTCTCTTCCGGAAAAGGTCTGCCTGTAGCAGGATTGATATCCTTCACATAGGTCCCATTCTCAACATGAGTTTTCCATTCCACCCTGGAGAATCCTAGTCTCCACTGGTCCCCCTTATTTGGCCATTTACCATCAGCCCGCCACTCTTTCATTGATTTAAGCGGAATTGAAATTTCCACTACCCATCCTTTATCCTCATCTTTTGGATTATTAAGAGTGCCATCCACTCCGATTCCAACTTTAAGACCTGCAATATCCCATCCGTTTACAGCAGACCCTCCATCGCGGTAAGGCTTCAATAATAAAAGATCCCAGGCGGTACTTAAGGCATTTACCTCCAGTTCATAGTACGCATGGGTATCGCCATCAGGATCAATGAATACCTCAAAATCATTATCATAAAATATTACTGTATCGCGTTGCCTTAACTTGGCCCATACATGGGGTTCCTCAAGTTCTGCCAGAATGTAAAGATTTTCATCGTCCCAGAGAAGCTTCGCATGCGTCTTAAACCATGGCTCAGGTTTTTTTGAACCCTCTATGTCACGAAAGAGGTTTGTCCATGGAACCTTGTCCCAGTCAGCCTCATCAGGTACTCCATCGGCAACAATGGGAGTTGCTGCACGGTAACAGACATAATTCTCAGGCTGTGGTTTCGGGGGAAACCTGTCAGCTGCCGGTTCTGTGATAACAGGAGAATTTTTGCATGAAAAATTTATCAGTGCAAGTATTCCAAAGATGAACATTGTTTTTCTGAACATAAGTCTAAATTTTGATAACTCTTAAATTTAAGATATTTTGTGATGAAAATTATTCCAAATAGCATAAATTTATTGGAATTGAACTTGTAACCCTACATTAACAAATCATAGGAGGATAAAATCATGGATATGCAAAATTTTTCAAGAAGGGATTTTCTGTCAGCAGGTTCAGCTCTGGCTGTTACTGCTGTTGTGCCTGCTTCAACTGATGTGAGCAGTGCCATGCCACCTGAAAAAACAAAAGGATTACTGAATGTAATTGATTTCGGTGCAAAAGGAGACGGGACAACTGATGATACTGCAGCCATTCAGAAAGCACTGGATACCGCCGGTAAAACATACGGGGCAATATTTATTCCCGAAGGTAATTTTCTATGCTCCGAACTAAAGGTTCCTGCAGGTGTGGGAATCCATGGTCTGCCTGCATGGAGTTACAGGGACGGTATGGGGACAGTACTCACCCTTAATGATGATAAGGCCAAATGCCTTATAAACCTCACAAATGCATTCGGTGCTTATCTGTTTGGTCTCTGCCTGAAAGGAAAGAATCTTGGAACAGAAATCCATGGCATCCTCATTGACAAGCCCGATTATGGCAAACAGGAGGACACCCCCAGAATTGATACCTGCAGAATTGAACGCTTTACCGGAGACGGGATAAAACTTGAAAGGATCTGGTGTTTTGTAGTCCGTCACAGTCACTGTTACGGAAACAAAGGTTGCGGTCTGAGAGTGCGCGGATGGGACGGATTCATTCTTGATAACTGGTTCTCGGGAAACGGGAAAGCAGGCTATGCATCATATGATGAAAATGCCTCGAATACAATTACCGGAAACCGTATAGAATGGAACCGTGAAGGAGGAATTGTGATACATGGCGGTTCACATTACAACATTACCGGAAACTACATTGACCGATCAGGAAGATGCGGAATAGCGCTTCTTCAGGGTAGAAACAGGGGCTGTGAGATTTTTGCCGTAACGGGGAATGTAATCTACAGAAGCGGGAAACCTGAATGGGGAAAAGGGGATGATTACGACAGCTCACATGTAAGAATTGAGGGTGCCAGGGGATTGACTTTTATTGGAAATGCCTTCAACTCCGGCAGGGATGATGGAGGACAGGGAGGCTATTCACCTGATTACGGTATGGTTTTAAAAGGTCTGGAAAGTTCTGTTGTTAAAGACAATGTATCATTCAACGGGGCATTGAAAGAACTTTTAGTTGATCTCGGAGAACACGGGGAAGGAGTTATAATAAAAGATAATGTTGGAACACTAAGAAAAATAACCTAGACTTACATCAGGTATTATTCATTTTTTATGATAAAAAAGTTCTTTTTGAAAAGCGGAAGTACAATTTCTGTTTTCCTGATTATTATATGCCTTAGTATTAGCTGCTCCAGTGAGAAAAGCCATGAAGATATAATGGATGGAGAATACTGGCGCAGTCAGGGGCTCACACAGGTTATTCCATTCTGGCAAAAACATGTGGTGGATACAATCAACGGAGGTTTCTTTCTTAATCTTTCCAGAGAAGGGAATCCCCTTCCTCCCTTTGACAAGCACCCTGCGATGATAGGCAGACAGATCTATGGTTTTACATGTGCCTATCTTCTCTCAGGTGATGAAGCATATCTCAGAAGCGCCAGGCATGGAGCAGATTATCTCCTTGAATATGCATGGGATAAAGAATACGGAGGATGGTATGACCTGCTGGATGAAAAAGGAAACCCTGTTTCAACCACTAAAACTGTCCCAAACCAACTATATACCAATGTAGGGCTGGCTCATTATTACTTTGTCACAGGAGACAGGAGAGTTCTTGAAAAGATAATGGGATCAATAAAAATCAGGAAAACATATGCCTGCGATACTATAAATGGAGGGTATTATCAGGCGCTCAACCGCGATCTTTCAGTCAGTGACAGTACAAAAAGCAAGCATTCGCACTACGGATATACCAGCTCACTGCTGATCAATCTTTTGCTTTTCACCAGGGACAAAGAAGTAAGTGACTTTGCTGAAGAACTGATGATGCTCTCGATCAATCATATGACAGATCCTGCCTATGGATGGTTCAACGGTTTTCCTTCACCCAATGACATAAAATGGAACCCTGTGAAAAGAAGTGTTAACGGGAAAGAGGTCATTTCAGCCGGGGCTCAGCTCACGGCAACTCTTTCACTTCTGAGGATGTTTGAATCGACCGGCAACAAGATTTATGGCGAAAGAGGAATAGCCCTTGGAAAACAGCTTATGGGTTCGGCTTATGATTCGGATAAAGGTATCTGGTTTGACAATATTGAAAAAGAGCCGCCATATGTTCCGGCTGACACTTCAAATGTATGGTGGTGGCTGCAGAGCTATGGATTATTTGCACAACTCCATCTTTATCATCTTACAGGAGAAGATCATTATCTGAAGTCATTCAGGAAAATGGCATCTTTCTGGAGCGATAATTTCATTGACAAGGAATATGGTGGTGCTTACCAGAGTGTTACTCCATCCGGAGAGGTACTTAACACTGCCAAAGCATCTCCGTGGAAAGCTTCTTACCATGAAATGGAGACCGCCCTGCTCAATTATCTTTATCTGAACCTGTATGTAAATAGGAAGCCTGCCACACTGCATTTCAATATCACCGATGCAGGTGAAGGAGATCTACACTATGTATCCCTGGCTGAGGACCCTGAAGTAATTATAGAAAGTGTTACAATCAATGGCAAAAACTGGAAGTCATTCGATCCTGCTGAAAGATCTGTAACACTGCCTGAGGGCAAAAACCTTAAAATGATTGTGACCCTGAAACCAACAAAATAAACCAAATACGAAATTCAAAAACTTGCAATAATGAAAAAACTCATCACTCTGCTGACTGTCATTTCATTGATATTCCCTGAACTTCAGTCTCAGCCGTCCTCTCTGATAATACTCAATAAAAACTGGAAAGCAAAAAGAGCAACTGATGTACTGGCTGACGGTACCGAAATCACGTCCGGCGCCTTCAAACCGGAAGGATGGATTGATGCTACCGTTCCCGGAACTGTACTTACGACACTGTTAAACAATAAAATGGTACCCGATCCATTCTTCGGAATGAATAATAACCTTATACCTGATGTTTATGAAACAGGAAGGGATTATTACACCTACTGGTTCACCAATGAGTTTGATCTGCCCGAACTAAAGGAAGATCAGCAGGTATGGATCAGCTTCAGGGGGATTAACTATTTCGCTGATATATTTCTTAACGGAAAAAGAATAAATACTGATACCCATCAGGGAATGTATCTGAGGGAGAAATATCTGATAACACCATATCTTAATAAAGGTAAACCCAACAGACTTGCCGTTTGGGTTGCACCCCCTGATCCTGTTGGCAATCCGAACGGAGGCCAGGGAGGCGATGGGACAATAGGACGGAATGTTACCATGCAGTTCACTGCAGGATGGGACTGGATCTGCCCGGTGCGTGACCGCAATACCGGAATCTGGGACCAGGTTGCGATTGAGATAACCGGAACAGCGGACCTTAGAAATCCCTTTGTGGAAATGAGAGTTCCGGGAGTAAGGGAACCGGGCGCAAAACAACAACCTGCTTTTCTTAAACCATCGGCTGAACTCGTTAATCCTACATCAACCGGAATCCAGGGTACGCTTTCAGTTTCAATTGAAGGCCAGACAAAAAGTGTAAAAGTTACACTTAATCCTCATGAAACGAAAGTATCGGCTCTTCCGGAATTCAAGATTGAAAATCCGGGGTTGTGGTGGCCAAACGGTATGGGAGATCAGCCACTTTATAAAGTTAAATTTGATTTTGTTGTACAGAGTGGCGTAAATCTTGATTCTGAGGAGGTTACAATCGGAATAAGAGAGGCTGCCAATTACTGGGATGAAAATATAAAATCAAAGATATTTACTGTTAACGGTCAGAAGGTATTTATAAAAGGAGGAAACTGGATTGCCTCAGACATGCTTATGAGACTATCAGCAGAAAGATATGAGGCTGAAGTAAAAATGCATGCAGGGATGAACATGAATATGATCAGGGTATGGGGAGGCGGACTGACAGAGAGGCCTGAATTCTATAATGCATGCGATAAGTATGGCATCCTTGTCTGGCAGGATCTCTGGATCTCGGGCGACTGCAACGGAGAATGGCTTGATCCTGCAAAAAAGGAATCACAGGCTAGAAGAAAAGCCTATCCCGACAATCATAATCTATTCCTTGAATCAGCAATTGATCAGATCAAGATGCTGAGGAATCATCCAAGTTTATATCTCTGGTGCGGAAGTAATGAGACACTTCCTGTTGCCGATATACTGAAAGCTCTTGATGAGGATATATTTCCTAAATATGATCCGGGAAGATTTTTTCTGGAATATTCAACATCTTCCAAACTTATGACAAACAGTATTGGCGGGGTTGGAGATGGCCCATACGGGATTAGGGAACCTGAGAAGATCTTCACTGAAAGATCATTCCCGTTTAATCCTGAGACAGGATCAATAGGCATACCCAATTATGACGGACTTGTTAAGATCATTCCGCAGGATGAAATGACTCCTCCTCAGGGACAAAGACCCGGAAAATCATGGCAATACCATAAATATCTGCCTCTGATGGATTTCCCTGACAGGTATGGAAAAGTAAAGGATGTTCAGGATTTCTGTTTCAAGTCGCAGATTGTAAGTTATGAGCAGTACCGCGCTCTTCAGGAGGCATTTAATCACAAGATGTGGGACTGGTATTCCGGTATGCTGGTATGGAAAAACCAGAATCCATGGACAGCTCTCCGCGGATCTTTCTATGATTATTACCTCGACTACCAGGGGGGATATTTCGGATTCAAGCATGGCGCAGCTCCGGTGCATATCCAGCTGAATCTGAATGATTCTGTCGTTTGTGTGCTTAACCAGAAAGCTGTAATCACCAATGCGATGACAGCAACTATTCAGTTGTACGACATGCATGGTAGGCTTATTTCCGAAAAGAAAAGTGATGTTACTCTTCAGGCTCATTCCCTGCAGCTTCTTGACAAGGTCACTCTTCCCGTAAACACAGATGAGGTATTCTTTCTGAAGCTCAAACTTTCCGATCAGGATAAGACGGTTGATGAGAACCTTTACTGGCTCACAAACAAACGTCACTCATATGAAAAGCTCAATGATTTGCAGAAAGTTGCTGTCAAAGCTGAAATGAAAAAGAGTGGAGAAGGAAAATCAGCTATCTCCTTGTCTAATCCGGGTAATGAGACTGCTTTCTTCATCAGGCTTAAAGTAAGTAATGGCAACAATGAGCTTGTATTACCGGCATGGTTTACTGAGAACTTCCTGACTTTGCTCCCGGGTGAAGAAAAAGAAATAGTACTCGACCTGTCAACAGGTAAAGCTGCAACCGGTCTTGACGGGTTGAAACTGGTTATTGAAGGATGGAATGTACCTGCTCAGGAAATAAAGTTCTGATCAGACTGATGCAACAGTTTCAACTATTGCATCCCCGTTTTTAAATATCTCTTCATTTATCTCCACACCCAGACCCGGGGCATCAGGTGGGGTAATAAAACCATTAACCGGGATTGGTGTATTCTTAATAAAATGAGGGAACTGATGAGTATATTTCCAGTAATTACTTTCCATATAAGAGAAGTTCTGAACAGCTGTGCAAAGATGAGCTGATGAAACATAAAGAAGCGGACCACCGCAGGTATGCGGAGATGCCGGGATATGATAAGCATCAGCCATATCGCACATTTTTTTTGCTTCCGAAATTCCTCCGCACCAGCAAATGTCAAACATCAGGATATCCATTGCCCTGGCCTCCAGGAAATCCTTAAGCTGATACCGTGTTGCCATCGTTTCGCTATGAGCTATCGGAATAGAGGTTTCTTTTGCCAGTACTGAATAAGACTGTGCCGAATCAGGCAGCAGAATATCTTCAGCATGAATAACATTGAATGGTTCACAGGCCTTCAAAATCCTCTGTGCACCGGGAAGATCAAAGCCGCCCCATCCGTCAATAAGAATCTCCATTTTTTTCCCTGCAACCTTTTCGATCTGCCTGAGCCATTCAATTCCATTATCAATCCCAACCGAACTGATAAATCCTCCCTCTGATCTGAATGGATATATTTTCATTGCGGTTATTCCCTTATCGAGAAGGAATGTTACAATCTTCTCTGTGTCGGGACCCATCTTGGTATTGTTTATTGCCCAGTAATCTGTAACTGTGTTATAAACCTTAACCTTTGACCTGGTTTTACCTCCTATAAGTCTGTATACAGGAAGTCCTGTAGATTTTCCCAGGATATCAAGAAGAGCCATATCTATTGCGCTCATCATATGCATCTCCGAGCCGCCTGCATTTCTCATTGCCTGGTACTTGTATATCCCTTTAAGGATCTTTTCAATGTCGCGGGGATCTTCACCTATCAGGTATTCTTCCGCTAGGTCCTTAAGACTGCCGAGTTCACCATTTATCGACGGGTAGGTTTCACCATAACCCACAATTCCGGTATTGGTATGGATCCTGATCCAGCAGAATTCAGTAGTACCGCTTCCGCCAGATCCACCACCTATCTTAAGCTTCTCATTAAAATGGATGCTTTCAACTTTGGTAATCTTCATCTCTCCTGAAGTTCCGGGTTTAACTCTGTGAATTTGCAACAGCTGTTCAGGTCGTCCTTTTAAAATGGCAAAGCCACTGCACCCATTGCTATTCCTTTGACAGCCATGCGTCTGCTTATCCCGTACTTGCTGATATTCTGTTCCATTGATTTTATATTTTTAGAATGATACAGATCATTTAAATTAATATACTGTTTACTTTACAGGAACTGCGTCAAATATTCTGACTTCAAATGGCTTCAGTATTATCATGAAAGATCTGCCGGTAACCGCAGGTTTCTTCCTTTCGCCGGCAACCGGTATTACTTCGTTAAAAAGATATGTATCATTCATACCGTCCGGTATTTCAAAAACCTCTTTAACGCTGAAATTAAATACTTTATCAACAGAAGACGGATTACGTAATGATAAAACTCCCTTTTTCCCTGACCATGCTGCATAACCATAAACTTCTCCTTTTGCAGGATCACCGCCGGTCCAGTGCACATCGGTCATAACAGATTCATTTTCTTTCGCCCACCTGGCTGCAGATGCCAGGCAATCCCAGTTCGTTTTGCTTAACTTATGAGGATTGATATAAAGTTCCTGAAGATTTGTCCCGGTGGCAAAGAATGACCAGATCTCGTCCGAAATATCCTTGTCGTTCATCTCAAATAAATCAGGATGGCCGTTATCAGCAATGCAGATCCCGCACAGCATTAAAGAATTGAGCGGGTATAGCGGACCTTTCTGAACTATGTTTTTAAATACATCTGCGTCCCGGTAGGTTATCCATTGCTGTCTTTTGGAGCCCTCTCCCATCATGTTTGTATCATCACCACCTCGCCAGATATTGTCACCATATTTAAGCCAGTAGACTGAAGGCCATGTTCCGGTAGTAAGACTAAGGTAGAGATCAGGCTTTAGTTTCAACAGATCGCTGAGCAGTCCGAGAAATGATTCCACATCCTGTCTGTAAACTGAAAGATCACCACTGCCCGCGCCGATACCTGCTCCCACTCCGTCAAACTTGAACATGCAGATGTCATACTTATTGATAAAATCTGAGGTCACTTCCATGAAGCGCTTATAATAAACCGGACCCGAGAGAGAAAATCCATTTGCATTTGTTTCAAAAGGCGGATTTTGCTTTTTCCCGAATGCTATTCTTGATTCTTTTGGTTCGCCGTATCCTCCAAACGGGGACATCCATACTCCAACGTCTGAGCTATAGGATTTGGCTAATGTTTTCAGATTTGAAAATCCCTGAGGAAAATCAGAGTGAAATTTCCATAATGTTTTGTTATCGTCCCAGCCGTCGTCAAAAAGAAAACCTGTCATCGGAACATTCCTGGCCCTGATAAGACTATCACCGAACACTTTGATCCTGTCAAGCGATTCTTTCTCGGTAAATTTTCTGTTAGCCCATGATATATCAAACCATGAATTGTAATGAAGCACCTGGTGATAAGGGTGAGCACGCTCCCTCTCAACATAGTACAGGAACCCCCTTCGCAGCTGACCTGCCGGTACAACACCCCAGACCGTGGAAAGAGTTTTTGCGAGTCTCAGAACTGATACGCTGATGAGGTTGTTATCACTTTCAATCCTGGCAAGCGGATACTCAAGGGCAATGAACATTTTATCTGTTACAAGAGGTGAACCATCAACATTTCCGGCTTTGTGTAATCCCGATGCAGTTGGAACTGTGACAAGTATTATTTTCGATATCCTATTCTCATCTGCAGGTTTGAAACTGAATATCTGCCTTATATAGTTTGATCCGTTCCTTAGTTCAGCTTCCCAATGGAGACCAATTCCCGATTTTTTATCCACCAGATCTGCCGTATACTTTTTCCCTCCGATCCTTTCAGCAAAAACAGGTGAAGCGGCATTGCTGATAATGTCTGATACTGAGGGCCTGCCTGTAATTTTAAAATCATCAGATGTGATAACCTTACCCTCTTTCAGCTCAAGTTTAAAAATCGTAACCGGATCACTGATCAGATTTTCAGCTGATTTTAAATCCTCAAAAGCCTTAACCCTTATTTTCCCGTCTGCCAGTGAGAGTTGCATTCTTAAAACCCGATTCTCCAGGATTACTGTTTTTGCATCAGGCGATTTAACAATAGCTTCACCGGGCTCAGCACCCGGATAGGCAATCTGGCCGGGTAGAATCCCGGATAATCCCAGAAAAAATAAACCCAGAAAATAAGTTTTTGCTTTCATTCTGTTAATTATTTAACAACAGATAATTACTTTGAATAAGCCGTATCATTTATGACTTTGAGCAATGACTTTGACCCGCGTGCATCTCCTCCCAGCTGCCATATCATTACTCCTCCGGACCTTTCCATTGCGAGATGTGTCTTTTGTCTCATTGTGGGTATCCCGTTGTAATACATGATTTTTCCATCTTCCACCGGAATCTCATCAAGTGATTCTGAACCGGCGTATTTCTCAACAATCTGTCTGTAATTCATTGAAATTGCCTTTGATGTCAGCTCCGGTCCGTAACCGTATCCGTAAAAAGGTACTCCCAGATTCAGTTTTTTTGCAGGGATGCCCCTGTTGACTCCAAAATAATCGAGATCCTCAATGGAGTGCTGATACGATGAATGCTGTCCTGGTTTATCAGGGCGCCAAGGGCCTGTGTGATCATACGACATTACACTCATAAAATCATATTGAGCAAGGGCTTTATCAGAAAACAGATCAGGATTTGTAACCACAATAGCAGCTGTCAGCAGCTTATTATGAATCTTGAGGGCAGAGTTCAGTTCAACAACAAAGTCTTCATAGTTTTCATCTATATCTCCGTGTTCAAGATCATTGTCAATACCATCGATATTATATTTGACAGTCAGTTCAACAAGTTTCTGAACTATCATTCCTCTCCTATCATCCTTTAACAATTTGTGATAATACGGATGTGCGCCACCCCCGCCAATGGAGAAAAGAACTTTTACTCCCTTTTTGTGAGCCTTTTTTATGAAAGGTTCAAAGGTTGAAAAATCCTGGTTATAATTCCCAAGTGTATCAGGATTCAGGAAGAACAGATTAACATGTGTTACTCTTTTAAAAGGAAATTTTTTAAAGTCAGTCATTGCTGACCTCATTGAGTAGTAACCTACAACCCTGAAATCTGATTTTTTCTGGGCATTGCAGGGAATTAATATAAGTAGAAATGACAGGACAGGTAACAATGTTTTAATTTTCATTCGTGGTTTTGCTGTTTTATTCAGGTTCTTATAATTTCATTCTTACACCTATTCTTATTAATATCCCCGTTACTGCAACACATAACATCGCAAAAAGGAAAGTTTTAACAAGTCCGACACCACCTGTTCTCAGAACTTCAGGTAAACTAATATGGAGGAAATTCCTTATCCCGTAAACAAGATATGGAACAAGGTAACAAAGAATTGTTGCTGTCCCTGCGGGTTTTATCAGGTCGAACCATTTAGCTTTCTTTCCAATATCAGCAACCCAGTAAATTGCAACGAATGCCAGTATTGTAAATGCACTGCAGAGATATAACCATGCCGGTGTTGCTCCTATTTTTGCAAGGCCCCAATACGGTCGGGTGATAATCGAAAGAATAATAAGTATTCCTGCAAATCCAATCAGGACAAGTGTCATTTTCAGATTCTCTCCTTTTTTTACGAAATACTGGAAAATCATTGTTGTAAGGACTCCGCCCATCGTCAATCCTGTAAGTGTCCCTCCGCTTATCGCATTTGGTATAATTGTCATAATCTCACGTGGTATCAGGTGAGCTTTTGCAACCATGCTCACAATACAGAAAAAGATCCAGCCTCCCAGAATAATCCAGAAGTTGTTTTTAGCAAAAACCGTAATAATACCACTAACCAGATAAGCCCAGCCGATGAGTCCCAGGATTCCCCACCAGGATGGAGAGAACCTGTGTATACTTTCATCATGTCCTCCGCGGTAAATAATTGCAAGTATTACCAGGCCAATAATTGCAATTGCTCTGAGTGCCATTGGGATATATTTTTTCCAGGAATCAGGATAGGTATTCCAGATCAATATAAAGGCTATACAGATCATCGGGTTCCAGAACATCTTGGGCATTCCGGTTGCTGCTGCATTATATGTCTCTCCGTTTACAAGGAAAACACCCATAACCAGAAGTGCAATTGTCCTTAACAGCACATGCTGCATAAGCTGCCATTCATTGTCGCCCTTTTTTCTCCTGTTGTTAATTGCATAAGGGAGTGATAACCCAACTATAAAGAGGAATGCCGGAAATACTACATCGGCAAGACCAATTCCGTCAACTCCGCCTTTAACATGTCCGAGCCATTCAGGTATGCCCTTAAGTGACCATAAATCATTCACGAAAATCATAAGGACCATCGTCAATGCCCTCAGAATGTCGATTGTAGCAATTCTCTGTGTAGAGAAAAGTGCTGGTTCATTCGCGGTTTTGTTTCCGGCTGTTGTTTCAGAAGTTTTATTCATGAATGCAGTGTATTAAAGGGTTATAAACTTGAACACTCAGGAAATGGCAAAGGAAGCCAAATCATTCATTCCTAATATAGTATAAAAATAAGCAATGACATTTACAATGCGTGACTTTTTAACTATATTTAAGAGTTGCCGGAGTTTTGAAGAATATTTCATTGATTTTGACTTCGTCGAGCTTCGCTTCCTCGGTTGGGGCTGTTTACAAAGTACTTTTTAACCGCAAAGGACGCAAAAATGTTGCAAAGGACGCAAAGCTAAAATACATAATTTCAGCTCTTTGCGTCCCGATAGCTATCGGGATTAGCGTTTTATCTTTGCGCCCTGCAATGAGAGATGAGATGACAGGTGATAAAATCCTGAGTGTTACCGGACAGAAATATGAAGAGAATAGATGATCCTATTTGGATACTATTTTAATAACCCGGGTCCTGCCTGAAGGCACATCAACCGTTACTCTGTTGGAACTGATTAAAGCTGTTTTACCTGTTACAATTTCATTTGCGGAAAACATGCCCTTAATTTTCAGTGCTTCCAGATCAATTGTCAGACTGCATGCTTTATCTGCGCTGCCATTGTTCCGTACTGTAAAATAGAACTCCTTTTCATCTCCGAACCTTTCAATCCTTACTCCTTCTGCTGTAGTTCTGGCTGCAGTCACAGGCTCCCATCCTGCAGCTGATATCTCCTTAATAAGAGGAATGTATTTTTTGAAAAATGGCCTGCCATTCTCAATTTTCTTCTTATCCTGCCAGTAGGGATCATTCGATGCATCCACACTAAAGAATGAAGGGAAGAATCCATAAGCCATCATCTTTTCAAAATAAACTTCATAACCGGTATAGGGTGAATCTGTAAATGCTTTATCGTTGAGACCTTCATTCAGAAGAAAAACAATTGGCTTCTGAAAAGATATTATCCTTTTGAAATCGAGAGCTGTAACATTATGGTCACCTGTGGAATACCAGCTCAGTTCGGCTCCGAAAAGATCGAGATTTGAAGCAACAAAAGGATTCCATCCATGGCCGTTGCCCATGGCAAGTTTTCCCTGGCTGTGCATCTCATCAGATATCTTTTTCATAAACTCAAATTCCGATACAAGGTTCCAGATTGCCGGTTTCCCAACAGCTGCAGAAAATGTCAGTGGGTAATCAGTGAATGCAAAATGGTCTTCATTGTAATTAAGATCGTGATGCCAGTTCCACTCCATTGAATCGAAATAGATGCCATCAGCATTAAGCTTCAGAGCAGGATCAATCTCACCCTGCCTCACGAAGTTATACCTGTTGAATCCCGGCAGTTCCGGATCACAATTAGTTGTAATACTTACAGCCCATCCTGTCCTGAACCACGGAGTTTCAAGACGCCTTGTCTGCCACAAACCATTCTTGTCTTTTTGTTGCACTTACCTTGAGATAATCCATATGTCTGACGGGCAGCAGTTTCTCGGAAACAACAGAATCATACGGGATTGTCTTTGATTTTATAGGGATTTGTACATCCCAGGGTTCAGTATACTGAAAGCTAAGTACTCCGGTTCCCCTGTCTGAGATAATATTTGGAGTCTTTACTCCATCCTTTGTATCAGAGCTTCCCCAGGAGGTTTCATGATAAGCGAATCCGAAATCCTCCCAGCCTGGTATTGTGCGCATTGCAGTAAACGGCAGCCAGATTCCTTCATTTATCACTCTCTTTTTAAATGCATCATTATAAATATTATAATAGGTTTTCAAGGCTGCCCTCATACCCCATTCAGAATTGAAATCATACCTGGACAACTTAAAAAATGCTCTGCCCGGAAACTTCTTTGTCAATGGAGAGGTTGCCAGGTCAAACTCAGCAATGAGGCCTTTGTTCTTTTCACCTGAAAGACGATATACTACAGGCAAAGAGAGATCAACTCCCAGGGCAGATCCGTTTGGTCCTGCTGAAAGTGCGCACAAGGGATAATATGACATTGTACCCATGCCTACTGCATCACCATATCCTCCCGATGAAAGATCTTTCCCATTGAATGCACCTGCAGGCGGAATTGTTGTTCTGGTGCTGATAGTATCTGTGTAAATCATTCCTTCCTTCATTTCAACTGAACTGTCGAGTCCACTGAACCATATCCACTTCTCACCTTTTACAGGGAATATAATACGGAGGGTTAAACAGGAACCGGATTCTGTAAGAGCCTGAACTTCACCATTTACTTCAGTGTAATAATTTCTGTCAATTTCATGAATAACAATCTGATACGACTGGTCTCTGAAAATTGAAATACGAACATTCGCACTGCCTGATTGGGATATCTTTGGCAATTCTACCTTATTCAGGCACTTTGCACCTGGAACTGAATATTCAACTTTTATGGAAGTTACAGACGTCTCAACTGCAGCAACCGAAACACTGTTAAATACTATAACTATTACCAGAACTGACAGCACTTTTAAATAAAAAAATGTGGATAGTCTTTTCATGTCATTAGGCATTTAATCGGCGATAAAAAGGATTCAAATTAATCTATTCAATATTAGCTAAAGTTTTTCAAAAGATTGCGCCAATTGTCGTTTAAGGAATAGTCATTTTAGCTCCGATCTTAAATATAGCATTTAAAAAAATGAGTATTTGGAATGTATAATAAAGGAATGAGATTCCGAGTCCCCATACAAATTTGCACACCACTTATTATGACAATTTTCTGCTAAACCCGTGAGATCCCTCGCTGGCGCTTCGGGATGACACAGAGGCCGTATGATATAGAGGGGAAAGAAGTGGCGATTCGTTGAATAATTTCAAACAAGGAAAAAAATAGTTGCGAATCGCCACTTCTTTCCCCTGCGTGACTCATCAAAGCCATGTCATCCTGAGCGTTAGCGAAGGATCCCCAAATCCAATTACGATACTCAAATAAAAAACTTTAAGAAATATTTAACATGATTGGACTGGCCAACAGATAAACAAATCATTTACAACAGTTGTTTGATTATAGTTATTGATTGGATTCAGCCTTAAAGTATTTCATGTTTTATCTCAGGTTATTAAGATCATCATTTTTATTAATCCTTTTGCTGTCAGCTTATTCATGCAGGCAGGAAACAACTCTTTTCAAAAGCATCAGTTCCTCTAAATCAGGTATTCATTTCAGAAATGATATTATTGAAAATGATTCCGTTAACCAGCTCGATATCGAAAATGTCTATAACGGCGGCGGAGTCGGAATCGGAGACTTCAACAGGAGATAGTCTTCCCAGACATTTTCTTTTCCGGGAATTTGGTTCCTTCCAAACTTTATTTAAACAGGGGAGGTTTCAGATTTGATGATGTAACTCATGAAGCCGGTATTAACACTTCAGGGAGATGGTGCAGGGGTGTAGCTGTGGTTGATATTAACAGTGACGGATGGCAGGATATTTATATAAGTGTCACATTAAAGAAAAAACCAGGTGACAGGATTAATCTTCTGTACATTAATCAGGGATTGGATAGTAATGGTATTCCTGTTTTTAAAGAAGAGGCCTCGGCTTACGGCCTTAATGATGATGGGCATACCACTCAGGCTGTCTTCTTCGATTATGACAGGGATGGTGACCTCGATGTCTATCTTGTTGCCAATGAAATCAATGAGAAGTATTCACCATATCTGTTCAGACCGGTGATAAAAAACGGCAGAAATCCAAGTACGGGTAAACTCTACCGGAATACCTTGAACGATTCATTAAAACATCCATTATTTGAAGATGTTTCTGCCTCAGCAGGAATTCAGACCGAAGGATACGGACACTCTGCAACTGTCACTGATATTAATAATGATGGCTGGCCGGATATTTATGTCGGCAATGACTTTTTTACAAATGACCTTTTATGGGTAAATAACGGAGACGGGACATTTACCAACAAACTGACTGAGTGTTTCAAACATACATCTGCCAATACCATGGGCAACGATGCAGGGGATATTAACAACGACGGGCTTACTGACCTTATTACCCTTGATATGAATCCGGAGGATAATTACCGGAAAAAAATGATGCTCCCTGCATCAAGCTACCAACTGTACCAGTATACAGAACGATATGGTTACAGCTACCAGTATGTCAGGAACTCCCTGCAGCTTAACATGGGAGTGCCGGCCAGCAATGATTCAACCGGCTTACCCGTTTTCAGTGAGATAGGTTATCTGGCAGGGATAAATGCTACAGACTGGAGCTGGACTCCCATGCTTACTGATTTTGACAATGACGGGTTTCGTGATCTGATAGTATGCAACGGATTCCCGAAAGATATTACGGATCATGATTTTGCAATGTTCAGGACAAAGGCTTACAAGGTGGCATCGAAAGATGAAATACTTAGCCAGGTTCCTGTCGTGAAACTACATAATTATGCATTCCGTAACAATGGCAATCTCACTTTCACTGATGTATCAAAGGAATGGGGAATGGTAACTCCGACTTTTTCAAACGGGGCTGCTTATGCTGATTTCGATCTTGATGGCGACCTTGATATAGTCATGAATAATATAAATGATGAGGCATCACTATACAGAAATTATTCGAGGGAAAATAAACCCGGGATAAGCAACTACATTAGTATTAAACTTACCGGATCATCCCTTAATAAAGAAGGCATCGGATCAGTAGTTTCAATATATTATGGCAATGGGAAAAAACAGAGATGGGAAAATTCTCCTTACAGGGGATACCTTTCAACAATTGAAACAACTGCTCACTTTGGATTAGGGGATATTCAGGAAATTGATTCGGTTACAGTCAGTTGGAATAACGGACAAAAACAGATATTAAGGCAAATAAAATCAGGACAAAGCATTGTAATTAATATTGCAGGTGCTTCAGGTACAGAAAAATACAATAATACCACTCCTTCAGGGGAATCGCTCTTCAGGGATATTACAATTGAATCAGGTATAAGCTATGTTCATAAGGAGACTGATTTCATTGACTTCAACATTCAGAAACTGCTTCCTCACAAGTTCTCTGAAGATGGTCCACCGATGGCGAAAGGAGATATTGACGGGAACGGACTGGAAGATATAGCAATTGGTGGTTCGGCAAACAACAGTGCAACCCTTTTCTTACAGAATAAGAATGGGACATTCAATGAAACAAAGCTGCTGCCTGAATCAGCATTGGCTTCAAAAACATGGGACGACTCAGGGGTAATCCTCTTTGATGCTGATGATGACAGGGACCTTGATCTGTATATCTCTTCGGGTGGATATGAAAATGAAAGCAATTCACCTTCTTACCAGGATCATTTTTATCTGAATAACGGGAAAGGAATTTTCACAGAAAATCCCGATGCAATTCCGGTAAATCATATCAGTAAATCATGTGTAAGAACTGCTGACTACGACAGGGATGGAGATCCTGATCTTTTTATTGCCGGAAGAGTGGATCCCTGGTTCTATCCAAAACCAGTGTCAAGCATACTTCTGAGAAATGACTCAGATAATGGAATTGCAAGGTTTACAGATGTCACAGCTGAAACAGCTCCTGAACTAATCAATGCCGGTCTTATTTGTGATGTTATCTTTTCTGATTTCAACAATGACAGCTGGCCCGATCTTGTTATTGCCGGAGAATGGATGCCTGTCACAATGTTCAGAAACGACAATGGGAATTTTAAAAATATTACCCCGGCCACTGGGCTATCACCTTATACAGGATGGTGGAACTCAATAGCAGAAGAGGATTTTGACAGAGATGGTGATACTGATTATATAATCGGGAACCTTGGACTCAACTCATTCTATAAAGCAGGTAAAGAATACCCTGTATCAGTTTATGCATCTGATTTTGACAATAACGGAAGCTATGATGCATTCCCGTCTGTCTGGCTTCCTGCAAGCCAGGAAGACCGAACTCTGAGAGAGTATCCGGTACACGGCAGGGATGATGCTGTTAAACAGATGATAAGTCTGAGATCGAAGTTCCAGAATTACCGTTCCTATGCAAATTCCACAATCGATCAGCTCTTTTCACCGGAAAAACTTAATAAAAGCCTTATTCTGAGGGCTAACTACTTTGCTTCATCCTATTGCCGGAATGACGGTGACGGAAAATTCACCCTTCTGCCTTTGCCGGTCGAGGCTCAGATTTCAGTAGTGAACGGAATAGAGGCAGATGACTTTAACGGTGATGGAAATCCTGATATCGCCCTTAGTGGTAACGACTGGGGAACAGAGGTACTTACCGGACGATACGATGCACTGAATGGATTAATCCTACTTGGTGACGGCAAAGGGAACTTCAGACCCCTGTCTCTTACAGAAAGCGGCTTCTATGTTCCCGGAAACGGAAGGGGATTACTCTCTGTCAGAAATGCATCCGGAAATCTTCTTCTGGCAACGGGTCAGAACAGAGGTCCGCTTAAAATATTTGAACTTAAAACCCTGAAAAAATGAAAAAGAAAGAACAGAAATTTTCTCTTCTCCTGATTCTTGGAACAGCAATTTTATCAGCCTTCGGTACATCATCCTGCAACCGGAAGGAAGAGATAAAATTTTCCGACTCAGAGATCCTTCATCAGAATATGGATCAGCTGACCCAGGTAATAATCTATGATGTTTTTACACCACCTGTGGCAAGCAGACTGTATGTTTATTCAGCACTGGCATCATATGAAACCATCAGGTTTAACAGGGAAGGTGCTCCCTCAATAGCAGCTAAACTGAATGGATTTGGCACTCTGCCGGAGCCTGAGAAGAACATTAAATATGATTTTACACTTGCCGCCAGCAAAGCATTTTTCAATGTAGTGCGCAATGTGAAAGTATTTTCTGTTGATTCACTTAACAGATATGAAGAATCGCTCTACAGTAACTTCCGCAGATCTCTGGATGAACAGGTCTTTAAAAACTCCGTTGAGTTTGGCAATAAAGTTTCAGAGGTGATCCTTGAAAGGGCCGGCAAGGATGGATATTTCACAAGCAGAGGCAAACCAAAATACCTTGGAAGTAATGATCCGGGGAAATGGAAGCCGACACCCCCCGATTACCTTGATGGTGTGGAATGGTGCTGGAATACAATGCTGCCTATGGTAATGGATTCTGCTGCTCAGTTCAAGCCGGGGAGACCTCCGGTTTTCAGCACTGATACAAGCAGCCTTTTCTACAGGAGTATGCTTGATGTATATAATATAAACCTCAATCTTACAGAGGAACAAATGGAAATAGCCCGTTTCTGGGATGATAATCCATTTGTAATAGAACATTCCGGACATATGATGTTCGGCAATAAGAAGATAACACCGGGAGGTCACTGGATAGGAATTGCAGCAATTGCTTCAAAGCAATCGGGAGCTGATGCAGTTGTTACCGCAAAAGCATATGCGCTTACCTCCATTGCATTATATGATGCTTTTATCTCCTGCTGGGACGAGAAATACAGAAGCAGCTACATAAGACCGGTAACTGTTATTAATGAGCTTATTGACGATACATGGCTGCCATACCTGCAAACACCGCCATTCCCTGAGTATACCAGTGGACACAGTACAATTACAGCAAGTGCTGCAACGGTTTTAACCAGGGTTTTCGGTGAAAATTTTGCATTTCAGGATACAAGTGACCTGAGATATATCGGAATGCAGAGACACTTCAATTCATTCAATGAAGCTGCCGCAGAATGCTCAGTAAGCAGAGTATATGGAGGAATACATTACAGGTTCAGTGTTGATACAGGGGCTGAAATGGGGAAAAAACTGGGAGAATATATAAATGAAAAGCTGGCTGATTAATAATATACAGCCAGCTTTTCAATATATCTTAATCTTATCTATGCCTGAATTCTGACTTTGTATCCACGCAGTCCGAAAATCAGAATCACAACAAAGCAGAGCATCGGTACAATAAACCCTAATGCCATGTTTGAGACATCTGCGATCCATCCCATAAGCATCGGGCATACAGCCCCGCCTGCTACCATCATTACCAGAAGCGATGAACCCTTTTTTGTAAGGCTCCCCAAATCCTTTATCCCCAGAGCAAAAATAGTAGGAAACATTATTGACATGCAGAAATAGGTTATGTAGATTGAGATGAGCGACAGCCAACCTAGTCCAAGAATTACAAACAGCATTGTAAGAATATTAATACCTGCATAGAGAGCCAGCATCTGATTAGGCTTGAACCATGTCATCATAACACTCCCTGAGAATCTTCCTATCATAAAAAATACAAATCCAAGAGAAAGCAGGTAGGCCGCCTTTTCATTACTGAACTGAGGCATTGTCTCAGTTACATAGTTAATGAAGAAACTGTTTATACCTGTCTGAGCTGCAACATAAAGGAACTGTGCAACCACAGCAAATTTAAAATGACTGTACTTCAAAAGGTTACTGTATTTTCCCTTGTCACCATGACTGTCATGCTCCCCTTCGTGTATTTCCGGCAGCTTCGTAAAAATAAACATAACAGCGACAAGTGTTACCAGTATACCTATAATCATGTAAGGCATAATCATCGATGCAAACTTATTTGTCTCTGCCATTTCTCCTCCCCTGAAAATAAACCATCCGCCGACTGTTGGTCCTATAATCCATCCCAGGCCATTAAATGACTGGGAAAAGTTAAGCCGTTGTTCAGAGGTATCTTTGGGACCAAGTACAGTTGAGTAGGGATTGGCTGCTGTTTCAAGGAGGGTAAGTCCGCATGCGATTACAAACAGGCAGAAAAGTGTGAATACAAAAGTCTGAATCTCAGCAGCAGGGTAAAACAGAAATGCACCTGTGGCATAGATCAATAATCCCATTATGATACCCTTCTTATAGCCTATATGACTCATAATCAGTCCGGCGGGTATAGCCATTACAGCATAGCCTCCATAAAGGGCAGCCTGAACCCAGCCCGACATCGCCTTTGTAATACCTAAGATCTCCTGGAAGTGCTTGTTTAGTACATCAAGAAGGCTGTGGGCAAAACCCCATAAAAAAAACAAACTCGTAACAAGTATGAAGGGAATTATAAATCCTGCAGTTACAAGTTTCCTGCGTCCGCTGTTAACGCTTACATCATTTGTCATATACGCTGGTTTTTTGGTAATACAAGATTGTCAGGATTTACGACTTTACCAAAAAAACAAATGACTTTTACTTTTGCTCAAAAAAAATCCCGCAGATCTCGCAGATGGTCACAGAAATATTCTGCGATTATCAGCGTTATCTGCGGGAAAACCTTAAACCCACTTTAAAGTATTATTTTACCAAAAGACTGACTTTCAGTTTGAATTCGTCATAAATTGTCTTGTCGCCAAGGTTATCAAAGAATGAACCTGATCCGTAACGGACATTATATTTGGTTCTGTCAATCACTATATTAGCAAAGAACCAGCTGCCTTCATCCTTTTTCTGAAATGCTGCTTTAAATTCAACCGGATTTGTCACACCTTTGATCGTAAGGTTACCCTTTACAGTGGCAGTTCCTTTATCAAATGCTGCGCTCTCTGTAATAACAAGTTTAGCAGTAGGATACTTCTCTACTCCAAAGAAATCATCTGATTTCAGGTGACCTACAAGTTTATCCATGTTTTCAAAGCTTGTAATTGAGGTCATATCAATAATAAACTCCCCTGACTGGATTTTATTTTCATTCCAGCTTAGCCACCCCGACTGAAGGCTGATAGCTCCGTCATGTTTTCCTGTGACTTTTTCACCTAACCACTCAAGTTTTGTTTTACCAGCATCTGCAGTCAATTTTTGCTGTGCACTAAGATTACTAATCAGCAATGATAATATTGCCAATAAAAAAAATGTCTTTTTCATATTCTTCAATGTTTATTTTGCAGTAAACATCAGGAACAGACATTTTGTTCAATGACCGTTAGATATTTTATAATTTATGAATATTCAGGCCACCACTGATTTCAAAAATGGTTCCGGTAGAAAAAGCCCAGTCTCCTCTCGCCAGAGATGCTACAGCTTTAGCAATATCATCCGGCATTCCCCAGCGCTTCTGCGGAACAAGGCCTTCCTGAATAAGTTTGTCGTATTTGTCCTTTATCCTGACTGTCATGTCAGTCTCAATGATCCCCGGCCTTACTTCATATACCAGTATTCCCTCACAGGAGAGTCTGTCTGCAAGCACAGATGATGCCATACTCAATCCTGCTTTAGATATACAGTATTCAGCCCTGTTGGTCGATGTAAGAACTGCTGAAACAGAGGTTATAAATACAATAACCGGTTTATATGATTCAATATGCTCCTTAAGCCAAAGCATCTCCCTTGCAACTTTCTGTGCAAAGAAAACAGGACCTTTGAGGTTGATATTCATCAGTCTGTCGTAACTTTCTTCTGACATTTCGAGAACATCACTCCTCTGGAGAGGTGCCACACCTGCATTATTCACAAGTATATCTATCCTTCCATACCTTTCAAGAATGTTGCTTACTACCTCCTTATGACAGGTTGTACAGGAAATATCAAGTCCTATTGGGAAAAAATGCGATCCTGCCTGAGCGACCTCTTTTGAAAGAATTTCCATTCCTTCACTGTCTGTAGATCTGGCAATAGCAGCAATATCATAACCTTCAGATGCCAGCCCGATAGCAATCGACCTTCCGATTCCTCTGCTTGCTCCGGTTACTACCGCAACTGGTTTGTCATTCATGAAAAAAGGTATATGCCGTTTCCAAAAAAAACGTTTTAAAGGTAATAATTTGCATGAATCAGGCAATAACCACTGAAAATATCTTTTCACCCTTCTCGCAACCATCCTTTTTGAAAGTATTAGTCTGCATCAGGTTTTATAAAAAAATAACTTGAAATAAAGCTTTATGTAAGGTAGGAAATAATTCTCAGTTATTATTGCCAAAGCGTGGATTGACAACATTATTATAAATGGAACCGAAAGTGTAACTGAGACTTACACCTCCATTTAAATAAAAACTTGTTGCCTGCTGCTTAAGCCTCAGGAGTCTTTCTGCTTCAGAAAGTTCACCTTTGGCAAGGTTTATCTGATTATTTGTATATGTTACACCGGCGTTCACTGAAAGTGAGAGTCCTTTTACTATTCTGAGCCTTGTGTAGCCCCAGAATCCAAACCTGTTTCTTGAAAAATCATCGAGGTAATTGGAATAGGAACCGGAAAAATTTACTGATCCCCATTTCTTCTGGATCTGATATGCTGCCCTTACAGAATGCTTGAATAGACCTTCAACAGTCATATTGTATATAGTAGAATCAGTGTAATCTGAATATTCATATCCAATGCTGTACATAATTCTGAACTGCCGGTGTGTAGCTTCTGAATAAGGGAAAATATCATATTCAATAGTCGGTAGAAAATCAACATTCAGGTCATAGTTCTGGCTTGTGGAAGATTCCAGATCAAGCCTTAACCCTCCCGACCAGTGATTGCCAAGACTCTTTACAAAGAGGTTCTGGAGAGCTTTGCTGCTCATAATATATTCTGTTGTTACATCATCCTCAATATACCTTTGTTTGTTTGTAAACTGGTCAAGGTTTATTTCAAGTTTTACATCAGGGGTCACCCTGGTAATCTGAAAAGAATTATAAAATGCGATCCTGTTGTATGTTTCTTCAGCATTAAACTGGGGGCTGGTCTGAAGCTCAAATACCCAATTATTCCATTTATCTTCAATTTCGTGCTGTTTAATCTCTCCAGTATTCTTAATATCTATTTCATCAAAGAATGGTGTACGGGCGACATACCTCATTAATCCCAACTTGATCATGTTTGTCTTCTTTTCTCTTATGATTGCCCAGGTTTCATCAGGGTTGCTTGTATATGTGAGTGTATCGTTCATCCCTTCATATTTCATGAGACCCTGAAAAGAGAGTGTAAACTGGTCTCCCCCACTTCCTGCAGGTTGATTTGTAACAAGTAAATACACTTCAGCTTCACGTGTATCCCTCACATAATTAACAAAAGGAATTTCCTGCCTGGTATAGTTCATGTCACAGGATCTGCAGTCGATAAAAATCTTCAGAGCACCCTTCCTCAATGTATCTCTATGCTCAACAGGTTCAGTCTCCGGCATAATCTCCTCTTTGACTGCAACCGGAAGTGAAACTGTATCAACCGGGACAACTGCAGGTTTCGGATCTTCAATCCTCTCAAATGGAATTTTGCCCCATTGCTCTTCAAGGATTGCAGCTCGATCGGCTGATACCTGCCTGCTTCCTTCAAATGAGGCAATGAATGAATCTTTAAATCCGGTTTCCTTTACCTCAGTAAGAGCCTTTTTTGCATCAGAAATCCTTCTGAATATTCCCACATAATACTTCCTTAGATCGGAACCTTCTGAATTTATAGCATAAACCGGTGTAATGCCCTTAAATAATCCCGGGGAAACCTGATTATGAAATGCGGCCACCTGTATTCGGTAATTAAGCCCCTCAGGAATATCAGGGTTGTACTTAATTGGTATTTCGGAATTTGAAATCGTTTTGCCGGAAACATCAAAATAGTAATAGATCTCTGTTGCTTCGTGCAAAGCCGGTACTTTGAAATTTTCCGTAAACAGATGATTCTCAGTAATTTTATTTCTTTCATCTGACGGTTGTGAAAAAACTGTACCTGCGGAGAAAAATCCGCAAAGCAAAACCAGGACAGATGACAATTTTAACTTCATTATTAGGAACAAAACCTGCTCAAACTTTACCAAAAAACGCAATTCAGACAAATATGATTATAAAAATCATGAAAAATTCTTATGGATGCTATTCCCAAATCAAGAATTAATGATTTTTAACACAATAAGAATTATTGCTTTACAGATTTAAGTGCCGGTATTTTTCAGAAAATTTACCGATCTTGGACTTAACCAGCTTCCCCTGATAAATGCAAACATGTAATATTCCAGTATCCTGCCGTAAACAAGAGTACGCAGGAACAACCGCGGAATAAAGAAAAAGATTATTCCAGCCATAGCTGAAAACCCGAAAGAGACAAGATTATTGATAATCAGGAATGACTGGATCAGGAACTTTTCAATTCCCTCTTTATGCTTATGAATATAAATATGCTTTGAAATAACAACTTCCGTCTTTGTAAGGGCAGCTGTCTTTTTGTTAATCCTTGAACTACCGCCATGGTTATGCTCTATGGTAATATTTGTACAGAAAGCAATTTCGCCTCCTGCATTTCTTGCTCTTTTGCAGAGATCAACATCTTCAAAATACATCCAGAAATCTTCATCAAATCCTCCTATCAAAGTGTAATTCTCATTAGATATCAAAACTACCGACCCTGATATCCAATCCGGAAAAAGATCTCTGAAGAATAATCTTCCTTACTTCTTATCTGATTCTTATAACCAGTACCGGTTAAAGCTCTCAGAAAGCCGGTAAGATTCATAAAACCAGGAAATGGACCCCAGGCAATACTTTGTCTTCCTTTTTCATTTATCTGTCTGCAAGAAGTAATCATAAATGAAGGGTTGGATCTTGCTGCATCTACGAGACCCTCAAGGGCTTTTTCAGTAACAACTGTATCAGGATTAAGGATAAGTATATATTTTCCCGAAGCAAAAGAGACTCCAAGATTGCAACCATTTGCATAACCGCCATTTATCTTGTTACCTACAAAACGGAACTTCTGGTATTGCTGTTCTATTGAGCTGAAGGTCTCATCGCCAGGGCAGTTATTTACTACAATAACTTCGGTCTTTTGACTTATTCTGCTGAGTGTACTTAACGAATCAAGACATTGTCTCAAACGTTCATATCCCTTGTAACTTACAATTATGATCGACAGGTCAGTCATAATTCATTTTTTTGATTTTTTTCATTTAGCCATATTACCCGTCAAATCTTCATCTCCTCATCTCCATCTCTCCAAGTCTCCCCTTCTCCCTCTCTCCCCTTCTCATCGTCCATCCATTCATAAACAGGCTCCTGTGGTCCTTCTTTCCGGTAGATTACAGATAATACAATTCCGGAGAAGAAGCCAAGCATGTGCGATTCCCAGGAAACATTTTCATATACTCCGGGAAATAAACCCCACACCATTGAACCATAAAGAAATACAATAAGAAGTGACAATGCAATAAGGCGGAAGTATTTTCTTATGATTCCGCTGAAAAAAAGAAATGAGGTGAGGCCATAAACCATGCCGCTGGCCCCGATATGCCATGCAGATCTTCCGGCAATCCATACCAGAAGACCTGAAAAAATCCAGGTAAACATAAATACTTTCATGGCTACCTCCGAATAAAAGAAAAAAAGTGCGACCCCAAGTAAAAACAGAGGGAGTGAGTTATTAAATAGATGCCTGAAATCGGCATGAATAAATGGGGAAAGCAATATCCCCGGCAAGCCGTCTGCCGACAAAGGATGAATTCCAAAACGGGTGAGATCCAATTCAAAAAGTATCTCAATAAACTTTATCATCCACATAGCAAAAATGAAAATAAAGGGAACTATTGAACTTAACAGCAGTTTCTTTCTGTAAAAATCCCCTTCATTTAAATGTTGCTTTTTTTTGCCTTCTCTCAATCTGGTTTTTTATTAAGTTTTAAAGCTCTTACTAATGGTTTCTTCCGGGAAAGACAATACCCGCTGCCTGCCTTATCCTGTCGAGTGTATGCATCAAATCCAGGCTATAGGAATGAGGAACAAATTCACTTTCAATCCTGCCTTCGTCAAGGCATTTCATAACCTCGGCAGCTTCGAACTGGTATCCCATTCCTTCCGGAATTAATGAATACTCAACATTTTCTTTTCCGTTTATAGAAACATTAAGTCTCTGTGACATATCCCGTGCTCTTGAGAAAGTAATGTTCCCATTCTCACAATACAATGTACAGCCAATGCCTGCTGCTGCACGGAATGAACTGAAAACCGTCGCCATTCTTCCATCCTTAAATCCGAAAATAATGCTTATCGAATGTTCGGCTCCTGATTCTGTGAAAGAAGCCCTTGCGGTTACCTCGTCTGGCACTCCCATAAAATACAGGACATCATTTACCGGATATATTCCGATATCGAGGAGTGACCCTCCGCCCAGAGTAAGGTTAAACTTCCTGTCATTTGGATCGTACGGAGGCTGAAATCCGAATCTGGCATCAAGATGAATAAGCCTTCCGGCTTCATTGCCGTTCAGGATATCTTTTGTTTTCCTGTATATAGGCTGAAATGGCGGCCACAAAGCTTCCATAAGAAATGTACCCTGCCTATGCGACTCCTCTATCATTAGTTCCACCTCCCTGCTGTTCAGTGAAAATGCTTTCTCACATAAGACCGCTTTCCTGTTTTTAAGACACAGCATAGTATGTTCAAAATGGTGGGAATGGGGAGATGCAATATAAATAATATCTACCTCAGGATCTGCTGCAAGCATCTCATAACCCTCAAAGTATTTCTTAAATCCGTATTCGTCAGCAAAATGTTTAGCCTTTGCCTCGTCGCGTGATGCTACTGCATATAGTTCTGCATTGTCAAGAAGATTGAGCGCTTTAACAAATTTAGCCGACATTTTACCCGCTGTAAGAATTCCCCATTTATATTTTTTCATGTGTTAAGATTTGGGTTATAAATATATGAAATTGTTGAAGGTTTGATTTCTGCAGAAGAGCCGGTTTTCACTTAACACCCAAATTTTTCATTCATCACCTGGTTTTTCTCACTCTTCATATTAAATTTTCATGACTTATATGATGGGTTTAGTTTTGCCTTAAATCTTAAAACAAAGAAAAATGAAAAATCTGCTGACCTCATTAATATTAATTGTTGCAATAGCATTTAATAATCACGCCTTTGCTACAGATGAGATGTATCAAAACATTCGTGGTACAGTAACTGATGCTGTGACTGGTTACCCTATTCCGGGAGCAACAGTCATTATCCAGGGCACCTCACCATTGCTTGGAACTATGACAGATGCAAACGGCAAATTTGAACTTAAAAGAGTTCCACTTGGAAGACAGAGTGTCGAGATAAGCTTCCTCGGTTATGAAACCAGGTTTATTTCAGGGTTACTTTTGATAAGCGGGAAGGAATTGTCACTAGAAGTCAAGCTTGAGGAAAAAGTTACCTCCATCGGGGAAGTGGTTATCACCGCGGATTCAAAAAAGGCGGAAGCCAGAAATGAACTTGCAATGGTTAGCGCCAGGACATTTTCAGTAGAAGAGACTGAACGGTTTGCAGGTAGCCTTGGCGATCCGGCAAGGCTGGTTGCCAATTATGCAGGTGTTATGACACAGAATGATTCCAGAAATGATATAATTATCAGAGGTAACTCACCAACCGGAGTACTTTGGAGACTTGAGGGAATAGAGATCCCTAATCCAAATCATTTCGGGGCGCAGGGTACGACCGGAGGACCTGTAAGCATGGTCAATAATAACCTCCTGGCCAATTCCGACTTCCTCACTGGAGCATTTCCTGCGGAATATGGTAATGCACTTTCAGGAGTTTTTGACATCAACCTGAGGTCTGGAAATGCAAATGAACATGAATTCACCGGTCAGATAGGATTCAATGGCTTCGAGGGAGGAATTGAAGGACCCATCATGAAGCTGAAAAACGGGCAGAGCGCATCTTTTCTTGCAAATTACAGGTATTCAACTCTCGAGCTTATGAATGACATGGGGTTCAATATCGGAACCGGAGCAGCTATTCCCCGTTATAAGGACCTTACTTTCCTTGTTGATGTCCCTGGTAAAAAAGCCGGCAGGATAAAACTTTTCGGGCTTTGGGGTAATAGTTCCATAAACCTTGGAAGAGACCTTACTGATACTGCAGAAAACCAGTATAACCAGAGAGGTACAGCAACTGATTTTGGATCAGATCTTGGAGTGATCGGTATGACACATACATATTACTTTAATGAAAAAACCAGACTGAAGTCAGCACTCTCATACCAGTACTCGCGCTCGTCAGCCACACTTGATTCGGTTAAGAATGAGACATTTGTTCCCTTTGTCAGACAAAATGAAAAAGAAATCAAACTTTCATTCTCATCCCAGCTGAGAAAAAAATTCAGTGCATCTGATAATCTTAGTGCCGGAATAATAATTGACAACTACAGCATTAATTATCTCGATAGTGTTAACAGCAGGGATTATGGACGCTTTATTACATATACCGATATTGACGGAAAGATGACACTTTTCAGGGGCTATACCCAATGGCAACACAAATTCGGCAGCAGGTTCACTACTTACTCCGGTATAAATATCCAGCATTTTGCCCTCAATGGAGAAACAGCCATCGAACCACGACTGGCAATGAACTTAGTAAGTTCTGAAAAGGGTTCTTTCAATGCCGGTTTTGGACTTCACAGCCAGATCCAGGCCAAAGGCACATATTTTTTCCAGGAGTATGATTCTTTATCAGATTCATATTCAAGAACAAACGAAGATCTGAAGTTCACCAAAAGTGCTCATTTCGTACTTGGCTATCAGCATCAGTTAAGCAATGTCTTCAGGATTAAGGTTGAGACTTATTATCAGCAAATTTACAAAGCTCCTGTTAAGGAATCCTTTTCTGAATTTTCCCTTATTAATTATGGTGACCAGTTCGGGGCACCAATTGAAGATAGTCTTGTAAACAAAGGACATGGCAAAAATTACGGAGTTGAGTTAACTGTTGAGAAATTTCTCAGTCAGGGATGGTACTTCCTGTTTACATCTTCAGTTTTCAACTCAAAGTATACAGGATATGACAAGGTTTGGAGGAACACCGCGTTTAACGGAAATTACGTTTTCAACCTGCTTGGAGGATATGAATTCAGATTAAGCGAAAAGACTCTGCTAACAATTGATATTAAAACAGTATGGGCAGGTGGCAAGAGATACATACCCATAAATCTTGCAGAATCAGTTGCAAAAAAGGAGGATATACGTGACTGGAGCAATGCTTATAATAATAAATATGGTGATTACTTTCGTTCTGATCTCCGGTTCGGGCTTAAGATGAATATGAAAAGGTTCAGTCAGGAATGGGGAATCGACCTGCAGAATATTACCGGTTACAAGAGCCTGTTTATTGAAGGATTTGATGGAAATAAAGGTGAAACCTACAAAGTCTATCAGCAGGGATTTGTGCCTATGTTCCTATACCGCATCCAGTTCTGAAATAATATTTAGCTTTGTAGAATTATCACCCGAAAAGTATTTTATATAATGGCTTGACTTAATTGAAAGATAAGGCCGATAACTAAAATAAATGGACAAAAGATTTTTCAATAAATATCTTATAATCATTATCCCTTTGGTAGGATCACTCATTGTTGGAGTATATCTTATAAGTTACGGAATAAATGACTATTCGAAATCTGTTCAGTATCTTATACATGGACTGGTTATAACATCAGGTCTCTGGCTGGGATGTATGTCTATTGTTATGCTTCTATGGAAAAAATTTCCCTGGGAACAGTCTCCTTTCCTTCACCTTATACTGGAGATCATACTGATAACAGTCTATACCCTTGTTTTCAGTTCATCACTGTATTTTCTTGAAACAAAATTCTGGAACATTCATGAAGTTGATAACCTAGGGATGGAAGTGTTCACTACTGTCCTTATAACATATCTTATCACTTCTGTACACGAATCGGTTTTCTTCTACAGTCAGTGGAAATACAATTTTTCAAAATCCGTGAGACTCGAAAAAGACAATATTGAAGCCAAATACGAGGCACTGAGAGCTCAGATCAATCCACATTTTTTGTTTAACAGTCTGAACAGTCTGACAACAATGGTAGAAGACAACAAGCCCGTTGTTGATTATATCCAGAGTCTATCCGAACTACTTCGTTATATGCTAAAAAGCGGCGAAAAGGAACTCGTTCTACTGCGTGAGGAAGTATCAATTATGAACAGTTACATCAGGCTGCAGAAAATGAGATTTCCTGAGACACTTAATATTAAGGTGGACATATCTGAAAGTTTTTATCACTTTGCTGTACCACCTCTTGCATTACAGATGCTGGTTGAAAATTCGATAAAACATAATATTATTTCAAAAGACAAACCCCTGATTGTTCAGATAATTGCTTCAGGTGAATCAATTAGTGTAATTAACAATCTCCAGAGAAAGAGCGGTGTTGACTCTACCGGGCAGGGACTGATTAACATTACCGGAAGGTACCGCTTTTTCACAACCAGAAAAGTTGAGATTAATGAGACCAGTGATAAATTCAGTGTTACCATTCCGCTACTACAGGTAGAACTATGATTAAAACTGTTATTATAGAAGATGAGGAGCCTGCAGCCCTCCGGCTCCTGAATCTGTTACAGAAACTTGAACCTGAAATTTCAGTCGTTGCAGTTATAGATACAGTTGAATCAGCTGTAAAATGGTTTAATAATAATTCAGATCCTGATCTGATCCTTTTGGATATTCAGCTTGGAGACGGGATCAGCTTTGATATATTCAGTAAGGTCAATGTTGATTCATATATCATATTTACAACAGCTTACGATGAATATGCCGTAAAGGCATTTGAGCTTAACAGCATTGACTACCTGCTTAAACCTGTCAGTGAAGAAAAGCTTGAAAAGAGCCTTGCCAAATTTAATAAATTCAGGGGGCAGACCAGGAATTTTAATTTTGATAAGCTACTTGAAACGCTTGAAAAGAAGGAAGCCAGATTCAAAAAACGGTTTGTTATCTCAGTTGCCGGAAAACTAAAGGTGGTTGAAACCGAAAGTATTGCCATTTTTTATTCAAAGGACAAAAATACATTTCTGATGTCTTCTGATAAAAGATGTTTCCCCGTCGACTTTTCACTTGACCAGATTGAATCACTTCTGAATCCTGAATCCTTTTTCAGGGTAAACAGGCAATGTATAGTTCAGTACAAACATATTGACAGGATCGATCTTCTTTCAAAGAGCAGGATAAAGATCACAACTAATCCTCTTTTTGAGGAAGAGATCCTGGTAAGTTCAGCGCGTACATCCGAATTCAGAAACTGGCTCGAGAGGTAAAAAAAACCCTCCTTTTGTCTTTCGCCTTCAGCCGATAGCCTCTTCGTCTGAAAATTAACACTTTTTATTTCATTGATTATCTGATATATGTAAGATATATTTAAAAATATTGCTATTTTTTAGTACTATGTATTGCATAGTATATTTATTTTTACATATCTTTGTATTGTAATGTTACATGTATTAAACAGTAGTAAAATTTTAAAACTATGAAAATAACAGTCAGCATCAATCTCGGCGGATACTCATTCAACATCGACGAGGATGCATACTCAGATTTAAAAAGGTACCTCAAAAACCTTGAACTTCATTTTGCAGGTGAAGAAAGCGCTTCAGAGATCCTTTCGGATATTGAAACCCGTCTGGCGGAAATATTCAGGACTAAAATCACAACATTTAAACAGGTCATAAATATTGAGGATGTCCGGCAGGCAATATCAGTGATGGGTACACCTGAAGATATCTCCGACAATGATCATAAATCCGCTAAGGATAAATTCTCATCACCTGGATATCACCGTATGTACCGGGATCCAGATAACCGTGTAATAGGAGGTGTATGCTCCGGTATGGGCGCTTACTGGAATATAGATCCTGTGATAATGAGGATAATATTTGTGGCACTTGTCCTTGCCGGAGGAATCGGAGTCCTGGTATATCTTATACTTTATATAGTAATACCTGAAGCAAAAACCACAGCCCAAAAGATAGAGATGAAGGGGAATACTGTCAATATTCATAACATCAAGGAAGCTGTAAAGCAGGAATTTGAAACAGTCAAAAAGAACATGAAGTTGTAACCTAGTAAAAATTAACAGTCATGGATTTAGAAAATACAAAAGCACAAATGCGAAAAGGGATACTGGAATACTGCATTCTGTCAGTATTGTCCAGGAATTCCTGCTACGCAAGCGATATCATAAAGGAACTAAAGGAAGCGGAAGTAATTGTTGTGGAGGGTACACTCTATCCTCTTCTGACAAGGCAAAAGAATGCCGGTCTGCTTAGCTACAGGTGGGAGGAGTCCCAGCAGGGACCACCACGCAAATATTATGAATTAACAGATGCAGGAAGGGCCTATCTGGGCGATCTTGACAGCTCCTGGCAGGAGCTTGTGGAATCTGTTAACAGGATCAGAACAAGGTAACCTAATTATAACTGCTAAATACTGAAAGAAATGGACAAGACCATAAAAGTAAACCTGGCCGGTTCGCTTTTCAATATCGATGAAGATGCATATAAAATCCTGCGGGACTATCTGCAGGCAATCGATCTCCGCTTCCGCAACATGAAAGGTGGAAATGAAACTATTGAAGATATCGAAGCAAGAATAGCAGAGATCTTCCACTCCCAGAATGGTGTTGCAGGAGTTATAACCAGGGAAAATGTTGATTCAATGATCAATATAATAGGCAAACCTGAAGATTTTGACGCACCTGAAAGCAGGGAAGAATTTGAAGAAACTACTTTCCACAGGAAAAGGCTTTACCGGAATCCCGATGATACTATAATCGCAGGTGTCTGCGGAGGGATTTCTGCGTATCTGAATACAGATCCCGTGCTGATCCGAATTCTTTTCGTCGTTTTTACTGCTTTCTTTGCATTGGGATTTTTTCTTTATCTGATTCTATGGGTTGCTCTTCAGCCGGCAAACAGCGACACCCGCCGAAGAGAATTGTATGGAAAGGAGTATGCAAGAGTGATGGCGCAGCAACGACAGACAGGCGGCTTCTCTTCTCCCGGCTCTCCATCAAATAATAAGGGTTATTATGAATCCTCCAGGATTGGTGGCGCAATTAATGAGATCTTCAGGGCGGTAGGCAGAGTTCTGTTCCTTATAATGAGGATCTTTCTTATCATTATCGGCTCACTCCTTCTGCTGACCGGATTTATGTTCCTTCTTACATTTGTACTGATCTTTGTTTTCAAGATCCCGGGCGCTTTTTCAACAGATGCGTTTGATTTCAATATTGCATATCTGCCTGACTTTCTTAACTATCTTGTATCTCCGTCAATGTATCCGTGGATAATAATTCTTGCTGCTATTGCAGTATTGCTTCCGCTTTTTGCAATGATCTACTGGGGGGTAAGAATGATCTTCTGGTTCAGGGCGAATGATGGTATACTTAGTCTGATTTTGCTTATTGTATGGGCCCTGTCGCTTACCTCCCTTGCAATTATCCTCTTCAATGAAGGAGTAAGCTTTGCGGAGAGCTCAAAATCCTCAACTACTATTCCACTTGCCAGTACTGCAGATACTATTTATATAACAACAGCAGGCAGAGTATCTGACCTGATTACCGACAAAACACTCCCATTCAACACTGACGGATATTCAATGCTTATAAATGATGAGAAGAAAGAATTGTATGTTACACCTGATCTGGATATCGAATTCAGCGAAAATGAACCTTCCGGAGTGACAGTAAGGAAAGAGTCATTCGGCAGCAGTGAAATTATTGCCTTCAACAGAACAAAGGATATTATCTACAATTTCAGTGCAAAGGGTGATTCAGTTATTCTTGATGACCATTTCATCATTCCGAGTGGTCGAAAATGGGCCGGAGATAATATTGTTATAACAATTAATCTGGCTACGGACACCTTCATAAAAACAGATTCTGATGCAGAGAGGCTTTTAAACTGTGATAATTACCTTTATGAAGATGAAAACCATTATCCTCTCGAAAAAAGAGATGGTCTGAGCATCTGGAAAATGACAGAAGATGGACTGGTTCCGGTAGTTAGCAAATCTGAAAATCTAAAATAATTCCTGTTTTTCATTCCTCAATATCTTCAATGACATCCGGTACCAAAGCTTCAGGTACCGGATTTTTTGTTAATTAATTGTAAAACAGATTTTCCCTGTTGACAAGTGCAGATTCATTTTATACCTTTAAGCTCTTATTTAACCTTTATGTCTGCAATGAAAAGAAATATTGTCAATAGCTTTGATGCTGGCATTAGTTTCCATTGAAGCTATAGCACAGAATCCCATAATCGAAACTGATACTCTCAGGAGGGACGCCCTGAATGTATTCATGGAAAATACAGATTACATACGCAAAGAAATCCCCTATATTAATTACGTCCGCGACATAAAAGATGCCGGAGTTTATATAATCTCAACAATACAAAGAACTGGTTCGGGGGGTCGGGAATATACCTATTTTTTGTCGGGCAGAACGATTACAAAGGGATAGCGGATACTCTTTCCTTTACAACCGGACCCGATGCAACAGATGATGAGATACGGGTTAATGAGGTAAGGACTCTGCAGATAGGACTTATGCGATATGTTGCAAAAACTCCTTTGTCAGAGTATCTTAAGATCAGTTTCACCAAACCTATGTCAGACAAAGTCTCAACTGACAAATGGAATAACTGGGTTTTCAGGGCTTCTGTAAATGGCTATTTAAATGGTGAACAATCTTACAATTCAACGTATCTGAATGGCAATTTCTCTGCCAACAGAGTTACTGAAAAATGGAAAATCAATATGAGAGCCCGGTTAGGCTATAGCATTGAAAATTTTGATATTGATGATGAACTGATATCAAGCGAAAATAACTCCAAATCTTTTAATACACTGGCTGTAAAAAGTATTTCTGATCACTGGTCACTTGGAGGTTCACTGAATTTTGGCTCAGGAAGTTACAGCAATCTGAAAAGTTCAGTTGTTGTTATGCCAGGAATTGAATATGATCTTTTCCCTTACTCTGAAGCAACCCGGAGACAGCTCAGACTCTTATATTCCATAGGGTACAATTCGGCTGTTTACATTGATACAACCATATATGATAAGACAAAAGAAGACCATCCCCAACATTCTCTTATGGCAGCATATGAAGTTGTACAGAAATGGGGAACAATTGATCTAAGTCTCGAGTATAGCAACTATCTCCATGACTGGAGCCTTTATAATCTTTCTCTTTATGGTTGGATTGAATTAAGAATAGCCAAGGGTTTGTCAATGAACCTGGGTGGAGGAGCTTCATTGATACATGACCAGCTTGGGTTGGTTAAAGGCGGGGCTTCAACTGAAGAAGTTCTGCTCCGGAGAAAGGAACTTGCCACACAGTTCAGCTATTTCACCAATTTCGGCTTCACCTATACTTTCGGGTCAATTTATAACAATGTGGTTAATCCGCGTTTTGGAAACTCTGGAGGAGGAGGCATGAATTACATTTCCTATTAATTAAGGTAAAGTTAGTTTGGATTGTATTATTACTCCCATACTTGCCTTTTAATTTTTTCTATTGTAACTTTATATATTACAACTATTTAAATTATCTCAAAATGACCCTGCAGATTCTTGAAGTTGCTGTTATTGCCAGCTTGCTTGCCTATATCATTTACCTTCACCTGCAATTGTCGAAAAAAAATGTCTTTATAGAAACAACCGTGAAGAAGTTATCGGGTATTGAGAAATCCCGGAGTATGGAAGAGATGGTAGAGTTCCTTACGAACATAAACAAAGCCGGACTATTTCACCGTTTCACACCGGATAAATTCCTTGAAGAAAGCACAACAGATTTCATTCTTGAAAACGATGACAAACTGAAAATTTACATGCATTACACCAGGGATGAAGCGGATGCACAGAACATACTAAAAGTTGGCTTCAGGTTTGCAAATTCATTCTATAAAACTGCATTACCTGTAACCAGGGATAAGCTTGACATGGTTATAAAGCATAACAGTCAGAAGTATCATGGTCATTTCCTCATAATTATTTCTATTTCAAGAGAGACTGTTAAGCATTTCACAGCTGAAATTAAAAAGACCGGAATTAAAAATGTTTCATTTGAGAATCTATTGACAGAATCAACCCCCCTCAGAAATGAGAATGGGGAACCTGTATATCTTCTTCCGCTACAATATATTAAGGGCTACATTAATCATATGACCGGAGAAATTACCAAAAATCCCGATTTTGATCCGGCCTACATCTCTCCAGCCTTTCAGAAAAATCTTACTGAACTGAAGTAATCAAAGACTCACTCTGTCATCCAAGATCAGAAAAGTATTATTTATATTTGAGCATAAATTAAATATCTGGATATGAAAAGGTCAATATTTTTAATGCTGGCAATTTGTGTTTTTACCGGAACAACAATTAATTCACAGGGTATTTTAAAGAAAGCAGGTAAAGCTATGCAGGATGAGCTTCTGGGGACAAAGCCAAAGAAGACAGAGCAACCTGAACCTCAATGTGCATGCGATAAACCTGAAATGGCAATGGATATGGGAGGTAAACTGCAGCTCGATTATAAAGAATTAACTATTAGCATAACAAATGACGGAAAGATCCTTGCAAAACATGTCGGCTCGGATGAGTATTACATTGTTAAGGATGGGGTTACTCAGGGGCCCTATAAAGGTGATGATCCACGGGTAAAAAGCTTTGATATTGTAAGTGAGGAAGTACCTGAAGGCGCTGATCCATGGACTTACAGATACAAACAATATATATCTGTAAAGGATGGCAAATACACAATTTCATTCGGAGGCAAGACTTACGGACCATATGGCAGGATTGAGAATTTTACAGTATCGATGTCGAAAGATAAATTTGCCGCCCTGGTTATAGAAAACATTGTTTTAAAAGAAGATCGTGGCAAGGCCATGGATGAGGCAATGAAAAATGCAAAAACTGATCAGGAAAGAATGGATCTTGCAATGAAGTTCTCTGCTGAAATGCAGCAGAATATCATTCAGGGAGGTGGCCCTAACTCCATGGTACCAAAACTTGTTACCAATGTGGAAGGGATAACTTTTGACTGGACTAAAAACATGGGAGCAAGCCCTAACGGAACAATGAAATATGATGAGATTCTTTTGACCCAGGGAAGTGAAATAAAAGACCTGAAAGGGAATAAGATATACACTGTAACAACTGAACAGGGTGGTGCAGATTTTTTCATCAGTACAGATAATTCCAAAGTCGCATGGTATACCTACGGTACCCTCAATATCAGTGATAAAACAAAACTCACTGAACTTTTCAATCCGCAGCTTATCAAAAATGATGGCAAAATATATCTTGCGTACATGTATTATTCCCCAAAAAAGAATGCTATACTGAAGTGTAAGATACCTTTCTGAATGTGAGAGCATTAACGGCTTTTTTATTTTGCTTTTCATTATTAACAAGTTCATATCCCCAGTCGGCTGATTACCATAAAATATTCGGCTCTGACTGGGATAAGGCTCTTGCATTTGAGAGGGAGAACAGATCCTGGATGAAGCCACTCCTTGAACACAATAATATTCCCTACGACCTTGCAATTGCAGTAATCTTCCCTGAACTGGTAAGGTATTCTGCACTTCGAGATAAAATGGAAATAACCCTGCTTAAAGCACTTTATATTAACCTTGGCGAACAATATGCAAATTTCTCAATCGGACAATTTCAGATTAAACCATCTTTTGCCGAGACCATAAGAAAAGATGGTCCTTCAGCGCTTGGACGGAGATCAGGGATACTCTTTAAACAGCCTGATGATTTTGAAAACATCTCCGACTACAGAAAATCGATTGTTATTGATCTTGAAAAAGCAGAAACAGAATTCAATTATGTGGTAGCTTTCTACAAAATCTGTGAGAAAAAATTCAGGATCGGGAGAATGGAACAAACTAAAAAACTGAAATTTCTTGCTACTGCCTATAACTATGGAATTGACAAAAGCGCAGAAGAGATTGAATTGATGACAAAAGGTAAATATTTCAACACCAAATTGTTCAAAACACAGAACTATTCTTACGCAGATGTAGCCCTTTACTGGTATGAGAACTACAGGACAGAGTCAGGAGATGTTTCAATTTGATTGACATTTTTGAACATCTCTTCTTTTCTGCTACATTTGAAAAAAATCTAAAATAATTCTTATGAAGAAGCTGTCGTTTTCTTTAATACTTATTATAATCATTCTGACAGGTTTATCATGCAAAACCGGGAAAACAGATGATTCTGAAGATTTTACACAATATGTTGATCCAATGATTGGCACTGCTCACTGCAGATGGTTTCATGTGGCTCCGGGCACCAATCCGTTCGGACTGGCCAAACCAGGTCCCTCAACCGATGGACATCTTGGCAACTTAACCGGATGGGAGGCAGTTGGCTATGATTTCAGGCACACCTCAATTGAAGGATTTCCCAACTTTCATGAATTTCAGGTTGGAGGTGTAGTTTTCATGCCAACAAACGGCGAGCTTAAAACAATTCCTGGCCATTCCGATTCTACCGGCACCAGGTACCGCTCATCATTTGACAAGAAGGATGAAATTCTCAAACCGGGATACTACTCAGTTTCACTTAAGGATTATAATATTAAAGCCGAAGTGACTTCAACCAACAGGGTAAGTTTTCACAGGTACACTTTTCCTGCAGGCAACAATTCACACATACTGTTTGATATCGGGAATAAACAGGGAGAAAGCGGTGAGGTGAAAGATGCCAGGGTAACATATACATCTGAAGGACGCATTGAAGGATATGTTGAGACTTATCCTGAATATGTAAAGAAATATCAGACCGGTGCAAGTGTTAAGATGTACTTCTCTGCCGACATTGATAAAAAACCCGGATCATTTGGAATATTCCATAAATCATTGATTGAGCCAGAAAAAAATGAAGCAACAGGGATCGGGGCAGGCCTCTATCTTACCTTTTCAACAACAGAAAATGAAAGTATCACAATCAAAGCCGGATTATCATACACCTCGGTAGAAAATGCCAGGCTGAACCTGGAAGCTGAAGCATCTGATCTTGAATTTGACAAAGCCCGCGAAATGGCTCATAATAACTGGAATGAATACCTTGGAAGAATCAGAGTTGAAGGAAAAGTTCACAGCGACAAGGTAAAGTTTTATACAGGCCTCTATCATGCCCTGAAAGGGAGGGGACTCGCAAGTGATGTAAACGGAGCCTATCCTAAAAATGATGGTACTGTTGGCCAGATTCCTCTTGACAAGGACAATAAGCCAGAGTATAATTTCTACAATACAGATGGCATCTGGGGCGGACAGTGGAACCTTGTCCAACTGTGGGCACTCGCTTATCCGGAATACCTTACAGATTTTATAAAAACCCATCTCACTGTATATACCGATGCCGGCTGGCTGGGCGACGGCATAGCCAACAGTAAATATGTTTCCGGTGTCGGCACCAACCAGGTTCCTCTTGCAATAGTAGCAGCTTATATGTGCGGTATCCGCGATTTCGATATTCAGAAAGGTTATGAAGCTTCACTTAAAAATGAGATCACATCAGAAGGCCGGGTATTCGGAGCAGGGAAGATGGATGTGGGCCAGTTCGTCAAATACGGCTATGTACCATATGTCGAAAATGGAGTAGGTTCTGATGAGTTATGGAGATTCTCATGTTCTCATACACTTGAGTATTCATACACTTCATGGGCTGTTGCCCAGATGGCAAAATCACTTGGAAAAGAGGATGACTACACAAAGCTTATGGATCTTTCAAAAGGATGGGAAAATATTTTTCACCCCGTAAGGCAGTTAATGTGGCCTAAATGGGAGAATGGCAAATTTTATGAAGAGTTTGATGCCACCCAGCCACATAACGGGTTCCAGGAAGGAAATGCTTACCAGTATACTTTCTACGTGCCACACGATCCTGAAGCGATGGCTGCAAAAATAGGAAGGGACGAATTTAATACCCGGCTCGACAGTATATTTCTTATCTCAGAAAAAGATCTCTTCGGGGGAGGTACTCAAATACATGCATTTGCAGGTATCACAAAGCCCTATAATCACGGAAACCAACCCTGCCTTCATACTTCCTTCCTTTTTAATCATACCGGAGCTCCTTCCAAAACCCAGAAATGGGTCAGAATGATATGCAGGGATTTCTACGGAACTGAAGGGATTCATGGTTATGGCTTCGGACAGGATGAGGATCAGGGTCAGCTGGGAGCCTGGATTGTAATGGCAGGAATGGGCCTTTTTGATGTTAAGGGATTAACAGATCAGCAGCCAACATTTGGTATCGGAAGTCCGCTTTTTGACAGGATCACAATTAAACTGAATAACAAATATTACCCCGGAAAACAGTTTGTTATTGATGCTGAAAACAATTCATCAGATAATATTTATATCCAGTCTATGTCACTCAACGGAAGCGATCTGAAAAAAACATTTGTCCCCTTCAGTGAAGTTGTTAAGGGAGGTAGTCTTAAACTTATAATGGGAAGCCAGCCTAAGGACAACTATTAAACAAATGCTTATCTGATCAGTCCTCAATTCTGTCTGCAAATCTTGGTTTGAGGACAAAAAGCTGAAGAATAATTGCAGCCGCCACCGGTATGGCAAGAAAAGCAAGATCGGGACCGAGGCTGCCTGCATCAGTCGATTTACCGAGCCACTTTGTAACCAGGGCACCTGCAAATACTCCTGCCATGTTCATGAGTCCGTATCCTGCAGCCCGGTGCCCGGGTGAAACAAACTGACAGAGAATTGGCATGTTGTTGGCATCAAACATTCCAAATCCAACTCCAAACAATACAACTCCGCCTATTACACTATATAGTCCCTCTCCCAATCCTATAAAAATCAGAGCTGGAATAGTAAGTGATAAGCCAATGGCACCTGTATAAATCCGGCCGCGCAAATTTATTCCTATCCACCGGTCAGCTAACAGTCCTCCTGCAATTACTCCAATAAATGAAGATAATGCAATGGAAATTGTGCTTAAAGGACCGGCAAGTGACATTTCAATTTCGAAGTTATCCGAAAATAATGTTGGAAGCCAGTTCTTAATGCCCCATCCGGGGAAACTGGGAGTGGCAAAATAAAAGAGGATTACCCAGAAACTTGTTGTTCCAAGAAGAATCGACAGGCTGTGTGCTATTGAACTAAAACCTGATGATGAAAATTTAGGTTTCGCTGAAACTGAAACTGTTGTTCTCTTTTCATTAAGTAACAGCATTAGAACAAAAGAGTAAATAACACCAATCATTCCAAAGCTTTGAAAAGCTGTCTGCCACGACCAGTTATGGGCTACTGTAGCACCGAATCCTCCAAGTGCCTGCCCGGCATATAAGCCTGTCATATGTATCCCTATCGCAAGTGATCTTGTATTTCCTCTGTGGTAGTCTGCTATCAGGGCCAGTCCGGCCGGAATATAGAGTGCTTCACTGACTCCCATAATCGCCCTTAATACATAAAGCTGATTAAAAGTCGTTGCATAACCCATTGCAAGAGTAACTCCTGACCAGACACCCAGACTCCCGATAATTAGCCATTTGCGATTAATCCTGTCTGCCACCAGTCCGGCCATTGGCGACATAAGCCCGTAGATCCATAAGAATACAGCCATAAGCCTGCCGAAGTTTTCAGCAGTTTCGAGCTCCCTGATATCCCCCATTATTGATGATTTCATTGTAGAAAGCATCTGGCGGTCCATATAATTAAGCAGTGCTACCACCCAAAGCAGAGCAACCACCAGCCAGGGATAACAGGACTTTTCTTTCAGCTTCATTTCACAGAAAGCAGGTTGTCAATTCCGAGGGCTTTTACATCTTTCTCAAACAAAGAATAAGCAATTGCATCAGGATTCTTTACAGGCAGGCGGAATTCTCCGCAGTCTAAGCCAATATATTTCATAAACGCCTTGCCAGTTCCCATACCGCCGTATTTTCCAAGAAGAGAAATCATTTTAATCGAAAGGTTTTGTAGTCTTCTTGCTTCATCTACCCTGCCTTCATTATAAGCTTTTATTAATTCATTGTACAGAGGAGCAGCATAATTGTATGTGCTTCCAACTGCACCCTTTGCACCGATTGCAAGAGAAGGCAGCAGATTCTCATCACGGCCCCAGAGCATCTCGTAGGCTCCACCCTTATAATTAAGGCAGGACATAAAATCCATGAAATCCTCATTAGTATATTTGATTCCCACAAAGTTCGGGAGCATTTCAGAGATCTTAATAATAAACCGGGCCATCGGAATATTTACCCCGGTAAGTACAGGTATATGGTAATAATAAACAGCCATATCAGGAACTGACTCCCCTACCCTTGCAACAAATTCTGCAAGGTAATTTTCATCAGCCGGTTTAAAATAATACGGGCCCAGTACCGCTATGGCAGAGATACCTGCCTCGTATGATATAACAGCATTCTCAATGCATTCCTTGTATGATGTTCCGCCAACAAGACTAATTATTCTGACATTGCCATCATTTTTATAACACTCAGCCCATTTCTCTGCATGTTGCTTCTTTTCTTCCTGGGTAAGCGAAACACCTTCCCCGGTGGATCCATTGATAAAAGCTCCAACCACCCCGTTCTTCCTTAGCAAATTGTAATATTCGGGAACCAAATCCAGATTCAGATTACCTGCTTTATCCATAGCCGTGAAAGGAGCGGCTACCAGCCCTTCAAAGCTTTTAAATTCTATCATATTTATTTTAATTTTAAATTCAGGATTTGTGAAATAAACCACATAAAATTAACAATATCCTTTTTGGTTCCGGATTGTATGGGTATAAAAAATACATAACTTTGGAATGCAACCTCAGAAATCATAAATCCGGTTGCAGACCTGATCATTGATTCATTTGTTAAAAGTTATATTTTATTACTTTAAAAAATAAGAAAATGAAAAAACTTGTCGCAGAATTTATTGGCACATGCTGGTTGGTACTTGGAGGATGCGGAAGTGCTGTACTGGCAGCGGCTTATCCTGAACTTGGGATCGGATTTGCCGGAGTGGCTCTTGCTTTCGGTCTAACTGTTGTTACAATGGCATATGCAATAGGCCATATATCCGGATGCCATCTTAACCCTGCGGTCTCTGTCGGGTTGTGGATAGGAGGACGATTTGAAGGTAAAGAAGTTGGTCCGTATATTATAGCACAGGTATTGGGAGGTATAACAGGAGCAGCTTTATTGTTCCTGATAGCAAGTGGTAAACCAGGTTTTGAAACAGGAGGTTTTGCAGCCAACGGATATGGTGAACATTCGCCTGGCGGATATGGAATGTTGCCAGCCCTTGTAACCGAAATTGTAATGACTTTCATGTTCCTTATGATCATACTTGGTTCAACTCACTCCAAAGCTCCGAAAGGATTTGCAGGTCTGGCTATTGGTTTGGGACTGGTGTTAATACACTTAATCAGCATTCCTGTAACAAACACATCCGTAAATCCGGCCAGAAGCACAAGCCAGGCTATATTTGCAGGAGGATGGGCACTTGGGCAACTCTGGCTGTTCTGGATAGCTCCCATTGTCGGAGCTTCACTGGCGGGAATTTTATATAAATATATTTCACCTGAAAACGAATAATTAAAGCCTCCTTTCATTAACAATCTCTAATATGAAAAGATTTCTTCTTTTCCTGGTAATAATTTGTTGCATTGCCGGTAATTCAAAATCCCAAAACTTCAGCATTATTCCTCAACCTCAGAAAGTCGGAATTCTTGAAGGTGAGTTTGTATTTAAACCTGAAACCAAAATTATCGCCCCATTATCTCTTAACACTGCAGCCGAATTATTTTCTGAAGAAATGAAGGATATAATAGGGCGAAAAATAACGGTCACATCCAAAGGAAATTCTTCCGGCAATATTGTTCTCCGGATTGAAAAAACTGTTTCAAAACCTGAAGGTTATGAACTTAATATTTCTTCCGGCAGTATCCGGGTAACGGCTTCAACTGGTGCCGGGATATTCTATGGACTTCAAACAATTAAGCAGTTGCTTATCTGTTCAGAAAATGGAGTATTGAAAGCCATGACCATAACTGATTCTCCCCGTTTCGAATGGAGAGGAGTTATGCTCGATGTAAGCCGGACTTTCATGCCTTTAAATCTTGTTAAAAGATATATCGACCTGTTTTCACAATATAAACTAAATGTAGTTCATCTTCACCTTACTGATGATCAGGGCTGGCGTATTGAAATTAAGAAATACCCGCTGCTCACAGAAATCGGATCAAAATTCGATCCGGAGTTCAACAGGATGGGAGGATACTATTCGCAGGATGAGATCAGGGAGCTGGTCATATACGCAAAGGCAAGGAATGTGATGCTTGTTCCGGAAATAGAATTACCAGGACATGCTTCTGCTGCAATAGCATCATATCCTGAGCTCTCCTGTGAAAATGTAAGACCCGTAATTCACACATTTTTAGAGGGCAAATCAATACATGAAGAGATATTCTGCGCCGGAAAAGAATCTACTTATGTGATGATTTTCGGGATTCTGGATGAACTTTGTGAATTATTTCCTTCCCCCTACATACATATTGGTGGTGATGAAGCTCCAAAGGCTATGTGGAAAAGATGTCCTTACTGCCAGAAAACAATGAAAGATAATAATCTGAGTAATGAAGAAGAACTGCAGAGTCTTTTTGTAAAAAGAATTGGTGATTACCTGAGATCCAAAAACAAAACACTTGTCGGCTGGGATGAGATTATTGAAGGAGGAAAGCTGTCAGGTGATGAGGTTCTGATGTTCTGGAGAGGATGGAAACTTAGTGAAGTGGAAAAAGAGGTTAAATCCGGATTCCGTGTTGTATGTACACCTACCACTCATTGCTATTTTGATTATCCCTATGATAAGATTAATACACGTACTATTTATGATTATGAACCGGTCAGACCAGGCACCAGTGAAAAGAACTACCTAGGGGTGCAGGCAAATTTCTGGTCACATATCGATCGCAGTGAGCACAATATCGACAAACAACTGTTTCCCCGGGTATTGGGATTAGCCGAAACTGCATGGAGTAAACCTGAAAACAAAAACTGGGACAGGTTCAAACCTGCTGCTGCAAAAAACATTATTTACCTTAAAAAAGCACAGAATGTAAATGTATTCCGTGATAATTTCATTGAATTCCCTTAAACAATAAATATCTCCGATTTGTTATAGAATGAACCCCCTATTACACTTATCGAACAATTAATACTGAAGGCCCCCCCCCCCCACCCCCCCTGAAAGTTATTGGTCTCTATGAATAAAAACGTTAAAAGCGAACATTTCTTCTGAAAAAAAGATGCGGGTAAGAAGTAAAAATATTGTATCATACTTACTTGTCTTAATATTGCTTGCGCCATCAGCAATAAAGCTTGAGCATCGCCATAGCAATGACTGTTCTCATGAAGAAAATCGCAAAGGGCAATCATTCGGTGAGAAGTGTTTTATATGCGATTTCCAATATTCAGTATTCCTAAGTTCTGACAAGCAGAATAACTCTTTGATTTCCTGCTGGACCGATCATTTCATAAACCGGTTCAAATCATCCAACTATCCTGATAAATCTAAATTTTCATTTCTTCTTCGGGCTCCCCCGGTTTTACAATCAGTCTGAAAATATTTTTAATACTGTTTGTAGAATTTAAATCACTTTAAATGAAAAAGATATTTGCATTTTATGCATTCATTCTGTTTTTATATCCTTTGAATGCACAATACTCAGTCATGGGTAAAATTTCAGATCAGGAAAATCAACCACTTGCTGGAACCACAGTTTATCTTCCTGAAATAAACAAAGGAACAGTCTCAGATCAGAATGGCAGATACAGCATTTCAGATCTGCCAGCCGGAAAATTTAAGGTTCAGTTTTCCTATATAGGTTACCTGAACATTATTGAGACTGTAATATTTGAAAAAAATGACATTGAACTTGACATTATCATGGTTGCTTCAATAATGAAAACTGAGGAAATCGTCATCACAGGAGGTTACAGCTCAACCCAGCATGAAAATGCTGTTAAAATTGAGGCTCTGAAAATTGATATTTTTGATATAAAGACCACTCCAAATTTCAGTGAAGCCTTAACGAAAGTGCCGGGCGTTAATATGATTTCTAAAGGCAATGGCGTTTCCAAACCTGTAATCCGGGGACTGTCAATGAATGATATTCTTGTTTTGAACAATGGGGTAAGATTTGAAAACTATCAGTATTCGAGCCACCATCCTTTGGGAATTGATGAATTTGGTACAGAAGATGTTGAAGTGATAAAAGGACCAGCTTCACTTTTATATGGATCAGATGCCATTGGTGGAGTAATAAATTTTATAAAGGAAAAACCGGCACCTGTGGGTACAATTGCCGGAGACTATAATCTGCAGATGTTTTCCAATAGCTATGGAATAACGAACAACTTTGGTTTAAAAGGCGCCGGGAAACATCTTTTTGGAGGAATACGGATTGGGCAAAAGTCTCATGCAGATTATCTACAGGGAGGTGGTGTATTTGTTCCTAATACCCGATTCAATGAAAACTCCGTAAAAATCAATGCCGGAACCACTGGTAAAAATGGAACCTTTAAACTATATTACGACTACGGAAAGCAAAATCTCGGACTGGCGGAGGAAGAAGCAATAGAATTAGTTCCGGAACGCGGAAGAAAACCTGAATTATTCTTTCAGCAATTCAATACACATCTGATTTCTTCACAGAACAAACTATATTTTGGGAACCTGAAAGTGGAAGTAAACTCAGCTTATCAGAATACCGGACTAATCCATTTCGGAGAACCAGATGTATATGAAATCCAGATGAAACTTGCAACTCTCACATATGAAACTAAGATCTATCTTCCTTCAGACAAAAATTCTGAATACATTATTGGCTTTCAGGGAATGAACCAAAAGAATAAAAATCTTAACGACCGGGAAACAATTCTGCTCCCCGATGCAATAACAAATAATTATTCCGTTTTCACATTATTGCAAAGGACCCTTTATAAAAAGCTTAAAGTACAGGCAGGTATAAGATACGATTATAAAACATTAATTGCTGATGAAACCGGGACAGAAGGAATGCCAGATTTCAGGAGCAGGCTTAACAATGACTATAATAGTCTAAGCGGATCACTGGGTTCTACGTTGCATATTTCTGAAGAGCTGCTCTTAAGGGCTAATTTTGCAGCGGCATTCAGAACACCTAACCTGGCAGAATTAACATCAAATGGTCAGCATGAAACACGATATGAAATTGGGGATCAAAATCTCAGCCCTGAGAATTCATATGAACTGGACATGAGCATGCATTACCATCATGAGAACTATACAATTGATATTGCAGGATTCTACAACAGAATCAATGATTATATCTATATTTCTCCAACAGGAGATACAACCGGAACAGGAGTCAGTATTTACAAATATCGTCAGGATGATTCCTACCTTTTTGGCGCAGAGGCAGGAATACACTTTCATCCCTCTGAGGCTAAATGGCTGCACCTTATGACAACTTATTCAACTGTAACCGGAATTCAGAATAATGGTGCTAATCTGCCCTTTATACCAGCTGACAAACTCTATTTTGAAGTCAGGGCCGAAAAGGGAAAGGCAGCTTTTTTAAATAATGCATTTGTTATGGTCAGTCCTGTGATGGTTTTCAGACAGAATAAGATTGCAATTGATGAAACACCAACAGATGACTATTTATTATTTGACCTGGCAGCCGGGGGAAATATTAAAATTGCTAACCAGAATTTATCGGTGATGATAAGTGTATCCAATCTGTTTGACAAAATATATGTCGATCATCTCTCAACATTGAAAGAGGTTGGATTTTATAATCCTGGCAGAAATATTTCACTGACTTTAAAAATACCCTTTGAGTTAAAAAATTTCAACAAAGAAACAGAATGAACGGAAAAGTCTGCTAAATTGGAAAATATAACTAATGGGATTTTTTAAATCAGCGTCATTCTTATCTTTGGAATAAAAAGAATCACTTTAATGAAGTCAATCTGGTTGAGTGCTTTTTTGATACTTCTCGTCTCTTGTTTTTCATTGCAGCTGACAGGACAAAGAAATGAAGTAACCGGTAAAAATATCCATCAGAATGATTCTGGTGTTTTCAACCAGATTGATTCAATAAATCTGTTAAGCCGTAATCTTGTTTTTATTGATCCTGCAAAATCACTCGATTATGCCAATAAGGCACTGAAATTATCGATAAACAACAGGTATGACAAAGGAACTGCTGAATCATACAGGATTCTCTCAGGGATATATTCATATTTTGAAAACTACTCCCTTAGCCTTGAATTTAACCAGGCTGCATATGATATCTTTTCTGAACTACATGATTCAGCAGGCATAGCCAATTGCTATATATCACTTGGGCACATAAATAAAGGTTTGGGCCAGAAAGAAAGTGAATTAAATTTTCATAAGAAATCATACGAAATATACTCCCGGCTAAAGAACCCGGAAAGAATGGGTGTTACGTCTTACAACCTTGGGGAAAGCTGCTATAATAACGGTGACACTGCAGGTTGCAGGAAAATGATCCTGCTGGCTGTAAGTATCAATGATTCACTAAAGAATCTGGCTGTCCTTTCGGCTTGCTATAATGTGTTGGGAAAACTTGAGCTTGACAATAACAGACTGGAGAGAGCTAAGGACTGTTTCAATAAGGTTCTCGAAATAAAATCCAGACTTGGTACTGAATCACAGAAAATTGCAACTCCGGAATCAATACTGTCCCTGTCCCGGATAAGCAAACTTCAAAATAACAAAAAGGACCAGCTTGCTTACCTGAAAATGGCTGAGAAATTCTGTCTCGATAACGAATTACATAATTACCTTAAGCTGGTATATCTTGATTTTATGCAATACTATTCTGAGATGGATGATTCCCGGTCTGTACGGAAATATCTTGACTTGTATAAAAATATGCAGGACTCTATCGACAGACAGCAGCTGCTCAACATGTATAATCTGACAAGAAATATACCTGTGGTTCACGAACTATCTCAGCAGAAGATTATGCTTGAACAGGAAAATATGATGCACCTGCAAAAAATAAGAGAAAGAAACATAATCCTTGCAAGTGCATTATTTTCAATCATACTGCTTTGTGGACTTCTCATAATCATCTTCAGTTCCAACAAAAAACTTAAAAATCAGAAACAGACTATAGAATATCAAAGTAAACAACTTGAAATCCTGAATAATACAAAAGATAAATTTTTCGGAATTATCTCTCATGATCTGAGAAGCCCGCTTAATTCAATAAAAACTGTTTCAATGCTTCTGGCTGAATTCATTGACAAAATGGATAAATCAAAAATAATTAAACTAAGTCAGGAACTCGGGACAACTGTCGACAATACAATCAGGATGACAGAGAATCTGAGCAACTGGGCCAGGCTGCAAATGAAGGACTTCAAAACTGTTCCGGAAAGAGTTAATTTAAAGGAAATTGTATCTCCGGTTTATGAGGTTTACAATGAGGTGGCACAACAAAAAGAGATAGATCTTATATGTGAATTTGACCAGAATTTAACTGTTCTTGGAGATAAAAATCAAATCGAATTCATCCTTAGAAATCTGGTCAACAATGCAATAAAGTATACAAAAAGAGGAGGCCATGTTGGATTACTGGCCAAACAGGTTAATGATGACCATGTTCAGATCATTGTTTCAGACAACGGTATAGGAATCCCCGAAAAATTAAAAAATGAATTGTTTGATCTGGGCAAAAATCATGTTTCATACGGAACTGAAGAAGAAAAAGGAACCGGCCTGGGTCTGATTTTATGCAACGATTTCTTAAAGCTGAATAACGGACAATTAGAAATTGAAAGCCATGAAGGTGAGGGAACCACTGTCAGGGTAACATTATTTAATGGGAACAAATTAAAAGCATAGGTAACTGTACTCCCGATGTCATATCTCGTAGAATTAACCCTAACCGATAACTTGTTTATCTTATCCCTTTCGATTATTATTTTTGCCGTATAAATACCACATCATAGTTAATGCCCTGTACTGCCTGGAAATAATTACCAATCAGACAGTCATTTTTTTTATCATAAATAAGATTGTATTTCGACCCGGGGTAATTTATATCCTTCAGAATTATTTCATAAACGATTTCACCATCCCTGATTAACCATCCTGATTTACCAACATTTATAGGATTGGGATTAAAGTATCCTGCATCCATAACTCCGTCAGACTTTATCGAAAAAATCTCAATAATATAAGTCCCGTCAGACCTTAACCATTTCCCTTTGAGCAATTCCTGAAGCGAATCAGCTGAAACATCTGAAACAGGCAATTCTGATTTCCTTTCAGCAGCATTGGTTGCGGACTTAACCGGCGAAACCTTATTGGCTGAAGAATCATAACTTCTTCCCTGATTGTTATTACACCCGGGGAAAAAAGGTAACACAATAATTAGAAAAATAATAATTATATCCGGATACAGATTTCGGTATGGGTTTACTGGTTTCATTTTCAAGTATGTTTGATATAAAATTACACTACTAATCGGATATTTTTGAAATTAGCAGGAGATTCTTCTTTTCAATAAGAATGACAGATCCTTATTTTTTAAGAGAAATGGCTAAAGAAGAGATTTCCGGAAAAACAGGGTTGAAAAAGAAAAGAGATTAAGCTATCTTTGAGAAAATGGAACTTTTCATAATCTGTATACTGATTGTCCTTAACGGATTCTTTGCCCTTTCGGAAATTGCCCTCATTTCAAGCAAGAGATCGAGGCTGGAACAAATGAAGAAAGACGGCCTCAAAGGAGCCAAAACTGCTTTGCTGCTTCTAAAAGATTCGGAAAATTTCCTCTCCGCCATACAAGTGGGTATAACCTTTATCGGAATTGTTACCGGTGTTTACGGAGGATTGAGTATTTCAGATGACATTACCCCATTCTTTGAAAAATTTGAGCCAGTTAAAAATTCAGCCAATGAGATCGCTCTTGCAATTACAGTTCTTGGTATCACGTATTTTTCAATTCTTATTGGTGAACTTGTTCCAAAAACCATCGCATTAAGCAAACCTGAAAAAATATCAGCAAGGGTAGCCCCTGTTATATACTATTTCAGCTTAATCTTCTACCCGGTTGTCAAATTTCTTTCATTCTCCACTTCCCTTATCAACGATATTATCGGCATTAAGAAACCAAAGGAACATACAACTGAGGCTGAAATCAGGCAAATGCTTAAAATAGCATCGCATGAAGGCGTAATAGAAAAAGAGCAAAATTTTATTCATGAGAAAGTATTCTATTTCTCGGATAAGAAGGCCCGGCATATTATGACTCACAGAATGGAAGTGGAATGGATTGACATTAATAAACCTCCTGATGTAATAAGGGAACAGGTACTGAAATCGGAACACAGCAGACTTGTTTGCTCAATGGATAACATTGATAATTTTATCGGGATACTAAGTATTAAAGATTTCCTTACAGCAGACCGGTCGACTGATGAGTGTGCAATAACAGCATTATTAACCCAGCCTTTGATTGTTCCGGAAAGTGCTGAAGCCTATAAAGTACTGACCCTGTTCAGGGAAAAACAGGTCCACTTCTGTATTGTCGTAAATGAATACGGAAGTATTGAAGGAATAATAACTCTCCATGATATTCTCGAGAACCTGATTGGGGATATACCTGAGGAGGGAGAAAAATATGAACCTGATATTTTCATAAGAGAGGACAAATCATACCTTGTTAGCGGGGACGCCCCTGTGGAGGTTCTGGATGGCATTTTTGAAAATTATATGACTGATCTTGAGAATGTTGAGTATGCAACAGTTGCCGGATTTGTATTAAGCCATATCGATAAGCTTCCTCAGATAGGCGATAAATTCACATTTAATGATTTTACTATTGAGATAGTTGATATAGATGGCAAAAGGGTCGACAAAATACTTATCTCAAAGAATAAAAAATAGGTAGCCGCATCTGCAAAAAAGATACATTATGCACAGGGTATTATTTACAATTTCCCTGATCTTAATAAAATCAGGTTTACTCTTTTCACAAAATCAGTTTATCACAATCAGCAACAATATTGAGGGCAGAACATTTGAAGGAATAGGAGCTCTCAGCGCCGGTGCTTCCTCCAAATTACTTCTCGATTATCCTGCAGAACAAAGAGATCAGGTTCTTGATTATCTTTTCAAACCAAAATTCGGAGCAGGTCTGCAACATCTTAAAGTTGAAATCGGGGGGGATGTAAATTCAACTGACGGAACAGAACCGGGTCATGCACATACCCGTGAAGAGATGACAAATCCGCAATCTTCTTTTTTCAAACGGGGTTATGAATGGATGCTGATGAAAGAAGCCAGAAAAAGGAATCCTTCAATATATCTTGATTGTCTCGAATGGGGATGCCCCGGGTGGATAGGCAACGGCATATTCTATTCTCAGGACAATGCCGATTATATTTCTGCATTTATTAAAGGGGCGGAGAGATATCATAATGTTAAAATTGATTATACAGGTATCTGGAACGAGAGAGACTTTGATGCTGAATGGATCAAACTTCTTAGGAAAACGCTCAATGAAAACGGACTAAATCATGTTAAGATTATTGCTCCTGATACTTTCGACTGGGGCATAGCTGAACTTATGAAGAATGACAAAACTTTAAATGATGCAATTTATGCTATTGGTATCCATTATAATGAGAGGTGGAAAGATAATCCTTACTCGTCAACAATGGTTGCAAAAAATCTGAATAAATCTCTCAGGAATAGTGAAGGGGGGCCATGGAGGGGAGACTGGGAGGGTTTTGAATATCTTGTAAAATTATACAATAGAAATTATATCAAAGGTAAATCAACCAACGTGATAACATGGAGCCTGGTTACATCATATTATGATAATCTCTCAATACCTAATTCCGGACTAATGTATGCCAAAACACCCTGGAGCGGATATTTTGAAGTTCAGCCGGGAATATGGGCAGCTGCTCATACCACTCAGTTTGCAGAACCAGGATGGAAATATGCAGATTCAGGATGTGGTTACCTGAAAAAAGGAAGCTATGTGACACTGGTCTCTCCTGACAGGAAGGATTTCAGCATTATAATTGAAACTGTTGACACGACAGGTTCCCAGACAGTAAATTTTAAACTTGATGCAGATTTCGGTAACAGGCCGCTGCATGTCTGGAAAAGCACAAAAGGTAAAACCGAATTTGAAAAACAACCTGATATCAGAATAAAAAACAATAATTTCACAATAATCCTTGAAGGCAAATCTGCATATTCACTGACAACAACAACAGGCCAGACAAAAGGGTACTATAAAGCTCCTGAAAACAAACCCTTTGCTTTTCCATACCAAACCGGATTTGAAAATGACAGTATTGGACAGCTTGCCAGGTATTTTATGGATCAGGCAGGGGTATTTGAAGTACATAAACGATCGGATAACAAAGGGAACTGTCTCAGGCAGGTCATTGATCACCAGGGCATTGAATGGGAGGTAAGCCACAATCCTTCCGTGGAAACAATACTTGGAGACACGGCCTGGACAGACTATGAAGTTCATTGTGATGTCGCCATAACTGAAAACACAGGAAGTGCCAAAATACTTGGCAGGATAAGCGACACAAAAAGAGGCACAGACTACCCTGACGGCTACACCTTCATTATCACGACCGCCAATAAATGGACTCTTATGGAAGGAAACAGGGTCATAGGAACAGGATGGGCAGATTTCCCTCCGTTCAAATGGCATCATCTCTCAGTTAAATTCAGCGGAAGTAAAATATCAGCATGGGTAAATGATAAGGAAGCTATTTCAGTTACCTCCACAAAATATACACATGGATTAGCCGGCATTGGATCGGCATTCAATTTTGCAGAATTCGATAACTTTGAAATAAAATGAAAAACCGCAGAGAATTCATCAGGATATCAGGGCTTTCAGGACTGAGCCTGGCAGGATCATCATTCTTTAAAAATTTTGGAGAGAGTTCCCAAAAAAACAGGAAACAGACATTTAATATGTCGGGTTATGCAGCTCCAAAATTAGATATTGTAAGGATTGGATTTATAGGAGTCGGTGCAAGAGGCATCGGTGCAGTAGAAAGAATGAGTATGATAGAGGGTGTTGAAATCAAAGCAATTTGTGATAAACTGCCCAAAGCTGTAAACAAAACGCTGGTGGCAATCAAAGGAAAAGGGCATACTCCCGATATTTATACTGATTCGGAGGAGATATGGAAAAAAGTGTGTGAAAGAGATGATATTGACCTGATATATACTGCTACTCCATGGGAACTTCATACTCCAATAGCCGTTTATGCAATGGAACATGGAAAACATGCCGCCATTGAAGTTCCGGCAGCAGTAACTATTGATGAATGCTGGCAGTTAGTTGATACATCAGAAAAAACAAAGAAGCATTGTACGATGCTTGAAAACTGCTGTTACGATTTCTTTGAACTGCTTACCCTTAACATGTCAAGAAACGGCTTTTTCGGTGATATTGTCCACTGTGAAGGAGCATATATACATAATCTGAATGAAGAGATAATCTGGTCAAAGAACAGGTTTGTGGATATGTGGCAGCTGAAACATATTATCAAACGCAAAGGGAATCTGTATCCTACACACGGACTTGGTCCTATATGCCAGGTAATGAATATTAACCGGGGTGACAGAATGGATTATATGGTATCGCTTTCAGGAAACGATTTCTGCCTGGGGGTTAAGGCTAAAGAGCTTGCTTCCAATGATGATTTTTATTTTCCATTCGCAGGAAAATCATTCAATGAAAATATGAATACTTCTGTTGTCAGAACCGAAAGAGGGAAGTCAATAATGCTTCAGTATGATATTTCATCACCCCGGGTATATACCAGGATCCAATTGATCAGCGGAACAAAAGCATCATCTCTTAAATATCCTTCGCCGGGTCGCATTTCAAAAGGACATGAATGGCTCTCAGATGAGGAATTCAAAATACTGGAAGAGAAATATACTCCTCCTGTTGTAAAAAAAATAGGAGAACTGGCCAGGCAGATAGGCGGTCATGGCGGAATGGATTTTATTATGGACTGGAGGCTCATTGATTGCCTCAGGAACGGACTGCCTATTGATCAGGACGTTTACGATGCTGCTCTCTGGAGCTCAATTGGTCCGCTCAGTGAGTTGTCCGTAGCAAACAGGTCCTCATCGGTTGATGTACCTGATTTTACCTGCGGATCCTATAAAACCAACAAACCTGTGGATATTTCTTTACTTACCGGAGGAACAACCGGAGTGAGGAAAATTGAAAATAAAGGAGGCGATGTTCAACTAAAAATCTGAAACTGTAATGAATAAACTGCTACCGGTAAATTCACTTAACGACATTCTTCCTGATTACCATGGAACTCCTATAGGCCTTCTCCTGGAATACCATAATCTCAACCGAGCTTATGAAAACTATGAGAAAGCCGTGCTGCTGGTAGGAATGTGCATGGACAACCGTAAGCATCTTCATATCCCTGATAATTTTGCATTTATCATCCGGTCAGGAGGAGCAAACCTCAGGTACAGTGAATTCAAGGTATCTTATGCGATATCTGTTGGCAGTGTAAGTCATATAGTGCTTATAGGCCATAATAATTGCGGAATGGTAAATCTAATGGCCCGGCAGCCGGAGTTTGTTAAAGGACTTGTTGAAACAGCAGGATGGGAAAGAGACAGGGCCGAAGAACATTTTATGCATTTTGCCCCTATGTTTGAAATAGGCAATGAAACCGATTTCATCCTCAGTGAGACAAAACGTCTCAGATTAAGGTATCCTAAAATCACGATTGCTCCTCTCTACTACAAGGTGGAAGATAATAAGCTGTATTTTATCAAAGAGAATTAATTTTTCCGTAAGCAATTTGCAGAATTCAGTTTTTTACTGTGAAATAATTAACAATATTTTCTAAAATATATCTATATGAAATCAGGAATTACGTTGCTGTTTATAATTGCAAGTGCTATTTGTCAGCCTCTTCATTCATCCGATTGGCCTGTCCTGAAAAAATATGACCAGGAGCACATCTATAAAATCGCAATGCCTGTAGGAGGAATCGGAACAGGAACCGTTTCACTCGGAGGACGGGGAAACCTTCAGGATTGGGAAATAATGGGAAGACCTGCTAAAGGCTACAATCCGGGATCAGGAAGAAACAATTCTGCATTCTTCACCCTATACACTGAAACAAATGGGAAAAAAGATCTTCGGCTGCTCGAAGGCCCGGTTCCTTTTTATCAGTATGAAGGTGCTTCAGGAGCAATAGCCACAAATCATGGACTTCCAAGATTCAGCGAAGCTACTTTTGAAGCTGCTTACCCTTTCGGCCAGGTAAACCTGAGTACATCACATTTGCCTGTTACAGTCAAAATGAAAGCATTTAATCCGCTCATCCCCGGTGATGTTGACAACAGCAGTATCCCGGTTGCCGTTATTGATTTTGAGATAAGAAACAATTCAGATGAGGCAATAACATTTGGCATTTGCGGAACAATGCAGAATTTTATCGGTGAAGATGGCAGCGAGGGCAAAGCAAAGGATAATACGAACAACTACCTGGAAAATAATGGCATCAGAGGGATTTTAATGACATCAGAGGGAGCAGACAGGAATATAGATCAGTGGGGAACCATAGCCCTGAGTACACCCTCATCAGGAGAAATATCGTACAGAACAGCATGGCTCCCTGAAAGATGGGGATCTTCAATACTCGATTTCTGGGATGATCTCTCTTCCGACGGAAAGCTTGAGAACAGGAAAGATGAGGTTTCAGAAAAACCGATGGCATCCCTTTCAGTTGGTAATACTCTGGCGGCCAGGTCTGTAGTTACAGTAAGATTCCTACTGACATGGAATTTTCCCAACAGGACTGCATGGTCAACAGAACCACTCAAGAACTACTATTCAACAAAGTATACCGATGCATGGGATGTGGCAGTAAAAACAAACCCTCAGCTCGATCTTCTTGAAAAAAAATGTGCTGAATTTGTGGAGGCATTCTGCAGCTCTGACCTTCCGACAGATGTAAAGGAATCAGCACTGTTTAACCTGAGCACACTCAGGTCTCAGACATGCTTCAGATTATCAGATGGAAACTTTTATGCATGGGAAGGATGTGATGACAAAACCGGATGCTGCTTTGGATCCTGTACACATGTATGGAACTATGAAACTGCAACAGCCTTCCTGTTCGGAGATATTGCAAAATCGATGCGAAAGGTTGAATTTTCCCTTGCAACTAAGGACAACGGTATAATGAGCTTCAGGGTTAAGCTGCCCCTCGACAATATTCCCGATTTTGCCAAAGTAGCCGCAGACGGACAGATGGGTTGCATCATAAAATTATACAGGGAATGGCAGTTTTCGGGAGATGAAAACTTCCTCAGAGAACTCTACCCCAAGGCAGTGGCGGCATTAAGCTACGCCTGGATAAAAGGAGGATGGGATGGTAATCAGGATGGCGTAATGGAGGGAGTTCAGCACAATACAATGGACGTTGAGTACTATGGCCCTAATCCGCAGATGACTATCTGGTATCTCGGTGCTCTGAGAGCAATGGAAGAAATGTCAATATACATGAAAGACAAGGAGATGGCGGCTAAATGCAGAAAACTTTTTTTAACCGGCAGCAAATGGACGGATGAAAATCTCTTCAACGGAGAATATTACATTCACAAAATAATGGTTCCCGCAAAAGAGGATATTCCATCTGAACAACTTGTTGGGATGGGATCCGCTGATTATGGTAATCCCGATTATCAGCTTGGCGAAGGCTGCCTTGTGGACCAGCTTGTTGGTCAGTATCTGGCACATGTTTGCGGACTGGGATATCTTGTTAAAAAAGAGAATGTTGCCAAAACACTTCAAAGTATAATGAAATACAATTACAGGAATGATCTATCAGACCATTTTAATTGCTTCAGGAGCTATGCTCTTGGTAATGAAGCTGCTCTGCTTATGGCTTCCTATCCGAAATCAAGGCCGGTTAATCCCTTTCCCTATTTCACTGAGGTAATGACAGGATTCGAGTATGCAGCGGCAATAGGTATGCTGTATGAGGGTCAGAAGGAGAACGGACTCAAATGCATATCAAATATACGCAACCGATATGACGGACGTAAAAGAAGTCCGTTTGATGAAGCAGAATGCGGCCACCATTATGGGAGGGCAATGGCAAGCTGGTCAGCAGTGCCAGCATTGACCGGATTCCATTATTCTGCTGTTACAAACGAAATGAAATTCAGTGATATAAAAGGCAGTTTTTTCTGGTCAGATGGCTACTCCTATGGCACTGCAGATATCTCTGATGAAGTCGCAGGAGCTAAAAGAACAGTAACAATAAGTGTATTAAATGGAACTATCGATATTGGTAAGATAACTGTAGATGGCGTTGGTTCTTTTACTGTCAAAAAGCCAAAGTTGATACAGACCGGAGCAAATGAAATTTTTGCCATCAAATAGGTTTATCTCATTACCAGGGAGATGAGAATTTCGATATTGTTGTTTGGCGTGATTTTTGTAATATTGCGTTCAAATAATTCAACAATGAACCTCAGGAAAATATTTATCGGACTTTTAGTGGCGGCAGGGTTTACCATGTTTTTTGGTTCTTGCGGGATGGACGTAAAAACAATTGAACCATATCTTATTAAGATTGATAGTATTTATGCCCCTGATACAGTAGCTGTAAAATCAGTTTTTATTGTAAACGTATTTGGTTATGTTGGCCCCAGCAAATGCTATGCATTCGAAAAACTCTATCACTATACAAATAACCAGAATGAAATAATAATTGAAGCCTGGGCCAAATATGCGTATTACGGTGATCCATGCGTAGAGGAGGTTGTAAGGATGAGTGAGGAACTTGAACTTGGAATTTCAACTCCGGGTACATATACACTTAAAGCACTGCAGCCAGGCAATTACTACCTCGAAAAAAAATTGGTGGTGAAGTAGTTACCCTTCCCGGGGATTTTTTATCTTTCAGCTTGTTTTATCATACTTAATTTTCTGATATGAGAAATCTTGTATTTGCAGTTCTTCTGCTGGTCATTGTTGTGGCCTGCAACTCCAAAAAAGCTGATATTAATGTTGATGCGGGAAAAGTTGTCTATAAAATGGCAGGCGGAATCGGAGCATCATGGCATGCAATAAGTGAAGATACAATAGATGAATCACCGGAATATAAATGGGCTGCACGATATAAAAATAATCGCGGAAGCGCATGGGGCGGAAATCCTCCGGTAACAAACATAGATGCATGGGAACAGATTTACCGGCATGCCAGCTGGCTGGGAATGTCATTTGTAAGAGTTGAAATGAGTGCCCGTATGTATGAACCTGAAAAAGACAGATTTGACTGGGAGAATGAAGAGATGCAGGCGCTATATAAAATACTTGACTGGGCTGAGGCAAACGAGGCTGATGTTTTTCTTCAGCAGATGTGGAGCAACGTGAAATGGAACTCCTATCCCGGAGTACAGCCACTACTCAGTGCTCCAAAATCGCTTGAGGATTTTGCCGAAGGAATCGCAACACTCGTTGAATACCTGACAGTGACAAAAAAATATACCTGCATCAAATGGGTATGCATAACAAATGAACCTCCCGGTGGAAGCTGGGGCTCATGGTGGACCATGGGTGAAACAAATCCTCCTGTAACTCCGGCGTGGAAAGAGGTTAGAAAAGCACTCGACAAAAGAAATATAGACATCCCTATCTCAGGGCCGGACTGGACAGATCTTCCGGTATTCGATGCTGCAAAAATTGATTTTGATGAGTATATCGGGGCCTACGATATACATTCTTACCAGGGGATTGATGCTGAAAAACAAAAAATAGTGGAAAACTGGTCCAAATGGGCGAAAGAGCATAACAAACCACTGTTTTTGTCAGAGATTGGCGATATGAGACTTGGCTGGAAGGATACAAATCCGGGACCAAAATCATTTGCTGCAGCATTGTCAAATGCCGAATCAGTCTTAAGAGGCCTTAGTTCCGGAGTAAGCGGATTCAACAGGTGGAGCTTCACTAACAGGGGCGATCTTGACGGCCAGTGGCAGCTGATCCGGACATGGGATATTGAAAATCAGAAGTATTATGATAAGGTTGAAAATGAACCTGTTGCATTTTTTGGTTATGGGATTATAACCCGGTTCATGGCAAAACATTCATCTGTTGTCTACACTGATACGATTAACCTACCGAATATCCTCTCACATACATTGAAAAGTGAGGATGGTATTATCACAACTTATATACTTAACAAAAGCGATTCCGCACAGGTTGTTACTCTCAGAATGACCGGAGCAGGTGATCATAAATTATTTCTCTACAGGGTAACAGAAGGTGAAATTTCAAGCCCTGATTTCAAAATGAATCCTTTGAAAGAGATTGATATGCGCGACGGAAAAATAATTGAAATTGAACTTCCTGCGAAGAGCATAAATACTCTTTCCGGTTTCAGCAGCATGCATGAAGATCCTGCACGGAAATAGTCTCTTCCTGCATTTTTGAAAACTGTTACCTGGTTTTCTGTCTGTGTAATCCTGGAATCAGGAAATCCTCTTCTTGTTATCTGCTGTCATTGATAATGACTAAGTAATTATTCCCTTTTATTCCTAACTTTACTACATTGGCAGTAGATGAGCAGAAAAAGCTATATAAAAGAACAAATGAACCAATGGGGCAGATCAGGTACCCCCTTTCTTTTCATTTTAGATTTTGAGCTCAGTAATCCTTTAGTTTTCAGACTTGAGGACATTGACCCGCAAAATCTGCTATTTAACATTAACGGGAAAACAAACTGTACTGAAAAAACAGATTTTTCTAAAAATCTCAGATTTGAAAAAATCCCTGAGTCATATGAAACTTATCTGGAAAAGTTCAATAGAGTAAGGAAAGAAATTGAATTTGGAAATACATTTTTACTTAATCTCACCTGCTCCACTCCCGTTGAAATCAACCTGTCACTAAAAGAGATTTTCCTTAATAGTAGTGCAAAATTCAGGATTTGGTACAATGAACAATTTGTGTGCTTTTCACCGGAATCATTTATTACAATATGCGATGGAGTTATCAGCTCATTCCCTATGAAAGGAACTATCGATGCCGCCATTCCGAATGCTGTAGAATTGATACTGGCTGATATTAAAGAAACTGCGGAACATAATACAATTGTTGATCTTATAAGAAATGACCTAAGCCTTGTGGCAGATCATGTCAGGGTTGAAAGGTTCAGGTACATTGATAAAATAAAAACAAATGACAAGCAACTGCTTCAGGTCAGTTCAGAGATTCGTGGTGATCTTGAAAAGGATTACCTTTCACATCTTGGTGATATTGTTTTCAAACTACTGCCTGCCGGCTCTGTAAGCGGAGCCCCCAAGAGAAAAACAACGGAAATAATAGCTGATGTTGAAGGTTGTGAACGCAGTTTTTATACTGGAGTATTAGGACTATTTAATGGACATGATCTCGATAGTGGGGTAATGATCCGCTTTATTGAAAATAATAATGGAAACTACTTTTACCGGAGTGGCGGAGGAATTACGGCTTTCAGTGATCCGCTGTCAGAATACAATGAAATGATCGATAAGATATATGTACCGGCTGTTTGAAACCATAAGGATAAATAACGGAGTACCAGAAAATATATACCTCCACAATGAACGCATGAATCGTTCAAGAAAAGCTATTTGCAACAAAAAAGACCTTCTGAACCTGGAAGATTATGTAACCGTTCCCGTAGATATGAAAGAAGGGATTGTAAAATGCAGGATCATTTATTCAGAATCAGTAATTTCAGTCGAATTCACAAAATATGTTCCGGCAAATGTAAAAACTCTAAAAAAGGTCGATGCCGGTACAATTAAATATGATCATAAATATCTTGACAGAAGCCGGTTGATTTCTCTAATTGACAAAGGTGTTGCTGATGACATCATTATAATCAGAAATAACTGTGTTACAGATACATCTTATTCAAATATCGTTTTTACAGACGGTAAAAATTGGATCACTCCTGATACTCCTTTGCTTCCCGGTACTATGCGCGAATATCTTCTCCGGAAAGGGGTAATTAGTCAGGAAAGAATTACAGTTAATGATATTTCACGATTTACTCATTTCAGACTTATTAATGCAATGCTGATGTTCGAAGCACCGCTTAACCATGTAAACTTTATACATTAGTCTTAATTTTAAATAAACTATTTACAATATGAAAATCAAAAAGCCAGGACTGTTCCTGATTGCAATATTTGTTTCACTAAATGCTTTTTCACAAACAGTTGAATCTGATTACTGGTATAACAAACCGATGAGAATTCTTCAGACTGTCATGAGAAAACCCGATGCTGCAAATTATAATGTTGACAGTCTTGTGAATTACATGAAGAAGGTTCATGCAAATACACTTGTTGTGAACGGAGGAGGCGTAGTCGATTTTTTTCAGAATGATCTTCCCCTTGCCAATATAAATCCGTTCATCGGGAAGAGGGATCTCCTTTCAGAAATAGTAGATGGTTGCCATAAAGCAAATATCAAAGTTATTACCCGTGTCGATTTCAGGGGAGTTGAAAAAGAGAGGTATGATCAGCACCCCGACTGGTTTGCAAAAGATGAAAAAGGAAATCCGATAATCCTGAATTATACTACCCCTGAAATTTTTGCACCCTGCTATAACAGTTATTACCGTAATGAACATGCAGTGGAATTCATTGAGACGCTTTTTTCAGATTATCATGTCGACGGGATATGGCATAATGCTGTCAATTTTCATAATACCTGCTATTGCGATCGCTGCAAAAAGGATTATGTGACCAAAACCGGCAAACAGATTCCAGTTAAAACAAGCACTAAAGAAGACTGGGAGGAGTATTATAAATGGAATGAAGGTGTGGCAGAAAGACAGCTTGCCCTGATGCGAAATACGGTCAAAAAATATGGTAATGACAAGGCATATGCCGCGGAAGTTTTTGACATGTACAAAATTGAACAGCAAAAACAAACCGGTATCTCTTTTTACAGTGTTGCTGAATATTTCGATTTTCTTGTTATTGTGGCTTTTATGGCAGATAATACAGCCAAAATCGAATATAAGGATATTTACTTTCCCACTGCAATTGTCAAATTCCTCAAATCCCTTAAACCTGATAAAGCTCCGGTTATCCTGTTTGGAGGCAATGGCACTGATCATCGTTACATTCAGGCTTCTCCAATTGATACCAGGCTATGGTTATGGGAATCAGCTTCCGCGGGAGGAGGATTCTGGAACTGCTATTTTAATGGCTATTACCCTGCCAATGCGCCTGATGCCCGAAACGCTTATATTACTACCGACGCATATAAATATCTGAGTGATAATTCAGATCTGATACAGCACCTGCAACCTGTTACCGATATTGGTATACTTTACTCAAAACCTTCCGGAGAACTTCTTGGAGATGACAGCTTTGCAGGATCAATGAGAGGTATACAGAGACTGCTGACAGAAAACCATTTTCAGTATGGATTCCTTTCCGACAGGCAGTTATCCGCTGAAACACTAAAGAAGTTTAAAATACTGATCTTACCCGATGTGGCTGCTCTGAGTGATACTCATATCAGGATTATTGAAGACTGGGTGACAAACGGAGGAAAACTGATAGCGACATTCCAAACCTCGCTTTTTAATGAAAATGGTATTGCCAGGGGGAATTTTGGTCTTGCCAGGACACTTGGAGTCAATTACATGAACCAGGTTATAAATACTGAGCTGGATTGTTATCAGAAAATAGTAACCAGAAATGATCTTGTCAAAGGAACTGAGCTGACTGAACTGCTGCACAACGGAGGCAAAACCCTTATGACAAAATCGATAAATGGGAGCGAAATAATAACAGGCTATCTGCCAAAAATCAACAATCAGCCACCTGAAAACGCTTATCCTTCAACCTGGGAATCCAATAACCCGATAATGGTCAGAAATAAATCAGGAAAAGGAGAATCGATATACTTTGCAAATGAGATTGAAAAGCTGAATTACTCTGTCGGCCACCCTGATTATGATATGCTTCTCAATAATTCCATAATCCATTTACTTGGCACCCAGAAGGTACTTAAGACAAATGCACCAGCCTCAGTTCACATCTGCCTGAACAAATCAGATGTTCTGCCAGGTACATATCAATTGTCACTTGTAAATACTTCGGGCAGCTCCATGAGGCCATACAGAGACCTGATTCCTGTTCAAAACATCACTGTTGAATTGCCCTTTGCAATAAAATCAGCTGAAATTCTGTACAGCACTGAAGATAGACCCGTAAAATTCAGGGAAAATACAATTACGATTGATAATTTAGATGAGTTTTATTCATTGAAAATAATATCAAAATGAAAACTATAAAGCTAACAACCCTTATCCTGGCTCTTCTGACAGCCTGCACAACCACACCCCAGACTGAAAAAACGAAAACTTCGCAGAAACTAGAAAGATCTGATTGCTTCTTCGGAGTGCATTTTGATCTTCATGCAAGCGAGGATATCGATGATGCCGGAAGAACCCTTACAGCAGAAATGATTGATACTTTCCTGCTTAAGGTGAAACCCGATTTTATTCAGATAGATTGCAAGGGACATCCCGGGATATCCAGTTATCCTACCAAAGTGGGATTTCATGTAAAAGGATTTGAAAAAGATCCTCTTAAGCTCTTTCGCGAAGTGACGGCAAAGAATAATGTTGCACTCTTCATGCATTTTTCAGGTGTCTGGGATAACAAAGTTGTAAAGGAGCATCCCGACTGGGATGTGATCAGAGCCGACGGAAAACCAAGCACACAGAAAGTTTCATTCTTCAGCCCCTATCTCGATACATACATGATCCCTCAGCTCAAGGAGCTTAGTGATTACGGTGTAGACGGAGCATGGATCGATGGAGAATGCTGGGCTGTAGAACCGGATTATGGTAAAGCTTCACTTAAAGGATTTCGCGAAGCGACCGGAATCACTGAAATACCTAAGACTTCTGATCACAAATATTACCCTGAATTCATTGATTATACACGCGGTTTGTTCAGGAAGCATCTTACAAAATATATTGATGCTATACATCAGTACAATCCAAACTTTCAGATAACCAGCAACTGGGCATATTCATCTATAATGCCCGAAAAAGTCAATATAAATGTCGACTACCTGTCTGGTGATGTAACACCTCTGAACGGAGTCTATCGCTCTGCCTTCGAGGCACGCTGTCTTGCTCCTCAGGGGAAACCCTGGGATCTGATGGCCTGGGGATTTTCGTGGGATGGGGGTAAAATGCCTATGAGCGTAAAATCAGCTGTTCAGCTTGAGCAGGAAGCTGCTCAGATAATGGCCATGGGAGGCGGTGTTCAGTTTTACTTCCAGCAGAACCGGGATCTTTCTATCAAACCATGGCTGGCAGGTATGTTGTCAGAGATAGGTTCATTCTGCCGCGAAAGACAGCCATTCTGCCATAAGGCAAAAGCTATCCCTCAGGTTGCCCTGCTTTTCCCTACAGCTTCACATCAGAAAAACGGAACAAGGCCATATTCAAATTCAACATACAGGCTTGAAGGATCGCTCTATATGATCCTTGATGGGCAATTCCCTGTTGAGATCCTGATGGAACACCATCTAACCGGGAACATGGAAAGGTATCCCCTGATTGTTATACCTGAATGTAATTACCTCGATCCCGGTTTCATGGAGGAACTTCGTAAATATGTAAATAACGGAGGAAACATACTCGTAATCGGATCCGAAACTGCTGAACTTTTTAAGGCTGAACTTGGTATTTTGTCACTCGAAATGCAGGAGGCTAAACCTGAATTCATTGCTGCAGCCGGCAGAATCGGAGGAATCCGTTCACCATATGCCAAAGTAACACTGGATCAAGATGCAGAAGTGATTTCAACATATTTCAAAGGAAGCGATTTCATCCAGAAAGGAGATATCATTGCCTCATCAGCAAAGAAGGCCGGAAAAGGCAAAATAACTGCAATTTATTTCAATGCCGGTTCAGCATATGCGGAGTATAAATCACATGTTCTAAGAGATTATATCAGTCAGCATATTGAATCGGTTTATCCGGAACCACTTGTAAAAGTATCAGGATCAAATCTGGTTCATATCTCTGTTAATACCCTTAATGACCGAACCTATATAAACCTAATCAATGCAGCAGGTGATCATAACACTAAATCAGTGATAGGTTATGATGAGATTCCTGTTTTACGGGATCTTAAGGTTGAAATAAACACTTTAAGTCAACCAACAAAGATCATCCTTCAGCCTGAAGGAAGAGAACTTGCAGTAGATTATAAAAACGGGATTTCAAAAATTGTAGTTCCGGAATTGCCAATACATTCTGTTTTGGAAATAATACCCTGAAATGTATAGAACTGAATCCAATTACTAATAATTGTAACAGAGCATATTAATGATTTCAACAAATCCATTAATAGGAACCGGTCTTCATGCCATTGGCGGAATTTCAGCCTCAACCTGTTATTTGCCCGGTACAAAGACCCGTGGCTGGTCATGGGGTACATTCTGGCTTGTGCAGGCTCTGTTTGCCTGGGTGATTATGCCTCTTGTTATAGGCTGGCTGACGGTACCGGATTTCTTTCGAATCTTAGCTGAAGCTCCTTCAAAACCATTTTGGACAGCTTTCATACTGGGAGCGGCCTATGGCTTCGGAGGAATGTCATTCGGAAAAGCCATCAACCATATCGGTTACTCATTGACATATACTCTGGCTATAGGAATTTCAGCCGTACTGGGAACTATTTTACCATTGATGATACTTGGCGGAATTGGCACCTATTTTACAAAACCGGGAGGAGGAATTGTTCTTTCCGGTATGGTACTTTCCGTTATCGGAGTGATTATCTGCGGCTGGAGCGGTTTTAAAAAGGAAAAGGACCTGAATTCACTTGCAGGTCAAAAGACAAAATTCAATATGTCGATCGGACTGTTCCTTACAGTTATTGCAGGGATACTCTCCGGAGTCTTTAACCTCTCGCTCGAATTTGGTCAGCCTGTTGCCGACATTGCAGCTCAGAATGGTGCAGGCAACTATGAGGGCAATGCTAAAATGATCATTTCAACATCAGGATGCTTTGCAGTGAACTTCATATGGTTTATAATAGCAGGTATACGGAATGGAACTCTCAATGAATTCATTCCGAAAAAAGATCTGATGGGGAAACAGTTTTTCATGAACTGGGTATGGTCAGCCTTTGCAGGAACATTATGGTGCCTGCAGTTTTTCTTTTATGGACTTGGACACGTAAAAATGGGAAACTTTCAGTTTGCCAGCTGGGTGCTTCATATGTCGATGCTGATCTTCTTTAGCTACATTGTCGGCGTACTAATGAAAGAGTGGAGGGATGTTAAACGCGAAACATACCTTGTTCTTATCATTGGGTTAATTGTACTCGTAGCCTCTTTCTGCATAACCAGCTACGGAAGCTACATCGGAGAGCAGATTATAAACAACAGTCACTAAATTAGTATTATATGATTAAATATCAGATCGAAAAAGACTTAAGTGCTGAAGAATTCAGGATGGTTTTAATCAGCTCAACCTTAGGGGAAAGAAGACCTGTGGATGAGCCGGAAAGAATTCAGAAAATGCTCGAGTTTGGAAATCTGATAATAACAGCCCGCGAAAATGGCAGACTGATTGGAGTATCACGCTCCCTGACAGATTATACCTTCTGTACCTACCTTTCTGACCTTGCTGTGGTAAATACCCATCAGAAAATGGGTATTGGAAAAGAACTGATACGTCTGACAAAACTTGCTGCGCCAATGGCTAAATTAATTCTGCTGGCTGCACCGGCTGCAGTCTCCTACTATCCTAAAATAGGAATGACCCGTCATGAAAATTGTTTTTACCTGGATGATGTTAATAACCTGAAATGAAAAGTCAAATGAAATCTATTTGCAAATTATTCATTGTTTTCCTCCTCCTTATATCAGCAGGTTGCCAGGATAAGAAAGAACTATCTCTAACAGCTGAAAATCTGAAATGCGAGTATATGAATGAAGCTCTTACAGCAATTCAAACACCGCGTTTCAGCTGGGAACTTGTATCCTCAAAAAACAATCAATACCAGAAAGCATGGCAGATCATTGTAAGTGATAATAAAGAAAGCATTAAAGCAGGAAAAGGAAATATATGGGACAGCGGCAAAAGCAAAGGTAATGAGACTTTTGGAATAAAACTGCCTGAAAACAAACTGCATTCTTTTACAAAATATTACTGGCGGGTAAGAGTCTGGAATGCTACCAATAGTGTTACAGAATGGAGCAGTTCTTCAACTTTCATAACAGGGGCCTTTGATAAATCAGACTGGAAAGCGTCCTGGATCGGCGATAATCCTGAGCCACCACTTGAATACCCCTTACTCTATAAACATATGGGGTATCTGAGTGCCTATACAGATAATCCTGATGAGGAAAAATGGGTGCAGATTGATCTTGGAAATATTAGGGAATTCGAAACAATAAGACTATGGCCAACATACAATAATATCTGGAAAATCAATAATTTCCATTTGCCTATCGGTCTTAGAATTGAATCAAGTGATGATGGAAAAAACTGGAAGAAATGCGAGGAAATTCAAAATTTGACAAATCAGAGCGGGGGATGCATATTGGTGTATGTGAATAAAAGTTCAGGGCGTTTCATCCGTCTGACCGCAACCAGGCTTAGAAAGTATGACAGGCGCATCTTTGATTATGAAGATCAGGGCGATCCCTCAAAAATGTATGCATTTTCCCTTGCCGAAGTGGAAGTTTACCGCGATTATCTGGAACCAAAAGCCTTTTGTGACGATTCACATAAAGTTCTTAATTTATCTGGCGGATGTAAGGTTTCCTGCAAGGATGCTCTGATAAAAGTTGATCGCGAGGATGGTTATGATCCTGATATGCTGACAGATGGCATTACTAATACACCGCCATACCCTCAGCGGAGGGGCATTCCTCCTTCACCGATGCTCAGAAAAAGATTTGAACTTAAATCCAATCCATCTAAAGCTATAGCTTATGTTTCCGCTCTCGGGGTATATGAGATCACATTTAATGCTCAAAAACCCGACCAGAGGGTGCTGGCCCCTGAATGGACAGATTACAATAAACGTGTTCAATACCAGGCATACGATGTTACAGAAATGCTCAAATCAGGACCAAATGTAATCGCTTCACAACTGGCCGACGGCTGGTATGCCGGTATGCTTGGCCCGACACGCTGGAGCCAGTACTTCCCTAAAAGAGGTGCCTATGGCCTTGACCGCCGTCTATTTCTGCAGCTTGAAATTGAATATCCTGACGGGACAAAAGAGAGCGTACTCAGTGATGGAAGCTGGAAAATAAATCCTGACGGACCAATCCGTATTGCTGACAACTTCCTTGGTGAGAGCTATGATGCAAACAAGGAGGTAAAAGACTGGCAATCTGCTGATTTTAATGATTCGTCATGGAAAAACGTTGTGGCTGAAAAAAATACTCATAATCTGGTTCCACAGATTAACCAGCCTGTGAAGATCATTGAGAGTCTTGAGGCTAAGAGTGTTTCAAAAACAAAAAAAGGTTACTATCTCTTCGATGCAGGTGAAAACATTGCCGGATGGTGCAATATATCCCTTGAAGGAAAACCTGGTGACCTTATTATTCTGAGACATGGTGAGCTCCTGGATGAAGAGGGGGAACTTTATACTGAGAATCTAAGCGCCGCTATACAGACTGACACCGTTATACTGGGGCCATCAGGGAAACTGCAGTATGAACCGAGGTTCACATATCACGGTTTCAGGTATGCAGAGGTCCAGGGATTAAGAAGTACACCGGATAAAAGCATTCTTTCTGCCAGAGTAATTGCCTCGGATCAACCCAGAACCGGATACTTTGAATGCTCTAATCCCATGCTAAACCAGCTATATAAAAACTTAAACCGTTCTCACGTAAGCAATATGCACGGAGTACCCACCGACTGCCCTCAGCGTGATGAGCGATGCGGCTGGATGGGAGATGTTTACATCTTTGCCCAGACCTCAATGTTCAACCGCGACATGGCGGCATTTTACGATAAATGGATGACAGATATTCTTGATGCTCAGTCAGAACGCGGCACGTTTCCTGATATTGCCCCTCATCCTTTCGGCTATGAAAAGCATTTTACAAATGCCCCTGGATGGGCCGATGCGGGTATCCGTCTGCCGTGGTTTATGTATCTCAATTACGGAAATGAAGAGATAATAAAAACCAATTTTGAGGCTTTTGAAAAGTACATCACCAATATTGTAAACTCTAATCCTGATCTGATCTGGAGAAAAGGCCTGGGATTAAACTATGGTGACTGGCTAAACGGCAATACACTTAATGCTGAAGGGTTCCCAAAAACAGGAGCCCAGATTCCTTCTGAAGTCTTTTCAACAATAATGCTTTACAATTCTGTAGTGACAGTTTCAAAGATGGCTGCAGTGTCAGGATTGCCTGAAAAAGAATCATATTATAATGATCTTGCAGGCAGGATCAAAACCGCATTCAGGGAAAATTTTATTGATTCAGATGGCAAAATAGAGGGTGACGCCCAGGCATGTTATGCATTGGCGCTCCACTATAACATATTTCCTAAGGAGATGGAAAATACACTTGAAAAAAGGATGATCGATAAATTTATCCCTTATTCAGGTAGAATGAATACAGGCTTCCATTCAACACCGTGTCTGATGAAAGAACTCGTTAAAAGAGGATATACTGACAAAGCTTACCAGTTACTTGAAACATCAGAATTTCCTTCCTGGGGATATTCTATTGCACAGGGCGCTACTTCCATTTGGGAACGCTGGGATGGTTATGTTAAAGGCCGGGGATTTCAGGGTGCCGGAATGAACTCCTTCAACCATTATGCCTTCGGAGCAATAGGGGAATGGATGTACGAAAATATTCTCGGCATTCAGCCTGATTACGATTCACCCGGTTTCCGGCATTTTATACTTAAACCGCTTCCCGGAGGCACCCTTACCTGGGCAAAAGGGAGTTTTGATTCCTTCTCAGGGAAAATTGAGGCAGGATGGACAAAAGATGGGAACAAATTTGAATATAATTTTACCATTCCTCCAAATACTTCTGCTACTGTTTATATTCCGGCAAAAAGCTCTGACAAGGCTGCAATATTTGCTGATCAGGCTGAAGGAGAATTCAGTAACACCGGATATGCAGAGGGATATGCAGTATTTGAAATAAAATCCGGAACTTATAAAGCAATTTCGGAAATATGAACCCCTCGAGATGAATCATATATCTTTAATATTATGGACAATATCGATTGCCATCTTAAGTACTGGCTGTAATAGTTCCAATGAACATTCCAAAGTAACAAAAGGTGTTACAGAAAGTGAAATGGAGAAGGTTTATGCCGAAATTAAAACTCCCTTCAAATATGGAGTAATAATTGAACAACCCGATTCTAACAAGCTAATAGACTCTCCAACCATATTCCATGAAAAGGATATGTGGTATATGACATACATTATATTCGACGGACAGGGCTATGAAACATGGCTGGCTGAAAGCAGGGATCTTCTTAGCTGGAATACCAAAGGAAAAATTTTGTCCTTCTCTGAAGAGACCTGGGATGCCAATCAGAAAGCCGGCTATCCATCTCTTATAAATATTGAATGGGGAGGAGATTATTCCATGGATAAATTTGAGGGAAAGTACTGGTTATCCTATCTGGGAGGTAAATCGAAGGCTATGAAGCGGAGTCCTGAAGTCGGAATGGCAAACAGATCATAACAGGCCGGAATGGAACAGGTCCCCTGTTATGTCCCCTGAGGACAGCACTTCAAGATGGTTTGAAAAAGGGACCATCTTTAAAAGTCATATAATTCATGACAAACAGAAGCATACCGGTTATCCTTTTGTAATGTATTACAATGCAGCAGGAGACACTGCAAGGTTCGAAAGCATCGGGATGGCTGTTTCCGATGATATGATTCACTGGAAGAGATTTGGCAATGATCCGGTAATAACAAAACACAAAGGCATTTGCGGAGATGCTCAGATTACTAAGATCGGGGATGTCTATGTAATGTTCTATTTCGGTGCCTTCTGGAAACCGGGGGCGTTTGAGAGGTTTGCCTGCTCCTATGACCTTATTAACTGGACTGAATGGAAGGGTGAAGATCTTATCTCTCCGTCAGAAGATTATGACAGCACATATGCCCATAAGCCATGGGTGATAAAATGGAATGATGTAGTATATCATTTTTACAATGCAGTAGGAAGCAAGGGAAGAGTCATTGCATTAGCCACATCCAAAGATCTTAGAAATTGAGTTATTTTAGAATAATTTTTTAAACCCTCAAAAAATGATCACCAGACGTGATTTTTTCAGGAATACAGCATTATCGGCAGCAGCTCTTGCACTAACAGATAATTTTGAAAGCCTTCTGCCGGAAAAAGAAAAAGCAAATGCTGCCTACAACATTTTGAAAGAGTCTCTAAAATTCAGAAAGATAGATGCCCATGAACATGTTGGTCTTTCAGGGACAATTGACTTTCAGCTGGAAATGGCGGACAAACTTGGTATTGAAAAATTGGTTGTTTCTAAGATTATCTCAGCAGATTCAAACTCCAAAGCCACTCCTGAAGAAGTCAGAGCATGCAATGATGAGGTTCTTAAGGCGATTAAAAATTACCCCGGGAGGTATTTGGGATGGTGTTTTGTGAATCCTCTCTATGGGAAGGAGGCACTTGAAGAGATAAACCGTTGCACAGGAGAAGGCATGATCGGACTTAAAGTATACAACCAGGTCAAGATAAATGATCCTCTCTTCTACCCCATAATTGAAAAGATGATCAGCCTGAAAATGATCATACTTATGCATGCCCACTGCGGACTAGGGGTAGGCGGCAAAAGGACAAAATACGGAAATATCCAGCCCAATTCATCCATTCCGGAGGATTTTGCCGAAGCAGCCAAAAGATTTCCGGAAGCAATGTTCCAGTATGCTCATACAGGTGGCGGAGGTGACTGGCAATATGCCTGCAAGATGCTCAAAGATTACAAAAATGTTTATATCGATACTTCAGGGAGCAATAATGAAGGCACCATGGTTGATTATACACTGGATCATTTCGGGGAAGACAGGATTTTCTTCGGAACTGATGGGTCGTATTACCAGGGAGTTGGAACAATACTCGCTTCAAAACTAAATGATTCCCAGAAACATAAAATCTTCTTTGAAAACTTCAATGAGGTACTGAGAAAATCGGGGAATAATATCATTTGATACTATGCAGAAAATTGCGGCCATTATACTTGAAAATGACAAAGGAGATTTTCTTTTGGCCCTTCGCGACAATAAATCCTGGATTCCCTTCCCCAACCACTGGGACCTTATTGGCGGACATGTGGAAGAGGGAGAAACTCCTGAAGAGGCATTGGTACGTGAATATAATGAAGAACTGGGACTTGAGCTGAAAGAATATAAGTTCTACAAGGAGTTTTTGTGCCTGAAAGGTGATGCCTTCGAAAACATCAAGTATATCTATACAGGTAAAATCAACTTACCAATTGATGAAATAACACTATATGAAGGCCAGTATGCAAGATATTTCACAAAAAAAGAAATTCCTGCAACTAAGTTCGCCAATATTATCAAAAGTATTGTAATAGAATATATAACAGATAAATACAGATGAAACATTTACTATTCTTTCTATTAGTATTATTTACAATATCCTGCTCAGGCGGAAGAAAAAATGAATTCAGACCACCCGCCGGTACCAATCTTCAATTCAGAGAACTGGCAAAAACCTGGGATGAAGCTATACCCCTGGGAAACGGAATGATAGGTGCTCTTATCTGGGAAAAAGAAGGCAAGCTCAGGTTCTCACTCGACAGGGCTGATCTATGGGATCTACGTCCTATGGAGAACCTGGACAAACCGGAATGGAAATTCTCATGGGTAAAAGAACAATGGGAAAAAGATACTTATCAGAATGTTCAGCAGATGTTTGATGCTCCCTACGACCGTAATCCTGCGCCATCCAAGATCCCCGGGGGAGCAATTGAATTTAATATCTCTTCCTTTGGAAAAGTAATCTCGGCTGAACTGGATCTTGAAACAGCTGTCTGCAATATCACCTGGGACAGTGGAATTACAATGCAGGCTTTCATAAATGCAGGAAAAACAACAGGATGGTTCCGCTTTACAGGGTTAAAATCAAACCTCGTTTTTGATCTTCTGCCACCACCTTATACAATATCAAGCGATACTGCAGTTGATAACTCACATTCCGGTCAGGATCTTCGGCTTCTGGGCTACCCTGCCGGTGAAATGTGGGCAGAACAAAATCATGTTATGTATCTTCAGGAGGGATGGGGCGGATTCAGGTATCAGATCAGTCTCAGGTTTAAAGAAGAAAAGGATGTTACCGAGGGGTGCTGGAGCATCAGTTCTGAATATCCCGGATGGGAGAAGCAGGAACCTGCTGTGAACCAGACTGCTTTATCAATGAAAGAAAGCTTTTCCAAAGAACTTAAACTGCATAAAAACTGGTGGAATAATTACTGGTCAAAATCATCTATTTCGATTCCAGATGAAGTATTGCAGAAACAGTGGTATCTTGAAATCTATAAGCTTGGTGCAACAACAGGAAACGGGGCTCCGCCAATTTCCCTTCAGGCAATATGGACTGCTGATAACGGAAAGCTTCCTCCATGGAAGGGAGACTTTCATCATGACCTTAATACACAGTTGAGCTACTGGCCTGCATACTCTTCAAATCATATGGAACAGGAAAAGGGCTATACTGACTGGCTGCAGAAAAACAGGCCGGAATTTGAAAAATATACGAGCAACTATTACCAGGTAAAAGGTCTGAATGTACCCGGTGTAACAACAATAACAGGCCAGCCGATGGGTGGCTGGATACAGTACTCATTTGGTCCTACTGTTTCTGCCTGGCTTGGTCATCATTTTTACCTTCACTGGCGCTATACAAAAGACAGGGATTTTCTTGAAAAAGAGGCTTATCCATGGATCAGGGATGTAGCTCAGTTTCTTGATGAACTCTCTGTAAAAGAGGCTGACGGAAAAAGGAAATTGCCTCTGAGTTCAAGTCCGGAGATTTTTAATAATTCCCGTCAGGCCTGGTTCGACCAAACAACAAATTTTGACCTAGGGCTTATAAGATGGACATTTGAGAAAGCTGCAGAACTTGCTGCAGAACTTGGTAAGGCAGATGAAGCATCAAAATGGAAGCAGATACTCTGCCAATGGCCTGAATACGATATTGATCCTGCAACAGGATTCACTTTCATCAAAGGCGTTCCGTATAATGAGTCACACCGCCATTTCTCACATCTTATTGCATTTCACCCTCTCGGAAATATTGATATGTCAAAAGGAGAAGAGGACCATAAAATAATAAAATCAACAATTGAAACCCTTGACCGGATTGGTCCCGACTGGTGGTGCGGTTACTCCTACAGCTGGCTGGGTAACCTTAAAGCGAGGGCATTCGACGGGAACGGGGCTGCTGAAGCACTCAGAATATTCTCAGAATGTTTCTGCCTGAAAAACAGCTTCCATGTAAACGGCGACCAGACAAAATCGGGGAAATCCAAATTTGTCTACAGACCATTTACCCTTGAGGGTAATTTTGCCTTTGCTTCAGGATTGCAGGAAATGCTTCTTCAGAGTCATACAGGTATAATCCGGGTTTTCCCGGCTGTACCGCAGGAATGGAAAGATCTGAGCTTTAATAAACTGAGAGCGGAAGGCGCCTTCCTGATTTCGGCCAGAATGGAAAACGGGATTGTAAACAGAATGGAAATAGAGTCAGAAAAAGGCGGAGAAATAAAGATCTTTAATCCCTTTAAAAATGCTGATATTAAAGCATCTGCTCCTTATGAACTGAAAGATAATATTTTAATACTCAATACAAAAGCCGGACAGGAAATCACCATTAAAAACTAACCTCAACCATGAAAAAATCTATTCTGATTGCTCTTATCCTCGCAGGAGGATTAGTACGATTTGCCAGTGGACAGTCATTTACTGTTACCTCTCCGGATAATAAACTCGTTTTCGTTTTTAACAATAAACAGTATCTTGAATATTCCGTGAAATTCGGAGATAAGGTTGTCATTAATCCTTCAAAACTTGGGTTTGAGTTCAAAGATGAAAAGCCAATGGCAGGTAATTTTGCTGTGCTTGATCATCAAACCAAAGCAGAAAATGAGACCTGGGTACCTGTTGTTAAATCAAAGCATGCAGAGATCCTGAATAACTATAATGAACTTACCCTGAAACTAAAGGAAAAGAGCGATCCCGGAAGAACAATGGAACTAAGGGTGAGAGCCTATAATGATGGTGTCGCATTTAAAACCAGGACTTCCAAGGGGCGCTAAAGCCGGTGACAGAGAGATTGTTAAAGAATTAACAACATTTTCAGTTCCTGGTGATCCAAAAGCCTGGGTTGTGGAATATGGTGCCTATTCAACATCAAATGAAGCTGAATTTTTTGAACGCCAGTTAAGCTATGTAAATGAAAAGACATTGGCCGGAATGCCATTCCTGATGGATTATGGCAACAGTTGCTGGGTTGCAATAACTGAAGCAAAGATTGAAAATTACCCGGCATTCTATATTGGCACTAACGGTACTCCCGGACAACTTACAACCAAACTTGTTCCTGTCCCGGGTGAACCGGAGACCGGTGTTAAAGCAAGATTCAATGATGAGGTTTCTACTCCGTGGAGAGTAATAATGGTTGGTGATAATCCCGGAACTTTAATAGAATCCGAGATCATTCAGAACCTCAATGACCCCTGTGCAATTAAAGATCCTTCATGGATTAAGCCGGGAATGTGCGCCTGGGATCACTGGTGGAGTGGCGAAGTAAAAATGGAGATGCCCGTTATCCGGCAATATATTGATCTCGCATCCGAAATGGGCTGGCCCTATATGCTCGTCGACTGGCAATGGTATGGCAAGTTCAACTCTCCTGAAGCAGATATTACTAAATGGGCATCCCAGATCGACATGCCTGAGATTATCAGCTACGCAAAATCAAAAAATGTGAAGATCATTGTCTGGCTCTATTCAAGTGATGTCAATAGAAATTCTGCCTTTAAAACTGCTTTCCCCCTCTACAGTAAGTGGGGTGTGGCAGGAGTCAAGATCGACTTTATGGACCGTGACGATCAGCAGATGGTCAACTGGTACCTTGATATAATCCAATGTGCCGCAGAAAACCAGCTTATGGTCGATTTTCACGGGGCCTATAAGCCTGACGGGATAATAAGAACCTGGCCCAATATGATAACCCGCGAAGGAGTAATGGGGAATGAATATTATAAGTTCTCTGATAAAATGAGTCCTGAACACAATGTAAAACTGGCATTTACCCGCATGCTTGCCGGACAGATGGATTATACACCCGGGGGATTTTTAAATGTTACGCGGGAGCAATGGAAACAACAGGTGCCTGCACTTGTCTGGAACACCAGGACAGCAGAACTTTCCAAATTTGTAATTTATGAAAGCCCCCTGACTGTTGTCTGCGATCACCCTGACAATATTCTAAACCAGCCGGGAGCTGATTTTCTGAAAATTGTTCCTACTGTTTGGGATGACATAAAATTTCTTGGAGGTTATCCGGGTGAATGGGTAGCAATTGCAAAACGAAGCGGCGATAAATGGTTCATTGGGGTTATGAATAACTCAGTCGGAAAAAGTATTGATATAGCATTTGATTTCCTGCCGGCAGGCAATTATGAAGCCGAGGTATGGTCTGATACAAAGAATTCTGATAAAGAACCAAAAGAGTTAAAAAAATCAGTAATCAAAATAAAACAGGGAAGTCCGCTAAAAGTAACAATGGCAAAAAACGGCGGATTTGTCGCAGTAATAAGGAAAATCTGATGAAACACATTCTCTTCAATTTAGTATTAGTACTAGTTTTTACTTTTTCTGTGTCAGCACAAAACCCTATATCTCCTCCCGGGGTATATATTGCCGACCCTTCAGCTCATGTCTGGGCCGATGGGAAACTATATATATATGGCTCGAACGATGAGAGTGCCAAATACTTTTGCTCCTGGACGCACCATATGCTTTCAACATCCGATTTGAAAACATGGGAACTAAGCCGTGATGTATTTTCTTCAAAAGGAGAAAAAGATCAGGTTCCATATAACGACAACATTCTTTATGCGCCTGATTGTCAGTATAAAAATGGAACCTATTATTTGTATTACTGTCAACCAGGCAATGAGGCTGAAGGAGTAGCTACAAGCAAATCGCCGGTTGGACCTTTTACAAACGGGAAGAAGCTCTATACAAAAGGCATCAATGAAATTGATCCTTGTGTGTTTATTGATGATGATGGACAAGCCTATTACATCTGGGGTCAGTTTACCGCAAAGATGGCCAAGTTGAAGTCAAACATGACCGAAATTGATACTTCAACTATAAAAGACAATATCGTTACCGAGAAAGAACATTATTTCCATGAAGGCGGATATATGGTGAAGAGGAATGGAATTTATTATTTCATTTATGCGCACATGGGGCGTTTGAATACACCATCATGTATTGGTTATGCAACAAGCAAATCACCCATGGGTCCGTTCAAATACAGAGGAGTTATTGTTGACAACAGCCATTGCGACCCGAATAACTGGAACAACCATGGCTCAATCGTCGAATTCAAAGGCAAATGGTATGTACTCTATCATCGGGCTACTCACAACAGTTATATCATGCGCAAAGCTTGTATTGAGCCGATTACTTTCAATGAGGACGGAAGTATTAACGAAGTGGAAATGACCTCACAAGGCGCTGCTGGTCCATTGAGTGCAACTTCTAAAATTCAGGCTGAATGGGCATGTCTGCTATTCGGGAATACGTATGTTTCTGCGTTTTCTCCAAATGAAGAACAGTTGACCAAAATGAAAGATGGTGACCGGGTGGTGTATAAATACATTGATTTTCCTTCAACCATCAACAAAATTGAAATCAGGTTAAAACCTGGGAAGAAGACTGGAAAAATACAACTGGTGATGGATCAAACCTGGCATTCACCGATCGCTACAATAGATGTTCCTGCCGCCTCAAATCCCGATGAATGGGTGACTGTTCAAGCCAATGTGCAACCAACACCGGGAGTTCATGGTCTTTGGCTAAAATTTTCAGGTGAAAGTGATGCCATGTTTGATATGGATTGGTTTATATTTTCAAGATAATTTAAATATAAACTATTTAACTGATTAATTGCCATACATATAGCAGGATATAATGAAAACTACACTAATCGGCTTTTTTATATCTATTCGTATTTTTAATAGTTACGTCTGCTCAGAATACTTTGAATAAAACTGAATTTCAGAATCCGCCACAATCTTAAAAGGTTCATGCCTGGTGGCATTGGATGGGTGGAAATATTACCAAAGATGGTATTACCAAAGATTTGGAAGCCATGAAAGCACAGGGAGTTGTTCAGGCTACGATATTCAATATCGGGGAGATTTATACCAAAACAGTAGATGTTCCGAAGGTTAGATTCAATTCACCTGAATGGATAGAAATGTACCAATGGGCCTTAAAAGAGGCAGCCCGTTTAGACATAACAATTGGCATTCAAACCATTGATGGCTTCGCTACTACAGGTGGTTCATGGATAACACCTGAACTGTCGATGAAACAATATGTGTGGACTAAAACTTCGATAGACGGAGGTAAAGCATTAAGCATTAAACTTCCTGAACCCATCAGGGTGCAAAACTTTTACCGTGATGAAGCAGTGCTTGCTTTTCCGATGCAGGAAAATTCAAATTCGTTTAAAGACGCTTATCCTGAAATTGAGGTAAATAACCTTTCAACAGGAAATATACTTTTGGACGGAAATCCCAAAAGTGAAATAGATTTCAAAAAAAGCCATGTGGTGGATATCCGGTTTAAGGCTGATTTTACTGCGAATAAAATCGTTCTGTATCCTCATCTGCCTTTTTGCTGGGATCTTGCTTTAGTTGATAATGGAAGGATTAAACTCTTTTTTGCTCTTTCAGCTTCAAACGATGGAAAGACATATACCAAAGTTGCTGATCTGGAATTTACAGGTATTAATGAAGCTGTCACAGCTTCCTTTCCTGCAACAAGAGCTAAATATTTTCGCCTCGAACTTATAAAAACAAGTTTTGTATATTTTGGAGTTCTTCCGATTGCTGAGTTTGAATTACTGAAAGAGAATGAATTACCACTTTTTCAGCCTCCTGTAACTTCTTTTATGGAAAAAACCTCCTCGGTGTACGATTTGAATGAAAATGCATTGGATGCGAATTCAGAAAATACAATTAAACCAATTTCAGAAAATTCAATTATTGATATTACCGGTTATATGTCGCCCGATGGAATCCTGAAATGGAACGCACCAAAAGGACGCTGGCAGATTATTCGTTTCGGGTATACGTCAACAGGAGTTATGGTTGATCCTGCTTCACCGGAAGGTTTAGGACTGGAGGTTGACAAAATAGACACCACTGCACTGAATGTACATATCAACAGCTATGCAAAGAAACTGCTTGATGCTGCCGGGAAGTATAAAGGCAATACGCTCAGATTTTTCCTGGTAGATAGCTGGGAGGCGCAATTTCAAACCTGGTCGAAAAATTTCGCAATAGAATTCAAAGACCGGAGAGGTTACAACATCCTTCCCTGGATACCGGTTTTATGCGGAGAAATAGTTGGAAGTACTGAGCTTTCAGAAGCCTTTTTATTTGATTTTCGCAAAACCATTGCCGACCTGATAGACCAAAACTTTTACAGGCATTTTGCCGCATTAAGCCACAGAAATCAGATGGAATTCCATGGGGGAGGCAATTTATGGCGGCTGGGGTGCGTATCCTCCTATGGATGCATTAAAGTCAAATGAATACTTTGATATGCCAATGACTGAATTTTGGGCGGGTGCAAATTCAAATAATCTGCTTGATTATCAACCGGCTGACAGACCTGTCACTTCAATGCCAACATCATCGGCAATTGCATTCAATAAACAAATTATTGGCTCGGAAGCTTACACGGGCAACGCTCATTACTCAGAAGCTCCTGGTGAATTAAAACCTTTTGGCGATGCAGCGTTTTGTTCGGGTGTTAACCAGATTATCCTGCATAGTTATATCCATCAGCCTTTTGACCTTAAACCTGGCATGACTCTGGGCAAATTTGGCGGACACTATAACCGCAATAATCCGTTATGGGAATTTAACCAGGATTGGCTAAAGTACCAGGCACGCGTTCAATACATCCTCCAGAAAGGAGAACCTGTTGTCGATGTGCTGTTATTTACAGGCGATCAGTTGCCATTTTATTACAGTAAAAACTTTGCTAATGATTTACCCTTCGGCATAAGGTCCAATGCGTGTAACAATGATATGCTGAATCAAAAAATTAAAGTCATTGACGGGAAATTGTCTCTTGGCGGCAATCAGCTTTTTTCTTTACTGATATTGCACAACAGTACCAGGATGGAATTCTCCACCCTGAAACGGATTGCCGAATTGGTGAATGCCGGTGCAGTGGTTTATGGACCTAAACCACTTGAAATGCTTTCGGTTGCTGACATCAAAAACAATGCAACTGCATTTAAAAAATTATCTGATGAAGTTTGGGGAAATTCTACTGAGAATAGCTATGGCAGGGGTAAAATGATTTCAGGGATACCGTTACCTGAAGTCATTAAGAAATTGAATATAACTCCCGACATGACAACAAATACCCGGGATCCTAAAGAAATCATGTATATCCATAAAAAGATGGACGATATGGACATCTATTTTGTTTTCAATCAGCAAAACAGGGAAATGGATAGGGAAATTTTATTTCGCGTCAACGGAAAAACACCTGAAATATGGAATCCTGAAAATGGTGTTGTAATAAAACCTGCCATCTATGAAATTTCATTAAGCAGGTTTCATCAGGAAATAAAGAAATCTTTCCGCTGAAACAAATTACGGATACTGCGTTTTCGGTTCCACAGGTTGATATTACAAAAGGTGAATATCGTTTTACAACATCCTTATCCGGAGATTATACATTCACTACAAATGGGAATAAGATTATAAAGAAAACCCTGGCCCGGACTGAAATCATTGATCCTGAAAACTTAAAAATACTAATGGAGTTTTTTCCAATATCGGATGAAGTAATTAAACCGGTCAGCATAACTCAATTGAAATCGCTTACCGATTTTGAAGATCCGGCTATAAAATACTTTGCAGGGAAAGTAAAGTACACATTAAATTTTACTGCCTCTGACATTGTTTCAGCAAACGATTCAATAGTGCTCGACCTGGGTAACCTGAGTGCTACGGCTGAGGTCATTTTAAACGGGAAATTGCTCGGATATCCCTGGCAGTCCAATACCTGTATATCTGTAACAGGCATGCTGAAAGCTGATAACAAACTGGAAATAACCGTGGCAAACGTTTGCCGTAACCGTTTCATTGGCGATCTGATCCAGTATGGTAGTGTTAAAAGTCTGTGGACTACCTCTCCCATCGAGACCATTCTGAACAAAGACATGCCGTTAAAACCTTCAGGATTAATGGGACCACTAAAATTAATACTGCATATAAAACAATAAAGACCGCCAAAAAAAATGAAACTATCAAAGAAAATACTGGCACTTCTGATCTTTTTTCAGGTAATATCCCTTTTCGTACATAATAATAATATAATAGCCCAGGTTGCTGATAATCCAGTTATTCTGACTGTAGATTTGTCGAAAGAGATCGGTCCAATGTATCCGGCGTGGGCCTGGTTTGGATATGACGAACCAAATTACACCTACATGAAAGATGGGAAAAAACTTTTGTCTGAGATTTCAGACCTGAGTCCTGTTCCGGTATATGTGAGGGTGCATAATATTCTGACTACCGATGAAGGAGAACCCGGACTAAAATGGGGTTCTACTAATGTATACACTGAAGATAATAACGGAATTCCGGTTTATGACTGGACTAAAGTTGACAAAATCTTCGATACATTCATTGAAAGGGAAATGAAACCAATCGTTGAACTGGGTTTTATGCAAAAAGCATTATCCACTAATCCGGAACCATACAGGCATAACTGGCCCAAAAACCCGGATATCATGCAGCTTTCAACAGGTTGGGCATATCCACCCGAGGACTACAATAAATGGGCAGAATTGGTTTTCAGTTCACCAAACACTGCATTTCCCGTTATGGCGAAAAAGAAATTGAAAGCTGGTACTGGGAAGTGTGGAACGAACCGGATATCAGTATATACTGGAAGGGGACAATGGAGGAGTATTTTAAATTGTATGATTATTCTGCTGCGGCAGTCCGGAAAGCATGTCCTAAAGCAAAAGTCGGCGGACCAACAACCACAGATCCCCGAAATAAAGAAGCTGCTGATTTTTACCGGGCTTTCCTGCAACACTGCCTTGATGGAACCAACTTTGTTACCGGGAAGAAGGGCTCACCTTTAGATTACATTACTTTTCATGCCAAGGGCACACCAAAACTGGTCGATGGACATATTCAAATGAACATTAACCTGCAACTTCAGTCTATTGCGAAGGGATTCGAAATAGTGACATCATTTCCTGAGTTTAGAAATCTTCCTGTTATAATCGGCGAATCAGATCCGGAAGGATGTGCAGCCTGTGCAGGTGGATCTTATGCATATCGGAATGGTACAGTTTATTCAAGCTATCAGGCTGCTGCTTTTGCAAAAACTTATCAATTGGCCGATTTCTATAAAGTGAATCTTACTGGAGCCGTTACCTGGGCATTTGAATTTGAGGGGATGTCATGGTTTGCTGGTTTCCGCGACTTGTCGACCAATGGTGTTGATAAACCTGTTTTGAATATTTACCGCATGTTCGGAATGATGTCTGGTAAACGAGTAGATGTTTCAGGTGGAGAATACGACATGAAAACAATGATTGATAAGGGCGTAAAAGGAAACAACCCGGATATAAATGCTTTTGCAAGTAAAGATAAAAATTCAGCAGCAGTTATGGTCTGGAACTACCACGACAATGACCTCACAGCTCCGGCAACTAATACTGAGTTGGAAATATATGGTTTACCCACAGGAAAAATCCTTGTTCAGGAATACCGTATTGATAAAGAAAACAGCAATTCATTTGAAGTCTGGAAAAATATGGGCTCACCTCAAAATCCAAATCAGGAACAAATAACTGAACTTGAAAAAGCGGGACAATTAAAACTGTACACTTCACCCGGATATATAAATTCAGGCAAAGAAAAAACTACATATAAAATTGAATTACCTCGCCAGGGAGTATCCTTATTGAAATTTTCATGGAATTAATATTTGTTATGATGATAACCGGCAGAAAATTTACTTTTTTTCTTTCTGTTCTGGTAATATGCAGTATTTCTGAGATAGCTGTAGCACAATCTGTTGATAACTTACATGAGACTTCATTTAAAGGAATCGACGCCGCAGATTTGAGAATCCGCGATCCGTTTATACTTGCTGATGAGAATTCTGAAACCTATTTTCTCTACCGTCAGATTGCCAATGGCAGGGGTGATAGTGTACAGGGTATACGTGGCGTGGAAGTTTATCAGAGCAAGAATCTCAAAATATGGAAAGGACCACAGATAGTGTTCCGGCAACCGGACAATTTTTGGGCTAATGCTCAGGTCTGGGCTCCTGAGGTGCATATTTTTAAAGGGAAATACTATCTTTTTGTTACTTTCTCTGCTAATCGTTCATTGAATAGTGATGGAGCACCATGGTTGCCCGTACGCGGCACACAAATTCTGGTGAGTGATTCTCCTCTTGGACCATTTAAAGCATTTGATAATAAAGCACATACACCTCACGATTGGTCTTCACTCGACGGCACAATGTGGGTTGAAGATAATGTGCCATGGATGATTTTTTGTCATGAGTGGACACAAATAGGCGATGGTGCGATTGAGCTTTTACAGCTCAAACCTGACCTTTCAGCCACTGAAGGAATGCCACAACTGCTTTTTCATGCAAGTCAGGCACCATGGAGCAAAAACCTGAAGGATCTGGGCTTTGATTCAAATGGCCTTGTAACCGACGGACCATTTCTATACCGGACAAAAATTGGTAAATTGCTGATGATCTGGTCCAGCTTTGGATCATCAGATTACGCTGTAGGAATTGCTGAATCAGAAAGTGGCAAAGTTACAGGTCCCTGGAAGCAGCAATCCGAACTTCTTTTCAAAGCAGATGGCGGTCATGCCATGATTTTCACTACCTTTCAGGGCCAGTTAATGCTTTGCCTCCACCAGCCGAATAAGAGACAGACAGAAAGGATGAAGCTCTTTAAGCTGGAAGATTACTGGATTGCTGAAAAAATGGTGCTAAAATGGGACCACCTGGATTAATCTGTAATACAAAACATTGATATATGAATCTCGACTTGAATATGGAGTGGAGAAAAACATCACAGCATCTTTTGCCTGATGTAAAACCTTCTTCAGAAATAAAAAGCTACGATATTTATCCCTCTCTGAAACTGGATGACAATCTCATTTTTGATGGTTTTGAGACTCTGGCAGAGCTATTCATCAAAAACAGGCAGATTATCATTGATGGGTATATTGGTGTCTTCTATACCCGTTTCCGTGAGAAACTGGAGGAATGTTTCAGTATATATGGAATCAGAACAAATTGGATAAATGCTTCTGACTATCTGAAATCACCCTCCGAAATTGGAAAAATAACAGCTCCTTATCTGGGTGGCAATGATCCTCTTTTCGGGAAAAGGACAGATTTAAATCTGGAAGATTTTTTCAACATGTCATTATTCAGATCTGTCAAACCAGACACTGATGCTGATCTTAATATTATAATCGGTCCTGGTGCATCATTTTCAGGCTGGACAGGTTTATCCGTTTACATTGATCTGCCAAAGAACGAAATACAATTCAGGTCACGTGCCGCAAGTATAACCAATTTGGGTGTATCATACCCTTCTGACCCCAAGGTAATGTACAAGCGTTTCTATTTTGTCGATTGGGTAGTTCTGAATAAACACAAACAAAAAATATTGCCGTCTGCAGATTTTATAATTGACGGGCAAAGACCAGACAATCCTGTCTGGATGAACGGAAATATGTTTCGACAATCGCTTAATATATTAAGCCTTAATATGTTTCGGGTAAGACCATGGTTCGAACCTGGTGCCTGGGGTGGAACCTGGATAAAAAATCATATTGAAGGATTGAATAAAGATGTCCCCAACTATGCCTGGTCATTTGAACTTATCGTTCCTGAAAACGGACTCCTTTTTGAAAGCTCAGGAAAACTGCTTGAAGTCTCCTTTGACTGTTTAATGTTCCAGGAATCGAAAGCCGTGCTTGGTGATTGCCACGACAGGTTTGGAACTGAATTCCCTATAAGGTTCGATTTTCTTGATACATTCGACGGAGGGAACCTTTCAGTTCAGTGCCATCCCAGGCCCGGATATACAAAGACTCATTTCGGGGAAGATTTCACGCAGGAGGAGACATACTACATCCTTGATACTAAAGATAACGCATGTGTTTATCTTGGTTTTCAGGAAGATATAAATCCTGAAAAGTTCAGGAAAGAACTCGAAACAAGTCAGTCCGAAAAGAAACCTGTCGATATAGAAAAGTATGTTCAGAAGTTTCCGGCTTCAAAGCATGATCTTTTCCTTATCCCCTACGGAACTGTACATGGTTCCGGCATAAATAATCTCGTCCTTGAAATCAGTTCAACACCATACATTTTTACATTCAAGATGTACGACTGGCTTCGGCTTGACCTTGACGGAAAACCCAGGCAGCTTAATATTCAGAGAGCCATGGAGAATCTGTTTTTTGACAGGAAGGGAGATTACGTAAAGGATAAACTTGTTTCAACACCCATTCTCCTTGAAGAGGGCAAAGACTGGAAATTGTATCATCTTCCAACGCATGAGAAACATCTGTATGATGTGCACAGGTTCCATTTTAAGAACAGAATTGATGTAAGAACTGAAAACAAGTGTCATGTTTTAAGCCTCGTGGAAGGTGAAAGTATAATTGTTGAAACTCTGTCGGGATTAACTCAGCGTTTTAATTATGCTGAAACATTTGTTATCCCGGCTGCAGCCGGATCGTACAGAATAATTAATGAATCTTCATCAGAAGCAATTGTTGTAAAGGCTTTTGTAAAATAATTAAGTCCTGAACTACATAATGGATCGTCGAAAATTCATAACAAGCAGTATCATAGCTACAAGTGGATATTCACTTACACAGAAACTTTATCCTACTAAAGACTTTTATTCTGAATCTGAAAACTTAATCCAGGTTTCCGGAAACCGGCAACCGGTCGCCAGCCTTTACGAATTATTCCAAAATCCGGAACTGAAATATCATCCCTATGTCCGCTGGTGGTGGAACGGAAATAAGGTTGATGCAGGTGAGCTCATAAGAGAATTAAGGCTTTTAAAAGCTGCCGGCATCGGAGGTGTGGAAATAAATCCTGTTGAATTTCCAACACGGTCTGCAGGAGATGATCTTGGCAAACCTTCAGTCAAATGGCTTAGTGATGAATGGATCGATTTGCTTAAAATTGTTTTCGATGAAGCCAGATCTCTCGGAATGGTTTGCGACCTGATAGTAGGTTCAGGGTGGCCTTTCGGATCGGAAAGTCTTGGTGCTGATGAGAGGTCGCAGGTTGTGGTAATTGCTGTGAAAAAATTAACAGGACCTTTGGATTATGAGATCTCTCAGTTCGAATTGTTCAAAGATGCTGATCCTGCAATCAGCTCTCCCTTTCCCGGCAGAACAATGGAATTATTGTCACTTCATCTTGTTCCCGATCCACTTGACAACTTAGACAGAGTAATCCCCCTCTCTTTTGGTTCTGAAAATAATACCATTAAAGTAAGCGTACCGGATGGCAGTTATGCTCTCTGCGGACTGGTGAAAATCAACGGATTCATGCAGGTAATCAATGGAGCACCGGGTGCCACAGGACCTGTTCTGGATCATTATAACAGGGAAGCTGTTAAGAAATACCTTGAAAAAATGTCCGGCACAATTGAAAGAAGAATAGGTCCTCTTTCGAACCGGATCAGAGCTCTGTTTACTGACAGCATGGAGCTTGAAGGCGCAAACTGGAACAGGGAAATGCGTGATTATTTCATTAAAAGAAACGGATATGACATTCTTCCATATCTGCCATTTATCCTTTTCAAAACAGGGTCAATGGGGAATGTGATTGACTTTAAATACGGCGTTTCACTGTCTCCAGATACAGAAAAGATCATCAGGAGAATGAGATATGATTTTGAAATGACCAAAGCCGAAATGATTGTCGAAAATTTTACTACTACTTATCTCGAATGGTGCAAAGGTCTTAATGTTAAATCACGGGCTCAGGCATATGGCCGTGGATTGTTCCCGCTTGAGAGCAGCTTCGGATATGACATCCCTGAAGGTGAATCGTGGACAATGAACTGGCTTAAGCATAAAATCGGTGAAGAGATGCCGGAGAACGATTACCGGAGGGGAAGGGCTTATACAATGGTCAATAAATTTGTCTCGTCTGCAGCACACCTTAAAGGGAAAAAACTTGTGAGCTGTGAGGAGATGACTGATACCTACACCGTTTTTAATACCTCTCTCGAAAATCTCAAGATCGGCAGTGATCAGTCAATCATTTCCGGGATTACACATTCAGTATTTCATGGATTCAATTACTCCCCTCCGGAAGCTCCTTATCCCGGTTGGATAAGATACGGAGCTTACTATAATGAGAAAAATACATGGTGGCAATGGTTCAATATTTTTAATGAATATAAAGGTAGATTATCATCTCTCCTGCAGAATGTTATGATGTATGCAGATATTGCAATTCTTCCTCCCGTAGATGATATGTGGAGCCTCATCGGAGCACCCATGGAACCATTCCCGTCAATTACTCACGTGGATTATTTCACCCTTGTCTGGGAAGCAATTAACAAGAATGGAAACGGTTGTGATTATATATCCCAGAATGTAATTAGAAACGCAGAAATGAAAAAAGGTTTTCTGCATTACGGACCACGGAAGTACAATACAATTTTTCTTGTCAGGGTTGATTCCCTGCATCCCGAAACAGCTGAAAAACTATATGAATTTGTGAGTTCAGGCGGCCGGATAATCTGTGTCGAATCCTTACCTTCAGCATCATTGGGATTTAATAATTACGAGGTCAGGGATAATGCAGTTACAGGAATAATCGATAAATTGAAAGCCATCCCTGACAGGTTTATTATTCTGGAAAAACCTGAAAAGGATTTTATTGGCTGGTTTAGAGGGATACAGGAAAAATATAATATCAGGCCTTACCTGAAAATCGAAAAACCTGATCCTTTTGTTATGCAGAGCAGGTATCAGGGTGATGATGGATCTGAAATAGTTTACCTCATCAATTCCCATATTCATAATTCACACCAGACAAGTATTTCTTTTTCAAAGGAAATAACTGCTGACAAATACGGATGGATCTGGGATCCTGAGACAGGAAAAAGATCCAGGATCAAACCTGATAAGGATAACAGCATCCTGCTTGACATGGGGCCAGCTGAATCCTTACTGTTTGTATTTGACAGGAACAGCAAAGGGGAGGAATGGAAACAGGTTCCTGTAAAAGGAAATAATGAAATCCATTTAGACAAAGGGTGGAAGGCGGAATTTATTCATTGCCGCGACGGTTCAGTAAAAACCTCATCCTTTGATACACTTAAAGATCTTAAGGATTTGCCTGAATTTGCCAGTTTTGCAGGAACCGTAAAATATTCAGCCAGCTTCAATATTGAAAACAATCCTGAAGCAAGATCATACATTAATGCCGGAAAAGTATTTGGCCTCTGCGGAGTAAAGCTGAATGGTACAGACCTCGGAATAAAATGGTACGGACGCAGAATTTTTAATATCGGAAACCATTTAAAAGCCGGAAAAAACGAAATTGAAATTTCTGTCGTAACTTCAATGGGTAATTACATGAAATCTTTGACTGATAATCCCATTGCCCAGTACTGGACGAATGAAAAAAACAAAGTCCAGCCACCCCAGTCAATGGGACTAATCGGACCAGTAACTATATATTCATAAACAGTGTTCCTCCGTGAAAACTCCGTGCAACTCCGTGGTAAAAAAAATAATCAATATGAAAACTCTTAAACTAATCCTGTTTTTGGCAATAATTGCCTCATCATTCTGCCTGCAGGCAAAAGACTACAACGCCTCAATGTTCGGTGTAAAATCGAACGGAACAACAATGAATACAAATTCAATCCAGAAAGGCATTGATTACATAAGTGAAAACGGAGGAGGAAGGCTTGTATTTTATGTTGGCCGTTACCTTACAGGAACCATCCATCTAAAATCCAATGTAACAATTCAGCTGGAAGAAGGCGCAATACTTGTCGGCTCTGTCAATCCTTTTGATTATGAATTTATGTCAAACTGGACAGCACTTATCTTTGCCCATGACCAGTCAAATATTGGAATAACCGGCAAGGGGGTTATTGACGGACAGGGATTTACTGTTGCAACAAACCTGGTGGACCTTATCCACAACGGAATCGTAAAAGATCCTCTTAAATATGACCGTCCCTGGGAAGGCAGAAGACCACAGAATATCTACTTCAAAAGCTGTACTAATGTGAGAATACAGGGAATATTATTGAAAGATCCCGGGAGCTGGAATCAGCAATATGACCAATGCAGGAATGTAATAATTGATGGAATAACTGTTGATAGCAAGTCATACTGGAATAATGATGGAATAGATATTGTTGATTGTGACAGCGTAAGTGTAACAAATTGTTATATCGATGCAGCAGATGATGGTATTTGCCTAAAATCTCATTCGCCGGATTTCATTTGCCAGAATGTATATGTTCATAATAACACAATCCGCACAAGTGCCAACGGGATTAAATTCGGAACAGCATCTAACGGGGGATTCCGCAATATTAAAATTATCAAAAACCTTGTGTTTGATACTTACCGGTCGGCAATAACTTTTGCAGCTGTTGATGGCGGGATTGTCGAAAATATAGAAGTTGACAGCCTCAGATCGATAAATACCGGTAATGTTATATTTCTAAGGATCGGCGAACGAAGAGCCGGGAAAAAAGGGAAAATGAACAATATCAGGATAGCCAATGTTTATGCTGAAGTGCCGGCAACTAAACCTGATGCAGGTTATAATTATGAAGGCCCTGTTGAGGACCTGCCCAGAAATATTTCACCATCATCAATAACAGGCATGCCGGATGCAATTATTGAAAATGTAACACTAAAGAATATCGAAATCCATTACCCGGGAGGAGGAAATCCTGCCTATGCAAAAGTTGGTCTGGATGAACTTGATAAAGTCCCGGAAATGGCTGCTGCATATCCTGAATTTTCAATGTTCAAAGAGCTCCCTGCCTGGGGATTCTATGTCCGTCATGCAAAAAATATTTCTTTTGAAAACGTCAGGCTGATCTGTGACAAAAAAGACTACAGAACTGCAGTTGTTCTTGACGATGTTAAAGGAGCATCTTTCAAAACATTTAAAGTGGCTGAACCGGATAAAAAGAAAGACTTTATCTTTTCCTATAGATCGGAAGGAATAACTGTCAAATAATTAATGATTTATCCTATGAAAATAAAAATCATAATAACAGGTACAACCGGTATGGTTGGAGAGGGAGTTCTGAAGGAATGTCTCACACATCCTGATGTAGAAAAAGTACTTGTAATTAACAGAAAAACCTGTGGAATAACTCATCCAAAATTGAATGAGATTATTCATAATGATTTCTTCGATCTTTCACCAATAAAGGATAAACTAATAGATTTCAATGCCTGCTTTTTCTGTCTCGGCATATCATCCGTCGGAAAAAAGGAAGATGAATACTTCAGAATAACATATACACTTACCATGCATATGGCTGAAATGCTTTCACAGATAAACCATGATATGACATTTTGCTATATCTCAGGTGCAGGCACTGACAGTACAGAAAAAGGAAGAATAAACTGGGCCAGAGTGAAAGGGAAAACTGAAAATGATCTTATGAAATTACCCTTCAAAAAGGTATTTGCATTCAGACCGGGATTTTTGCACCCTTCACCAGATCTGAAAAACATACATGGATATTATTTACTTTTCAGAATCCTATATCCTGTCTTCCGGTTACTTTTGCCTAAATTTGTCTCCACACTTAAGGAACTTGGGCTAGCAATGATCAATTCAGTAATCAGGGGATACGAAAAACAAGTTCTTGAAGTCCGGGATATTATTGAACTTGCAAAAAGATAGGGCATAATTAACCGAATTCATTTATTTAAAAACTCAGAAAAGATGGCAATGAATCAGGGAAAGGTTTCTTCAGACAGTTCTTTCTGGTCAAAACTGGTCAGAAAAACAAAAAAGGTAACAAAGTGGGCTCTTATAATCCTCTCTGTTGTCCTGATTCTTTTTATTTATTTTCGTTATTTCTATAACTACAGTGAAGGTTACCGGGCCGGCCTGCTTCAGAAATTTTCAAACAAAGGAGTGATATTCAAAACATACGAAGGAGAGATGATACTCAGCAGCGTTTCATCGAACAGGGATGTTGCTCTTGCTTCTGAGAAATTTCTCTTCACTATGACAAACAAAGATATTGTCCGTCAGTTTGACACACTGCAGGGTGAAATGGTTATTGTACACTATCGTGAAAAAATGGGACGCCTCTTCTGGAGAGGCGATTCAAAATACCTAGTTGACAGTGTCAGATTGAAGTGAGTCTTTTATTATACTCTTTCAATACCAGTTCCCTGCTGTTTTCTGATCCGTGTGAAGGAAGAAATATATTGCAGCCGGTTTCAAGCAAATCACCCCAGCTTTTTACAAGGCTTCTGACATCATTTGCAAATGGAGGAAAGACAGATCCCCGGAATATCCCAAACATTGTGTCACCAACTAAAGCAATCTCGTGGCCGATTATCACACTAAGCGAACCGGGGGTATGACCCGGTGTATGCAGGATATATGCATTAAATCCCGGATCTTTCAAATCATAAAATGAATCAATCAGTAAATCATAACTGCAGGGTGTGTAACGGGCAAAAGAGTTGAATTTTTTAATAAAAATTCTGACCAGAAGCCTTGAAAACCAGTTCGTGCCCTGAGGAAGGATATTGTCTCCGCTTGCTAGATATTCTGCTTCTGATCTGTGAACAATCACTTTCGCTTTATACTTTTCCCTGATTCTCCATGCATTTTCAGCATGGTCATAATGGGTATGGGTAAGAATCAGGTAATCTATAGTATTTACACCTGATTGTTTTAATCTCATTTCAAGTGTCTTCCACATAAAACCCGGACCAGTGTCAATAAGGATGTTATTTTTGCCATCTGTCAAAAGGAAGACATTGCTGCGTCCTGCGATGACCCTGATTACTTTATATCCCTGGGATGTTTTCCAGATTTTCATTCATAAAATAGTTATATGTTTAATCAGGTCTTCTTCCTTAGCATTTTTTTTGCTGAAGGCAGAAGATTTGCATTTTACTTACCGGAAAAATTCCTGATTGCAATATCAAAAGATTCAACAAAGTTAATTGTCTTTCCCTTGTTGCTTTCCCTGATGAAATCCTTAAGACTTCTGCTTGTAATCTGTGAATAATCTCCAACAATGGCAAGCCTCATCCTGTAATTGGAAAATTTCTGAAGAATTTCACCTGCCAGACCCGTTTTAAGATCAAAAAAATCCTTGTGCAATACCTGTTCATGTATTATTATATTATTGCATCCTCCATAACCTATATCTGCCATAATATCAAGCATATCCTGCGGACTATTTATAATTTCCGAATCTATTGTAATCTCAGCAATCCTCACTCCATCTGAAATTTCATGAAATCTTATCATTGCACTTAATAATCTATATGTGTTTAACTTTTAAGCAGAAGCATTTATAAACTTACCAAAAATACCTGAAAAGTTACTAATTTTAAAACAGTAAAAACATTCAAAATGAAAAAGATAAATCTCTGGCTGCATCTTATCATAATCCCTATTTTCGTTGTTGAACTAATCAGTCGTCTCAACAACTTTCATACTCTTGATTATTTTACAAAACCTCTGCTTCTTATCTGGATAGGTTTATACTTCTATCTAAATACCGGAAACATAAAAAGGGACAAATATATTTATAAGGCATTCCTTTTTTCCTGGATCGGAGATCTGTTCCTGATGGTTTCACATATTGACAGCCTTTTTTTCTATGCAGGAGTAGGAGGATTTTTTCTTGCACAACTCAATTATATAAAAGTATTTACAGGCAATATCAGAAGTGATAATAAAGGTCTTGTTTTTAATAACCCGGTATGGCTGATTCCTTTTGTGGTTTACCTTGCAGCAATTCTGTATCTGATACTTGGTGGAATGAACGGTGTAATGATCCCGATTATAGTAATCTATGCATTATCACTGATTTCAATGTCAGCTTTTGCACTGAACAGGAAAGGTCTCATCAGCGCTAAGAGTTTTAATCTGGTTTTTTTCGGATCGTTACTATTTGTCCTTTCCGACAGTATGATAGCAATTAACCGATTCTATGCAGAATTCTCCGGTTCTTCATTTCTGATTATGCTTACCTACTTCACAGCCCAGTACCTGATTATGCAAGGTTTGATTGAAGACAAAAGACAAAAAGACAAAAGTATCCTATTTCTTCACCTTCCTTGAATATCCCGAATACCCCCCTGATAAATGTTGCACTTGTAAGCACCTTCACCATCTGATCCTGCGGGGTCTTATTACTTCTTCGTGAGGTACTTCTCTGCGGTTGCCTCTCCCACTCACCTATTCTCCCATTCTCCCCCTCTCCTCGTCTCGCTATCTCCCCTTCCTTCTGAATTTCAGACACTTTCCCGTTAAGTATCTCATATGCACTTTCCCTGTCGATTGCCTGACTGTATTTCTGAACAATTACTGAAGAACTGTTTATTGCCTTTATCTCATCTGGCGTAAGAATATCCATACGACTGACAGGTGCTCTCAGCATTGTTGCCGCCAGGGGAGTCGGGTTCCCCCTCTCACTAAGTGCAGTTACAAGCGCTTCTCCAATCCCAAGACTGGTTATTGTCTCATCTGTCTTGTAATACTCCGACAAAGGATAGTTTTCAGCAGTCAGCTTTATTGCTTTCCTGTCGACAGCTGTAAATGCCCTTAGGGCATGCTGAACCTTCAGTCCCAACTGGGAGAGAACTCCGTTTGGAACGTCAGTGGGATTTTGGGTAACGAAAAATATACCTACACCTTTGGACCTGATAAGTTTTACAATATTTTCGATCTGGTCAAGTAAAGCTTTACTTGCCTGACTGAATATAAGATGTGCCTCATCAATGAAAATTACCAGTTCCGGCTTCTCAACATCTCCCTTTTCAGGCATCTTACTATACACCTCGGCGAGCAGAGAAAGCATAAAAGTGGAAAACAGCTTTGGCTTATCCTGAATATCTGAAAGTCTGAGTATACTGATATAACCGTTACCGTATTTATCCCTTCTCATCAGGTCCGAAATTTCAAAGGATAATTCTCCGAAAAAAAGTTCCGCCCCCTGCTGCTCAAGCTCAAGGATCTTTCGCGTAATAATTCCTGTTGTTGCTGTCGATATTTTGCCATAATCCCGTTCGACCTCTTTCTTCCCTTCTTCAGTTACAAACTGTATTGCCTTTTTGAGATCTTTCAGGTCAAGCAGAGCAAGTTTATTATCATCACAATATTTGAAGATCACTGAAAGAACACCTGCCTGAGTATCGTTGAGATCAAGAATACGCGAAAGAAGAACCGGTCCAAACTCTGAGACTGTTGCTCTGAGTCTTACTCCATCCTGCTTTGATAAAGAAAGCAATTCAGCCGGATAGCCCTTTGGAGAGAAAGGAAGGTTAAGTTTTGAATGTCTCTCTGCAATAAATGGTTTTGCTGTACCGGGCATAGCAATTCCGCTCAGATCACCCTTTACATCCATAAGCAGAACAGGCACTCCTTTTTCTGAAAGCTGTTCTGAGATAACCTGAAGAGTTTTAGTTTTTCCTGTACCTGTTGCTCCTGCAATCAGCCCGTGCCTGTTCATTGTCCGCAATGGAATATTGACATTGGCTCCGGCAGCTACTGAACCATCGACCATTGCACATCCAAGAGTTATAAAATCGCCGGTGCAGGTGTAACCATCATTTATGTGTTTTGTAAAAGACTCTAACTTATTCATATTCTTTGATATAATATTTAGATTTTCAATTAATGATTGATACGCAATTTAACGGTTACTGTTCAGATTTCAATGCTATGATTAAACACTATGTCTTATTTTCTGTTTACCTGTGGAAATTATAATTTTACATAATTAATTTCATTGCTTTATATTTGTTTAATATTTGTTCTACTGCTGCGAAACATTAATTAATTTTCTCAATTTTGCGTGAAATTATTAACACTAAAACCAAAAAAATGAAAAAAATCACAGTCATAATTATTCTTTTAATCTGGGGGCTTTCATCAGTTACTTTTGCCCAGGTAACAGAAGCGGAAAAAACTTTGAGGGCTCAAAACGCAGATACCACCCAGGGGTGGAAAACCGGTGGTGTAATTGGATTCAACTTTGCTCAGACATCACTAACTAACTGGGCTGCAGGGGGTGAGAATTCGCTCGCAGTTAACGGAATCTTCAGCGGTTTTGCTAATTACAAAAAAGGAAAATCTGTTTGGGATAACTCTCTTGATGTTGGTTACGGACTCCTTAAACAGGGTGAAAAAGATTTTAAGAAAACTGATGACAAAATTGACTTTCTTTCGAAATACGGCCAGGAAGCATTTAAAAATTTCTATTATGCTGCCCTGTTTAATTTCAAAACACAAATGACTACCGGTTATAATTATGCTGCAGATGACTCAAAAACAAAAATCTCCAATCTCTTTGCTCCTGCTTATATCACTCTTGCGTTAGGTCTCGACTTCAAACCCAATGCATACTTCAGTGCATTTGTTGCACCACTGACAGCTAAATTCACGTTTGTTACAGATGAAGATCTGTCTGCTGCCGGAGCTTTTGGGGTGGATCCCGGAGAGACTTTAAAAAGTGAGATCGGGGGATATATCAGAGCTATTTATTCCAAAAATGATTTTAAGGCGGAACTTTTGAAAAACGTATCTTTCACAACCAAGATCGACCTCTTCTCAAATTATATTCATAATCCTCAGAATATTGATGTCAACTGGGAAACATTAATCGCTTTCAAAGTCAATAAATACCTGAATGTCAATTTCAATACCCAGCTAATCTATGATGATGATATACTTATTAAAAATGACAGGGACGGTGATGGCATTTTAGCAGCCGGAGAAGGATCAAAGTCATTAATACAGTTCAAGGAGATATTCGGAGTAGGATTTTCATATAAATTTTAATCTTACTAAAAAAATCTTTCAACCACAGAGGGCACAGTGGTTTTTAATAACCCTTGTGCCCTTTTTGATTTTCAATTGAGTTCTCTATGGTTAATTATTTATATTCCTGCTAAATTTACCCTAGCTTAAATAATTAATTATATGAAATCTCTTTACCTGCCTCTTATCCTTTGTCTTTTTATTTTTTCAGGTTGCACTTCTGAAAATGAGCCTTCATTGAAAGTTCAGCAGATTAAATGCAATGGTATTGAAAATCCTTCCGGAACAGGCAAAATACCTGGTTTCAGCTGGATATTGACATCAGAAGAACGAGGGCAGGAACAATCAGCTTATCAGGTCATTGTCTCTTCCAATGAAAAGTACGCGATAAAAGGAAAAGGAGATTTATGGGACTCTGGGAAAAACTCTTCCGGTGAAAAAGCCTGGATAAAATATGCAGGAAAGGATCTGCAACCGGGACAGGAATATTTCTGGAGAATCAGAGTTTGGGATAATAAGGATAATGCTTCAGAATGGAGCTTAACAGGTAGTTTCATTACAGGACTCTTTGATAAATCGGACTGGTCGGGCGCAAAATGGATCGGTTATGAAGAAATAGCAGATTCCCTTCTGCTGATCCCGGGTGTTCATGGCAATGGAGACAACCTTGGAAATGTTGCACTTAAAAAAACTGTGATCCCCTACTTTCGGAAAGAATTTTCAGTTGAGAAGAAAATAGAAAAAGCTTTTGCATTTGTCTCTGGACTTGGCCATTATGAACTTTACGTAAACGGTAACAAAGCTGGCGACCGGTTTCTCTCACCCGGCTGGACGGATTACAGGAAAACCTGTCTTTATAACACTTATGAAGTAACTGAATACCTTACCGCCGGGCCAAATGCTATTGCAGCAATAGTAGGTAATGGTTTCTATAATGTCAACAGGGAGCGATACAGGAAGCTTGTTATTGCTTATGGCGCTCCAAAAATTATACTCAATCTTAAGATCCTTTACAATGACGGAACAACTGAAACAATAATCAGCGACGAATCCTGGAAAACATCACCTTCTCCGATAACTTTTTCGAGCATTTATGGCGGCGAGGATTATGATGCAGGACTGGAACAGGAGGGCTGGAACAAACCCGGTTTTGATGCCAATTCATGGAATAGTGTAATCCTTGCCCGGGAGCCGTCAGGAGTACTGAGGCCTGAGAGCGACTATCCGGTAAAAGTAATGGAGACAATTAAGCATAAGACCATAACCCAGAGGAATGACAGCATTTATGTTTATGATTTCGGACAGAATGCCTCAGGGATAATCCGAATTAGGGTCCGTGGTGAAAAAGGAAAGCAGATACGTTTATTGCCTGGCGAACTGCTTGGAGAGGATTCACTGGTAACACAGCAGGCTACCGGGAGTCCATATATCTTTAGTTATACGCTGAAAGGTGACAAAGAAGAGATATGGACACCAAAATTCACATACTATGGTTTCAGATACCTTCAGGCTGAAGGTGCTGTTCCTTCAGGAATAGCTGTCAAAGGCAAACCGGTTATTGAAGAAGTGGAGATGCTTCATACCAGGAATTCAGCACCTGAGGATGGCTCTTTTGAGTGCTCAAATGAACTCTTCAACCAGATTTATGATCTTATCAAATGGGCAATCAAGAGCAATTTTGCAAGCGTAGTCACCGACTGCCCCCACAGGGAAAAACTGGGATGGCTGGAACAGACCCACCTTATGGGCAATTCGATCAGGTATGTATATGATATTCATAATCTGTACAATAAGATAATTGACGACATGATCGAAGCTCAGCTTGACAATGGACTTGTTCCTGATATAGCTCCCGAATATGTTCCATTCTATGCCGGCTTCCGCGATTCTCCCGAATGGGGAAGCGCATGTGTTATCCTGCCCTGGTATATGTATGAATGGTACGGTGATCTGGAGATAGTGAAAAAAGCTTATCCCATGATGAAAAGATATGTAGATTACCTTTCAGGAATGGCCGAAAATAATATCCTTTCTCATGGGTTGGGAGACTGGTATGATCTTGGGCCAAAATTCCCGGGGGAAGCTCAGCTAACTCCTAAAAAAGTAACTGCAACTTCAATCTACTTCTATGATATTAAAATTCTTGCATCTATGGCTGAACTGACAGACAATAAAGAGGATGCTGAATTCTACAAAAGCCTGGCAGAATCGGTAAGGCAGTCTTTCAATAAGGAATTTTTAAATCCTGTCTCCAGGGTATATTCAACCGGCAGTCAGACAGCCTATTCCATGCCTATCTATTTCGGAATGACTGATGACAGTATTAAGCAGGAGGTTGTAAATAATCTGGTAACATCGATAAACAAAAATAATAAAGCCCTTACTGCAGGTGACATTGGCTACAGGTATCTTCTCCGGGTCCTTGAAGAGGAAGGTCATTCACAGTTGATTTATGAAATGAATTCAAGAAACGATGTTCCGGGATACGGATTCCAGCTGGCTAAAGGGGCAACTGCCCTCACTGAATCATGGCCTGCTCTGAAATATGTATCCAACAATCACCTTATGCTTGGTCATCTTATGGAGTGGTTTTACAGCGGGGTTGCAGGAATAAGGCAGGCACCAGGATCAACTGGTTACAAAAATATTGTAATAGCACCTGAAATCGTGGGAGACCTTACTCATGCCGGAGCAACACTGAACACTATACATGGCAAAATAAGCAGTTCATGGGTTCTGGAAAACGGGACACTCAAAATGAAGATCAGCATACCGGTCAATTGCACTGCTTTAGTAGAAATACCACAGTCTGATCCGGCAAAAATCAGTGAATCAGGACTTCATATTGCTGATTCAAAAGATATTAGAAATATAAAAACAAAAGGTGACAAAACCATTTGCGAAATAGCTTCGGGAGATTATATCTTTATATCCCCATTTAAAAAACAGTGACAACAAACCTCTTAACCTCACTTTCGATAAAATCTGTTTCAGGTTTCTATTATTGCTTTTCCGGAATAATTTTTTTGTTAAAAAATTATACAGTTGGGACATTTACAATTTTGTCCAGTCTTTAGAAAGATTTACAATGAATAATATCTGATCTTATTTATGACAGGAAATAAAACAGCAGTGATAATCGGAGCCGGGATAGGAGGTTTAGCCACCTCAATATTTCTTTCTAAAAATGGCTATAAAGTTGAAATATTTGAAAAGAATTCTGGAGCAGGCGGTCGCTGCGGACAAATAATCAGGGATGGCCACAGGTTTGATCTGGGAGCCACAATGCTAATGATGCCAGGAATTTACACTGAGGTATTCAACTCGCTGGGGATTAATCTGTTCGACAGGAAAGAGATAAAGCCTCTTGACGATTTGTACAAAATATATTTTGACAATAATGATGTCATTACCTTTTCCAGGGATGACGGTAAAATGAAGGCTGAACATAACAGGATTGAACCCGGCAGCTTTGAAAAATCAAGAAAGTATATTACCAAGGGATATGAGATATTCAGGCTTGGGATAGATAAGCTTATTGCAAGAAATTTCACAAATATCTTCCAGTTTGCCAATTTTAAAAACATCATCTTGCTTATCAGGCTCAAAACATATATTTCAAATTATAGCTATGTAAAGAAATTTTTCAGGAATGAGCATCTCAGAATGGCATATACCTTCCAGAATATTTATGTGGGACAAAGTCCGTTCAACTCTCCGGCTCTTTTTTCTATGGTACCCGCTGCCGAGATCACAGAAGGGTCATTTTTCCCTGATGGTGGAATGTATAAAATAGTTGAAATACTTATTAATGAAGCAATTGCCAATGGAGTTGAGATTCATTACAATATGCCTGTGGCAAAAATAAAAACAGTCGGAAACATAGCAGGAAGTATTTTATTTAAAGATGGATCAGAAACAGCTGCAGATATTATTGTGGCGAATGCAGATCTGCCATATGTTTACAGGGAACTGCTGCCTGATAATGGAAAATCCCGGAAGATTGACAAAATGAATTATTCAGCTTCTGCTATCAGTATTCATATGGGGATTGATAAACAATATCCTCAGCTGGGGCATCATAGTGTATTCCTGTCCGATGATTTCAAGGCTGGCCTTGACAAGATATTCAAAGAAAAATCTGTCAGCAAAACACCAAGTTTTTACCTGCATGCTCCGGCAAAGACAGATCCATCAGCAGCCCCTCCGGGGCATGATTCGCTATCATTCGTGATCGGTGCAGGACATGCTGACAAAAAATACAACCAGGATTGGGATCTGTTAAAGAAGCAGTCGCGTGATGCTGTAATAGAAAGACTCAAACAGTTCGGGCTGGCTGACATTGAAGATCATATAAAATTTGAACTGGCATATACGCCGCAAAGCTGGGAAAGTGCCTGTAATATTACAAGAGGTTCTGTATTCGGAAGTCTGGCACACAATATGATGCAGATGGGTTATTTCAGACCCCATAACAGACATGGCAAATACAAAAACCTATATTTTGTAGGAGGGAGTACACACCCTGGCAACGGTATACCCAATGTTCTGTTATCTGCAAAACTGGTTTCTGAACGCATACTTAGTAACAAAGAAAAGATCAAACCCTAGATGAATTCACAGCATGATATGTTTCTGGAGATCCACAACTCCATCGATTACAATAAGATAAAAGATCATCCTAACATCCTGATAGCAGCCAATTTTTGGGAGCAGGATAGATTTTGTGCGGCAAAAACCTGCTATAAATTCATGCGTGCAATCGACGATCTGATTGATGATCACAAATCCAGGAACAAACTTATTGCCCCTCATGAAAGAAAGGAATTCACGGCAAATGTAAATGAGTGGCTTAAGATGATTATAGTTTCGGAAGAGTGCAATCCGCTCCAGCTTGAACTGCTTGAAACCGTGCAAAGATTCCGTATACCGCTCTGGCCTCTCGAAGACTTCGCCAAATCGATGATTTATGATATAAACAATGATGGATTCCCAACACTTACGTCCTATCTTGATTATTCCATGGGTGCATCTGTAGCACCGGCCTCAATCTTTGTGCACCTGAATGGCCTTCAGAAAAACGGAGAAGGTTATAAAGATCCCCCTTTTGATGTCAGATGGGCTGCAACTCCATGCGCCATTTTCAGTTACCTTGTACATATCATTCGCGATTTTAGAAAGGATCAGCTGAACAATCTCACATATTTTGCTGATGATATCATTGCTGCAAATGGACTCACAAGACAAGACCTCCGTGAGTTTGCTGAAGGCCGGCCTGTAAACGAAGGATTCCGGAATCTTATTTCATTGTATTATAAACTGGCTGAGGAATATATGAACAAAACCAGGGATATCCTCGCAAAAATCAAACCTTTGCTCGAACCAAGGTATCAGCTTAGTCTCGAAATAATATTTGATCTCTATCTGATCGTGTTTGAAAGAATTGACCTCAGGAATGGTCAGTTCACTACAGAGGAGCTTAATCCTACGGCGGAGGAGACAAGAGAGAGGGTTTATCGAAAAATCATTAGTTTTACAGAGTGAACATTCCTGCTCTTTCATAGGCAGAAAATCACCTGTAAAATGAATATATCCTTCATTACATCAGGACATGATCATTTCGATGACAGGATATTCTACCATATGGCAAGATCATTTGCCAGCCGAAATATTGTTGTAACCATTATTTCAAGTTGCGTATACAAATCCGAAATTGTCAATGGAATCAGATTTAGCTGCTTTGAAGGTTTAAATCTTTCAAAACGGCAAAAAATATCTGAATTCATATGCAGGCTTAAAGTTGCCAATTCTGAAATAATAATCTGCTCTGAACCTCTTCCGGTTTATGCTGCCAGCAAGTACAGAAAAAAATGGCAACCGGATTCAAAAATTATATATGACATAACTGAATGGTATCCTTCAAAGAAAAACTTATGCACTTATAATAAATTCGTTAAATGGGCTCATTTAATCAAACTGTCAGTTTTTAATTTATGGATCTCTTCTTTTGCAGATGCATTCATATTCGGTGAATATTACAAGAGCAGGCCTTACAGAGTACTATTTCCCCGAAAACCATACATCTTTATCCCATATTATCCTGATCTTAAATATATTGAGAGGCTGTCTCCTGAACTACAGCCTGATAAACTCAGGTTATCCTTTTCAGGCAAGCTTACTGATGACAAAGGATATGGAAATTTCATCAATTTATTAATTAATCTGGCAGAACTTTATCCGGATATTATAATTGAGGTTAAGATTATTGGCTGGCCTGATGTCTGTGAAAAAAATAACAGTAAGGCTGAAATGCCTCTGAAGAAAAATATTTCAGCAGCCTACTACAGTAAACAGTCATTTATTGAATATCTGAATCTAATAAAAGACACAGATATTTTTATTGATCTTCGAAATAATGACTTTGAAAACAGCCATTCACTGCCAATAAAACTGTTTTACTATGCTGCTTTTGAAAGACCGGTTATATTTTCAGATCTTAAAGCAATCCGAAAGGAAATAGATATTAGCAGCTTTGGCTATCTTGTTAATCCATTTGACATTAATGTGATAACCGAAATAATCCGGAATTACTTATCCGATGAAAATAAATATCTATGTCATTGCAGATCTGCGCGAAGGGCAATTGAAAACAAATATCAATGGAGTTCAATTGAACCAGATCTTTTTGAATTCATATTATCTGTATCTGAATAAACTCAGAATGCCGAAACAAAACCGGCGCTCACTTTTCCAAATGATACAGGTTCCATAACCTGAGTAAATTCAGTAACCAGTCTCACATTACGTCTGATAAGATATCCTGCATGAAGAGTTGCTGATGAATAGTCCAGGTCATCCAGATCAGAATTTACTAAGTTGACAAGACCGGTAAGGTACCATTTGCTTCTGTCTCCTGCCGGTGAAAAAATAAGTTCTGCAAAACCTCCCTGTGTTCCTATATCACTTAGATAATCGCCTGTGTTTGAGTATACTTGAGAGTCCTTTCTCCATAAATACTGCATGTTAAGAACGAACATGTCACTGAAATTAAGTGATACATCCGGACCATACATACTCAGATCATTTACAATATCTGGATTAGGCCATGTGGGATCAGGCAATAATTCTTTCCCGCTATATCCGAATACTCCGATACTGATATTACTACCGATCGATTGCATTATTCTTCCCATGAAATTCTTGTATTTATCCTTGTCGAAGAGATAACCTTCGTCTGCTTCGCCAAGACCACATCCATTCAGTACCTGTCCAACAAGAGTTGTCCCGGTTTTAAAACTCTTTTCAAGTATTATTCCCCTGTCATATTTAAGGTCGGCTGTTGAATTCCCTGGACTGGTTCCATAAATCCTATATGACTCCATCGTATACCTGAGTTCTCCTTTGAATAAAGGATCAGATGCCTGGAATTGTCCGATATAAAAGTTTATACCTGTTTTAAAAGATCTCTGTACATCAGGAATGCATCCTCAACACCTGCAATTTCACCCCTCTCACTTAAAAGGAAATAAAAATAATATGAAAGATTCTCTGACAACTCACCTCCTGATAGAATCTTCAAAACGAACGGAGCACTGAAATCTGCTCTTCCCTCATCATTGAAATTATATGAAGCAAACCCATCAAGCCGTATTGCGATCGGAACTTCCCTGAAGAGAGATAGCCGGTCATCTCCTGTCTGGAGAAAATATCTTGGAGATTCATATTCCTTAAGTCTGAATCCCTCACCTGCAAAATCTTCACCGAAAGCCTTTAGCCTGGGCATTGCCGGCGCATGGCAAACCTGGCAGCTGATTGAATATTTTCTTGCAAATGCAGGAATTGCTTTGCCTTCCCACCCTGGCATTATAACAAGAATAAATATTATTATTGAACTGATCCTGATGATTAAATTCCTTTTCATGAGTCTGAAGTTTAGGTTATTTACTAAATCATGGCAGTATCTTAACACTGGTTGAGTGCTCATTTACTCTCTTTATCTCTGATTCATCCTCGGGAACTTTAAGAAAATCAGCAACTGGTTTGACAAGCAGCTGATAATTAAGCACTGCCGTAATCTTCATTTCACCAGGAGCAATGTCAAAAGGCAACTTGAATGTGAATTTTTCAACCTTTGTTTCCCTGGGCCCGATTCGGTAATCGACTCCCAGTTTGGCAGTGTTCCACTGCATTATAGTCATCCTTCCTTCAGGATCAAAATAAGGCATTCTGAAGATCCTGTTACCATAAGGAATACCATCACGTTGTACCCCTTTGAAATCAGGCATTTTCAGGGGAACACCCATATCCTGATAAGCAAGGTAATCACCGGAAATTGTATATTCTTCGCCTTCAAATCCCTTCTTATCAACATCAAGATGATACTTTTTCCCTTTTGCATCAGTTGCCTCAACATTTAGCCAGGCTATCCTGTCCTCAACCGATCCTGTGGGAAATTTATGTCCGGTTTTCTGATTAAAGAGAGCGACTGTAAAAATTATATTCTCACCCGGCTCTGCTTCCCGTATATCCGGTTCAATTCTTAGCTCAATTGTTCCCCTGACCTTTCCCGGGTCATGTGCTCCATGAAACAGATGAAGCCTGGCATCATCATATGGTTTCGTCATTATTGCATTAAGATAGGGTCCTCCCTTCGGCATGTGGCAATCCTGACATCTCACTCCCTCCTTAGCATACGGACCTTCCTTCCACTCCAGTTGTGTGCTTTTTACCCATACCCCAAAAGGATTCTTTTCATTATGACAATTCCCGCAAAACTCAGTCGTTTTATAAAAATCATTTGTCTCGATTTTATGCGCGGGTGATTCCATTGCAGGTTTTCTCACAGCAAATTTTGTTACTCCTGGTTCTATCAGATAACTGAAATTGAATGGAGGATCAGTTTGAGCTGACTTGATAAGGTGGCACACTTCACATGACACAGATTCATTCGCCATACTTTTTTCCGATGGTTTTGGTGGTGGTAATGTCCCTCCCATAAATGCAAGCGGAGTGTGGCATCCATTACAGCCATCAACAGGGCCTTTTAGCTCTGGTTTCACTTCAGAATGAGGAACTGCCAGACCAAAATACTCAATCTCATCCCAGTGATGGGTAAAAGCCTGTGACATCATTGCCTGTGACCATTGCTGGTATGTTCCGGGATGGCAAGACCCACACTTTTTTGCAGATTCAAAATCCTTATAAGCATACTTACCTTTGAGGTCTTCTTCAGGTGACATCCTGATTGTGTATGCAGTAATTACTGTTGCTGAAATTACTGCAACAGTCAGCGTAACAAAAAAACGGGATGAATTCATCATGATCAGGTATTTTTATAAATCATCATAAAAGATACTAAAATTCCTGATTCTTCAGCTACTAATTATAAAAGAATAATAAGGAATGACTATCTTTACAACCGGTTACTGTTTTAGGGACTAAACTCAGATAAAGGTTCTCTTACCGGACCTGTATTAGTTTTTAATAAATATTCCCGGCTGAACAAAAAAGGGTTATTTCTGTTTTTCCGGTTATGATAGAGAAGCAATATGCAGGAACTGTATGACGATATATCATTCCGTACAAGCAAGTTGATTACAAGTTCTTACAGCACATCGTTTTCCAGTGCAGTAAGCTTTCTAGATGACGATATTCAAAATGCCATTTACAGTATATACGGATTTGTAAGGCTTGCCGATGAAATAGTTGATTCATTTCATGAATTTAATAAACAATTATTGCTTCAGAATTTTGAGCGAGATTATTATGATGCACTTGAAAACGGGATAAGCCTAAATCCGGCACTTAATTCATTTCAACAAACAGTACTGAAATACAATATTACTGACGATCTTATTCAGTCATTTCTCAATAGTATGAAAACTGATCTCTCAAAGTCAGATCATAATTCAAAAAGTGAAACGGATGAATACATCTACGGATCAGCAGAGGTTGTCGGATTAATGTGCCTTAAAGTATTTGTCAACGGGGAGGAGACTCTCTATAATGAACTGAAGGAACCGGCCCGAAGACTTGGTGCTGCCTTCCAGAAAGTGAACTTTCTGAGGGACATAAAAAATGATATTCAGAATCTGAACCGTAAATATTTCCATAATACTATAAACCGGCAATTTGATGAGACCGTTAAGGAAGAGATTGTAAATGATATAATTGCTGATTTTGAATTTTCATTAACCGGACTAAGAAAACTTCCGCAAAACTCAAAGCGTGGGGTTCTTATTGCATATTATTATTACCTGAATCTGCTTAAAAAAATACGCAAAACACCTGCGAGTAAGTTGCTTGAAAAACGTATCCGGGTGAAAGATTCTGTTAAATTACTTATTCTGTTCAAAGCGATTATTGTTACTAAACTTAACCTGATTTGAACTGGGAAAATATGGAAGAAACAAAGGTTATACTTGTTGATGAAAATGATATCCAGACTGGCATTGCCGGAAAGCTTGAAGCTCATGAAAAAGCTCTTCTGCACAGAGCTGTTTCTGTATTCATTATCAACTCAAAGGGGGAATGGATTTTACAGAGAAGGGCATTTGACAAATATCACTCAAATGGCCTTTGGACAAATACCTGTTGCACTCATCCCCATCCTGGGGAATCAGTATTTGATGCAGCAAAACGCAGACTAAAGGAGGAGATGGGAATTGTTTGTAATGTAACGTGGCTGTTTTCGTTCATTTATAAGGAAAAACTTGACAATGAACTTACTGAACATGAACTGGATCATGTTTTTCTCGGAATTACAGATAGTGATCCAATGATTAATACTGCGGAAGTTGAGGAATGGGAAAGGATTTCTTTTACGGATATTCAGAATGACTTAAAGCAGAATCCCGACAGGTATACTTACTGGTTCAGGGAGATTTATGAAAAGGTAAATAAGTATATTACTAAAATTCAAAACGATCAGAAATGACAGCAATATTAGTTATCGTTTCCTTCCTCTTTATGGAATTCGTTGCATGGTCGAATCATAAATATATAATGCATGGTTTTATGTGGAAATTTCATAAGGACCACCACGTAAGTACAACCACAGGTATTAAAACTATTTTCGAAAAGAATGATATTTTCTTTCTTATCTATGCTGTTCCTGCAATTATTCTGATAATAACGGGACTTATGCTGGGATCAGCATATCCGGTAGCCATCGGAGCGGGAATAACACTTTACGGATTCACCTACTTTATGATCCATGATGTCATTTATCATCAACGATTACCTCTCTTTACCAACTCCCGAAATCCTTACATTGTTGCCATAAAGAGGGCGCATGATGCTCATCACAGGCCTTCGAATACAAACGATTTCAACAACTTCGGATTGCTTGTCTTTTCAACAAAGTACTTTAAATAATCAGGCATGTCTTTATACCTGATTATAGAGCTGACTTCACTAAGCGTGCCTTTTATCTTAAGCTTTGATAAAAAGGTTGCCTTTTACAAACACTGGAAGTTTCTGTTACCTGCAATTTTAATTTCTGCATTATTCTTTATCTCAGTTGATATATGGTTTACAGAAATGGGTGTCTGGGGCTTTAACCCGAAGTACCATTCATCAATCATGTTTGCCGGACTTCCCCTTGAAGAGATCCTGTTTTTTATTATTATTCCCTACTGCAGTATTTTTATTCACTATGTTTTCATGGAATATTTCCCTGAAACATATCTGAAGTACAAATCTACCCTCTATACTTCATTCCTTCTGATTTTTATCCTGCTTATTATTACAATATTCAATTTAAATAAGACATATACAGCATTTTACTCTGCATTTTCTATAGTTATTATCATATTAACTATGTGGTTCAGACCCGCGATACTAAGCCGCTTTTATCTCTCTTTCCTGATAATCCTTGTTCCGTTTTTTATTGTCAATGGTATACTTACAGGTAGTTTTATTGAAGATGAGGTGGTCTGGTACAATGCCAATGAAATAACAGGATTCCGTATTTTTACAGTGCCTGCAGAAGATCTGGTTTATGGATTTTCAATGATCCTGTTGAGTCTTCTAATAATGAACATCTTCAGAAAATCTCCTGAAAAAGCTTAAAGCTAAAAAATGAAGCAGAAAATATTGGATCTCCGGGAGTCAGTTGTCAGTAAGGAATTCAGGATCAGAATTTTCCTGGTAATTTTTTTTATTGTCGGCATTGCAGGCTTTTCTATACCCTTATTCCGGGAACTGTTTTTAAATCTAACCCCTTTTGCTATCCTCTTAAGTATCTTCTTCCTGATAATTTTCCATGAACCTGAGCCAGACAGAAAAACATTAAACGCCTTTGCAATTATTCTTGTTGTAACATGGGGAATTGAGGCGATAGGTGTTGCCACAGGAGCTGTATTCGGATCCTACAATTATGGTTCCGGACTGGGATTAAAGTTACTTGATACCCCTCTCCTGATTGGACTCAACTGGCTTTTCCTGATATATGTAACCTCCTGCATTACTGACCGTATTCCGGTTAGCCGGGTAACCAGGATTATCATTGCTTCACTGTTAATGGTACTTTATGACTTTATTATGGAAAATGTGGCCATGGACCTTGACATGTGGAGTTTTAAAGGAGGTATGCCACCTGTAAGAAATTATATAGCCTGGTTTGTAATTGCATTAATAATACATGCAGCCATCAAGCTGACCGGAATAACTTTCCGGAACAGAATCGCTCCATTCATTTTTGTACTGCAGTCCTTGTTTTTCATTGTACTGATTTCCCTTTTTAAATTATCAGAATGATCCTCAAAGCAAAGCATCACCCTCTGATTTATCCGTTCTTTAAAGGATATTCCCTTTGGAAGATCAGTAATCACTTCCATAAAGTGAAAATTATAGGTGACCTTACTGAAAAAAATCTGCCCGTTCTGATAATTTCAAATCATCTGAGCTGGTGGGATGGATTCTGGGTTATGTATCTTAACCTGAAAGTCTTCCGTCGCAAATTCTGGTTTATGATGCTCGAAGAACAACTTAAAAAGCATATGTTCTTCAATTATACAGGAGGATTTTCAATAAAGAAAGGATCCAGAAGCATAATTGAAACTCTTGATTATACTGTTGGACTGCTTAAGAACAGGGAGAACCTTGTATTGATCTTTCCACAGGGAGAGATCCAGTCAATCCAGACCCGGAATATAAAATTTGAGAAAGGTATCGATCATATTATCAGCAATGTAAAAGAAGATATTCAGGTCATTTTTCTTGTCAATATGGTGGAGTATTTTTCAAATCCGAAACCAACTCTTTATATGCATGTCTGTGAATTCCTCATCCCGGATAAAGGGATCACAGATACCGAAAAAGCTTACCGTCTATTCCACGATAAAGTCATAGCTGAATATGCTGATAAAAAAGAACCGGAATGATATACATAGCAATTTTTATTCTGGTATTCACATTAATTCAACTGCTGGTTGCCCTTACCAATCTGCTGACAAAAACACATTTACCATCAACAGGAAAAAATTCAGACCTGCTTGTCTCGGTTCTTATACCTGCCCGGAATGAAGAAAAGAACATTGGGAATATACTTGAAGACATTATATCTCAGAATTACAACAATATAGAAGTGATTATCTTTAATGATAATTCAGATGATCTGACTGCAGAAATTGTAACAAAATATACAATTTCAGATAGCAGATTCAAACTGATAAACTCAGAAAAGCTTCCGGAGGGATGGTCAGGCAAGAACCATGCCTGTCATACTATGGCAGCCTGTGCCAAAGGTCAGTATCTTCTTTTTCTGGATGCCGATGTAAGGATTGGAAATGATCTGATAGGAGATGCAGTTCAATACGCGGAAAAAAGAAAAACAGGACTTATCTCAATCTTCCCGGAACAGATTATTGAATCATTTGGTGAGGAAATCACTGTGCCGAATATGAACTATATCCTTTTGTCTCTTCTTCCGCTTCCCCTGGTAAGGCTTTCGTCCTTCCCTTCTCTGGCGGCAGCAAACGGACAGTTCATGTTTTTCAATGCTGAAATCTACAGAAATCTTAAACCTCATGAAATAATGAAGGCCAGCAAGGTTGAGGATATTGAAATCTCAAGATATCTCAAAAAGAATAAAATCAGTGTTGCCTGCCTTCTGGGCGATAGTAGGATCAGATGCAGAATGTATTCCGGTTTTTCAGATTCTGTTAACGGCTTCTCAAAGAACGTTGTTGCATTTTTTGGAAATTCATTTCTCCTGGCAGTTCTTTTCTGGCTAATAACATCATTTGGATTCCTGGCAGTAATGATGGCTATGTCCGGACTGGTTTTAATTGCCTACCTTGTGTTATACCTCACAACAAGGGTACTCATTTCAATAGCTTCACATCAGAATGTATTGAAAAACCTGCTTTACATGTTACCTTTGCAGCTCTCTATGGGATTATTCATCCGGAAAGCATTTATAAACAGATATTTTGGAAAATTTGAATGGAAAGGAAGAAGTTTAAACTGATATTGTTCATATTGTTTCTTTGCACCTGGCAACTAAAGGCTGATTATAAGTCCGAGGTATACTTTGCCTATGTAAATAACAGGATGGATCAATGGAAAAGTGTAATAGACAGGATGGAAGCTTTAAAAGGAAAATCCGATGAAGTTACTCTTGAACTGATCAATTATCAATATGGATATATCGGTTATTGTCTGGGGTTTAAAAAGGAAGATGAAGCAAAAAAATACTTTGATCTGGCTAACAGGAATATTGAAACACTTGAAAAAAAAGGTTACAAATTATCTGTACTGAATGCTTACAAATCGGCATTTTACGGGTTCAGGATCTCATTCAATAAATTTTCAGCACCATTTAATGGCCCGAAAAGTCTTGATCATGCAAAAAAAGCCCTTGAACAGGACAGCGAAAACTACCTGGCCTATGTGCAATACGGTAATGCAGAGTTTTATATGCCTGCAGCTTTCGGTGGATCAAAGAAAGTGGCTCTGGATTATTTTCTTAAGGCTAAGGCTATTCTTGAAAAAAATCCGGGAGATACAAAGGGAAACTGGAATTATCTGAGTATCATAACCCTTATAGCTCAGGCCCATACTGAACTTGGTGATTATGGTTCAGCCAGGTCGGTTTATGAAGGCATTCTAAAAATGGAACCAGGATTTACTTATGTGAGGGATGAACTCTATCCTGACCTTAAGAAAAAAATGGATAAGAAATAAATATAATCCAATGCAAAAAAGTGTACTTATTGTAGGGGCCGGTCTCGGTGGACTTGCAACAGCTCTCAGGCTGGTTAAAAAAGGGTATAAAGTTTCTATCATTGAAAAAAACAGTCAGGCAGGAGGACGACTAAATCAGCTGAAAAAAGATGGCTTCACATTCGATACCGGACCCAGCTTCTTCAGTATGTCGTATGAGTTCACCGAATTTGCAAAAGACTGTAACATAAAACTGCCCTTCAATTACTATTCGCTTGACCCTCTCTATACCGTCAATTTCAGGAACAGTCCGGTTACATATTACCTCTACAAGGATCTGAAAAAGCTTGCTGCCCAGTTCTCTGTTTCTGATCCTGGTTTTGAAAAAGGTATGGACAGGTACCTGACAAAAAGCGGGAGACTTTTCCACGATACTGTGGATATTGTAATTAAGAGCAACTACGACTCCATCCTTCAGTACATTATAACTTTGATGAGAGTCAATCCTGTTCACCTTCCGGTAATGTTCCGGAACTTCTGGCAGCAGGTTTCACAATATTTCAGTTCCGAGGAAGCCCGGCAGATAGTTTCCCTTGTTGCTTTTTTTCTTGGCAGAACTCCTTTTGATACTTCCGGTGTATACACGCTGCTCTCCTATACCGAGTTCAGGCACGATGGCTATTTCAACGTTGAGGGAGGAATGTATAAGATTGTTGAAGGTATTGTTGAAGAACTGAGAAAGGATAAGACAGAGATTATTTACAACACTGAAATTATCGATTTTGTTGCTGAAGGGAATGATCTCAAGTATCTTATTGACAAAGACAAAAGAAAATGGGAAGCAGATATCATTGTTATAAACAGCGATGCTGCAGTTTTCAGGGGAAGAGTTTTCAGGAGAAAAGAGTTTTCTGATGAAAAACTTGATAAGAAGGAATGGACAATGGGCCCTCTGACATTTTATCTTGGTCTAAAATGTAAACTGCCCGGAATCCACCATCACAACTATTACCTGGGTAATAATTTCAAGGAATATGCCGATAAGGTATTTAAGCATCCTGAGATCATGGAAAAGCCTTATTACTATGTAAATGTACTTTCCAGCTCAAACCCCGGTTGTGCACCTGAAGGAGGAGAAAGTATTTTCTTCGTCTGTCCGGTTCCCGACCTGAGATTTAAGAAAAACTGGGATGATCGTGATGAAATTGTTGATAGCATTATCGATGATTTCTCAGGAAGAATAGGTAAAAATATCAGGCCCGAGATAGTCTCCAGAACGGTTTATACTCCTGTTGACTGGCAGGATCAGTTCATTCTTCACAGGGGTAGCGGTCTCGGCCTATCACACAAAATGCTTCAGATCGGAGGATTCAGACCAAAGAATTTTGATGAGGTTTTCAAAAACGTTTTCTATGTAGGAGCGTCCACAATTCCAGGTACAGGATTGCCAATGGTTATCATTAGTTCAAAACTGGCTGCCGAAAGAATTGAAAAGTTCATATAACTAATGTATATAAGATGAAGATCAACATATTATGGCTCAGGAGAGATCTTCGTCTTCATGATAACACTGCCCTTAATGCAGCACTTGCCTCTGGTTTACCTGTCCTGCCTGTTTTCATTTTTGACACCAACATTATCAGCGAGCTTCCTGTCGATGATCCCCGGATAACCTTCATTCATGAAACCCTTGAAAATATAAACAAAGATCTGGCAAAATCAGGAAGCTCCGTTTATGTTATTAAAGATACTCCTGAAGCAGCATGGAAAAAACTATTACTGGAATTTGATATCAATGAGGTCTTCGTTAACAAGGATTATGAACCATATGCCATTGATAGAGATAACCAGATCGAAGTCATTCTCAATCAACATAATATCCCTTTGCGCAAGTACCGGGACCAGGTGATCTTTGAAGAGGACGGGATTTTAAAAAGTGATGGAAAACCTTACACAGTTTTCACACCCTATAAAAACATATGGCTACGGAAATTATTATCAGAATCATCAGTAAAAGAAAAACCATTAATAAAACCAGATCCCGGCTTTTATCAGTTCATTTTCACTTTTCCCACAATTGAAAAAACAGGATTCAGAAAAAGTCAGGTGACAGTTAAGCCATATGATCTTTCAGTAATTAAAGATTATCATATTTACCGCGATCTGCCGGCAGAGGATAAAACCAGTTATCTCTCCCCACATCTGAGGTTTGGAACTGTCAGTATCCGGAAACTGGTACACCTGTCACTGGAACATAACAATGTTTTCTCTCCGAACTCATCTGGCGTGAATTTTTTATGCAGATACTCTTTCATTACCCAAAAGTTGTAACAGAGAGCTTCAAAAAGAAATATGATGACATTGAGTGGCGAAACAATGAAAAGGAATTTGAACTCTGGTGCAGTGGTGAAACAGGCTATCCTATTGTCGATGCCGGTATGAGACAGCTTAATGAGACAGGGTTTATGCATAACAGAGTGAGGATGATCTGCGCAAGCTTTCTTTGCAAGCACCTACTCATAGACTGGCGTTGGGGGGAGGCATATTTTGCCGGCAAACTACTCGATTACGAGCTCTCGTCAAACAATGGAAACTGGCAGTGGGCAGCAGGTACAGGCTGCGATGCTGCCCCTTATTTCAGGGTTTTTAATCCATATATACAGCAGAAAAAGTTTGATCCGGGGCACATTTACATTAAGAGATGGGTTCCTGAGTATGGCAAATCCGCTTATCCGGAGCCGGTTGTTGAACATGCTTTTGCCCGCGACAGGGCTCTTGCAGCATACAAAAACGGATTAAAGAAATAAAAAATCAGAAACAGCGCATAAAATGCTGTTTGGCATCAGTTGAACATCCTCCCGTATTATTTGTTTAACTTTGCAAAACTATCGTTAACCATTTTGTATGGCAACAGCTTTACCTGCACCGCTAGTTGAAATGGATGGGCGCCGTCTCTATTATACTTTCATTGCCGGAGCAAGGAAGGTCATTGAGCACCAGGTAGAGCTCAACAAGATAAACGTATTTCCTGTAAATGACGGAGATACCGGTACTAACCTGGCATCAACAATCAGGGCGGTTATCGATTCACTTCATCCCCACAAATCATACAAGATTACAGCAGACAGGATTGCCGAGACTTCCCTTGTAAATGCACGGGGAAATTCAGGTATCATCTTTGCCCAGTTCCTCTATGGCATGAGCATGGAAACCGGCAATTTTAAAACAATAAATATTGCACAGTTTGCCGAAAGCATCAAAAAATCAATCCGTTATATCTACGAAGCTATTGCAAACCCTGTAGAAGGGACAATGCTGACAGTTATAAGGGACTGGGCTGATTATATATATGATAACCGGAACAAGTTCACCGACTTCAATGAGATGTTCCTGGGTTCGGTCGAAATCCTAAACAGATCACTGATTGAAACCAAGTCTAAACTTGCAGTACTGGCTAAGGCCAATGTTGTTGATGCAGGCGCAAGAGGATTTGTTCTTTTCATTGAAGGAATTATTGAATTCATTACTCACCGGAATATAAAGGAACTGATCCAGGCTAAAGCAGAGACCGCCCTTTTTGAAAAGATAGAGGAGACCATTCCGCAGAATGTTGAATTCCGTTTCTGTACTGAAGCACTTATTAAGGATTGCAAAGTCAACAGCAAATCAATACTTGAAATTCTGAACCGTTACGGAGATTCAATAGTAGTTGCAGGGTCCGACAGGATGAAACGGTTGCATGTCCATACCAATACACCTGCAGACCTCTTTAGTGAGCTCAGGGAAACCGGCACAATTGCCTTTCAGAAGGCTGATGATATGATCCGCCAGAGCGATGTGGTTTATAACCGCAAATGGAAAATAGCAATTGTAACCGATTCAACATGTGATCTCGCACAGGATCTTATAGATCAGTATCAGATTAACATGCTGCCTATAAATATCAATTTCGGAGAAAATCACTATCTCGATAAGGTTACGATCCAGCCGGAGCAGTTCTACAAATTGCTTGAGGAGAATAATGATTATCCCAAGTCAGCTCAGGTCAACGAAAAATCCTTCACCAACCTCTATTCACACCTTGCTTCTCACTACGATTCAATTATCGCTATTCATCTGAGTGACAAGCTAAGTGGTACCTTTGGCAGCAGTCAGAAAGCCGCAAAGGCAATAAGCAGGGAGTTTAACAAGCCTATATCGGTAATCAATTCGAAGAGTCTGTCAGGGGCACTGGGTCTTTTGGTACTCAGGGCGGCCATGGCCATTGAAGAAGGATATTCACATGAAAAGGTTGTTGAGATGACTGAGGGCTGGGCCAAAAAAATTAAGGTGCTGGTCAGTGTGAAAAACCTTAAATACCTCATCAGGGGCGGACGACTGTCAGCAACAAGGGGTCTAATTGCCAGGATGCTTAACGTCAACCCTATTGTTTCAATTGATGAATCCGGTAAAGCTGTTGTCTTCGATAAAGCATTCAACCAGAAAGCAATAATGGAAAGGGTCATCCATCATGTAAAACAACAGGCCCGTGAAGGATCAATATGGAACTATATTGTGCTTCATGCCAACAACGAAGAAGCAGCTAACTGGTATATAGCCCGGATGGAAGAAATTACATCTCTCAAACCCGTTTCGGTTGTAAATATTTCTCCTGTAATTGGGGCTAATGTAGGCATAGGCGCTGCAGCTGTTGCATTTTTACCTGAATAATCCGGCAGCATGAGTTTTCTCCAGATTTACCTGCAGGCTTTCGTGGTCATAATGGCCCTGATGACGCTGGTATGGATCATCAGTATAATCATAAAAAATGCAAGTATCGTCGATATTTTCTGGGGATTAGGATTTGTTGCAGCCTCCGTTTTCTATTTCCTGAAAACCGGTGATTCAAACATCAGAAAAATCATAATTGTAACAATTGTTACAATCTGGGGACTCAGGCTTTCTGCCTACCTGGCATGGCGGAACCTTGGAAAGGGAGAGGATTTCCGTTATCAGAATTTCAGAAAAAAATATGGGGAACAACGATACTGGTGGGTCAGCTTCTTCCAGGTTTTCCTCCTCCAGGGAACACTTATGTGGATTATCTCTGCCCCACTGCTCGGAGCTCAGATTAACAGCAATGTAACACAGCTTAACGTACTGGACTACACTGGAATAACAGTCTGGATTATTGGCTTTATGTTTGAGGCAGGGGGCGATTTTCAGCTTGCTCTTTTTAAATCTGATCCATCAAATAAGGGTAAGGTCCTCAACACCGGATTCTGGCGCTATACCAGACATCCGAATTATTTCGGTGATTCAGCAGCCTGGTGGGGATATGGACTAATCTGTATTGCATCGGGTAGTTATTTGCCTGCTTTAGGGTCTGTTCTTATGACTGCCCTGATAATTAAAGTATCGGGAGTCGCAATGCTTGAGAAATCTCTGAAGGAACAGAAACCACAGTATCTTGAATATATAAGAAAGACCAGTGCATTTCTTCCCTGGTTCCCAAAGAGGTAACTTTTTTACCTTAATTTTTCCCGCTGATCTCGCTGATGATCGCTGATATTAAATACGTTCTGCGAGAATCTGCGAAATCTGCGGGACAATCAAAAAGGTTCCAGATTTATTAGAATTCCATATCTTTAACTGATAATTAAGATCTGTTGTGAATCTCACTATTTATCAGTTATCTATGAAGATATTCTGTCGTTTGTTTTTTCTGATGCTTATTGTCTCTCTACTGTCGCAATGTTCAGGAAAAGCCCCTGATGAGTTTATTGATCCTCCGCGGGAATTTTCCTTAATGCCTTTCTGGTTCTGGAACGACTCGCTGAAAGATGAGGAAATAATCCGTCAGATTGCTGATTTTGATGAACATGGTGTTTATGGATTTGTAATCCATCCGCGGATAGGCCTGCCTGAAAATATCAAATGGCTCTCTCCGGAAATGATACATTCTATGAATACTGCTATAAGTGAAGCAGCAAGACGAAAGATGTATGTGATACTCTATGATGAAGGAATGTATCCATCCGGTTCTTCCAGCGGGCAGGTGGTGGCACGCAATCCATTGCATGCTGCAAGGGGACTTGCTAAAATTGATCTTGAACCGGGCGAAAAACCGGAACTTGATAAAAGACAGAACTTAATTACTACAATAAAAAGGCCCAATGGTAAACATGTTGCCATAATTGACCAGCCATCAGGAGGACTGATAAGAGGATTGCATTATATCGGCGAAGGTACTGACACAATTCATGAGGAGTTACCGCCTGCCGGTGATATACTTAATCCCGAAGCGGTAACAAGCTTCATGGACCTGGTTTATGAAAAGTTTGCAAAAGAATTCGGACAATATTTCGGAACAACAATCCTGGGTGTCTTCACTGATGAACCATCCACCCTCGGACGTAACAGTCAGCCGGATGTAAGACCCGGAAATAAAAACCTTTTGATGCAGGTCAGTAATATCACTGGTTATGACATTACCCCATTCCTTTCCGACCTTTGGTATGATGATTCTCCGGAATCATTTAAACACCGTAACGATTACAACAGAGCAATCAATATATGTCTTGAGGAGAATTACTACAAACGTCTGGGAGACTGGTGCCGCAATCATGGAATTGCTTTGATGGGACATCCGGCAGGATCGATGGATATCGGAGCAGAGCGGTTCTTTCAGGTTCCCGGTCAGGATCTTGTATGGCGTTATGTAGAGCCCGGACCAAAAGCTCTTGAAGGGCAACATTCAACAATGGCAAAATGTGCATCAAGCGCAATGATACATCTAGGCAACAGGAGAAATTCAAACGAATTATACGGAGCTTACGGGCATAATCTCACTTATGATGAGATGAAATGGCTGGCAGCCTGGTGCTTTGTCCGGGGTCACAATATGCTGTTTCCTCATGCTTTTTACTATTCGGTACGGGGACCAAGACTAAATGAGCGTCCTCCTGATGTAGGTCCGAATGCCGCATGGTGGGACAATTATAAACCTTACGCTGATGTATGTCGCAGGCTCAGCTGGATTAATACTGATTCAAAAACATATATGCGATCTCGCCATCCTGTGTGAGGCTGACTGGCTTCCTGATAAATCTGCAAAGGTTCTGTTTGAGAACCAGCACGACTTCAACTATCTTGAGATAAGACAACTGGTTGAAGATTGCAGCTATGATTCAGATGGAATACATATTGCAGGAATGACTTACAGATCTTTGGTAATTGACAGTATTTCATATCTTCCTCCCGAAGTAATGAGCATACTGCAAAAACTTGCCCGAAACAGACAACTGATTATAAACAAAAATTCACCAGCTGCGGAGATCTTAAATGATGCCCGATACTATTCTCAACCTGATGAACTGATCACAGAAATCAATATGGGATGTCCTGCTGATATTACTGTTACTCCGGCCTGTCCCGATATCAGATACAGACATGTTGTAAAAGGAAATGACCATTATTATATCCTTTTCAATGAAGGAGAAAACAAAACAGCTTTTAAATTAAAGATCTCATTAGAAGGCAAAAAACAATGGCTGAATCCAGAAACTGCAGAAACCACAGAAATGACTCCTGGTGAAGAAGTCGTTTTTAATCCTCACGAACTAAAAATATTATTTGTAGAAAATATTTAGCTAAATATTTTAAGGTTACCTATATTTGAGATCCTGTTAAAATTTTGATATGAAATTAAACTTTGTCACACTTATTCTGGCGACATTATTACTAGCCGGATGCCAGTCTGGTTCCTCTGAAAAAGAACTGAAGGCAGACGTAATCGTTTACGGAGGAACATCCTCAGCTGTTACCACTGCAGTACAAATCAAAAGAATGGGCAAATCGGTAATTATCGTTTCTCCTGATGTACATATAGGAGGACTTACCTCATCAGGTCTGGGCTATACCGATACCGGAAATAAGGAGGTCATTGGAGGACTTGCAAGGGAGTTTTACCATCTTCTTTATCAGCATTATATGATACCTGAATCGTGGAACTGGCAGAAACAGTCGGAATTCGGAAACAAAGGACAGGGAACCCCTGCAATTGATGGCGAGTTCCGTACTATCTGGCTGTTTGAACCACATGTTGCAGAAGAGGCATTCGAGAAAATGATCGCTGATAGTAATCTGACTATTTACAGAGATGAATGGCTCGACAGATCCGCCGGTGTTGTAAAGGAAAAAGGAAAAATAATCTCAATCAGAACCCTTAGCGGAAAGGTATTCAGGGGAAAGATTTTTGTAGATGCAACATATGAAGGCGATCTGATGGCCGCTGCAGGTGTCAGCTACCATACAGGACGTGAAGGAAGTTCCCAATATAACGAGGAGTGGAACGGCGTTCAGGTAGGAGATTTCCCTGTAAAGCATCATGATTTCGACAATCTGAAGATAAGTCCTTATAAAATCCCAGGTGATCCCTCAAGCGGACTTTTGCCGAGAATCTCACCCAATCCTCCCGGTAACCGCGGTGATGCAGATAAGCGGATACAGGCATATTGTTACAGGACATGCCTGACAGATAATCCCGACAACATGGTACCTTTTATGCGTCCTCCGGGATATGATTCAACCCAATATGAACTTCTGATACGTATATTCGAGGCCGGATGGAGAGGAACATTTAACAAGTTTGACGCAATACCCAACAGAAAACTGGATGTTAATAATCATGGACCTTTCAGCTTTGATAATATAGGTATGAATTATGATTATCCGGATGCTTCATATGAGAGAAGAAAAGAGATTATAGATGAACACATTACATATCAGAAGGGCCTCTTGTATTTTATTGCAAACGATCCGCGGGTACCAGTTGAAGTAAGCTCAGAAATGTTAAGATGGGGATACTCGGCAGATGAATTTGCTGATAACGGTAACTGGCCGTATAATATATATGTACGTGAAGCAAGAAGAATGATCGGTGATTTTGTGATGACTGAGAACGAAGTACTGAGCAGGAAGGAAGTTACCCGTTCTATCGGAATGGGATCCTACAATCTCGACTCACATAACACCCAACGATATGTAACCCCCGAAGGCTTTACCGAAAATGAGGGTGATGTTGAACATCCTACACCAAATCCTTACAGGATTGACCTTGGATCAATACTGCCAAAAAAGGAGGAATGCAGTAATCTTCTGGTGAGCATTTGCGTGTCAAGTTCACATATTGCTTATGGATCTATCAGAATGGAACCTGTATTTATGATACTTGGCCAGAGCGCAGGAACTGTGGCAGCAATGGCACTTGAAAAGAAAAAAGCCATCCATGACCTTACATATGAAGAGATCAGGGAGAAGCTTCTGGCCGACGGACAGGTACTGGAATACAATAAATAACAGGCGATCCTGTTTTTAGATATATGCCCCTGTGGTTAAAATATCTGATTGCATTATCAGGTGTTATCCTTTTCACCCTTTCCGGATGTGAAAAAGGCAATGACACACCTGATCCTGTTGCCGATATTGATGGAAATATATATGAAACCATCATGCTGGGAGATCAGGTCTGGATGGCAGAAAACCTCCGGACTACCCGGCTGAATGACGGCAGCGAAATCAGGCTCATAACTAAGAACCAGGAATGGTACAATAACAGCGCCCCGGCTTTTTCATGGTACAATAATGACTCTTCAATGTTCAAAGTTCCTTATGGAGCACTTTATAATGGCTATGTAGCCGCAAATGAGAAAATATGCCCTGCCGGATGGAGGGTTCCGGATAAAGATGACTGGAAACAACTGGTTCAGTCTTTTGGTGATACAATTGATGTGGGAGGCAGGCTTAAAGTAGAAGGGTCCCAATGGCATTTTCCCAACATGGGAGCTGACAACAGTTCAAAATTTACAGCACTGCCAGCAGGAATGCGTTATTTCGAAGGAACATACAGCTCTTTATCATATTTTACGGCATACTGGTCAACAACAGGACCAGATACCACATCCCTATCTTTTATGAGCCTCTCCTACCTCGATGCCAAAGCCACATTCGGCATTAAATCGAAAAGACACGGGTTTAGCATCAGGTGTATAAGAGATAACTAACCCCGGACTTAAGTCCGGGGTTTTTCATCCTGTAACTTTTTGCATAACATCTTCGTCTAACTGCAGATTTAACAACAAAAACAGTTTAAGACATGAAAAAATTATTATCAACATTAGTTATATCCTCACTGATATTCCTTCCTGCAATAAGTCAGAATGAGGATAAGAGCGACAGGCTCGAAAATCTTGAAAACAATGAGAATAATGCCAGTCAGGACACTCTGAGTGTTGAGGTTGGAGACAAAGTATTTTCCGTAAAGGAGAGCGGTGATGAAACAAGAATCTCTGTAGGAAAAAAAGAATACAGGGTTGTTGAAGACAATGACGGGGTAACAGTTTACAAGCGTGATAAGAATGATGAGGAAAAAGAAATCCATCGCAGAAAAAACGATCGTTTCAGAGGGCACCTAGGCGGTGTTGAGTTGGGGATGAACGGTTTTCTTACCGATTACTGGTCCACCGCACTGGCACCTGAAGACAATTATTTCGATCTGAATACAGCCAAATCGAATGCCTGGAATTTTTACTTCCCTAACATCAATCTTGGAATTACAAGGCATTTCGGGATCGTTTCAACTGTGGGACTGAGCTATAACCATTATCGTTTCGATCAGAATAACAGCATTACAAAAGACGGGGATGGAGTAATAGGACCACTTTATCCCGAACCGGGAATTGTTTATACCAAAAGTAAGTTTACAACCGCTTATGCCACATTACCGGTATTGCTTGAATTACAGATCCCTGTCAATGGCAGTCATAGCAAGACCCTGAACTTCAGTGCCGGTGTTATAGGAGCTGTAAAAATTGCATCAAAGACAAAGGTTGTTTACGATAACGGCGAAAAGCAGAAATCAAAGATAAAAGATGACTATAGTCTGAACGTGCTAAAATGGGGAGCAACAGCCAGAATAGGATATGAGAATCTCCAGATATTCGGTACAACCTATTTAACCCCTATGTTTGAGAGTGGTAAAGGTCCCGAATTCTATCCCTATGAGATAGGCCTTTCCTTTACATTTAATTAGCACCCTGCGTGCTGGCCAGGATCGCTATAATAGCTATTACAGCTGCTGCTGCAAGAACAGCAAATGTGATCTTGACCCAGCTGTAAGGTCTCTCTCCCTGAACTTCACCGGTTCTTCCGTTAATGAGGAACCGGTATGTTTTATTATTAAAGGAATAGGCACTTATCCATACAGGCATCAGCAGGTGCTTGAAAGTAATACCCTTCCATGTTGTGTTTGTTGTATGGACTCTCTGGTGATCTCCTCCGATGTCCCTGCAAATAGCTTCATGTATACCCTGGTTCATTTTGATTTTTGCATCATCAAGTCCTTCCCTGAGGTCAACCTGGTAACTCTCTGCCTTAAAGCCGCTAAGGTAGCTGCTGTTAAAAGGCATTAGATTCTGAAGGTCCCACGGCTCAAGCTTTTCAACATACTCTTTTGGAAGGGATTTACTTGCAACCACCAGAACATCATCAAAGACTTTATCGACATGACCACTGGCACTGCTCCACCTTGTTTTTGTAACTGTCCGGGTCTTTGTAACAAGCTTTCCGTTTTCAGTTGTTGTATACGATTCTGTTGTTTGATAATCATCCCCTCTTTCTCCCGTATAATCAGTAGCAGTATCGGAGTCATATGTCCAGTAGGGAATATACAATCCTGTGAGTTTACTCTCCTGCCTGGCAAAACGTTTAAGTTTATTGGGTGCAAACCAGAGCTTCTTTATCCATTCTCCAAACTCTTTGAATGCTTTGTTCTGATCGACTGAAAACGGCAGAATTGCTTTGGGTTTTATTGAATGTGATGTGGTGGCATCCTTTACAACGAGGGGTGAACCGCAACACGGACAAGTATCAGATACAACATTCGGATTGAATGTCGTCTGTGCCCCGCATCCCTGACATTTAATTGTAGCAACTTCAACAGAAGTTTCCTTCTCCTCGAAATCTTTTACAAACTTCTCAAAATCAAGCTCCTCAAATACCTCCTTTGAAACCTCAATCTCATTTTCCATTCCGCAGTACGGACATTTAAGGTGGTTAGTGCCCGGAGCAAATTGCAGTTTCCCTGAACATCCTTTGCAGACTGACTCCTTCTGAATTGTTTCGGATATAGTACCTTCCTGGCTCATAGGTTTTATTCTTTGAGTTTATATTTAACCAGATTATATGTGATGTTTATTTCGGAGGAAGTGGTGGCGGCACTGCTCCGAAAACAGCTGTCAGGTCAGGTTGTGCACCGGCAGGAGCCCATTGACCCATACCCTGTTTCCAGACCAGTGTATCGCTGTTTATCTGTCCCTGCGCTGCCATCTGTTTAAGTGTATTGAGATCAAATGGTCCAGACTGCTGGCCATTCACAGCTACAAAATAACTTACAACTCCCGGTACCGGAGGAGGACTGGACTGTGGTTGCTGCTGCTGCTGCCCCATCTGCCCCATTTGTCCCATCATGGCATTCGCCATACCGAAGCCCATACCCATGCCCATACCTGCAGCGGCTCCGCCACCGGCAGGATTGTTCGCTGCAGCTTCCATTGACTGGCCGATCTGGAATTGCTGGAACTTATTGAGGTCACCGATAATACCCATGCTTGACCTCTTGTCGAGTGCTGCCTCAACATTTTCAGGAAGCCCAATGCTTGCAACAAGGAATTTAAGCAACTCTATTCCATATTCAAGAAATTCAGGTTTCATTTTTGTCTCGCAATATTTTGAGATCTCATCAAAATTTGAAGCCATGTCAAGAACCGGTATCTTGCTCTCCCCTATTGCATCTGTGAAACGGGTAACAGCTACATTCCTGAGCTGGTTTGTTATGCTTTCTGTTGTAAAATTTCCATCAGTACCGGCAATTGTTTTTATAAACAATCCGGGATCAGAGATCTTCATAGTATAGTTTCCGTTTGCCCTTATGCGTATTGGTCCGAATTCAGGATCACGAAGCATAACAGGATTAGGAGTCCCCCAGAGCAGATCAGTAAACTGTTTGGTATTTACAAAATAAATCTCTGCCAGGAAAGGACTGTTAAAGCCATACTTCCATCCCTTTAATGTTGTCAGTATAGGAAGGTTTTCTGTGGTCAGGGTATATAAGCCTGGTTTAAATACATCAGCAAGCTGACCTTCATTGATAAATACAGCAACCTGTGATTCCCTTACCGTAAGCTTAGCACCATTCTTAATCTCGTTCTGAAACCTTTCAAAACGATGTACCATGGTATTCTGGGTCGGATCGAGCCATTCAATGATGTCGATAAATTCCCCGCGGATCTTGTTAAATAGTCCCATAATATGTTGTTTTATTTATTCATTAAATACAAGTGAACATCTAAGATAATAAAAACTTTATTAGATAGATTACTTTTCACGCTGATCACGCAGATTTACATTGATTTTAAATCCATAATAGCTTCAGTACCTTAATTTTTCAGCTGATCACGCAGATTTACGATCTTATTAAGTGTGTTTGAAGCAGTTTCATTCGAACCCTATTTCCCTCAATGTCTTATTAAAATCCGCCGGAAGAACACCTATCGGTTCATTCAGACCGGAAGCACCATAAATCAGAATATTGCAAAACAGCCTGTCTGCTGCGTAATCCTGACCAAGGTTTTCTGCTATATTCAGTGTATTAACAATAAACCTTCCCTTTCCAAAATTCCATACCCCAAGATGTATTCCCGAACAGTAATTATGACTGATCCTTGTTGCCCCGCACACAGTTTCTGAGGGATGATCAAGGGGGCTGTTCACCTCATCATAGGTATAACCCGATTTTGCAACTACAGTAAACTCCTGCGACAGGGCAGTTTTTGATATGATATTTCTGAAATATTTATAATCCATCATACCACCTGACGGCATTCCTGAAAAAAACGGATGGTTCTTTGCCCAGCGGTCGGCCCGGTAATATCCGGCTACAGCATCCATTGGCTGTATTGAGCCTTTGTTTGCCAAAGGCAACCATCGAGTGGAATTTTTGCCGCTCCTGAAGGTAGAAGGAGAAAGGTATATTACTGTGCTTCCTGTTGCCATCTGACGTACTAAACTTATCATTGTCAAGCTGTCAGGGGCATTACCTGCCAGCACAATGAGCTGTCGTTTAGCTTTATTCCCTTTATCGAATGGTTTCATTTTTACACCATGTTGCAGCAGCCAGCCTTCAACTATTGAATCGCTTCCAACTACAACAATCTCGACAGGAAGCTTCGGGAGATCATACTTGTCATTAACATAAAACTCCAGTTTTCCTCCCGGTGCAGTTGCTCCGCTGTCAAGTACAGCAGTGAAAAGATATTTTCCCGCCGGACCTTCAATTCTGACAGCTTCATTCATTAAAAGCTGAGCATAAGGAGGTTCAATATTTGACTTATACACGGGAATATTCACGGATATTTTTTTCTCAAAAACAATTCTTTTCAACGGATCAAAAACTTTAATGGTAGCAGGGTAATTGCCGGCAGGCATTACATCAAGATTGGAAAATGATGTTATCAGATTGATTGAGCCACCACTGGAAATACTTTGAGGTTCCGTCCTCAGGCACCACCGGGCTGATTCATTTGAAAGTATTACTGACCCAATCATCTCCGGTTTAATTCTCCTGAAGTTGGTTGCGATGCTTTCACCTGCCACTGCATCAGCAACTCCATTGGTTGGGGTATATGAAACGATATAAGGATTCGACCGGATGGCAGATTCAGCTGTTTCCCGGATTGAGGCTGCTGTTTTGTAAGCATCTGATATATAATCTGCTGGAAGCACCCAGCACTCATCCATTCCGAAGCGCTTCCAATCAGCAAGAAACTTATCATATTGCCTCCTGTAATAAAGTGCATCATCACTCTGCCCCTTTCCCAACAACTGATAATCACCCAATTCCGAAGGAAGGTCAATCGGGAAACAGAGACCTGTCTCACTTATATAGCATTTCTGACCAGTAGTGTCAGAGAATCCTGAAAGCATATCAAGAATCGTTTGAGTGTAAGGCATCCAAACATATGGGTGCCAGTCTCTAAGTGCATTCTCAGGGATATTCCAGGTTGAGGACCCCGGATTGCTCATACTGCCAATCTCCTTCACCTTGTCATACCTGCCGCTGTTAAGCACAAATAATCTTGCAGGATCAAGTAATCTCATGTCGGGCAACATTGAAACTGCTTTCCTGAAAATGGCATTGTCAGCATTTTCGTTCAGCACACCCCACATAACAATTGAGGGATGGTTCCGGTCACGAATAATGACATCTCTCAGCGAATTCTCAAAACGTTTTACCAGTAGTTCTTCATTGTTGGCTGCCCTTGGAAATTTGTATTCACCATAATCTCCAATCTGCCAGCATCCGAAATGCTCCTGCTGCACCATTATGCCAAGCTCATCATAAATATCCAGTATCCGGGCATTGGGACAGCCAAAAGGTATTCTTACAAAGTTGAATCCCAGAGACTTCATGTTTATAACATCGGTTCTCAGCATCTCCTCAGATAAGGGTACGGTGAATCCGACAGGATAATGAGTACTGAAGTTGGTTCCTTTAAGGAATATCCGTTTACCGTTAAGCCTGAAGTAGCCGTTTTCAAACCGGAAATCTCTGAATCCGAACCGTTGTGAAGATTCATCAACTGATTCTGATGTCTGCACTGAAGACTCGATGGTATAAAGGACCGGACTTTCAGGACTCCAGAGCTTAAAGGCCGGAATAATTAAATCCAATTCGGATTGGTTAATACCCGGTTTAAAATTCTGCTTGAGATTACCGCGTGTTATATATGCCCCTGTTTTTGAATCAGTTATGCGATATGATAACAAAGATGACTGACCGGATGACATGGTATTTATAACTGTTGTACTGATCCTGACATTTCCGGTCTTCCAGTCAGGGACTAAATGGATATCGCTGATCCTGACTGATGGTACAATAAGCAATTCAACATCTCCGATAATACCTCCTGAATTATAAGCAGCATTTCCGGTAAACGGATATTGTTTTGCACCTGACGGAGTATCTTTAAGTGCAATACCATCAATTGGTTCATATGTCGGATTGAGAACCCTGACTACAAGAAGATTTTTGCCTTTCTTTTTTATAAAATCTGTAACATCCAGATCAAAGGGAGTTTCACTGCCTTCATGTCCTCCGGCATATCTGCCATTTACCCAAATTTCTGCAAGGTAATCGACTGCCTTGAATCTCAGCAGGTAACGGCCATTTTTGTGCGGATTCTCAATGCCATCAAACTCTTTCCAGTACCATGCCACTCCGTGATAATTGTGAAAAATATCCTGGATAACCCAGGGAACGGGTGTTTGTCTTGATTCAGCAACCGGAGGAGATTTAAACCACTCTTTATTTCGTCCGGTATTAGTACTATCGGTGGCTATCAGCCAGTCTGAACCATTTAAGGAAACAATCTTTGAATGCGTACTGACAGGATCCCTGGGAAGTTTATCCAATAAAATGGGAATCAAACTGTTAATACTTATAACAAAAACTAAATGAAATAGATTTAAAGACATTCAATTGAGGATAATAGATTAATTATTCTGAAAGTTATAAAAATTTGTGATTCCTCTGTATTAACAAAATAGCCACGCGAATGCGTGGCTATTTTGTTGACCCACCAGGTTTCGAACCTGGACTCTTCAGAACCAAAATCTGACGTGTTGCCAATTACACCATGGGTCAGTAAAGGCAAAATTGAGCTGCGAAATTAGGAATTTTTTTCAAAGTGACGATATCAATGCAATCTTAAGCTGATAGAAAAGTTGCTTTCATTTCTTACCGGCAAGGATCAGATCATAGGTATCTTTATCCATCTCTTCAACTTCTATCATTGTGAACGGACTTGTTACTAATGACTTAAGGATGAATCCAAGCTCTTTCATATCCTCATCACCTTTCTCATAATACCAGCTGATAGCAGCATTGCCGGATATTTCCCTTACCTGAGATAATTCCCTGAGAAGGGTATAAATCCATTTCATCGAGGCCGTATTGATATATTCGAAGCCAAGACTGATCTTTGTTTTGCCCCGATATTTTTTTGAATATTCTGTTAACCAGATCTGAACAGAGCGGTAGAAATCTCCCGGATTTTCCGGTATTGATCTTCCCATAACGAATATTCTTCCCGGTTCCATAATAATCCATGGAGTCCTTTTAGATAGTTCGTTGATATATTTTTCAGGATATACCATTTTCTGTTCAGATCTTTTAGTAAATAACTGCTGTAAAAAACATTAAAACATAAAAATTCAGGCCCGAATCAAAATCCCGGCATGTAAAATTATGAAAAGATGCTAATTTTCCAAATGTTATCGGGAAACATTCTGATTAAAGAGGGAGGGGTCGTTCTCTTCCCACAGTGTTGGATGCTCTTCTTCAAACCGCTTTAGGATTGCCCTCATAATGGTTTCGCGCATGAATTCAGACTTATTCTTGACCCTGTATCGGCTGCAGTAAATTCCCAGAGCCTTCATCTCCCTGTTATTCAGCATGAGTGAAAGACGGTTAGTTCTCCGTAGCCGGTCTTCCTTGTAAGCAGCTTTTCGTCCTTCCATAAATGAAGATTCAGAGAGCTAAATTAGAAAAAGGAAGATTCAGTACAGAAGGGCTTATGGCAGAGTTTTTAACATAAAAAAAACAGCCAGCCTGTAAGTAGCTGACTGTTTGTTTGTTATTATATTCACAACTTTCTATGGATCAGGCCTTCCCTGCACTTCCAAGCACACTGACAACCTTATGCTTGTAAAGCTCTTTAAGTTTTTCACGGGCTGGTCCGAGGTAGTTACGCGGATCAAACTCACCCGGCTTCTCAAAAAACACTTTACGAATTGCTGCTGTCATAGCCAGTCGTCCGTCACTGTCGATGTTGATCTTGCAAACTGCTGAAGCTGCAGCCCTGCGGAGTTGGTCCTCAGATACACCTGCAGTGTTTTCCATCTTGCCGCCGTATTTGTTTATCTCATCAACAATATCCTGAGGAACTGATGAAGCACCGTGGAGAACGATAGGGAATCCGGGGATACGTCTTTCGCACTCTTCAAGGATGTCGAAGCGAAGTGGCGGAGGTAATTCTCCCGGTTTTACCTTGAACTTGAAAGCTCCATGAGATGTTCCTATTGAAATAGCCAGGGAATCAACTCCGGTCTTCTTCACAAAATCCTCAACTTCTTCAGGTCTTGTATATGATGTATGATCAGATGAAACTTCATCCTCGATACCTGCAAGCACACCAAGTTCACCCTCAACTGTAACATCGTACTGATGAGCAAACTCAACAACCTGCTTTGTAAGCCTTACGTTTTCCTCATATGGGAAGTGAGAACCATCAATCATGACTGATGAGAATCCTGTTTCAATACATGACTTGCATGTTTCAAATGTATCACCATGGTCAAGATGCAGTACAATAGGAATTGAATGTCCAAGTTCCTTTGCATACTCAACAGCACCCTTGGCCAGGTATTGAAGCAAGGTCTGGTTGGCATACTTACGGGCTCCCTTTGAAACCTGAAGTATAACCGGTGACTTTGTCTCAACGCATGCGCTTATAATTGCCTGAAGCTGTTCAAGATTATTGAAATTGAAGGCGGGAATTGCATATCCCCCTTTCACAGCATTCCTGAACAACTCTCTGGAATTCACTAACCCTAATTCTTTATAATGTAGCATAACAAATTGGTTTTAAAATGAGTCGCACAAGGTAGATATTTTACCTGTGGCAGCAAAAATATTTGGAACAAATTTGAACACTATCTGTATGTTTTAGACCTTATCTTGCAAAAATTCTTCATTGATTCTGAGATATTAATTATCTTCGTGGGCTTATTTTGGTATTGTTTTTATTTGTGTAGTTGTGAAATGTCAGTTTTTTTCAAACCAGGATTCAGTAAACGATTAAGATTTGTTTCGCTTTCAAAATAACTTCTTATGAAAAAGTGCTTTTTAATTTTACTTGCATTTATGCTCACATTCCAGGGATATCTTTACTCACAGGAAAAGGTATGGACTCTCGATGAATGTATCTTTTATGCAATAGACAACAACATTCAGATCAAGCAGCAGGATCTTCAGACCAAATACCAGAAGAATTCCCTTGACCTGTCGAAGTTTAAACTTCTTCCTACCCTGAATGGATCAGGTTCACAGAATTATTCATGGGGTCGTTCGCTGGACCAGACAACATACCGGTACACTGAAGATCAAAGAGTAATTTCGAACAATTTTTATGTTGGTGGCAACATGAGTCTTTTCAACGGATTGCAGAACTACAATTCAATCAAAAAATACGAATATGAGCTCCTGGCCGGAGAACAGGATCTCCAGAACATAAAAGAGAATATCTCCCTGACTGTTGCTTTGAACTATCTGCAAATTCTGCTCAATAAAGAGCTTGTTACAGCAGCAACGGAACAGCTTCAGATAACACTTCAGCAGATTGAAAAAACGAAGAAGCTTGTTGATGCAGGAAGTGTAGCTCTTGGCAACCTCCTTCAGATCGAAGCACAGGCAGCCCAGGAAGAGGTTATTTATATCAATTATAAAAACCAACTCGATATTTCCTATCTCGATATTACTCAGCTTCTTGAACTTAAAACTCCTGAAGGATTTGAGGTTATTGTTCCTCCAATAACAATTGACACAAATGCTGTTATCGGTGAAACCATCGAGGAGATCTATCAGATTGCAAGCGGTTCAAGGCCAAGCATAAAGAGTCCTGAACTACTCCTTGCGGCACGTGAATACGATCTCAAAATTGCAAAAGGAGCCCGGAGCCCCAGACTAAGTATGAATCACTCTGTAACAACAGGCTATTCAGATGTACGTCAGAAAATTCTTGGCCTCGACCCGAATACCAATGAAATACTTTATGGAAATTATCCCTTTAGTGAACAGTTCAATGATAACAGAAACTGGGCCCTGGGATTTTCACTGAACATTCCCATTCTTAACGGCTGGCAGGTAAACAAGAATATTGAAAACTCCAAAATAAGCATTGAGAACAGCAAATATGCCCTCGACGGAGCAAAAAAACAGCTGTATAAGAATATTCAGCAGTCATATGCTGATGCTTCTGCCTCTCTTAAGAAATATGCAGCCAGCCAGAAAGCGGTAAAATCAATGCAGGAAGCTTTCCGGTACACAGAACAGAAATTCAATGTCGGACTCGTGACTTCCGTTGACTATAACGCTTCAAAAAACCAATTGCTCAAAGCTCAGTCCGATCTTGCCCAGTCGAAATATGAATATATTTTTAAAACAAAAGTCCTTGATTTTTACAGAGGAATACCTTTAAGTCTTAATAACGAATAATTATAATACGCATAATATATCATGAAAACCAATAAATTACTTAAGATTTTACTGCCCATAGTAGTAGTTCTTTTAATACTTGCCATAATCGGTAAAAAGCAAGGCTGGTTCGGAAAAGCAGTTATGGTAAAAGTTGCTGTTGAAAATGTCGAAAAACGGACTATTGTTGAAACAATAACAGCCAACGGTAAGATTCAGCCTGAGAAAGAGGTTAAACTTACTCCTGATGTCTCCGGGGAAATAGTTGAACTCACTGTTATGGAGGGTGATCATGTTGAAAAGGGACAGCTTCTCCTCAGGATTAAACCTGACACCTATATCTCCCAGAGAGACAGGTCGATGGCTGCTATAAGCTCCGCAAGGGCAAGGCTTGCCCAGGCTGAAGCACAATTCATTCAGGCTGAGCTTTCTTTTAAAAGAAGCAAGCAGCTGTTCGCAGAACAGACAATCTCAAAATCGGACTATGAACAGGCTGAGGCCTCATATTCTGTAGCAAAAGCCGAAGTTGATGCTGCAAAATTTTCAGTAACAAGTTCAGAAGCTTCACTTAAAGAGGCTAATGAAAATCTTATTAAAACATCAATATATGCTCCGATGACAGGTACCATATCAATGCTTCTTGTTGAGCTTGGTGAAAGGGTTGCAGGAACAAATCTTATGGCAGGAACTGAAATGCTCAGAGTAGCTGATCTCTCAAGGATGGAAGCACAGGTTCAGGTTAATGAAAATGATATTGTCAGGGTAAATCTGGGTGATACAGCACTTATAGAAGTTGATGCCTATCTTGACAAAAAATTCAAGGGTATTGTAACCGAAATTGCAAATTCAGCCAAAACAACCGGCGTGTCAGCTGACCAGGTTACCAATTTTGATGTGAAAATCCTTGTTCTTCCTGAATCATACCAGGACCTGACAGACGGAGGCAAGGCTAATCCTTTCCGCCCGGGGATGTCTGCAACTGTTGATATCCAGACAGAAGTAAAGGACAGTGTAATCACTGTTCCAATCCAGTCAGTTACAACACGTACTGATACTACTAAAGTAGCTGCCGGTAAAACAGCAGATGATGAGCTGCGTACACTCGTATTCATAACCGATGGCAAATATGCACTTGCCCGTGATGTTAAAACCGGTATTCAGGACAATAATTATATCGAGATCATAACAGGAGTTGGAGTTAAAGACAGGATAGTATCTGCACCTTTCAGCGCCATCAGTAAGAAATTATCAGACAGCACTCTTATAGAAATACTTAAGAAGGAAGAACTCTTTAAAGTTAAATAACCGTCAGGCAACTGATCACGGAATGATTATCTGTATTGAAACAGCAACTAACCTATGTTCTGTTGCTCTTTGCGACTCATCCGGGATTATTTCGGTAAAGGAAAGCAATGACCAGCGTTCACATGCTTCAATGCTGACAGTTTTCATAGGCGAATTACTACGTGAGAATAGTGTAGAATCATCTGACCTTGATGCTGTTGCTGTTAGCAAGGGTCCCGGGTCTTATACCGGACTTCGTATAGGTGTATCTGTAGCCAAAGGAATGGCATTTGCTGCATCAATACCGCTGATTGGGATTGAGACAACTCTTTCAATGTTTATGGGCATGAAGGATAGAATTCTGAATGGTGCCGGGGCAGATAAGGATTTAATTTTCTGTCCCATGCTCGATGCAAGGAGGATGGAGGTTTATAGTGCTCTCTATTCATCATCAGGCGAAAAAATAAAGGATATCTCGGCTGAAATAATTACAGAAGACTCTTTCCGTTCCATTCCGGAATCTAAAAAAATTATACTTTTTGGTGATGGTGCCGCTAAATGCAAAAATATTATCAGAAGGCAGAATATACTTTTCATTGATGACTTTACAATGTCATCCTCTTTTATGCATATTCCGGCATTTCATGCTTTTAAAATGAAACATTTTGAGGATGTAGCCTATTTTGAACCTTTCTATTTGAAGGATTTTATTACGACTGCACAGCGTAAGAATATTCTTTTATAATTTGGCATAATAACTGCAGAGATTACTAATTAAAATGAAGAAGTTTTTAATTATTACCGTTTTTGCAGCCCTTATCTCCTTCCGCGGATGGTGCCAGCCAACTGTATACAAATCAGGGGAATCCGTTTTTTATACGGTCCATTACGGACCTATAACAGCCGGAGAGGCAACTCTCGAACTAAAATACAACACCTACAAGGGAAGGCAGGTACTTCATTCGAAACTGGTAGGCAGGACAACAGGAATGGCAGATGCCGTTTTCAAGGTTGTCGATATATATGAGAGTTACATGGATCCGGTATCAGAACTTCCTGTATTCACAATAAGGAACATACGTGAAGGCCGTTACCGGAAATATAACGAAGTGATCTTCGACCATGAAACAAGGAGCGATTCAACAATACTTACAAGCGACCTCACAGGAATCCATATAGGTCAGAAGGGTATGCATGATATTCTCTCTTGCTTTTACCATTTCAGGGATGATATTCTGCCGGATAGGAAAGTACTTAAAGAGGGAGAAATTATTACTGTAATGACGTGGTTCACCGATGAACTGTACCCCGTAAGGCTAAAGTACATTAAAACCGAGGAGGTGAAAACAAAGGTGGGAAGGATAAAATGCCTCAAGTTTAATCCGGTTACAGAAACCGGAAGACTGTTCAAAACTGAGGAGGATGTTTCATTCTGGTTCACAGCTGATAAAAATTATTTACCAATTAAAATCCGTTTTGATATATTTGTCGGGGCATTTACAGTTGAAATGACAAATTATGAGGGGCTTGCATACCCTCTGGAAATAATAAAATAAATAACTTTAAAATAAAACTGAGAATAAAGTAAGAACTTATGGCAACGACTGCAGATTTCAGGAACGGACTGGTTATTGAGTATAACAATGACCTTTATACAATCGTGCAATTTCAGCATGTTAAGCCTGGCAAAGGGCCGGCTTTTGTTAGAACAAAATTGAAAAACCTCAAGACAGGCAGGGTAATCGATAATACCTTCAATTCAGGAGTTAAGGTGAACGTGGCCAGGGTTGAGAGACGTCCATATCAGTATCTCTATAAAGATGATGTGGGCTATTACTTCATGCACCTTGAGACATTCGAACAGATACATGTTGACGGAAACATGATAGATAATGCTGAATTCCTCATCGAAGGAATTGGTGTTGAAGTTGTGGTTCATGCCGAAACAGAAACCGTTCTGACAGTTGACCTTCCGCAGTTTGTGGTACTGGAAGTAGTCTATTCCGAACCTGGTCTCAGAGGCGATACTGCAACAAATACCCTTAAACAGGCTAAAGTTGAAAACGGATCAATTATAATGGTACCTCTCTTTGTCAACGTCGGTGATAAAATCAGGATTGATACCCGTGACAAATCATACGTTGAGAGGGTAAAAGCATAAATATCCCTAATTGCACTCAGCTGGTTCAGATGGACAGGCTTAAAATATCGAAATTCAAACTGGATGCGCTGCTCGACATTACACTGTCGATCAACGCAAACCTGCCTGTCGAAGTACTTCTTGCAAAATATGAAAAAATACTCCGGGAGAATCTGAACATCGGTAAGATCCTTATCTACAAGAAGTCAGGTACCTGGGAGTGCATCCTTAACGGAGGTTTTTCAAAAAAGCTTGAGCATATTGATGTTGAATCAAAACTGCTTAATATTACCGAAATCACTTTTGATACAGCTGATATCAGCTTTGAGGGTGTTGATATTATCGTGCCTGTTTTCAATAACAATGTCCCGATAGCCTATGTTTTCATCGGCGATATAGAGGAAGAAGGCGAAGGCATGAGCCCTGTACTGAAACACCTGAATTTCATCCAGACATTTTCGAGTATCATAATTGTTGCCATTGAGAATATAAGACTTTTTAAGGAAAGCCTTCGCCAGGAGGCCCTGAAAAAAGAGCTCGAGCTTGCTGCAAGAATGCAGAAAATGCTTATTCCAGACAACAGCCAGATGCCAAAAAATCCTAAAATAGTTGCCAATGGATTTTACTTCCCTCACTATGAAGTCGGGGGAGATTACTATGACTGCATCAGACTTTCTGATACCAAAACCGGATTCTGCATTGCGGATGTATCAGGTAAAGGTATTGCTGCTGCAATACTGATGTCAAATTTCCAGGCCAGCTTTCGTGCACTGTTCACTTATGACATCAACCTCGAACTGCTTGTAAACAAACTCAATTCAATAGTAGTTGTCAATGCTGCCGGCGAGAAATTCATAACTTTCTTTGTTGCAAGGTATGATCACGAAACAGGATTACTTGAATATATCAATGCAGCTCACAACCCGCCGGTAATATACGATACGGTAACAGGTGATGTTGTCCATCTGAATGCCTCATGTGTGGGAATAGGGATGCTTGATGATATTCCCAACGTTAAAAAATCAGAGCTCACAATCAGGAACACATCCAAAATTGTCTGCTATACCGACGGATTATCAGAGCTAAAGGGTGATGACGGAAAAGACATAGGCACAAGAGTGATTATAAAACATATATCAAACACTCTCCCTGTCGAAAAAAATATGAGGGAAATGATAAAAGAGCTTGGATTGCCCGACAATAATCCCTACACCTTTGATGATGTGTCAATCATTGTGGCTGATATTCCCAGGTGAACTTCAGATTACCCTGATAAGGAAATAATTCTTCTTCCCCTTTTGAACAAGCAGGTACTTATTGTTGAGGAGTGACTCCTGTCCTACCGGACTGTCAGGATTCTCAATTTTCTCCTTGTTAATGCTAAGTCCCCCGCCCTGTACAAGCCTTCTCAACTCACCTTTTGAAGGAAATACCTGGGTATGTCCTGCACACAGGTCAGCAACTGATACTCCGGAACTGATTATATCCCTGGTTACATCAAATACAGGAACACCTTCAAAAACGGACAGAAAAGTGCTCTCACTCATCTTTCTTAGTGACTCTGTGGTTCCTTTCCCGAAAAGAATCTGCGAAGCCTCAACAGCTCCATCGTAATCCTGGCGTGAATGAACCATGATAGTAACCTCCTCGGCAAGACGTCTCTGAAGAAAACGTTCATGAGGAGCCTTGTTATGTTCCGTGATAATATTATCAATTTCCTCCCTGCCAAGGATTGTGAAGATTTTAATATACCTGGCTGCATCCTCATCGGAAACATTCAGCCAGAACTGGTAAAACTGGTAAGGTGTAGTCTTCTCAGGATCGAGCCATACATTTCCTGACTCGGTTTTTCCGAATTTTGTGCCGTCGGCTTTTGTTATCAGCGGACAGGTAAGAGCATATGCTTCACCTCCGGCTTTTCTCCTGATAAGTTCGGTACCGGTGACAATATTTCCCCACTGATCCGATCCGCCCATCTGAAGCTTGCAGCCATGACTGTTATAAAGATGAAGAAAATCTGTTCCCTGAACAAGCTGATAAGAGAATTCTGTAAATGACATTCCGTCTTTTGACTCTGAGCCAATTCTTTTCTTGACGGAATCTTTCGACATCATGTAATTGACAGTGATGTGCTTGCCTATTTCTCTTATAAACTGAAGGAATGAATACTCTTTCATCCAGTCATAATTATTCACCATCACAGCCCTGTTTGACTTATCCGAATTGAAATCGAGAAAATGGGAGAGCTGATTTTTAATAGCCTCCTGGTTTTTTCTCAAAGTGGTTTCATCGAGAAGGTTTCTTTCCTCCGATTTCCCTGAAGGGTCCCCTATCATTCCTGTGGCACCTCCAACCAGGGCAATTGGAGTATGTCCGGCCCTCTGGAAATGTACCAGCAACATCACCTGCACCATATGACCAATGTGCAGTGAGTCGGCGGTAGGGTCAAATCCTATATAACCTGATGTTTTTTCCTTATTCAGAAGTTCTTCGGTACCGGGCATGATATCATGTATCATACCTCTCCATTTCAGTTCATCAACAAAGTTCATTTTGCATTTTTTGAACTGCAAATATAGTAAAGAGGGTCAGATTGTAACGTTCTCAGGCTTCTTTTTAAACCTGTCGAAGCTCCGGTCAAAGCCTCCCTCGCCGATAATGGGGAAAATAGCCGGCGCAATATCTGCAATGGGATTAAACAATATAGATTTTTCAATAGCCTCATCGGGGAGAAATGACCTGCGTGCATCAATCGAGTTAAAAACCACGAAAAGTACACTTAGTATCAGGACTGATTTTAAAAGGCCGAAAACTATTCCGAGGAGCCTGTTAACAAAACTCAGTGCTGCGGCATCAACTATTTTGTTTACGATAAGTCCTACGAAATGTATAAGCACAACTATGATACCGAATGTAACAAGGAAGGCAACGATACCGACATACTGCCCGCTCATGTCGAAATAATCGTAGAGCTTCTCAGCAGTAAATGATGAGAATTTTATTGCACCCCAGATACCCAGTATCAGGGCAGCCAGTGAGGCAACCTCCTTCACAAGACCGTTTATAAAACCCATCACCATTGATAATCCAAGGATGACGATAATGATCATATCAATATAGTTCATATGATGATTATTTGAAGGGATGAAAGTAGGAAAGAATGGGGAATATTCAAAATAATATAATGGCGACAGGCGTCAGGCATCAGGCGTCAGGAATTCAGAAACTATTCAACTATTCACCTTCTCTGTCAGATAACAAAAAATGGGGTTTGTAAAAATAAACTCCCCCTTTGAAGGGGGCAGGGGGATGTTTAAACAACACATCATTTCCTCTTATTCCCCGCAGTATTTGAAAAAAGCAAAAAAAGATATACTTTTGCCGTGAATTTCGGTCCCATAGTTCAATGGATAGAATGGAGGTTTCCTAAACCTTAGATTCAGGTTCGATTCCTGGTGGGACTACCAAAACAGAGCGAGAGTGAGAGCGTGAGCGGGCACTCTCTCTTTTTTTACTCAATACTCACTCTCCCACTCACTCTTTATCAATGCCAAACATATTTTGTCCCGGCAAGAGGATCTGTACTCATTTTGACGGCCAGGGAAGAGGAGGAATACCACCATTCATAATATGCCCGGGAGAGTTCCCTGTGAGACTGTTCATCAGTAACCGGTTCAAACTCATGCGTCTCCCTCAGGGCAATAACAGAATTCTGTGACGGGAATCGTAAAATAAGATCGTAGCTTCCGTTTTCCACTTTCCTGACCGACTCAACAGTCCATAAAACATAAACCCCAAGACGGCATTCCTGCTGAGAGTAGGAAGATACCGGATTACGGGGAAAACTGGTAATAATCGATGCTGCATCCCTGTACTCAAGCAGTGCAGGAATATCGTCCGGGGTGAATGCAGGCATTTCAAAAGCTACATATTCACCTGAAATAAGCTTGTCAATATAAGTCTTAACCTCCTCATTATCTGCCTTCTTTTCACAACTACAAAAAGCAGCAACAACGATTATTAAAAATAACTTAAGAGTTGCTTTCATAACTAAAAGGTATTGTGAATTATTTCACAGCAAAAATCATTCCGTAATACCGCGGACTGCTCATTTCCTTCATGCATATAATCAAGCTCATCTGATCCAATTTTAAGGTATCCTGCATCTGCACCTGAAAACTATAGATTCTTAACTGTTCAGGGCTTTATGAACATTTTTAATACTGCTTCCCTTAAACTTAAATGTAGCCGGAACAGGGCCAAAGTAAAACCTGACAATAAACTCATCGGCGTTCCTGATTCCTGATACCATTTCGGGTGTCAGAATGAAAATAAATTTATCATCAATCCAGGACTGCTCATCAATAACAGTTGACTGTCCTGTGCTGACGCCCGTACTATCTGTTCGTGTATAGGATGAAACTGATGATTCACTTTTTGATTTATACTCCGACACCGCTTCAGCAACATTTATTTCAAAGGTCTGATTACCGGCTTTAATGTATCCGGAATTCTCAATCTTAAAGCTTTTGGTTGTTCTGGAAATGACAAAATAAGCTTTGACAACATCTCTGTCAGATATAACCTCTCTCTCGATAATAATATTGGCTGAGTTTATTTCAGGACCTCTTTCCTCAGGATACAGAACCGCCCTGGCAATATATTTTTTTGAGTTTTTGAACTCATCATCGAATTTCTGAAAGTTGTCATAGACAAGCCATGAGCAGCCTGAAAGTGAAAGAGATATAATAGTGAGGATAATGAAGTTTATCTTTTTCATATAAACAACTGTAACCTGGTTCATGAAAACAAATATAGCTAAAAGTCTTACAGGATCGCTTAATCAATACACTCCTCCTGCTGCTGAGCAGAATCATTGTTTTGCTTTCTGGGTAATTGTTACTGTGTCAAAATAGTCTCCTGCCTCCAGTCCGACTCTTACAATCCGGACAGTATTTACGGGGTTTTCATCCAGGCGGATGAATAGAGTATGCTTATCACTACGCTCCACAACAAAGCAATCCTGCTCTATTTTATAATTTTCAGAATCGGGATTTATTGTAAAGCCGGAAAAGAAATTACTATCTACAGATATACTGCAAACCCACCACCATTCACCTTTTGTTGTAATTATAACAGAGTCGGCCTGAGCATTGAATTCAACTGATCTGGCAGATAGTTTTATATTATCCTTCCAGGCACCATCCTTTATTATGCAGGATGTTAAAAGCATGGCAGAAACCAAAAACATAATTATGAAACCTGTGAGCTTTCTCATGGGTATTTTTGAATGAACTAAGATATTATCAATCCTGATAAAAGAAAAAAATAAATCCATTAAACACGGAGTTGCTCGCAAAGGCGCAAAGGAACGACGGTGCGACGGTATGACGGTATGACGGTTCGACGGTTTTAGTTCTTTGTGGACTTCGTGTCACCTCTGTGCCCTCTGTGGATAAAAATCTTTTCCCGCAGATCTCGCTGATTTTCGCAGAATTAAATCCATCTTGTCAGCCCAACTAATCCTTAATACATCTTACAGAATGAGCACGGTAATTGCTGCTTATATTCCTTTCGACGGAGTTGTCTTTGTTTACAGATCTGAAATATGCATCAACGGCATTCTGGATCGTTGTTCCTTCCCTTGGAGTTGAGGTCCAGAACACGGCAGTGAGACTGAAATTCATTCCTTCTTTCTCTTTAGCCTGCATAAAGGAACCGTCATCTGCACGGAATCCCCCGGGAAGAACTGCAAAACCACTTGGTTTTACGGTTTTGTCAGGAGATTCCCATGCTGTAAGGTCTTTCAGCTTTGCTCCGTGGTCTTTCCCCCGGTCCCACACTCCGTTAATGGCATCATCCTCTGTCATGCCTATTGCCAATTCCATTTTCATCCATTCGGCATCGGTTGGAACATGCCAGCCGGCAGGACAAAGTTTTCCGGTTTTAACTGAATACCAGTTATAAAGGCCGCCAAAGCTCTTCTTATAATCAGCATCATTATCATACCAGCAGAATGCTGCCGTTTTCAGGGCAATAAATTTGTCGTTATCCTCCTCAACCGGAATTTTTGTACCGTTATTGAGCTTTGTGGTTTTGAGGTTTTCTGCCATCCAGGTCTGGGCGCCGATTTTTATTGTTTTATAGACATTCCCATCAATGTCCTTTACCTGCGCACTGGCATTAAAGGTCTTGGTTGATAAAAGAACAACGCATATCAAAAACAGGATCAGGTTTTTCATAGCTTACATATTTTGGTTATATAATACTCTTCTTCAAAGGTGATTCTTATTTGCAATTTACAATTTATGAGGCAATAAGGCCGAAGTTCTTTTAATAATTTATTTTGATTTTTTGCACATTATATACCAGAATCTTTGCATGGGCATATCGCCCATATCCTTAATTGGCTCATTAATCACTTCATATTCTGTCAGACCATAATCCCGAAAGCTATCGTTACCAAATTCTGATTTAATTGAATCGGAATCGTAAAAAAACAATGTTACTCCCGGCCATATCTCAAATGTGTCATTGCCTATTTCTTTTCCCTGTCCATATCTGAAATCCATTTTTGAAACTACTACAAAAACCATATATCCACCGGGTCTGAGTTGATTATAACAATCAGCAATCAGTTTCAACCGCTCTTCTTTGTTTAATAAATGGATTAAGGCATAACTGTAGATCCCATCATATAATTCCTGATCAAACGGCATTGAACTGACAGAACCGTGATATACTTTTACACTATCGCCAAAGTGCTTTTTTGCCAAATCAATTGCAGTTTCAGAAATTTCAATCCCGGTTACCCTGAATCCATTGTCAGTAAAAGGCCTGGCATTTCTGCCGTAACCAAATCCGGGGATAAGGATTTTATTCAATCCCTGTTTTTTAAATAAATCCAATGCTCTGTAAGCTGATTCAGCCGGTTCCCATCCCCACATTTCCTGTTTATCTCTAAAACTTGTCTCCCAAAATTCTGTCATGTTTTTTCCTGTTTAAATGAATGTGTGTCGTGCTATTTTTGATTATGGCAATGTGGCAGATTGAATGTGCAGAAAGTTTTAATGGCAAAACAAAGGAATGCAATAATGTTTTATATTTGTTAAACCAGCAAGAAAATAAGGAGGCTCTTCTATGAAAAAATCAGGATTATTTATAGTTGCCATAATTGTAATTTCATGTTTCTTCAGAACCGGGCTGGCAGCAGAATCCGGGTCAGGCAAACCAGGGATTTCTGTTGCAAACTGGGGTAACGGTAAGGTTTACTTCTTCAGGGGGAATGAATATATCCGCTGGGATATTAAAGCCGACAAAGCTGATCCGGGATATCCGAAACCGATTTACCCGACATGGACCGGAATACCATGGACAGATGGCATAGACGCTGTAGCCACATGGGACAATGGCAAAGCTTATTTTTTCAAAGGCAATGAATACATCCGCTGCGACATTAAAGCTGACCAGGTTGATCCGGGATATCCAAAACCCATTTACCCGACCTGGACAGGATTACCATGGAAAGATGGCATCGACGCTGTTACCGAATGGGGTAATGGTAAAGCTTATTTCTTTAAAGGCAATGAATATGTCCGCTGGGATATTAAGGCTGACAAGGCTGATCCGGAATATCCAAAACCGGTTTACCCGACCTGGACAGGATTGCCATGGAGTGACGGGATAGATGGTGCGGTAATCTGGGACAACGGGAAGGCTTATTTTTTCAAAGGCAGTGAGTATATCCGCTGGGACATAAAAGCCGATAAGGCCGACCCGGGATACCCGAAGGTATTTGACGGCACAACATGGCCGGGTCTTTGGAAATAACTGTCATTGCGAGGCCCGCCCCGGCGGGACAGGTTTTTCGAAGCATTGTATGTGTTGAAAGAAGTTATTTATTAATTCTTTTCAATCTCCTGTTTATAGATCCTGTTTTTCTTAATCCTGCCGAAAACAAACATAAATGCTATAATCGTAAATACTGTAATTAACTGTATGTACGGCATATATGGTTTTAATCCAAAATATGAAAACACAAATGGATTCAGGATCATAAGTAATCCCAATAAACTCATACAAATACCAAAGTATTTCCCTATATATTTCAGATCCAGTTTCTTTAATTCTTCCTTCGGAGTAGTATTTATACCGGCAATAAGCCAATAAAGTTTGAATACCGGAACTATCACGCCCATTATCACGATACCTGATCCTACAATAAGATCAATCTTAAAATCAGAAAGCACCTGTTTTAGAAAATCCATCATTATGTTAATCTTTGGTTTGTGTCTCGCGTTTATAATTATTGCCTGCTGGAGTTTCCAGATAACTCAGTACAGGTCGTCCAGGAACATGTCAGTGAGTTATTGTTAACCCGTCGTCAGTCTTCGGCTGCGCTCAGCCTGACTCGCAATGACGGTTTGTTAATGGGCCTACTGCTTAATCCGGGTGAATAACCGTCATTGCGAGTCCCGCCCAAGCGGGACGAAGCAATCTGCCAAATGGTAAACCGGGTTACTGTAAATACCGATTCATTAACCTGTGGCAGTGTCATCATCCGGGGGATTGCTTCGTCGTTCCTCCTCGCAATGACGGTATGTTAAAGGGCTAAATGTTAGGTCCAGGGGAATAACCGTCATTGCGAGTCCCGCCCAAGCGGGACGAAGCAATCTGCCTTATGATAACGCAGGGAAACTCAAATCACCCCATTCCGGATTTAAACCTTCAATCAATCTGATCTTTGCCTTCCTTGACCCTGCCTTGATCTGCTTTTCCCTCCGGATGGCCTCCCCAATGGTATCGAGGGCTTGTTAATAAACCAGTTTGCTGAGATTAAACGGGCGGAGAAACCGTATTTTTCATTGTTTCAGTCCGATCAAGTACCAAGCGGGTATGTTTATTTGTAGTACGAGACGAGCCAGTTTTACTTACTCATACGCTGGTTGTCCAACCAGCCAGCAGTGTGGTTTTCCAGGAGAATAATGTTATTAGCCTTTTGGTAAGGCGGGGCGATTGCTTTCGGTCTTTCCTCGCCTGACTCGCAATGACGGTTAGTTAATGGGCCTACTGCTTAATTCCGGTGAATAACCGTCATTGCGAGTCCCGCCCCGGCGGGACGAAGCAATCTGCCAAATGGTAAACCGGGTTACTGTAAATACCGATTCATTAACCTGTGGCAGTGTCATCATCCGGGGGATTGTGGTTCCCAGCATTGTCCTTAAAATCCCATAGCTTTTTTTATTACTTCCATTTCTTCTTCTGAAGTCAGCATTTTTAATAATTCAAAGGCAACCATCGGAGCTGTAGCAGGACAATAAGAGGTAATAATATTAGCATCAACCACAATTGGCTCATTCACAACATTCACTCCGAATTCTTTCAGTTTCTTTTGCCAATATGCGTCCTTTAAATGGTATGTAGTTGCTTTCCGGTTCTTAAGAACTCCGCTTTTTCCCAGGGGCATTGCACCTGAACATATTGTCGCAATGATTTTACCTTTTGAATCAAATTCCCTGATTAATTCTAAAAACCTTTCGTCGTATGCTTCTTCATAAAACCAAATTCCCCGAATCCGCCGGGTATTGCCAGGGCGTCATATTCGTCAACATTTATTTCCCCAATAGTTTTATCTACTGTTACAGATACATTAAAAGTGCTTATTACTTTATCTGTAAAACCACATGTATCAACGACCAGATTATGTCCATAATCAACTCTGGCCCAACCAAGAACATCAATAAAAACACTAAATTCCATTGTTTCAAATGCTTTTGCCAGAAACAGCAATACTCTCTTTTTTTGCATACTTATTATAATTATTTAGTTATTCTGGTTGATCCAGTTGCCGAACTTCTGTTTAAATGGAACTCTATCTTTTTCCCTTGTACTTACGGATTTGATTTCATGTGGTTTAAAATCGAAAAAAACCTTATAGGAAAGTGTCGGAATTATAGGAAACAGACTTAACTGATAAAGCGATAGCGGTGCATATTCGCCTCCCCATTCCGACAAAAATATTTCACCGGTATTATTCGAATTGTAATAGTAATAAACCGGATTATGCCTGTTATAAACATTATAAACAGAAAAATTCCAGATCGCCTTATTCTTCCTCTTTTTTGTAAGTGTAGAATAACTGAGTCCTATATCCAGCCTGTGATAATCTCTCATTTCTGAACTGTTCCTTTCACCATAGATCAGTGCTTCATAATAATAACTATTTCCTTCAAAATTGTTCTCCAGTGATGGCACATAATATCTGCCGATAGCCGGGGTGAAGGGCAGGCCCGTCTGGTAAACCCATAGCAAATTGAAGGAGAGTTTTTCATTGAGTTTGTAACTGATATTCAAAGAGAGTGAATTTGGCCTGTTATAATCAAAAATATATTTTACCCCGTTATTAATATTCGGATACTGACGTGTTGTCCTGGTACGCGAATAACTTACGAAACCTGTCCATTTTCCGGAGTTCTTCCTTACAAGAAATTCTGCACCAACAGATTCTCCTTTCCCGCCGGACTCTATTTTTGTAGCCCATGTTTCATCTCCCATCAGATTTGTATATCCCTCCCTGAAGGTGGAAAGGTCAGACATATTCTTATAGTAAAGATTTATTTCAGAGCTGAACATATCATTCCTGTAATCGCCGTTCCATCCGAAAGTGTACTGATCAGACTTTGCTGCCGGAACCTTTTTACCGGCAGGAATCCATACCTCATTATTCATAATACTTCCTGTGGTGAATGCAAGATGAGAGAATTGCGATACCCTCATGTAACTTGCATTCAATACATGATTTTTTGCAACAGAGAGGTTTATATTTATCCTTGGTTCAAGTGAAAAACGCATGTAATCATTAGTAATATAGTTTACGAATCTCAATCCCAAAGTAGCCGTACTATTCCTGAGAAAGGTAATTTTATTATCAGTGTACAGGGCAGTCTCGAGTGAATTTGAAATATCAGAAGTTTGCTGAGTTGTCCTAGTGGATATGTATGAATCGTTGGGAGAAAACCTTAATAACGAAGTGTGCAGACCAAAATCCATCGTCCAGTTCTTAAGTGCATTATATTTCCAGTCGGACCGGTAAGAAAGATCCTGAACTGCAGAGATATAACGGATCCTTAATTTTGATGTATCGGCTGCATTGGTTAAGGTATACTTCATTGACTCCTTCAGACGGTAACGGGTAAATGAGATCTTGTTTGAAGCATAAAGCTTTGGAGAAACAATTGAGTTTAAGCGTGCGGACACCAGCCAGTTGCCCCACACATTGCTCAGACGGTATTTTTCACCGGAGTTTGTTCCACTGCGCGACCAGTAATTAAGATAATCATCTCCCTGGTAAACGTTCAGACTAAAGCTGTTCTTATTATCCGGCTTCCAGGTAAACTTACCGTTGATATCATGAAAACCATATGAAACAATATAATTGCTTCCCCCCGATAATGAACTGGCAAAGGCCATTAACGGATCGATCATTGTTTTTCTGCCTGTAATTATAAAAGTTGAATTCTCTATCTTCAACGGACCCTCAAGAGTGAAGGAGGCATCGGTGATCCCTATCCCCAGCGACCCTTTAAGCCCTGAATTATTTCCTTCTCTCTGGGTAATATCAACAACTGAAGAGAGTTTCCCTCCATAGCGCGCTGGAAAACCTCCTTTGTAGACATCAATATTGTTAATTATATCGGGATTGAAGACTGACATAAATCCTCCAAGATGATTCACATAAATAAGAGGTACATTATCAAACAGGTATAGATTCTGTCCCGGATCACCTCCCCTGACCAGCATCAGGCTTGAGCCCTCATTCTGATAACTTATACCGGGCATAAGCTGCAGACTTTTAATTACATCAGGCTTGCCACCAATAGAAGGTATCTGTGTCATCTGCTGATAATTTATTGTGGCAATATTAAACCTGGGAGTGCGGGAAGCTGAAACGATCACTTCATCCAGCTGTTCAGTGTCAGGGCTTAGGAATACATTAATAATTGTGTCTTTCTTAAGATCGAAAGCTGTCAGGTAGTTTTTATAACCTAAATAGGAAATCTGCAAAGAGGAACCGGCATTTACAGCAATGCTGAAATATCCGTTGTAATCGCTTGAAATTCCATGTATTGTTCCCTGCTCAACTATATTTGCGCCAATAAGATTTTCACCGCTGAGTTTATCTTTTACAGAGCCGGAAATTCTTATCTGCTGCTGCGCAATCAGCGGAGAAGTAAGAATAATGAAAATGAGAGTCAGTTTAATTATATGAGTGCGCATTTTACCAGATTAATTGCCCGGATAAATTGTATCCGATTTCACTAAACTATAACCTGCAAATATTCCATAGCCGCCATTGATATTTGAGTAAAGCGGGAAAGCTGTTGTGGATGCAGCCATAAACTCAGGATACCGGCCTAACTCGTACAGGTATTTCTGCTTTACAAACCTGTAATAATTCTGACTGACCGAACGCAATTCAAGTATTACCGGATAGAGATCAGTATGCATAGGCTCTCCATTCATACTCGAAGCCGAACCGGTAAAGTAGTTGATTGTCATTGAATAATCTGAACCCTTTGATTGATTCATTACTGAATAATGCCAGGGGCAGACCTTCGTTTAACAGAACCGGATCAGTAATGGTTTTGAGGGAGGCAATACTTTCATATCTGTTGCGTAAAAGTCTGATAACTACTTCATAATATTGTTTTACTGAGGGGTCATTTGTAAAAGTGAACTTAACTGCAGGATAAGTCATCCCCTCTTCATCCTTTCCTGCAATATCAATATGAATTATGTCAGACATTGCAGCAGGAACTGGTATTGAATCGCTGCCTGAAGCCGGTTCATAGCCGGGTATGTATACTTCACATTTATAGGTCTTAAGAGGTTCAACAATTAATGAAGATGAATACATTCCTTTATTCAGGAAGGTCAGGGTCTCCTTATACTCCCCGTCAACAAAGAGTAAAACTTCAGCATTATTTATTAAGGCCAGTTGATTTGTATCGAGTTTCCCCGCGAGTGAAACCTGCACTTTTAGTGTACTGTCTTTAATCAGAATACTATTTATAACCGGTTCTGATTGTAATTCGGGGAACTGATCCGTAACAAGCTCCCTGCAGGAAACCAGAAATATAAGAATCATAAATAAATAGCCGGGATGTTTCATCTGTGTTACCAGGTAAATTTTGAATGAAAGAGCATCAGAAGTTAATATTGACCTTATACGAAAACACCGATTTTTTACCATTCTGGAACCTCAGGTTTGAGAATTTGTAGAAAAGATCAAAACTGATTTTTTTGTTTTTGGTATATAAGGATAAACCAGGCGCAGCATAGTATCCGAATTTGTCAGCACGGATTGGAACCGGATTATAGGTTGCAGTTATTTCCCTCCAGTAGTGGAAATAGTAAGGAGAAGCTTCTGCAAAGATCTGAAATCTGCTGTAGGCCGGATATGTGTACCTTGCAAAAATGCCGACCCTGTAATTAAAGAAATTAATAATTGAAACGTTATAGTGGAGAGGAAAAGAGCAGGAAAATTCTATCCCTGATGTAAGATTCTTTGTAATCCTGTTCCCATAACGCAGAGCAGCAATGTTATACATATATCTGAGCCCTCCGGTCTGAAATAAAGTTTCATTGAGAATTGGATTTAACTGGAGCCCGATCTGGTTTTTCTTATAAATCCTTATTGTATCCCGGCTCTCCTGTGAAGCCAGTACTCTTGGAAGCATTAAAAGGATGATAGCAATGAGAATGACTTTAATCTGCATTTCTGTCTGCCGGTACTTTTTTGTTTCGGATTGTAGCATAGATCCTGAATATATTGAATCTGGTTAATCAACGGGGAAGTGGCAAAAAAGTATGTGTCTGGCGTCATTGCTTAGACCTAAGGGACCGGCATACTGTGTTACCCGGCGAAACATACGGGCACGGTCCAGGTTTATTACTTCACTGTCCACCAGCAGCCAAAATGTATTGTAGAGCACTCAAAATTCTATTGTCAGGAAAATGTTTGTGAGTAGAGAACAATAATTGTGACAGCCTGCCTCCGTCTAAATCGGGGAGCTTTTGAATTATACCGTCCGTGTTTACCAAAGTCTATTTTTTCGCAAATTCTAATAAAGGCTTATAATCATCATTGTCAGCTTTATAGATAGCGTCTAAGTATTCCTTCCTTATTGGATTTTTCTTTGATAAATCCGAATGTCCCCAGGAAAACACTGGTCTATTAAATAGCTTTGAAATCATGATATCAGCAGCAAGTCTCGAGTGGCGTCCGTTCCCATTTGGGAATAAATGAATTTTTACTAATCTATGGCTAAATCTGATAGCAATCTCCTCATCAGTAAATGATTGGTGATCAATCCAAAAGTTACAGTCGTCGATAAGTTTCCTGATTTCAATGGAAATCTGTGTTTTATCCACGCCAATGTTCTTATTTGATTTTCTTTTTGTTCCGGCCCAGGCCCAAACCTCACCAAACATTTTTTTATGAACCAGCATAAGAAAGTCTTCTGTCAAAAACTGTTTCTTACCAACTTTCGTTTTTAAGGACCATTCTATGGCTGATTGAATGTTTAATTGTTCAAATTCATCGAGTTCTCCTTTTGTAGATATTGTTTTTACAAGCAGCCCTTCTTTCTCATCCTCATCAAGGGGAGTCTGTCCTTCAATGTATTCAATTTTTAATCCCATAAATACTTAGGCATTTCTGTTTTTATTTCATTTGTTTTTTCTTTGATTGCCTTCTGAATTCTTGAAGGGTTATTTTCCTGATCTTCAAGCTTCATCGAAATTGATGTTCTTTTTACAATTTCTATAGCCAACTCATTAGCCCGCTTTTCATAATATCTTCAAGGGTGCCACTTTGTGGAATAAATCCATAAACTAGTTTGGGTTTACAGACTTTACCAAATTGCCTCAGGACTTTAATGGAAACTGTCTCATTTTGTTCTCTTTCTTCCATTTCTTTAACACTCTGTGGCGTAATACCCATCCTATTCCCCAGTTGCCTCATCGACATTCCAAGAGCTTGTCTGATTGAATAAACCCAACCTGAAGATGGAATTACTAAATTCTCAATTTTTTTAAGTTGAAGAATCTTAGCATCAATTGTTCCATTATTAATTTTTGCTTTTTCATAAGGTTATAGCCTTAAATTTTAGGTATCAAATATAAGGCTAAGACCTGAAATAAGCAAATATATTTTAAGGCATAGCCTTAAATGCAGGATTAATCATCAGTAACCCGAATTGTGGTTAACGGCCAGCGGGTATGGGCAGTAAGTGTTACACGACTCAGCCATCCGGCCAACAGTCCCGGTACTTTGTCTCCGCCAGCTAGCGAATCACAGTGTTGATAAATAACTTGCACATATTGTCCGTGGTATGTTTAGGCGCATTTTTCACCAAACTAAGATGTAATAGTCATGGCTTAGAATATATCAGGGATCAGTTTTTTTGTCCGGTTCTGATACTCAATATATTTCTGTCCCATTTGTTGGGTCATAAATTTTTCTTCTACTCTGATGCGATTGAGGTATCCAACCGTCACAGGGATCATCATTAACAGAACGGATAACCAGTTGGATAAGGAAGTTGCTATGCCAAGAAAAAATAATTAACTGTCCTAGATATCCGGGATGTCTGATGTATTTATATAAGCCTGTCTCAATCAATTGGTGGTTATCAATTTTTGTCTAGTATAGTGAAATATTGTTTTAGTTTCAATATTGAAGTAACCCGGACTATAAGTCCGATTGCAGCCGCAAGTTGATCCAAGGATAAAAGTGCATTCCAATGATAGATCCTGCCTGTTTTGTTGACGCAATAATAAAGACAGCCAATATCCGGCTGAAATAGCAAGGACAAGTATCCAAATGCTTCCTTTGTCACCTGATTCAGATATTTCTCTTTTACTTTTCCCTCCTGCTCATGGAAAATCTCAAATAGTCCATACAGAATGGAGAACGAAAAAATAATGATAACTTTTGTGTTCATTGTTAAAGTATTAATTTGAATTTAATGAGTTATGTTCAGTCGGTTTCCCATCTAAATGGAGATAATATTTTTATTAGAGTTTGTCAGGAAATCGCAAACCGCTTAAACATAACGACCCTGCAATATGGGGAGGTTGTGTTACACGGCCTGTCCCGGGCAAAGTGTCAGGCGAATAAGTATTTCCTTCTCCCTTAACCTTAAGTTTTTTTATTACCTGGCTTTTATGATGTTAACAATTTCACAATTATTACCCGGAGGACAAGACTCATTAATCCCTCTCTCTTTGTACTTTACAGTTACTCTTGAAAAGAAGGCAGTGGGTTCTATGGGTGAAGAATGCTATTACCTTTGTTAACCAGGGGAGATTGCTTTTCATAGCATTGTCCGTATTAGCGGCCGTTCTTGTTAATAATCTCGTGGATCATCTTCTACAATAGCATAATGATAATTGTCTTTCCATTCTCCTCTAATAGGAAGAATTTTTCTTCTTAATCCTTCTCTGGTCATACCTGCTTTTTCAAGTACTCTGATAGATTGAATATTTTCAGTTTGTACTCCTGCCTCTACTTTATGTAAATGCATCTTCTCAAATCCAAATTTTATTAGACTTTTTGCAATTTCAGTAGCATAACCTTTTCCCCAATAAGAGGGATGGAGTTTATAATAAATTTCTCCAAGCTTAAATTTGTCTGCAGATAAGTGCATACCTGCCGCACCAATAAACTCATTTGTATTTTTCAAGAAAATGGTCCAGGATATCTGTTTTCGGATTTCATCATTTTTATCCTCAATACTGGGTTGAATTATCTTTTTAGTTTCATCAATATCTTTTGGAATACCAAGAGTATTAAATTCGTCAACTTCAGGGAATGAATGAAGTCTATGAATAAATTCAATATGTATCCAATCAGTCTCTTTTAATATCAGTCTCTCTGTTGCTATTTCCATGGTGTTTTGTCATTGAATGAATATCAGTGTGTTATAAGGGGCAGGAAGTTTTTAAATGACCGCTAACGGCCAGCGGGTATGCGCAGTAAGTGTTACACGACGCAGCCATCCGACCACCAGTTCCTGTACTTTGGCTCCGCCATCTGGTGGATACGGACAGTATTTCAATTCCTTGCAGATGTGGATGTCCGGGTGCAAAAACCTTGATAAACTACTTGCCCTTATTGTCTGTGGCAGGTATTGTGATTATCTCAAAAACGGAATTGAAACAGGGGAAAAATTGCGACGATTATTTTTAATCAGAATGCCGGCAATTACAATATAAAGGAAATTAACCAGATATAATATAAAAGGGAAGTACCAAGAGATAAATTCGGATTTCGCGATAAACCTGGGTATTAACTTTTCAGCGGCTGTCCATGAAAATATACTTATTGCAAATGGCACGTATGTTATTATACTCCAGGTTATTTGAAAGTTTATTAGCTTTTTTGCGTAATATGATATGTCCTTGATCTGGTCTTTCTTTACCAGCCAGAGGATAGCAGGTAAAATTATATTACCAATTGGGAGTAAAACAAAAATCAGTCCTGAGAAATGCATCGCTTTAATGTAGCCTATGTCTTCTACAAAACCATAGTTTATTAAATCCTGAATTGGAATGTTTAATGCTTCTGAGATTCTTCTTAAAGTATCTCCGTGCGGAGATGTTTCTCCTTTTTCTATTCTCTGAAGGGTTCTGAGATTTATTTTTGAAATTTCTGCTAACTCCTCCTGAGAAATCCCTTTGTTTTTTCTGGCCTGAAAGATTTGTTGTCCAAGTTGACTCATTTCAAAAGTATTTTAGTCAAAAATAGCAGAATCGAATTCCTGAGATAGCGGTTTGTTTGTGACATTTATATGGCATTTAAGTCATAGTAATGGAATTCTTGTCGTTTGGATCGCCACATGACACCTAACTGTCAGGCAATACGGGGAGGTTTTGTTACCAGGAGTAAGTTCAGGGTACCCGGGCCGATTATTACTCTATCACCAGTGGGTTTTTTAGTAATTATCTGGCTTTTATTATGTGAACAATTTCACAATTAATACCCGGAGGACAAGACTCATTTATACCTCTCTCTTTGTACTTTACAGTTACTCTGTCTCCTGACTTAAAAGCGACAATGTCTTCCAGATGAACTATTAATGTAACATCATTGTCCAGATGAATTTGTTCAGCACAAACTCAGCTAAACCACCACTCAGCCAAACAGTACCGGTCTCCTGTATTATGGATTCATCGGTTTTATCCTTTATCACATGAGAAAGCAAACAGAAGTGCCAATACAGGTAATAATCTTTTTACCAAATTCATCTTACAGATTATATTAAGTGTTTACTGTATCAGGCTAGCTTTTTTAGATTAAGCTTCTAATCAAGGTGGGTCTGTTTGAAAAGAAGGTAGTATGATTTTACGGGTGAAGAATATTATTTCCCTTTGCTAATTTGAGGCGAGCTTTTCATAGCATTGTCCGTGTTAGCAATAGTGTATTACTTTTTTTGAATTAAATTATAAATTCCAGGTAGTCTACGTTCAAAGTATTCAGGAACATAATCAGTCATCAGTATTAATTCACCTTTTCAATTTGAAGAATGTTTTCAAAAAGCATCTCAGGTTTGAATTGTCAACAATAAGGAGATTGTCAAAAAATCTGTAATGCAAGTTTAAGTTCTTGTATCCTGCTTTCCATTTATAGTCAATTGTTTTATTATTAACAAAATGACCTTTAAATTCTGCCCGAACCTGAACTCTATGTTGAGCAAGTTCTATATTAGCTAGACAAAAGAATATGAGGTTAATTTTATATCCACTGTCTTTAAATGCTTGAGGCCAGAAAAGTGGGTAAGAATCAAAATTAGTTTCGTAACAAAAATGCAATCTTCTTTCTATTGCATTTTTAATGGAATCCTCAAAATAATTTGTTGTGTGATCCTTAGCAAATTTTACTCTAAGTTCACTGTCTGGAAGGCCACGGTAAGTTCCCAAATATAATTTGTCATAGTCGAAAGAAGTAACTCCTTCTGGCAAAAAAGTGGAGGCATAAGTTGATTTTCCAGAGCCGTTACAACCGGCGATAACTGTTAAATCTGGCATCTGCCTTATTTAAATCAATTGAATGGTAACTTAAGGTTCCCATTCTTTTTTTACGAAGTTGGTATAACTTTTCTTGAGGAATAACAGATTATTAAGAATAACTTCAGCCTTACTCATTTGTTGAGTCACAGTAACTCCTGTAATCAATTTTTTCTTTACACATGCCGCAAAATTAGTATTTTTTTTTGAAATGATCAATTTGTACAGTTTTTCATTATTGCTAACAGCCCGACAATAAAATTAGTAGGTGTTACCTGACGCCGCATTCAGGCACGATCGGTACCCCGCCGCAGACGGGGACCAGAAATTTATCCCGGTGCAAGACGGCTATGGCACGTGTTTTTGCCGTCCGGGTGCAACCTTGATCGGAGGCAGGACGTGTTGCGGTACAAACTTGATTGTGAGCAGTCATTTATCCTGGTATTGTTAATTTGTTAACAGAAATGGAGCGGCTTGCAAAAACCGTGACAAGCAACTTACCTTTATTGTTCGTGTTATGTGTAGAGTAAATTTTAAAACTGTCAGGATGTAAACTTGTTTTTGACTATATATTCCTATGTCTCGTCGTGAAGAGCGAAGGAAATCAGGCTCTTTTGCAACTTTTGGCTTAGTGCGAAGAATAGAGCGAGTTGCAAATATGCCTGAAGTACCAAAGGTCATTCTCTATATTTCTTTATTCTTAGCTTTCTGATCTTCAATTTCATTGATTTGTTCTTCAATTGTTATTTTCTTTGAGAATGCCTTGCTCATATTATCTTTATCAAGAGTATCAAGAATCTCAGATTCAATTATAGATTTTTCTAAGTTTTAAAGCAAGTACAAATTCATTGATGTGATTGTCAGGTGTGTCAAATGAAAAGGGGCTAAGTAGAGATATTCTTGAATAAGTTTTTCTCATCTTTCCTTTTGTTCTTTCGATTAATTCATCAAATCGTTTATCAACTTGATATGAAACATACTTTTCAAAATCTCTTTTAAGTCCTGCTACATATTCACGCTCCAGAATAAAGTAATCCTTCTTAGCAACTAAGATAAAGATCTTTATAACTTTTATATAAACTTGCTTCAGGGTCAGTGATTGAATTAGAAAATCTCTTTTTTAAGAAGTTTGTTATTTCTGGATTTGTTTCAGACAGTTTAATAAAGGAAGTACATTCATGATTATGAATTAGTTGATTTCTTATTTCCATGAACTTAATTAAATCATCATATGCCTCTTTTGTTAATTCGTCCAAATCTTGCAAAATATCAATCTTGTTTTTAAATGAGAGACTACTAGATTTATTATCAAGGGTTTTTGTCTTTTCTTTCAAGATACGCAGAATAGCTTTGATAATATCTGAAGCACTTTGTTCAAGTCGCAGAGTATTTGTAAGAATTTCAATTCTCAGCGTGATATTTAAATCTTCCCATTTGCTCATAATAGCTCCATTTGAGGATTTACTAATATATTTTGATATAGATCACATGACAAATAGATAAGAGGAATATCATCATTTAAGAGCATCCTTACTTTGCTGAATAATTCCACCAAGATGTAGTCCAATAGCTTTAGCGAGAAGAGGTGGAACTGCGTTTCCTATTTGATTATATTGAGAAAGCCTATCGAAATAAATTTTGCCAAGTTTTTGTAACAATTTTTAGAGACTAAAGTTCTTTTACCCTTGAAAACATAATAATCTGGAAATGACTGTAATCTAGCTGCTTCCCGGGATGTAATATTTCGAGGAAATGTTGGATGTATAAAACTCGAATAGAAAGATGCGGGAATTGTATTAGATATTTTGTCCGGTTTTAGATGTCTATAATTTGAATTGAATTTATTTTTAGAAATATTCCCATTACCATTTCTTTCTCTAACTTTTAGATTATGTGGAATTTCTTCTATAGTAGATCCTTGTTGAACTAGTTTAAATCTTTCTATCAGCCTTGCTGTATGAGCCATTGCAGTATGATTAAAAACAAATTCAGAATTTGTTCTAGCCCAAATTTGATATTCAGAAATCGCATTTGAGTCATAAGGTTGGATTTCAGATCCTCACAGGCAAAAATCTGTGGTAGGTCTAATATAGCCTCTCCAATTGTAACTGCGGGTTTCAATCCAATTTCCTCTCGATTTGGTCCCAGATAGTAATGAGTTTTTGGAGGAGGCTCAATTGTCAATCCCATTAAATTCCCAACAAAGAAAACTCTCTTTCTATCTTGGGGTACTCCATATTCTGCAGCTTGAAGTAGCCAGATATCAACATGATAACCAATCGATTCAAAGGTCTGCTTTATAATTGAGGATATTTTCTCACCTGAAGAATTTTTTCTGGAAAGAATCCCTCTTACGTTTTCCATAACAAATACTTTCGGTCGAAAAGTATCAACCCATCTAGAAAAATGGACAAACAAAGAGTTTCTTGGATCGTTTGGATCACTATTTGGTCCTGCGAAACTAAATCCTTGACACGGTGGTCCACCAATAATTATTTCAGGTTTTACTTTTATTTGATTAATTATATCCTCTTGTTCTGTAATATCGCTATGGAGGATTTTTGAAGGAGAATGATTTGCTTTAAGAGTTTCAACCGCCCAATCATCTTTCTCAAGGGCTAATATCAATTCTAAACCTGCCATCTCAAAGCCTAAGCTAAAACCGCCAGCCCCGGCAAATAAATCTATAAATTTAATTTTTGGTTATCCATCAAACAGCTGATTCTCTAAAATTTGGAAAATATCTATACTTCTGAATATTGAATTACATCTTCTAAGGGAATGATCTCTGTAATATTAGTTATCCCGTCTTGGATCATGCCAAATTCATTAATAATATCACCAGTACTTAGATCTAATCCATTTGGTAATAAGGATTCTAGTTGGTAAATTTCTCGGTATGTTAAGCTTGGTACATTAATTTCAAATGGTGATTCAGCATTTCTATAAAAGTCAAGCTGAGAGAAATTTGAAGCTGCTAAACTTGGTTTCTGATAGCCGTTATAGATAATTCCACCAGTTGTAAGCATTTTAGCTCCATCCTGATATTCAAAATTGATTAATTGGTCATAGAATAGGCGATTGGGATTATCTTCTTGCTTCCCGTCATTTCTACATTTTACTATAGTATTTATTTCATCTTCAATGACTTGTCGATAAACCTTAGAAAGGCCTTTTAAATTAAGATTTGATCCATCAATACCGAGAGGATTTTCCTCTCCAATATTTTCAATAAGTTTCTTAAATCTAAATCCCTTTAATTCTTCAGCACTCAAACCATTTTTTGAGAATTGGTGAGCATTAACTGTTACTATAATCAAACTTCCCTCCAACGCACTAGAAACAAATGTCCTAATATCTTCCTAAAACTGTATGATCTAATGGATAATCATAGTCAAGCCACAGAATAGTTGGGGTATTTTCTAATGCTAGGGTTGGGAGGATTTCATTCGAATGACCCAATAGAAGTTTTATGCATGAATAAGGTATATTAAATTTAAATCTTTTTTCATTTTTGATATCCTTCTCAATACTGATTAGATCTTTAAATCCGAGATTTTTATGAAATTGGGAAAAATCACTAAAATATGTGGATCCAAAACCTATATATTGATACCTGTTAAGTTGGTTAAAAGAAGAAAGCCTATGGAATAGATCGCATAGCATTTTACGTTCGATAGCCTTAGCAGGCCTCAAATCATAATTTATGTTTTCATAACTTGGTCTGCTCATTTTTCTCCAATTTCCATTTCGTAATAATAGTCAAATGTCTGTTCGCCTACTTGTTTATAGGATTTAACTCCAAGACATTTCATTACTTTTTTAATCTTATTTAATGGCATAGTGTAAACTATCTTTCCATGATCAGCTTGTTTTACGATAGTCTTTGAGGTTACTGGGTACGAAAAAGCTTTAGCTAGATTGTCAGGTTTATATTCGGAAATAGAAGTAACTACTGCATTATCAACTATTTGTTCCAGTGGTCTATCTTCAGGTGAGCTGTCTTTTTCACGCTCCTTTTTCATTTGGTTTAGAAAAGTAATTACTGGCCTCATCAACTCAATCATTTTCAGGCGAATATATTTAAATCTTGGAGAATCGCGATCCATCCCATTTTGTCGTATTCCATGGTAAAACGGAAGAATCCTCTCTGCATTAAAAAAGGCATACCCCTAAAACGCTGAAATTGGCCGTGATAGTTAGGTCCACCATCTCCACCGCTACCTGTCCAACCTGTTAGGTCTGTTTGTTCTGGACCAACAATCAACCTGTCATTACAAAATAAATACCATCCTCCATCCTCCAGAATTGATTCACCAATCCCAGCATATAGTTTGACAGATAAGCCATCACTAAATTCTTCTTTAATAAATCCAGTCTTTAAATACTCCGATTCAATGAGTTCAAGTTTTCTGGTTTTTAAGAGATGATGATTGATTTTAATTTGAAGGCCATTAGAAATATTATATATGTTTTAAAGTTCAATTTCTTTAAGTAATCTCTTAATAAAATCATTATCTTCAAATTGTTCTTTAACATCAAGGTTTAGATGAGTAACCTTTATTAAGGTTTTTCAGTTCTACAGGATTTGATAATTCTTCCTTAATAATTTTAAATTCGAAGTCCCAAGTTTCTTGATTATTTTGCCACTTATCTACATCAACCTCCATCTTAAATGATGATTTTGAAGCAATAGAGTCGATCTCGAAAAACTTACCCATTTTAAACAATGATCTTTTCATTCCAATTCCAAATTGCCCAACTGATCCTGATTGGATAGGTTTGTCTTTTGGTCTTCCAAATCTAAAAGCATAATTCCTAGCTATCTCAGATTCAATTCCACCGCAATTATCTTTTATAATAAAATGATCTGATAGAGCTTCAATCTCTATCGAAAGTCCATGGAGGTCTTTATGAGGCCTCAACTGCTTAGCCCCATCTACTGAATTATCAATTAAATCCCTATAGCATCAAGTGTTACATCCTTTACTAACATGGTGATAAACAAGTCCTTAGTTGGGCTCGCATTTATCTTATTTTTTTTCATCAACTGCTGGCATAATGCTTTTTTAAGTAATACGAATATATTCAATTTTAGGTTCTAAAGTTAGGCTAAGAAAAAGCATGTGTTTGGCAGCAGCATGAGCTGCCGAGGTGGCTGCTGCCAAACTCTTGCTTTGTGAGTTGGGAGTCGTGGTATATGAATAAGTTTTAAATCTTTTGCTGTTATATGTAGGGTTTTGTCATGGTTGCCTAACTGTCACGTGGCTAATGCCTTACATAACACGGTTATACACTGAAAAAAGTAGACATAATCTGCCAAAACAGATATGTATATCAACCTTCCAATGTCATTAATACATCTTAAACCTGAATCAATTCCCACAATCCTCCCACACTCCCGTCCGGTCAGTCACAATGCCAAAGCGACCAACAAGGAAGTTGAAAGCCACATGGAATGCGATGCTCAACAGTATGTTCCTCTCCCAAAAATTGCATTGCAGACCAAATTTAAGAAATAGAATCTTATTATGGGGAGGGTGTTTGGAAAATATTTTGGGGAGGGGGAGGTAGGGAGACTGGGAGAGAGGGGGGAGACGGGGGAGGGGGGTGAGGGAGATGGGGAGGGTAGAGAAGTGAGACGCAGTGGAGGTTAGTCGACTGCGTCTGCACTTAGGATTCGAGGGTCATTTATGGTCATTGGGCCTGCGGCCGTCATTTGGCTGCGCGTCATTTGCGCTTCGCGCGTCATTGGGCTGTGCCGTCATTCATTGTCATTTTTGGACATTGTGTCTTGTCCTGAAATAGGTTTACACAAAAAAGTGTAAAATGGAAGAAACAAGTAAAGTTATTTTAGGATTAAGAAATGGTAGTTCTTTTAGCATTACAGAGCGACATCAGATTATTAAGGAGCTGATCACGTCTCAAATAAGCAAACAGCAGCTTTGGAAGAAATATACTGGAGAAACTCGGGAGCATGGCAAGCTGTTAAAATGGATGCGTCAGTTAGGTTATTCTACAGAGCTTTCAGCCAGAAGATATACTTTTGGTGAAAATACTAGATTGATGACCAAGAAAAAAATAACTTCCACTCTGGCTGAAGAATCGTTTGAAATCCTTCAATTGAAGAAACGAATTTATGAGTTAGAGAACCAGTTGAAAGATGCCGAGATGAAAGCTATTGCCTTCTCGACAATGGTTGATATCGCAGAGAAAGAGTATAAGATACCCATTAGAAAAAAGCTCAATACCAAACCATTGAAGAAATGAAAAGTAATTTTCCCCACATAGGCTTAGCCAAGCTATGTGGTTGGTTTGGTGTTACCAGGCAGTCATATTATCAAAATGGTTGGAAAGGAGCTGAGATTAGTATTGAAGAAGATATTATATTGAAGGAGGTTCTTAAAATCCGTAAAAATCATAGAAGAATGGGGACACGTAAGCTCCATGAGAAGCTTCACCTATTTATGTTAGAACATCAAATAAAGATGGGCAGGGATGCTTTATTTGATTTGTTATCATCAAATTATTTACTAGTAAGAAAGAGGAAAAGGCGCATACAAACAACACAATCTTTTCACTGGCTTCGGAAATACCCAAATCTGATAAGAGACTTTGTTCCAACAGGACCAAACCAACTATGGGTAAGTGATATAACATATTGGAAAATCATTGGAGGTCATGTATATATTAGCTTTATTACAGATGCTTACTCTCATAAGGTTGTAGGGTATCATGTTGCCGAAACCTTGGAAGCCGTTGAGAGCGTACAGGCTTTGAAAATGGCTCTTTCCGGCTTATTTATGGAGCCAGACGGCCATTTTCAGCTCATTCATCATTCTGACAGAGGAGTTCAGTATTGTTCCTTTGAATACGTAAAATTATTGAAGGATAATAACATCCAAATAAGTATGACAGAAAACGGAGATCCGTTAGAAAATGCCTTAGCTGAAAGATTAAATGGAATACTTAAGGATGAATATTTGATTGATAATCCGGTAAAATCTTTAGAAGAAGCCAGAAAGGCATTAACAAGATCTGTAAACCTTTATAATAATGACAGACCTCATATGAGCATCGGAAATCAATATCCATCATTGGTTCATGAACAAAAGATCCAAACAGGAAGATTATGGAAGAATTATTACAAAAAGAATCCTACTATTGTAAACCAATATCAGGATTAACTTTTAAATGTAAATTGATATCAGGATTTAATTATTAATCTGTAAACTTTTTTCAGGACGAGTCATTGTTTTACAATTGAATGACAATTGAATGACAATCGAATGACTATCGAATGACTATCGAATGACAATCAGTTCTTAATCTGAAAGTTAATAGGTACCGTGTACCAGACGGGAACTGGTTTTCCGCCCTGCTTGCCGGGCCTGAAGGCGGGAAGTGATTTTACTACCCTTATTGCTTCGGCATCGAGTGCCGGATCAACGCTTTTAAAAACCGAGACCTGATCAACTCCTCCCTTTGAGGTTACACAGAACCGTACAATTACCTTTCCTCCAATGTTGTTTTCCTGGGCTATCTGGGGATAAACAAGATTATCTCCAATAAATTTTAAAAGTCCTGCTACTCCTCCCTGAGGTTCGGGCATTTCCTCAACAATGATGAAGGGCTCAGGTTCCTTTTCGTCTTCCTGTACCTCTTCCCTCACTTCCTGGATAGCATCAATAACCTCATCATTCTGAACCTCAATCTGTGCCTCATCGGCTGTCATAAGCCGCACAGCATCTTCCGGCTTAACTGAGTCCACAACTACGGGTGGTACATATTTCGCCTGCTGGACTACATCCGAAGGCGGTGGCGGTGGTGGCGGCGGAGGGGTAACAGTTTCATTGGGCTGATCGAGATTTTCCATATTGATCAATACCTCTCTTTCGTCACGTCTCATGCTGTTTTCAAGTGCCCTGGCACTGAAGTATGGTGCAACAATGCTGAAGGCCATTATCAGAACAGCGATCAGAAGTGATATTGCAACATTGCGGTTATAGTCCTTCCGAAGCATATAGGCTCCGTACTCCTTGTTCCTGCTCTCAAACACGATATCGTTGAATTCAGGAATTCCATTCAATTCTTTTTTCATGACATTCGTTATTTGTTGTTTCTATAACTATGATGCTCTTTTCGCATAAATTCCATACCAAATATACAACTATTATATTAGTTATGCAACTAATTCTTTAATTATATTGTTTCGATCCGCTAGTTTTAACTCCCGGGGGCAGCTGGATGGAAGTATTGGATCGGAATTTTGAAGCATAAAGTATGGAATGTAGAAAAAGTCGAGACTTCTACCTTATCTTTCTCTGTGTGACTCTGTGGATTCTCTGTGGATCTCTGTGTAACAATATATTAAGAACTAACACAGAGTGGCACAGAGGTGGCACAGAGTTACACAGAGGACTTCTTCTATACCTCCAAACTTGTTGAAATATTGTAAATTACTAAGCCCCCCCTGGGGGGTTGGGGGGTTGATGGGGAAGAATGTAAAATCCACTCTCCTCAATATTTATCCCCATAACTTCATTTGCCCTGAGAGAATAATTATCTAACTTTCAGTATTGAAAATGTAAATGAATCAAAACAATGAAACCTATCCTCAAAGTATTCAGTTTAGTGCTGATTTTTATAACCAGCCTTTCTTTCAATGCCTATCCTCAACTACCACCCCTGGGTGTGATAAAAGTGATCGTTTCACCCGATCATAAAGACTGGTCCTACAAATTGAATGAAGAAGCCAAGTTCACTCTCCAGATCCTGAGAAACGGGAATCTTGTGGACAATGTGACAATAGACTATGAAACCGGTCCCGAAACGCTTCCCGATGTGATAAAAAAAGGGGTGCTTCTGAAAGATGGCCGGATGGAATTCAAAGGCACAATGAAAGAGCCGGGTTTCTTTCGTGTAATTGTCTGGGCTTATGTGGATGGCAAAAGATACGAGGGACTGGGAACGGCAGCTTTTGAACCGGAGAAGATCACCCCGGTTGGCAAAGAACCTGCTGATTTTGATGCTTTCTGGACCAAAGCCATAGCAGATGCACGAAAAATAAATCTCGATCCGGTAATGACTCTTGTTCCTGAACGCTGCACAAGTGAGGCCAATGTGTACCATATAAATTTTCAGAATGACAAGCCGGGTTCAAGAATCTACGGAATGCTGGCAATTCCCAAAAAACCGGGCAAATATCCGGCTCTGCTTAAAGTGCCGGGCGGAGGTGTTTATCGCTATGGAGGCGATACGAGAATAGCTGCCAGCGGAATCATTACCCTTGAAATTGGGATACACGGGATACCTGTTAATCTTGATCCCCAGTTTTATACCGATCTGTCAAACGGTGCTCTTTCAAATTACTTTACAATTAAGATGAATGACCGCGACGCATTCTACTTCAAGAGAGTCTATCTGGGCTGTGTCAAAGCCGTCGATTTTATTTACATGCTCCCCGAGTTTGACGGGAAAAACATTGCTGTAACCGGACAGAGCCAGGGAGGCATGCTGTCGATAGTCACAGCCGGACTTGACAAAAGGATAGAATATCTGGCTCCGATATATCCCGGCGGTTGTGATAACGCCCGCTACCTGGTGAAAAAGACCATTCTGAGTCCTTCCAGCTACAGATATATGGAAGCAAAACCGGGTGAGATTGAAACTATTAGTTATTTCGATGTTGTAAATTTTGCAAAGAGAATTACGATACCGGGTTTTTACAGCTGGGGATATAATGATGTGGTGTGTACTCCTACTTCAATGTACGCAGCCTATAATGGCATAACTGCCACTAAAGAACTTCATATCTATCAGGAAACCGGTCACTGGACCTACCCTGAAGAGCAGGAAGCTGTATATAACTGGCTGATTAAACAGCTAAAGGCTCATTAAAACAGGTACGGCAGGGATTAAATCTTTTTGATGTGGCAGAAGAGTCCGTCAAGGAACTCAGGTGATTTCACTTCCTTGCTCAAATCCTTCAGCTTTTTGCTGCTGAAGGTCTCGCCTGTCCTGATATCAATCCACTCTATCCTGTAAGTACCCTGTTCCATTTCCGCGGAAATATTCAGACTGACTTCCAGTGGCTGGAAAATATTATCAGGAGCATCATTCATCAGGTAGATAAGCATTTCCTTACTGTCGCCACAGGCAAATACTTTTACATTTTCATTATCAGAGCTTATCATATCGCTGACATTCCTGCTGTTAAACTCTGACCAGTTGACAGTACTGCAAAAATCACTGAAGCCGCTTATCCATTCCAGTTTCTGTACGGAAAGCTCCGGCCAGGTTTTCGGAGAGACCCATGGATGGAGGTTCCCGGCTGCTCCCACTGCCAGTGGTGCCCACAGGAAATGAAGAAAGCCTCTTTCAAATTCATATTCCATTGCATCAGGATAATCCATTCCCCCTCTCCCACATAAACCGGGTCACCATGACTTATAGCTTCCTCAATCCTGTCGGCCAGAGCACCCATCATCACCTCGGGATCATTTCCCTGCGGGTTGTAGCCATAAACACGCACAGAGCCGCAGTCCATCTCCCCTTTCGGATCAATGCTTGTATTGTATTGGAAGGTAACAATTCGGCCGGAGCCGTCGAGCTTTTTCACATAATCGTACATCCCTGCTTTCCAGGCATCGGTTTTCTTCGAATCATTTGCCAGGTCCCACATTATTATAATCGGTTCATCCTTCCATCTTTCGACAAAATATCTGTAGCGGTTCTTCATGGCATTCCATGATGCAGTGTGAAGCGTATCTCTCAGATCATCGGCATTTGTTGTTGTGCCTAGTTCGCTGTGTTCCTTATTGTAGATCTGATCCTTCCCGTTCCAGCCCCAGTTGCCCTCCTGCTCCCTGATGCAGTTCTCATTCCAGAAGCTGATATTCAGATAGATCCCGTACTTTGTACAATAGTATATAACACTGTCAAGAGCCTGCATCTGCTTCTCATCAAATTGTCCGACTGATGTCTCCGGATCGGCTCCGAGTCCTGCCCAGATCCGAAGGTAATTGACACCATGCTCTGACCAGGTTCTCATCATTGAATCAATGGCAGCGCCCTTTCTGTAGATGAGGAAATGATTCAGTCCAACCGGTACATAGGGAGTGCCGTCTTCGAATACAAAATACCGTCCGTTTTTATCAACTTTTAAAGTACCATGATCCACAAAACCCACTTCCCTCTTACCCACCTGGGTTTTGTCATTAGTACATGAAAAAACAGTGATAATGCTTAAGAAAATTATACTTACAATTAAGAACTTTAAAGAAGTTTTCATGGGATGATCTCTTATTAAATTATCAAATAGAAATTCTATAATCCTGCCGTAAGCCTGACTGTCTCAATCATGTTAGTTCCTGATCTTCCGAATGGTCTGGGCATTGGCTGGGCTATACCATTTAAATCTATTGTTCTGCATCTGATCTCATATTCTCCGGCAGAACCGGCTTTACAGAGAGCGGCCCAATGAACGATTGCATTTGTAAGCGGCCAGGTGAGCGGTTTTCCTGTTTTAGGGTCAAACTGGATTACCGAAGGAAGTATCCCGCCGGGAAGATCGCTGCCCCAGTTTTCAGGAGGAGGAAGGATATCTGCATCCTGCCATTTACCATTTGCCAGGTAAGGATCATTTTCAGGCAGTGACTGATCAGCAGGTTTCATCCAGTACTGGACCTTCTTCAATCCTGATGGTCCGATCTGTGCCAGTCCGGTTACTGCAAAGGATTCACCTGTCTTCACTTTCTCAGGCACCTTTATGAATTTGGCTGTTGTTTTCAGAGGACCTTCAACATCATTATTTCCTTCGGCATAGGTGTCATTTGCATGAAAGCTGTTTGTAAACATTATCCTTTGCAGCCATTTTACCGAGCGGTTGCTGTAATATCCGGGAACGAAAAGCCTTACAGGTCCGCCGTTTGCATGAGATATATATTTCCCGTTAAGCTTATAACATAGTATTATCGGCAGTTCACCGGGGGCTTCTTCAAGAACCCGGCTTATATGAACTGAACCATAGAATATCTGCGAAGCATCATCATTATGATATCCGTAGTAATATATTCGCCTGATGTTTTGTTTTGGCCCTGTTTTCCATAAGACATCACGCAGGGGAACTCCCTCCCATAAACCCATTCCGTAAAGTTTCTTCGCGTTCGTGCATGAAAGAACATGAAGATAGCGCACTGCCTTAGTCTCTGACAGTTTCATCAGGTCATTCCAGGTAAACGGATTGCCGTGTTCGGAGGTCATGGGATTTCCAATTTCTGAGTTGCTCGCGGGGTCCGCTGATATTTCCAGTTTCCAGGTATCACGTGTCAGACCGATTGCTGCCAGTTTCTCCTCCGGAATCTCTGTAAGAACAGGATTTCCTCTTCGCTGAACAAAGAATTTGTCAGCCGGAGTGAGGTATTCAAGTTCGCTGACAGCTTTCTTAAGTACCGTATCGTCAGATATATTCATAGCATTATGGATTGTGCCGGTTTCAGATGAATTGATATTGTGAAGTGCAGATTCAATGAAGGGAATTCCTGCAGCTATTGCGCCCATTGTCTGCAGTGCTTTGCCCCGTGTCATATTGCCTTTTTTCATTTTGCCTCCTAAGGTAAGTGTTATGTCATTATGGTATTACTCGTATCTTAATGCATCTATTGGGTTCCTCGTTGCAGCCCTCCAGCTCTGCCAGCTGACAGTCAGTATGGCTATCCCAAGTGCAATGAAACCGGAAAGTGCAAAAATCCACCAGCTGAGTTCTGTTCTGTATGCAAAATTACTGAGCCATTTGTCCATTGCAAACCATGAAACAGGAACAGCAATTACAATTGCCAGAACAACCCATTTTGCAAAGTCGCCATTCAGTAAAACCAAAATCCGGATAATCCTTGCACCGGTTACTTTCCGGATACCTATCTCCTTGGTTCGTCTTGTTATGGAATAGGCTGTAAGTCCTGATAGTCCAAGACATGCGATTATAATTGCCAGGATTGAGCTTGCCAGGAACAAACCACTGAAGCGTTCGTCGGCGCTGTACTGCTCATTATAATAATCGTCGAGGAAGAAATAACTGAAAGGATTTCCGGGATAGTGGGAGTTCCAGATCTTCTCCAGTTCAGGGATAAGCCGTTCAATACCCGTCGTACCGGCTCTGATTGTATAGTATTTATTTGCAGGTTGATTGAAAAATGCGATAGGCGCAGGCAGCTCTTTAAGGGACTGCTGATTAAAATCATTAATGACACCCTTTATAACAACCTTATGGCTTCCTCCTCTCAAGAATTTCCCGGGAGTGCTTTCTGCATCATTGAAACCGTAATAGGTGAGCGCTGATTCATTCAGAAGAATCTTATCCGATTCCTCATTTACCGAGAGATTGAAGTTTTCTCCCGCAAGTACTGTCAGTCCGTATGTTTTGAAAAAATTATTATCAATATAGTAAACATCGATCCTTTTTTCAGTGTTACGTCCCTCAACAGGGATGCCATAAACACGAGAGTCTTTTATTTCAGTACCGGGTACATTTGAGGAACCTGATATGCTGCTTACCCCCGAAAGAGCTGTTATTTCATTTTTAAAAGACTCAACTCCATTCATGTACGATTCAAATGAATCGGCCGTGATTATTCTGGGACCGTCAAGGACTATCAGCCCTTCTATATCAAATCCCAGATCGTGATCGCGCATAAAATTAACCTGTCGGAAAATTGTAATTGTACAGGCAATCAGAATTACTGAAATGGTGAACTGGAAAACCACGAGATAATTCCTGATCCGGCTTATCCACGTGGATCCGACAGGTTTTTTTCCCTTTCAGGACAAGTCCCGGAGCAAATCGTGAAATATAAAGGGCCGGAAGCAGACCTGTGAACAGAGATCCTGAGAAAAGCAAAAAGCAGAAAAGCAGAATAACTATAATGTAATCTATCTGCAGCGGGCTTTGCATCACTTGTTTAAAAAAGGGAAGCAGAAGAAGTACGCCTGTAAGACTTATTAAAAGCGAAACCAGATTTAATAAAGCTGACTCAGTTAGCAACTGAAAAACCAGGTCCGTTTTTGAAGCTCCGGCAACTTTCCGGATTCCCACTTCATGGGCTCTTTCAACAGACCGTGATGTAGCCAGGTTGATGTAATTTATGAATGCTATGAATAAAACAAGACAGGCAATAATCCCGAGAGAAACTATATTTCTGTAACTGCCGTTGACCTCGAGCTCGTTGCTGACAGATGATTTTAAATGAATATCCGTAAGACTGACCAGTCTGTATTCGAGCAGATAAAACGCTTCCTTCATTGATTTGCCGATAAAGGCTTCTGGTATCTGTGGCAGCTTTTTCTCAAGAGCTTTGGCATCGGCACCCGGGGAAAGAAGAACATATGAATATACTCTCTCGTTAACCCAGGAATTATCCCAGTATTTTGAGTCTTTTATCAGGTTTTCATATGAAACCAGAATATCAAATTTTATATGAGAATTCCCCGGAATGGACTTAGCTATTCCGCTTACCTCAAAATCAGCTCTGCCGTCGAGGGTGATCATTTTGCCTATCGGATTTTCATTCCCGAAATATCGCCGGGCAGTCTCTTCAGTAATAACTGCATGGTTGATAGCCAGGATTGATGTATCAGGATTACCGTCAACAAGCGGAAAGGAAAAAATATCAAAAAAAGAGGATTGGGCAAACAGGATATTTTTCTCCTTGAAGGTCTTATCCCCATATTTAACCAGGCTCTCGGAACGATAAAACCGTGTATATTTTTCGACTTCAGGAAACATGTTCTTCATCTCTCTTCCGATAGCTGCAGATCCCGAAGCAGAATGCTGTTCAAGGATCCCCTCTTCGTAAAGCCGGTAATCGACCCTGTATATGTTTTCTGCATTCTTATGGAACTTATCGTATGAAGTCTCTGTTTTTATCCACAATATGATGAGAATAAATGCAGTAATACCGATTGTCAGTCCCAGAAGGTTAATAAAGAAATAACCCTTGTTTATCAGGAGGTTCCTGATTGTTAAATTAAGATAGTGCCTGATCATTATGCCTGAATAAATGAAGCTGAATTTAAATCAATTGCCGGACCTCTCAAAATACCAACTCATTGATAAAGTTACTAAACACATTGATGCTATTCAAATAATTTGAAGTGACATGCCAAAAGTATTTCGCAAAAATTCACCCCCTGAATTTTCAGAGAATTAATTCTTAATATTGTTAGAGATATAATTTTAAATGAAAACCATATGAAAAACCGTCAGTTAATCACCTCATTTTTCCTTGTATTTGCAATAGTGATCTCAGGGAAAGCACAAACTGTAAATTCCAAAATGACCTATCATGATCCCGGATTGAAAAAAGTAGTCCAGGTGGCGATTGTTGTAAAAGATATTGAAGCCAGTAGCAAGCTGTGGGCAGAACTGCTCGGCATGCCGGTTCCAAAGATCAGTACCACAAGGCCCGGTCATGAAGTGAGTCAGGTTTACAGGGGAAAACCCTCCGAAGGACAGGTAAAACTCACTTTCTTTAATCTCGGGCAGGTTGTTATTGAACTGCTGCAGCCCATAAGTGAAGGAACAAGCTGGAAGGAATGGCTCGACACGAAAGGAGAAGGAGTTCAGCATCTTGGATTCCAGGTTGTTGATCCGGATAAAACTTCAGCAGAACTTGACAAGGCAGGATATCCCATGTTCCATAAGGGCAGATATGATTCACTTGACGGCACCTATATCTATCATGATACCCAGGAGGCTCTGGGAGTTGTAATAGAATTGCTTCATTCAGATCCCAAAAAATAGAGTTTGCATCATAACAGAACCGGTAAGTATCCAAATCTATCCGATTCAGTAATCCTTCCTTTGCGACCTTTGCATTGACTTTGCGTTCTTTGCGGTTAATGGTTTTATTTGCTATTTTTCGGAGTTGAATAATTAATAGAAACTGACATGAAAGATTTTGAATTCTATAACCCGGTAAAGGTATTTTTTGGTAAGGATCAGGTTGCCCAGATTACAGGGCAGGTGCCTGCAGGAAGTAAGGTAATACTCATTTACGGCGGAGGCAGTATTTTTAAGAACGGCGTATATGACAGGGTTAAATCTGCCCTGAAAGGCTATGATCTCACCGAATTCGGTGGTATTGAACCAAATCCCACCTATGAAACTTCAATGAAAGCGGTGGAGATAATCAAACAGAAGAATATAAGCTACATAATTGCAGCAGGAGGCGGTTCGGTTATTGATGCCACCAAATTCATTGCGGCAGCAGCGCTCTTTAAAAACGGCGATCCATGGAAGATCCTTTCGGAAGGGGCCGAGGTAACAGAGGCAATCCCGTTCGGATGTGTTCTGACACTGCCTGCTACAGGAACCGAAATGAACAAGAACTCTGTAATCAGCCGGAAGTCGACACAGGAAAAAATGGCATTTTCAGTTCCTCCTGTCTTCCCGAAATTCTCAATTCTTTTACCCGATGCAGCAGGATCTCTTCCGCAGAAACAGGTTGCCAACGGGATTGTTGATGCTTTTGTCCATGTAACGGAACAGTATCTCACATATCCTGTGAATGCACCCATCCAGGACAGGTTTGCAGAAGCCATAATGATAACACTTATTGAAGAAGCTCCAAAAGTATATGCAAAACCTGATGACTATGAGGCTATGTCAAACCTTATGTGGAGCGCAACTATGGCACTGAACGGACTCATCAGCTGCGGCGTGCCGGGCGACTGGTCAGTGCATTCCATTGGTCATGAGCTCACAGCATTTCATGGAATTGATCATGCCAGGACACTTGCAATAGTTCTTCCGGGTCTGTGGAAAACACTCAGGGAGGAGAAGAAAGGAAAACTCCTGCAGTATGGTGAAAGAGTCTGGGGCATTAAATCAGGAACTGAAGAAGAAAGAGTTACTGCAGCAATTGACAAAACCGAAAAATTCTTCCAGTCACTTGGAATAGGTACCCGACTTTCAGATTACGGTGTGAAAAAAGATACCATCGACAGGATTGTAACCCGTTTCGAAGAGAGGAAATGGTTATCAATGGGTGACAGAGGACTTACTACTCCGCAGGTAACACGGAAGGCCCTGGAGATTCAGCTATAGCCCCCGGCGCTAACGCGGGTCCACCCCCTGAAGGGGGTAAAATCCACGTTACTTACCAAAAGTTTAGCACATATCATGCATTTACCCCCCTTCAGGGGGGGCAGGGGGGCTAAACCAGCTTCTTATACTTAATCCTCACCGGTGTTGTATCAGCAACCCTCTTCTTATAATTCTCCTCATAATCAGAGTAATTACCCTCGAACCAGACAACCTTTGAATCGCCTTCGAAGGCCAGCATATGAGTGGTAACCCTGTCGAGGAACCAGCGGTCGTGGGAAATGATTACGGCACAACCGGCAAAATTCTCAAGTCCCTCCTCAAGTGCACGGAGGGTATTTACATCAATATCGTTTGTAGGCTCATCAAGCAGAAGAACATTTGCCCCTGATTTAAGTGTAAGAGCCAGATGGAGCCTGTTTCTCTCCCCGCCTGAAAGGATACCACACTTTTTCTCCTGATCAGCTCCTGTGAAGTTAAAACGCGAAACATAGGCCCTGGCATTTATTAGCCTGTTACCTACCATCACATCCTGCTGTCCGCCGGAAATCACTTCATAAACAGTTTTTGCGGGATCAATTGCTTCATGTGCCTGGTCTACATAACCAAGAACAACAGTTTCGCCAATACTGAAAGTCCCTTTTGTTGCCTTCTCCTGTTCCATTATCAGTCTGAACAGTGTTGTCTTTCCGGCTCCATTCGGTCCTATAACTCCGACTATACCGTTCGGTGGCAGGGTGAAATCGAGATTCTCGAAAAGGACTCTGTCATCAAATGCCTTTGTAACAGCTTTGGCCTCAATAACCTTGTCGCCAAGTCTCGGTCCGTTAGGTATGAAGATCTCAAGCTTGTCTTCTTTCTGTTTTATGTCCTGGTTGAGAAGATTCTCATATGCACCAAGCCTGGCTTTCGATTTTGCATGTCGTGCTTTCGGCGACATCCTAACCCACTCAAGCTCTCTTTCAAGTATTTTTCTTCTTTTAACATTCCCTTTCTCTTCCACCTCAAGTCTTTTTGCTTTCTGCTCAAGCCATGAGGAATAATTACCTTTCCACGGAATGCCTTCTCCCCTGTCAAGTTCAAGGATCCATCCGGCAACATTATCGAGGAAATACCTGTCGTGTGTTATACAAATAACAGTACCGTGATATTGCTTCAGAGTAGTTTCAAGCCACTGTACAGATTCGGCATCCAGGTGGTTGGTAGGCTCATCCAGAAGCAGTACATCAGGTTGTTTCAGAAGAAGGCGGCACAGAGCAACCCTTCTTCGCTCCCCTCCTGACAAAACATTTACACGCGCTGTTCCTTCGGGACATCTGAGAGCATCCATTGCGCGGTCGAGCTTATGTTCTATATTCCATCCGTCGTGATAGTCAATTTTTTCCTGAAGCACAGCCTGGCGGTCCATCAGCTGTTGCATCTTATCAGGATTTTCATACACTTCAGGCTCTCCGAAACTGTTATTTATCTTTTCATACTCCTGAATTACCTTTATAATCTCCTTCACACCCTCCTCAACAATCTCCCTTACAGTGCGGCTGTCATCCAGCAAAGGATCCTGCGAAAGATGTCCTACCGTATAACCCGGAAGGAAGGTAACATCACCCTGAAACTCCTTTTCAAGTCCTGCAATTATCTTAAGCAGAGTTGATTTACCAGATCCGTTAAGACCGATAATCCCGATCTTCGCTCCAAGAAAAAACGAAAGGGAAATATCTTTAAGCACCTGCCTGTGAGGGGGAAAAGTCTTTCCCACCCTGTACATCGAGAAAATTATCTTATTGTCTTCAGCCATTGGTTTATGTTTTAATTCTTTGGCAAAAATATAATGAAAAGAGATGTGGAAGCAATTTTATGTAAAATATTACATAACAAGTGGAAAATCATGACCTATTGAAAAAGTGCTTGGAAACTGTCTGTGCCTGATTAATTTGTACGACAATTCCGGGACCTGGTCATCAATGTATGATTTGATCTCATAAATAGTGATCTTGGAATCAGCCGGTGCCCCGTCAGCTTTTCCGCTCAGGGCCTGAAGAAGGACATATGTGAAGACCCCGTGATTCAGGCTTTTTATTTCTGCCGACTGCTGCTGGCTCTCGGATGATGCCATAACGTGTATCCCCGAACTCCTCGACAACTGAGCCAGAGCCTTTTCCTCAGCACCTCCTCTCATGGCAAGCATCTCAACCGAACTGCCTGAATGACACGCGTCAACAAATACAACCTGTTTGAGGGCAGGAAGCTGTTTAAACTTTTCCTGCAATTCACCAACATAGAGAGCATCCTTCAGCTTTTCCTTCTGATACAATCCTGTAACTTCCGGAGTAATAAAATAGAATCCGTTGTCGACAACACTTCCATGACCGGCATAGAAGAAAATAAAGACATCCTCTTTTCTGATGGTGCTCCTGATCTTATCGAGAGCGTTCAGGATTGAAGCTTTGGATGCATCCTTATCGAGTAAAGTTGAAGTATATACATTTCTGAACATTTTCCTGCTGCCGGCAGAAACAGAATCGGCAAATGCCTCAGCATCGCTTCTGGCATAAGTCAGATTCATACTCTCATTCTCATATTTGTTGATACCAATGCTCAGGATATAGCAATCTGCTGTCTTCTGAAGTCCGCTGTATTTCATTTTAAGAGTTGCCGGAGCTGATTCAATATCACCGTTACTAAAAGCCGATACAACAATTTCATTCTCGCCCGGGACAAGATTCAGCTCAAATGTTTTCATTGCATTCTGTCCCTGTTTGCTCATCCTTTTCAGATCGGAATAGTCCACCTCCTGCGATTTACCATTTTGTAAAACTCTTAATTCCTTTAATCCTCCGCCATTATTAGTGACGCTTACCATAAAAGATGCTATCGGTTTGTCGGAAACAGATCCGTTTTCAGGAAGTACAAACTCAACAGAAGGAGGAGGATACTTTTCGATTGTCTGGTTTATATTCTGCCGGTACACGGCTGATTCAGAGCCCATTAGTTCGGCATACAGTCCGGGCCTGTAAAACTCATTGAAAAACTGGTTTATTGAATAGATCTCAGTACCCTTTACAAATGAGATAGAGCTGAATGCGCCTTCGGATGCATCAAAATAGCCTTCAGGATTTCTTATGAACCAGTCGTCATCATTTATGAAAACCACCGAAACAATCTCTTTTCCTGTTTCCCTGTTCCAGATCCTTACAGAACCGTCACGGCTGCCGGAAATAATATACTTCAGATCGGATGTAATATTTACATCACCGACTCCTCCGGTATGTCCCTTTAATTCAGAAACCAGGGAGCCTGATTTTGCGTCCCAGACCCTGATCATAAAATCATCACCACCGCTGATAATATATTTTCCTGTTGGATCAAACCTGGCGCAATATACACCACCTTCATGAGCCCTGATCCTCAGCAATTGAAGACCGGAAAGAAAATCCCATACTCTTATTGTTCCATCCCATGCTGATGTTATGAATTTATCTCCGGAGGCATTGAAGTTAATGGAATTGACCAGTGTCTCATTGGCATGTCCAATAAATGACCTTACCTCTTCTCCGGTATCTATTTCAATAAGCTTTAGTTTTTTATCCAGTCCTGCCGAGACAAAGTATACCCCATTCGGAGTGAATTTAACCTGGTAACATCCCATCCTTTCATGAGGAGAAATAGCTCTCAACCTGTTACCTGTTTCAAGGTCCCAGATGATAACAAAGCCTCCCCAGATTGCCGCAGCCAGCATTTTATTATCAGGACTGAAATCAACAGAATAGATTGCCTCCTTTTCGTCCGGAAAAGAAAATGTCCTTACTGCTGTACCGGATTCCACATCCCACACTATTGTTTTGCCGTCAAGTCCGCCGGTTGCAAGATATTTCCCGTCGCTGCTGAAGCAAAGGCTTATCACCATTGAGTTATGCCCTCTCAGGGTTTTAAAGACCTTCCCTGTTCTGAAATCGATAAGCTTTGCATTGTTCCCTGTTCTTCCAACAGCAATAAGCTTACCATCCGGACTCAGTTTTGCTTCATTTACCATACCAGCCCAGTACATGTATGGATCGTTTAGGATCCTTTCATTCACCTGGTTCAGATATCCTTTGAGGACCATTGTGGTTTTTCCCGTTGCGGTTACTATCAGATCGGCAGTTCTTTTTTCATTACCTGCCGTAAACTCTTTACCGTCTGGGCTTAGTGCCAGTGAGACTACTTTCCGGTCGGAATAATCCCCAGACTTTGAAAGGAGCTTTCCGGAGGAGAGTTCCCAGATCTCTGCCACACCATACTCAATGGCACCAATCAGCCGTCCGTCGTTACTTATGCTAAGTCCTTCAGGTGATCCTCCCTGTCCGGTAAAAGCTCTGATTACCTTTCCGCTTTCCCTGTCAAAGACCTTTACAGAATCATCACTTGTATTGATTATATATTTATTATCAGGTGTTATTGTTGCCTCACAGACACATGAAGTACAGGTAGAACGGGCATTTTTGTATTTACGTAACTCCTTTCCTGTTGATGCATCCCACAAAATTGCTGTATAATCGGCAACACCTGCGACAATGTATTTCCCATCGCTGCTCCATGTTACTGATCCTGCTTCAGGATAATCAAATCCCTTTGCATATTCATGTTCCGCCGGAATTGCTTTAAAATCTGAAACTTTCTGACCGGTATTTATATCCCAGACAGAAATGTAAGACTTGTAACTCCCTGTTACTATCCTTGTACCCTCAGGATTAAATGAAGCACATGTAAACCTGTCGGAATCAGGTTTAAACTTCCGGATCATTTCACCTGTATTTAAATTCCATATTGAAACGGTTCCGTTTTCACCTACTGCAAGTACAGAGCTTCCGGAAGGATTAATACTCACTCTGATGATTCCTGAACCATTTCCTGGAATGTTCTGATCTCACGGCCATCGGACCTTCTCCAGAGTTTTACAGATTTATCTGAGCTGCCTGTTACAATAAAGTTGCCGTCAGAACTGTAGCAAACGGCTGTAACAGCCGAATAGTGACCGGTCTGGACCATAGTCTGCACCTGTTGGCCTGATGTATTTAAAGCAGCAAAAAAAATAAGAATTGAAAATAACCAGCCTTTAGATTTCATTTATAAGGTTCTTTAGAAATCTAAAATACAAATTGTAAGACGATAAAAGCAATAAAATAAAAAAAGGGGCTGTCTCAAAATACTGAATTTACCCCCAAACCCCCCAAGGGGGGCTTTCAAATTCACTGATTTTCAATAAGTCCCCAGGGGGTCCCGATTGCTATCGGGATAGGAGTGGAGTTTTGTTAATCTACCGGGTAAGGTATTTCTAACTTATTGTGTTACTTCCTGTTTCTTTTCAAAAAGCTTAATGGTATCATCCTGCAGCAACACCCAGAGTGAATAAACACCTTTAAGCGTCCCGATCGGAATATTGAGGCAACCTAAAGCTGCAACTATAATAACCAGGTATCTTGCCCACGGATAGTGTGAAAGCAGACCTATTCCGCCAACAAGTCCGAGAGTTGACATAAAGCCGATAAGCAGGGGAAGGCTCAGCGAAAGGAACCTCAGAACCATATTAGGTATTTCCTCACCCTCAACAAATCCTCTTGCAAAATTCAGTGCAAAGAATACCGCCACCGCTCCTACCAGACCGAGAAGACCGAAGCCAATGTGTATAGCTCCAACCACGGTCACATGTTTTTTCATCTTTGAATCTTCCATGACATTTAAATTTTATGCAATTTATAATTTATTTCATTCCTGCTTAAATGACTTGATAATTCAGGGATTGATGCATCTCCGGACATTTTTTTTAAATAATAAACCGAATTTGTCATAAAATGTTCTGCAGGAATATAGTTTTAATATCTTTGAACTGTAATACCATTTATATGAAAAGAAAGATTTTATTTGGAGCCGGCCTTTTGTTTATCGGATGGGCGGCAACCTCCTGCGAAGACAATTGCGGATTCTGCAAAACCGTAACCTATGAGAATGGCGTTGCAATTAATACAGGAACTGAAACAGAATACTGCGGAACAGATCTGCTGACACAAAAGGCAAAACCGGATATTACCGTTGGCGCACTTGTCACAAAAGTTGAGTGCCGTTAGTATCTTACTCCTATTAGTGTAACATCATCTACCTGAGAGCTGTCCCCGCGCCACTCTTCAAATATTTCATTTAACCGTTCACCCTGCTTCAGCATTGGTTCATTTGCCATTGCAACAATTGTCTCTTTCAGCTGGGCAGTCATGAACTTCTTCTGCTTAGGTCCTCCGAACTGGTCAGCATAACCGTCGGAGAAAATATAAAACGCATCACCCTTCTGAAGTTCTATTGTATGAAGTGTAAACGGAACCATTTTGTAATGTATGGCCACAGGCATCTTATCGGCACGGTAATGTATCAGTTCGCCGTTACGTACAAGATAAAGAGGATTATTTGCACCTGAGTAATAGAGTAAATTCTTTTCAAAATCCACAACGCAAATGGCTATATCCATTCCATCCTTTATACTCTCCTCTTCGGCAACCTGGTTCAGTGCTTTTATTATCGATTTCCGGAGTTCTTCAATTATCTGATCAGGCATAACTATCTGTTTACCTGTTACTATCTCATTCAGCATTGTAACACCCAGCATGCTCATAAATGCCCCGGGTACGCCATGGCCTGTGCAGTCGGCAGCAATAATTATCTGCAAATTTCCCTGGGAGGAAACCCAGTAGAAATCGCCGCTGACTATTGCCAGAGGCTTGTAGAGTACAAAATGCTCCAGTTTATCGCTGAATAGTTCAAGCGATGGAATAAGTGCAGTCTGTATCCTCTTGGCATACATAATACTGTCGGTAATATGTTTTTTCTGATACGCAATCTGATCGCGCTGAGCAGCTGCAAGATCTCTCTGCTTTTCAATCTCATCCTTTTGTGCCGAAATAGTCCTGTTCTTTTCTTCCAGTTTGATATTGGCCTCTTTCTTTATCTTGTATCCCCTGTAAATATAATACCCGAGGAAGCTCACAAGAACAAGTGCAAAGATCACAAAATAGAGTACAAGTTTCTGTTTTTCGAGTGTTTCAAGCTGGACCTTAATTTTGCCTTCCTGTTCTGAAATCTTACCAAGCTGTTCATCAATACGGGCTATCTGAAGAGCAATTTTCTGCTTCTGGTTTGCAAGGGTATCCTGCTGTACCTTAACCTCTTGCTGCTGAATTATTATTGTATTCTTCTGACCTGAAATTTCCTTTTGCTGCCTGTTTATCTGAACAAATTGTTTGTCAAGTACTTTTTGTTTCTCATTCAGTGTTTTTTCCTTTTCAACTATCTCTTTGTCCAGACTGTCGAGAAGTGCTCTTTGCTTTAGTATCTCCTGCTTCTGAACATCTATTGTTTCAAGTTGCTGCCTGATAGTCTCCTTTTGTACCTCAATCTCCTTACTTGCAATATCAAACAGATTCTGCCAGTCTTCTTTGGTTTTAATGGCTGTGAAAAGAAGAGTTTCAGGGACAGTCATCTTTTCCTTCCTTATATATTCATCATTGATATCAAACCTTGGTTTTCCTTCAACTACAATAAAATTCATCATTGATTCCCTGAACTCATAGCCTTCAGTAATAAGCATAGTCTGTTGCCCTTCAATCATCTTCTTGATCTTGTCAAGATTAAACCCGGCATTTTTGTTGACATATAATACCTGACAATGTGTTACGCTTTCGAGATTCTTGAATCCTGCCACTGTTACCGGTTTGTCCTGAATCCTGTTTCTTGTCTTGGCCAGATTCCCCATCTCATTGATAAGATCATAATCTCCAAGCAGAACTCCGATTTTAAAGTTTGAGGAGTCGGCAAACCCCGGACCATAATCCACATATTTTGCCAGATCAAAAATGTAAAGAGCACGGGTGGGATTATCAAATCCTACCTGGCCATAAGTATTTATGATCAACAACAACAATCCGAGTGAAAGGATTGCTTTTCTCAGAATACGGGAGCTGTTTGGCATATTATTATCAGTTTATTACCACGAATTTGCACATTTTTATCCACTATACCAAATATCTGAAATGTTCCAAAAACCACGCGGTGTTGATAAAATGTTAATAAGTGTGCGATTTAGCCAAAGGACAAACCTCTTGTTGTCGTATTTTTAATCCAGATTAAACAAACCATCGAATGGGATTGAATACCAGCAACTTAGATTTATCAGGCAAAAATATTGTAATTGTTGAAGATGATATTCCCTCAATAAAATATTATGAAACCCTTCTGAAGAACAGCGGTGCAGAAATTACAGTTCTTCGCTCCGGGCTTGAGTTTATTGAATATTTAAAGGATGATAGCAGGAGGATTGATTTCATATTTATGGATTTTCTGATCCCTTTTGTAAATGGCATTGATTGTACAAAAATATACCGTAAATCAAATAAGAAGACTCCTGTAATAATGCTTACGGCATATTCATCCGAACAGGCAAAAACAGAGGCATTTATAGCCGGGTGCCAGGAGTATGTTCTCAAGCCGATCTATTGTGAAAAACTTATATACCTGCTTGAGAAATACCTCCTTCAGGAAGTTCCTGCAATACTAAAATACTAACCTTACTGCACTGACATGGCCGATGGTTGAAGCCTTGTCATATACTCAGCATAGTAGGCTTCAAGTTTATCGTTTATCTCTTTCGCTAATTCCGGTTTTCCGTATTTCTCACAGTATCCGGCTACCCTGGATGTATACTGAATAGCTGTCTGTATTTCATATTCGGCCGAACGGATAATATAAGGTTTCTGTTTAAGGAAATACTGCAGCCTGCCAAAATAGTAATCCCTGAATGCAATTGTCATCTCTTCAGCCTTTTGGGCATCACCTGCTGCAAAATAGGCATCAACCATATCTCCAACATAGGGATCATACGGAATCTTTTCAAGAGGCAGTTCCTCCATGCATTTGTCAAGAGCGGTTATTGCTTTTTCATTTTTCCCTTCTTCGGCAAGAGCTTTTGCAAGACGGGCATAATTCATCCTGGCTTTTACTACAATGATTGTACGTTTATGGTTATAGTCAATATTAACACCAGGGGTATTTGCTCCGCCCCAGACAAATTTATTCATCATGTTTTCGTAAAGAATGTCTGAATTTATTCTGCCATATTCAATCCAGCTTTTATTTGACGATTTAATCGGAACAAGTCGGTATGCAAGTCCTTCAAGCTGGAAATATTCCTCAAGTCCAAATGCATCATTATGATAACCTGTAACAAAATAAACCGGACGCTCCCAGTTGTTATGGGCCAGCATATCAAGAACAATCATCTGACTCTTTAGAATAGAATTGCCTTTCAGCTTAATATCAATATACGGCACTATTTTATCACTGTCCTTTGGATTTACCGTACCGGATGCAATTACCTTTTCCTTATTAACAGGAATTCTGATAGTTCTGGTGGGTATTATATCAAGTATTTCAGTAGCAGATACCTGCACCTTAGTCCCTTTGTTATCGCTGTTTATCCAGTCAATAACTGTTGAAATATCCACAGGATCCTTGGTCTTTTCTACAATAAATACCTGGTTATTGATACCATCATAATATTTTTTCTCAGGCAATGTAACAGGAAGAGGATCGCTGAGATAAGTTTTATGTTTCATCTGTGTGATATACCAGTCGGTATTTAGAAGCATCAGATTGCAGACCCTTATATCCGTTCTCATCCCTTCAACTTCCTGGGCATACCAGAGAGGAAAAGTATCATTATCGCCATTGGTAAAGAGTATTGCATTTGGAGCACAGGAATTGAGGTAGTTAAAAGCAACATCACGAGCCAGATACCGTCCTGATCTGTCATGATCATCCCAGTTCTCTGCAGCCATCACAACAGGAACTGCAAAAAGGCATATCAGTCCTGCAGCAGGGGCAGCAATCTTTTCTCCGATAACTTTAGATGCAACTTCAAACAGTCCCAGCACACCCAGACCAATCCATACAGCATAGAAATAAAATGATCCGACATATGCATAATCCCTCTCCCTTGGCTGGTTCGGGTACTGATTAAGATAAAAGACTATGGCAATCCCTGTCATAATAAACAGAAGAAGAACAATACCCCAGTTTCTGTTATCACGATTCAACTGGTAAAATATACCTGCAAGACCGAGAAGGAAAGGAAGAAGAAAATATCTGTTTCTCGAGGAGTCATTCTTCATATCAGAAGGCATGTCGGCTGTGCCTGTCCGCGGCTCATCTATAAACTTTATTCCGGTTATCCAGTTGCCATTCAATGCTCCACCGCTACCCTGAGTATCATTTTGCCTTCCTGAAAAATTCCACATGAAATACCGGAAATACATATACCCGAACTGATAGGAGAACATGAACCTCATATTCTCAATAAATGTTGGTTTCCTGACAATCTTCTTTTCGCCGGAAGCGTCTGTAACCTGAATTGGAGTTCCTTTAATTTCACCCCATTCTTCATATATCTGTTTGTGATCGCTCTGATCACTCCAAACTCGGGGGAAGAGGGTTACGAAACGGGGATCATAAACGCGTTCGAGATTTCTGCCTGTTATAACATATTTCCCATCCTCAAGTGCATATTTTGGTTTCCCGTCAACATAGTCGGTTACAGGTGCATTATAGTAGGCTCCCCTGAATAAAGGCCGTTCACCATATTGTTCCCTGTTAAGAAAATAGAGCAGATTAAAAGGATTGGAAGGATTATTCTCATTCAAAGGTGTATTGACTGAAGATCTGATAACTATAATTGCATTCGTAGAATAGCCAATAAGTATTACAGTAATTGCAGTCATTATTGTATTCAATACAACCCTGTTGTTTTCTGCCACATACCATATTGTTGCCGATACAATTGCAAGCACCAGCAAATTCAACAATAATGAACCTGAAATTATCCAGACTCCTGTAAAGAAAAGCGCTGCTGTTGAGAATATTATATTTCCGGAAACCTTCTCGGTTTTATAAGAACTCATTACTGCAAGAACAAGTAAAACAGTCAGAATTATCATATGAACCACCATTCCGGTATTTGAAGGCATTCCAAGGGTGTTAACAAAGAAGAGGTCAAACTTTGAAGATATTGTTACTACTCCTGGCATTACGCCATACATAAGCAAAGCCAGCGATGCAATACTGATGGCAAAGGATATACCCAGACCTTTCCAGGAAAAATCATATTTCCTGAAATAATAAACGAGGACTATTGCAGGCAAGGCCAGAAGGTTCAGGAGATGTACACCAATTGAAAGTCCCATCAGGAAAGCTATAAGAATGATCCACCTGTCGGCAAATCTTTCATCAGCAACATCCTCCCACTTGAGAATTGCCCAGAAAACAACTGCTGTAAACAATGATGAAGTGGCATAAACCTCACCTTCAACAGCAGAAAACCAGAAAGAATCTGAAAAAGTATAAGCCAGTGCTCCTACTGCACCAGCCGATATAACTGCAACTATCCTGGCAATTGTCATGTCAGACTCATTCCTGAGGATAATCTTCCTGGCAAGGTGAGTAATTGTCCAGAAAAGAAACAAAATAGTGAAAGCACTGGCAAGTGCCGACATTGAGTTCACCATTGCCGATACTTTTGAAACATCTCCTCCGGCAAAAAGGGTGAAAAAGCGGGCCATCACCATAAAGACCGGGTTTCCAGGAGGATGCCCTACTTCAAGCTTGAAGGCAGATGCAATGAATTCACCGCAATCCCACAAACTTGCTGTTGGTTCAATTGTCAGCATGTAGGTTACTGAGGCGATAATGAAAACAATCCACCCTGATATGTTGTTTACCAGCTTATAACTCTTCATTATGTTATCCTTTTTTAAAGAAATTGCACTATAAGAACAGATGACGAAAATACTTATTTTTTTCATACTTTCGCCAGTAACTTAATTTGAAGACAATTACAGAATCGGCTTGAGCCGGACATTTAATGAGATACTCCCGTCTGACCATATTTATATTTTTTGTTTTAACAGCACAAATTACATCTGCACAGTATTATGAGACAGGGCAGGATCCGGGTTCTCTTAAATGGCTGCAGATCGAGTCAGGAAGGTTCACGGTAATCTTTCCGGAATCATACAAAATGGAAGGTATCCGGTTTGCAAAATCCCTTGATGAATCTTATTCCAAACTGACAAATATTTTCCCGGAGAAGAAATTCAGGATTCCTGTAATTATCCATAATTATTCAATAGAATCAAACGGATATGTAGCCTGGGCTCCAAAAAGGATGGAAATATATCCGACCCCTGACCAGAGTAGTATTCCTCTTGGTACTAAAACACAACTGACCCTGCATGAACTTACACATGTTTTTCAACTTGCATCGCTGAATCAGGGCTTTTCAAAGGTAATGTCTGTCTTTCTTGGGGAACAGTTTTTCGGGATTGTCTCGGTTATGCTGCCACTCTGGTATTTTGAAGGAAATGCGGTGTTTGCGGAATCAGTGCTTACAGAATCAGGACGGGGCCGTGAACCTTCCTTTCTAAAGCAGTTCAAAGCTATTACACTTGAAAATGAAAAGATTTACAAGTATGACAGGATAATCAATAATTCCTATAAAAAATACATTCCTGATCATTACCAGTCAGGTTACCAGATGGTCACTTACGCCATGGCAAGGGAAGATTTGCAGATTTGGAATAAAACGCTTGAATACACTGCCAAAAAACCGTTTCTTCTTGATCCTGTAAATTTTTCTCTTTCGAAATATGCAGGTTTATCAAAGAGGAGATTATATAATGAAACCTTTGATACACTTAGGGCTGTATGGAAAAAAGAGCTTTCTGAAAAGAACATTGTATTATATGATACCCTTAATCCGGAAAAACACGGAGAATTTGTAAATTACCATAGTCCTGTCCTGGTTGGCAAAGACAGCATTATAGCAATTAAGTCCTCGATGAAGGATCCCTTGTCTTTTGTACTTGTAAATCCTGATAAAAGAAGTGAAAAAACTATTTATACCTCAGGCCAGATGTATTTATACACTCTCTCCTCTGGCGGAGGAAGATTAGTATGGGTCGAAAATAAACCTGATCCCAGGTGGACTAACCGTACCTATTCTGTAATTAAGATCATGGATTTGAAAACTTCCAGGACAAGATCCCTGAGCCATAAATCACGATATATGGCTGCTGCTCTTTCTCCTGACGGTAAGATTGTTGCAGCAGCAGAGAACAGTGTTGATAATAGCAACAGTCTGGTCCTTTTGAGTGCTGAAACAGGTGAAATTATCGGGTCAGAAAAAGTACCTGAAAATGCCGCTATACAGCAACCACGATGGGATAATTCAGGTCAGAAAATTACTGTTATTTCCTTAACAGACAAAGGAGAAGGAGTTCTCTCCTGGTCAGTAGGAAACCATAGATGGGAAATGCTGGTGGAGTATGGAAAAGACGACTAACAGACCGCAATGCTCAGAAATGATTCCCTCTTTTTTGTAAGCTCAGCTTCAGAGACTGAAAACGTATTTCTGAAACTCCCCGGGGGTAAAACCAGCTGCATAACAAGATCAAAATTCGGAATAAACGACATTTCTCTTAACGGGAATAATTTACTTTTCTCCAACTATACTTCTTCCGGTTACAATATCAGTCAATCCGGTATAAATGATTTTTCTGATAATACAGAGAAGGTAACAGAATCATCAACATTCCTGATCAACCGGTTTGAGAAGTACAGCACCAGCACTGATAATGGAAACACAAAAGACTATTCCCCTGAACCTTACAGGAAGTATCGGCATCTCTTCAGATTTCACAGCTGGATGCCTTTTTATGCTGATATTGATGAGATTAAGAATGATCCTGCATCAATAAGACCCGGGGTTACCCTAATGTCTCAGAATCAGCTGAGCACTCTGATAACAACTGTTGGTTACGAGTATAGTGAGAACCAGGAACACCTGCTGCATACAGCAATAGTCTGGAAAGGCTGGTATCCTGTTCTGGAGTCGAGAATTGAATATGGTGGTAACCCTGGTGTGCTTACCGGAGGTGAAACAATGACCTTGCCGGTGAATCTGAAGAATGGCATCAGGTCTGTTAACCGGCTCTATCTTCCGCTTAGATATACTTCCGGAAGATTTATTCAGTATTTCCAGCCATCAGTTACCTACGACTACCGGAATAATTATGTTTATCTTAAAGAGGATGGCAAATATGATTATGGCCAGGGGTTGGTATCAGGAAGATTATTCTTCTCAAACTACTACAGGAGTTCAATGCGTGACATACATCCAAGATGGGCTCAGACAATTGATTTCAATTACACCTTTGCACCTTTCAACAGCAGTATCTATCCTGATGCAATATCAGTTAAAACATCACTTTATTTCCCCGGTATACTTCCTAACAACAGCATAAGGTTAAGGTACGAAAAGGAGAAGCAGGGAGATGCAAAATTCTCACTTAATAACAGGATCTCATTCCCACGCGGGTATAAAAATATTATCTCAAAGGATTTTGATTTATTGTCACTCGATTATGCTTTTCCTATAGCCTATCCCGATTTCAATATTTCAAGTCTGTTCTATCTGAAAAGGATAAGAGGAGATCTGTTTGTTGATCATGCATCAGGGACAGACAATCTTTATCTGAAGGGAACCGGTACAGGGCTTGAACTCGACTACAGACATAATTACTCCGAAACATTTCAATCTTACGGATTTGAATTAATGGCTGATTTCCATATACTGAGACTGCCTTTTATGATCTCCGGAGGTATACGGTCTTCATGGAAAGATATCTCAGAAAAACCTGTTACTGAATTACTTTTTAATATTGAGCTATTTGGAATGGCAATAAACAAAGGCAGCAATCAGCAATCATCCGCCTATTGAACGGGCTGTTTCAACAATCAGAACCCAGGCCTTTCTCACATGTTCCAGGGTAACATTAGTCTGGGCAGTAACCATTCTCAGTGTATATTTACCACCAAGGACAGTATGTGAGAGATAAATCCTGCCGGAATCGTTAAGTGTGTGATTAAGTGTTTCATTAATCCTGTTTAACTGTTCTTCATCAATTCCTGCCGGACAATATCTGAAGCATACTACGCTCAGAAAAACAGGTGCGAGAATCTCAAAATCATTTTCCTGTGTAATCATCTGTTTAAGCTCTGAGGCAATCCTGATATGTTCCCTCACTCTTGACTGCAAACCTTCAACTCCATATGACCTGATAACACTCCACAGCTTTAGAGCCCTGAAGCGCCGGCCTAAAGGAACTCCCCAGTCGCGGTAATCATTGACTTTACCTCTGGTCCTTGTTTTAAGATATTCAGGCAGTATCTCAAAGGTTCGTATCAGTGACCCTGCATCTCTCACAAAATATGCGGAACAATCAAAATTGGTGAACATCCACTTGTGAGGGTTAAATACGAAACTGTCGATATATTCTTTCCCGTCAAGCATCCACTGAAATTCAGGAAGAATCAGCGCTGTGCCTCCCATTGCGGCATCAACATGAAGATGTATTCCGTGTTCCCTGCATATCTCACCTATTGATTTTATTGGATCGATAGCGGTTGTTCCTGTGGTTCCGATTGTTGCAATAACACACACAGGTATATATCCTTGTTTCTTATCATTTATGATTGCCTCTCTGAGTTTCACAGGATCTAATGAGAAATCATCCCTTACAGGTATTTTAACCAGATTTTTCCTGCCTATTCCACTGATTTTAACAGCTTTGTCAACAGATGAATGTGTTTGCTCAGAGCAATATACGCGAAGGGTACCTGAGTCGGATTTACCGGTTTCATTGAATGAAAATCCTGTCGCTTTCTCTCTGGCCGTAATTATAGCAGCCAGAGTTGAGGTTGAGGCAGTATCCTGAATTACACCTTCAAAACTCCCGGGTAGCCCGATCATGTCGCGAAGCCATATCATAACCTTCTCTTCAAGTTCAGCAGCAGCAGGAGATGTTTCCCAGATCATGCACTGAGCCCCTAAAGTGGAAATAAGCATTTCCGCAAGAATGGACGGAGGGCTTACATTTGCCGGAAAATATGCGAAGAAATTAGGGCTCTGCCAGTGAGTGATTCCCGGCATAATGAAACTATCGAGGTCCCTGATTAATGCATCAAAAGGTTCAGGATTTAGTGGGGGATGATCCGGTATCTTTGAAAATATTTCACCCGGTCTGACCTGAGATTTTACCGGATAATCTTCTACATGTTCCATGTAACCCGCCATCCATTCGACGAGCTCATGGGCATATTTCCGAAATTCATCTGGTTTCATCCGGATTGTATTATTTCACGGAATCGGCGAGAAGGATAATCTTGTTTGCCTTTACTTCAATTACTCCGCCGTTTATCTCATATACAGATTCATTGCCATCCTGATCGATCATGATTACAGGTCCGTTCTCAAGAGTTGAAACAATGGGAGCATGGTCTTTTAACACCTGGAATGATCCCTTTTTGCCAGGGACTCTGACAGATTTAATATCCCCCTCGAATACTTTTTTATCGGGTGTGATTATCTCTATTCTCATTCCGGGTATTTATTTATTCTGGGCAAGTATCTTTTCTCCCTTTTCAATGGCATCTTCAATAGTTCCTACAAGCAGGAATGCTGATTCGGGATACTGATCCACTTTACCATCCATGATCATATTAAAGCCTTTGATTGTATCTTCAATTGATACAAAGGCTCCTTTTATCCCTGTGAACTGTTCTGCAACCTGGAAAGGCTGTGAAAGGAAACGCTGTGCCCTTCTGGCACGATGAACAACAAGCTTATCTTCTTCAGAAAGTTCATCCATTCCAAGAATTGCGATAATATCCTGTAATTCATTGTATCTCTGAAGCAGCTCTTTTACCCTTTGAGCACAGTTATAATGGGCTTCACCTACGACATCCGGAGTAAGTATTCGTGATGTTGAATCAAGAGGATCCACAGCAGGATAAATACCAAGCTCGGAAATTTTTCTGCTTAACACTGTTGTGGCATCGAGGTGGGCAAAAGTAGTTGCAGGTGCCGGGTCAGTTAAGTCGTCAGCAGGTACATATACTGCCTGAACAGAAGTGATAGAACCATTCTTTGTTGAGGTAATACGTTCCTGCATAATACCCATTTCAGTTGCAAGAGTAGGCTGATAACCTACAGCAGATGGCATCCTGCCTAAAAGTGCCGATACCTCCGATCCTGCCTGAGTGAACCTGAACACATTGTCCATGAAAAAAAGAATATCACGTCCGCCGCTCTTTCCATCACCATCCCTGAAATGCTCAGCAACAGAAAGTCCTGAAAGGGCAACTCTGGCTCTTGCACCCGGAGGTTCATTCATCTGCCCGAAAACAAGCGCAAGCTTTGATTCCTTGAGTGCATTTTTATCAACAGTTGAGAGGTCCCAGCCCCCGGCCTTCATGTTTTCGAGGAATGCTTTACCATATGTTATAACACCGGCTTCAAGCATTTCCCTTAAAAGATCGTTACCTTCCCTGGTACGCTCCCCTACTCCGGCAAAAACTGATAAACCTGAATATGCTTTTGCAATATTATTTATCAACTCAAGGATAACGACTGTTTTACCAACTCCTGCTCCACCAAACAAACCGATCTTTCCTCCTTTTGAATAAGGTTCAATAAGGTCAATAACCTTAATTCCTGTGAATAATATTTCTTTCTCGGTAGTAAGCTCTTCATATTTGGGGGGGTTACGGTGAATCGGGTAACCTCCTGTTTTGTCAAGTGGTCCTATTCCGTCAATAGCTTCTCCGGTAACATTCATAAGTCTGCCCTTGATCTGTTCACCTATAGGCATTGTTATTGGCAGTCCTGTTGCAATAACTTCCATACCCCTGCGTAAGCCGTCAGTTGAATCCATTGCTATGGTTCTGACAGTTCTTTCTCCGATATGCTGCTGGCATTCAACAACAAGAGTGGAACCATCATCACGTTTGATCTCCAAAGCATCGTAAATATCGGGCATATCTACACCTTGTTTTTCAAAAGTTACGTCAATTACTGCCCCGATGATCTGGCTAATTTTACCGGTAATCTGTGACATAAAATAAATTTTTAAAACATTTAAAGCAGATACAAATTTAATAATTTTTATAAACCATGCAGGATTGGCTGCTTATAAAATTCTTTTTATTTTTGGGATGGAAAACATACTCCTTGAGAATTTATTTAACCTATTTTTATTGTTTAATTACAAACAAACATAAAATAATCTTTATGAAAAGGTACCTGGTAACATTTTGTATGTCAATTGCCATCACATTGATTTTAAATGGTCAATTTACAAAGCTGGGAGGAGGTCTTGGATTTACTTCAGGATACTACTTTCATGAAATGGAGTACGATTACAACAAAAGTGGTCATTTTCTGGGATCACTTAAAGGGATCTATGAGCTTAGCCTCCCTGTACATATATCTCCCTCTATTTCCGTCTTTTTTCCACATGTGTACAAGGAAATGAATTCAAAATATACTGTAAATACCATGATGTTTGATATAAACGGCCATTATGTATTTAACGAAATGGACAGGTTCGAATTCTATGGCCTTGCCGGACTTGATATCATGCTTGCCTGGAAAAAAGAGAAATATCTTGAGGATGTAAATAAAGAAAAGGATAATGCTCTCGGACTAAATATTGGCGTTGGAACTTACATGAAAATAACTGAAATGCTTGACTTATACGCTGAAGGTAAATATCTGTGGAACAATAAATACAATCAGTTTATGCTGAATGCCGGAGTATTGTTAAATATTGACTGGATGAAGAAAAATGAAAAACAGGGAATATAAATTATTGAACTCTGCCAATAAGGGAGCTGGCTGCTAAAGTCAGCTCTTTTTTTCTTTCCCTGGGTGCATCTACTTTTTCGAGCATTGTAAATGCTTTTTCAATATATTCATTTGCAAGATTTTCGGTAAGCATTTTAATGTTAAGGTTTCCGTAAATCTCCATAACCGAGCTTACTTTTTTTACAGGATCTCTCTCCCTGTCTGAAAAAAGGTCCTGAAGCATCTTAAACTGTTTGCCCTTTGAAAGCTCAAAAGCCTTCACTGAAAGAAAAGTCTTTTTGTTTTCAACAATGTCTCCCCCGGTAACTTTCCCGAAAAGTTTTATGTCGCCATAGATGTCAAGCAGATCATCCTGTATCTGGAAAGCAAGTCCAATATTTCTTCCGAATTCATACATAATCTCAGTATCCTTCTCCTCTGCCCCTCCAATTATTGCCCCTATTTTCACGGCAGCTGCAATAAGAACAGCAGTTTTCAGCTCAATCATCCTAAGATATTCGTTCTCAGAAACAATCATAGCTTTTTCAAAATCAATGTCAAGCTGTTGGCCGGTACATACCTCAATAGCAGCTTTGTTATACTCCCTGAATACCTTAACCATGCACCGTGGGGGTGACTGAAGAAAACATTCATTTGAAATAAAAGCCATTACATCCCCTGACAGAATTGCCTGATTTACATTCCATTTATTGTGAACCGTCGGGAAATTTCTTCTTACCGGAGCATTATCAATAATATCATCATGTACAAGTGTGAAGTTATGGAAAACCTCAATTCCGGTTGCAGGCATCACAGCCTCATCTATCTGGTCGTTAAACAGGTTGCAGGCCAGAAGCGAAAGAACAGGTCTCAGCCTTTTTCCTCCAATGGAAAGGACATATTTAATAGGATCAATAAGCCTTACAGCCTCACTGTTGTAGGAAAGATTAATGATAGCTTTATCTACCAGATTTTTAAGATCTGCCTGATTGTACATTATGTTGAGTCCGACTTAAATAAAACACACTCATCAACCTCTGAGGGCCTCAGCACCGCTGACGACTTCCAGTATCTGGTTGGTAATAGCGGCCTGTCTTGCCTTATTGTACTGAAGAGTAAGTTCCCGGATCATGGTTGTTGCATTATCCGTTGCTTTATGCATCGATGTCATTCGAGCTCCGTGTTCAGCTACAAATGAATCTAACACAGCTTTGTAAAATTGTATTTTGAGTGATTTAGGTATAAGGTCTTTAACTATAGCCTCCTGATCAGGTTCATAAATATAATCAACAGATTCTGCTGCCGCCTTTCCTTTTGGTCCTGCAGTTACAGGAAGAAATAATTCTTCGGTAAGGTTTTGAACTGCTGCATTCTTGAACTGGTTGTAAACAAGCTCAACCCTGTCGAATTCTCCTGCTGTAAATGACTTCATTATTGTTTCTGAAACAACAGAGACATTCTCGAATGACATGTTATTAAGAAGGTTATTTTGTTCAGGCAGCATTTTTACAGACTGCTTCCTGAAATAATCATACCCTTTCTTCCCGATTGTAAGAATCCTTATATTTCCTCTCTTGTGCTGATCGGCATATTTCTCTGTTATGATTCTTCTTGTCTCCTTTATAACATTTGCATTAAATGCACCACAAAGTCCCCTGTTTGAAGTAATTACAACAATCAGGATTTTTTCCGGGTCTGATATTCTGCCATAAACATTTTCAACCTCAGCATCGGCCAAACTCTGAGAAAGCCCGGCAAGTATCTCCTGCAGCTTATTTACGTATGGACGCAGCCGTACGATCTTATCCTGAGCCTTACGTAATTTGGCAGCAGAAACCATCTTCATTGCAGAAGTGATCTGTCGGGTACCTTTGACAGAACTTATTCTAACACGTATTGCCTTTAAATTCGCCATTTACGATAACATTAATTACGCAAGCCTGTTCTAATTAGTGCGATATTTAATAACAATCTCAGCCGCAGTTTTTTCAAGAACTTTAGTTATGTCCTCATTTAGGATTCCTTTTCGAAGTTCTTCAAGAACATCACTGTGTTTCAGGCTCAGGTATTCAAGATAATCAGCCTCAAAAGCTCTAACCTTATTAACCGGTATATCTCTGAGAAGCCCCATGGTTCCGCAGTAGATAATAGCGATCTGATTTTCAACAGGAACAGGAGCATATTGTCCCTGTTTAAGGATTTCCACGTTCTTTGCTCCCTTGTTCAGAACAGCCAGTGTTGAAGCATCAAGGTCAGATCCGAACTTCGAGAATGCTTCAAGTTCACGGTACTGAGCCTGGCCAACCTTTAGTGTTCCTGCGATTTTTTTCATCGCTTTGATCTGGGCATTACCTCCAACCCTTGAAACAGAAATACCTACGTTAATAGCAGGTCTTACACCGGCATTGAACAGGTTTGATTCAAGGAAGATCTGTCCATCTGTGATGGAGATCACGTTTGTTGGAATATATGCAGAAACGTCACCGGCCTGTGTTTCAATGATTGGAAGAGCCGTAAGTGAACCACCGCCCTTAACAAGGTGGCGAATTGACTCAGGCAGGTCATTCATCTGTCTGGCAACCTCATCTGATTCGATGACCTTGGCTGCTCTTTCAAGTAGTCTTGAGTGAAGATAAAATACGTCTCCCGGATAGGCTTCACGTCCCGGCGGGCGACGGAGAAGCAGAGACACTTCACGGTACGACACAGCCTGTTTTGAAAGGTCATCATATATAATAAGCGCATCGCGGCCTGTATCACGATAAAATTCCCCGATGGCAGCACCTGCAAAAGGAGCATAGAACTGTGATGCAGCAGGGTCTGATGCTGTTGCAAGAACAATAACTGTATACTGAAGAGCACCATGTTCTTCCAGAGTGGCAGCAATATTTGCTACCGTAGAACCTTTTTGTCCGACAGCAACATAAATACAATATACCGGTTTTCCTTTATCAAAATTGCTCTTCTGGTTAATTATAGTATCTATGGCAATTGCAGTCTTTCCTGTTTGTCTGTCACCAATAATTAGTTCCCTTTGTCCTCTTCCGATTGGTATCATGGCATCGATAGCCTTAATACCTGTCTGAAGCGGCTGCTTAACCGGCTGACGGAAAATAACACCGGGAGCTTTTCTCTCGAAAGGCATATTATATAATTCCCCTTTTATAGGTCCTTTACCGTCAAGAGGCTCACCTGTTGGTGAAATAACGCGTCCAAGCAATCCTTCTCCGACATTAATGGAAGCAATCCTTCCGGTTCTCTTTACTATATCGCCTTCATTTATCTCCTCGGTAGGACCAAGTAATACTGCCCCGATATTGTCCTCCTCAAGGTTGAGAACAATTCCTTCCATTCCGTTTTCAAATTCTATCAGCTCATTCGATTGTACATTTGAAAGGCCATATATGCGTGCAATACCGTCACCAACCTGAAGGACTGTTCCCACTTCTTCAAGTTCTACGCCTGTCTGAATGCCTTCCAGTTGCTGTTTAAGGATTCTTGAAACTTCTGCTGGTTTAATGTTTGCCATATTATATTTCTTAATAATTCCGCTGTTAAAAAATTAAAATCAGGATGCCAGTGCGCTTCCCTTAAGCTCTTTCTTGATTTTTCTGAGTTTGTTTTTTAAGCTGGCATCAATAAGGTTATCATCAACTCTCAGGATGAACCCCCCCAGAATGCCTGTATCAATGGTCTCCTCCAATTCAACATTTGTTTTGAAGACTTTTCCGATCATATCAGTGATCTGCTTTCTGACTCCCGGATCAACTTTTACAGCCGTTGTAAGCAATGATTTGGTTATCCCTTTGTACTTCATCGTGCTGCTTACAAAGACACGGGCAATTGCAGGAATAAAATTTTCCCTGCCGTTCCTGACAACGAGATCCAGCATCGACAAGGTGACCTTCTCAACATTCCCTTCAAACATCTTATGAAGTATATCTGTTTTCCTTGATGGAAAAATAATCGGGCTTGAGAGAAGTTCCTTCATTTCAAAAAAGTTGCAGATCTCTGTAATGAATAACATATCCTGATTTACCTTGTCGAGAATATTCTTCTCAACTGCTGATTCAAAAAGAGCCTTTGAATACCTTACCGATATTTTACTGTCGTTCATTAGGCTTCCTAATTCTTATTAAGATTGATTTCTTTGAGGTAATTTTCAATCATTTTTTCCTGCTCTCCTGTCTTCTTAAGCTGCTCACCAAGAAGTTTTGACGCAATATCAACTGACAGAGTGGCTACCTGGTCATGAATTTCTGCAAGGGCTTTTCTCTTTTCACCTTCAATTCCAATTCTTGCCTTTTCCACTAATTTTTCTGCCTCTTCTGTAGCCTTATCCTTTGCCTCGGCTATCAGCCTGTCACGTACATCTCTTGCTTCCTTGAGAATAACCTCGCGTTCCTCCCTTGCTTTGCGCAGAATAGCTTCATTATCACTCTGAAGTTTCATCATATCTTCCCGTGCTTTTTCAGCTGCAGCAAGTGATCCTTTTATCATTTCTTCCCTTGCTTTTACAGCATTCAAAATAGGTTTCCATGCAAATTTGGAAAGAAGAAAGAAGAATAAACTGAAGATAATGGTTGTCCAGACTACTGTACCAATAGCCGGAGTTGTAAGACTGTTTGCTAACAAGATCATATCTTATGATTTTACTGTTTCAATCAAAAGAAGCCTGCAACCAACCGTTGCAGAGCTTCCTGTTCCTTTTACTAAGCAATAAGAGCAACAACGATTGCAAAAAGAGCGGCACCTTCAATAAGGGCTGCTGCAATAATCATAGCTGTCTGGATCTTGGAAGTAGCTTCAGGCTGGCGTGCAATAGCTTCCATAGCCGAACCTCCGATTCTACCTATACCGAGACCTGCACCTATAACTGCAAGACCTGCTCCGACTGCTGCAAATGAGATTGGTTCCATAATACAAGTTGTTAATTAAAATTATTAATGATGCTCCTGCACTGCCAGACTAATGAACAGTGCCGAAAGCAAGGTAAATACGTAAGCCTGAAGGAATGCCACAAGTAATTCAAGGCAATCCATGAAAATTACAAAAAGAATTGAAACCGGTGCCACAGCCAGTGACTTGAAGATGAAGATCAGACAGACAAGACTGAGGACAATTATGTGTCCGGCAGTGATGTTTGCAAAGAGACGAATCATCAGTGCAAATGGCTTTGAGAATATTCCTATTATCTCAACAGGGATCATTACCGGCAATAGCCAGATTGGAACACCCGGAGTGGCAAAAGTATGACGCCAGTAGTTCTTGTTTCCGCTGAACTGGGTTATAAAGAAGGTGAAAAGAGCAAGGACAAATGTAACAGCAATATTACCTGTAACATTTGCTCCGAAAGGCGGAGGAAAGGGAACAAGCCCCATTAAGTTATTTATCAAAATAAAGAAAAAGACTGTCAGAAGATATGGCATGTATTTCTCATACTTATGCTCGCCTATATTTGATATTGCAATATCATCGCGAACAAACAGGATGATTGGCTCAAGGAAACCCTGCATGCCTTTTGGATGACTAATTCCTGTTTTAGTATATGATCTTGAAAGTGAAATAAAAAGAAATAAGCCTATAATGCAGGAAAACAGCAAACCCATAACTGTTTTTGTCATTGAAAAATCAAGAGGTTTTCCGGCCTCATCAACATGACCCTCTTCATTTACGCTTACGATTGTTCCTTCTTCTATCTTATACCCGTTATAAACATGTCCGTGAGAAAGTTTTTTTGATGAAAAATATCAAGTCCTTTTTCCTTTGAATAAAGAATAACAGGAAGATAAATTGCCACACCCTCTCCGCTTTTTTTTGTCCACAGATGCCATTCATGAGAGTCTGCGATGTGCTCCATTATAAATGTACTTGCATTAAATGGTTCATCTGCCGACTGATGCCCCGCAGCTTCTGTATTTCCATGCTCTCCCTGGCCAAATAAGGGTACTTGCGAACCGATAAGGCAGAAAACGAACAGGACTAGAATAATCAGTTTAGTTTTCAAATCTGTATTTGTTTTATAAAGACTTGTTCTTCAGTGTTTTCAGTATTATTAAAACAGAAAACAAACTGAATGATAAATATAGAATAAAAAACATAAAAACTGATTCGGTTGAGGTTTTTTTTGCAACAAAGAACCACAACAAAGCTAAAACCATTTCAAACAGCAACTTAACACTCATTGAAACGAGTGTATGCAAAGTCTGGCTTTGGGGTTCCCTTGACTGTCCCCGCTGAAAAATAACAATTGCAGATATGCTTATAAGAAGGAAAACAATTGTCAGTATTACTAAATCGGATAAAGAGTTGTTTGGACCAGAGTCACGCAGAAGAAAATAGCCGGCAAAAAGTATGAGGAAACCTAAGGCTGTTAAATAAAGAATATTTCTTGGAAGTGGTTTCACGGGAAACATCACTTAATAAAATCTTTTACTGCAGTATAAATTGCACCAAAAACACCCAGAAGGGAAAGAATGATTGTAAAGACAGGTTTTTCGAATCCGGCAAGTTTATCAAGCTCTATACCGCCCCATGTTGTAAGGGCAATTATAGCGACCATCTGAAAAGCTATTCCTGAATATTTTCCATAATCATTCAGGCCTTTATTTTCCTGCTTTTTCGAGTTCTTTTTCTTTAATGGCTGAAGCTCCTCCATTATTATTATTTTCACTCATTTTGCAAGTTCCGGAAAAAATTGCACCCGGTTCTATTGATAGTTTTGAAGTTACGATATCTCCGAGGATCTTTGAAGATGCTTTCAGGTTAAGTAACTGATTGACAATGACTCTTCCTTCGATGGTGCCTGAAATTTCAGAATTTTTACAGATAATTTCTCCGTTAACCCTGCCTGTCTGTCCTATAACAACCTTGCCTTTGGTATTAAGATTCCCTGTAAGTGAACCATCAATGCGGATATCTCCTGTTGATTTAATATCGCCGGTAATGTCAGTGCCGTTGCTGATCAGATTGATGGTACTGTTATCTGTCTCGTTGTACTTTGCCATGTCTTCCAAAATTGAGAGAATTTATTCTGATTAACTAACAAATATAAAACTATTTCGGATCGTAAGCCCATTTAAGGTAGATAGAGCCCCAGGTAAAACCGCCGCCAAATGCTGCAAGAATAAGAACATCTCCTTTTTTAAGCCTGTTTTCATACTCCCAGATACATAACGGGATTGTTGCAGCTGTAGTATTTCCGTAGTTCTGAATATTGACCATAACTTTTTCAGGAGGCAGGCCCATTCTGCGACCTGTTGCATCAATTATTCTCAGGTTTGCCTGATGAGGTACGAGCCAGGATATATCTTCTGATTTGAGATTATTTTTCTCCATTATCTCTGCAGCAACATCAGCCATATTTGAGACAGCAAACTTAAAAACGCTCTGGCCTTCCTGATATATAAAATGTTCTTTGGCATCTATTGTTTCATGTGAAGATGGCTTAACTGATCCTCCTGCCTTAAGATGAAGAAATTTCCTGCCCGAACCATCTGTCTTCAGAATATGATCCATAACTCCCACTTCCTCTGTGGTCGGCTCCAGAAGAACTGCCCCGGCAGCATCCCCGAATAAAGGGCATGTAGTACGGTCAGTATAATCAGTTATAGAGGACATTTTATCTGCCCCTACAACTATTACTTTTTTATATCTTCCTGATTCGATATATTGTGCTCCTGTCTGAAGTGCAAATAAAAAGCCTGAGCATGCAGCTCCTATATCAAAACTGAAGGCATTCTTAATTCCTGCTTTGTCACAAATTATATTGGCAGTTGCCGGAAAGGACATATCCGGAGTAACTGTTGCACAAATCAGCAGATCAATCTCTTCGGGTTTAGTATTTGTCTTTTTAAGAAGCCCTTCTACAGCCTTTTCACCCATATCGGATGTGCCAAGTCCTTCTCCTTTAAGTATTCTTCTCTCTTTTATCCCGACTCTCTGCATTATCCATTCGTCGGATGTATCAACCATTTTGGATAATTCCTGATTTGTCAGTCTGTATTCCGGTACCCAGGCATTTATCCCTGTAATAGCTGCCCGTAATTTTTTCATAGTTAAATTGCTTCTTTGATCTTCTGAGCCAGATTGGCATGTGCAACTTCCCTTGTCCGGATGATCATATTCATTACAGCTTTCCTTTTTGAAATACCATGGCCGATTACGACATTGGCATTGATTCCGACTATGGGTGTACCGCCAATGTTTTCGAAATCCAGACTGTCAAAATATGAATCTTTCAGGCCTCTCTGCTTGAACATATGATGAAAGGATTCACCTAGTTTTAAAATGACATTACCTGCGAAACCATCGCAGACAACCACATCAGGCATCGATTCCCTGAAAAGCGAATTACCTTCTATATTCCCGACAAAATTCAATCCCGGATGACCTTTCATAAATTCATAGGCCATCTTTACAGCAGATGTGCCTTTCGTTTCTTCTTCTCCGATATTAAGCAAACCCACAGTGGGGTTTTCATCTTCAAGAACATATTTGGCAAAAATGGTTCCCAATATTCCGTACTGCAGCAATACATCCGGTTTGCAATCAGGATTAAGTCCAACATCAAGTATAACCGATTGCCGGTTATCTATGCATGGCAGAACCACCGCAAGAGCAGGCCTTAAAACGCCGGGAATTACATTTACTGTATAACTTGCTCCGACGAGCATCGCACCAGTATTCCCTGCGCTGCAGAAACCATCGAGTGTATTGTTCTTAAGCATTCCATAGCCTACGGCAATACTGGAATCCTTTTTTTGCGAAAAAGCTTTTGCAGGATGATCGCCCATCTCTATTACCTCAGAAGTATGAACTACCTCAAATAATGATGGATCAACCTTCATTGCCTCCAGTTTCCTGTAGATGGCATCCTTGTCACCTATAAGAACCAGATTGTCATCAGCCGGTAAATGCTGAAGGGAATCATATGCGCCTTCAATGATTGCATCTGGCGCAAAGTCACCACCCATGACATCAAGGCCAATTCTCATAAGAATCTTATTAAGTTAGCTGAGGTTAGGCTGTTGCCTTGCTTGCAATTGCAAGCTTGCCTCTGTAATATCCGCACTCAGGACATACCCTGTGATAAAGAACAGCAGATCCGCAATTTGAACAACTGGCCACAGTAGGGGCAGTTGCCTTATAATGTGTCCTCCGCTTATCTCTTCTGGTTTTCGAATGTTTACGTTTAGGATTTGGCATTGTTTCAAATATTTAATTGTTCATCAATTTCTTCAGATCATCCCACCTGGGATCAATATGTTTTTCATCTTCAACAAGCAATTCTTTCAGCTTTTTAAGCATTTCCGGATTGCATGTGCTCTTTCCTTTGTTATCATCCGGATGAACCCGCTTTATTGGCAGGGCCAGATAAATATATTCATAAAAATGCTGCATGAGATCCAACTCATGCTCATCGGAGGGTAAAGAAACAATGTCAGGATCATCCTCTGAAATGCTTTTCCCAAGCTTTACAAGCAATCTGTTCTCAGATTCCAAAGGCCTTGAAAACATTTCGAGACACCTGTCACAGCTGATCATAACTGTTCCTGATATTCTTACAACCAAATCAAGATGTGAGCTTCTTTTCTCCATCTCCACAATGGCTGTAAGTCTTCCCTCTTTAATTTCCGACTCTTCAAATTCTTCAAAAAACTCTTCCCCAATCTCAAAATCAAAAGTGTGGTGCCCTTCTTTCAATCCGCTTAATGGTATGACATACAATCCGGACATCTCTTTCAAATTTGGTTTGCAAAAATATGAATCCTTCTTCAATTAAAAAAATTATCAACAAAAAAGTAACATCAAAAGGCTTAAATGATTATCCACCGGTAAAAAAACGCAGTTCGCCGAATATTGTTTACCCACTGTTAATATGTGGATTACTTTTGTTTCAAATCAAATTATACTGACATGGCACATAGCTACAATAAAAATCTGACAAGAAGGGAGCCTCACCCAAGGATTGGTGTTGGATTATTCTTCATTACCCTTGGCGTAGCCCTACTGATAGCTACCAATGATTTGTTAAACCTGGGAAGCATTCACAGGTACTTTACATGGGAAACTGCCCTAATATTTATCGGAGTGATCCTTCTTTTAAATCTCCATTTTACAGGAGGCTTACTTATGGTTGCAGGTGGATTCTGGTTCCTTCTCGATGAAATAAATCTTGCTTTTCCCGAAATGCTTAAGACATTTTACTGGCCTGGTGTGATAATACTCATCGGACTTGCGTACATCATTTCATCTCTTTTTAAAAGAGTTAAATAAAGTTATTAAATTAGAAACAGATAAAATTTACAGCAATGGAAACAAATGAGAATTATAAAGACGACAGGCACGGTTACAGACGCGAACACCGTCATCTTCAGAGTAACCGGGCAATAATAGGGGTTGTGCTCGTAATTGTTGGAGCATTTCTGATAATGAGAAATACAGGAATATTCCCCGGATTCATTGATCATGTTATTTTCAGCTGGCCGATGCTACTCGTTACTATTGGTCTGGTTATTACTCTTGGCTCTTCTGAAAATAAAACGGGCGGTATAATAGTTATGGCTGTCGGTGCTTTCTTCCTGATACCTCATATTTTCAGGGAAACATTCAATTTCAATATGTTCTGGCCTTCCGTTTTCATTATCATAGGGCTCATATTCATTTTTACAAAGAGAAAAGGTGGCTGGCACGGGATATCAAGTGTTTCACAGGTAGGAGATGATTTTATTGATATCATTAACATTTTCAGTGGAGGTGAAAGACAGATAGTAACTGATAATTTCAAAGGAGGGAAAATTACTTCAATTTTCGGCGGCAGTGAAATCGACCTCACCCAGGCCAAACTTGCACCCGGCATTTCAGAACTTGAGATAGCATGTGTCTTTGGCGGAACAACTATTATAGTACCAACAGACTGGAACATAAAAGTGGAAGTGGTACCTGTACTGGGCGGTTTTGGTGACGAAAGGAAACTGAATCTCGGAAGGGCAGTAGATACTTCACGCCAGCTCATAATTAAAGGAGCAGTAGTATTTGGAGGCGGAGAAATCAAAAGCTATTCATAATTCAATATAATGAGACATCCGGTTCTTGCAAACAGAATACGGCTTATAGTATGGTGGCTGGTCTGGCTCTTCCTTATGGCAGGCCAGTCACTGCTTTTTTACTATGCTTACGGAAATTTCAGCAGCATTGGAATCCTTGACAGTTTTATTTCCCTTCTTATATACTCAGGAATCGGACTATCATTATGGTATCCTTTCAGCTTTTTTAACAGCGGAAATGTGAGGACTACAACAATAATCTCAAACCTGATTATCAGCGGTATCATATCGGTATCACTCTGGGCGCTTCTGACAAAATATATTATGCTTGGAGTCCTGCCAGATGGAAATAATTATAATGAGTACTGGGAAGCTACATTTCCGTACAGAATAGGCACAGGAGTCTTTATCTTTGGCCTGATTGTCATGTCATATTACCTGTTTATAAGCCTTACAAATCTTGCTGAAAAAAATGCAAAGGAAGCAAGGCTTGAGAGCCTGGTAAAAGAGACAGAATTAAAAATGCTCAGGTCGCAGATTAATCCTCACTTCCTTTTCAACAGCCTCAATTCAATCAGTTCCCTTACAGTTACAGATCCGGAAAAAGCAAGGATGATGGTTGTGAAACTTTCTGATTTCATGAGGTATGCTCTTGCAAGAAAGGACGAACAACCGGTCTCCCTCCAGAGCGAAATGGAAAACCTGCGGTTATACCTTGAAATTGAAAAGGTGCGGTTTGGTGATAAACTTACCACAGAGGAACATATTGACCCGGAGTGTCTTGATTTCAAAATTCCTGTAATGCTTTTGCAGCCTCTTTACGAAAATGCTGTTAAACATGGCGTTTATGAAAGCACTGAAACTGTAAAAATCTTTACTCAGGCAAAAATTATTGACGGCTATATTGAAATCATTATAAAAAACAATTACGATACCGCACCTTCAATGAAAAAAGGTACTGGTACCGGTCTGATAAATGTTGCCCGCAGACTCGAATTGTTTTACGGGAACAAAGCTTCATCCAAGACATTGAAAGAAAACGGTTTATATACTATAACCCTTTACATACCAAAGGAATATTAAAACAAACATTTAAAAATTATTTCATACTTTTAAGGACAAAATAAATTGTCCTTTTTTGATTTTGTTAAGCACGATACAAATGGAAAAAATCAGAATTGTAATAATTGACGACGAGGAACCGGGACGGGAATTGGTAAAGCATTATTTAAAAGAGGTTGACTCAATTGAGGTTATAGCTGAATGCTCTGACGGGTTTTCCGGTCTGAAAACAATTTCAACTTTAAAACCAGACCTGGTTTTTCTCGACATTCAGATGCCAAGACTGACCGGAATTGAACTGGTTGAGGTCCTTACCGAAAAGCCGGAGATAATTTTTACAACAGCATACGACCATTTTGCTATCAGGGCTTTTGAACTTAATGCTGTCGACTATCTGATGAAACCGTTCGAAAAAAGGCGGTTTCTTGAAGCAGTTAAAAAGGCAATAGTTAAAATACAGTCAGGAAAAGGCAATCTTGAACCGGCAAACCAACTGCTTTCAAAAAAACCCGAAACAGAAGGTCCTGTAAACAGAATAGTTGTAAGAAAGGCAAATGCAATCAACATTATTCCTGTTGAACAGGTACGTTACGTTGAAGCTCAGGATGACTATGTAATGATTCACCATTCAACAGGAAAAGCTCTGAAACAGCAAACAATGAAATTCTATGAAGAAAACCTTCCCCAGTCTGATTTCGTCAGAATACACAGAGCTTATATTGTGAACATCACTGAAATTAACAAAATCGAGCCTTATGGGAAAGACACACATGTAGCTGTTCTGAACTCCGGTGAAAAACTTCCGGTAAGCCGGGCAGGATACAAACAGCTAAGGGAAGACCTTAAGTTTTAATTGTCTTGCAGTCTTGCAGTACTGGTATCAGGGTAGTTAAAAATTACATTAATGTTTTAAACGGTTTTCTTTCTTAAAATCTTTTATTAGAAAATAAAATGGTTTGTACGTCCTGAAACGGAATAGCGGTACCGGATCATACCCATGCGTTCCTCCAGGCCTGCATCTGAGTATTCTTCCTGTACCCATAACCAAACCATAAAATGGTCCATGGATCTTTAATGCATCAAGCATAAACTGTGAACAGGAAGGAATATGACGGCATGATGGCCGCAAAAATGGAGAAATCGAGTACCTGTAAAAATACACAGGCAGCGATAAAAGAAAAGAGATAAAAGTTGTTATTGCCTTCAGCATATGGCAAAGATAGCATTTGTGAACACAAACATGAAAGATTGAACTTCTGATGATAAATAATTGTTATTCATGACAAAATGACTTGCAGATTATGACAAAAAGAAATTGGCAAATCTTTTGTAAGTAAAATTAAAAAATGGAGGAAATATAAAATGACAATCTGGATATTATTCATAGGCTTCATGATCCTCAGCTGGGTCGTAAGCATGGTATTGAAATCAAAATTCAAAAAGTATTCCAAGATACTTATTGACAATGGTATGACAGGGAGGGAAGTGGCTGAAAGGATGCTTCGTGATAATGGAATTTATGATGTTAAGGTAGTCAGTGTTCAGGGACATTTAACAGACCATTATAACCCAACCGACAAGACAATTAACCTTAGTCAGGAAGTATATAACGGACGTCATATTTCTGCTGCAGCTGTGGCTGCACATGAAATAGGACATGCAATTCAGCATGCAAAGGCATATGCATGGCTTGGATTCAGGTCAAAACTTGTCCCTGCTGTAAGTTTTGCTTCGAAATGGGTTCAGTGGGTGCTGCTTGCAGGTGTATTGCTTGTTCAGACTTTCCCCGCAATTCTTATCGCAGGAATAGCATTATTTGCAATGACGACTGTATTCAGTTTCATAACACTTCCTGTTGAGATCGATGCCAGCCGCAGGGCTCTTGCCTGGCTCTCCAATGCAGGAATAACATCATACCAGAATCATGACAAGGCTCAGGATGCACTGAAATGGGCCGCATATACTTATGTAGTTGCTGCTCTGGGTTCTCTGGCAACACTCATGTATTATGTGATGATTTTCCTTGGTTCCAGAGATTGACCATAACTAAATCAAGATAATTTCAACCGTCCGTTCCCGAAAGGGTGGACGGTTTTTTTATCTGCCCTCAACCTCAAATAATTTAGTCGATTTGTGTATGGTTCTAACAATTGCCCATACAACAAATGCACCTATTGTGAGATATAACCACATCGGCGTAAAATAGAGCCTCTGTGCCAGGAAATAGTTTCTGGAGACATCCAGGAAAATAAAGATTACAAAAATATTCACGAAGCTGTTATACTCCCTTTTAAGTACATTACGGAATGAGAATGATAGTGTAGAAGGCTTGTAATTAAAGGACCATGGAATAAATGAAGAGACCTTTTCTGACCATTTATCATATATTTCTCCGAATTTTCTCCTCAGAAACTGCTCCTCTGCAAACATTATACGCTCATAATAAAGCCAGTAAAGGAGGATAAAAACAATTGAAAAACTCACCGACCGGAGAAAAAGAACAGGGCCAAGCCACATGAAAAAATTTCCCACGTATAACGGATGACGCACAATTGAATATATTCCGGTTGTATTCAGTTCATCGGCAAGCTGACCAATCTCAGTATTCCGTCCCGATGTATTTTTTGGGGCAAAGCCAACGGTATAAGCTCTTATTATCTGACCAAACAGGCTAACTGAAAGAAATATGAGTTCATCCCTCATATCATATATAATTGCCTGTCGGTTACCTATATACATTATAAATATCCCAGCTGCAACCATAAATACCGGTAACCAGCTTCTTCTCCTGAAGAGCCAGTTGCCACTGTTTTCAAATTCATGTACAAGCGCCATCCTGTCTTATTTAAGATGAGTCAAAAGTAGGAAAAATCTAGAAACTATACTTTATTCTTATAAATCCCAGATTCATTCTTGATTCCATACTGCTGACCTTGCTCCTGAAATGCTGCCAGTATATTGAAAAATCTACATTCTCCGCTAATGAGAAATCCAGTGAGCTTCCTGCAAAGTAACCTTTAAGGTCGGGAAACAACATGCCTGAAACACTTATTGTCAGAAGAGGTGTTATAGGATATGAATACAGACCAAAAGGAGTGAATTTTGAAAAAGCCAGCTCCTTAGTTGACAGGGATCCTGAATAGAAGGAGAGAAAATTTTCATAATCAGCAGGATTATTGCAGTACATAAACTGAAATTGCAGCATCGAATTATTGTTGAATGCCTTGTCAAATCCGATTGTGAATAAGCCTGTCCCTGTTGAATCGGTAAAATTCTCCATTGGCTGAAACCACGACATTTCACCCCTGAAAGAAACCGACCCGAATGCTCCCGACCATCCGGCACCTGCAACAAAATCATTACTGTTAAAGTATCCTGACAGAATCTGGAAATCATATCCCCATTTATTGAAGCGGTAGAGTGCAGCTGCAGTAATCCTGTCATCATAGTCTGCTTTCACTGCAAGTTCAAATGCCGAAGAAGACGTAGGATAATATTGAAGTCTTACAGCATCACTTCCCGGCCGTTCAATGTAATCGAACTCAAAGAATGAATAGGCATTGAAAATGTCATTCGGATTCCAAACCAGTGTCTGTCCCCAATTTATCCTCTGACGGCCTATCCTTGCCTGAAGCTTTTCATAATTGAAATCCACCCACAGTCTGTCGATGGTAGTATTTAGAAAAAAAGAAGGTTCATCCAGCAGGTTCCACGACATATCAATGAGGCCCGGATCATTAGCTATCATGCCAGAGTAGGAAGAGCTGCCTCTTACCATATCACCAATGAAAAGCCTGTTTCTTAATTCAGTGGCAAATGTTATATTTCTATTAATATAAGCATTGAAATTGAGCCTGTTATGAACCAGATTATCTATAACAAAAGGACCTGAAAGAGAATCAAATATCGCACTCTGCACAGTACTTACATATCCGTTAAGGCTGAATTTTTTGCCTGGTTCCTGAGAATAGATTCTGATACTTATGAAGAATATCAGAAAGAGCGATATTTTAAGAACTCTCTGCATACTTAAATATAAATTATTCTCTCACTCCCTGATTTCATCCGATACAACACTCCCGTCTTCCAGAGTAATTACACGATGAGCCATTTTTACTACGCGGGGATCATGAGTTGAAAAAATGAAAGTGATTTTCTCCTCATGGTTCAGTTTTTCCATGATTTCAAGCAGGGTTGTTGCTGATTTGGAATCAAGGTTTGCAGTTGGTTCATCGGCCAGCACAAATTTCGGTCTTGATGCAAGTGCCCTGGCTACAGCTACCCTCTGCTGTTGACCGCCTGATAGTTTTGATGGCCTGCTGTTGGCCCTGTCAGCGAGACCAACTGCCTTAAGTAATTCAAAGGTTCTTTCGTCACGATCCTTTTTGGACCATTTCTGTAAAGACATAATGAATTCAACATTCTCCCTTGCTGTTAGGACAGGTATCAGGTTATATGCCTGAAATACAAAACCAATATTTCTCATCCTGAAATCGATAAGCTGTGATGATTTCAGTTCTGACAGATCTGTGCCATCAATAATTATCTCCCCTGAGGTAGGCATATCCAGACCTCCTATAAGATTCAGAAGGGTAGTTTTACCTGATCCTGACGGGCCAACAATTGCAGCAAATTCAGCCTCTTTGAATTCAAGGGAGACACTATTTACGGCATGTACGTGTACTTCGGACCCGTTGTATATCTTATTTACATTTTTCAGCTCAAGGACTTTCATGACTTTTTTGTTTATTGAAGTTTTTTTCTATTCTGTTCTTATTGCTTCTGCCGGATCAAGTTTTAGTGCTTTAAGTGCAGGGTAAACCGAGGAGGCTATACCGGTAATGATTATAAGTATCACAACCATCACAAAAAAGCTGGCAGAGATCTGGGGAAATATGTGCGCTGAGTAACCGAAAGCTTCCATCCCTTCTGCATACTGAGAAAAATTGATCCCCTTTTTTGCCGTCAGTATTATGGCGAGCCATCCGGCTAACATTCCCGTAATCCCTCCTGTTAATGAAAGGAATACAGATTCCAGCATGATCATTGAAAACACCTTTTTCTTATTCATGCCAATTGCAGTTAGCATCCCTAATTCCTTTGTCCTCTCAAGCACCACCATAAGCATTGTATTTATTATACCAAAGGCCAGGGCTGCGAGTATAATAGCCATAAAAAAACCATATATCTGGTGCACATAATCTGTCATCATTGCAAGGTCAGGCTGAAGTTCCTTCCAGTTTTTTACATCAAGTTCCGGAAATTTTTCCCTTATAACATTTGTAATCTTCTCTGATTCGCCAATGTCATTTATACGTATTATAATCTGGTGAAAGGAGCTTTCATTAATTCCGGTAAGCCGGCTGAGAACTTCATTCCTGATAAAAACCTGGCTCTGCTCATACATTGTGTTTTTAATGTCATAAATACCTCCGACTCTGAAAACTGAAGATACCTGATTATTATCCCTGTCGAGCAATGTCAGTGTTATTCTTGAATTCTCGCGGAAAGACCACGCCTCCTGTTTTATCATCTGACCGTAATTCTGAAGTTCCCGTTTCGACAGAACAGATGTTACCAGGGAAGTAAATTTCTTTTCGTTTGGAAATCTTTTGCCTGCCAGCAGTTTAAGTTTGCCTATAATTTCAGGAGGAACCTCTTTTTCTGCAAGCCTCAAAAGAACCACACTGTCAATAGCAAACCTTATAATATTCAACTCTTTTGCCAGGTCCTGGCCAATCAGGGCAAGGTCATATTTTGATTCCTTTTCAAAATAATCACCTGTTCCGGGAATAACAGCTTTATAAAGTTTAAAAATTTCCTTTTCCCTGCCGGGATCGATACCGATAATCTGAACTCCGGCGCTCTTGGTTGCAGTACCGGCCATTCCGGTTATTATTTTTCTGACAACAATCTTATTAACACCTGGGATGGATGTTACAAAATTTACAATTCCATCTCCCGGTGTCATAAAAATACCCGGGTCATTGTTCAGGATATAATCTTTACCGGTTATCTGAATATGAGAAATCTCCTCATCAATTGCAGCATCAAAACGCTGGGCAATCATCCCGTTCATAAAAGCAACGGCAAAAACACCTGCAAAGATTCCTACAGTAACAGATGTTATAACCACCAGGCTGCGCACCCGGTTACGCCATACATTTTTCCAGGCTGTTTTAAAGATCATAATATTACATTTAAGCCTTTAACGAATTTACTACCTGCATCTTACCAATTTTTCTCAAAGGATAAATCAGGGAAACAAAAACAATAATTGCTACCACTAACGACTGCCAAAGCACATACATATCCGGAAGCAGGAAGGGCATTACGGCTTCCATTCCGTAATCCTCGTACATCTTTGCCATCTCGCCATGAAATCTTATTGGGTGGCTGTAACCGTAAAAGATAATAGGAAGCGCAGCAATTACACCTGAAACAATTCCCATCAGGCCAATAAGAATCATTTCCATGGTTACTACAACGGATAACTTTCTCTTCTGCATTCCTATTGCAACCAGTACTCCGAATTCCCTTCTTCGTTCAGCTGTCATCATAAGAACAGTCCCGAAAATTCCGAATGCTATAACCAGATAAAGAATAAAAATCATTATCATTCCGCTTTTACTGTCAGCATCCATCTGGTTTAACATAAGCTTGTTCATCTCCCGCCATCCCATCACTTTAAGTGGCGGCTCAAGCTGTTTTTCAAGTTCTTCAATTGTTTTTTCAATAGAATTATCATCATTGTCTTTAACGCTTATGGCCAGTGATGTAAGCATGCCGGGGGCATTGTAGAGCTCCTGGCATATATCATACGGAAGATATACAATCTTGTTGTCCAGATCAGGAGCAGGGATTTTAACAATACCATTTATCCTGTATTTGCCTGCAGCAGTTGTACCATGGTAACCCTGACCCAGAAGGACAATAGTATCCCCTATGCCTGCCTTTAGAAATGAAGCAAGCTTCTCGCCTATAACTGCTGCTGGTTCACCCTGTTTCAAATACCCGTTGCTAAATGATGCAAATTGCCTGAACACAGGCAATATTAAGGAGGAATCCCTATCCTCAATATTGAAATCAACCGCAAGAGCTGAGTTGCTGCTATACGCATTTCCACTGAAAAGGTCCAGGTCCTTCTTTATCTTTTCAGGCAATACTGAATTTCTTAAAGATTCCACTGAAACTTTATCCAATCTATACCTGACAAGCCTGCTTCTTACATCTGACAGAAGAGCCTCTCTTTCCGGATCAATACCCATTACCAGAACACCTTTTGTCAGAGTACCAGTTGATGCAAGAGCAAATGATTCAAAACGCGGCACTGTTCCCACACTGTTTTTCAGGCTCATTATCTTCTGGTCGAGTTCAGGCGAATAGATAAATGTGTTATCAACCACTTTAGTGTCCCAGAAATCCTCATGCTGTATCTGAATGTAACCGGTATATGATTCAATGGCATTTCTGAACATGTGATCGTATGTACCCAGCTGAAGCGATCTCATAACAAGAGCAAAAAAAATTGCAAAGAAAACTGAAGCAACTGTAATCAGAGTTCTCCTTTTGTTTCGCCAGAGGTTCCGCCATGCTATCTTATAATTCCTCATATCATTGGGTTAATTATCTGAGTTTTATTTTATCTGACTTCCGCCTTTCGCCTTACCTTATATTCTTCATATTCTGCTGCGAGAAAAAGCTTTCCTCAAGCGGAACGTTGAATCTGATCTCCTTAATTGTAATTATTGTTTTATTCCCTGGTTCATCTGCCGGCAGAAGCTCAATTTTTGTCTGTATTGTCCTGCCATCCATTGTTTTAATATCGCTGCCTGTCTCTGTTCTGACCAGGTTACCATCTTCATCGTACAATTCAGCCCTGATTACAAGAAATTCCTTTTTATCAATCCATCTTAACTGATGACCCCAAACCACAGCGGCATCTTCTTTTGCTTTCATCATAATCCTGTAGCATAACCGGCCTTCAACAGACTCTTCACCCGTGATTTCATGGGTATAATCGTTTACCACACTGGATTCCTTAAGTATATCATCATTTGTGTAATCAGATCCCATCCATCCTTGCGACATCATAGACGGAGGAAGCTTAATAAGTCTGCTTATTGCAGGATTCCAGCTCCACATTTCAGTCCCTCTTTTTAAAAAGGTTTGATTTGCATCTTTTGCCGGAGCAGTTATAAGTGTCATTGCATAATCCCCGGCCAAGTGACCAGTTTTTAAATTCCACTGTCCTTTGCCATGTTGGTCTGATGATTGTCATCGACATGGTCATTATACTGGACTTTTCTCCGTTGAATTTCTCATCAGCTTTCCGGACAATTTCTGTGGCTGAAAGATCCTGACCCGAAATATTAAAAACATTGATCAGCGGAAGTAAAAGAAACAATGGTTTGAATAGAAAATTCTTCATCTCAACTTATTTGTATTTCGAAATAATATCAGTAATAGTTTTCTCATGATATTCTTCATCATTATCATCCATAAAAACATATGAGAGGGCGAATCCTTTCAGCATAAGTATAAAAAGATTAAGCTCACGGATAGGATCATAACCTGGTTTCTCATTTCCTTTTTTCCTGACAAAATAATCTGTTAGCGTAATAACAATAGAATTTAAAAATGCCTGGTCAGGAATAATACTTCCTTGTTCCATAAAAACGGTACTTGACGGAAACATTCTCTGGAGTTTCTCCCTGACTTCGTTTTGCATTAACAGCTGAAAAATTAATCTCCAGAAAGATATTTTTTCTTTCATCATACTGAATAGCCTTCTTATAAAGAACTCAAATTCATCTTCCGAAAGGTATCCGTCTTTGTTTCTGTCGAAATCAGCATACATCTCATTTACTGACCTCATAATTATTTCAAATAACAGCGATTCCTTGCTTGTGAAATAATTATACATCAGTCCTTTAGACATACCTGCATGCCTTGCGATATGACTTATGGTTGTCTTATGGTACCCCTCTTTTGCAAAATGCTCGAGAGCGACATTCATAATACGGGCTTTCCTTTCCTCCCTCATCTCTTCAAACTGCTCCGTCGTTCTTGGCGACATAACCTGAAAAATTTAAAAAATAACCCAATTTATTTTTGACTGAACGTCCGGTCAAAGTTAAAATGATATTTCATTTTTTACAATTTTTTTTTTGAAATTTTCTTCTTTTTTATCCCTTTTTAACCTCCTTAGTACCCGAAATACAAATAATTGCAGTGTTTAATTCATTTTTTTGTAAAGAATATTTATCTTTAACAGGTTATACCAAAAACGATATTACAATGGCAAGTCTCAAGCTTTTACTGGGTTTAATCCCTGCAACTTCTAAAATTGAACAGGCTGAAAAGGCGCTGATTGCTGAATTTGAGAAATTAAACACCTTCGCAGGTTCTGATCAGCTTGCAAAATATAATGAGCTGAATGAAAAAGTCAATTCAGCAGGATTCACACAGAAAAGAAAGGAGATTGAATCTCTGCAGTATAAGAATTCTGAAGAATACAATAAGGAAAAGGAATATAATTCACTTCTGAAGGCGAAGGATATTGTTCTTTACTTTAAAACCATTTCAGGAAGCGAACTAAAACGTTTTCAGGAACTGGATGGTTCTGATAAGATCAAGGAATTTGAAACCCTTGAAAAATACATCCAGTCATCAGGCTTCAAAGAGAAGGAGAAAATGAAGCCGATTACCTTCAAGGATACAGATGAGTTCAAGAAAGAAATTGAATTTAATGCCTTGAAGGCAGATGCCGAAATAAAGGAATACCTTAAGTCAAAAGGAAAGGAAGAGACAAAAAAATCTAAGGTTGTCCTCAGGTATGAAGAGCTTGATGCATTTATGAAATCATCTGAATTCCTGGCCAAAAAGAACATGAAGCCTATCACGTTCAAAGATACTGAGGAGTATAAAAAACAGCTTGAATACAACAGGCTAAAGTCAAGTCCTGAATTTAAAGAGTTTTACAAGTTTAAAGGATCAAAAGAATACGCAAACTATCTTAATACTCATGATTCATCGCGCCTGAAAAGGCATGCCGAACTGAAAGAGTACACAGCATCCGATGCCTTCAGGGAAAGAAAAAACTACCTGCTTGACAAAAAAAGGTTTGAAAAAACAGATATGTTCAAAGAGGTGCAGGAGTATGACAAGCTGAAGAAAAGTGAAGACATTATATGGTACTTAAAAGTTAAGGATTCGAATAAATTTGACATTCTGAAACACAGGGAGCTCACATTCAGTGAAGAATTTGACGGTGACAAACTGGATACAAAAAAATGGCTCACAAACTATTACTGGGGTGATAAACTGCTTCACGACAGATACTCAGTTGAAACTGACCTTCAGGCATATACTGAAAAAGATAATTTTGAACTTCGAAACAGTGTACTTAAAATCACAACAAAGCCACAGAAGATAACAGGAAAAGTATGGTCAGCCAATCATGGATTCTCAACAAAAGAATTCGGCTACACTTCCGGGATTATCTGCACAGGAAACAGTTTCAAACAAAAATACGGAACATTTACAGCCAAGATCAAACTTGGAGATCCCAATGCCAAAAATGCATTCTGGATGCTGGCTGATAAGATTACACCACATATAGATGTTTGCAGGACATCAAAAGGAAAAGTATGGGTTGACTACTTCAGTTCAAAAGGAGGCAATTCTAAGACCTCTATCGGATCAAGATATGCAGGTGATTTCTTTATATTTACCCTTGAATGGACATCCGACAAGATGGTTTGGAAGATCAATGACACAGAAGTGTTTACTCAAACATCAGATATTCCCCAGGAACCAATGTACGTTCTGCTGTCAGGAGGTCTTGATAAACCAATAAGCAGTATGACATCAATGGAAATTGACTGGATAAGGGTATACCAGCCGAAAAAATAAACGGAAAACATTCCGGCACTTAACAGGTAGAGATGCAACACATTGCATCTCTACTTTTTTTTTCCAGCAGTCCGAACCATATTAAATTTTAATTGTTAAACATTTATTACACAATTATTATCATTATTAAACTCTAATCTTATTGTAATGAAGAATGTATTTATGGTTTTACTGGTCTTTAGTACTCTGCTGGCTCAAGCACAGACTGACAAACCCGGATGTAAGGAAGTTGAACCCGCTTATATGAACAGGATGCCCGGATTTTACCTGAACAATTGTGAATTCAGTGAATATAAGGATATTGAATTTTTTTATCACGGGCTTGATGGGAATAGTGTAAGGGTCAGAAAAGCAGGAGAGTACCGCCGGCTTATTTATTCAAAAGATAAGAAAGAAACGAGGAAAGTCAGCGGGGATCAGATATGTCTGAATTATGCTAATGCAATAACTAAAATTAAAAGGGAAATCATTATCTAACAATAATACTTTCTTCACTTACAGTAATAATGGAAATGTTGTATTCATGAGAATTGATGATGCAGTTGATTCGGATGACCAGGGATATCTCATAACTATTATTGAAGAAAAGAACATGAAACAGGACATCATTATGACAATGCAGGAAGCAATTGAAAATGAGGGAAAAGCAACAATATATGGAATCCTGTTTGATGTTGCCAAATCAACAATTAAACCAGAATCGGCTGAAGCCTTAAAGCAGATTACTGATTATCTGAATGCCAATCCGGATGTAAAAATCATTATTGTCGGGCATACAGATATCACAGGTAATTTCCTCAGTAATATAACACTATCCAAAGAAAGGGCTGAAAGCATTAAAAATTATCTTATTACAACCGGTAAGATTGCCGGAACAAGACTTCAGGCTGATGGTGTCGGACCTCTCTGCCCGGTTTCCACCAACTCAACCGATGAGGGAAGAAAACTTAACCGCAGAGTAGAAATCGTAAAACAATAAAATATGAAAACAGGAATCTTAGCCCTTTTTTGTGCATTCAGTATAATATCGGCGCGTCCCGCCGGCTCCGGGCAAAGCCCGGGGGGGGCCCGGGGGCCCCCGGGGGGGGGGGAGGCGGGGGGGGGGGGGGGGCAATCAAGGGAGTTACAGGCGCGGGATTATTTTGCCAAACCTGTCGGAAATGCCAATAATAAGGTTGTGATTACAGTCACCCAGCCAAATGGAATCAGAGTTTCAATGCCAAATACGGGAAAACAACCGTTTTGGTCACTCCAGAATAAATCCTGCAATTGATTTTAAAACAAATCCTCCTGCTGATATAGTTATCGGGGGCAAGACTTTTAAAACAATGGAGAATACTTTTGCTATGATGATGCTCCAGAAACACTATTGGTATGCTGATGAAAAGGAGGTTATTTATATCGGTTCAGGACTGCTCAGGGATGACAAGATCAGATATCCTGTAATTGTGCAAGACATAATAAAAAGCATCAAATGGTAAAGAATTGAATCCGAAATTATTTGATAAAGGATAGCGGAGATAATTACCTGTCTGATACATCAGGAATTTGTATGCATTGGAATTGAAAAATGAAAAGCAGACCCTTTTTCTTCTTCACTTTCTACCCAAATCTGGCCATTATGTTTTTCAATAAATTCCTTGCATAGCAGTAATCCCAGACCAGTACTTATTTCTCCCTGTGTACCACTTCTGTTTGTCTTTTCATCAATATGGAACAGTTTCAGAAGAAGGTCATGATTCATTCCTATTCCGTCATCAATTACTGATATCATTGTCTGATTATCAACCTGTAAAACATTCACTGTTATTTTCCCGCCCGGATGAGTAAATTTTACAGCATTTGAAACAAGATTTCTTATGACCGCCTGAAGCATGTTTCTATCGGCATAAATAAAAAGTCCTGGCGAAATATTTATAACAACTTCTATTTTCTTTGCATTTGCCTGTATCATAAGCAGCGAAAGGCTCTCTCCCACTATCGGTGACAACTCAAGGTTTTCAGGCTTAAAAGGCATTTTGCCCTGTTTCATCCTTGCCCAGTTAAGCAGATTCTCCAACAGCCGGAACAGATTTGTTGATGAGGATTGTATTACCTTTATAATCTCACTGATCTCCTCCTTATTAAGATCCTGCATTCCTTCTATCATCTCCTGGGTAAGCATCATAAGACCGCTGAAAGGTCCCCGCAGATCATGAGCAATAATTGAGAAGAACTTGTCCTTTTCAGAGTTTAAGATTACAAGTTCATCATTTTTTCTGCTAATTTCAGATGTTTGTTCGTCTACTTTTGTCTGTAACAGATGTTTATCAAGTTCCAGTCTCCGGATCCTGTATTGGATATATGCAAATATCACTATCAGAATAAAAAATATTGTCAGAACATAGAACCATATTGTCTTATACCAAGGAGGCCTGATACTAAACGGATATTCTGTTTCTGCGTTGCCAAGTCCATCACTATCAACTGTTTTTACCTTAAAAACATAATTCCCGTGGGAGAGGTTACCGAATGAAACCTCAGTTCTTTCTGTAGGCATATTCCAGTTCTCCTCCAATCCAACCAGCTTATACTGATACCTGATCTTGCTATTTCCTGTTACTGAGACTGCTATATAGTTAAATGTCAGATAATTGTTATTGTACTTTAAACTCAGGTCTTCCGGAAGGCCGCTCCATTTCAGTGTTTTTTTGAATCTGAAATTACCAACTTCCATGCCGTTATGTAACATGATTGATGTATCTTCTTTACCAATAAGTCCCGTCCATGACAAATCTTCATTGAATAACTTGATGCCCGTTATCTGTATATTAAGTGGTGCCGTCACTTTCAGCTCGCCTTCGCTGTGATATTTTGTTAAACGGTCATTTGTACCGATCCAGATTATTCCGTCTTTTGTTTCAGTTATGGCCCCGACATTACAACCAATTCCGGTAAATCCATCTTCATAACTGTATTTCCTTGTAATGATATCCCCTGAAATAATTCCGGAAGATTTTAAAGATGCCGATTTGATCACAACCGGGCCAAATCGTGTACCAAGCCAGATATCACTTTTTGAATCCTGAAAAAGGCTTAGAACATGTTCACTATTTGGGCTCTCAAGTTCGGGTAATGTTGTAAAATTTTTACCATCAAACCTGACGACCCCGTTACCTCCCGTACCAAACCATAACACACCTTCCCTGTCCTGAAGAATACTGTAAACGGTATTATTAATAAATCCCTGACCAGTACCATAATGTGTAAATGTTCCATTTTTAAACATGCACAGCCCCGCATCTCCGGTTGCCATCCATATTCGTCCTTCAGAATCCTCAAGCAGGCTTAAAATACTATTGCTGCTCATCCCCTGTTCCTTGGAATAATTGTAAAAGTATTTCCCGTCAAATTTTGAAATCCCTGAACCATATGTGGCAAACCAGATATTGCCCTCCCTGTCTTCTATTATTTTCCTGACCGTATCACTGCACAGTCCCTGCTTTTCTGTGTATGTCTTCATTGAATGACCATCAAATACAGAGGCTCCTCCTCCATCTGTACCAAACCAGATATTCCCCTTACTGTCTTTTAGTATGGAATATATGCGACTATTCAATAAACCGTCGTTGTCGTTATAGTAGGAATAATAATTCTGCTTTAATCCTTTTGATTCTGTTGTGGTTATCCTTGTAACATAACCACCAAACGTTCCCAGCCATATGTCTCCCGGTTCTTTTTCAAGAACCGACATCACCCTGCTGTTGCTTAAACCTTCATTTTTTGTCAGATGGGTAAACAGCCTGCCATCATATTTAATCAAACCGCCACCCCTGGTTCCGAACCAGAGATTTCCATTCATATCCAGAAGTGAACATCTTATCATATTACTGGTCAGTCCATCTTTATCTGAATAATTGATAAATGTTTTTTCGTTGAATAAAGATAATCCTCCCTGCTCTGTGCCAATCCAGAGATTTCCATTGTTGTCCTGAATTATGGTTCTAATGAAATCCGCTCCTGATCCGCTGCTTTTGTATCCAGGAAAACTGATAAAATCGGACCCGTTAAATTTCATAAGTGTATGCCGTGCAGTTCCAAGCCAGATATTTCCGGCTTTGTCTTTAAACAGATAATTAACATTATTCTGGAGAAGCCCCTCCTTTTCAGAATAATTTGAAAATGAAATCCCGTCAAAAACCGATACCCCTGCTGCATTTGTTGATATCCAGATTTTGCCTGAATTATCCTGCAGAATTCGTCTAATATAATTCTGACTCAGACCCTCATTAACTGAATAATTTGTAATGTTTATTCCATCATATACTGAAACTCCTCCGGCTGTTCCGAACCACATATTCCCATTGGTGTCCTCATATATACAATTGACAACATTACTGATAAGTCCGTTTGAATTATTAAATGTATAAAGGTATTTTCCGTCATATTTCTGAACTCCGCCTCCGAATGTGCCTATCCAGATATTTTCTTTTTTATCAATAAAAACCGAAAGGATAAGATTGTTTGTTAATCCCTGATCCTTTGTGTAATGTGAAAAATACTTGCCGTCATATGCTGTTAAGCCATCATCTGTTGCCAGCCATATTTTGCCGGTCCTGTCCTGAACCATGCCTCTGACCTGATCATGTCTCAATCCCTGAAGCTTGCTGAAAGAGCTGAAGTTCTGTGGATTTATTTCCTTGCTGTATGCATCTTTTGCTAAAACAATTTCAGGAGCCTTACAAAGTACACGGATATCAGTAACAGGATGTATTTGCGGAACCTTTAAATCCCCTTTCCCAGGAGTCTTAATAACAGGGGCTTTCATTTTCATTACCTGAGGATTACCTACCGGATAAATATTCAGACCCTGCCGGATTCCTTCTTTTTTCTTAATTAAAACCTCATATGGTCTACCTGCCTGAATTATTACAGGAGGTTTTGTCATACTTTCCGGGACGCTATAACCGTTGACAGGCTGCAATACCGGTGCACTTAATGCCTGGCTGTTATCCACTTTCGGGGAAGTGCATGATAAAAGGAGAAAAATGACCGGGATGATCAGAAAATAGCTTTTCATGACAGAAGACTTACATAAAGACAGTACGTGGCTTTTTATCATTACAAAAGCACTATTTTTAAGTGCAGTTTTCATTCATAAGCGAAAAATAATCAAATTCCTGTAACTTTTTATAATATTATTCGTCTTTGAATTGTAATTGATAAGATGACAGTAAAAGAATACAACCGTTCAGTCGAAGAGTATGCTGATTCAGTATACCGCTTTGTATTGGGTAACATTAAAGATGAAGAGCGATCGAATGACATAGTACAGGACAGCTACGAAAAGCTCTGGAGAAATGTTACCGAGATTGAATTCGGGGTTGTTAAATCATGGCTATTTACCACAGCATATCATACCATGATAGATGTTATCAGAAAAGAAAAACGGGTTACCCGGTTTGAACCTGTGCATGAAAAAGAAATGATATACGAATCACAATACAGTGATCTTAACGAAATCCTTCATGAGGCACTTGAAAGGTTACCTGAGCCACAGAAGGTTTCAGTAATGCTCAGAGATTATGAAGGTTACAGTTACAAGGAGATAAGTGAAATTACAGGATTCAGCGAGGCACAGGTAAAAATTAATATCTACAGAGGCCGGAGTGCACTGAAGGCATATATCGGAAAAATTGAAACTGTTATTTAAAATGAAAATCGACAGATCAAATTACGAAATATGGTTCATTGACTGGCTCGATGGAAAACTGAATGAAATTCAGACTGAACAGCTTGAATTATTCCTTTCAGAAAATCCTGATCTCCGGGAGGAATTGAGAGAGCTATCAGATATCAGGATCGCACCTCCTGCTACCAGATTCCATGGAAAAATCGGTATTAAAAAATCACTTTCCGATCTGTCTGACAATCAGTTTGAATATTTATGTGCAGCTGCCATAGAGAATGAATTGTCTGAAGGACAGTTAGCGGAACTGTCTGATATTACTACATCTGACCCAAAGAGGAAAAGGGTTCTGGAGCTTTATGGAAAAACCATACTTACTCCTCCTGATATTAAATACGGTCATAAAAGAAAACTCCTCAGGAGTACCCCTCTTCAAAAGGTTATAAGGTTAACTGTTGCAGGACTAAGTGCAGCTGCTTCAATAGCGATACTGATTATAGCATCGTTTTATCTTACAGGCAAGGAGAAATTTAATGAGTACAACCTTTCACAAATGATGAATGAGGGAAGGGCCATGCATTCAGGGATCTCGTCCCCATCTATTTTTACTGCCGTGGCTATCCGACAAAATGGGAAACAAATCATTCAAAATCAGCAAATTAGTGTTATTAATTTAACACTAAAAGATGAGAGACCTGACACAATTGAATTAAAGGAAGAAATTCATATCAGTCAAAATCATGATCTGATTTCACTGGCTGTCATTCCTGAGTTTTCAGGCATAGCAGCAATGAATAATTCCTCTTTTCACAATAATCTGGAACAAATAAATTTCTCAATACCGGTAGAGTCAGACAATCGCTGGGAAATAGGAAAAATTATTGCAAAGTCATTCAGGGAAAGAATTCTGAAAGAAGATACGTCTGATGAAAGTCCTATAAAAGGTTACGAAATTGCTGAAGCAGGAGTCACAGGAATCAACAAGCTTTTTGGCTGGCAGATGGCATTTGAAAAGAACAGTGACCCCAATGGAGATGTAAGATCGGTCTATTTCAGTTCGAAAATCCTTAAAATACAGACCCCGGTTAATAAACCGGAGAGTGCTGAATAGGAAATTTGCCTGTACAGCCTTTTTAAATTAAACATACTATCAGACAGTATGTTTCTTTTTTCTTTAGCCATACTCAAGTATATTTGTATTAAGGTTTAAAAAATCAGATGGAATCAAAGATTTTATCAAACAGGGATATCAGGCGATACAGCAGGCAGATAATGATTCCTGAGATCGGTCTCGAAGGACAGGAAAAGCTTATGATTTCAAAAATTCTGGTGGTTGGAGCTGGCGGACTAGGATGTCCGGTACTTCAGTATCTTACTGTCGCAGGCATAGGAAAGATATCTGTGGTAGAGTTTGATAAAGTGGATGAATCAAACCTTCAGAGACAGGTATTGTATGGGACATCCGATGTGGGCAAACTTAAATCCATCATTGCAAAGGAACGCCTTGAACACCTTAATTCAAACGGAAATTATGAAATACTAAATCTCCGCTTGGATGCTTCAAACGCATTGAACATCATCTCTGATTTTGACATTATAGTGGATGCAACCGATAATCTTGAAACCAGGTATGTCATTAATGATGCCTGCATTATGATGAATAAACCTATGGTTCATGGGGCTATCTACAAATACGAAGGAATGGTTTCAGTTTTTAACTACAGGGGAGGACCAACTTACAGATGCTTTAATCCTTCAGGAACATCAGAATCATACAAAAATCCTGTTCCGGCCCAGGTTGGTTTACTCGGTGTACTGCCCGGAATTACAGGTACCTTGATGGCTAATGAAGTTATAAAAATTATAACAGGTACAGGCGATATCTTATCAGGTAAAATATTGATTTTAAACATATTCAACAATACCTTCAGAACATTTACAATAAATAATATTCCGGAAAATCACAATATTGAAATAATATCAAACAAATAAAATGAGATTATTACTGATAAGCAACTCAACAAATCCTGGGGAACCATACCTCGACTACCCAAAGAAATACATAAAGGAATTCCTCGGCGAAAAGCAGGTCAGTGCTATTTTCCTTCCCTATGCAGCTGTTACTTTTTCATATGAGACTTACGAAGAAAAGGTTAATGAACGTTTCAGGGAAATGGGACACCGGGTTGAATCAATTCATAACTTTGAAGACCCTGTTGCTGCAGTTCAGAAGGCAAGTGCAATAGTTGTCGGAGGCGGGAATACATGGAAACTTCTTAAAACAATAAGAGACAACAGACTTATCGATGTCATCAGGGAAAAAGTGCTTTCCGGAACTCCATATATCGGATGGAGTGCCGGGTCAAATATGGCATGCCCGACAATAAAAACAACAAATGACATGGCAATAGTTGAGCCCGATTCATTCAATGCATTCAACCTGATCCCATTCCAGATAAATCCGCATTATCTCGATGCAAACCCGGAAGGACACGCAGGGGAAACAAGAGAACAGAGAATTGAAGAATTCATTGAGGCAAATCCCGGTATGATTGTTGCCGGACTAAGGGAAGGAACAATGTTACTGAGGGAAGGAATGCATCTGTCTCTCATCGGAAAACGTAAGATGAGGCTCTTTAGAAAGGGAGAAATACCGGTGGAAATTAATCCCGGAGACGATCTCTCCTTCCTGCTGGGATAAGAATGAATCAAAATGAGCCGGATTCCGGAATTGGTATGAGATTAGTAAGTAAAATACTGAAGATTTTCGCTTTACTCATGCTATTGGTCACAGTGGTACTGGTCACTGCATCCTATCTGCTCCGTGATCAGGTAGGTGCTGTTGTTATCAGTAATATCAATAAGAATATTGACACTAAAATTGATGTCGGATCATTCAGGCTATCCTTTATCAGAAAATTTCCTCATGCATCACTTGAGTTAAGGGACGTTTATGTATTATCATCCAGCGGGTTCAAAAAAGATGAATTTGGAGGAATAAATACCGATACGCTTCTTACCGCCGATGCTCTTTCAGTTGATTTTAAAATCACAGATATTATAAACAAAGATTATGATATAGAAAGGATAGGACTGAAAAAGGGGAGAATCAATATTTTCACTGATTCTTCAGGAAGGGCAAATTATGCAGGACCTGACAAAAATAAAAATGACAGCGGCAGTCTTACTTTAAATCTAAGAAGGATCAATCTCTCAGACCTGAATATTTCTTATAAAAATAGTGCAACAAAACTGGAAATTGAGGGTAATGTCACTACTGGAAAACTTTCCAGTAAAATCTCAAATGATTATATCGCACTCAGCGCAGAAGCAGATCTGGTTATCAATCATATAAAGCAGGACAAAATATCTGTTTCAGTTCCATTTAATGCAGGGCTGGAATTGAAAATGGAGGATTCAGATTCCGGGATTCTAATTAGAAAAGGCGCTCTATCATTTGAAGGTATTCGTTTCAGGATAACCGGAAATATAACTCCCGACAATATTCTGGATCTTGAATTACAGGGTGAAAACATAGATCTTGCAAAGTTCAGAAAATATATACCGGAAACTTATAGTAAGCCTCTTACAGGATATGCTCTTTCTGGGAAACTGAAATTTAACAGCAGGATTACTGGTATGGTTTCAGGAATCTACAATCCTCATATTGAATTAGAATGCAGCCTTGAGAATGGTGGTATCAGCAATTCCGATACCGGATTAAATATCAGAGACATTTCTTTCAACTCCGTTATTACCAATGGTATGAAGAACAATTCTGAGACTGGTCTTATATCAATTAAAAACCTAAAAGCAAAAGTCGGATCGGCTGATTATTCAGGAAATCTCATGATAAGAAACCTTCTCAATCCTGTAACTGAACTAGACTTAAAGGGCCGGATTTTTCCTGAAGAACTTAAACAGATGTTTAAAATTAAAGAGATTACATCTGCTTCAGGTTTTTTTGACATCGACCTCAAACTTAAAACTGATTTCAATCCTGAAGACAGCATAACTATTAATGATATTGTAAGACTGAAACCCGAAGCTTATTTAAAATTCAACTCATTTAGTATTGCCTTCAGGAAATTTGATCATGCTATAAATAATGTAAATGGAGATATAGACATTGCACAGACAATTAAAGCAAGGAAACTTACAATGATTTATAAGGGTCAGACAATAACCGTTAGCGGCGAATTTCAAAATCTTCCTGAATGGGCCGCCGGCAATAACGTAAAACTAAAAGCTGATGCAGATATAAAATTTGACAAGCTTGATCCATTAACTTTCAGAAGTATGCCCTCTGGAAATGGAAAAAACGGAACAAAGAAAGACAAGGCGTTTATGATGCCCCGGGATTTGTTACTTGATATCAGATTAAGAATTGACAGCCTGAAATATGAATCCATGCCAGTCACTGACCTTACTGCAAATTTTGTCTACAGACCAGGCTTACTCACGTTTAATTCTTTCAAAATGAATTCGCTGGATGGTGTTATCTCAGGAAATGGTTTTATCGCTCAAAACAACGGTAAAGCTTTAATATGCAAAGGCATCTTCAGTATTTCTGATATAAATATCAATAAGACTTTTATCTCCTTCAGAAATTTTGGTCAGGATTTTATCAAAGCCGGGAATCTTGCAGGAGACCTGACCGGATCTTTAACAATGCTTCTTCCGCTGGATTCACTTCTCAAACCACAAATTAAATCCATGGTTGCGGAGGGCCGGTATATTATTGATAAAGGATCCCTTATTGATTTTGAGCCGGTAAGGGAATTATCTTCTTTTATTGAATTATCGGAACTTGAGAACATAAAGTTCGAAAAGCTTGAAAATGATTTCTTTATAAGGAACAACTGTATCTACATCCCGCAGATGGACGTAAACTCATCAGCCGCTGATATTACAGTAAATGGCAAACATAATTTTGACAATACATATGAATATCATTTAAAAGTTAAGCTATCAGAAATCCTTAGTAAAAAAAGGAAGAAAAACAGAACAAATAAAACGGAATTCGGAGTAGTTGAAGATGACGGGCTTGGAAGAACCTCGCTGCTTCTGAAAGTCGAAGGCCAGGGGGATGAAATAAAGGTAGGTTATGACATTAAAGCTGCTGGTCAAAAGGTCAGGACAAGCATTAAATCAGAAAGGCAAACTCTTAAATCCATTCTTAACCAGGAGTATGGACTATATAAGAATGATACAATTCCTGAACAAAAACCAGCAGAAAAGAAGACAAGATTCCGGATCAGCTGGGATGAACCCGATACAATTAAGAGAGAACCTGAACAATCAGAAGTGAAAAAGGATAATGCATTGAAAAGTTTGTTCAGGAAGAAGTAAATTTGACCCTAAGTATTTCTCTTTTGAATATTAACCGATTTAAAAACCACTGGAAGCTGTTGCTGCTTCTTTTTGCAATCCTGATAGGTATGTCATCGCTATTCTATACCAATAACCTGGTAGGCAGACTTAAGAAGGAAGAGCGGAAAAATATTGAGTTGTGGGCCGAAGCAACAAGACTGATTGCTATTTCTGATTCGAGCCAGAATGTAGATTTCCTTTTTTCAATAATTGACAATAACAATACTGTTCCGGTTATACTCACTGATGAATCTGATACAATAATATCGGCAAAGAATTTCAATCCTGAAAAGACCGGAAATCCGGCTTACCTTCAGAAAATGCTTCTTAAAATCAAGGAAAAAAACAATCCTATTTTAATCAGGCTCGAAAACGGACACTATAATCTCATATATTATAAGGATAGTATAATCCTCACAATGTTAATGTATTATCCATATATTCAGCTGGGGATTATTCTTCTTTTTATTACAGTGTCTTATCTTGCTTTCAGCTCATCAAGGAAAGCGGATCAGAACCAGGTATGGGTTGGCATGTCGAAAGAAACTGCACACCAGCTTGGTACGCCAACGTCTTCACTCGCGGGCTGGATTGAAATATTGCAGCAAAAGCATCCTGAAGTTACTATAACAAAGGAACTTGCACGTGATGTTGAAAGACTCGAGAAGGTTACCGAGCGGTTCTCCAGAATTGGATCTAAACCTGCCCTTTCACAGGAAAATCTGGTTGAGATACTTTCGCGTACAATTGATTATCTCAAATCCAGATCCTCATCAAAAGTCAGATTCTTTTCAGATTTTGATCATGAAAGATTGATTTTTATACCCTTAAATCACGCTCTTTTTGAATGGGTGATTGAAAATGTATCAAAGAATGCAATAGATGCAATGGAAGGAAACGGAGACATAACCTTCAGAATAACAGAAACCGATAAAACTGCCATTATTGATATAACCGATACAGGTAAGGGTATTCCCAAATCATCTTTCAAGAAAATTTTTACTGCCGGATTCTCGACAAAACAAAGAGGATGGGGACTGGGATTATCTCTTGCCAGAAGGATAATTGAAGATTATCATAATGGAAGAATATTTGTAAGGTACTCGGAAGTAGGAAGAGGTTCATGTATCAGAATAATTATGAACAGAGAAAATATCTAAATGGGACCCCTTATGAACAGAAACGAAATAGAAATAATGGCCCCGGCAGGGTCGTATGAATCATTAATGGCAGCGATTCAGGGAGGTGCTGATTCAGTCTATTTTGGAGTTGAACAGCTGAATATGAGGGCCGGATCATCAAATAATTTCAATCTGGAAGATCTTAAAAATATTGTTTCAATCTGCAAAAAAAACAATCTCAGGAGCTATCTCACGCTTAATGTTGTAATATTTGATCAGGAGATTGAACAGATGCGAAAGATCATTGATACGGCTGTTGAATGCGGAGTAACGGCAGTTATTGCCTCTGACCTGTCAGTAATAAATTATGCATTTGCTGCAGGAATTGAGGTTCACCTCTCAACCCAGCTTAATATTACAAATATTGAAGCACTGAAGTTTTATTCCAAATGGGCCGATGTGGTGGTTCTTGCACGAGAACTCAACATTGATCAGGTTAAGCTTATTTACAATGCAATCAGGGAACAAAATATAAGGGGTCCGGCCGGAGAACTTGTAAAAATAGAAATGTTTGCCCATGGAGCCCTTTGCATGGCTGTCTCAGGGAAATGTTATCTGAGCCTTCATGAGAACGATAAATCCGCCAACAGGGGCGAGTGTTACCAGACCTGCAGAAAATCATATATCGTAACCGGTAAAGAATCGGGATATGAGCTCGAAATTGACAATGAGTATATTATGTCTCCTAAGGATCTTTGCACGATCGGTTTTCTGGATAAATTGATCGAAGCAGGAGTAAGAGTACTCAAAATTGAGGGAAGAGCCCGTTCAGCAGAATATGTTAAAGAGGTTTCTTCGTGCTACAATGAGGCTGTCGCATCAATAGCAGAGGGAACCTTCACCAGGGAAAAAACAGAAGAGTGGCGAAGCAGGCTTGCAACAGTTTTTAACAGGGGTTTCTGGGATGGATATTATCTGGGTCAGAAAATAGGGGAATGGAATTCCAACTATGGTTCAAGTGCTACTAAACGCAAACTGTACATAGGAAAGATCACTAATTATTTTACCAAACTGAATGTTGCCGAAATAAAGCTTGAAAACGGTGATTTAAAACGGGGAGATATAATACTTATCACAGGACCAACAACGGGAGTGGTTGAATATGAAATAGATGAGATCAGGGTTGATCTGAAAACAACTGATTCTGCTTTGAAGGGGGAGCTTTGCTCGATAAAAACACCTGATTACCTGCGCAGATCGGATAAGGTTTTTAAATGGATTGATGCCAAAGATCTTAAAAACCTTCAATAAAAGTTATTTACCACTTTATCTTCATTGAAGCTTCAAGTATCCTGGAAGCATTCTCTTCGATATCATCTGTTTCTGTTTCAACATATATTATATTTTCAGAGCTCTTCCTGTTCAATCCGAAAAGGTAAGCTTTGTCATAATATGTAAGAGTAATTTCAATTGCTTTTGCAAAATCACCTGACTCAATAGATGCAATTGCTTCCTTAGTATTATCACCCCCAAGTCGTTTGCTGATCTTCAAAACTGAAGCAACAAGAGCTTCTTTGGGAAACCGGGTATATTCCCTTAATAACCGGGGTAATCTTGTCTTTACATTCATCATCAGAATAACAGCACGAGATTTCTGCATGTTAATATAAAATTCTTCCGGCAAAAATACTGTACCTATATTCCTGCTCTCATCTTCAAGCCATAAGGGTATGTCAGGATCTACCTTACTTAATGAATCATAAAGGATATTTGCAAAGTATTCAGTAGTTGGCTGAGCTGCCTGACCAAGTGCACCAAAAGCAGATCCTTTATGGTTTGCAAGTCCTTCCATGTCAATTACCTGCTGACCCTTCAATTTCAGATGATTGAGTATATGTGTTTTGCTGCTGCCTGTCAGACCTCCGAGAACTATGGTCTTTCGCTTTCTGGAAAGATTTTCCAGGATAAAGTTCCTGTAGGCCTTATACCCCCCATCAAGCACATTTACATTAAGGCCCGCAAGTGAAAACAGCCACGCCATAGCCTCCGATCTCATCCCTCCTCTCCAGCAATGTACTAATAGTTGTTTATCCCCGGCAAGTTCAAGAGCTCTGTCAAGTTTCAATGTCAATTGCGGTCCGGCCAGATCAAGCCCCGTCTTTATTGCAGCTAGACTTCCTTCTGATTTAAATTTTATGCCAACGATTTCTCTCTCCTTATCTGAAAAAATTGGGATATTAACTGCACCGGGTATATGTCCGGAAGCAAATTCTGATGGTGATCTTACATCGCAAACAGGATTAATCCGTGAGAGTTGAAGAAACCTTTCAGCACTTATTTTGTCAGAAGCCATAACTTAGTATTCTGCAGGCAGGATGTCGGACTATTCCTTCAGATATCAATTAATTCTTGAAATATTTGGCAAACAATCTCTTGAGCTCTTCAAGTCTTACCGGTTTTGTAATAAAATCCTTAATCCCTGATAATTCTGCCTTCCTCCTTGATTCGGGCATATTATCTGCGGAAAATCCTACAATAAGTGATTCCTTGTCCTGTTCAAGAATTCTTCTGGCTGATTCAAATCCATCCATTTCCGGCATTATCAGGTCCATGATAATAAGATCATATTTTTTATTAGTTGCCTTGATGAGCCCTTCATTACCATCATCAGCCATTTCAAAATAATATCCCAGTGTTTTAAGCATTGTTCCTATTACCTTTTGATTCATAAGATTATCTTCAACAACAAGGATTTTAAGATCGTTTTTCACTCCCTCCTTTTCACTCCCTGAAGATTTCTCTTCTATATAATGAAAACTTGACTTGATTGCCTCGACAAGTTCAGAAATATCAAATGGTTTGATAAGATAATGATCAACTCCCATTGTAAGGCATTTAAGGAAATTGCCGCGCTTATCATCAGAAGTAATTAGCATTAGAATAAAACCGCCAGATAAGTTATTTTCCCATATTCCTGCAATGGGTTCAAATCCATTCAGATCATCCTCATCCACAATAACAATAAGATCATAACGATCATCAGGAAAATTAAGATTTGCCTTAATCTGATTAATAGTAGTTTTCTGATAAGTTGTAATCTTTACCGAAAGTCCAATTTTATGAAGATCACTGAGAACTTCCTCATCACGGTTCTGGGAACCTGTAATAACAAGAGTTTTAATATCCTGGAATGATTTTATCCGTGACACGTCCAGATCTTTAATAGATCTGTCATTTGAATAGGTTGGCAGGCTAAAGGATATCCTGAGTCCTCTGTTACCTGACAAACCTGAAGGGCTTTCTGCAATAAGCTCTCCACCCATCAGTTCAACAAGCTGCTTTGCCAGAATGGTCCCAAATATTGAGTTGTCATTTGTCTTTTTTGAATTTGATTCAACATTAACAAAATCTCCGAATATTTTTTTAAGACTTGATTTCTCAAATGCAATCCCCGTATCCAGAAGTTCAAACCCAAGTGTAATTATCCCGTCCTTATTGCTTTTCAGAGTACAACTCAGACGTATTTCACCTTTCTCGGTATTAGCAATTGAATGGTTAATCAGGTTGGTAAGAATTTGCCTGAGTCTGAATGGGTCACCAATAATACTTTCAGGTATCCGGTTATCAATAGTGGATGTGAATTTAACATCTTCTGAAACGGACTTGTTTGCAAGCTCTGTGCTGTAACTTAGCTCTTCCCTGAAATTGAAAGGAATTTCATCAAGGATCATTTTACCTGATTCTATCCGTGAAAAATCAAGAATATCGTTTATTATGTTTAGTAGAATCTCTGTTGACCTTCTTAGCAGTACAACTATATCCTTAATCTCCCCGGATAGTTCAAACCTGTTAAGGACATCTGTCATACCTATTATTCCGTTTAACGGAGTACGAATCTCATAACTCATTCTTGCCAGAAATTCTGACTTTGCAACGTTTGCTTTTGCCTCATTCTTCCTGGCTGATTCAAGCATTGTTACATCAAGTAATACTTCCATAGTAGCTTCCTCGCCCATGAAAACCAATGGAAGGCTATTCCTGTAAAGTACTATTTCCCCTATTTCTTTCTTAATTACAATGAAATGTTCGGGATTGAAAGAACTGTCAAGCTCTTTGGAGAAGTAATTGTTTTCGTCCGAAAGTGAGGTTTCAGGAAAAATTTTACCCACCATGTCGGCTTCACTTGCATACGAATACTGACTTGCCGCTACTCTGTTTGCCTTAATAATTTCCCTGTTCTTATCGTGAATTATAACGCCTGCGGGCATCTCCTCAACAAGCCGATAAAGCATCTTCTCTGACTCCTTCAGTCTTTCTGTCTCAGCTTTCTGTGATTTTATGTATCGTAACAGGACCATAATTATCAGTTGGATGAACAACAATGTCCCCAGGACTATGAAGAGAGAGTTCCTTATGATGTATTTCTGAAAGAAATCTGTTGGTGCAGAAAAAACAAGAGCCAGATCTCTCTGAAGAAGCTGAGTAGAGTAATATGAAGAAATTATTTCCCGTCTTTTACCTTCAATAGTAGTACTGTGAACAAGATTTTCAAATGAACCGGCCTGAATTCCTTCGGTTATACTTTTTATTGAAGAGTACTGATTTTTTTTACCGCTGTTGTCATAAACAATATCACCATAATCACTTACAACCCATTGCCACTGATAATCCTGAAGGTTAAACTCTGTAAAAATTGCATTGAAATACCTCTGGAAATCAACCGTAACCACAACATTTCCAATTGCTTTATTATCCTTAATTAATGGGAGATAATAATCAAATTTCTTGTTCTCAGCCACAAGCTCTTCCTTATCCCTTATCTCTGCCTGCTCATTAACAATAAAAGTCTGTTCAAGCCATTCTCCTGATTCCGCATCCGAATCTTTTTTTAAAGTATACTCATTCTGCTTATTATCATAAAGTTTGATCCCCGTTACAAACTCCCCATATTGCGAAAAGAAGAGTTTCATTCTTTCACTTGCCCTGAAATGGTTATTGGAATTGGCAAAGAACTGAAGCAGATCCTCATCAAAACTAATCTTGGTCAGATCGCTCAGAAAGCTATTGTTGGTATTGTCTACTGAAAGTCCTACTATCTGAACCTGCCTGTTCAGCAACTCGGTAATGTAGCTTATCTGCTTATTGTATAAACTGTTATAATAGAAATAATTAGCCAGTAAAATTACCAGAACTGCTGAATATACTATGATAAGAATCCTTTTCATTCTTATTGTTCCTTTGTCTTCAATTGGATATAAAGATAAGATTTATGCTGCAAATTTCATCACCGGTACTTACGGTCATCTGTTTCCATAATGTTCAGGTAGCTTTTGTACCTGAGAAAGTCTATGTCTCCTGCTTCTACAGATTTTCTGACAGCACAGTCCGGTTCATCAAGATGAAGACAATTATGAAACCTGCAATCTTTTGAAATCTTAAAAATCTCCCGGAAAAAGTGGTAAATCTCACTCCTGTCCATATCTACTACTCCAAAACCTCTGATTCCCGGAGTATCAATTACATATCCACCAAATGGCATCTTATGCATTTCGGGAAAAGTAGTGATATGCTTTCCCTGTTTATGGTAATCTGAAATCTCCTCTGTTTTAAGATTAAGCGAGGGATTGAGTATGTTAAGCAATGATGTTTTTCCCACACCCGAATAACCGGAAATAAGACTTACCTGATCCTTAATCAATAACTTAAGCGGCTCAAGGTCATTTGATGATTTGAGTGAAAGACTAAGTGTTTTGTATCCTATCTTCCTGTACATGGTTTCAAGAGAGTCCATTTTTTCAAGCTCTTCTTTGCCATACAGGTCTGTCTTGTTAATAAGAATAATTGCCGGTATTCTGTAAGCCTCGGCAGCAATTAGAAACCTGTCAATAAATTCTATAGGGGTTTCAGGCAGGATAATCGTTACCATAAGGAATGCCTGATCAACATTTGCTGCAATGATCTGTGAATGCCTTGACAGATTTGAAGATTTGCGGAGAATATAATTACGACGGTCGAGAACTTCAGTTATTATACCACTGCCTGTTTTCCTGTCAATTTCAATAAGAACATTATCACCCACAGCAACAGGATTTGTGGTTCGCAATTCCTTCATACGAAGCTTGCCTTTGATATAGCTGTCGATTACTTTATTTTCACCATAAAGGACACGGTACCTGCTGCCGGTTGATTTTATGACAATGCCTTTTTCCAATACTTAATATTTCGTGCAAAATTAATCATTATGATGTAATAACATTTTATTAATAAGAAGACGAATCATGCGTGGACGCCCTCTTGTGTTTTATCTAAATATCAGACTTCATTCTTTAAGATCATTAACTATCCGATGCCATCAGCAGGAACGGTTTCATTTCAAAACTGTGATAATATGGCCTGAGTCTTTCAGTATTGTAGTGCTCTGATACTTTCACAAGCTTCTTGGATGATGTAATTACATCTATAGGAACATTATCATAACGTCCGTTTTTGAGGACTACTATTCTGCCGTGAACACCTTTGAGAATAAGATCCAGTGCAAGGTTACCATATGCCATTGGTACTATTGAGTCAATAGCATCAGGATCGCCTCCGCGGACCATATAGCCAAGCTTCTGGTTAATAATATTTATTGTTTTTCCGTTATTGTATTTTGATGATAGTTCTTTCAGCCTTTGTGAAACAACATCTCCGATACCCCCAAGTTTTGCATGTCCGTAAGCATCCTTTTCACTGTCGGAGAACATCATTTCGCTTCCTTCGAACATCGCTCCTTCTGAAATAAGAACAACCGAATACTTGCTTGGATTATGATTCCTGTCTTCAACAAGCAGCTTTGTCAGCAGCTCAATATCGAATTTCCATTCAGGAATTACACATCTGTTTGCAGCGCCGGCCATTGTAGGAAGCATAGCAGTAAAACCTGCATAGCGACCAAAAACCTCAAGAACCAGAAGCCTTTCATGAGAACCGGCTGAAGTTCTCAGGCTGTTTGTCATCTGGATAGTCCGTGTTACACAGGTACTGAAGCCAATACAGTAATCAGTTCCGGGAACATCATTATCCATTGTTTTGGGAATGGCAACAACTTTAACACCCTGCTTATAGAGGTGAACTCCATAGCTTAATGTGTCATCACCGCCAATTGGTATAAGATAGTCGACACCAAGCCATTCCAGATTTTTTATAATCTCAGGAGTAAGGTCATTATAATCAGCATTATAGGTATCCTGCAGATGATCAGGAACAGATGATTTCGACATATGGCTGGGACGGGTTCTGGAAGTGTGAAGGAAGGTTCCTCCTGTACGGCCTGCCTTATTTACAATATCATCAGTAAGAATCTGGAAATTGTTGCTGTTATCTGCCTTATGATCCCTTATAAGCTCAGTTATACCAGCCCAGCCTCTTCTTAAACCAATAACCTTGTATCCTTCACGGTTGGCACGGATTGTAACTGCACGGATCGCAGGGTTAAGTCCGGGAACATCTCCGCCTCCTGTAAGAATAGCAATAATCCCTTTTGTTTTCTGAGTTGCCATAGTTTTTATTTTTTTGTCCATCAATTTTCAATTGAATAATTCATAAAATTATACCAAATCCAATTAAAAAGCAATTTATGTAATTTATTGGCATACAAAACAAAAAAGAGACGTTGATGCAACTCTTTGAATTAATAAAAACAAATATTAATCAGAATTCGGATGATTCATCCCATTCAAGGATTTTAAAGAAATCAAAGTCTTCCGGGTTCTTAACATATTTTTTAGCACCCTTGTAATCAGCCTTGGTGATAAAATGAAGATTATTCCTGAAAATCAGTTGTACATGTTCAGTCTCGACATTTACCAGGCGTGGTTTCACCTTCCCGTTTGCATCCTCCACATCTTTAAGGTACAAAGGCAGAATGTGACCTGTCCTGTCAACAGTAACCATACAGCCTGTTTTTCCTTCCTTGAAAAGTTTGTAAACACCAAGCCCAAGCCTGGTAGCATAGCTCAGGTCATACGCAACGGGACGGCAGCACCTTAGCTCATAACCCATTTCATTTGGACGTGATTTTACAGTTATTCTCAATTCCTTCAATGCCTGCTGTGTGAGCATGTTAAAGATATGTGACTTGCTTACATTACCCAGTTCAGGATGACCATGATCATCGTATGTGAAATTTATACCTGTATCGATAATCTCTTTCTCGCTCATAAAATGGAAAACACCTTCCGAAATTATAGCCACTCCGTAATCGATCCCAAGAAGCCTTCTTTTAACCATCGATGAGATTACCAGCCTGGTAATCTTGTCAAAGGTGATCTTCGTTTTATTGAACATCTCCGGGATAATGATCATTGGGTAGTGACAGGCAGTACCAATTCCAAATGCAAGGTGACCGGCTTCACGTCCCATTGCAGATACTACAAACCAGTTGCCGCTTGTACGTGCATCTTCATAAATAGTAGTTGCCAGACGAACCCCCTCCTCTTTTGCAGAGTGATAGCCAAAAGTAGGTGTTCCTTCAGGAAGAGGCAGGTCATTGTCAATTGTTTTGGGAACGTGTATATTCTTAACGTCCATTTTTTGTTCGGAAAGAAATTTTGTCAGCCTGTTAGCTGAGGAAGCTGTGTCGTCACCACCGATTGTGACCAGCAGCTTGACGTTATTTTTTTTGAAGAACTCGGTCTTAAATTCATCATCTTTGGGTTTATGTCTGCTCATCTTGAGGGCAGAACCACCCCTGCTGTATATCTTGTCAGCAAATTCAAAATCGAGGTAATCATACTGGGGCTCGTTTGCAAAAAGAGATTTATATCCTCCGTTTATACCAAGTACGGTATATCCGTTCAGGAGAAAGATTTTTGTCACGGCACTTATTACTGTATTAATTCCCGGGGCAGGTCCACCGGCACAAAGAATAGCTACTGCATCTTTCATGGGTTCAGATTTCATTACAGATTATACAAATGATCGTTAATTAATAATATTAAATAATTGTGATGCTTTTTTTTCAAGCAGACAAATATGATAATATCTTTTTAATAATCAGAATAGAATTTGTTCATTTTTCCAATTGTTTAATAGTAATTCGAAATCCATTAACCACAGAGGACACAAAGTCCTTCGCCTTCGGCTCAGGATAACACAGAGCTCACAAGAAATATTATAAAGGCTCTGTGCTTTGGTTAAACATTTTCAACACCATCTTATTAATTGGAATTTTGGTTCCATTTTCTTAACTTTCTTAAAATCAATTCCATGAATGAAAGCAAATCTGATTTAAACAGACCGGATAATCCATCTGTACTGATAACCGGAGGCAGCGGCCTGATAGGAAGATATCTCACATCTTCCCTCTTGGAAAAAGGATATAAGGTGTCGCATCTTTCGAGGAATGCAAATCAGTTCGGGAAAGTGCGTGTCTTCCGCTGGGACCCTGAGAAAGGCATACTTGATCCAATGGTTTTTGAAGGAGTTGATTATATTGTTCACCTGGCTGGAGCAAACATAGGGGAAAAGAGATGGACAAGTAACAGGAAAAGCGAAATAGTAAACAGCAGGATTGATTCTGCAAAACTGCTGCATAAGGTTATCTCAGAAAACAATATTCGTGTAAAAGCTTTCATTTCTGCCTCAGCGGTTGGTTATTACGGATCAGTAACCTCTGATAAAATATTTACAGAAAATGATCCTCCGGCAAATGATTTTCTGGGGACTGTCTGCAGAAAATGGGAGGAGTCAGCAGATCTTTTTTCAGCTTCAGGAACCAGGGTTGTAAAAATCAGAACAGGAGTGGTAATGGAAAAGAGTGACAGTGCACTTTCAAAGATGATGATGCCAGCAAAATTCGGATTTCTGGTTCAGACCGGCAATGGCAGACAATATATGCCATGGATCCATATTACAGATCTCTGCAATATTTATCTTAAAGCCATTGAAGATCCGAAAATGAATGGCGCCTTCAATGCGGTATCGCCTCAGCATGTGACGCACAAGGTCTTTGTTAAAACACTTGGGCAGGTAATCGGCAAGCCTGTTTTTCCTGTTCCTGTTCCGGGCATCATTCTTAAAGCGGTTTTGGGAGAGATGTCGGATGTGGTATTGAAGGGGAGCAGGGTGTCAGCAGCGAAAATCACAGAATCAGGATACACATTTTTATATTCTGAGCTTGCCGGGGCTTTAAGAAGCGGATATTATCCTTGGATGATCCTTCGGAGGTTTTCAATAATTATTAAGCCTATTTCATTTTAGATAAATTTTTTCCTTTAGTTCAACCCATTCTCAACTGCAAAATTCACCAGTGCGGCTGTATTTTTTGCATTTAATTTCTTAAGCATATTCTTTCTGTGGGAAATGACAGTTGATTCGCTGATTTTTAGAATTAAGGATATCTTTTTGCACTTTGCACTGGACAAGAAGTTTCGAAACTTCTCTTTTCTCGCTGGTCAGCTTTAAAACTGCATTCTCATTAAAAAGCCCTCTGTTCTCCTTCAACAAGCCCTAAATCTGGTTCTGTGCGTGAATTTCTTCATCTAGCTGAATAGCTGTATTTAGAAACTGCAATGGTGTCCCGTCAGCCTTTCTTTTAAAAACCCTCGTCCTCGCCAGCATCCAGATGTAATCCTTACCCTTGGGTTTAAATTTATAGGCACCACCATAAATAATGTCAGAATCTATTTTCAATAAAAGATCAACTGATTGATTAATAACTTCATAATCATCCGGATGCAGAACCTTTCTGAAATATTCAGGACCCAACAAATCTGCCTCTTCCCTGTTATATCCGGTTATTTCTATTGCATACTTATTGAGATAAACATTTCGCATACTGTTTTCCACACCAGCTTTCCCGACTTCATTTATATAAATAAGTCCTGGTAGTTTGTCAAGCAGCTCTTCGTAAAAACTGAGTCTTTCTTGTAACTCATCGATTTCTTTTTGCAATAGTTCTGCCCTGTTTTCCATATCTATATTTTTAGTATCAGAAATCAGTATCCGGACCGACATCCACAGATAAGTAAGCATGTGACGCCCTTTATCCTTAAAAGATCATGCAACCAATAAGAACAATTGCTGCTTAACTACACTACCCAACAGTATGACAGCTACATACTAAAGATATGAATTAAATTTCTATTGTTAATTGATTAACAATATTTTTAAAAGATAATATTGATTCACAAGGGAAGAAAACATAAGGGTAGTGATTTTGCTTTAAAAAAAAGGTTCTCAAAAGTCTGTTTTAACCCCCCAAGGGGGATTTAGGGCATAGCCGTCAACCTATGAATTGTGTTTATTAAGGAATGTGCTACATAAGTTTCCCCTCCTTTTGAAGGAGGGGTGGCCGGAACGATTGATTATATGATATTTACAAGGTTCGTTCCCCGGCCGGGGTGGTTGATTTAATAGATCTTGACAGATCCCTCTTATGGGGATACTATTAAGTACAAAAGGTTGAGGACGAGAAAAATATCATTAGACTTTGAGGCATAATGTAACAAATTTAGAAAACAGCTTTGCGTTACATAATTTTCTATGAAAGAGAGATAAGAAAATTTAATAATGAAAAATGAATTTAGATGACCAGTTAATCAACCACCCCGGCTGCAGATTGACTTTGCAATGTATTAACTATCATTGTACTGCAGCCACCCCTCCTTCAAAAGGAGGGGAAACTCTTCATATTTATTTCTTCACCAAAACTATGCTTAAATTAAGGCCTATGCCCCTGGAGCATTGGGGAGTTATTTGATCACAAACTCCTTATCCTTCAGAATACCGCCACGAGTAGAGATTACACTAGCTTTGACTGATAGCTCTGTCTTTTTATAAAGCCTTACATTGAAAACAGCTGTTGTAACAGCTCCGCCCTGGGTAAAAGGCATGTTTTTAGACGCGGTAGTCACCCGTGATGCAGGTTCTTCATCCATGAACTGACTCCTTCTGCGGCTCTGTGATGGTTGTTTCACCTCTTCAATTACTTTTACGAACCTGATTCCACCTGTACCAACTGTATCAAAATCCAGTACAACTTTATCCTCTTTCACTATTTTAACAAGATATGCCTGGCTTAATGCGGTAGGTAGCTTTCCTGTATTTCTGTAACTTACTTTTACCTGGTAATCAACAGAATCGGTTTTATATGCTTTCACTTTTTTTACTTCGGTATTTTCCCATGCCAGCTCCGGCAGATGCTTAATGAGTTCCATGTTAAACAGCGCTTCATTTTTCACCCAGGGTTCAAGGTGCTTTGCAGGCGGATTCTGATTAAAAAACTTCGGATCAAAACCTCCAATCTCAATATCTCCGAGAAAAGGATGCTTAAATGGCTTCCATTTATAGAAACCAAGACTGTCATTCTCCTCATCATCCCATCTCAGTACTTCATACTGGTCAATCTCCTTATCTCCGTTATAGTCCTTGTTTTTTCCGTTATTCCAGAGCTCGTCACCATACCAGATAGCTCCGTAATACCAGTATCCGAAATCAGGACCGTGACCAAAAAGAGGACTACCGGCTCCTTCACTGTAATCTTTGAATACATCTCCTGCTTTATCATATCCTGTGATCTTCTTCCCGATTTCATCAAAGATCCTGTACCATTTTAGGTCTTCCCGGATACATCCTGTCTTCAGAAGCAGATGTTGACGGAGGTCTTAAATGCATGGGAACACTTGTATCCATTGAATTTACGACATAAATATTCGGATGGGCTAGCAAAAATAAGACTACTGCCCTGGTTTCTGATTCACTGAGCGGGAATTCACCAGCCCCGCTCTGGGTAAATCCTCTTCCGGTCAGCTCGCTTTTAGGCCTCCAGTTTTCCGGATAGTTTCTGTGTAAATCAAGTCCGCCGATGCCATCTTCATTTATTCTTCCGTCACCGTCATTGTCCCAGCCCTCGGAAGCTACCCTGTAAATTCCTTTACCTGCAGGGACTCTTTTCATTATCCTGCCGGTTGGATCAAGCGAGTCCGGGATCCAGTTCCCTTTTAAAGGATCTTTCCACCTCATATTGAGAACAACCCCATTGCTGTCTAGATCTTCAGGAGCATCTTCATCAAGTAATCCGTCATTATCATTGTCGTCAGGCCGAACAGTACTCCTGTTGCTCTGAGCAGTATTGAGATACATATTCTGACCATCCGGGTTATTTACAGGTTTCAGGTAAAGAGCTTTTGTATCAATAATGTGTGTTATATCAGCATCTTTTCCGTAGTTCTCCAGGAGGTATTTTATCAGCCACATCACCGATTCAGCCGAAGTAATTTCACCGCTGTGCCGGTTACCCTCAAAGAAAGCTGCAGGCTTATCTGTATCTTTTCCTGTTTTCTTGTTTGTAAGTGTAATCTGATAAACCGGACGGCCTTCAAAACTCTCGCCAATTACATAAAGGTCGATCAGATCAGGATATTGCTCAGCCCATTTTTTGAGCCATGAAATCATTACCTCTTCCGAGTGGTATTTATCAAATGTAAGTACATCACCCTGGGTATATTGAACAAAACTGAAAGCTGTTTTAGGGAAGTAGCTTACCCCATGACGTGTACCTGAGACTGTATAGTTCTTTTTTTCAGCAGGTTTAGTCTTTGATGCTTCTGCGGAGCCTGGTGTGTTAGTCTGTGCAGAGAGCGACAGAGAAATCAAAATGATTCCCCAGAGGAGAAATGCTTTTTTCATAATTATAAGATTTGTCAGAAATAGAGTAATATTTTAAGCTGAAGTAGTGCCGGTTCATATCTTAACCACGCCTGGATATTACCTCCAGTCTGTGAAGATCCACAACTTCAATTGTCTTGCCAAAGATCCTGATTATCCCCTCCTTTTTAAAATCAGAGAGTGTCCTGATAACATTTGCAGTACTCATCCCAATATAATCAGCAATCTCTTTTCTCGATACCGGCAGATCAAAAACTCTCGAGTTATAAATCTCATTTGTAAAATAGAGAAGAACAAAAGCCACCCTTCCGATCAGATTTTTCTGCCGTATATCAAGAGTCTGCCGTATAATCTTGTCATTTATCATGGAAATCTTGGTTAAAAGACCCATGGCAAATGGTCCGTTTTTTAAGAAAAGATCCTTGATAAAATCAAGATTAACGGTACAAACAACTGAATCTTCGAGAGCTGAAACTGAGTATTGGTAACGCTCTTCGGAAAAGATGCTCATGTTACTTACAAATTCGAATGGACGGGTAATAGTTATTACCTGTTCATCACCGTTGGGTGTTCTCCTGTAAAGTTTTACAAGCCCGCTTTTCAGATACTTGAAGTTAGTGATCTTTTCCCCCTCGTGATTTATAATCTCACCTTTCCGGAATGACTGCTCTTCCTTGTTATCACACAACTTATCAATTGACTCTTCATCCAGGTAAGCAAATACAACATCCCGGAATTCGCAGTTTTCACAAATGCAGGGTTTTTTCTTTTCGCTCACGTCGTCCTCTTTTTCACAAATTTATTATTAATAATAAGAATATCCATGATCAATTTGTTTTATTCTGAAATTTAAGGGTAATTTGAAATTACTTCATCTTTTTTCCGTTATTACTTAAAATGATTTACAGGACAGACTATCATATGCATTCGGTTTACAGTGATGGCAGGTCGGTTCCTGAAGACTATATCGGACCTGCTATTACTGCCGGGCTGAGCGAAATAGGATTCTCAGAACACCTGACACTTTTTCATGATCAGGAAGACTGGAATATGAAAATTCTGAATATTGATCCCTACATTAAGCACATTGAGAAGCTCAGGGATGAGACCACAGGACTGAAAGTGAGAACCGGATTTGAAGTTGATTTTTTTCCTGGCAGAGAGGAGGAGATCCGAAATTTTCTGAAACCATTGCCTCTTGATTATATAATTGGATCCGTTCATTATATGGGGGAAAAGACTGTTGATCACGGCCCTGATTTCTATGAAGGAAAGAGTATTGACAAGCTCTTTGAGACCTATTTCGACATGGTCATTTCTGCGGTTTCATCTGATATTTTTGATATTATTGGTCATTGCGATCTGATAAGAATATTCGGATACAAACCCTCTATTGATCTTGAACCATATTACCGGAGACTTGCCCGGTCAATGAAACAGCATAACGTTGTTTTTGAAGTTAATACCAACGGGAGGAACAGGCCACTTGCTGATTTTTATCCCGACAGAAAATTCCTTTATATATTCAGGGAGGAGCATGTTCCGGTTTGTGTAAATTCAGATGCGCATATGCCGGCCAGAGTAGGTCAGTACTTCGACGAAGCTTATGAGCTTCTGAGATATGTAGGTTTTACCGAGATGGCTGTTTTTGAAAAAAGGGAAAGAAAAATGGTGCCATTTTAGTTGGGATAAATCATATAAAAAGTTCCCGCAGATTTCGCGGATTAGCGCAGATTAAATCAGCGTTGATCTGCGAAATCTGCGGGAAAAACAACCTTCCTCATGCCAGAATATGTTCCAGAAAGATCTTGATCCCGATAGCTACCAAAATTAATCCTCCTATAATTTCTACTTTATTACCAAGCCTTTCACCGGCAGATTTGCCAATCCGGATAGCAGTCATGGATGCAAGAAATGTAACAGCGCCAATAACTATTCCTGCACTCCATATCTGAACACTCAGCAAAGCAAAACTTATTCCTACGGCAAATGCATCTATACTGCTACCAAGTGCTATTGTTATCAGAATAAGAGCCTTACTAAGATCTCTTGACTCTTCATTCTCATTTTTTTTAATCCCTTCCAAAATCATTTTTAATCCCAGGAATCCGAGCAGACCAAGTGCAATCCAATGATCAGTGGCTTTCAGTGCAACGGTAATAATTGATCCCAGAAAATAGCCGGCAACAGTCAGACCACCCTGAAAAATAGCAAGAACAATTGCCACACCTGTTGCCTGTCTGAAAAGGATGCCATTCCTTACTACCCCGTAGGAAAGAGAAACAGCGAATGTGTCGAATGATAGTCCCAGAGCTATTGCCAGGATAGTAAAATAATCCATTTCAGAAGGATAAGTGGGGCAAATATAGCATAAAACATTTATTGTAAATCCCGTGCATAATTAGGCATTATGCATTAAAACAACCTGGCCGGCATTTTTGTTTTTCCCCTGAAGGGTAGCCCCATCATTCTACACCTTTGAATATTCTTCCAAACCTGATTTTTTTCAGTCCTGAGGCCTCATTGTTGAGGGATAACCAGATAAATCCGGGCTTACCGACAATATGATCAGCAGGAACAAAGCCCCATATCCTCGAATCGGAAGATCTGTGCCTGTTATCGCCCATCATCCAGTAATAATCCATTTTAAAGGTATAACTGTCAGCTGGTGTGTTATTTATATAAATCTTGCTGCCCTCAATCCTCAGGTCATTATTTTCATAGACATCAATAATTCTTTCGTAGAAGCAAATATTTGAAGTGTCAATTTTAACTGTTGATCCTGCAGAAGGTATCCAAAGAGGACCAAAGTTGTCGATATTCCACCTTAAGGATTCTTTATACGGGAAGACGGAAGGATCATATTCTCCCGCTGGTGCATAAATGGATTTTACTTCAATAATATTGGAAAATCCGGCAATTATCTCAGAGTTCTTCTTTGTAAGAGGCATTACATATACTCCGCCATACCGGTGCTGGTCGGAAATTGAAATATTAAGACTTTCAAATGATTTGGGATTAATTGATGACCTGTTTGTTTTTATTTTGTAGGTAGTCTGCTGGGTATTGTTTTCTGCGAGCTTTTTCCCGTTTATAAATACTGTTCCTGCTCTTATAAGGATAGTGTCGCCGGGGATTGCGATGCATCTCTTAACGTAATTATCCCTTCTGTCAACAGGCCTGTAAATAATATGAAACCGGTCCCTGATATCTCTCCTTGCAAGGTCCAGGTAATATCCATCACCCCTGGTTATCATGTTTCTTTTATAATCCCTCTCTTTCAGATCACGGGCTTTGCTCCTTACAATCTCATAATAACTTGTAACCTGGTCCTCTGTCACAACAGTATCTCCTGCCGGGAAATTAAAGACAACGGGATCATTGTTCTTAACCTTATCCAATCCTGCCAGTCGCTTATACGGTCTGTGTAAGATATCTGACCAGGATTTACTATTTGTACCAGGCAATGTATTCTGGGTAAAGGGTACGGCAACCGGAGTATTGGGCATCCTCGGTCCATACGCTATTTTACTCACAAACAGGTGGTCGCCTATGAGCAGGGATTTTTCCATTGACGGAGTGGGAATCTTATAGTTCTGAAAAGAAAAATGTTTATCAGTGTTACTGCTACAACTGCAAATATCAACGCATCGAGCCATTCAATAACCGGGCTGTTATAACCCTTTCTCTTTTTCCAGAAGGTCCAGTTTACTTTCTTAGAAACATAACTATCATAAATTACAGGCAATCCGATCAGAAACCAATAATTTCCTCCAACCTTATTTACTACAAGGATCAAAAAAATCATCTGATAATTGCTGCAAAAGAAAACCTTTAAGTATTTGTCAGTGGAAGCATCTTTGTTTACGTGGTGTTAAAAAGTAAAAGTTGTATTGTTTATCATGTTGCGGATCAAAAACATTATCTGCAATACAGATTCACGCTTCTATAACGTCAAGTCGTTCCCTGATATTTGCAGGGTCAGTATGATATCTCTGGTTTGTTTACTGTCCTTAAGGCAACGTTTTTTAATATTAAGATCCATTATCTGCTGAAATTTTTACATCCTTTAATTTGTCCCATTTTTCCTTAACCTCCTTTTCTCCGTCAAAATAAGCAGCCTTATCCCCTTTATTAAATATCTCAAAAGAGGGGGCTATCAGCATCTTTCCGGAGTCAGGGTAATCGCAGATATCGAATCCGATAAAGGATCTGATATCAAGATATGTACAGGGTTCAGAAGTGTGATTATAAAACTGGTGCGCCCCTGTATCACCCATTTCAAAAAACACCATGTCACCGGCAGAAACGATATCCAGACCATCGGGAGTCCTTAAGGTCATTGATCCGGAAATTATAAAAAACAATTCTTCCGCAAACCTGTGAGAATGGTAGGGTGCAGAATATTGTTCAGGATTAAGTAATCTCAGATCGAAGTTCAGATTTTTAGGATTTAGTCCTTTCTTTTTCCTTGTAACATCTGAGAATAGTCTGAAATTGTCGATTTTGTTGGGATCTTCTTTAAAATCCCTCTCTCTGGATCTTAGAATTGTTGCCATATCTTTTCTGTTTGAATAATACCTGAAAATAGCAAATTATTCTGGTGCAACATTAGTGATTATGGGCATAGCGACCAACAAAGCAGTTCAAAGCCTCATCAAATGATTGTCTCCTCAGTTCAGTACCCTCCAAAATTGAATTGCTGTATCAAATTTAAGAAATGAATTTCATTATGAGAGGGAAGGATGGGAAAATAAATGAAAGGCGGGAGGCTTGGAGGCTGAAGGGCATACGACACGGCGCCTGACACACGGCGCACGGCGAGACAATCAGGGGCAATTGCTCCCGCTATTGCAGGACGAGTTTTTCTCAGCATTATTCGCGTCAGCTCATCGGAATATTGGTTATCTTGAAAGAACATTAGAAATATCCTTAGCTAATTTTCGTCTTTGATCTCCCCAATTTTCGGTATTGGTCAGAAATGATATTACTATTTTTTCCTTTTTCAGGATATAAATATATGCTGTTGCTCCGGCACTGGCGCCACCATGAAATATCTCATTCCGATCTTCAGGAGTATTCCAGCCAAGACCATATCCTGTTGTTTTCCCGGAATTTGTAAGTTGCTCAGTCCACATCAAATCCAAAGTAGTCTTATGTAATAATTTGTTGTTTAATAAAGCGTTCCCAAAACGAACCATGTCTGCTGAAGTTGAAAGAATACCTCCTGCAGGGAATTTATTGCTCAGGTCAACCGGCCTGGCATTTTTTAATGATCCATCCTTATTTTTTTCATACGGTTTGACTCTGAATGGAATTAATTTCTCCGGATAATCAAGAGTTGTCTGTCCCATTCCGGCCGGATTTGTGACATATTTTTGCAATGCTTCCTCATAAGTCAGACCGGTAATATTTTCTATTAAACACCCAAGGAGCACATAACCATAACTGGTATATAAGTATCTCGACCCGGGAACAGCCATAAGTGTATCATTTTTAAAAACCGAAATGGCATCACATGATGTTGGGTATCTGTTAATACTATAATATTCCTCCATGAAATGTTCATTGCTGTAATTTCGTATTCCAGATTGGTGACTAAGAAGCTGTTTTATTGTGATCGGTGCTTTTTGTTCAGGAAAATGCGGGCAATATTTTTGAATAGGATCATCAAGATTCAATAGCCCTTTTTCAAACAGACTCATTATTATTACTGCAGTCATAGTCTTGCTAACAGACCCTATCCTATACACACTTTGTACAGAAGCCGGAACATTATTTTCAAAATCAGAAAAACCATATGCCTTTTGAAAAACTGTTTTGTTATCTTTTGAAATGGTGATTGATAAACCCGGTAGATGATCTTTCCTGATTGCAGCTATTATTATACTATCAATTTTATCTTCTTGTGTTACTATTGTTTTTGAAATCTGCTGTTGATTACTGTTCTTTTCAGGGTCACTAATATTTGCTTCTATGATGAATAAAACACATATATCCAGGATCAAAAAAGCGAAGGCTTTCTTTAGAATTTTCATAGTCCTTAAAGTAAATTTTTATTAAAGACTGTCATTTTCATTTTATGATGCACCTTAAAGATTTTCAGAAACAACGCACTGTTTTTTACAATTGAATGACTATCAAATGACCATAGAATGACTACTGAATGACAATTGATTGACAAATCAGTATATTTACCCCAATCTTTTACGCACCTCATGAGAGCAGTAATCCAACGGGTAACAAAAGCATCTGTCACGATAGAAAGCAAACTGAAAGCATCTGTCGGAAAAGGATTGCTGGTGCTTGTTGGTATAGAGGAGGCTGATAATGAAACAGACCTCGAATGGCTTTGCAGTAAGATTGTCCAGCTCAGGATCTTTGATGATAATAATGGTGTAATGAACCTTTCGGTGCAGGATATCAATGGTGAGATATTAGCTGTTAGCCAGTTCACACTCCATGCCAAAACAAAAAAGGGTAACCGTCCGTCATATATTAAGGCTGCCAGACCTGAACAAGCGATACCGCTTTACAACCTGTTCGTAACAAGGCTTTCACAGCTTCTTGGCAGGGAAGTGAAAACAGGAGAGTTCGGTGCAATGATGCAAATTGAGCTGGTGAATGACGGGCCGGTGACGATTATTGTGGATACGAAGGAGAGGGAATAACGGGGAGAGAGGGTGAGGGGGAGATGGGGAGAGGGGGAGATTGTGATAGACTGCAAGACCGCAAGACTGCAAGACAATTAAAAAGAGATTTAGTTAGACTCCGAAATAAAAAATGACAACTGAAACAAGCGATAAAACACTGAAGCGCTCAGTCCTGCTGGTTGCGACTTTTGCTGCGTTCCTTACACCTTTCATGGGATCGGCTGTGAACCTGGCCCTTCCATCTATTGGTAAAGACCTGAATGCAGATGCAATTGAACTGGGTTGGGTAATAAGCAGCTTTATCCTAGCTTCAGCTATTTTCCTTCTGCCCCTTGGCAGTATGGCCGATATCATCGGTAGAAAAAAGGTATTCTTCTATGGCATCCTACTCTTTACGATCTCGACCTTCCTGATCCTTTTTGCATGGAACGTTAAGATCCTCATACTGTTCAGAACTCTTCAGGGTGTCGCCAGCGCCATGATATTCGGAACAAGCCTGGCAATTATTACATCTGTCTTCCAGCCGGGAGAAAGAGGCAAGGCAATGGGAATCAATATCACTGCGGTTTACCTGGGCCTTTCCCTTGGTCCGATAATTGGCGGGTTATTAACACAGTATCTGGGATGGAAGAGCATATTCGCCTTCCTTATCCCTTTCGGAATTGTCTCATTGGTCCTTATTCATAAAAGAATCGATACTGAATGGGCTGACGCTAAACATGAGAAATTTGACTGGAAGGGCTCCCTCGTTTACGGGATAGCCCTCTTTTCGTCGATGTACGGTTTCTCAAAACTGCCCTCCCCTACGGGTTGGATATTCCTCAGTTCGGGTATTGTGATGGCTATCCTGTTCCTCATCATTGAATTAAAAACCGATAACCCTGTTTTCGATTTCAAGCTTGTATTCCATAACAGGGTTTTTGCCTTCTCGGGAATTGCTGCCCTTATACATTACTCGGCAACAAGTGCAACAGGTTTTTTCATAAGCCTTTACCTTCAGTACCTTAAGGGGTTTGATGCCAGAACTGCAGGACTAATAATGATCTCCCAGCCTCTGGCAATGACTCTTCTTTCACCTCTGGCAGGAAAACTTTCCGATAAACGCAACCCTGGAGTAATAGCTTCATCAGGAATGGCGCTGACAGCACTAGGACTTATCCTGCTCTGTTTCATTACAATTGACACACCGTTTTATATTATTGCCCTTCTGCTGCTGCTTATGGGTATCGGTTTTGCTCTTTTCTCATCACCGAATTCAAATGCGATAATGAGTTCTGTTGAGAAGCGTCACCTTGGTGTTGCTTCTGCTGCGGTAGGTACAATGAGATAGGGAGGTTGACTTCCAGATCTTGTAATATTCAGATAATCATTTGTCGGAAATTCTAGGGTTGAGCTGATATCACTTGGGGTGGATTATTCCGGTAATCCCGGGTCCCTGTCAAGAACAAAATTTCCGTCTGCCTTTTCCAGATCGAAACATAGGTTCCTTTTGAGATCTCCCCTGTTGCTTTTACCCTTGAGGAATAGATGCCGTATGTATATCCAAGATCGCCGCCGGCAGAAATATTTCCAAATAAAGGCTCCCATGTAAGAACAAATGAGGTGTCACTCTTTCCGGCATAATACTCGCTAAGAGTGCTTTTTCCCTTAGCAGGAAAGGCATTATCCCTTAGGATCACACCATCATCCGCAATAAAAGCAAGGAACGCTGTAAACATACCTTCTTTCTCCGACAAAGCAGAAAAATCACGGTCGGTCTGCAGCAAAACATCAGAATTATGGTTTATACCCCCTTTTTGACAACTAAATATGCCTGATGAAATCATTATAATGACAAAAAGCATTATATTGAACCCGTTCTTTACAATCATAATTAAGATATTTGTATTTATATAATTGATTAATGCTATGACAAAGCTATATCAAAAACTTATTAAGTCATGTCCTTCAGAATCAGAAATTAAAAAAGGACTTAAGAAAGCCTCACTGTTAACTGCATCAGAGCCGGATAAACATCTTCTGATGAATATTCTCAGCCTGATTGACCTTACAAGCCTGAATACAACTGACAACAAAAGCCATATATTACATTTTACCGGGAAAGTTAACAGCTTTTCCGGCCGTTATTCAAATATTCCAAATGTGGCTGCCATATGTGTATTTTCCGAACTTTGTGTCGGTTGTCAAGGAAAAACTGACTGCACGTAATGTAAAAATTGCAGGGGTTGCAGGATCGTTTCCAACATCACAGACATTCAGAAACATAAAAGTTACAGAATGCAAACAGGCCGTTGAAGCAGGAGCCGATGAGATTGATATCGTAATAAATGTCGGTGCTTTTCTCGCAAATGATTTCGCTACTGTTGCAGATGAAATAAGGGAGATCAAGCAGGCTATCGGAGGAAAACAACTCAAGGTAATAATTGAATCGGGGCTTCTTGGCAATGTTGAAAACATCTTCAAGGCATCAATGATCGCGATGGATGCCGGGGCTGACTTTATAAAGACTTCAACCGGAAAAACACCTGTTTCAGCTACTCCTGAAGCTGCTTTTGTAATGTGTATGGCAATTTCTGATTTTTATGCAGAAACCGGAATTAAAGTTGGGTTCAAAGCTGCCGGAGGAATTGTATTTACCAATGATGCAATAACTTACTATAATATTGTAAAACATTGCCTTGGAGAAGAGTGGCTTACTAATTCTCTTTTCAGGATTGGGACCAGCAGGCTTGCAAATAATATACTTTCGGATATCTCTGGCTGCCCTATTGAACATTTCTGATAACAACCCTTGCCATTTATAAATATCAACTCAGGTAATTATCACTATTTTTGTGAAATTATTTTGAAAAGATGATTATCGGGTACCGGCCGGAGTATTTACAGGACACTGTTTCAAACAAAATAATTATTATCCAGGATACAACTTCTGTCTGTAGCAGGAGTCCTGTTGCTGATGTAACATTTTATAATCCGGATTATATAATCCGTTCTGTTGATCCTGTTTTCCTTTCCACCTTTCCGTATCAATTCACAGAGAAAACCATCAAGATCCGGGAAGCAAAAAAAGCTTCCCTTGAAAAACACCTCCATAATGGCCAGGTTCTTCCTCATCGGTTATTCCACGACGACTGGGTAATCGGAATTCTGCTGCTCACATTAGTTCTTTTCTCTCTGGTCCAGGCAACTTCAAAGAACTTTTTTCATGGCATAACCAGGTACTTCCTCTTCAGGGGAACGAATGAAGAGGGAACAAGAGACATGATTGGAATGTTTCAATGGCAATCAACATTACTGAACCTGAGTTCATTCATGATAATATCAGTTTATGCCTGTTTTGCGGCTTCATATTATGCTCTGATACCTGATGTGATCCCTGATTTTATAGCTTGGATTATTGCATTAGGCTCTGTAATAGTATCAGTTACATTGAGGCATCTTGCTTGCACAGGTACCGGAGTATTGAGTGATCAGAGATCAGTATTCCATGATTATCTGCATACAGTTTACCAATCATACAGATTTGGAGCCTTCTTCCTTTTTTTCCATGTTATTATGATGGCTTACACTGGATTTCAGGCTGATAAAGGCTATTTTCTTTCTGGTGCCGCCATACTCATAATCCTCTATCTTATAAGAATTTTCAGGTTGCTTTTAATATTTATAAATCGTAATATTTCAATATTCTATTTGATTTTATACCTTTGTGCGCTGGAAATTCTGCCTGTTTTAATAACAATTAAATACTTTTCAGGCCTAGCGTAAAATTGGCGAGTGTTACTTTAAGGGATAAACTAAACTGTAAAGAGTTGAAAATAAGGAAGATTTTAGTATCGCAGCCAGAACCATTAAATCCGAAATCCCCATATTTCGAACTGGCAAGAAAGTACAATCTGAAGATCGATTTTAAACCTTTCAACATGGTTGAAGGAGTATCTGCCAAAGATTTCCGACAACAAAAAATCAATATCCTTGATTTCACAGCGGTTATTTTTACAAGTAAAACGGGGATAGATCATTTTTTCAGGATATGTAATGAATTACGTACTGTGGTACCTGACACAATGAAGTATTTCTGTATTACTGAAAATGTGGCTTTCTATCTTCAGAAATACATTGTTTACCGAAAAAGGAAGATCTTCCATGGAAAGGCTAAATTCCAGGATCTTATTGATATTATTGCAAAACACAGGGAGGATAATTTCTTTGTCCCGCTTTCTGAACCGCACAACGCCGAGATACCTGAAATGCTGGACAAGAACAGTATCAAACATACGATTGGAACCATGTATAAAACAATCAGTTCTGATTTTTCAAATGTAAAAGAATTTGATTACGACATTCTTGTTTTTTACAGCCCTTCTGGTATAAAATCACTAAAAGAGAACTTCCCCGATTTTAAACAGGGTGACATTAAGATTGCAGCATTCGGGCCAACAACTGCCTGTGCTGTGGAGACCGAAGGACTTCGTCTTGATATCAATGCCCCAAATCCGAAGGCCCCATCAATGACAATGGCTCTTGACGACTATCTGAAAGAGTATCACAGAAATCTAAGGTAAATTATTACCGGTTGTTCTCTGTCTTCATGATATTAAATCCTGTACAAAGGAATATCCTATTGAATTTTCTATAAAATGAATACTGTCAGGGAGACATTCTCCAAAGAGGAAAGGCTGTGCAGTGTTAAGACAATCGAATCTCTATTCAGCGATGGAAAAGTGTTTTATACATCCCTCTTCAAAGTTGTATGGAATATAAGTACCGAAGAACAACCCTTCCCTGTCAGGGTTGGATTCAGTGTAACCAAAAGGGGATTCCGGCTGGCTGTAACAAGGAATCTTATTAAAAGAAGAATGCGTGAGGCCTACAGGAAAAACAAACATCTGCTGTATTCTCACCTTTCAGAAAAAAACCTGAATATCTCACTGTTTATAATCCTTAGATCTGACAAAGTTCCTGATTATAAATCAACAGAAAAATCAATCATAGAAGTCATAAGCAAGCTGATTAATAACCTCTGAACGAGGCTTTAAAAGTTAAAGTTGTCATAATTATCATCCGCTCAAATCTCTTGCCGGATTTTCTTGCTAATTTTGTCACTCATAATCAAGGCTCAACTCTAATGAAAAACAGACGTAAAGTCATCATAATACTGATTTCCTTATTTGTATTTGCAGGAATCAGCACCGGCTTCCTTATTACCCAGGAAACACGCGATTTCAGGCTTGGCAAGAATATGGATATATTCTTTTCCCTGCTAAGAGAAGTAAATACTTTCTATGTTGATGATATTGATCCTGATAAAGTAATAAAGAGCGGTATTGACAATATGCTCAAAACACTTGACCCTTATACTGTCTATTACCCTGAATCTGATGTTGATGAATTGTCTTTCATGACATCAGGAAAATATGGCGGAATAGGTTCTCTTGTAAGAAGCAATGGTGATTATGTAATTGTAAGTGAAGTTTATAAAGGGTATCCCGCCGATCTTGCAGGAATCAAAGCAGGTGATCTTCTAAAAAATGTTGACGGAATATCGCTCAAAGGATATACAACCGACAAGGTAAGTGAAAAATTGAAAGGAAATCCCGGCACAGAAATTACAATCATTGTTGAACGAAACGGAGCAGATAAGGAGTTTAAACTGAAACGTGAAAAAATTGGTATCCCTCCCGTTCCATATTATGGAATGCTTGATTCCAGAACCGGATATATCCGCTTTACCAATTTTACCCAAAATTGTATTGAGGATGTAAAAGCGGCTCTTGTTTCACTTAAAGGAACCAATGCACAACAGATTATTCTTGACCTCAGAGGAAATCCCGGTGGACTTCTTACTGAGGCTGTCGATATTGTTAACCTTTTTGTTGGACCGGGAAATGAGGTAGTATCAACAAAGGGCAAAGTAAAACAGTTTGATGAGGATTTTAAAACAGAAAAACCTGCCATTGATGAATCAATTCCTCTTGCTGTAATTATTAACAGGGGTTCGGCATCTGCTTCTGAGATTGTTGCAGGAGCAATTCAGGATCTTGACCGTGGAGTGATAGTGGGACAGCGTTCATATGGCAAGGGGCTTGTGCAGATCACTCGTCCTCTTAGCTATAATACTCAGCTTAAAGTCACCACGGCAAAATACTATATACCAAGCGGAAGATGCATTCAGGCACGTGATTTTACCCATCCTAACGATGATGGAAGTGTTGGTTTTATTCCGGATTCGCTTATAAAAGAGTTTAAAACAAAGCATGGAAGAGTTGTAAAAGATGGCGGAGGAATAGCTCCGGATATTGATATTCAGCCTGAATCTTTGAGCCAGATTGCCACAGAACTATATCTCAGGAACCAGATTTTTGATTTTGCTACTCTCTATTACTGGGCACACCCCGATATTAAAACAACTGAAGAATTATCATTTTCTGACAAAGAGTTCAATGAATTCAAAGAGTTCCTGAAGAAAAGAAATTTCAGCTATAAAACTTTAACAGAAGAGTCTTTAAATGAACTTATAGATATAGCCAAAAAAGAGAAATATTTTGATCAGCATGCGGATCTGTTTCAGTCTCTTGAAAAGGATCTTGCACATAGTCTTGATGAAGACCTTGATACATTCAGACCTGAAATAACCGAACTTCTGGAGGATGAAATAAACAGACGCTATTTCTACGAATCCGGAGCTATTGGTGCTACTATTAAAAAGGATGAGCAGGTAATTAAAGCAATGGAAGTGCTGAATGACAAAAAGGCTTATGAATCAGTACTGAGGGGTACTTCCGGCTCAACTCTCATAACAGGAAAAATTCCGGCTGAAAAATCAAAGTCAAAGATACGACAGGGCATAAGTGAAACAAACTGACCGGCATTCACTGATTATCTCTCCATATATGTGAATTATCATCGAAGATTTCTTTCTTCCATACAGGCAACCGCTCTTTAATTAGTTCAACGGTTTTGGCACAGGCAGTAATGGCCTGATGTCTGTGTCCGGCTGAAACCATAACGGCAAGGGAGACCTCCCCTGCTTTCACAATTCCGGTTGAGTGGATAATTATAACAGATTTCAAATCTTCAAATTCAGACAAAACTGTTTCAATAATTTTATCTGCAACAGCTTTTACCATACTCTCATATGCTGAGTATTCAATTGCTAAAACCGTTTTACCATCTTTTGCATCTGCCCTGACCTGACCCAGAAAGAATGAATGCCCTCCTGCATTCCTGTCAGCAGACATCTTCTCCAGATAAGACGCTATGATTCCAGAAGTTACGGGGCCTTCAATCAGGTAGTTGATATCCATTTATAAATATATTTTAATCATCCTCCGGCAAAGGGCGGAAGATATGCAATTTCATCACCTGCTTTCAGTTCTTGCTCACCTTCAATTATCTGACTATTAAGTGCGATCCTGAAATTATAATGCACTATTTCGGGAAAATCATCTGATATCCTGTGTTTTAAATCTGACATCAGGTTTACATCAGAATAGTGTTTCAATGCAGTGCCAGCTACCTCTGCCAGTACCCCGAAGAACAACACTTTAACTTCCATATGAATTTAATTTCCTTAAACCCTTGCGCCTCCCAGGTGCCCCTGCGCCATTGAGCCCCTCAATGAGCCTCCAGCCAGTTCATTCCGGTTCCCCATTCCACCTTCAGAGGAACACTCAGTAAAACAGCATTTGACATTTCATGAATAACCAGCTCCTTAAGCTTTTCCAGTTCAGGTATTACAGTTTCAAATATAAGTTCATCATGCACCTGAAGTATCATTTTTGATAGAAAATTTTCTTCTTTCAGCCTTTTATGTATCCTGACCATGGCAATCTTGATTATATCAGCAGCACTTCCCTGAATCGGTGCATTTATGGCATTCCTCTCAGCATTGCCCCGTACAACCTGATTCCTTGAATGAATATCAGGGAGATATCTTTTCCTTCCGAACATAGTTGTAACATACCCTTTGTCCCTGGCTTTTCTGATGCTTTCATCCATATATATCTTTACTCCGGGATAAGAGTTGAAATATCCGTCAATCAGCTCTTTTGCTTCCTTTCGTCCTATTGTCAACCTCTCAGATAAACCATATGATGATATCCCATAAATGATACCAAAATTGGCTGTTTTAGCACGGCCCCTCATCTCTCTTGTAACATCCTTTAAATCGACACCAAATATTTTGGATGCAGTAGCTGCATGAATATCATTTCCCGACAGAAAATCAGCAATCATGCTCTTATCCTGACTCAGATGAGCCATGAGCCTGAGTTCTATCTGTGAATAGTCAGCAGAAAGGAAAACATGATCCTTTTCAGGTACAAATGCCTTCCGGAGTTCTCTCCCACGTTCATCTCTCACAGGAATATTCTGAAGGTTGGGGTTGTTTGAACTCAGTCGTCCTGTAGCTGCCACAGCCTGATTATATGAAGTATGAATTCTGCCTGTCTCCCTGTTCACAAGCAGTGGCAATGCCTCAACATAGGTTGAAAGCAGTTTTCTCAGCCCTCTGTATTCCAAAACTTTATCAACAATCGGATGCTTATGGACAAGCCGCTGAAGTATCTCCTCGTTTGTAATAAACTGCCGGGTCTTCGTCATCTTGGCATTCTCATCAAGTTTTAGCCTGATAAATAAAATGTCACCAAGCTGCTTGGGAGAGGAAATGTTGAATTCTGTGCCGGCAAGTGCATAGATCTCCTTTTCAAGAGCAATTATATCTTCGCGGAGAATGGTTGCCGATGATTTCAGGTCCTCCTGATTCAGCTTAACACCGATCCTTTCCATATCTGCAAGAACGGTTATAAGGGGCATTTCAATACCTGACGAAAGATCTTCAAGTCCTTCTGCTTTTATACGTGGCCGGAAAACTTCTTTCAGCTGCCAGGTAACATCGGCATCTTCAACTGCATATTCCAGCAGTTTATCAACCGGAACAGACCTCATATTTTTCTGGTTTTGGCCTTTTTCGCCAATGAGTGATTCAATATGAACCGGGGAATATGACAGATAGGTCTCGGAAAGAATATTCATATTGTGCCTCATGTCAGGCTCCAGCAAATAATGAGCTATCATTGTGTCGAACAATGCACCTTGAACTTCAATTCCATAATTTGCCAGAACCTGAATATCAAATTTGATATTCTGTCCAATCTTTGTTATGGCCTCATTCTCAAGAAGAGGCCTAATAATCTCAAGGATCTCCCTTGTTTCAGCCTGTGATTCGGGAAAATGTACCAGATACCCTGTGCCTTTCTGCCATGAGAATGCCATTGCAACAAGCTCTGCCTCAAGAGGATTTATGTTTGTGGTCTCTGTATCAAAACAGAATTCTTTAAGACCTCCAGCCATTTTCACAAAATCCTGAATATCCGGTTTTGACGAAAGGAGTTTATAGGTATGATCAACAGTTTCAACTGTTGCCAGAGTTCTGGCAGGGGCCATCACCTCATCTCCGAATAAAGAACCCTGCAGGGAATCAGACTGAATGACAGAAGTTTCGGCAAGAGGAATCTCTTTTTCCTGTTTGTCAATTTTTGAAAGAATCTTAACAGCGTGAGTTTTAAATTCAAGTTCATCAAAAAGAGCTCTGAGCTTATCGGCATCAGGTATTTCCAGACGGAGGTCCTCCTCGTTCAAATCAACTGGAACATTCTGCTCAATTGTTGCAAGCTTCTTTGATAGTTCTATCTGTTCTTTGTTATTCTCGATTATCTCCTTAAGCTTTCCCTTAAGTTTATCTGTATTGAGGAAAACTTCCTCAACACTACCATATTCCGAAATTAGCTTCATAGCTGTCTTTGGTCCGACTCCCGGAGCTCCGGGAATATTGTCAGCAGTATCACCCATCAGGGCAAGGACATCAATAACCTGCTCTGGTCTCGTAACTGAGAATTCCTTATTTACTTCCGGAATACCCCATTGGACTGATTCATTTCCGCTTCTTGATGGCTTGAACATGAATACATTCTCCGAAACAAGCTGTGCGAAGTCCTTGTCAGGAGTCATCATGTATGTTACGAATCCTTCTCCAGAAGCTTTTCTTGCAAGGGTTCCGATTACATCATCCGCCTCAAATCCGGGATAATCAATAACGGGTATCCGGTATGCCTCAAGAAGCCTCTTTATGTAAGGAACAGCCTTCTTTATATCTTCCGGAGTCTCATCCCTGTGGGCCTTATATTCTTTAAACATTTCATGCCTGAATGTTGGCGTGGGAGTATCAAATACAACAGCTATATGCGATGGTTTCTGCTTCTGAAGAACCTCCTCAAGTGTAAGCAGGAATCCGAAAATTGCAGAGGTGTTGAGTCCTTTGGATGTAACTCTCGGATTCTTGATAAATGCATAATATGATCTGAAGATCAAAGCATAGGCATCAAGGAGGAACAATTTTTTTGGTTGATTACCGGTCATTTTGGATAGGTTAGGAACTTGGAACCATAGGTTATTTAAATATGAAATATTTTCTTTTTCTGACTTAAAACTCTAAGTACTCTAATTTAGGCACTCTAGGCACTTATTTATTGTCCTCTGCAAACCATTCTGCATAAGACGTTGCTGTTTCATACAATTTCAGACTGTAAAGTTTTGCACCTGAAGGCAGAAAGGGTTTTATTCTTGCAGCAAAATCAGAAACCAGGTTTTCACAGGTTGGCTGATAATCAACTAGCACAGTGTTGCCGAACAATTTCATAAACATTTCTATTTTCTCTTTATCGTGTTTTCTGCCAACAACAACAGAATGATCAAAAACGCTTACTATCTCCTTTTTTATTATTCGTTTCAGATCGGAAAAATCAATCACCATTCCGTTTTTAACATCATCAGGATTTTCAGAAGGTACACCTGTAAGGGTCACAAAAAGTCTGTAGGAATGTCCGTGTACATTCCTGCACGGACCATCATAATTCCATAGTACATGAGCCATTTCAAAACCAAATTCCTTCGTCACTCTTATCACGGATGTCATATTATCGGGATTATTTTAATGAACTACAAAAATAACCATTCCGGCCGATAAAGGTTCATTATTCCATCCTGGTTTTCAGTAATATCCTCATTATAATGGCTCATTTCAGGTAAAAACACAATAATTTCGTACCTTTGCACTTTATTCACAGATAAATAACAGGGTAAGATGGGGAGCAATAATGTGAATTCAGGTGAAATGACTTTCCCGGCCAAATTTGCTGAAACACTGAGCAGGCACGGAAAGCAGAATGCTTATGCTTTTGTTGGAGAGGAACCAAAAACATATGATCAGGTAGATCGTGAAATAAAAGCATTGATTTCATTCCTTGAGAAAAACGGAATTGCACGCGGCGATAAAGTTGCTATCCTTAGCAGCAATATGCCGAACTGGGGAATAGCCTATTTTTCAATTACTTTCATGGGAGCGGTAGCAGTACCAATCCTGCCTGATTTTTCAGTTACTGAAGTCAAGAATGTACTGGATCATTCTGAGTCTAAGGCAATTTTTATTTCATCGCCTTTGATGAACAGAATTGAGGGTTATGAATCTGACAGCCTTAAGACAATTATTCAAATTGAAGATTATTCACTTATTGGAAAGGGAGATCTGCTAGCAGGTTTTGATCCTTCATCTGTACCGGCTGGCAAATATCATGTCGAAGAAGAGGATCTTGCCTCGATCATTTACACCTCTGGCACTACCGGCCGCTCTAAAGGAGTTATGCTCACTCATAAGAACATAACATTTAATGCAATGAAAGGCATGGTGATACAGTGGATCGATGAAAAAGACAAGTTTCTTTCTGTGCTTCCCCTTTCGCACACTTATGAAAACACACTCGGCCTGATTCTTCCCATGCTCGGAGGCTCATGCGTTTATTATCTCAGAAAACCCCCCACTCCCGCGGTACTTATTCCTGCAATGGCAGAGATCAAACCAACGATGATGCTTACTGTACCGCTGATAATGGAGAAAATATATTTCAATAAGATCCTTCCGGCGTTTGAGGAAAAACTGATACTGAAGCTTCTGTATAAGTTACCTTTCTTCAGAAAAATACTCAATAAGGCTGCTGGCAAAAAACTCTATGCCACATTCGGAGGAAACCTGAAATTTTACGGCATTGGTGGAGCCAAGCTTAACAGAACAGTTGAGCAATTCCTAATTGAAGCAAAATTTCCTTACGCGATAGGTTATGGTCTGACTGAAACAGCCCCGCTTCTTGCAGGTGCCAATCCATCTAAATCAGTATTCGAGTCAACAGGTCCTGCTATTGAAGAGATTGAGCTCATTGTCAAAAATCCTGATAAAAAAACAGGGGAAGGTGAAATCTGGGCAAAGGGACCAAATGTTATGAAAGGCTATTACAAAGAACCTGAAATGACTGCTGAAGTTCTTACCCCTGACGGATGGTTTAAAACCGGGGATCTTGGGACTCTTGACAATAAAAACAATCTCTTTATAAAAGGCAGACTCAAAAACATGATAGTCGGAGCAAGTGGTGAAAACATTTACCCTGAAGAGATTGAATCAGTTATTAATAATTTCCGCTTTGTAGTGGAATCTCTGGTTGTACAGCAGAAAGGAAAACTTGTTGCAATGGTACATTTGAATATGGAAGAACTGGAAAAGAAATACCAGCATATGAAAGAAGATATGTCGGAAAAATATGAAGAGAAAAAGGAAGAACTGCTTGCTGAACTTAAAGATTATGTCAATTCTCATGTAAATAAATTCAGCCAGATCACCAAGGTTATTCAGCAGCCTATGCCATTTCAGAAAACAGCTACGCTTAAAATTAAAAGATTTCTTTATACCTGATACGTTATCCTTAAATCGGGATTAAAAGGAATGATATTAAATAAAAAAAGGGGCTGTTTAGAGCCCCTTTTTTTATAAATTTTATGACTATTTAACAGCCTCTTTGTATCTCCTGTTCACTTCATCCCAGTTTACTACATTCCAGAATGCCTCAACCTAATCAGCTCTTTTATTCTGATATTTAAGATAATATGCATGTTCCCAAACATCAAGAGTAAGAAGAGGTTCACCTTTTAATACTGAAACGTCCATTAGAGGATTGTCCTGGTTAGGAGTGCTTCCAACTGCAAGTTTTTTATCAGGTGTAACAACCAGCCATGCCCATCCGCTTCCAAATCTTGTCTTTGCGGCTGTGTTAAATGTTTCCTTGAACTTGTCAAATGATCCGAATGCACTGTTGATTGCCTCTGAGAGTTCCTTCGACGGAGCAGCCGAACCTTTTCCAAGATTAGCCCAGAAAATAAGATGGTTGTAATATCCACCCCCGTTATTCCTGACAGCATCACTTTGTTTGGAAATTGTTGCAAAAATCTCTTTCAGATCTGTTTTTTCAAGTGCAGTACCTTTAACTGCATTGACAAAATTGGTATAATATGCCCTGTGATGCTTATCGTAGTGAATCTCCATTGTACGTGCATCAATATAAGGCTCAAGAGCATCATACCCGTAGGGAAGTGCCGGAAATTCAGCAGGTACAACTCCTTCAGGGTTAGTGGCAGTTTTCGTCTGAGGTTCACTGGCATTTACAATCAGAGCTGTAAACAGAGCTATTGTTACCAGGATAGATGATTTTAAAAAGTCTCTTTGTTTCATTATGTATTTTTTATTCTTAAACAAAATGAAAAACAATTTGTTCAAACATTACAGGAAAATTTAACATTGCTATGCTATTTGACACAAATTTCATGTGTTACGAAATATTTCATACTTTTATCACTGTTATTTTTTTAACACAAAACCTAAACAAATCTGACCATGAGAAAGAAACATCTGTTTTCAGTTTTGTTAATACTAACCACCCTCCTTCTTACCGTATCGTGCGGAGGCAATAAAAAAGATAAATCCGGTGAACAGGCAACAGCATCGTTTATTGAGGTCAAAATTGAAGGGATGACCTGCACCGCCTGTGAACAGACTATTCAGAGAAAAGTAGGAAAACTGGAAGGAATTAAATCAGTTAGAGCTACATTTACAGACGGAAGGGCGATAGTTGAATACTTCCCTTCACTCGTCGATACACTGAAGATAAGGGAGACAATTACAAGTTCGGGTTATACAGTAAAAAGCTTTACTCCGGCTAATCCCTTATAGTATAGCATTAACGGTTACTTTCAGAGAGTTTTATCTTTCATTTTTAACAGTATGAGTGAAGAAATAAATAAACCCGGATCTGATGATCAGGAAATTGATGAAACCCTGGAGTCATCGCGCCGTGATTTCCTGAAGAAAGTTGGATTGGTTGGTGCTGCATCTGTAGCAGGGGCTGCTGCTGTTTATTCAGGGTATCGTTTTGAAAAAAACAAAAATAAAGGTGATACTGTTAAGGTTCTTACAGAAGACAACAGGTTAGTTGAAGTTTCAAAGGAAGAGATAAATGATATCAAATACCAGGTTAAATCATTTCAAACCAAAGGAAGAGACGGCATTAAAGGGAAAAAATGGGTAATGGTAATTGATTTGTCAAAATGCAGAAATGCAAGGAAATGCGTAAATGCCTGTCAATCGGCCCACCACCTTCGTCCATACGAATACCATATCAATACTCTGGTAATGCAGGAATCGGTAAATACTCCGAAATACTTTATGCCAAAGCCCTGCCAGCATTGCGATAATCCACCATGTGTCTCAGTATGCCCGGTTGACGCAACTTACAAAAGACAGGACGGAATTGTACTGATTGACAATGAGAGATGTATCGGTTGTCGTTTTTGCATGGCTGCCTGCCCTTATTCGGCCAGAATGTTCCACTGGCAGGAACCAATGAATGCAGAAGAAGATAAAAACAAACCTTATAATGTTGAACTCAATGTCCCACAGAAAAAAGGGACTATTTCAAAGTGCCTATTCAGTGCCGACAGAGTGCGGGAAAATGCGCTTCCTTATTGTGTTTCGGCATGCCCTAACGGCGTCTTCTATTTTGGTGATGAAAATGAAGACTCTGTTACTAACGGAACAACTAAAGAGACTGTAAGTTTCAGTGAATTACTTGAAAAAAACGGAGCATACAGGCTGATGGCAGAACTAGGCACTAAACCAAGAGTCTACTATCTCCCGCCTAAAAACCGGATATTTGACTTTACAGAAGGTGAAAAACCCGAATACAAGGAAACTACATAAAACAGGATTAAATGGCCCGATCTCTTTATAATACAGATCTCTACCGGGAAAAACTGGAGTCTGTTTCAGCAGATGTCCTTAGAAATGTCAGGATAAACAAAGGATTTTTAGTGTGGATGGGGATACTCACTATCTCCCTTGCGGCATGCCTTTATGCTTACACTATACAGTTGCAGAAAGGACTTGGTGTTACAGGATTGCGTGATGCTACAAGCTGGGGAATGTATATTGCCACATTTGTTTTCTTTGTTGCAACCAGCCTCATCGGGATGTTAATCAGCTCAGTGCTTGGACTATCAGGAACCAAATGGATCAAACCAATAACCAGAATTGCAGAAATCATAGCTGTAGCTTTTGCTGCCGTTGCAGGCCTGGTAATAATCTCTGACATGGGACGTCCTGACCGGTTTCCATACTTATTCCTGTATGGAAGGATTCAGTCTCCTATATTGTGGGACGTCACTGTTGTTACAACATATCTGTTTGTCAGTCTTATGCTGTGGTTTATTCCTTTGATCCCCGATCTGGCTATATCAAAAAGCAGACTTGAAGGCAGGCCTGGATTTCTGATAAAAATATACGAAATCCTATCTGTCAAATGGGTTAATCACGACAGGCAGTTCCAGATCATGCACCAGGCTATGAGAATACTTCTTATACTTATCGTTCCTCTGGCTTTCGCTATTCATACAGTAACCTCATGGCTTTTTGCAGTTACTCCCCGTGCCGGCTGGGACAGTACAATTTTTGGACCTTATTTCATTTCAGGAGCTTTTGTTTCAGGTACAGCAGCTGTCATAATTGCTATGTATTTTTTCAGGGAAAACTACAAATTGCAGAAATACCTCACTGACTTTCATTTTGAAAAAATAGGCAGAGTACTTGCACTGGTGTCTATTATTTACATTTACTTTAATATCAATGAGTTCATTGTTCCAGGTTATAAACTTAAGACACACGAGGCCATCCATCTTAAGGAATTATTTACAGGACATTATGCATGGCTCTTCTGGGGTGTTCAGCTTGCAGGACTTGTAATTCCTGTTGCCCTTTTGTTAATTAAGAGAATGAGGAAGCCTCTTCCTCTTTTGCTAATCTCTATTGTTGTTTTTGCAGCTTCCTGGTTTAAACGGTATTTGATTGTTGTACCGGTACAGGGACATCCATATCTCCCAATACAAAACGTTCCTGTTGAATGGATGGTGTACAAACCTACAATTATTGAGACTTCAGTTACTATGGCTTCAATGATCCTCGTTTTAATGATCATTACAATTCTTTCAAAACTGTTTCCCGTTGTCCCAATATGGGAAATTGCAGAAGAAGAAGCTACCGTAAATGAGGAAATAGAACATAAATAAATTCTGACATTATGAGAAGTATTATATTGATTCTGACATTTTTACATCTTGTCTTTCAATCTATACAAGGTCAGGAGTGGAAAGTTCCTGATGACAAAAAAGGGCGTCTGAGTACATTTGCTTTTGATGATAATACCAGAATGGCCGGACAGAAATTATATACTCTCAATTGCATGTCATGCCATGGCACCCCTGGAAAATCAAATTATCTTAATCTTGTTCCTGCTCCAGGCGATCCTGCTACCGAAAAAATCCAGAGAAATAATGATGGAGAGATATTTTATAAGATTTCGGTAGGAAGAGGCCAGATGCCTTCATTCAGAAGTGTTCTTACATCTGATGAGGTATGGAACATAATTTCTTATCTGAGAAGTTTTAACAAATTATACAGGCAGCAGGTTAAGTCAGTTATTTCGTCAACTGCGTATCCTGGATCAACAATAAATATGTTTATTGAACATATATCTTCTGACACTTCTATAGTAGTCACTGCATATGCCGAAAAAGAAAGCAGCAGGGTACCTGTCACTGAGGCAGGAATAAAGCTTTATGTCCACAGAACATTCGGGCATCAGGTGGTTGATGAAGAAAAAGTAACAGATAAGTCCGGAAGGGCTGTTTTCAGAATTCCTGAAAAAATGCATGGTGATTCAGATGGAAATATCTTAGTCAGTGCCAGGTTTAGTGATGAAGACGTGTTTGGCACATCTTCAAAGGATACAGTCCTTGCAGCAGGAATAAAAACAATTCCTGTCAGCCTTGTTGCTGAAAGGGCTATGTGGAACAACGTAAGAAAAGCTCCGATATGGATTTTGCTGACTTACTGTCTGGGAGTTATAGTTGCCCTGAGTTTTATAGTACTTGTTATGGTTAAAATAAGAGATATTTATATTGTAGGTAAATATCTGGAAAACAAGGCTTCAGAAAATTAGAAATACTAATATCAATGTCTTAATTTTATCGGTATGAAAAACATTACAACAATCGGAAGAATCCTGTTTGCATTACCATTTGCAGTATTTGGTATAAATCATTTTATCATGAAGGATTATTACATTGGGATAATTACATCCTTCATCCCTCTTGGTGCATATACGATATTTCTCACCGGGATTATGCTTATAGCCGTAAGTATCAGCATAATAATAAAGAAATATATTAAAATCTCCACCATAATTCTTGCTATTCTGCTGTTCCTGTTTATTGCAACAATTCATATTCCGCACCTGATCAACGGCAATGACCAGACAGTTACACTTATTGCACTCCTAAAGGACATATCACTTATGGGAGGATCTTTAATGATCGCCGGGATTTATTCTGAAGAAGACACAAACAGTGCTAAATAGGATCTATATGAAAAGATTACTTTTCTCTATTTTAATTACTATTTTATCTGTACCATCATTCAGCCAGGAGATGGTCAAATCTAACCTGCTCAATGATAAGATCGAAATTGGAATTATTGAACATCTGGGAGACACAATACCTAAGGATCTGTGGTTCCTTAATGAATCAAATGATACTGTAACACTCGGACAGCTGATAGACAAGCCAACTGTAATGCTTTTTGTCTATTTTGACTGCCCCAACCTTTGCAGTCCCCTGATGGATGGGGTAGCTGATGTTATAAGCAAGACAGATCTGAAGCTTGGAACAGATTATCAGATAATTACTATCAGTTTTAATACTAAGGATACACCCGAAAAGGCAAGGGAAAAGAAGGTGAATTTCGTTCAGAAAATCAGCAAGGAAAATCAAAAACATTGGATTTATCTTACAGGGATACAGGATAATATTAACAAAATAACTGAAGCTACCGGTTTCAGGTATAAGGCTCAGGGACTCGATTTTGCTCATGCATCAGCAATTATTGTACTCAGTCCGCAAGGAAAAATAACCAGATACCTGTACGGACTGACATTTCTTCCATTTGATCTGAAGATGTCAATTATTGAAGCCCAGAAAGGAATTGCCCGTCCAACTATTAACAGAATCCTTGAATATTGCTTTGCATATAACCCTGCAAGCAAAACTTACAGCATACAGATAACCAGAATAATCGGGACAATAACTATTATCATTGCCTTAATAGTTTTTATTTTTCTGATGGTGAAAAGAAGAAAAAATTGAAAATTTAGAAGTTATGGACAACTCTGAAAACGGATCACACATAAGTTATCTTGAGTATAAGGGAAAATATAAAGGATTGCTTTCCTGGCTGCTGACTACCGATCACAAAAAAATCGGACTGCTTTATCTGTACTGCATAATCGTATTCTTTTTTGTTGCCGCAATTCTTGGATTACTGATGAGGGTTGAACTGTTTTCTCCCGGGGAAACAATTATGGGTCCCCAGACATACAACGGCATGTTTACAATTCACGGCATCATAATGATATTTATTATTGTTATTCCTGCATTGCCGGCAGTTTTTGGCAACTTTTTCCTGCCAATACTTATTGGCGCAAAGGATGTTGCATTTCCAAAACTTAACCTTTTTTCGTGGTACTTGTACATTATCGGTGCAATTTTCGGTGTTCTGTCACAGTTCATTGGTGAAGGATCACCTGATACAGGCTGGACATTTTATGTTCCCTACAGTGCACAATCTTCGACCAATGTAATATATGCTCTAATAGCAGCATTCATTCTCGGATTCTCTTCAATCCTGACTGGTTTGAATTTCATTGTTACCATTCACAGGATGAGGGCGCCCGGAATGGGCTGGTTCAGAATGCCTTTGTTTCCATGGGCTCTTTATGCAACAGCCTGGATACAGGTGCTTGCTACACCTATTGTTGGAATAACTCTTTTAATGGTAATTGCAGAACGTGTATTAAGAATTGGTTTTTTTGATCCTGCACTTGGAGGAGATCCTGTATTGTTCCAGCATCTTTTCTGGATATATTCCCATCCTGCTGTTTATATAATGATTCTACCGGGAATGGGTATTGTAACTGAGATTTTCCCAACTTTCAGTCAGAAGCCTATTTTTGGTTACACTGCAATATTGTTTTCCAGTCTTGCAATTGCATTCGTTGGATATTTTGTCTGGGGACATCACATGTATACTGCAGGGATTAGTTATGGATCCCGCTGGTTCTTTTCCTTTCTTACCTTCATTGTAGCGGTGCCCAGTGCAATAAAAGTATTTAACTGGATATCGACCATGTATGGAGGATCAATCGACCTTAAACTGCCTCTTTTGTATGCTATTTGTTTCATATTCCTTTTTTATGATTGGTGGATTCACTGGCCTGACACTTGGTTCAGTAGCAACAGATGTACAGGTACATGACACCTCCTTTGTTGTTGCTCACTTTCATTATATAATATTCGGAGGAATGGGATTTTCATTTTTCGCAGGAATACATTACTGGTTTCCTAAAATGTTCGGAAGAATGTACAACAATACATTAGCTTATATAGGCTGTGCGGTAATATTCATTGGATTTAACCTGCTTTACTTCCCCCAGTTTATTATCGGGATACAGGGAATGCCCAGAAGGTATTTCGATTACCTGCCACAGTTCCAAACCGGACACCAGATCTCAACAATTGGTGGATTTATACTGTTCATCGGATTAATAATAATGGTTTATAATCTAATCTATCATGCTAAAAAAGGAGAGAAAGCACCGGCAAATCCATGGCACGGAGTCACTCTTGAGTGGCAGATACCTTCTCCACCTTCACATGAAAACTTTGAGGTAATTCCTGAAATTAAAGGAAAGCCATACATATTTGGCAATAACAATAACAACAAATAGTTGAAGATATATGTCAACGCAGGCAATTCATAGTGAACAAATTGAAAGTGAAACAGGGAAACTTGGAATGTGGATATTCCTTTTCACCGAACTGTTCCTTTTTGGAGGTTTATTCCTAGTGTATGCTGTTTTCAGGGCAAAGTATTCATCAGATTTTCATACTGCTGCTGCTGAACTGAACACCTATATAGGCACTCTCAATACAGTATTCCTTCTTGTAAGCAGTATGACAGTTGCAATGTCCATTACAGCCATTCAGAAGAACCAGAAAAACCTGGCTGTTTTACTTATTGCGATTACAATTATTCTTGCCGGACTCTTTATGCTGAACAAGTATTTTGAGTGGTCACATAAGTTTGAATTTAAAATTTATCCGGGATCAGAAGTATTGAAAAACCTGCCCCAGGGAGAGCTTCTTTTCTTTGGATTGTATTACATGATGACCGGATTACATGCCCTTCATGTAATGATTGGTATGATCCTGCTTACTATAACCATTTTTAAGATCAGGAAGGGAACTGTCAGTCAGTCTCATTATCTTCACCTTGAAAACAGCGGACTCTACTGGCATCTGGTTGACCTGATCTGGATTTTCCTTTTTCCTTTACTTTATCTGATAACTTAAAAATAAACTATCCTATGAAAAATGAGGAGACACATATTTCAAGCTATACCTCCCATGCTTATGTACTGATTGCTCTGCTTATTCTGACGTTCATTTCTGTAGCAGCAACAGGATGGCATTTTGGAGCCTTCACAGTTACTGTAGCACTGCTGATAGCCAGCATTAAGGTTGCCACAGTGATAATCAATTTCATGCATGTTAAACATGAAAGCCTGTTTATTAAAGCTATGGTGAGCGGAGTATTTGCTCTTTTCGCTGTTGTTATCATTATAACTTTTATTGATTACTACTTAAGGTAAAAAATATGTTTACAGGTGCATCAAATCTAGCAGAAGGAGTAGACAGGGCCTTTATTTTCATTTTTTCGATTGCTGGTTTTTTTATTATCGGAATAACAGCATTTATGATCTGGACTGTTATTCATTTCTCAAGAAAAAAAGGGAAACCTGCACAACAATTTACCGGTAGTGTGAAACTGGAGATCATCTGGACTACAGTTCCTCTGATAATTGTAATGATGATGTTTTATATGGGATGGTCAGGATTTGCACCAATGAGAAAGGTTCCGGATGGTGCTATGGAAATCCAGGCTATAGGAAGAATGTGGGAATGGGAATTTGACTATGGCAATGGCATGAAGACATCTGATCTTGTATTGCCCGTAAACAAACCGGTTCGGGTTAATCTAAAATCCGAAGATGTTGTTCACAGTCTTTTTATTCCTGCTTTCAGAGTCAAGGAAGATGTAATCCCTGGTTATGATACATATCTTTGGTTTATTCCTACAATAGTAGGAGAATATGAAATACTCTGTACTGAGTACTGCGGATTACTTCATGCATCAATGCTTGCAAAAGCAAAAATTGTTGAACAGGCTGATTATGATAAATGGTTTGAAGAATACAAGGCTGCAGCTATAGTTCCCGAACCGGATGGCTATCTTCTGCTCAGAAATACCGGCTGCATTGCATGCCATTCTCTGGATGGCACAAAACTGGTAGGGCCTTCTTTTAAGGGCCTTTATGGTTCTGAACGATCAGTAACAGCCGGAACAAACCAGATAAAAGTAACTGCAGATGAAAAATATATTATTAACTCAATATATGATCCTGATTCAGAAGTAGTCACCGGTTTTGCAAAAGGATTAATGAAATCATATAAAGATGTCCTGAAAACTGAAGATATTGCAACCATTACAGACTATCTTAAAACACTGTCAGTAGAAAAATAAAAGGGTGAAAAGGCTTTCCGTCTATTCTGATCTGATCAAGTACAAACTATCCCTTGCTGTTGTTCTCTCTTCAGTTACAGGATATTTTATTTCCGGAGAAGATATCAGTATAAGGTTATTTTTTCTTGCCACAGGAGTATTTTTTCTTGCAAGCGGAGCTGCAGCATTAAATCAGTATTCTGAAAGGAGAACTGACCTGCTGATGGAAAGAACAAAGAGAAGACCGATTCCATCCGGAGAAATATCTGAAAAAAAAGCTCTCCTGATTGCTTCTTTTTTATTTATCTCAGGAATTGTACTTCTTTTTCATAATGGTATCTTCCCGTTAATTCTGGGTATTCTGAATGTGGTGTTGTATAATCTGGTCTATACACTACTCAAGAGGTCTACTGTTCTATCAATTATTCCCGGGGCTCTCGTTGGTGCTATTCCTCCCTTAATTGGTTATTCTTCTGCAGGAGCCAGTCTGGCATCAATTGATATAATTTCATTTTCCATATTTATGTTTCTGTGGCAGATACCTCATTTCTGGCTGATCATTATTAAATACGGAGAAGAATACAGAAAAGCCGGTCTTGCAACAATTTCCAGCTATCTTAATGATATTCAAATCAGAAAACTGGTATTCTACTGGGTATTAATATCGAGTACTTTGCTTTTGATTTTCTTTCTTGTTACAGAAATATTTGCCTCACATTATCTAATTCTGTTTTCAATCCTGAATATGGCTTTTATCCTTCTTTTTTACCGTAAAATATTCTTAAATACAGAATTTCAACAGGTTAGAGGAGCTATGATTCTTATAAATACATATGGACTTTTAATAATGGTATTATTGATAGCGGGGTCAGTAATACACCTTTTTTAAAGTTTATTTCATTAATAATAATCAAGATTCCCCAAATTTTTTATACATTTATTTGATACCTTCTTGTATCTTTGTACTATATTCATAAACATTTTAGAGATATTTTGCGTTTAGTTTTTACATCAAAATAATAGATTATGAAAAAAGTTTTATCTCTGACCCTGATTATTCTTATGATATCAGGATGCTTCAGCGGATGTAAAAAAGATAAGGGTGATCCTCCGACACTTCCCCCTGCAGAATCGATGCTCATTGATTTCAGCAATTTTGTAAGCGATGCTAAAACTGCTGATTTGGTATTTGAAAACAAAGGCACAGAAAACCTTAACTGGGGAACTTCAGTACTGATTGTAGGAACATGGCGAACAATTATTGCCGTAACCCTTGCAATACCTGTAGCCTCCTTTAAAGTTGCTGTTGACCAGGATCCTGTATACCTGTCTGACAAAAAATGGCAGTGGAGCTATAATGTAAGCGCCGCAGGAGTAACGTACAAAGCAAGGCTCACCGGAGAAATTGGTGCTACAGATATAAAATGGGAAATGTATATTACAAAGGAGACTGCACCTGCATTTGCCGAGTTCAAATGGTTTGAAGGAACCTCCAAGCTTGATGGCTCCGGCGGGCAGTGGTCATTGGCTGAAAGTAACACAGTTACTGCACCAATCCTTCAGATCGACTGGACAAAATCAGGAACAGACATTGGAACAATCAAATATACATATCTAAAAACCGGAACGAGTAATGGTGCATATATTGAATATGGCCTGACTAATAATGCATTAAATGCAAAATTTAATGTTCATTACTATAACTCGACACTGGTAAAATTCTCTGACGTAAACATTGAATGGAGCACTACCGGCAAAAACGGAAGAATAAAAAGTTCGGATTATCTCGATGGAGAATGGAAATGCTGGGATTCAAACAAAGTTAATGTTACGTGTCCATAGGCTTATAAATACATAAAAAAATCCCGGAAAATTCCGGGATTTTTTTATTTCTGATCTGCGATATTCTGAACCTGATCAGATTCAAAAATACTTTTGCCCTTTTCTTCGAATAGAATCCTGATCATCGCTTTAGCAACATCTCTCCCTTCAATGGCCCTGTACTTTTTAAGATTCCCAAATAGAATGAAGCCGAATGCCTTCATAATAATTTTTGAAATGGATTCACCAAATCGCTTCTCGTTTCTTTCTCCAAGAAGAAGAGAAGGCCGCACAATGGCAATTGTTTCAAAATCAATTTCCAGTATGCTGCGTTCCATCTCTCCCTTTATACGCAGGTAATAGTTTGAGGATGCCAAATTTGCACCTATAGAGGATACTACAGCCAGTCTTTTTACACCATTTTCATGTGCCAGAATTGCCAGCTTTACAGGAAGATCGCGGTCAATCTCTTCCATTTTCTGAATAGATCCCGCCTTTTTTATTGTTGTTCCAAGACATATATACAAATCATCTCCCCTGATATGCCCGGAAAAGCTTTCAGGATTATTAAAATCAACAATAATATTTATAATTTTAGCTTCACCTGTAAAACCTGCATCCCTTCTGGTAAAAACCAGGATTTTATCATATCGGTCCGATGTGCAGAGCTCTCCAGCAAGTGTTTTGCCTATTAACCCTGTTCCCCCAAATAAAAGAGCTGTCCTTTGTTTCATTAGATTAATATAAATTATCAGGGAATTTAGTTAAATTATACTGTACTTGTTTCATTTCTTTAATTATAAGCACAACTCTCATTTCTTTTTTTACTATTTTTCGCCCTCGTATTAAAAAATATCATTGATGTCACCCCGAAAGAAAGCAGTTTTGCTTATATCCCTTATCCTTATTGCAGATCAGATCCTTAAAATCTGGATAAAAACCCATCTTGTTATCGGTGAGGAAATTAAGCTATTTGGTAATTGGGGACTTATTCACTTTATTGAAAATAACGGGATGGCTTTTGGTATGGAAATGGGAGGCAAACCCGGTAAGCTAATTTTAAGCATTTTCAGGATTGTGGCAATATTTGGAATTGGATGGTTCCTAAATTCTATAATAGAAAAGAAAGCCAATACAGGGCTAATACTAGCAGTAAGTGCTATTATGGCCGGGGCTGTTGGCAATATTATCGACAGTGCTTTCTATGGTATAATCTTCAGTGAAAGCTATACCCAGCCTGCAATTTTGTTCCCGCCCGGAGGAGGATATTCCACCCTCCTGCATGGACGAGTTGTGGATATGTTTTATTTCCCGGTAATTGACACATATTGGCCTGATTGGTCTCCGATAAATCCAGGAGAATCACTTGTATTTTTCAGACCTGTCTTCAATATTGCAGACTCTGCTATCACATGCGGAGTAATTTCAATTCTTCTGTTTCAGAAGAGAATGTTTAGGGATTTATCTTAACCACTAAGATTGCAGAAGGACCAACAGTTTATTTTTCACAGCAACTGCTGACACAGCTTAATACAGTCTTAAGATTTTCATGCTTAAGGAAATACCAGGTATTTTTCCCTTCCCGTTTTGAGCTCAGAACGCCCCTGTCCTTAAGAATTCCAAGATGATGGGAGGTTGTTGATTGTTCAAGTCCCAGTTGTTTGTGTATTTCTGTCACAGTTCTTCTTTGTCCGTCTTCAAGACACCCAACAATCGATATCCTGATAGGATGAGCAATTGCTTTCAGCATGTTGGCTGCCCTTTCAAGATTTTCGGGTGTCAGGTCCTTAAACTCCATATCGTAATAATTTGTATTGCAAATATATGTAATAAATCTAAATATGTTGATATGTAACAATATTGAGATTAAAGATTAAATTCCTGAATACCTTTCTGGTCAAATGTGCAGTTAAGCCAGTTATTGTTGATTTCTGCTCCGCATTTTTTGTAGAATTCAATTGCAGAGGTATTCCAATCTAGAACCTGCCACCTGACCCTCTTGCAATTCTCTTCGCGTGCAACTTCAAAAACCTTTCTCAGAAGTAAAGTTCCTATCCTGAATCTCCTGTAGTTTTCCTTTACATATATATCTTCAAGATAGAGAGACTTGCCAACCCATGTATAATATGCAAAGAAATAAATAGCCATGCCGATTATTTCATTATTTTCTGACTCAGCTACATAACAATTGAAATGCTTTTGCTCCTCTCTCATCAAAGCAACTGAATTTGTTACTTTTTCTAAATCTCGCTCATATTCAGCCAGTTCTTTTATAAGTGTAAGGATAACAGGAAAATCATTTTCGTTAGCCTTTCTGATTGTAATAGTCATTAAGATACAGTTTTGGAATTGTACTTATTCAATTAATTCCCTCAATTATAAAAATATAATCTTCTGATTCAACCCCGTTCTCTCTCCACATTCTGACGTGCTCCATGGTGTTTCTTTGATATGTCCATGCCTCCTTTTCTGAAAACAGATTCTTTGAATAATTTACTGCTCCCTGTGGAGAGAATTTTAATATTTTTCCTGATGCCAGTTTTATTGTTAGGCTGTCAAATACTCTTTTAGCAAGAATGTGTGGTTCCATTTCAACTGTATCAGTGGAGAATATTTCTGTACCAAGCTTCCTATCAGGTATAAAAGTTGTGTCCTTGTATTTTGTATGCATATCGGAATATGAATATTTCCCATATCTTGAATATTTGCTTTTTGGAAACAGCTTAACAGTCATGGTGCTATCAGTCTCGTTCTTTATAAGAATCCGCATTTGATTTACTGTATATCCCTTTTCACACGAGGGCAGAAACAGTAGCAGAAGGAATGAAATAATCAATTGCTTCATAACAACTTAAGATTTATATTTTAACAATTAATTCCTTAAATTGTTGACCATTACTAAAAAATAGCTATTATAACTACATGCTTCTTCAGATAAATATTTCTCCTTTCATATATAATCTGCAATTCCCGCTTATATCTACTCTGTCACCACCATTTTTACATTTCAGAAACCCTTTTCTTGCTGAGAGCTGTATGGCTGTAAGGGATTCTTTGCCTAGACGTTGCGACCAATAAGGTGTCAGGGTTGTATGGGCGGAACCAGTAACAGGGTCTTCATCAACACCTGATTGCGGACCAAAAAAACGTGAAACAAAATCTACGTTATCCGCTGGAGCAGTAACAATAATACCCCTGCAGTCAAGCTTTTTTATATTAGGAAAGTCAGGAATAAGTAACTCTATTTCCTTCATGGAATCAAAAACAAACATATAATCTGTTTTCCCTTTGAATACATGACTTGGCTTTATGTTAAAACAATCTGCAAACTCTTTAGAAATATCGGAAGGCATAATAATATCGGAAGGAAAATTCAATGTAATCTGATCTCCCTCTTTGGCTACTATTAAGTCCCCGGATCTTAATGTTATAAATCTTATATTATTTCCATAATGATTTTCATAATTAAACAGTACATATGCGGACGCAAGGGTGGCATGGCCGCACAGGTCAACCTCAATTGTAGGAGTAAACCACCTGATCTGATAATCCTCTCCGTCTTTTATATAGAAAGCTGTTTCCGAAAGATTGTTTTCCATGGCAATTCTCTGCATAAGTTCATCTTTCAGCCAAGAATTAAGTGGACAAACAGCAGCAGGATTTCCTTTAAAAATCTCATCTGTAAAAGCATCTACCTGGTATATAATTTGTTTCATATCCTGATTTGCAATTGGGTTATTTATAATTATATGTTTCAGTATTTATAAAAATGGTTAATCTATCTGTATATTATAAGCTCCTTTGCAAAGTACTTTTCTTAATTCAGGAGCACTTAAAATTTCTACAAACCCATTAATAGTTCTACCTGTTTCTACTTTTACTTTGTTCAGAAAGAATGTTTCGTTCCGGGATTCTTCCAAAGCCAGTAAGTAGTTATTCCCTCCTGATTTCAAAATAGCGTCTTCAGTAATGGCATTTACAGTATCATTTGAAGTAATAATTCTGGCTTCAACATAGGCGTTGTTTACAAAATTCGCCTTTCCAAGATCGTCTATTTCAGCATTACATAAGATTGTCCTGGTCTCGTTATCTACATTCTTCCCGATTGAACTAAGTGTCGCCATATATTCTGAAGGATCGCCTAATAATCTGATCCGTACTTTCTGTTTTTCCTTAAGCTGGGGAATGTCCTTTTCAAAAACTGCGATCCTTATACAGAACTGTGAAACATCAATTACTTCAGCAATAGCGGTTTGCTGATCGGCATATTGTCCAAGAGAAACATTAATCTGAGATATATAACCACTGATGGGTGATTTTATAATATAGGATTCATAGAAACCGCCATTTTCTACTTTTTCAGTATTCAGCCCCAAAAGTTGCATTTTTATCTTCAAAGCTGAATACCGTGCCTGAGTTGCCTTGTATTCGCTTTCCGCAAAAATCAACTCTTTTTCACTTCCCACATTTTCTGAAAATAGTGATTTAAGTCTTTCATATTCACTTCTTACCCTAACCAGCAAACTGGCTGATTCGGCAAAATCTTTTTGAAATTCAATCAGATCATTTCCAGTTATTTCAAATATTGCCTGTCCGGATACTATTTTCTGTCCCGGAGTGCAGTAAATTCTATTTACCAATCCCGAAATATAAGTGCTGACCTTGGCAGAACCAGCCGGCTTCGATATTACATTTCCATGACAATGGATAACCTGTTCAAAAAGTACCTTTTGCATTTCACCAAATTCCATATTTCCCGTTTCAAACTGCTTCTGTGAAATACTTATCACCTGTTCGTCAACGCTGACTATCGGTTCTTTAGCATTGCTCTTACACGAAAACATCAAAAAGAATATTGCAATAACCGAAAAAAAAGAAAATAGTTTCATGGTTCGGAATTTTAATTGGTCAAATACAGTTGTTCCAGCATTATTGTGTTATACTGCAACACATTGTCTAGATAATCGAGTTTAATCTTAACGGCATTTTCATAGCTGCTTGCAAATTTGAAAATATCAATTTCGCCTAGCTGAACACTTCTAACAGAAGCTCTCATAATTTCATCATGCAGTTGTTTCCCTGATGAATTATAAAACTCAATAGCTTCCCGGTATTTTAACTCTTCTCTTTTATAGCCAGAAATCCTGTTTTCTAAGAGACTGATCTCATTTTCCGTTATCAATTGATAGGCATTCAAATATATTCTTGAAGATTCTATTTTTGACTTCTGACTTCCAAAAAACAAGGGTATAGCAAGACCTACCTGAAAACCATGGTAGTATCTAGCTTTTTCATAGCTGTTTGTACCGGTAAAATAGTTAAGAGATAAATCCGGAAGCATCTTATTTTTCTCAATTTTAATAACAGCCTCATTATAGTTATTCTGAAGCTTCAGCATTTGTACAGAAGGGTATGAATCAACGTCTTTTTCTGTTGAATTCATTATTTCTATTTCACTGGAAATATTAAAATCAGAATTATAATTCATAAGTGTTTTTAATTTCTGTCTGGCGTTTTCAATGCTGTAGCTGATACTTTTCAGGCTCATTTGGGACTGCTTTTGCTTTGCCATTATGTTCAACAATTCAAGATCACTTAAATCTCCTCTTTTATTACGGGTTTCCGCACTTTTAAAAAGTGAGGTATAAAGACTGTCTATTCCTGTGAAGATAAGCTCTTTATTCATCAGGTTCTGTATTTCGAAATAACATCCTGATATTCCCTTTTTAAGTTTCTGTATTTGTACCTCCAGAGCTGTTTCTGCTTTCGAAATATCGATTTTCCGCGCATTCATTTCTGCACCATACAATGTCGGAAAATTAAAATACTGTTCAATGCTCCATACATTTATTGGATAACCATTTTCTGCAATATTATTTTGATCTGTTCCATATGAAATAATAGTCTTATCAATGTTGTAAGCGGTTGCTTTCAGAGTCCGGCTTTCATCTATTTTCATTTTATAAGCACTTATCTCCTTGTTATTAGCAACTGCTATATCCATTAGTTCATTCAGATTTATTGTCTTTGTCTGTGAAAATGATGAAGCTGGTACAATGAGAAATAATAAAATCGTAATCACTTCTTTTGTTCTTATAACTCTGAATGGGAATAATTTAATTCCCTTAACATTATAAAAAATTTCAAAAAGAAGGGGAAGCGCTATCATGGTAAGCATTGTTGAAGTAACCAAACCGCCTATTACAACAGTAGCCAATGGACGCTGTACCTCTGCACCGGCCCCTGTTGAAATTGCCATCGGCAAAAATCCCATTGCTGCCGCTCCGGCAGTTAACATTACCGGCCGGAGTCGGTTTTTTGTCCCGGTTAAAATTAATTCCCTCATATCAGTAATGCCTGAATGCTGTAATTCCTTTAAGTGTTCAATAAGTACTATGCCATTTAGAACTGCAATACCAAACAGAGCAATGAAGCCTACTCCGGCTGATACGCTGAAAGGCATACCCCGGATCCACAATAATAACACTCCTCCAACAGTGGCAAGCGGGATTGCTGTAAATATCAGGGTTGCATCTTTGAAAGATTCAAAGGCGAAATGCAGAAAAATGAAAATTAGCAGAAGAGCTATTGGAACTGCAACTAGTAACCTGCGGGTTGCGTTCTGCAGGTTCTCAAACTGCCCGCCATATGAAATGTAATTACCGGGCTCCAGACTTATGTTTTTACCAATTGTTGATTGAATATCCTTCACAACTGATTGTAAATCGCGGTTTCTTACATTAACACTTACAACAACCCTTCTGTGGGTGTTTTCCCTAGATATTTTTGCCGGACCTTCAGAGTATTTAATGGTTGCAAGCTCTTCTAGAGGTATCTGCAGTCCGTTTTTTAAAGGAACATAAAGCTGTTTAATATCAGCAATATCCGTTCTGCTTTCCTTCTGAAACCTTACCACCATATCAAATCTCTTTTCTCCTTCAAAAACAGCACTTGCAATTTCGCCTCCAAACGCTGTTGAAAGGTATCTGTTAAGAACTGCGATATCAAGTCCGTAATAAGCGATTTTTTCACGGTTATAGTCTATTCTGACCTGCGGCAGACCTGCTGTTTTTTCAAGGATTACATCGCCCGCTCCAGGAATTTCTGATACCAGGTTTTTGATTTCAATTGCCTTTTTGTTAATGTAATCAAGATCCTCTCCGAAAATCTTTATTGCAATATCTGATCTTACACCTGTAATAAGTTCATTGAATCTCATTTCGATCGGCTGTGTAAACTCATATTCAATTCCAGGCAAAACCTGCAGTGATGTTTTAAATTTCTCCGCAAGCTCTTCTTTACTGGATGCACTAACCCATTCTTTTCCGGGCCTCAGTTTTATTATCATATCTATCTCTTCCATTGACATCGGATCAGTAGGAACTTCTGCTGCTCCGATACGGCTTACAACCTGTTCAACCTCCGGAAATTCCGATATAAGGATATTCTCCATTTTAGTTGTCATTTCAATTGTTTTTGACAGGGAAGTCCCTGTCTTTAGCACCGGTTGAATCACAAAGTCTCCCTCATCAAGAGTAGGTACAAATTCACCCCCTATTTTTGAAAAGATAAACATTGTTATCAGAAGTGAACCAAAAGCTATCCCAAGAACTGCCCGTTTATGACTGCAAGACCATTTTATTACAGGCATATACGATCGGTGGGCCACTCCCATAATCCAATCAGAAATAACAAATTTCCGTTTTTTCTCAGGTCTCAGAAAGAGAGATGAGGCAACAGGAAGCCAGGTTAATCCAAAAATCATTGCACCAATTATAGCAAAAGAGAATGCTATAGCCATCGGACGGAACATTTTCCCCTCAACTCCGCTTAAAGACAGTATCGGAATAAACACTATCAAAATTATAATTTGTCCGAAAATGGCAGAATTCATCATTTTAGAAGATCCTTCAAACGAAACGCGGTCCATAAGGATCTGTTTTTCTTCGCCCCTGAGTTCATCAATATTACTCTTCTGAACAATTATTTTCAATGCAATATATTCGACAATTATGACTGCACCGTCGATTATTATTCCAAAGTCCAAAGCACCAAGACTCATTAGATTTGCATCTATTCCAAATATGTACATCATTGAAATTGTGAACAACAGAGCAAGTGGAATCATAGATGCAATAACAAGAGCTGACCTTATGTTGCCTAGTAATAATATCACGGTAATAAGAACAATTATTGCACCCAGAATAAGATTCTCAACTACTGTAAATGAAGTTTTTGAAATCAGTTCTCCCCTTTCAAGAACCGGATTAATAAATACACCCTCCGGAAGATTACCCTGAATCTCCTCTACCCTGTTTTTTACTTCACGGATAACCTCTTTTGAGTTTGCATTTTTAAGCATCATGATTTGCCCAAGAACTGTCTCTCCCTTTCCATTAGCCGTAATTGCCCCAAAGCGATTGGCATATCCATACTCTACTTTTCCAATATCCTTTATAAGTATAGGGAATCCGTTATTATAAGCAACAACAATGTTTTCAATGTCATCAAGTGATTTAACCTGCCCATCGCCTCTTATGAAGAAACTCTGATTAGTTTTTTCAATATAAGCTCCGCCTGAGATGCTGTTATTTGAAGATATAGCATCGAATACATCAAGTAAAGTTATATTGACTCCTTTCAACCGGGACGGATCTATTGCTATTTCATACTGTTTCAGGTATCCCCCCCAGCTATTGATTTCCACAACACCATTAATGCCCGACAGCCTTCTCTTTACCACCCAGTCCTGTATTGTTCTTAGGTCCATTGCTGTATACTTGTTTTCAAAACCCGGCTTAATATCAAGTGTATATTGGTAGATTTCTCCCAAACCTGTTGTAATGGGCCCCATTTCCGGATTACCAAATCCTGACGGAATTTTGGCTGATGCACTTTTCAATTTTTCGGCAATTAGTTGCCGTGGAAGATAGGTTCCAATTCCGTCATTGAACACTACAGTGACAACAGAAATGCCAAATTTTGATACTGAGCGGATTTCAGTTACACCAGGTAGATTTGCCATTTCCATTTCAACAGGAACAGTAATAAACTGTTCTATTTCCTGGGTCGAAAGATTACCGGAAGTAGTAATCACCTGTACCTGATTATTAGTGATATCCGGAACAGCACCAACCGGAATCTGGAAAACGGCATATAATCCAAATGTTGAAACGGTAATTGTAAATAAAATTACGATCAACTTGTTCTTCAGACTGAAATCCAATATTCTGTTTAACATATAGAAATTATTTCAATACTAATTTACGCTTTTGCAAGAACTTGTTTTCATCATTTGAACAATATCTGTATCGCCCTGTCTTACTTTAAGAACATTTAGCATATCGTTTTGATTATCTAACCTAATGAACAATATTTTTGCGTAAGTTTGAGTAGTAATATTTTTATGTCGGTACTTGACAAAATAAGAAAGCCTGTTGAAAAGGAAATGGCCGAATTTGAGGCTTATTTCAGCAGAACCATGCGCAGCGACATTCCTCTTCTGAATATTATCCTGAATTATGTTCTTCGCCGTAAAGGAAAGCAAATGAGACCATTACTTGTTTTTCTTACTGCAAAACTTAATGGCAACATCTCTGAACCAACGTATGTGGCAGCCACCTTTATAGAACTACTTCATACTGCTTCACTTGTTCATGACGATGTAGTGGATAATGCAAATGAAAGAAGAGGTGCGCTTTCAATAAATGCTCTCTGGAATTCGAAGATAGCTGTACTGGTTGGGGACTATATGCTTTCAAAAGGCATGCTGATCAGTGTTGAAAAGAATCGGTTTGATATGCTGGAAATAGTATCAGAAGCTGTTAAATCTATGAGCGAAGGTGAGCTTTTACAACTTCAGAAATCGAGGAAACTTAATATTACGGAAGAAGATTATTTCAGGATTATAATTAGCAAAACTGCCGCATTGATCGCTGCCTGCACAGCATGTGGTGCAAGATCTGTCTCTGACGATGCAGATACAACACATTTAATGAAGGAGTTCGGGGAAAATATAGGTATTGCTTTCCAGATAAAGGATGACCTTCTTGATTATGAAAGTACGGGGCTTACAGGAAAGGCTACCGGAAATGATATCAAAGAAAAAAAGATTACCCTTCCGCTAATATATGCACTTGAACATTCATCCTATTTAAAAAAGCGTCATATACTCGGGATTGTTAAAAATAAGGTGAAATCCAAATCAGATATCGCTGAAGTAATTAGTTTTGTTTCAGAGTATGGAGGTATGGAATATGCTGAAATAAAGATGAATCAATATCGTGATAAGGCAATTGCAATTCTCGATTCTTACCCCGATTCTGAAATTAAAAATTCCCTGAGAGAATTTGTTTTGTATACTACTGCGCGGAAGAAATAATATTTTTAACCCTCAGCAACAAGGTTGATCTTCGCCACTTTATTCAGGTCATCAACATATTTCCTCGATCCCAACCAGAACAGCAGGGAGCCTATTAGCAATACAAATGGCAATGATTCCAACGCGGTCTTTATATTAGTAAGATCATATATCTTACCAATAACAATAGGAGCCATTGATGCCCCAAGCAGGTTTTGTACCACAACGGCAATTGCATGAAGTTGCTCTTAATCCGGGATGAATAACATCCTGAGTAACAGCCGCCGCTCCGGAAATGAACATCAGAACTAATATTCCAAATACAAGCAGGACAGCATATTGAGCGGGACCTTCCAGGAGTGCCAGCGCTATGAAAAGAACGATGGCAGCGAGTAATGTTGTAATGGCAGGAAAAACCAGACGGGCATTATCCCTGCTTTTTCTCCAACGGTCAGTAAGAATCCCTCCTACAGGAGCCCCTACAATGGCCAGCATCATAACTATACTTGCCATCTGCCCCGCTTTGTCCTGAGGCACTCCTCTCACTTTCTCAAAATATGTCGGAAGCCATGTAAGCAGGGAGGTGGTTACAAAGACAACAGCAGCCATCCCAAAATATGTAAAGATTACAGAAGGTCTGGTAAGAAATTCTTTTACCATATCTTTCCTCTCCATCTTAACTGTATTATTACTTTTATCAACAAACGAGAGGTCAACTGTTTTGTAATCCTTTACAAATAGGAATAAAACCGCAACTATCAAACCGGGAATTGCAACAATACCAAATGCGTGCTTCCAGCCAAGCTTCACGGCAATCATCCCTCCAAGAAGTACGCCGATTGCTGATCCCAAAGGAATTGCAGCATTCCAGATTCCTATCATTTTTGCTCTTCTATCAAGAGGATATAGGCCTGAAATCATAGCACTTCCTCCGGGGGCATAACCAGCTTCTCCAACCCCGATGAGCAAACGGGCCATGAATAGCTGGACGTAATTTCCAGTTAATGCGCATAACGCCGTTGCAATACTCCACATAATAGCCATTACCCCGATTGTCCTTGTCCTGCTCCATCTGTCAACTAGAATTGATATTGGAAATGTAAGTATTACAATTGCCCAGTAAACAGCAGAGACCAGCAGCCCGCTTTGCGTATGAGTGATACCCCAGTCCCTCTCAATTGAGGTGAACATTGAGGTAACAACCATCCTGTCGATATAATCAAACATGTACAAAAGGAACAGGAGAACAAAAACATAGTTGGAATATCTTTTAGAAAAAAGATACCCTGATGGGTTTTCTGGCTTATTCATATTGGTTTATCTTTGTTAATCCTTTACACCAAGTAAATAAAAAAATATGTCAATTATTAATTTTGTACTACTTTTAAGTCTTTATACCCATATGTTTTAATTAACTGTTTTGTATTAATAATCATCAATTTAGTATAACTGTATGGCATCATTAAAGCAAATAGAAGATTTTCTATCGGAAACTCCAATTGCAATGGCAGGAGTCTCCAGAGATCCAAAGAAATTTGGTCACACAGCATTTAAAGAATTGAAAGAAAAAGGGTTGGATTTAATTCCTGTAAATCCACTGGCAGATGAAATTCTTGGTGTTAAAACTTACAAAGACCTTGCATCTGTTCCTTCCTCTGTTAAAGGAGTTATAATCATGACAAAAAAAGATCAGACCGCCGGTGTTGTCAGGGAAGCAAAAGCCAAAGGAATAAAGAATCTCTGGATTCAGCAGATGGCTGACAGCAAGGAGGCAATGAATGAACTTGAGGGAAGCGGTATTAATTATATTACGGGTGAATGTATTCTGATGCATTATAAACCACACAGTGTACACAAATTTCATAAAGCAATAAGAAAATTCTTTGGGGTATTTCCCAAATAGCTATATTTCAGAAAATTTTTAAGCTTTTTCTTTAAATGGAAGATACCTCAGATAGTTTCAGCCTGGAATTTAAAGTAAGGGATTATGAATGTGATATTCAGGGTGTTGTTAATAATGCTAATTATCAGCATTATCTCGAGCATGCCAGGCACGAATTTTTGATTTCAAAAGGGATAAGCTTTGCCAGACTTCATGACGAAGGTATTGACCTTATTGTTTCAAGGGTTGAAATCGATTACAAATATCCGCTAAGAAGCAATGACAGCTTTGTCGTTACAGTTGACATTCAACGGGACGGTAACGTACGCCTTGCCTTTATCCAGAATATTTACCGGATACCAGATAAAAAGCATATTGTTCACGGAAGAGTAACGGGAGTCTCAACGAAAAAGGGAAAGCCTGTACCTCCCGGAAACCTGGTTGAACTTCTGGGACTGAAATAACATAGATGTAAACATTGACAAAATGACGAAAAAACTGAACAGAAGGGAGTTTATTTCAAGGAGTGTGGGTGCCGGTGCCGGGACTATTATTCTGGGAAAAACATTTTTTGCAGCACCTTCACAAAAAGAAATCCTAAAGGATCCTCTTCAAATGATCCCTCTGGGAAAAACAGGAATAAAAACCTCATTTCTTGGTATGGGAACTGGATTCAGCGGAGGTAACCGTTCATCAAATATAACAAGGGCAGGGGTAGCAGAATCGATAATTCGTCAGGCATATGATAAAGGTATAAGGTTTTTTGATTGTGCTGATACTTATGGAACTCATCCATTCACCGCTGCTGCACTTAAAGGTATTCCAAGAGAAAAATACACTCTGATTTCTAAAATGTGGGTTGACCATGGGGGTCTGCCTGAGCAGGAAAGACCAGATGCCAACCTTGTTGTTGACAGGTTCCGTAAGGAGCTGAACACTGACTATATTGATCTTATTCAAATACATTGCATGACCGATGCTCACTGGACTGACAAGCAAAAGAAACAGATGGATATACTTGAAAACCTTAAGGCAAAAAACGTAATTAGAGCTCACGGGGTTTCGGTACATTCACTTGAAGCAATGGAAGCTGCAGCAGATTCATCCTGGGTTGATGTAATCCATGTAAGAATAAATCCATATGGTGAAGCCATGGATAAAAATGATCCATCCCTGGTAATCCCTGTTATTGAAAAGCTCCACAAATCCGGCAAGGGAGTAATTGGAATGAAGCTTATCGGAAATGGATCTTTCAGGGAAGATTCTGAGAAAATAGACACCTCTTTGAAGTTTGTACTTGGCCTGGGAACAGTAGACCATATTACAGTAGGATTTGAGAAACCAGAGCAAATAGATAATTATCTTTTAAGAATCAGAAGTGCAATAGCTTGAATTTTTTATTTAAACAGCATATATGAAAACTAAACATTTTGCATATTTTCTTTCAATTGCCTTTATCCTCGCGGGGTTCATTCAGGACAAGGATCTTAATGCAATAATTGAAGATGGAGCCCAGCTGGAAAAGCTTGCTGACGGATTCCTGTTTACAGAAGGACCAACTTCAGATAATGAAGGAAATGTATACTTTACCGACCAGCCGAATGACAGAATAATGGTCTGGAAAGTATCAGTCGGGCTTGAGACATTTATGCAACCCAGCGGCAGATCAAACGGATTATCTTTCGACAGAAAAGGCAATCTATGGGCTTGTGCTGATGAAAAGAATGAATTCTGGATGATAGAAAAAGACAAAAATATTATCAGGCATCCGCTCAGGTATAATGAAAAGCTCCTCAATGGGCCGAACGATCTTTGGATTTCGGATAATGGAAGTGTCTATTTTACTGACCCTTTTTATAAAAGACCTTGGTGGGAACATTCGGTAATGCCTCAAGAGCTTCAGGGGGTCTATTATATTAGTCCTGATGGTGTTAGTGTTACCCGAATTATCAGCGATTTGAAACAGCCAAACGGAATTGTAGGTACACCTGATGGAAAAACTCTATTTGTTGCCGACATTGGGGATAATAAAACATATAAATATTCTATCAGAAAAGATGGCACAGTTGAAAACAAACAGCTCTTTTGTGAACTTGGCTCTGATGGTATGACTATTGACTCAAAAGGGAATATTTACTTAACAGGTAAGGGAGTAACCATATTCGACAAAACCGGGAAAAAAGTCGGAAATATTCCTGTCCCTGAAGGTTGGACAGCCAATGTCTGCTTTGGTGAAAAAGATCTTAAAAGTCTTTTTATTACGGCAAGCAAAAGCCTGTACCGGATAAGACTGAAAGTGAAAGGAACAAGAGGCTAAGATGGTTTTTTAAAACGGATTATTTATTAACAATTCTTAACTTTCTGTACCTGCTTCCCTAAAAACATTTACTTTTATTTTGTGGCTCACTTCAGACGCCTCAAGGCTAATCATTAAGATTGTTATCAATTAAAAAATATAATATAATGGCTATGGACGGAACACGCAGAGCAGATATAAAGCCAGGAATTGATGTTATGGTTGAATTATCAGAAGATAAAAGAACAGGTCGTCTTACAGGGGGAAAAGTAAGAGAGATCCTTACATCATCACCAAATCATCCTCATGGAATCAAAGTAATTCTTGAAAACGGACAGGTTGGCAGGATCAAGCAAATCAAGTAAGCCAGCCAATTATCCCTGATTCATATTTTTAATTATCTTTGGTTTTCCTGAAACTTAGACAGTTATCAGGAACTAAACCATTGTTGTTAACTATATTGATTGTAAGATGAACGCTGAGGATTTTATTGTTAAATCACTGGGTAAAGAAAATGTTGAAACCCCTTTAAAGCATAATCGCAGAGAAGACAGTCCTGTTTACAAATTCGTTAAAGATGACGAAAGAATCATTCATGACACATCTCTTGAATATTTTCTGAAATGCAGGGAAAATGGTGAAATGCCAATTTCCTTTGAAAAGGCAGGACCTCGTGAAATGCTTTTTTTTGAACCAGCAAAAACAAAGGTTGCCATTGTTACCTGCGGAGGCCTTTGTCCTGGATTAAATAATGTGATCAGAAGTCTTGTAAACGAGCTTTCATATCGCTATGGTATAAACCGGATTATCGGAATTAAATATGGTTATGAAGGACTTGTTTCAAGTTACAATCATCCAGTAGTTGAACTTACAGCGCCAATGGTTAGCAACATACATCTTATTGGCGGTTCTGTCCTTGGATCTTCAAGAGGAAACCAGGATGTAGAAAAAATTGTTGACACCCTGGAAATAATGAATATTAACATTCTTTTCTGTATTGGAGGAGACGGAACTCTCAGGGGTGCACATGACATACATAAGGAAATTGATAAAAGGAAGTTGAAAATCAGTGTCGCCGGAATTCCCAAAACCATTGATAATGATATTGATATGATTCAAAAATCATTTGGTTTTGAAACAGCATTTTCAGTTGCACGCGATATAATCAGAAATGCCCACAATGAAGCTGCCGGTGCAAATAATGGAATTGCACTCATCAAAGTAATGGGACGTGATTCCGGATTTATTGCCGCCAGTGCTGCTCTTGCTGTTCAGGAAGTGAATTTCGTTTTGGTTCCAGAATGCGATTTCGATCTCTACGGAACAAGGGGGTTTCTTAAGGTTCTCCGTAAACGTCTTGAAGAAAGAAAGCATGCTGTTATTGTGGTTGCTGAAGGGGCTGGCCAGAAATTGTTTGAAGAAGCTGCAGTTGAAAAAGATGCCTCCGGAAATATCAAGCATAAAGATATTGGGGTATATCTTAAAGACAAGATCTCAGAAGAGTTTAAAAATAAAAACTTCCCTCATGCAATACGTTATATTGATCCAAGCTATATAATCAGAAGCACCCCGGCAAATGCAAACGACAGTAAATTTTGTAACCTCCTGGCTCAAAACGCCGTGCATGCTGCTCTGGCGGGAAAAACAGATTTTGTAGTTGGATTCTGGAACAATCAGTTTACACTTATGCCTATTCCAATGGTAACATCTAAGCGAAAGAAAATTGATGTTGAGGGTGAACTCTGGTGGAATGTTCTCGAAGCAACAGGCCAGCCGGTCAGTATGAAAAATCCCTGAGATGATCAAAAATATTGTTTTTGATCTTGGAAATGTTCTGATCAGCTTCCGTCCATCAGAATATCTTGATACCAAAGAATATTCGGAGGAAAGAAAAGCAACAATCCTGAAAGACATCTTCCTTGCAGATGAATGGCTTAAGTTAGATAATGGAGATATAACACTTACTGAAGCCATTGAAAGTATTAATGAAAGATCGTCTCTTACAAAGGAGGAAATAGCGCATATTTTCAATCTAAGGACAGATTTGATGATTCCTCTTGACCAGAATGTAAATCTACTTCCTGAGCTTAAAAAAAGAGGTTACAGACTATATTATCTTTCCAATTTCCCGATAGATATTTTTCATGAGATAAAATCCGGATATTATTTTTTCAATTATTTTGATGGTGGAATTATTTCAGCCGAAGTAAGATTTTCGAAACCTGACAACCGGATTTATGAAATCCTTTTAGAAAAATATTCTCTCATCCCACAGGAATCTCTTTTTATAGATGACCTTGAAATAAATGTTAAGGCTGCAAGGTTAATCGGAATGAAAGGTCTGGTTACCCATGGATCACGAGAAATTTCAAAAGAGGTAAAAAGTGTACTTTCAATTGAATAATTTTAAAACAGCTGATTTTTAACATTACAGAGTTAAAAATTCACGCCCAGGTGTCAATCTGATTAAAAATAATCAATTCTGGATTGGTTAAATGATAAAATAGACTATATTAATTCACTGTTTTACAATGCTTTAATATTGAATTTACTAATAATTGTTCCACGTGGAAATCAGGAGCGATTATTGAAAAAACTGATGATTTTCGCGGTTTTCGAATACCCAACAAGAATTTTAAGCTCCTCCTGGGAAGCGCTTCTTATTTTTTCTACCGACTTAAAATGGTTTAATAAAATTTCTTTTGTCTTTATCCCAATGCCATCAATTTCGTCAAGTCCCGATTTTAACATTGCTGATGATCGTTTATCTCTATGGAAAGAAATTCCGAAACGGTGTGCTTCATTCCTTAGTTGCTGAATTATTTTAAGACTGATTGAATTTTTATCAATATAAATCGGCACACTATCTCCCGGAAAATAAATTTCTTCCAGTTTCTTTGCAATCCCTATAACTGTAAGCTTGTCTCTGATTCCTAATGCAGAGATACTTTTCATTGCTGAAGACAGCTGCCCTTTGCCTCCGTCAATTATTACAAGTTGTGGAAGGGAAGTTTTTTCCTCAATCAACCGTTTATATCTTCTATATACAATCTCCTCCATTGAACTGAAATCATCAGGCCCTGTTACTGTCTTTATATTGAAATGCCGGTAATCCTTTTTACTTGGCTTTCCGTTTCTGAAAACAACACAGGCTGCTACAGGGTTTGTTCCCATTATATTTGAATTATCAAAACACTCGATATGTAATGGCAATTCTGACATATGAAGGTCATTTTTAAGTCTTTCAAGGTTTTTGCCGGTACGCTCCTGTGGTTTTACAAGATCATTTCTTTTTTTCTTCTGCTCCAGCTTATAATAAATGGCATTACGTTCTGAGAGTTCAATTAATTTAAACTTCTCTCCTGTTTTTGGCACTGTATATTTAACCCTATCAAGCTGAATATCAGGATTAAATGGAACTATAATTTCAGGTGAATCACTAGCAAGCCTTTCGCGTATTTCTGTAATTGCATATCCCAGAACTGACTCTTTCTCCTCTTCGACGCGAATCTTTAACTCCAGAGTAAATGCCTGTATCACAGATCCTTCAACAATTTTCAGATAGTTAACATAAGCATAATCACCGTCCTGGGTATATGTAAACACATCAACATTTTTAATTGTATTGCTTACTACTGCTGAACGACTTTTAAAACCAGCCAGGATTTCAATTTTTTCCTTTACCTGTTGAGCTTCTTCGTATCGTAATTCTGATGAATAGGTCTTCATCAGAGACTTTAAATGGTCTATTAGGGATGATATATTACCTTTCAGTATATCTTTAATTTCCTGAATATTTTCATTATACTGATTTTCAGACTGATGACCAATGCACGGCGCTTTACAGTTACCCATATGGTACTCCAGACACACTTTGAATTTTCCTGAAGTAATGTTTTTATCTGACAGAAAAAGGGAACAGGTTCTCAGTTTATAGATCTGACGTATCAGCTCCAGCAATGTTTTTACCATCAGACCTGAAGTATAAGGCCCAAAATATATGGAGCCATCTCTGATAGTATTTCGGGTACTGAATATTCTGGGAAAAGATTCCTTTTTTATGCAGATCCAGGGAAACGTCTTATCATCCTTAAGAAGTATATTATATCTCGGCTGATGTCTTTTAATAAGATTATTCTCTAGCAATAATGCATCCGATTCATTATCAACAACCAGGTGCCGGATATCCTCTGTTCTCCGCAACAAAACCTCTGTTTTTCCTGACTGGTTTTTTGTAAAGTAGGAGTTGACTCGTTTTCTTAAGTTCTTTGCTTTTCCTATATACAAAATCGTTCCGGAAGTATCAATAAACTGATATATTCCTGGCTTTGAGGGAAGAAGTGATAGAATCTTTTTAAACCTGTCCTTGTGTGACATCGGGTTACATAAGTAATCGCAATTCCAAAAAATTAGTTGCAAAATAAAGATACAGGCCTGAAATTTCTCACATCAAAGAGACCTTTATCTCCAATCTTTAATTCCGGTATTACCAGTAAGGCCATAAATGCCAATGTCATAAACGGGGCTGACATAGTGCATCCAAAACCTATCACTTGTTTGTTAAGCTCATCATAATGAAAAGCAGTATCAGCACAGGAACCTGAGGACATTATTCCTCCGATACTAAGCTGCAAATTTTTTACATCACCCTCACACGAAACTGAAAGACCTCCTTTCATAGCAACAATTGCATTTATAGCATTAACAATATCGTAATCATTTGTACCAATACAAATTATATTGTGACTATCATGAGCAACAGAACTTGCAAATGCACCTCTTTTCAGCCCGAATCCTTTAATAAAACCTGTTTGTGGCGGGCCGTCATTATATCTGTCTTTTACTACTATTTTCAGATAATCACTTTCAAGATCTGGTTCAAGATCTTCTGAATTGCCTGTACTTACAATCCTTTCCTTTGTAAGCAGTTCCCCATCAAAAGCTTCAATTACCCTGAAATTTGCACCCTTATTTTTTATAATTATATCTTCTACTTTGATCAGCCCTGAGTTAAATCGGTTTATTGACAATCTCCTGGCTGGGCTAAAGTATATTTGATTCTGACCATATACTTTACTTCCTCCTATCCATGTCTCCAGAACATTCATGTTTTCAAGACTTTCTACTAATACAAAATCTGCTGCATCTCCTTCTCTCAGTAATCCGACAGTTAAATTATAATGAACAACCGGGTTGATTGTAGCACATCTTAAAACATCAAAAATATCATACCCTTCCTTAATAAGTCTTGCTATTAACCTGTTTATATGACCCTTCATCAGCATTTCCGGATGAAGATCATCACTGCAAAGCATCACATTATCTTGATTATTCTTTATAAGAGTTTTTAAATTATCCATATTTTTTGCTGCACTTCCCTCCCTGATAAGAATTTTCATTCCAAGCGAAATCTTTTCCTCAGCTTCCTCCAAAGAGCTGCATTCATGATCGGTTGTAATCCCTGCTACTACATATTTTTTCAAATCATTACCTCTTAATCCCGGCGCATGACCATCTATAGGTTTACCAAGTCGTTTAGCAGCATTAATTTTACCAATAACATCAATATTATTAAAAATTACACCCGGGTAATTCATCATCTCGGATAGATAATGTATTTCTTCTCTTTTCAACAAATTTTCAACCTGGTCCTTGTCTATAATTCCTCCACTGGTTTCAAATGATGTCGCAGGAACACAAGATGGTGCACCGAAAAAAAACTTCAGGGGGACTGATTTACTGTCATTAATCATAAAATCAACTCCTTCAATGCCACAAATATTAGCTATTTCGTGGGGGTCAGAAACTACTGCAACGGTACCATGCTTAACTGCTTCAACAGCAAAAGCTGAAGGCGTAACCATCGAACTTTCAATATGAATATGGGCATCTACTAATCCAGGAATAATATATAAATCGACATTGTTATTGCATCTACTAATTTCAATTATTTTACCATTATCAACAGTAATGCAGCACTTATAAATATCCCTCAAATGAATATCTACAAGATTTCCATAAATTTTCATAAAAACTATTTTAGAATTAAAAAAATACGTTCCACGTGGACCACTTTACCTCCCCAGATACATCAATAAAATATTAATGTCTGATGGAGATACACCACTAATTCTTCCTGCCTGGCCAATGCTTGTTGGTCTTATTCTAGAAAGCTTTTGTCTTCCTTCGGTAGAAATAGATACAAGCTCATTAAAATTAATATCGTCTGGCAACTTTAGATTTTCTAATCTTTTAATTTTGTCGGCTATAACTTTTTCCCTGTGAATATATCCCTCGTATTTTATCCTAATTTCAGCGGACTCTGAAATTTCAAAATATCTGCTTGAATTAACAGCTTTCAACAATTCAGAACCTTTAATAACCCTTAGAAGTTCTTTTAAATCTACCTGTGGTCTTGCAGCTATTTGAATTGCCTTTGTTTTCTGTTTAATTCTGGTTGTATTAACAAAATCTAAAAAGCTATTAACTTCCTCAGGGTTTATACTACGTTCTTTAAGGAATTCTATTATTTCATCAACCATTTCTTCCTTATGTTTCAATCGTTGGATTCGCTCCTTACTAATTGTTCCTATCTCAAATCCTTTTCTGCTTAAACGCTCATCGGCATTATCCTGCCTTAAAAGAATACGGTATTCGGCCCTCGAAGTAAACATCCTATATGGTTCATCGACGCCTTTTGTAACCAGGTCATCAATTAATACTCCAATATATGACTCCTCCCTTCCTAAAATAAAACTATCTGATTTTCTAATCCTCAGAACTGCATTAATTCCAGCAAGTAATCCCTGTGCGGCTGCCTCCTCATAACCCGTAGTGCCATTTATCTGACCTGCAAAAAACAAATTCTGAATTTTCTTTGTCTCTAAACTTGCTTTTAATTGTGTAGGTTGAAAGAAATCATATTCGATAGCATACCCTGGTCTGAATATCTCTACATTTTTCAATCCTTCTACTTTTCTGAGAGCTGCCAATTGAATATCTAAAGGAAGACTACTTGAGAAACCATTAATATAATATTCTACAGTATCAATTCCTTCCGGTTCTATAAATAACTGATGGGATTCCTTATCTCCGAAAGTAACAATTTTATCTTCTATACTTGGACAATATCTTGGTCCTCTTCCTTTAATTTTTCCAGTAAACAAAGGACTAAATTCCAATCCTTTTCTAAGCTGCTCATGAACTTCAGAATTTGAATGAGTAATATAACAACTTCTTTGTTCTTTTATAAAAGCAAAATCATTCAGATAAGAAAAACCCTTACCTTCATCATCCCCTTTTTGTTCTGTCATTACTGAAAAATCGATACTCCGACCATCAATTCTTGCACTTGTACCTGTTTTCATCCGTTCAACAGAAAATCCAAGATTTCTTAATTGCTCACTTAAACCAACTGATCCCTGTTCCCCAGATCTTCCTCCTTTTACATTACTAAACCCAACATGCATTAAACCATTTAAAAAAGTACCATTTGTCAAAATTACAGCATCACTATAGAATTTATTACCAAAAGATGTTTCCACACCTTTTACAGTATTATTTTCTGAAATAATCCTTGCAGCCTGTTCCTGCCATATATAAAGATTTTTAGTGTTTTCCAGTATCTTTCTCCACTCTATTGTAAATTTCTGCCTGTCGCATTGGGCTCTTGGACTCCACATAGCTGGTCCTTTAGACCGGTTAAGCATTCTGAATTGTATCATGCTCCTGTCTGTAACTAATCCACTCATGCCACCCAGAGCATCAATTTCTCTGACAATCTGCCCCTTTGCAATCCCACCCATGGCAGGATTACATGACATTTGTGCGAGCTTCGTCATATCCATTGTAATGAGAAGAGTTCTTGCTCCCATTACTGCAGCAATATGAGCAGCTTCACAACCAGCATGTCCCCCACCTACAACAATTATATCATATTTAAACTCCATTATGAGATCTTAGAAAATTCCTTTAACCACTTATTTTCAAGTTTATGCATATTATCCCTTTCTATATTTAACTTATCACTATAACCTGTTAAATGAAGAATTCCATGAATCATTACCCTTAAAACCTCCTCTTTCAAACTAACTTTATAGTTATTTGCGTTAAGTTTTACTGTATCCTTACTTATATATATTTCCCCGTTTAAGACTTTTCCGTTATTATTATCAAACGCTATAACATCAGTATTGTAATGATGGTTCAAAAATTTAACATTAAGTTCCTTTAAAAACCTGTCACTTGTAATTATAAAATTTACTTCCCCCGGTATCATGCCCTCACTCACAATAATTCTATTAAATAAAATAACAGCTCTCCTCCAACCAGGAAATCTGTAATTTGTTTGCTCGTAAAATATTCGGATTTTCAAGAGACAACATTATTAAAAACAATAGTAACGGAATTTCCCTTCCTGCTGTACTTTATTTCATCAGCAAGTCGTGACATAATAAAGACTCCGCGACCATTTACCTCTTCGATGTTCTCTGGTATTGTAGGATCAGGTACGCTTTCCGGAGAAAAACCCGGACCTTCATCCTTAACCTTTATTTTTAACTTTTGTTCCTTAAATTCAATCGTAATATCCACAAATTTCTCAGGCTCTAACTTATTGCCATGCACAATAGCATTATTTACTGCTTCAAGCAGAGTTATAAGAATCTTGCCATAATTATTATATGATATACCTAGCTCACAGGTAATCTCATCGACAGTATTTTCAACAACCCTAAGACTTGCTAATTTAGATTCAATCCTGATTTTCTTTAACATATAGAATATTGAATATCCTTTATACTCTAAAAAACTATTTTTGTTACATAATTAAACTATTTTTTTGAGAGCCATATTTCAGGATCCAGATATTTTCTTTCATTTTCAAATATCATAAATTTCAAGACACTAATTTTGTTCTCCCTAATCTCTGAATACACATCACCTATAGTCTGCTTTAAAGAGACAGACTCTCCCGCTTTTACTTTCACGTTTATAAGGTTAGAATAAACTGTTAAAAATTTACCATGTCTAATAATTACAGTCATATTGGCGCCCGGAATTGAAAAAACCTTAGCTATCTCACCTTTAAAAACTGCACGGGCAACAACACTACCGGAGCTTGTAATTTCTATGCCAATGTTGTCTTCTGTTAAATATTTGAAATCAGGATGTTTTTGCACTCCGTAATGACTTGTGACAATTCCCTTATCAACAGGCCATGGTAATCTTCCTTTATTATCAAGAAAATTTTCACCTATAAGTTTTTGCTCTATGCTAATATCCTTTACAGCAAGTTTTTTCTTTTCCTCCTCGATTAAACGATTAATTTCCAGCTCAATTTTTTTTGCTATTTTCCTTTTTTCATCAAGTTCCTTCGCAAGTTGCTTTTCTTTCTTACCAAGTGATCTTACTATGCTTTGTTTATTAGCTTTTTCTTTTTGAAGCATATCTTTCTGATATTCCTCCTTAGATTTAAGTTCAGATACTTTTCCCAAATCTGATTGAAGCTTCTCTTTTGAAATAACTACCTGTTCTTTCAATTCTAAAATTGTTTCTGCTTCCTTCCTTCTGAATTTTGTAATTTGCTGCAGGTACTTTAACCTTTTGTATCCCTGATTGAAATCTTTTGCTGACAAAATATATACAATATCCGGGGTTCCTTTCTTTGAACGATAAGAATTTAAAACAGCTCTTGCATAATCATTTTTAAGATCAATAAGATCACTTTCCATAATTTCTATTGCTAGAGTATTTAATTCTATCCGGTAATTCAAAAGATAGATCTCTTCCCTCATCCCTGATAAAACCAGTTCTCTTAAGTTCAATTTCTTATTTATGATAGATAATGACTTAATACTCTCAGATTTTTCTCTTGTCGTAGATTTAAGAAGATTATCTACATAAGATATCTCTTCCAGTGTTTTATTTCTTCTATCTTCCAGTTCAGCCCTTGATTGGGCTTTAAGGATGCCGAATGGTAAAATACAAAGTATTAATATCAAATTTTTTAAATTCATCTTATCCTAACCTGTTCATAATTTTTTCCCGGTATAAACTCAATAGTACCCTTATACGGGACATCAATCTTTTCATATTTTAAGATAATTCTCTCAAATCCCTTTAAATTAGATAATTGAACTTGTGAATAGTAATCTATCTTATCCTTCCTATCACTATCCAAATATTCTATAATAACCGGTCGTGTTTCTATTTCATTAATAATTTCTACTGACAATATCTTTTCAGAATAACAATCTATGCAATATTTAAAACCCTTCTCCTTATAATTAGAAATAATATTTAATACCCCTTCATTGCAATTTACAGTATCATTTACATTTTCGCCTTTAAAAATAAAATCTCCAAACAATAATGGTAAAAAATACCCGCTATATCCATACTTTAAAATCAAATCCTCTCCTGAACCATAATATACAATTTTATTAATTCTATCATTAACCAAAAGGGTATCATTCGTTAGAAATACCCTGGCGGCCTCAATACCCGATTTAGATCTTATACTGATTAAAAATGTATCTGGCCTGTTAAATTTAACAGATGCCAAAAAAGTCCTCCTTTCCCCACCTGAATTAATTTCTATATCTGCCCTTTGTATATAGAATGAATAGTTTGTTAAATTCTTCTTTACAATTTTATCAAGATCAACATAATTCTTATTAATAGCATTTCCTCCATCTTGTATCTTAAATACAGAACATCCGCTAAAGAATAACAGAATAAAATATATTGCTACTTCTTTGTACAATTTTCTATTTCGATTAAAAGCTCCGTTTTAGTTGAATCCAGTTTAATTGCTTTAGTCCAGTTCTCAATAGCCTTATCACATTTTTTCAGACTTTTCATTATAAATGCGTAATGCTCATAATTTTCTGCATTCACATCTGTATCATTATTAATGATACTTTCCATAATTTTTGCTGCGTCTTTGATTTTACCTCTTTTATATAAAACCCAGGCATATGTATCAAGAAAAGTTTCATTATCCTTTTCTTTCTCTATAACCTTCAACGCCATTTCTTCAGCATCCTTTAACCTTGTATTCTGCTCTGCCAGATAATATGCATAATTATTTAGAATTGTGAGATCTTCATCGTTTAGTTTAATAGCTTCATCATATGTTTCAAATGCTTTAGTATTATCTTTCATCCGGTAATAAACATCAGCCCTCATTGTAAGAACCTGAATAATATATTCATTATTGTCTCCTGCAAGAATTTGAGCTTTTCTCAGCTCTTCAAGGGCAATATCATAATTCCCATTTTCCAAAGAACCATTAGCATACAAAAGCTTTGCTAAAAAAGATCTGTTAAATTTGGAAGCGCATTCCGCTCCCTTAATCATAAGCTTCTTAAAATCATTAGTTTGCAGATACAATAAAAGCAATTTCTCCCAGGCATAATAATTTCCCGGTGCTTTATTTATAATCTCTTCAAGACGTATTATTGCATCTTTTTCTCTTCCAACATTATCCAGGAATTCAGGTCTTAAAAGAGGTACAATATCATCATTAGGAAAAGTAGCTTCCAATACCATTATTGAAAGAAGCGACTTATCTATATTTTCATCTGAAAGCTCCTTTAGTCCAATTAGTCGTGAAAACAGAGACAATTTATCTTCTCGGGCAATATCCGGATTCAAAATAACAGGATTAAGAAGAATAAACAAATCCTCATATTTTTTCTCATTAATCAGGAAATCACAAACAGAGAGTTGAATTTGTGGATTATCTGGATTTTCATTCAATAGTTTCTGATATACTTCCTGTGCTTTAATGCCATCTCCCTTTTCCCTGTAAATTTCTGCAAGAAGAGCATAATACTGGATTCCTGCCGGGTATGACTTTAACAAATCTTCTGTTTTTACCAAAGCTTCATTAAAATCTTTTGCAAGTATCAATGAATTAATAAATCCTGGAGTTGTTGTTTCATTAATACCGTATTTTAATTCAAGTAACTTATATATCTCTATTGAACTTTTAAAATCATGCTTTTCCAGGTAAAGGTTTGCCAGGGCTAAAACAATATTTTGCTTTTGAGGATAATATTCAGAGGCCTTTTTGTACACAATAATTGCACTGTCAATATTACCCTGCTGATAATAGATACCTGACAACATCATTGTATACCAAATATTTTTATCATCAATCTTATATGCTTTTAGAGCATATCTCTTCCCATTTGTCAAATCGCCTGATGCAATTACAATTTGAGCCATCTGGTAATATGCAGCATCGCTACCCGGATTAATTTTTACACATTGTTCCAGATATCTTAATGCGTCTCCTCCATTCCCTAAAAGCTTTTGTTTCAGCGCTTCCACATAAACATAATCAAAGGCTGCCGCATCAACCTTTTTTAATGTTTTATCCTCATTTAATGTGGCTTTCTTTGTTGCGCATGAGTTTAGCAACAATCCCATTAACAATATGCTCAGAATTTTAAAATATCTTCCACTCATTATTTCCATTATGACTTACCCTTTATCCTTTGTCAATCTCATAAAAAACTTCACCAAATGTCTAATCTAATTTTTCCTTCTTTACAGATAATACCGCAAATTCAAGATTTATCTCTTTTATCCAAATTTTTTCTTAATGGTCAGAATTAATTATTGCAAGTGAATTAATTATTGGAATTAGTATTTATAGGAAAGTACACGTCCTTAACGTAACTATATCTACAATCCTGAAATGCATTTCTGTAAAATAATCTGTAATTGAAATTGCCGATAATTCAATCAGATCTTGCCTGAACCTATTTACAATATTTATAATCATACTTTCTCTTTAACTAAAAAAACAGTAATCAATTTATCTTTGAATTGCGCATATGCAATAAATATTATGATAAATAAAGTATTGATAAGCAATTCTGTTAAAAGATTAGGATAATCAAAATATAAACTGAAAATTACCATTCCAATTGCCATAATGAAATATGGTATCATTTTAACCAAATTATATTCAATTTTATAATGCTTTTCAGCAAAAATAAAAGATATAATAATCATGGAACCATATGACGCGATATGTGCCCATGCTGAAGCCATATAACCAAAAACAGGAATAAATAGTACATTTATAAGAATAGTAATAATGGCACCAATAAATGTTATATATGCACCAAATCTGGTCATATCATTAAGCTTATACCAGATACTATGATTTATATAAATGCCGTATAAAAGATACCCCATACTTATTATTGGGACAACAATAAGTGTTTCTCTATAATTTCTTGCAATAATATATTGGAATCCTGATATATATAAATTAATTCCTATAAAAATAAGGAGCATCATTATAATAAAATATTTCATAACGAAGGCATATGTTTCCTTTGCATCGGAATGTTTAGCTCTTTCAAAGAAAAAAGGCTCTGCTGCAAACCTGAACATCTGAATAAAAAGTGCCATAAGAACACCGATTTTATAGGCTGCTCCGTATTTACCTACAATCGCAAGCCCCTCTTCTTCACCCAGTATCCTTCTCAATAAAACTTTATCAATTGCATCATTAATAGACCCACTTAAACCCGCAAGCAAGAGAGGAAAAGAATATATGAACATTTTCTTCCAGAGATTGAAATCAAAAACAAATCTTACTCTGAAAATTAATGGAAGTAACATTAATAAAGTGGCACCACTTGATAACAGATTAGCAACAAAAATATAACCTACTTTATAATCTGGATTATAAACTTTTCTGAACCAGCCATTACTATTTTCATAAATCGCTGGGGCAATTTTAAGTAAGAATAGTACCAGGCCTAAAGTAATAAACACATTAATAAGCTTTATTGCACTAAAAAGAATTGGTCTGTTCTCTTTTCTTAAGCGGGCAAATGGAATAGCTGTAAATGCATCAATCGCTACAATTCCTGAAAACATTCTTATATAATCATGGTTATCTTTATAATTCATTATAGCAGCAACCGGCTCTATAAATAAATTTGTCAATATAACAAACAGAAGAGAAGTTATAAAAAGGCTAATAAGTGTCGTGCTGTAAACTTTTTCTGATAACTCTTTATCCTGAACAAACCTGAAAAAACCCGTTTCCATTCCATAAGTGAGAACAACAAGAAGCAGAACCATCCAGGCATATAATTCAGTTATAATGCCATAATCACTTGTATTAATGAAAATTCGGGTATAGAATGGCGTTAAAACAGCATAATGTAAGAATCTGGGTACAATTGTGCCCAAACCATAAATAAGAGTTTGACCAGCAAGTTTCTTAACTTCTTTCACTTTAAAAAATAATCTGCCAAATATACCTCTAATGATAAAACGATATCTTTTATTATCCTTTTTATCATTCTTTTCAAATTGGAAAATATTATTTTCCAGTATCGCACAAAGTTAAATATCTTTGCCCTCGTATTTACAGAACGTTATTAACCAATTCTTTAATTTCATGAACATAAAACTTACCCGATTGCTTACCCTGACCATTATTCTTTTTACAACCGCCTGCAATACTCCGGGGGCTGGAGACACTATTATGGTATTGATAAAAACCAGTGCAGGCGATATTAAGGTAAAACTAAATAATGAAACACCCATTCATAGGGACAATTTTGTAAAACTTGTAAATTCTGGTTTCTATGAAGGTATCTCTTTCCACCGGGTCATCAAGGAATTCATGATACAAGCAGGAGATCCTTTAACTAAATATGATTCCGGATCAATTCCGGATTCATTAAAGAATTTTACTATTCCTGCTGAATTCAATTCTGTATTATATCATAAAAAGGGGGCACTTGCTGCGGCCAGACAGGGAAATGAAATAAATCCCTATATGAGATCTTCAGGAACTCAATTTTACATAGTACAGGGAAAGAAATATACTGATGATGAACTTAATGGTGCTGAGATAAGGATTAACAATCAGATCAAACAGGGAAAATTCAATATTCTGGTACGTGAAACATCTGACAGTATAAGATCAACAGGATCATCAGCAACAGATGCAGAAATCCAGGAAATTGCATCCGGTAAGATGTTCAGATATCTTACCAGTACACCTGATTTCAAATTTACACCTCAACAAAGGATTGTATACACAACAATAGGTGGCACCCCGCGTCTTGATGCAAACTATACTGTATTCGGAGAGGTAATAGAAGGCCTTGAGGTAGTGGACAAAATAGCTTCTGAAAAAACAGACCCTTCTGATAAACCACTGAATAATATAACTATCCTTAAAACAAAAGTTGTCAGAAAATAATTTATACTTGCATTAAAATAACAAAGAAATGCTTGAAAAAATCAATGAGCTTTCACAGGAAATAAATACTTTTTCTGCATTAAGCAATGAAGATCTTGAATCTTTCAGACTTAAGTTCCTTAGTAAAAAAGGACTTTTATCGGATCTATTTGAAGATTTCAAAAATATTGCTCCTGAACATAAAAAGGAAGTAGGACAGAAGCTTAATTTACTTAAGCAGCAAGCTCTTGAAAAATACAACACTATTAAATCTTCCTTTTTGGTTACTGATGAGAAATCAGAAGGAACAGATCTCAGCCGTTCATCATATCCTTTTCAATTAGGTTCGAGGCATCCCATTTCTATTGTAAGAAATGAAATTATAGATATTTTCTCCAGAATAGGATTTATTGTTTCAGAAGGTCCTGAAATTGAGAATGACGATCATGTTTTTACAAAGCTAAATTTTGCACCGGAACATCCTGCCAGGGATATGCAGGATACTTTTTATATCTCCCGCTTGTCAATGGAGGATTCCAATCCTGAGGATATTCTTTTAAGGACACACACCTCATCGGTTCAGGTAAGGGTAATGCAAAGCCAGAAACCACCTATTCGAACCATATCACCCGGAAGAGTCTTCCGTAATGAAGCAATATCTGCAAGAGCACACTGCATATTTCATCAGGTAGAGGGTCTATATATTGATGAAAATGTATCTTTTGCTGATCTAAAACAAACACTTCTTTTCTTTTCGCGTGAGATGTTCGGAAAAGATACAGAAATAAGATTAAGGCCATCGTATTTCCCGTTTACCGAACCGTCTGCAGAAATGGATGTAAGTTGCAAGATTTGTGGCGGAAAAGGATGCAATGTTTGCAAATACACAGGCTGGCTCGAGGTTTTAGGTTGCGGAATGGTACATCCGAACGTACTTGAAGCATGTAATATTGACAGCAAAAAATATACAGGCTTTGCTTTCGGAATGGGTATTGAAAGGCTTGCCATGCTTAAATACCAGGTAAATGATCTTCGTCTCTATTTTGAAAATGACATTCGTTTTCTGGATCAGTTTAAAACAGCACTCTGAAAAATTGAACACTCGTTTTGAATTTTTGTTATCTGTAAATAAAAAGACCTCCTGAGATGAAACAGCAAGAAAACCAAATTCCTCTTTGTGCTAAATGCTCTTTTGAATCTGACGGCATTTTCAGGAATCTAACTGCTGAAGAGACTGATATACTAAATTTTGAAAAAGATTTCAGACAGTACAAAAGAGGTGATGTCCTATACCAGGAAGGCAACAGGATAAGTGGATTCTTTTGTGTTAACAGTGGTATAATCAAGGTATTCAAAACCGGTTTTGACGGCAAGGAACAGATTATCAGGTTTGCAAACAAAGGCGATATTATTGCATACAGGAGTGTTCTGAGCAATGAACTGGCTTGTACTTCAGCAAAAGTAATTGAAGATTGTCAGGTGTGTTTTATACCGTCAGAAATTCTTATTTCTTTCATCAAATCCAATTCTACCTTTGCTCTTGATTTAATAAGACTTGCATGTCAGGAGCTGGGTGAAGCAAATTCTTTTATTACAGATATTGCACAAAAGACAGTAAGGGAACGACTTGCAGAAGTCCTGCTTCTTCTGGTCAATGATTTTGGCCTTGATAATGACAAATATCTCAAAATATCCCTTACCCGCGAGGAGCTTGCAAATATTGTTGGAACAGCAACAGAATCGGTAATCAGGCTTCTTTCAGAATTCAAGTCAGACAGGCTGGTGGAATTGAATGGCAGAAAAATCAGAATTCTCAATTCCAAAGGTCTTGAAAAGATAAGTAACGTATATAATTAATTTCCTTCCTTATCCAAAAAGAGAACCTGTCTCCGGATGTCTCAATTGCTTTCCCAGATGCTTGTAAGCATGTTCTGTTGCCTCCCTGCCTCTTGGTGTTCTCTTTAAGTAACCTTCTTTTATAAGGAATGGTTCATAAACTTCTTCAATAGTTCCGCTTTCTTCTCCAACAGCAGTTGATATAGTATTGAGTCCAACCGGACCTCCGCTGAACTTATCAATTATTACAGAAAGGATCCTGTTATCCATTTCGTCGAGTCCATGCTGATCGATATTGAGAGCTTTCAATCCGTATCGTGTAATATCAATATCTATTTCCCCGGATCCTTTAACCTGTGCGAAATCCCTGATACGTCTGAGCAGGGCATTTGCTATCCTGGGAGTCCCTCTGCTTCTTCGTGCAATTTCAATAGCTGCAGACTCACTTATTTTCACATTTAGTATACTGGCTGATCTTTTTACAATTCCGGTAAGTATTTCATGATCATAATATTCCAGATGGAATTTAATACCGAACCGCGCCCTCAGCGGACTGGTAAGAAGTCCGGATCTGGTTGTAGCGCCAATAAGGGTGAAACTATTAAGAGTCAGCTGGACAGACCTTGCACTTGGCCCTTTATCGATCATGATATCAATCTGAAAATCTTCCATTGCCGAATAGAGATACTCTTCAACAACGGGGCTGAGGCGGTGTATTTCGTCAATAAAAAGCACATCACCTTCCTGTAGGTTGGTGAGCAGTCCGGCAAGATCGCCGGGTTTATCGAGGACCGGGCCTGAGGTTACCCTCATATTAACATGAAGCTCATTTGATATAATTGCAGCAAGGGTGGTTTTACCCAGACCCGGAGGACCATGCAGAAGGACGTGATCAAGAGATTCGCCTCTCTGTTTGGCTGCTGTTACAAAAACCTCAAGGTTTTCAATAACTTGCTTTTGTCCCTTGAAATCATCGAAACTCAATGGCCGGAGCTGTTTCTCAAACTCTTTATCGGTAACCGAGATATTTTCCTTTCTGAGTTCTAAGCTATCATCCATTTGGAAGTTCTCTACTTAATAAGTTTAGTATCACTTTCAGGAAGTTTAATTCTGACACCATTGATGGAAGTTTCAACATCATCTTTATAGGTTATCACCAGTACAGCATTGCCTTCCTCATCAAATTTCTTCCAGGTTTTCTGCCTGATGCCCATTTGAAAATGCTGCTCTTCCTTAAGTTTTCCGTTTTCATAGAAGTATCTGAGATCACCATCGGGATTACCCTGAATATAGTTTCCCTTAAATTTAAGTTTCCCATCTGGGTAATAACCTTTCCAAACCCCGTCTTTTAGTCCTGTAATATATTTCCCTTCCTCGGTATAATCACCAGATTTATGCTTCCATTCTCCATTCTTTTCTCCATCAGTATACTGACCCTGGGTAATTATTTCTCCTGTTTCTGAATACTCACTGCTTGCACCATCACGCCTGCCCTGAAAATATTCTTCTTCTCTAAGAAGCTGACCATTTTCATAATACCATTTCCATAGTCCGTCTGGTCTTCCTGCATTAAAAGAACCTGTCTGTTCAATTTTTCCTGTCTGATTGTAGAACTTCCAGGCCCCGGTTCTTCTGTTTTCTGTGTATTGACCCTCTGCCTGTGTTTTGCCATCAGGGTATAATTCTTTCCATTTACCATTGTAGTTTCCAGCTTCATCAACTATTCCTTCAGATAAGAGAAGTCCGTTATCATTATATATGTAGGCATTGGTAACTTTGCCATCTTTGCCGTAATCCCTGTGAACTCCTACGGGTATTTTATTTCTGTAAGGACCGCTGTAGATCAGATTTCCATTAGAATCATATCTATTAACAACTTCAATATCAGGGGCATCCTCAACACTTGATTTTACTATTGAACCGTTTTCATAAAGCATTGTAAGAATAAGCTTTCCTCGGTTATCATACTCTTTATAATAACCATGCATGAGATCATCCCTGAAAGTTTTTTCTGACTTAATATTTCCATTGGAATAAAATTCTTTCCACTCACCCTGTTTAAGTCCCTTGCTGTCAGTTCTGTTTATACGTTCACGGCTTACAAGAAAATCATTATTATATTCCAGAAGGGTAATAATATTGCCTTCTCTGTCATATTCTTTTGAAAGACCTTCTTTCTTTCCTCCATTATATAAGAAAGTTTGCTGTACTTTCCCTTCAGGATAATATAGATAAGCAGTTCCCTCTTTCTTATCACCGGCAAAGAGCTCTTTTGACCATATATAGACACCTTTAGTAGGGTCTTTCCTGTATTTATAGTACCAACCGTTCTTTTTTCCAAGCAGATAATTTATTTTTTCAGTGGTATCACCTGCCTGATCAAAAAACACCCAAACGCTGTCAAGCAAAAAATTAGTTCTTTTTCCTATTGATTTCTTAATACCGGTTACATAATAACTTTTCCAGAAACCATCAGGTTTTCCGCTTTTAATAATTCCTTCACTTGAAATTGCCCCATTCGGGTATTTGAAAACATGATAACCGTCCTTAATATCTGAATTGCTGTCCTGGGCAGACAAAAGGTGAAGAAATGAAACCGACAATATTAGAGTAAAAATCTGTTTCATAATTTATAATCCCAGTTTCTTTGATATTTCCATCATTCTTAAGATGGGTTTTTTAGCTTTTAAGATAATATCTTCATCAAGTGTAATTTCTGGAGACTCGCTTTTAAGACAGTTGTATATTTTTTCAAGTGTAATCAATTTCATAAAATTACATTCACTGCATCCGCAGGTTGAATCCTTTGGAGGCGCAGGAATAAATAATTTATCAGGATTTTCTTTTTGCATCTGATGAATTATACCTGCTTCAGTAGCGATAATATATGTCCTTGCATCATCCTTTTTTGAATATAGAAGCAGAGCTGAGGTTGATCCAATAAAATCTGATACCATTCTTATTGGAAGCTCACATTCAGGATGTACAATTAATTTTGATTCAGGATGTTCCTTTTTAATTTTAAGAATTGCCTCAAGTGAAAATTCCTCATGAACATGACATGCACCATTCCATATAATAATATCTCTTCCTGTCTTATTTAAAACATAATTTCCAAGATTTCGGTCAGGAGCAAATATTATTTTTTCATCAACAGGTAATGATTCCACAATCTGTACAGCGTTACTTGAAGTACATATAATATCAGACAATGCCTTAATTTCGGCAGTTGTATTTACATAAGTAACAACTGTCCTTCCGGGATTATCATCAATGAACTTTTTAAAATCTTCAGCTTTGCATGAATCCGCAAGTGAGCATCCTGCATTTAAATCAGGAAGAAGAACTTTTTTACCAGGAGCAAGAATTTTTGCAGTTTCAGCCATAAATTTAACTCCGGCAAAAAGTATAATATCTGCATTATTTGAAGCAGCCTTTTGTGATAAGGCCAAACTGTCTCCGACGAAATCAGCTATATCCTGAATATCTCCTGTCTGATAGTAATGAGCCAGTATAATTGCATTTTTTTCAGTCCTCAGCCTTTTAATCCCTTCAATGTATTCCTCAGCCTTCACGTGGTCCATTTCATTAATATTATTTGAAGTATAAACTTAATCAATAAGTTGTTTTGTTTTTATTTCAAATCCGGTTTTACACAATTATTAACAACACAATATTTTTAATAAATAGATATATAAATATTTTATGATGATGTTTATGTCCTGTTAATAGTGTTAAAAAATTAAACAGATTTATATTGTTTATTTCAACATAAATAATGAACAAACAACTTTTCAACAGTTCAAAAAACATACCGTTTTTGATAATCAGTATATTACTGATATAATTAACAACTGTTGAAACAAAATTGTTGATAGGTGTAATATGACAAAAGTATATTTTAAAATGTTTATTAAAGGTTTGTATTTAGAATAAATTCCATAAAAACTTTTCCTGTGTCCTCAAAAATTGAAAAATAAGTGGAAATTCATCCATAAAAAGTAATAAGTTCCATTTTATGCATCTTTTATTTACATCTTATTAACATACTTCTTATTTAAGTCTTTCTATTGAATCAATCATCATGGGAGGATATGGTGTTTATAAATCTTTTAATAATGGTAAAAAGATATTAAAGTATTATTTTCTTAAAAGATTGTATTTATGTTACTTTGTGTAATAATTATCAGAATCCAGAAACAATATTAATTTGAAAAAGAAGAAGATAGTTGTCGTGTCTGATCATGCTGGATTTTTTCTTAAGGAAAAAATCTTAAAGTTTCTCATAAAGGAAAAATATGATGTAAAAGATTTTGGTTGTTTTGCATCCGATCCTCCTGTTGATTATCCTGATTATGGTCACCCTCTTGCTGATGCTGTTTCCGCAGGTCAATATGATCTTGGAATTTCCATCTGCGGGACAGGAAATGGAATAAATATGGTTGTTAACAAACACCAGGGAATCAGAAGTGCTTTGTGCTGGAATGAGGAAATAAGCCGTCTGGCCAGGGCACACAATGATGCAAATATTTGTGCTTTGCCTGGACGATTTATCAGTGAGTCGGAGGCATACCTTATTGTGAAGACCTTCCTATGTACTGAATTTGACGGAGGCCGTCATAAGCCCAGAATAGATAAAATTCCACTAAAAATGTTCTAACATGTTGTCGAATTCATGCAGGTACGGAATAAGGGCAATTATTTATCTGGCAGGAAAAAAATCAGTTAAAGAAAAAACAGGGATAAAGCAGATAGGGTCTGACCTGGATCTTCCAACGCCATTTCTTGGAAAAATACTGCAGCAGCTTGCAAAACAAAAAATTCTGAAATCAATGAAAGGTCCTCACGGAGGATTTTCCATGATGAAGGATCCGGCATCAATAACTCTATATGATATTGTTGTGGCCATTGACGGAGAGGATACTTTCACAGACTGTGTAATGCATGAAGGCCCTTGCCGCTGCATTGACAGAAGTAAAAAGGCCTGTCCAATACATGATGATTATGCAAAATCTAGATCAGAACTGATAATGCTTTTCAAAAGTAAAACAATTCATGATCTTGTTCAGAAAGCAAGCAATACAGAAAATATAATTATCTGAGTTTTTCCTTATAAACCCGCTGAATTATTTTCCAGGCAGCAATAGAGATCAAAACCCCGAAGGTATTAAAAATCACATCATATGGGCTGCCGCTTCGTGTTGTAGTAATTGTAGCCTGAAGAATTTCCATAATTATTCCATATAAAAAAGGGAAAAGGGCGAGCAGGAAAACATGGCTTATTTTTAATGCAGATTTCCATTTTTCATAAATTACTACCGACATCAGGGCAAAATACATGCAGGTATGTGCAAATTTGTCAAAATGAGGAATATTGAGAAACTGAACCCTATTAAATTCTTCTGCATTCTTGAGGCTCAGATAAAGTATAATAAGGGAGAGCGCCAATGAATATTTATACCTCTTAATCATTTTTCATATTTGCGCCTAAATTAGCTATAAAAGTTATATTTAATTTATAAATTTCAAGGTTACATTTCAAACCATGGCAGGCATATATCTTCATATTCCTTTTTGCAGAAAACTCTGTTCTTACTGCGATTTTTATCATATCATTTCAGCAGCAGATAACAGTGATTACATTTCAGCAATGATTAGTGAGCTCACGATAAGGCGTGATTACTTAGAAAATGAAAAAGTATCAACTATTTACATTGGAGGAGGTACTCCATCATTATTTTCAGTAAGAGAGCTGGACACTCTTCTAAATATTATCAATAAACTATATACTATAGAAGAAGGTTGTGAGATTACAATCGAAATGAATCCAGATGACATTAATCCCGAATACTTATCAGGGCTAAAAAAAATAAACATCAACAGGGTAAGCCTGGGAATACAGTCATGGAAAGATGCTCATCTGAAACTTCTTAACAGACGACATGATTCAGCCGGGGCAGAGTATGCTCTAAGAGAGACATTCAAAGCAGGATTTGACAATGTTACAATTGACCTGATTTATGGGATTCCGGGGATGAGTATAAAGGACTGGTCATCAAACCTTGATTTCTCCTTTTCTTTTGATATAAAACACCTTTCAGCCTATCATCTGACTTTTGAGCGAGGTACTGTTTTCTGGAAAATGCTTGAGAAAGGTGCAATAAAAGAGATAGATGAAGATGAGAGTACTTCTCTTTTTAATCTCTTAATTGAAAAATCGGAAAAGGCAGGTTTCATACATTATGAAATTTCAAATTTTGGAAAACCCGGATTTTTTTCAAGACACAACACAAACTATTGGAAACAGATTAATTACCTGGGGGTAGGTCCCTCGGCACATTCATTCAATGGTTATTCACGACAATGGAATATCAGCGATGTAAAAGGATATATTAAAGCTATTAACACCGGCAAGCCATTCTTTGAAAGAGAGGAGCTTGATAGCAGAACCAGGTTTAATGAGTATATTATGACTTCATTAAGAACTATGTGGGGCATTGATCTTGAGAATGTTGAAAAGCTGTTTGAAAAGGAGGGATATGATTATGTTGTTAATCTCTCAGGAAAGTTCAAGGATTACGGACTGATGAAAAAAGAGGGGCAGTTCCTTATCCTGACGAACCAGGGTAAGATGATATCTGATAATATTATTGCTGAATTTATGATGCCTTCGGAGTAACAACTACTTTTTAGGCAGCATAAAAGTTGTCCTTCCGATAATGTTATCTTCAAGATACAGCTCCACGCTGTAAGTGCCAACAATAAAATCACCTGTATTGTCCATATAAACACACATCTCTATATCCTGATTTATATAGTCCACAGTCCGGTTTGCAGAGAATATAATCCTGCTTCTTTTGTATTCAAAAAGATTATCAGGACTTGTGGTTATAACCAGAGAATCAGGCCGTATAAGCCTCATGAATACCTCTTTTTCACCAGCTTTAGCAATTGGATTCTCGCGGAGAGTAAAGCACACCCTTACTTTATCAAGAAGACTTATTCTGGTAGTTTCTTTTCTCTTTTTATTAAGAGCAACTGCAACAACATCCTTTGCCTGGATAACTGAAGCAATTTCAACTTTGTCCGACAGCTCTTCCTTTACTTTTGACAGTTCTGTATTTGCATTGCGGACCTGTTTCATCTGTTGTTTAATCTCCGTATTCTCGGCAACAAGAAATTTGTTTCTGGTATTAAGGGAGTCGATCTGAACAATATAGCTTTTCATAATTTCCCTCATAGTGGAGATCTCACTCTTGTATCTTTTTATCAGCTGGGCATTTGAGGCATTGATTGAAAGGAGCTGTACTATTCGTTCTCTTTCCCTTGTGAGCCCTGCCTGGAGTGTATCATTATTTGTTTTCATAGTGTCGTATGCATGGACCATCGAAGTAAGCTCATTGGTAAGGGAGTCTTTTTCCTCAGTCAGAACTCTTTCCATTTCTACCATTTTGCTATTCTGGCTGAAATACATAACTACAAGTAAAATAAGAAGAATGGCAAGTATACCAGTTGCCGCTAACATTTTTGATGGTGTAAACCTGTTGGAAAATTTGTCCAGTGGTTTTGAATTAAGGGATTCCGTCATTATTGTTTTCTTGGTTAATTATATACCTGCGTGGGCAAAAATAATAATATCCTGATAATTTCTGTTAATTCCGTTTCAATGATTAAATTTACAAAGGTGTTCTTTTTTGTTAACCAATTAAATAACAGACATATGGGAGGCTTTTTTGGTGTAATTTCAAAATCCGATTGTGTTGAGGATGTTTTTTACGGAACAGATTATCACTCGCATCTTGGAACAAAACGGGCTGGCCTGGTCTTTATTGTACCTGAAAATGGATTCAGACGATCGATCCATAGTATTGAAAATGCTTATTTCAGAAATAAGTTTGAACCAGAGCTAAAAGACTTCAACGGTAACTCAGGGCTTGGAGTTATAAGCGATACAGATCCTCAGCCGATATTATTCAATTCACATCTGGGCCACTTTGCGATTGTGACCGTAAGCCGTCTTGTGAATCTTGCGGAGCTTGAAGAACGGTTTCTAAATATGAAGAAACACTTCATGGAGAATTTTGAGGGCAATACCAACCCAACAGAGGTAGTTGCAAACCTAATTTGTGAGAAGGAAACTTTTGAGGAGGGAATAAAGAATGTTTTTGAACGGGTCAAAGGATCCTGTTCATTGCTGATACTTACAAATGAAGGTATAATTGCTGCAAGGGACAAGAACGGAAGAACGCCTGTGGTTATTGGTAAGAAGAAAGATGGCTTCGCTGTTGCTTCAGAATCCTGCTCTTTCCCGAATACGGGCTTTGAAATAGAGTATTTTCTTGGTCCGGGCGAAATTGTTTTGATAAAATCAGACGGTTATACTCAATTGAAAAAGCCGGAGGATAAAATGCAAATATGTTCATTCCTTTGGGTTTATTATGGGTATCCCCCGTCATATTATGAAGGCATTAATGTGGATGAATGCCGTTACAAATGCGGAGCCGCCCTTGCTGAAAAGGATGATGTAGAGGCAGATTTTGTCTGTGGAATACCCGATTCAGGGGTGGGACATGCACATGGCTATGGTAATGAGAAAAAAATACCTTATAAAAGAGCTTACTCAAAATATACTCCTACCTGGCCAAGAAGTTTTATGCCACAGTATCAGGGACAGCGAGACCTTGTGGCTAAAATGAAGCTTATTCCCAACAAAGCAGTGATAGAGGGTAAGCGGATGGTCTTTCTGGATGACAGTATTGTGCGGGGAACACAATTGAGGGACAGCACAAATGATCTCAGAGAATCGGGCGCAAAGGAAATTCATATGAGGATTGCCTGCCCGCCTTTGTTATTTGCCTGTAATTACCTGAATTTTTCTGAATCCAGATCCATTATGGAACTTGCAGGAAGGAAAGCAATTAAACAATTAGGGGGAGAAGAAAAAGAACTAAAGGAATTTGCCGATCCGGATTCAGAGAAGCACAAGGCAATGGTAAAACAGATAAAGGAAAACCTTAACCTTGATTCTCTCAGATATCAGAGGCTTGATGATCTGGTAAAGGCAATAGGATTGCCAAAAGAAAAACTTTGTACACATTGCTGGGACGGATCGAGTTATTTTTAAAAGGAAAATATGAAATATATTGGTGCACATGTAAGCGCACAGGGAGGAGTTGAAAACGCTCCGGTAAATGCCAATGAAATTGGAGCAAAAGCTTTTGCGCTTTTTACAAAAAACCAGAGGCAATGGTTTGCCAATCCTCTAACAAAAGCAAGCATAAAATCATTCAGGGAAAACTGTGAAAAATTTGATTTTAAACCATTTCAAATACTTCCGCACGACAGTTACCTGATCAACCTGGGCCATCCGGAGAGAGAAGCTCTTGAGAAATCACGAGACTCATTTCTCGATGAGATGCAGAGATGTGAACAACTGGGGCTAGACAGGTTGAATTTTCATCCCGGAAGCCATTTGAATGCCATAAGTGTTGATGACTGTTTAAAAAGGATAGCTGAATCAATAAATATTGTACTGGATAAAACAAGAGGAGTTAGTGCAGTAATTGAAAATACAGCAGGGCAGGGAACAAACCTTGGCCACAGGTTTGAACAACTTAGTGAGATCATTTTTCATGTTGAGGATAAATCAAGAGTGGGGGTATGCATAGATACCTGTCATGCTTTCACTTCGGGATATAATGTCAAGACCGCAGAAGGATTTGCGGAAACATTTAAGCATTTCGATGAGATTGTTGGATTTAAGTACCTTAAGGGAATGCACCTGAATGATTCCAAGAAAGACCTTGGTACCAGGGTTGACCGGCATGATAATCTTGGAGCCGGATTAATGGGAGAGGAGATATTCTACTTAATAATGAACGACTCACGATTTGATGACATGCCATTAATTCTGGAAACACCCGATGAATCATTCTGGGAGGCAGAAATCAAAAAGCTCTATTCATTTGTCAGGAAATAAATTATTCTCTGGCTACAGTAGAATAATATTTATACAATCAAACAGAATTCAGGCTGAGTGTATATTTATAAGCACCTGCAGTCCAAATATCTGCACCGCCACCATTTTCACCCAGTCTTAAAAGGTAAATTTCGATTTCTTTTGTTTCCCGGTTTTCAAAAATTGAAAAATTGGATAACTGCAGAAATTCGGAATCATTTTTGGGATCTCTGTCATCAATAATTACAGAAGTCTGTTTTTTGAAGCTTATCTTTTCTTCATCCACTTCAACTATCAGCAGGGGATATCTTGGAGAATTACCATCAACAGGATCTTTTGAAATATTACCAATCCAGTATAATTTCCCGTTTATTGAGCTACGGATTGTTGAAGAGATTGCTGCAGGAGAATAAAATGATTCGCCGGTATCAAATCTCATATCTTTTACCTCACTCCAGTTAGATCCTCCATCTTCAGAAACCGAATACCATCTTCTGCCTGGATGTTTTACCGAATCCAGACCTGCATTTGATCCACGGATAATCATCAAAAGTTTTCCGTTTTTCAGTTCACTAATGTGGAGTTCGTTAAGACCCCGTGTTGAAATCCTTCTTGGAACTGAGATTGGGCTTGAAGGCTTCCATTTGTAATTATTTATTGATTCATTCCATTGGCCAATAAAACAAATTGCCCCAGCAACGCATCCCTCCCTGTAATTATTCGGAAATATGGAAGGCATGTTTTTGTCTTCCTCATCCATAAAAGGTACGGGTATTGTTGCTGTGATAATGACATTCCCGTTCTGAAGAACTACAGCGTTTCCTATGTACATTTCATTGGTACGGAAAAATGTTTCTTCCCCCCAGTTATTGGTATCAAAATCAGGGCCGTCCTCATATTTGAGCATATATGCCTTACCCCAGGAGAGACCATCATCTTCAGAGAGCTGATAAAAACCATGATCGCAGAACAGCCTGATACCCTTCCAGATCTCAGCCATTGCTACTTCGGGCTTTCCCTTTATAATTCTCTGGAATACAGGCTTGACAAGTCTTTTTGAAACAGGATCATAAGGACCTGTTCCGTCCTCTCTTTCTCCTCCTGACATGGTGTATTCGCCCTGGACTTTTGAATTTTCATCAGTTTTCCAGTCAGACCAGGCGCCATTATCATTTGAATTTCTTTTTTGGTTTTTCACCCAGTCACTGGATTTAATTATTGCCCGAATTTCTTCCTTTTCAACCTGCCTACATAATTCATGCTTAAGCTTAGCCCGCTCCTGGTTCAGGTGAAGGAGCATAGAGCTCTTTCTTTACTGCCATGTAGCATGTTTGTTTCTTTTCCTGATCGCGGAATTAATGGCAAAACTCTTTACCAAATCGGAGAAATGTACTTCCGCAACAGATATTACTCCCAGCTTGACATTATCGATTAAAAAAGACCTTCTTGAAATTACTTTTTTCATTTTCAAAAAATTATTCAAATTGAATAGAATATAAGTCAGCATCCTTCATTGTGAAACGGATCTTTACAGCAATGTTTTTCAAACCTGAAAGGTCAGGTCCATTTTTCCATTCAACCTGCCGGGAGATCTCATTTCCGATAAGTGGATTGCATAATCCGGAAGAGAACTCAGGGAGCACTTTATCATTTGCATCCAATAATTCAACAAGAATATATCCTGCTGCAGATGTGGCAAAATTCAAAACCATTTTCGATCCTGAAAAAGAAATAGTTTTTGTTTTCATTTCTCCGGTTTCAAATCCGGCATGAAGAGAGGCAAAACCATCAATTCTGAGTGAATATCTGTGAAGATGTGCCGTTGGCTGGGCATAATCCTGGTTAACATAGAATGACATTTCCGTTTCACCGGTCTGAACAACATTAAGGGCCGGGTAGTTTGTTCTGGAAATCCAGTTACTCAGGCCAATTCCTGGTTTCAGGAAAGCTTCCATATATGTCCGCTGGTACTTGTTACCCCCTCTTGATGTAATAAGTACAGCATCTGAGCAGTCTTTGAAATAGCCAGGATTTACATTTAGTCTTTTTGCCTGTTCCTCTGTGATGATTTGTTTACCGGGGAAGAACCTGGCCGCTGTTGAGATATAGATATGCGGAGCTCTGTAATATGGACTTGTCTGATTGGTATAAAGCTCTTCAGGGGAGTATTTCCGAAATCCATAGGAACGGGTTTGGTCCATTCAATGAAATCAACCGATGTACTTCTTCCAACGCTTCTTATCAACTTGCCCTCTTTTTCAATCCATTTTCGAAAATAGCAGACATAACAGCGTTCGCTTTCCGACCAGAAAGAAATATTCTGGGAATCAAAGGGCTCTCCTGTCAGAACAGGTTTATCCTGAAGTCTATTCCAGTGTATACCGTCATCTGAAACAAAAGCAACCAGGCCTTCTGTCAATCCCCCAAGGGCTTTGTACTTACCAGATGATTGATTTGGATTGTTGTCGATAAAGGGAGAGAAATTATGTGAGGCCGGCTTTGATGCAGCGAGGACAATATTATTATCTCTGGTATCCATTACATTAAACAATCTGAGGTTAGGCTTTGTCCAGTTTATTCCATCTGTTGATTCTGCATAACATGTCACTTCCTCATTTGTAGCCTCGCCTTTGGTTGTGGCAAGTCCTCGGTAATACAGCCTGTAGACAGGACCATCTTTAATAATTGTTGAATAGGCTGAAAAAGGCCCTTCCCATGGTTTGTCAAATTTCAGCACGGATCCTCTGTCGACGGGTACTTGAATACGGAGTTCCAGGTTATTCACGGATTCTATCAGAAAGCTGTCAACAAATAGCTCCAGCCTGGAGTTTAATGGAAGAGGAACAGAATTATTTTTCTGAGATGCTGCACTAAAAGAGAACAGAATAAATAATGTTATAAAGATCTCTCTTCTTTTCATTTCGACATAACTTATTGATATACAGCCACTTATAATTGACGCAATGTTCTCATATACAGCACATTATATGTGCTTGTAAAATATAGTCACAGACCTAGCTTTCTGCGAATAGTAACATCCCTGAGTTTTTCTTTGGTGGCATTATAACCCAGAGTAAAAAGTTCATTTGCCTTTTCAGGATCAAGAATACCATAGTTTCTTAATTCAGGAGGAGCAACAAGAAGATCGAATTTCCCTGATTTTTCTATCACCTCCTTTGTCATGTTTAACATAAATGTCCGTTCGGCAATATTTATCAGACCAGTAAGTTTCTCAACATAACCAACAGGATTGACAAATGAACCTACAAGTGTTTTACATAAATTTTCAACAGGCGCTACAGGCAGATTGTCTGTTATTCCGCCATCGAGATATTGAATATTTTCAATCACAACAGGCTGGAACAGAACCGGAATACTCATAGATGCTGTAACCCGTTCGATAATATCGCCCTCAGAAAAATATACAGCTTTTCCGTTATTTATATCAGTAGCAGCAACATGAAGAGGAATCTTAAGGTCTTCAAATTTTCTTGCTTTAAGACTTGCATTCAGGATTTTAACAATACCTGAGATCTGCAGCAACCCTTCTCTGGGCAGAGTGGGCCGCATGAAATCAAGACGGCTTCCGGTATTCAGTAATTTAAGGATTTCCCGAGGAGAAAAACCATCGGCAATAAGAACACCAACAAGTGCGCCTGCGCTTGTTCCGGAAATTATGTCAGGGTAAATACCTTCCTCAAATAATGCATCTATAAAGCCAAGATGAGCAAACCCTCTTGCACCTCCTCCGCTCAGTACAAATCCTTTATTATAAATTTTTTCACCCATATAATATTCTTCCTAAATGCCCAGGAGGCTTAATAATAGTCTGATGTTGAAATATGTAACAAGTGAAGTAATTGTCCATAATAAAAACTGCATATATCTGGTATTTGCATATTTGCCCATTACTTTAACGGATGAGGTAAGGTATACCTGAATCGCGACGGTAAATGGCAGCTGTATACTAAGGAACACCTGAGACCAAATAAGTCCCTTAAAGGGGTCTTTGATAAAAAAAATCAGTATCAGAGCTCCAATAAGCGAAATAAGTACCCCTATCCGTGAATGATTATCCTTAATATCAAAAGGCTCTTTATACATTCCGGAAACAATAGATCCGCCAGCCATTCCTGATGTAATTGTTGATGCTACTCCTGCAAGCAGAAGTGCGATCGCAAAAACCAGAGAAGCACTTGATCCAAGGAGCGGATCAAGAAGGCTTTCAGCCTGTTGAAGTTCATGAACTTTAATATTACTTTTAAAAAAAGTTGCTGCTGCAAGTAATATCATTGCGCTGTTTATGCCCCATCCGATAACCATTGACAAGAGAGTATCGTAAAATTCATACTTTAGTTGTTTTTTGATTATTACATCATCTTTCAGATTCCATTGCCGGCTCTGTATCACCTCCGAATGAAGGAAAAGGTTATGTGGCATAATAACAGCTCCCAGTACGCTCATGAGCAACAGCATCGAGCCTTCTGGTATGGATGGTTTCACCCATGATATCATTGCTTCAGGCCAGTCAATGTCTACAAGAAAGAGTTCATAGAGAAATGAAAGGCCGATAACAGATACGAATCCGATTATCCATTTTTCGATCTTTTGGTATGAATTTGTCAAAAGCATAATTATGACAAAAATTGTAACCAGTATGGCACCAATCTTAATCGGTATGTCAAAAAGCATATTTAATGCAATAGCACCACCAAGAATTTCAGCAAGAGAAGTTGCTACTGATGCAAAGACAGCAAAGGAGAGTATTGATTTTGAAACCGTCAGTGGTAAATGTACCGTGGCGGCTTCAGAAAGACACAGACCTGTTGCTATTCCAAGATGTGCAACGTTATGCTGAAGGATGATCAGCATAATTGTTGATAATGTTACGACCCATAAAAGTGTATAACCATATTCTGACCCCGATGCAATATTGGCGGCCCAGTTTCCCGGGTCGGTAAATCCTACAGTAACAAGCAGTCCGGGTCCGATATATTTGAGTATGTCAAGGCCCCCATATCTTGGAGAATGGTCTTTTCTCCGGATATCTTTAAGAAAACCGGGTAAATTAAATATTTTTCTGAAATTCAGCATTTATGGACAATATCTTACCTGTTTTTTAATTTACAATATAATTGAAAACCAATCAACAAATATAGCAATGATAAAGCAATACAGACGAAATGAACAGATCACAACTTTGTTAAGGAATTGTTATAATTTTAAGCCGGTTTTTAACTAATACTAATATCCTATGCAATATCTGCTTTTAGCTTATGATGGTACCGATCCGGAAGCTCTGGACCGGAGAATGAAAGTGAGGCAGGAACATCTTGAAAAGAATGAAGTACTGAAAAGCAAAGGTGAATTTCTGGCCGGCGGAGCCATTCTTGACGACACAGGAAAGATGATAGGCTCGATGATTGTATATGAGTTTCCAGACAGAATTGCACTTGATGAGATTCTCCAAGGAGAGCCTTATTTTACCGCAGGGGTATGGCAGAAAGTTGAAATCAAGCCATTCCGCATGGCAATAATTAAAAAATGAAATCAAGGATACTGAAACTGAGGCCTGCCGTAGATAAATCCATACTGGTTTTTTTAGCGGGGCTTATGTGGTGTGGAGTGGGGGCAATGCTTATGAGCTATGCAGCTTCCTGGCTTGTACCAATGTCTGCAAATGCTCTGCTGGCATTTGGTCTTACAGGTTTAGTGGCTGCATTACCAATCTATTACTTTGGCTTTTTAAGACTTGCGAAAAAGAATCTGAACAGACTTCTTCCGCTGACTGAAAAAAGATGCATCTTCTCATTTATGACCTGGAAGAGTTACCTGATAGTTCCTGTTATGGTATCGATGGGCATTTTCCTTCGTCATTCACCAATTCCAAAACCATATTTATCCATTATATACAATGGGATCGGTCTTGGATTATTTTTATCAGGAACAAGGTATTTCAGATTTTACATTGAGCTTTTACGGTCAAATAAACTTAACAGACAAGAAATCTAATAAAAACGGCAACTATGAAAAAGATCATTTCATTATTTATTCTTTTAATGGCGGGCTTTATGCTCATGGCACAGCTGGCTGGCCAGGCCTTATTGCCATTCAAAATGGAAGAACTTACTTCTCCGAAATTTCCAAAGGCAGTTGAGCTGGCAGGAGGTGTATGTGTGATACCAATGGGTATCATAGAAAAGCATGGGCCCCATCTGCCTCTCGGCACCGATATGTTTGAATCGCGTGAGATTGCTTTTACTGCTGCCCAAAAGGAATATGCAGTTGTTTTTCCTCCATATTATACGGGACAGATATTTGAAGCAAAACATCAGCCGGGAACAATAGCATATAGTCATGATCTTATGTGGAAAATGCTTGAAGAGACCTGTAAGGAATTGTCACGAAATGGATTAAAGAAAATCATACTCTTAAACGGCCATGGAGGCAGTACAAGTTTTTTACAATATTTCTGCCAGGCTCAGCTTGCAGAACAGCAGGATTATACTGTTGTCCTTTTCAGATCAGAAGCAAATCCCAAATATGAAAAAGAGATCGCATCGCTTAAAAAAGCAAAACTTGACGGACATGCAGGAGAGGAAGAGACCTCAATGATGTATTTCATTGCCCCATCGCTTGTTGACACGGAAGCATTAAGAAGTGAATCAGGACTTGATCAGAACAGGCTTGGCAATCTTCCTTTCGGTTATACCGGAATTTGGTGGTATGCAAAATTTCCCAACCATTTTGCCAGTGATGTTAATCCGACAAATAAAAGACTTGGTGAGCTGCTGGTAAAAAGTGATGCTGAAGAGCTTGCTGAATTGATAAAATACCTTAAAACCGACAAAACCATTCAACAGCTTCAGGAAGAGTTTTTTAAGAAATCCGGCAACCCTTCCGGCAGGTAAATTATTGAGTTAATACTCAGGGTGCAAGACGTTCAATATGCCAGGAATTATTCCTCCTGGCATATATTATGCGGTCATGAAGGCGGTATTCTCCCTCCTGCCAGAATTCTATCAAGTCAGGGACAAGAAGAAAGCCCCCCAGTGATCCGGTAATTCCACCGGTTTTCCGGAATATTTATTATTGAAGAACTCAACCCTGCCGTCAAGATATTTCCGATCAGGAATAACCATACTTTGTTCGCTTGCCCAGGCTCCAATCTGGCTCTCCCGTGGTCTTGAAATGAAATAGTTTTCAGAATCTTTCCGGGATAATTTTTCCACGAGGCCTTCTATTCTTACCTGACATCGGGATTCCGGCCAGTAAAACAACATAGCTGCATTTGAATTTTCAGCCAGTTGTATACCCTTTTTGCTGTTATGGTTAGTGAAAAAAATAAATCCTGCATCGCTAAATTCTTTAAGCAAAACAGTTCTGACAGAAACGCGTCCCTCTTTTGATGAGGTAGCAAGACTGACGGCATCCGGATAAACTGCGACTGACGACAGATGTTGTCTATACCAGATGCCAAATTGTTTAAAAGGGTCAGGATCAACTGTATTTTCAGAAAAGAAGTTTTTAGTATCCATTTTTAGTTTTTTTGCCACCAAGTCTCCGGGTCACAAAGATTCACAAATTATTATAAAACAGAGTCTGTTATGTTTGGATGTTATTATACCAGAAACATCAATTTAATCCAATAAGTTTATCCAAATAAGAATAAAAATAAAATATTTATCTTAACACCCCTAAATATTTTAAGCCATGATTAATAAAAAACTGACAAGTCTTTTCATATCAATTATGATTATTGCAGCAATCTTTTTACAGATTTCATGCAAACCAACAATACAAACAGACCTCACGAAGGAGAACATAATTCCGAAGCCTGTTTCAGTTACAGCTACAGGAGATTATTTCTGCCTGGGAGAAAAGGCATCCATTTACATACAAGGAGAGACAGCTGAGCTTATGCAGACAGGAAATTATCTGGCTGAAAGGCTGAGGCCTGCAACAGGTTTTCCTCTTGAAGTAAGAACAACAACTGAAGAACCGGGCAAGGGCAACATTTTTCTGACGCTTTCCGGGGCTGATGCCTCTGTTGGCGATGAAGGATATATACTTTCAGTTACAAAAAAGCTTATTACTATTTCTGCAAAAAAACCTGCTGGGTTATTTAATGGTATACAAACACTTCGCCAGCTTTTCCCTGCAAGTATTGATATGAGTACTAAACAGGATTTTGACTGGCATATATCAGGAGGCACCATTACTGACTATCCGGCTTATAATTACCGGGGTGTGATGCTTGATGTTACAAGACATTTTTTCAGTGTTGAGGACGTTAAAAGGTATATAGATCTGGTATCTGCTTATAAAATAAACTATCTCCATCTTCACCTGTCAGACGACCAGGGATGGAGGATCGAGATCAAATCATGGCCGAACCTTGCAATTTATGGTGGTAAAACTGAAGTTGGTGGAGGAGTGGGGGGTTACTATACTCAGGAACAATATGCTGATATAGTAAAATATGCAGATTCACATTTCATAACTGTTGTGCCTGAAATTGATATGCCCGGCCACACCAATGCAGCACTTGCCTCTTATGCAGAATTGAATATCAAGGGAAAAGCAACAGATTTATATACCGGAACAGAAGTTGGTTTCAGCACTCTGGCAACCAAAAAGGAAATCACATACAAATTCATTGAGGATGTATTTGGCGAGCTGGCTTCGCTGACCACAGGTCCGTACATTCACATCGGAGGAGATGAATCTCATGTGACAAAGAAGGAAGATTATATCCCGTTTGTTGAAAGAGTACAGGATATTGTAATAAAACTTGGTAAAACACCTATTGGCTGGGATGAGATTTCTCTTGGTAAGCTCAGACCCGGAGCCATTGCACAGTATTGGTCAAGTGCAGAAAATGCAAACAAGGCAGTAGCGCAGGGAACAAAACTTCTGATGTCGCCCGCGGCAAGGGCTTACATCGACATGAAGTATGACTCAACAACAGTCATTGGATATACCTGGGCTGGCCTGATTGAAGTTGACAAGGCTTACAACTGGGATCCGGCATCATTGGAACAAGGTATAGGGAAAGAGAATATTATAGGTATTGAAGCCGCTCTCTGGTCGGAGACCATAACCAACATGAAAGAAGTAGAATTTCTTACATTCCCCAGGCTTCCCGGTCTTGCTGAAGTAGGATGGACTCCATCAACACTGAGAAACTGGGACGAGTACAAAATGCGTCTTGGCAACCATGCAAAGAGATTCAAAGCACAGGATATTAATTATTATCCTTCAAAGTTAGTGCCCTGGGTTGATTAGACTCACAGGATCAGTTCTGCCTCCCCTTTTTGAAGGTCAAAACAAAGAACTGTTCCTGATTTATCAGTAAACCAGGTATTTGATTTCAGATCATTTATATTTTTTATTCTGACCAGGGGTTTTATTTCACCCCTGGTTTTTATTTGAGGATCATGAGCAACGGCATTAATTTTTACCGTAAACCCCGGTGCTGCAAACGGAGCTTTAAGCAATACTTTTTTTGTATCCGGTAATATTTTTGTCAGTTCTTTTGCGGCCCAGTATCTTGATATTTCACCCAGTTTCATCCAAACAAGATTATTATATTTCTGATCCAGTCTCTTTTTGACCTCTTTCAGAATATTAAAACCGATTCTATCACCATTAAAATATTGTCCCGGCCAGTGGCATACCATAACTGCAGGTTCTCCGCTATCAATTACATCAACCATGCGGCCCGAAGCAAGATCTTTAGTTATGAACAGATCCGGATTTCCCGGGGTCAGACCATCCCATCCACCAAACCAATCTCCTGTACAGCCAAGTATAGAAACAACACAGGCAGGATCGCTACCATCAAGTCCTGAAGGATGGAGCACCTGAGGGGCAACACTTTTTCCTTTTTCTGTAAAAAGGTCACGGAAGTAATGTGATATTTCGGATCCATAGACAGATCTTACAGCATCTTTTGTTCCCAAAGCGAGATTATTCTGGTTCCGGCCTCCATAGCCACCGGGTGTTGTCAGGCCTTCGCAGGGTAGTCCTGCTTCTTTAAGGATATTCAGAGCATATGCCTGGTAAGCAGCAAGTTCATCAGCACTTTTTGTCTGGCTCCACTCCCAGTTTTCCATATATTCTGGCGTTGCAGAGGGATATGGCACCCCGGTTTTAATATCTATCACCCTCGTATGGCTTATCATTTCAGGATGAATATCCCAGTCAGGTACCATCAGTTCCCTGACAAGCCTGAGGCTATCCTCAAGCTCTTTTTTGGTCCAGCCCGGGATAAACCTGTTCACATGTCCGGTACAGGCAGGGAAAGGGACAATACTATATTTTCCTTTTACACCGTTTTCATGGCACCATTCTCCGAATTCCCTGACAAAACTATCGGGAATTTCCCTTGGCAGCTTTCTCCAGTCCTGCTTATATTGATCAGGAAAAACCTCGCCGAATTGCGGAATCCCAAAATATGCCATATTTACAAGGCAGGTGGAGTCATCGATGATAAGACTGACAGGAACCCTGTTATATGGATTCAGAACTTCCGCTTTTATTGATTTTTGCGGGAGAATTTCATAAGGATTTGCTGCGAGGGCAATTCCTCCTATTCCTGCTGTTTTGACAAAATTCCGCCTGGAGTATTTCATAAGAGGAAGATTTAATTATTTAATATTCATATCACGATAGGCAGCTTCCATTAACAGGAAGAAAGCCTGCCCTTCAGTTGCAGTTCCTGATTTATTGAAATTAGGAGCTCCGCAAACACCCTGCACCAGACCGTACTGGTCCACTTTTTTGTATGCAGCCTTCCGCATTTTCAAGCCATAGTTAAGATAGGATTTGTCAAGCCAGCCTCCCTTAACCCCGCGAAATATAGTATAAGCCAGCATCTGAGCGCTGTTAGTATCAATGAATGAGGAAGGATCATCCAGAATATCGTGAAAGAGTCCGTCTTCCCTCTGATATTTCAGGCAACCATCCAGGACTTCCTTTATATAACCCGCGATAAGCTTTTTCTCTTCTGACATTGATTCCGGCAGAGTACGTAAAACTCTTGTCATTCCTGCTGCTGCCCAGCCATTTCCAACACCCCAGAAAAGTTTCCTGGAATATATCATCCGGTCCTGATCCCACATGTGATAGTATAATTTCTTCTGAGGATCAAGAAGAATTTTCCTGTAACCATTGATTTGTTTGATAGCCTCATCATAATGTCCGCATACTGCAAGATATGGAGGTGCCATATAGAAGGCATCGACCCAAATCATGTTTTCAATAAAGTTATGGTAGATTATCCCATCAGGTGTTTTAGGCGATTTATATAATAGAAAATCAAGCATTCTGCCGGCTGCAACTTTTAAAGATTCATCGCCGGTTATTTTTGCTGCGAACAATACGGGTTCACCGTTAGAGGCGGGATCAGTAACAGGGCGATCGCCTTCGTTTAATCCCAGGCGTCCGTCTTTTTTCTGATTCACAACAGCATCTTTTGCCATAAGAACGACCAATTCCTTTTCTCCAAGTTCCAATAAAGCCTGAGAAGCAACTCCCTGTTCCCAGGCTCTTCTCTGCATAGAAAGCATGGCAGAAATTACTTTTTTTACAGTATCTGAAGGTTCTGAATTAATAATTTTTGCCTGTAACACAGACACTGAAAAAATGGAAATAATTACCAGGCTGAAGACCTGATTAATGATTAGATTGATTTTTCTGTTGATCATGATTCATATTTTTATTTTTCTGGACTCTGGATTATTTCAGTCATTTGCCGGTCTATTGATTTTCCTCTGTAAGGCTCATAAATGCAATCTGTACGCTCACTGTTAATTATTCCCATAGTGCCTATCAGGTTCCACATGGCATAACCGACATTGTTGTTATTAAATACGGTAATAATATCCTTAAGATAACTGTTTGTAACTTTGTAAGGAGTTTTGTTATAAACACCAAACTCCTGAATCATAACCGCTATGTTTTCAGATCTGGCTTTTTCCAGCTTCTGAATAAGGCTGCCAAGGGGAACTGCGGGATTACCATCCATGTATGTTATTCTACCATCAGCGGTTATTTTGTATGATGACTGTTTAGTTGCCCAGGAAGTATTTGCCGGGATTATTACAAGAGTATCAGTGGTGGTCCGGAGTGTGATTTTATTAAAGGTCATCCAGTCACCAACAGTATTTGCAAATGTAATTTTTGTCCCGGATTGTGGCAGCATAACTGAATAATCCCTGTCAGAAATATTCTGGTAACCCCATTGTGTATTTATAATCTGTGTCCAGTCTTCTCCCGGGTCAGAACCACAGACAAAGCTTTTGGAATATATTGCTGTATTATCAAGTTTAATCTCCAGTTTTGATTGAACAGAGACCTGGTGAACATTTACAATAACCTCCATGTCTTTTGGGAAACTTCCTTCAAGATTCAAGGCAGACTGATATTCGCTTTTCACAGGGCCATAGAGGTATACATTAATATCTGTCATTGGCCAAACCGGCAAAGCCCATGAATCGGATCCATCTACCCAGCTTGCCTTGTAATGGGTTAGAGTAAAGGGATCATAGACATGTAACGTTTGGATTATGTTTTTTCTGTCCTTCAGAGATAGCACGATATCACGGGCATAGTTGAGGCCATCTACAAAAATTATCCTGTCAGGATTTATAGACTGTATTCTGTCAATGGCCATTTTCATTACGTTAACATATGAACTTTCATCAACAGAACCAGGTTCATTAATCAGGTTAAAACTCAATTGATCGGCTGGAATATCCCTGTAACGGGTAGCAAAATAATCCCAATGATTGACAAAAGCCTTTTGTGCAGAGGCGTCTGTCCAGAGGCTTACATTCTGATTTGGGGGCAGGCTTACAGAAGTATTTACACTATATCCGGGTGCCCTGTGAAGATTAATACACACATGTACTCCGTACTTCTTTCCATATTCAACTGCCTTGTCTATTTCGGCAATTTCCTCCTCAAGAAACAGATCCCAGTTGCCCTGCTGTGTATAGGTCAGGTAGTCAAGAGGCAGTCTTACAAAATTAAACCCCAGATCTTTGACAATAATAAACTCTTCCTCTGTAAAACCATTGTTTGACCATCCGACATCAAATTTTCCAAGAAGATTGAAGCCTTTATGGTTTTCACTGAACTGTTCAAGATCGATTGGTGTAAAAACAAGTGGCTCTTCTTCGCGGTCACAACCGCAGAAAAGGATAACGGCCAATATGACCATCAGGGCCTTGTTTTGAATAATATCTTTCATCAGTTCATAACAAATATACACAATTAATTTCCTGTCAATCCGGTCAATTCATGACAAAGTAAGGAGGTATAAAAGATAGATGATGTAGCAGTCCCAATTGCAGACGATCCGTACAGGCATGTTTATTATACCGTGATTTGGACTGAAGGTTCATCCGGATAGTTAATCGCTGATACAAATTCTGAAATATTTCTTATTTAAATTCCAAGATATCACATCACATTTTAGTTTAAAGATTATATCACATTGATGCTGGTAAAAATATTTGCAAAGCATTTTTATTTTAAATCAAGATCATTATTTTTATAGAAATTATACAAACAACAAGTCGGTTATGCCTTTCTTACAATATAATAAATCTGCAAAGAAGGAATATGGTCATAAGTTTTGTTATAAGAACAGAGAAAGTAACAGGGGAGGAAGAATTTGTAAGGAAATGGTAAGATTTTGTAAGTTAAAATATTAGAGAACGGGGATAATATAAAGTTATATTTTCACTGTAGAAACAGTAGTTAATTTTTTCAATCACGTGTTTGATTATGAGATACATGCGATTTGTATACATTTTGTTTTTTCTTCTGGTAGTCCACGCAGAAGCCGACAGTCAGGTATTAAATCCTTCCGGAGGAGGTAATGCAACAGGGTCCGGTGGCTCGGCAGGCTTTACAATCGGGCAGGTTATTTTATCATCAGGAACTGATGAGGCAAAGACTATTTCACAGGGATTTCAGCAACCTTATGAAATTCTTGTTGTCGGAATCAGGGAACTTACAATAGAAAAGCTTGACTGTTCTCTTTATCCTAATCCTGCAACAGATTATATCAGACTAAAAGTTGAAGCCTATGAAGGAGGGGATTTGTATTATAAGCTATTTGATATGGGCGGATTAATTCTCATTAATTCCAGGCTTGAAGGAAATGAAGTTATGATTCCTATGCAAAGTCAAAAGCCAGGAACATATCTTCTGAAACTATCGGACGGGAAGCAGGATCTTAAAATCTTTAAAATAATCAAGAGATAATAAATATGAAAAGAACATTTACTATTCTATTGGCATTAATGTTTAGTGTCGCATTGTTATCGCAATCACCACAAAGATTGAGTTATCAGGCTGTTATAAGGAACAGCAGTGGTCAGGTAATTGCAAGTAAATCAGTAGGAATGAGAATCAGTATACTTAAGGGTTCTGCAACCGGAGAATCTGTTTATACAGAAACCCATACACCAACATCCACAGCAGGAGGTATTGTAACTGTAGAGATTGGAGGAGGAACTCCGGTCTCCGGAACATTTACAACAATAGACTGGTCTTCTGGCAATTATTTTGTAAAAACAGAAACTGATCCTGAAGGTGGCAATTCATATACAATTACAGGTACAAGTCAATTATTGAGTGTTCCGTTTGCTTTTATGGCTGACAAAGCAAATAAAGCAACAGTTGCTGAAAAGCTTAACAACCCGGTGGATAAAATGCAGATCAGAGGGCAAACAGATAATTTTGAAGAAGCTCTTTTTGAGATTAAGAATAAAAACGGGCAGACAGTCTTTGCAGTTTTTAATGAAGGTGTCAGAATTTATGTGGATAATGGAAGTGCAAAAGGATCCAAAGGCGGATTTGCTATCGGTGGATTTGGTTCATCAAAGGCCCCTTCACAGGATCTTTTCGTTGTTAATCCCGACAGTATCAGGGCATATGTAAATACTGATCCTGCTGCAAAAGGATCCAAAGGAGGGTTTGCTATCGGTGGATTTGGCTCATCCAAAGCAATCAAGCAGGATCTCCTGATAGTACACCCTGACAGTATAAGACTTTATATTGATTCAGATGCAGCCGCTAAAGGATCCAAAGGCGGATTTGCAATTGGCGGATTCAGCAATTCCAAAGCCGGGATACAGGATCTCTTCATAGTTAATCCTGACAGTATAAGGGCATATATTAATACCGATCCGGCAGTAAAAGGATCAAAGGGCGGGTTTGCAATCGGTGGTTTTGGTTCATCCAAATCAGTCAGCCAGGATTTACTGGTTGTTCATCCGGACAGTATAAGGCTTTATATTGATACAGATGCCACAGCTAAGGGATCCAAAGGAGGATTTGCAATTGGCGGTTTCAGCAATTCCAAAGCAGGCATACAGGATTTGTTTATAGTTAATCCCGACAGTATTAGAGCATATATAAATACTAATCCTGCCGGAAAAGGATCCAAAGGCGGATTTGCAATTGGCGGATTTGGTTCCTCAAAATCTTCAAGTGAAGAATATCTTCGTGTTACACGGGATAGCACAAGAGTATATTTGAATGTTGAATCAGCCAAAGGTAAAAAAGGAGGTTTTGCTGTTGGAGGATTTGGTGCATCAAAGAGTACAGGAAATGATTATCTTTTTCTTAATGCCGACAGCACACGGTTCTATGTTCGTCAGCAGGGAGACCAGTCCTCCTCCTTCGATATAATCGGTTTTGACCAGAGCCAGCAAAGGAAATCACTATTTCAGGCCGGTCCGGATACTGTTAATATACAGGGAGTCCTTAGTGTCCAGAATAACCTGGTTGTTTCAGGTAATGTTCAGACCCAGGGAGAAGTTCAGCAAACAGGATCTCTTACAGATATTTCAGGCAATATATATAAGACAATAACAATAGGAAACCAGGAGTGGATGGCCGAGAACCTTAAAACAACCAAGTATAATGACGGTTCAGACATCCCCGTTGTAACAGACAATACAGCATGGAGTCTTTTGACAACCGGAGCATATTCAGAATATGAGAATAATCCGGTAAATGTCAATACTTACGGAAGGCTTTATAACTGGCACGCCGTTAATACCAACATGCTTTGTCCTCAGGGCTGGCATGTCCCCACAGATATGGAGTTTGCTGATTTTTCAATGTATCTTATGAATAATGGTTATGGCTACATGGAAATGGCAGGGGAAACAGCAAAATCGATTTCATCTACAACCAATTGGGCACCATCAGCTTTACCTCCAAGTCCGGGTAACAGACCAGATCTAAACAATGCAACCGGATTCGACGGAAAGCCGGCAGGGCAGAGAAATCCCGACGGATCATATATAGGATTAACCTTAAAGGCTTCATGGTGGACCTTGAACTCGGGAGGTTCATTTGATGCTATGTACAATGGATTGAGTTATGATCAGGGAATGCTAATGAATTCGATTAATATGCAGGTTACCGGATATTCCATAAGATGTATTAAAGGGAATTTATAATCCATGATGATTCCCGACAAACACAGATAGAGATCACAAGGATTATTGGCATTACGCTTTCTTCAGGAGAGAATACTCTTTTTAAACTTGGCAATATCTCCCTTGAAACAGGGGACAATACAAAACCATATGATGCTATAAAAGTTAAGAAAACTATCCGCAAGTCAGTAAATGAGAATGTAAGACCTGAAATACGGGAAAAAGCAGAAAACTTTATAAACAAATTCAACGAACTGGAAATCATTTTAACCGGTAACCAATCTATTACATTCAGACTATTCGATGAGGGACTTGCTTACAGGTTTTCAACATCTTCAAAGGACAGCCTTATTATCTTCCATGAAAACCTGAATCTGTACTTTGACAAGAAGGATTCGGCCAGATTCCAGTCTACGCCTACATTCAACTCCTCATATGAAACACCTTATGAACATTTAGCAGTTTCTGAAATTGAAAGGGAAAAGCTTTGCAGTATGCCTTTTCTGGTCAGGAAAGCGAATGGGACTTTTATTATGATTTCAGAGTCTGATCTCTATAATTATCCAGGGTTCTGGCTGAGAAATTCTGAAGAGAACGGACTTGAAGCTATAAACCCACCCTATCCAAAAACACTGAGTTATAACGGAAGCCTTTACAATCATGGTCAGGTTGAGCAATCATTTAATTACATCGCCAAAGTAAAAGGAACAAGGAGTTATCCCTGGCGGATTTTTGCAGTAGCAGAGAATGAAAAAGAACTTGTGGCGAACAATATGGTTTACCTGCTGGCTTCGCCAAGTGTAATAAGTGACTATTCCTGGATCAAACCTGGTGTCGTTATGTTTGACTGGTGGGGCAAGCACAATATATATGGAGTAAATTTTAAATCCGGCATAAATACTGAAACTGCGAAGTACTATATTGATTTCTGTGCGGAACACGGATTCAGATATTTTCTGTTCGATGACGGATGGTGTGTAAATCAGGATCTTCTAAAACCTTTGCCAGACCTTAATCTTGACGAGGTAACTGCTTATGCAAAAAGCCGGAATGTTGATATTATGTTATGGATTTTATGGAATTCATTGCAGAACCAATGGGATGAGGCATTTGCACAATTTCAGAAATGGGGGATCAAAGGGATCAAGATTGATTTTATGAACCGCGACGACCAGCCGATGGTTGAGTTTTATGAAGCTGCTGCAAGCAGGGCTGCGGAGCAAATGATGATAGTTGATTTTCACGGAGCCTACAAACCATGTGGTCTCAGTCGTAAATATCCAAATGTACTCACCCGGGAGGCGTTGATAGAATTTGAGTACAACGGATGGACAAACTTTGATAATCCGGTTCATCATAATCTTTTACCTTATATAAGGATGTTTGCCGGACCAATGGATTATATTCCCGCAACTTTGAGAAATTCAACAAAGGATAATTTCAGGCCTGTCTGGGATTACCCCATGGGTCAGGGTACAAGAGCGCATGCAATGGCAATGTTTATAGTAGTTAACAGTCCTCTGACAATGCTACCAGATTCTCCTTCAGATTATTACAGGGAAAGAGAGAGTACCCGGTTCCTTAAAGGAATACCTGTTGTATGGGATGAATCAATGCTTCTTGAGGGGAAGATTGCTGAATATACAGTGATGGCCCGCAGATCAGGAAAAGACTGGTATATTGGGGCAATAACGAACTGGACCGGCCGGAATATAGAGATAAAGACAGATTTTCTTAAAACCGGCACATTCAAACTTGAGGCTATTCAAGATGGGTTAAATGCATCAGCCCGGGCTGAAGATTATAAACGAGTAGAAATTACCTTCAGGGCAGGTGATATATTAAACATTGATATGGTATCAGGCGGTGGCTGGGTGGCACATATCTCCCCTATAAATTAGTGATCAGTCTTTTACACACCGAACTGAGACTCCAGACCTTTTATCACTGGTTATTCTGTCAATATTGGCATATCCGTAATACAGATCGCGAGCATAAGCATTAACGGTATTGCTCTCTGTTGATGTCCACCAATAACCATAGCGCTTGCCAGCATTATAAGCTCCATTATAGTATCGATAACCACCCGGCAAAGCTGTAAATCCGGCTGAATTAGTTGCCCCTGAATTAGGACTGGTCCAATGTACAGTCCCTTTTTCCCGTAACTTATTACCAGCTGTTTCGGCACCTCCCAAATAAGTTGTGAGTACTGTCCAATCTTCATCTGTTGCAACATGCCAACCAGAAGGACAGAGTTTTCCGGAACTTACAGCATACCAATTGTACAATGCCCCATAAGTCAGAGCAACATTTTCATACCAGCAAAGGGCTCCGGTTGAAAGTGCCGACCATCTGCTGGAATAGCTTACCTGGGGGATTTCAGTTCCATCATTATATTTTCTTGTTTGAAGGTTTTCTGCCATCCAGATCTGAGAGCCAATCTGCATAGTCTTGTACACATTGCCGTCAATATCTGTTACCTGATCATATGTAAGATCAGGATTGAAGACTATATCTTTTTTAAATTCCTTCATGGTAGTAAAAGTACGATCGGTTCCATATGATGTACCCAATGAATTCACTGCTTTTACCCTGTAATGGTAGGTAGTGTTTGGTATCAAACCGAATATCTCAACACTCCTTTTTGTACTTGTTTTCCCTGTAAGTGTGTCAGGATCTGCAGGAACAGAAATAGCATATGCTGTTGTCGTATCATATTCAAAAGTTATGGTTGTTGCCAGACTGTTAGCACTGATCAGGCTGTTTAATGTTGTCCAGGTGTGGCTGATATAAGAAACGGTGTCCGTGTAGGCACTGGGTGCTGAAGGGGTTGTATCGGTAGTTGTGTCTTCATCATCATCCTTTTTACACGAAGTAATTAAATTGGCTGCTGAAACTAGTACCAACAGGGAAATCAGGATATATTTAAATCTGTTTTTCATCATAATATAAATTTGATTTTAAAGGTATGATGGAACCACACATGTTGATAGAAATTTTATTTATAAGAGTTTGTTATAGCCTAACTTGTGGGTTTCATATTATCATTATAGCTGCAAATTTGATATTTTTAAATAAAAATCATGCCAAAAATTTTGGTAAAAGTACCCAAAGAAGTGATATGATTGAAAAAAAACCGATGAACCCGTAAAATAATTCAATAAATTGCTCATTATACTCACCGGTTCCCTTACTTTAAACGGAATAAATTAAAGTTTGGTACAGGTAAAAATAAGAAAATTGCAAAAAATACAGAAAAAATACAGTAATAAAGTCAATTCATGAGCGTTTGCACGTCTTATATTTCAAATAATATTAATAATATGTGTATATTTTACACTTAATTATCATATTTATTATACAATGAAGAGACACAATGAATTATTGAACATTATCACACTTATTGTATTCTTTTTATCTGGGTGCAATGTTCAGGAGCAGAACAGAATTAAAACAAACGGTCCCGAAAGGGTGGATTTCAGGGTGCTACCATTTAGTCAAACAGATGTAAAATTACTTGAGGGAAACTTTCTACATGCGACGGAACTGAACACCAAAACACTTTTATCTTATGAACCTGACCGCTTACTTGCAAGATTTTACATTGAAGCAGGACTGAAACCTAAAGCAGGTCAATACCCGGGCTGGGAGAGTGAATCACTCGCGGGCCACAGTCTTGGACATTATCTGAGCGGATGTTCAATGATGTATCAGACTACAGGAGATAAGTGTTTCCTTGAACGTGTTGATTATATTGTCAATGAGCTTGAATTATTACAGGACCATGATGGTGAAGGTTACATTGGAGCCTTCCCGAAAGGGAAAAAAATTCTGAGCCAGGAAGTGGGAAAAGGAGATATACGGTCTCATGGATTCGACCTGAACGGAATATGGTCTCCATTCTATACTCAGCATAAGATACTGGCAGGACTAAGAGACGCATGGAGACTCTGCGGAAACGGGAAAGCACTTAAGGTTGAAAAGAACTTTGCAGACTGGATTGGAACAGTTGTCACGCCACTCAGTGAAGAGCAAATGCAGAAAGTGCTTAAATGCGAGTATGGAGGTATTAGTGAAACATTTGTGGATCTTTACGCTGATACAGGGGATGACAAATACCTTAAACTATCAGGGATTTTTTATGATAAAGAAATACTTGATCCTCTGAAAAATGAAACAGACATACTTCCAGGCAAACACTGTAATACTATTATACCAAAGCTTATAGCTTTATCCAGGCTCTATGAACTAACAGGAGATTCCTCAGACAGGGAAGCTGCTGAATTTTTCTGGAATACAGTTACGAAACATCACTCTTATGTGACTGGTGGAAATGGTAATGATGAATATTTTGGTCCTGCAGATAAGCTTAGGAACCGTCTCGGTGAAGGAACAACCGAATCCTGTAATGTCTATAATATGCTCAAGCTTACAGAATTTTTATTTAAGTGGAACCCAACTGCATCTGCTGCAGATTTTTACGAAAGAGCCCTTTTCAATCATATTTTGTCCACACAGAATCCTCAAACGGGAAATGTGACATATAATCTTTCGCTTGACAGGGGTGGATTCAAGGCTTTCCAGGACCCGATGGAGTTTACATGCTGCATCGGAACCGGTATGGAAAACCATTCAAAGTACGGCAGGAATATCTATTATCACAATGATAATGAACTTTATGTGTTTCAATATATTGCTTCGGAATTAAAATGGAAAGAGAAAGGGTTAAAGCTCGTTCAGGAAACATCATTTCCTGAAGAACAGGGATCAGAGTTAAAGATCATTTGCGATAATCCTGTTGAACTTGCCATTATGATCAGATATCCATACTGGGCAGAGAAAGGAATAGATATTATGGTAAATGGAAGACGGAAAAAGGTAAAACAGAAGGCAGGCAGTTTTATATCTATTGAACGAACCTGGAAGACAGGTGATGTTATCAATATAAGCATTCCTTTTACACTTCGCCTTGAGTCTATGCCTGATGACAGCAACCGGGTTGCTGTTATGTACGGACCTCTGGTAATGGCGGGAGACCTGGGACCACTTGATGATCCTGATTCGAAGGATGCAATGTATGTTCCGGTTATGCTTACAGAAAACAGGAATCCGGCATCATGGATGAAACCTGTTGACGGCAAAACCAATACATTTGTTACAGTAAACACAGGAAGGTCCCGTGATGTTGAGATGAGGCCATTCTATTCTATATATGACAGAAGATACTCTGTTTATTGGGATCTTTTCAATGAAGAAAGATGGGAAGCAAGGCAGTCCGAATATAAGGCAGAGCTAGAAAAGATTAAGAAAATCAAGGAATCTGAAATTGACTTTGTCCAGCCCGGTGAAATGCAGCCGGAAAGGAATCATAATTTCAAAGGGGAGAAGACAGCTCCCTGGTTTTTCAACGAGAGGCCATACCGTGAAGCAAGAGGAGGGTGGTTTTCGTTCGATATGAAGACGGATCCGAATAATAAAAATGCACTTGCAGTTGAATACTGGGGTGGTTTCCCTGGAGCAAAGACATTTGATATCGTTGCCAATGGGAAATTGATTGCCACAGAGAATATAACAAATAAAAAGGAGGGGCAGTTCATATTTATACAGTATGATATACCGGCAGAAATTACAAAAGGCAGAAACAGGATTACAGTAAAATTCCAGGCACATCCCAATAATACAGCAGGACCGGTTTTTGGTATAAGGACAATCAGGCCATAAAATCAGATTGCATCCTGATATGCAAGGAACAGAGCCCTGTAATATTTGAGAAACCTTACCGGATCGGGATTGCCGTCAATCTCTGCATTGCAGTATCCCTTATATCCATTTGCTGATAGTAGCTTAAATAACTGGCGATAAGGATAATCTGCCATCCAAAGTTCGTGCATATGGACTCCTTTGATCCTGTCCTTAAGCAGATTGAAGTTAGCCTCAAAGCCATCTTCTTCAGTATCCTCCGGATTACAGTTCCAGTTAACCCAAACGTGGGGACTCTGTGAATTGTCTATAATTCTTTTAATAACTGAAGGCCTGTTGGTTTTTGTCCCGTGGACACAGATCCTTACTTCTATGCCATAATTATATCCGAATTCGCCAACCTCGGCCAGAGCTTTGCCTATCTGCTTTTCAGTCTTTTCTTCTGATACTCCTTCAGGAAGAGCATTGCCAAACACTCTTATTCCTGTTGCGCCAACATCTTTTGCAAGCTTTATATACTCTTTAGTACCTTCAATATTTTTCTTAAGTTCCACAGGATCAGGAGAGTGATACTGAAAACCGCTTGCAAGGCTTATCGATTCAAGAGAAGAGTCTTTAAAACGTTTTTTAACTTCAGCTCTCTTTGAGGCTGTAATATCAACTTCAACTTTATGTGCATGGGTGGTACGTAGCTCAACTGTCTGGTAATTTGCCTCAGTCAGGTTTTTGATTATTGTTTCAATATCCCAGTCCATGGCAATTGTATAAGTCATTACCCCTATCTTCAGCGGATTACGGTTAATAGTAAACGATTGTTTCTGATCCGGATACTTTTCAGCCATTAATGTTGAAGGCACCACCGCAGCAGCAGCCGTGATAACCGAATTCCTGATGAAATCAACTCTTTTCATTTCAAAATGTTTTATAAATGGTTTCTATCCTGTTATTTTAGCCGGCAGCCCTTTTACCAGAACAGGTTTTTCTTCATGTGGTTTAGGCATGAAGATATCGTCAGGTGTGAGTCCGCACTCCTCAATCATCTTAAGGCAATACTCAAGCCTGCCAAGTTCACGGCCTGTATTATTTGTGCCGAACGTAAATTTTATGCCCGCAGCTTTAGCCATTTTAATCATTTCAGCACCTGGTGTTTTATATCTTGCATTGATCTCAAGTGCAATATTATTATCAGCAAGAACCTTAACTACTCTTGCCATCCTCTCTTTAGTCCAGAGCTGTTCATGTTCAGTCATAAGTGCATCAGGAAGAACTGTTGGGTTTACATATATGTCAACAGGTTCTTGTGAGAATATAGCTTCTATTTTACCAACAAGCTGATCCATAAACTGCTGCTTATCATCGACCCACACCTCATCCTTGATCCAGATCCTGTTACGACGGCCCTTTGTATCAGTAAAGGTCATTGCATCTGTGAATACATAGTCGAATTTTGCAATAGCTTCGGGAGAAAAAAGAGTAATCCATTCACGTCCTTCTGCCTGCATTCCTCTGAATATTGGCTGGCCCTTAACGGTATCCATATATGCTGCAAGGGAGGCATCGTCTGTAACTGGAAATTTCAGCCCGCAATTTGGTGCCAGTCCATAGTTAATACCAAGTTTGAGAGAATTCTCTTTTACCTCTTCAAGTGTCAGTCCACCTTTAAGATGTACATGATAATCAACAACTGGAAATCCTTTGTCCATTAGTTTTGCCAGGGTTGTTTCCCATTCTTCATCGACAAGCAACTGAGATTTTTCACCATCCGGAAATCTTTTTACCCGGATTGATTTAAAATAAACAGTGCTTTTAGTATCATGTGCCTGGAGAGCAAAGGTACCGGAACCAAGTATTCTTCCTTTATGTTCTTCACTTCTCCATGGCTCATCGGGCTGTACATAATCTACAACCTTATAATCATTTACAAATATTTCAACATGGTTTTCAATTACCCGGATCCTCATGGTAAACCATTCGCCGTCTTTTACCATCTGGTAATGAACATTCCTGACCGCATAAAGGCTTCCGGTCTTTTTTGTTTCGCGATAATTGTCAGCACCGATATGAGTATTGTTAACCTGTACCTCATATCCTGTTAATGGCCAGTCATTTTCCTGAAATGCAGTATGGAAATAAATTCCTGAATTGGCATAAGGCAGAGTCTTTATTTCTGCTATTAGTTCAAAATTTTTGAAAGGCTTATCGGTATTGTAGAAGAGATGTCCTCTTTCTCCGGAGCAGACGAGTGCTCCTTCTTCAACACGGAAGCTTCCCGGATTTTCGGAAGCAGTCCAGCCGGCCAGATCTTTGCCATTAAAGAGGTCTGACCATTCATTCCTTTCATTTGTACATGATACCAATGATAAAGTTATCAGTAGTATCGGTAATTTGAAGATTTTCATATTTCCAGGTAAATTCGGTTATTCAATTCAAATCTAGTTCATTATTTCCAGTCTCTGCACAGTTGTATTTAAAGAAGTGTTAAATTTAAACTATAAGTTTGATATTCCGCTTTGTGTTTAAAACAGATAAAAATGAAAAAATTTGTTTCAGTTAAGTTTCTTAAATATATTCTGATTTTTGGAATAGTTATTTATATCAAACTACCATATGTTCTGGGACAGGAGAAGAACCGGAAACCCGAATTACACTATACTGTATCCATGACAGATCCGGCAAATCATCTTTATAAGGTAGACCTGGAATGCAATGGGTGGACAAGCGATACCATCGATTTTAAAATGCCGCAATGGATGCCCGGTTACTACCAGATTATGAATTATTACAAAGAAGTTTCAGCCTTCTCTGCAAAATCTGCAGATGGCAAAAACGTTTCAATTACAATACCAGCTGAAAATACATGGCGAGTAGTAGTCCCTGGAAAAAAAGGGTTCAGGATAAGTTATAATTTGAAAGCAGAGAGAAGGTTTGTTGCTAACAGTTTTCTTGACACGACTCATGGTTACATAGTACCACCTGCAACATTCATGTATATCAAAAACAATATTAACACACCTGTTCGGATCACGGTTAAGCCTTACACGGGATGGGGTAAAATTGCAACAGGCCTTGAACAGGTTAAGGGCAAGGCAGACGAATTTACTGCACCTGATTTTGATATATTATATGATTGTCCCTTGCTGGTTGGTAATCTGGATGAACTGCCATCATTTCAGGTTCGTGGCGTAAAACACAGGTTTATAGCGTTTAATCCTGGAGTATTTGACCGGAAAGAGTTCATAGATGCCCTGCAAAAGACAATAGAAGCCGGGGTTGAAATAATAGGAGAGATACCCTATAGTGAATATACATTTATCGGAATTGGACCCGGATATGGAGGAATTGAGCATCTGAATAACACGACAGTAAGTTTCAGCGGGAATAATCTTGATAATCCGGATGCAATGGAAAGGGTTCTAAAATTCCTGGCGCATGAGTATTTTCATCATTATAATGTAAAACGGATCCGGCCTTATGAACTTGGACCATTCGATTATGACAGGGAAAACAATACAAATCTTTTATGGGTAAGCGAAGGATTATCTGTCTATTATGAATATCTGATGGTAAGAAGGGCCGGGTTAATGAGTGATGAGGATCTGCTTTCAAGCATTGCAGGTAATATAAGCACCTTTGAAAATGATCCGGGACGAAATTTTCAGTCGTTAATCGGATCGAGTTACAATACATGGAGTGACGGACCGTTTGGCAATAAACCCGGAACACAGGATAAATCAATTTCTTACTATGAGAAAGGGCCGGTTATAGGGTTCATTCTCGACCTGTCAATACGGAATGCCACAAAAAACAACAAATCATTGGATGACGTCATGAGGTTTTTGTACTACCATTATTACAAAAAACTTCAGCGCGGATTTACTGATGCAGAGTTTCAGAAGGCGTGCGAAGATATTGCCGGAATTTCATTGGCAGGGGAATTTGAGTATGTCAATACAACAAAAGAAATAGATTATGCAGAGTATTTATCATATGCAGGATTAAGGATATCTGAAGAAAAAACAAATAGTACAGGTAAAAGGAAATTCACAGTTTCAAGAATTGATAATCCGGACCAGTCTCAACTGGATATGTACCGTTCAATGGCAGGAAAGTAATTTAGGAAAAGATGTATTCGAAGAGTATTCTTTTTTTGATATTTTCATTAACAACCGCATTATCAGTAGGACAAAATTGGACATTAAAGGATAGCGGAGCCGGACTTATTGTTATTGACGATAATGCCAATAAACCGGTCAAAATTATCTGGAGAAATACAACCTGGGATTTAAAGTACCTGCAGGAAAAGGGCGCCATTGATGGTAAATTCAATGGTAATCAATTATTTGCAGCATGGATTCAGGGACCGGAATCAAAGAATTTCTTAATAATAAAGGGAAGCCTGCATGGCTATGTAAATACAGAATTATTTATCCTGATGGAAAAGCTTTCGAATCTAAACCACAGGAATTCCTGTCATCGGGATACTCCTGTTTTGGAATTAAACCAGGCGATTATACTGAAGGAGTATGGAAGGTAGAGTGGTTCCTGATTAACAGGGAAAAGCTGCAGGAGAATCATGTGGCAACTACTGTATTCCAGTCAACATGGGGCCAGACCGGACAGAAAACTTCCTTTAATGTAAAAGCCACAGAGGATGATATCAAAATCGGGTCAAAGCCTAAAGTCATTTTTGATACCGATATTGATTCTGATGTTGATGATGTAGGTGCACTTGCCATGCTTCTTAATATGCATAAATCAGGAAGTATTGAACTTGCCGGTGTTATAGTAACAAGTGATGATCCCTATTCCCCGGTTTGTGCTGATGCAATTTGTACTTATTATGGGAATGAAGGCATTCCGGTGGGATTCTACATGGGAAATTCGTCATTGACAAATCACTCAAGATATTCCAAAACAATAGCAGATGAATTTCCTGCCGGAATTAATTCCTGGGCAGAAGCTGAGGGATCGACAAGGCTTTACCGCAGATTGCTGGAAAATAGCGACGACAGTTCTGTTATAATATTAACAGCCGGACATCTCAGCAGTCTTCAGAAGCTTATAGAATCCCAATCTGATAAAAATTCATTATTAAGCGGAAAGACCTGATATTGAAAAAAGTACAGAAGTGGATATGTATGGGAGGACAATATCCTGAAGGTAAGGAAGCAAACTTTTACAGGCCTGATCCTAAATCTACTCTTTACTGTCTTCAGAACTGGACTAAAGAAGTAATTTTTGTAGGTTGGGAGGCAGGAAACAATATTATGACTGGAGGAAGCTACCTTAAGACCAGATTAGACTCCAAAAATCCGGTTTACAGATCTTACGAACTTTATAATAATTTTTCCGGAAGATCAAGCTGGGATCAGCTTGCAGTATTACAGCTCACTGATATTTCAGAACGGTTTTTTAATTTCAGTAATTATGGCTGCTGCAATGTTGCTTCAGACGGAAGCAATAAATGGATTGAGGACAAAACGGGCAATCACAGGTACATTATACTTAAACCAGGGATTGAAATAAAAGAAATAGCTACCTTTATTGATAATCTGATGATTGGTTTATAAATTCAGGAAAAAGTAAAATCACACTTACGAACCAAAAACTTCCTGCTGCCGGTCATTAACAAAATCCTTAATGCGGCTATCCAGACTGCCGGTGGAGTTTTTTGAAAATCCGGCCATAACCCGGGTGAATACATCAATGTCATCCGGGCTGGTTCCTATTCCAAAGCTTATCCTTACAACACCGGGCAATACGATGCGGGGGAAAACCTTTACAATAATTTTTTGCAGTCGTTCAAGCGATGGTGGTACTTTCAGAAGATGTTTAATAAGGATGTGTGCACAATGGCACCCATACCTGACGCCTATCCCATTCCTTGCCAGTTCTTTTGCCACCACATCGGGCATGAAGTTTTTAAACGAAAATGAAATTACTCCGCCTCTCTTATGGAAGAGAGGCGATTCTGTATTTTTAATACCGTGTATTTTGATCCCATTTATCTGGGACAATAAGTCTACTGCTTTTTTTGTAAGTATTTGTTCTTCCTCCATAATAATATCGAGACCAATATTTTGTAGAATAGACAAAGCTTTTCCCATTGCAGCGATGCCAACTACATTTTCCTCTCCGGAATAATGGATCTTTTCCTGTTCCTCAGGGCTGAAGTTGAGAAGCCCCTTTCGTATCACCAGAACACCGCTCCCAAAAGGAGCATAAGCTTTATGGGCTGAAAACGTGAGATAATCGATCCCCCATTTTTTCATTTCTATATTTCTGTGTGCAATAAGCTGTGCTGCATCAACAAGCAGATTCGCTTCGTATTTATGAACGATCCTGCTTATTTCTTCAAGATTGTTATATGTTCCCAACACATTCGATGCGCCACTTACAGCCACAAGCTTAATCCGTTTTTTCCCGTGCAGGAACTTCAGGTTGTAATCAGACAGCAAAGTCTCAAGTTCAACCGGATCGATAAACCCTTCCGGGTTTATATTAAGACGAATAAGCGAATAACCAGGAATCAGCCTCCATGGCAGATCATTCGAGTTATGTTCGAGAAGTGTATTTAAAACGACAGATCCGGTGGTGTTTTTTGTTTCACGATGCAGACTTTCAGCAGCAAGATTAATAGCTTCAGTGGTATTTGAAGTAAAGATAATATCATAGTCAGCCAGAGGAGCATTAAGGTATCCGGCACATACCGAACGTACTTCCCGGATTATTTCAGTTTTCATTTCTGCAGGCTGATTCCATGTATTGCAGACAACGTTCCATACCTGCTGAAATGTGGGAGTTGTTGCTGCATAATCAAGATAGATAAATGGACGTGAACCGGCATAACAAGGAACAGAAATATTGCGGCCAATGATGCTTTGTCTTACCTTATTAAGTAATTCTATTCCGTTATAATTCACCAGATCATCCGAATATAGAATATCGTGAAGATTTTTCTTATCACTTCCAATTTTCATGAAAGCATCATTTCCGAACTGATGGATTAAAAGTAATGCTTTGGCAAAGGTTATAACATTGATTATCGGAGGTTCCGGCTTCAAACCTGTCGGGTTTATCAGCCCAAACCACCCAGTCGCGAGCCACCAGTCTTGCAGTACCCCCGCCGCTCTGGAAAGGAACTCCTCCGGGCAAAGCCTTACTCCTTACAGCCATCGCTCTTACACCAATTGACAAACCAATATCCAGGCTTGAGATACATTTATAATCCAGTGGATTAAGCAATGCCCGGAGAGCTATTTCTCTGGAAGGTGTGCAGAAGATAACAGTGTATTTGTCCTTTTTTAGGTTCAGGTATTCCAGAACAATCTCCCTGGCTTTCTCAAACAGGCTGGTTGTCGCCATTGAAAAGTGACCACTGCCTCTGTGAACATTTGAATATGTTTCGAGTGCTGAAAAGACACTCTGTTCAAGAGCTTCATAAGCTTTGCTGTCAGACATAAAATTCTTTCTAAAATTTAATTACCGGGTTTCAGATCATTAAAAAACCTGATGTTACTGAATGCAACGGCTTCTTTCTCATCAACAGAACCGGAACATACGAAAAATCCTATTAGTGCGGATTCTGAAATATTAGTTATCTGAACAATGTTTTGCTCATAGATTTCACCAAATTTTGCTGCCTTAACAATAAAGGAATCACCTTTCTTCTCAATCAGTATCATATCTGATCCGGATGCTTTAAATAGAATATCTTTTGAAGGTTCTCCCTTTACTAATCTGTACATTATTTTAGCGGTACCGTTATTCAGAACAAGGCAGGCGATGAAGGCAGCATCAGGTTCGGTTGATTGCCGGAACATTATACCGGCAGATCCTGCTTTGCCAGCTGTAAGCCCGAGAAGCTTTACACCGGATTCAAGAATAAAGTTGCCGGTTACTGGTTTGCAGAGGTATCCGAAATTATCTGTTTTATCCTTAAGACCTTCTCCTCCTGAAACCAGGTAATAAGCCTGTGGAGGAGTATCAAATTTCGTTTCAGCTTTGACAGCACTAACGCCCACACTCAGGCATTTTTCAAAAACAGAAGGATTCAAAATATTATTGATGCCGGAGGTATTTGTCTTTTCAGCTTTGAAATCAATTCCGGTCCAGCGGCCACGGGCATACTCAAAAAAACCGCCCTCGGGTCTCCGTAGGTTAGAATAACTGTTTGATTCCACCCTGATTTTTGCTCCCGAAGGTATTTCAACTCCGGTCCATTGCAGCATTGCCGGGGCACAGAATTCATTTGTCGGCGGATTCTTCTGACTTAATCCAACGGGCTTATCATTTACATATACGTTGTATGCACATTCTCCATCTCTTTCGGTTAATGTGTTTAAAATAACAGTATAGGTACCTGTTTTAGCAGGGAAATTACCCTCTGCAGATGCCATATGAAAGGCAAAATTAAGATCATCTCCTGCAAGGGCATTCCATTCCTTTTCAATATGGTACGGGTTGTATGGCAGCCGGTTAGGTGCTTTTCCATTACGAAGAGTAAGCGAAAAATCATTTATAGCACTCATTGTGATTAATTCACCCTCCTTCTGAGAGAAAGCACCTGAGGATTGAATTATTAGAAATAAAAACAATGCAAGGAGGGTTTTCATAATGGCGGGTTTATTTGAAACGGAATATCTTTTAAATATCAGAATGATATAAAGATAATTAATGAAAAGCAATTAAGCTGTTGTGGCCTCTCAAACTTTTCAGGGATACAGAATTCAGTAATTAAGGAATACCCGGATTGCGTTTATTTAAATAAATTAGAGTCCTATAAAATAGATGTATTTTAGAATACCTTTAGAATCCGGATAAAAAACTGAAATAGAATGGATAAGAAAGCGATTGTATTGCTTATTTGTTTTGTCTACTTCGCAGTACTGATAATTGCTGGAATATTCTTGTCTGCCAGAAACAGAAAAACATCTGATTTTCTTCTTGCAGGACGCAGATTGAATCTTCCCTTTTCAATCGCTACATTATCCGCTGTCCAGATTGGCGCCGGAATAATTCTGGGAGGTTCATCAAACGGAGCCAGGATGGGGATATGGCCAGGTATGTGGTATGCGCTGGGATGTGGTGGCGGATTAATCCTTGCCGGAATATTTGTCGCAGGACGGCTTCATCAGAAGGAGAGTTTTGTTCCAATGGATTTTTACGAGGTGCGTTACGGCTCAAACAAGTGGGTGCGTATTTGGGCCTGGATAAGTAATGTACCGAGCCTGCTTGGGATCTTTGTTGCACAGCTGCTTGCATGCGGAAGCATTCTGTCGGGATTTGGTGTTACTTTTTCAACAGGCATAATAATTTGTTCAGTAGTTATTCTGATCTACACTACAGTAGGAGGCATGTGGGGAATTGTGATTACGGATATTATTCAAACCTCAATAATCATTATAAGTATACCTGTTATAACTGCGGCATCTCTTATTCTTTTATCCTCAAAGGGTATTTCAATTGCAAGTATTTATTCAACTCCATTTATTCCTGCCGGCACTTTTATAAAGTTTATCTACCTGGTTGTACCTTTTCTGATAGCGATATCAGTTTCATACGATGCCTATATACGCTATCAGTCAGCCAAAGATTCATATACAGCCAAATGGGGCTGCATAATTGCGGGGATAATAGTAATTTGTATAGGGATTCTTACATCTACCGTCGGTACAGTTGGAGGAATTCTTTTTCCGGAAGTCAGGGAAGGTATTTTTTCATTCATGGTGATGCAGTCTTTAAGTCCTGTTCTTGCAGGGTTGGTGATTGCAGCTATTTTAGGGGCATCCATGTCAAGCGCATCCGGGTTGCTTGTGGCTATGGGGGCAACATTTTCGCGTGATTTTTACAACAGGTTCCTTCATCCTGAGGCAAACATAGATGAGATGAAATACTCAAAGCTTATTTCCCGTCTGGCAATAGCGGTATCAGCAGTAGCGGGTATTTGGTTTTCATTTAAGATTACAGACATCCTGGATGCCATAATCATTTTTAATTATCCATATATGGGAAGCCTTTTAATTCCATTGCTGGCAGGTGTTTTATGGAAGGGAGCCACAAAAAGAGGATCAATGGCAGCCATTTTTACCGGCGGAACAATCGGAGTGGGAGCATTCGTTGCCGGAGTTCCCGGACCATTGAACGGATGGGTAAATCCTGACCTTGGATTATTTTTCGCATATACAATTTCACTGATTGTTCTTATTATTGTAAGCAAAACTGACAGGCAAAGTTTATTAAAGTAGATATTAATGCAAGAATTTAAGTGGCCCTATCCTCTTGATTATGGAAAGGAAGAAAAGATAACTGCAGATGTCCTGATCCTTGGCGGAGGCATTGCCGGATGCATGGCAGCAATTTCGGCTGCACGGAAGGGACAGAAGGTTGTTGTTGTTGAAAAAGGTGCCACAAAAATGAGCGGCGCCGGTGGCTCGGGATGTGATCACTGGGAATCAGCAGCCACAAATCCCTGTTCAAAAGTAACGCCTGAAGAGCTTACTCAGGCAATGCTTGATGACAATGATGGATATAATAATGGTATTTCCCATTACATAGAATGCAGGGAGGGATATGACAGGTTGCTTGATATTGAAAAAATGGGGGGCAAGATCAGGGATACTGAAGATGAATTCGTTGGTGCCGCTTTCAGAGATGAGGCCACAAAGCTGATGTTTGCCTATGATTATGAAAATAAAATAACTCTGCGGGTATGGGGCACTACTTTCAAGCCGGCAATGTACAGGGAGATGAAAAAACTCGGTATAAGGATTGTCGATCGCGTTATGGTTACCTCTCTGCTAACCCAAAGCGGCAACCAGGGAAATCGCTGCATTGGAGCCACCGGACTACATACCAGGACAGGTAAGTTTTACATCTTCAGCTCAAAATCGACAATAATGTGTCTCTCGAGACCGGCAAGAATTTGGATGTTTTCGTCTGATCATACGGGTCTGTGCGAGTTCAGGCCGACACAATGCATTGGTGACGGTCATGCGATGGGATGGAGAATTGGAGCGGAATTTACCATGATGGAAAAATCTGTCAGAACGGAGTTTTCAGCAGCAGGAAGAAGTTATCCCCCATATGGCGCCGGTAATAATCATAACTCATGGTATGGTGCATCGATAATTGACTCAACAGGAAAAGAGATACCCTATGCTGACAGGGACGGGAAAATCCTGAAAAGTGTTGAGGAAAGATTCCTGCCGGCAAAAGGGCAAAAATTCTTTATGAAAGGAGGATCAGTTGATGACCCCAAACATGCAATTGAAGGACCCGAGACACTTCCTTTTGGAGACATGCTTAAAAAAGGTTACAAGCTTCCTTTTTACGCTGACCTGACCACACTTCCCGACACCGAACGCAGGGCTATATGGGGTATGATGATAGGTGAAGAGGGGAAGACCCGCGTTCCTGTTTACGAGAACTATAAGAAAGCAGGATTTGATCCCACAAAACATGTTCTGCAATGTTATGGTACCGGCTGGACCTCTGCAAGCTTTCTTCCTCAGGAAAGGCAACTTTTTGGTTTGCCTGGTGGATTTCTGAATGACTGGGAGCTGAAAACGAATATTGAAGGTCTATATGCTGCAGGTGATTGTCTTTATGCATCAAACTGTTATGGACATGCTGCTTCAACAGGTTATTATGCCGGCCGTCATGCATCTGCTTATGCGTTAAAAGAAGGGATCATTGAACCTGACAAAAACCAGACAGAAGCAGAGAAAAAAAGGATTTATGCACCTTTGCAAAATAATCCGGAAACATCCATAGGCTGGAAGGAGCTGAACATGGGAATTTCAAAAACAATGCAGAACTATTGCGGCGATGCCAAAAGTGATGATCTTCTGAATACCGGATTGAAGATCTTAAAAAATTATGAGAAAGATGTTGTTCCTGCAACATTTGCATATAATCCGCATGAACTTATGAGATTGCTTGAGGTATTTGATATTCTTACTGTTTCACAGATGATTATTTATGCCTCTCTGGCAAGAAAAAGCAGTTCGAAAGTATTATGTTTCAACAGGATTGACAATGAACAGGAAGAGACAGAAAACGATAGGAGACTAATCACCTTAAGGCTGGCAGAAAACAAAGTTGTCTATGATGAGAAACCACTTGATTTCTTTGGTGATTTAAAGGACAACTACGAAAAATTTAACCAGGATTATATGGGAGGAAAACAAAATGTCTGAGAACCAGAATATGCCCTATACTGAAATGCCGGCATCTAAACCTATAGTTATTGATGCAGGGAAATGCACAGGATGTAACAGTTGTGTTGAGATATGTATGGTTGACCTTTTCATACCGGGGCCTGAAAGAGGCAAACCACCTGTGGTCTTATATCCGGGAGAATGCTGGTACTGCGGATGCTGTGTGATGGTTTGTCCTGAAGAGGGCGCAATTACTCTGCGTCATCCGCTTATGAATCAGGCACACTGGGTAGAAAAAGCAGAGTTACTTAAATAGAGAGCATTACAATTAAACATAAAAATATGAAGACAAAAACTTTTTCAGTTTTGTTTATTACGCTGCTATTTAGCGGTGTAGTTCTTAATGGCCAGAATAGCAACAAAAGTGTTACAGATGTAATTCTGAATGGCTACTCTGTGAGGATGTTTTCATCGGAGCCGGTATCGGATCAGGATCTTGATCTGATATTGAAATGCGGGATAAAAGCGCCCAGTTCCAGGAACGGGCAGCGCTGGAAATTTACAGTTGTAAGGGACACTGCTCTGGCCAATAAAGCAATTGGGAACATAAATCCGGGTAATGTCCTGATTTTTGTTTCAGGACCAGAATCACAGGAGCCTGCAGGTATCGACTTTGACTGCGCTCTCGCTACTGAAAATATGAACATTGCAGCTCAAAGTCTAGGACTGGGAGCAAGAATATATGGAGGCCCGGTGAGAAATGTAAATTCAACAATGAAACAAAGCCTTGAAATACCTGAAGGATACAGAGTTGTGACAATACTTAGGGTGGGGCATGTTGACAAAAGCGTTGATGCAGTTACAGCAGCTTCGGCAAGAAAAAGCTATGAAGAGATCGTAAACTTTAAAAAATAGTAATATAATGTCAAAGCATATTGGGATAGTTGCCTGCAGTTATGAAGGTGCTGCGCTATGTTACAGAACAATCTGCAACGAGGGATCGGAATTTATGGGTGAGCATCTACATCCGGAGGTAAGCCTTCATAATCATCCTTTAGGCGAATACATGAAATTCATTGAAACCGGCAACTGGGAGGGTGTTGCAGAAATTATGTTATCCTCTGCAGAAAAATTGAAAAAGACCGGAGCAGATTTTCTGATAAGTCCGGATAATACTATTCACCAGGCTTTTTCTTCAGTACTGAAAAGAACGCCCTTGCCATGGCTTCATATCGGAGAAGAGGTAGCTAAGGAGGCAGGTGAAATGAAGTTTAAAAAGTTACTGATTCTTGGAACAAAATTTCTTATGGAAGGGCCTGTGTATCCTGATGTATTGAATAAAAGTGGCATAGGATATCTTATTCCATCACAGGAACAAAGGGTGAAAATAAACAGTATAATTTTCAGTGAACTGGTTTACGGAGTTATCAGGGAGGAATCAAAAAGATACTTTCTGGATATTGTTGATGAATTCAGGACTAAGGGATGCGATGCAGCAATACTTGGTTGCACGGAGATACCACTTATTGTTTTGCCTGATGAATCTTCACTCCCTGTACTCGATTCAACAAGAATACTTGCACGAGCAGCACTTAAACATGCTATTGCCTGAAACTATTTCGACCTCAGGTATTGTGTCGGCCAGATAATTTCATCTTCAAGTTTACTTGCTGCTTGAAGTGCAAAATATGGATTTCTCAGAAGTTCTCTGCCAAAGAGAATAAGATCGGCTTTATTCTCCTGCAAAATAGTCTCAGCCTGTGAAGCAGATGTAATCATGCCAACAGCACCTGTCATGATTCCGGTTTTTCTCACAGCTTCAGAGAACGGAACCTGATAATCCGGTCCGAACGGGATCTTTGCATCAAAAATATTTCCACCGGATGAACAATCTATAAGATCTATGCCCCTCTCTTTAAGAAGGTAGCCTAGTTTTATGCTGTCTTCAATTGTCCATCCGCCTTCTGCCCAGTCGGTGGCAGAGATTCTCACGAACAGAGGATTTTCATCAGGCCAGACAGATTTAATGGCATCAATTATCTGTTTCAGCAGCAAAGTACGGTTTTCAAAAGACCCGCCATATTCATCATTCCGCTGATTGCTCAGAGGAGAAAGAAACTCCTGTAAAAGGTAGCCATGAGCACTATGAATTTCGATTATTTTGTAACCTGCATCAAGCGAACGCCTGGCGGCATTCTTAAAAGAGGAGATAACATTTTGAATTCCATCAGCATCCAGCGAAACCGGGCTCCGGTCATTTGCTGTAAAGGGGATATCGCTCGGCGCAATAGTCTGCCACCCACCATCATTGAAATCAAGCTGTTTACCACCTTTCCATGGGAGATCGCATGAAGCTTTTCTTCCGGCATGGGCAAGCTGGATAGCAGGCACAGCTCCCTGCTGGTTTATAAAACTGACTATCTTTTTCAATCCCGGAGTATGTTCATCTGACCATATACCAAGATCGCCTGGAGTTATTCTTCCTTCCGGGGCCACTGCTGTAGCCTCCTGAATTATCAATCCGGTTCCACCAGCAGCCCTGGTGCCATAATGAACAAGATGCCAGTCACTTGTGAAGCCATCTTTAGAAGAATACTGGCACATCGGAGACATAACGATCCTGTTTTTAAGATTGAGTTTTTTTATAGTCAGGGGTGAAAAGAGTTTTGACATAAGTATAGGTTTTTAATACTTCCTTACAAAAGTAGTATTAAAACAGCTTATTGCTTTGCTTTAGCAGGCGGGTTTAATAATTTCACAGACTAATAATTTGAAGGAAGATGAATTAATTTTTTCCTTATCTTCACTAGATTCTATATTAAATTACACTTTATGAAAAGAATATCTATCATATATCTGTTTATGATCTTACCATTATTGGTATTTCCACACAATACTTTAACCAAAAATTTTCCGGAGACGCGATTAAGTCAGACAATAGAGGTTGAAAAGCAGATCTGGTATTCCGGATACCAGGAAGAACCATCATCGGAACAAAGAAAAATATCTTTCAGGTTCAGCAGTATTATTACAAACAGCGATCCGGGCAATGGGGCATTCAGATATAACAGGGATTCATTAAGGAAGGTTACCTATATATTTTTAGACGAATTTGACCTTTCCGGAGAAGATCAGACAAATTGGTATATGCAATGGAAAAAGGCTGCTAGTGCAACGGGAAAAGTAAGGATTAATATCGTGGAGGCTGAAGGTAAAAATATTAATGTCTTTTATTTCAAAGGTGTGTTTGTCAGGGAGAATGGCTACTGGAGGATCCCTGCAGAGTATATATCCGGATCAATGCCGGTTGATGGTGAGATTTATTATTTTGAGATAGATAAAAATAAAGAACCGGAAGAAGGAAAGGACAAACCGGAAAGTGTTGTTAAGGCAGAAGAGAGCCGGGAAGTTGCAGCAGTAACCACAATAGCAGAGCCTGAAAGGGAATCTCAGCCAATAGAACCTCAAAAACAGACTGATTCTTCAGTTCCTGAAGTGAAAGTACCGGTTGAACAATCATTACCTTCTCCGGTAAATTCTGAAAAGCAAGCTAATCCCATAAATCCCGAGCAGGCTGCAACAGACAATTACCCAATGCCGGGTCAACAGAGAATAGTAAATGAAGAAAATAAACCTGAGCCTCAAATGCAGGCAGAGGTTACAAAAGAAAGTAATCCCGAGAGCGCTCAAGCTCTTCTTGAAAAGGAGGTGGTTAATACACAGGCTGAAAACCAAACTGTACAACCCAGAACAAGGGCAGTACAGGAAAGCAATCCGGCACCAAATTACCAGTCATCGCAGCAAACACAAACAAAACAGGAATCACAGCCGGTTCAGAGCACCAGAACCTCACAGCCAACCCAGCCAGCACCCACAAGTCAGCCAAAAACCACAACCCAAAGCAGTCAGCCGCAGCCTGCACCAGTCAAAAAAGAGACTCCTGCAAGTCAGCCTGCACCAAAGGCAACTCAGCCGGCATCAAGGCCCTCTCAACCCTCTCAACCTTCACAACCTTCACCAGCTACCCGTTATCCAACTTCCCCACCAGCTACCTATGGCAATGTTATAACCAAACGTACAGATGGTTCAAGGATCTTTCACGGAATAATTGAAACCGGCTATGGTTTTAAAGTAAATGATTACGGGATAAATAATTACAGGATCAACTTCATTGGCAGTTTTAGTCTGGGTCAGCATTTTATGATTGGACTTGGTTTGGGTTACCGCCGTTACTTTGATAAACCGGAGAAACATACTGACTGGTACCTGGTATCAAGTAAAAGTCAGGTACCTGTATTCCTTGATCTGAGATACCTGTTTTCCAAAAAGCAACTGACACCTTATCTGGCATTGGGTATTGGAGGGACAACAGAAAAAAGTAAATCTGATACGACATCATATGGATCTTTTATAAATCCTTCAGCAGGTATCTGGTACAGAATGTCGAAAAACACAGCACTTTTTGCAGGAGTTGCCTATGAAGGACTGGAAATGGAATTTGCCAAGCCGGTTGACAATATTCCTTTCAGAAGGAAGAATAGTTCGGTAAGTCTGAATATCGGGATTCAGTTCTGAGATTGCATGGTAAAAACTAAACCAGCGTAAGATATGAAAAGGAGAGCCTTTTTGCAAACCACATTATATGGGTCTATTGCATTTCATTTTAGTTTTATTGCTGGTAAGAAACTAAAAACCAATCCAATCCAGAATTCTTTTTTTGATAAAAGAGAAGACACCATATTTGCCTGGCTTGGTATGGCAGGAGCTGTAATAAATTGCCGCGGGACAATTATTTTCATAGATCCGTTAATCAGCTATGGCACCGACAGTAAAACCTGTGAAACAGGAAATAGTTTGCTTGTACCTTTGCCGGTTACTGCTGATTTAGTTCCAAAGGCTGATGTTGTCTGTTATACCCATGCCGACAGTGACCATTATGCTGAAAAGACAGCAAAGACTTTAAATACCAGACTTTCTCCGACATTCATCAGTCCGGGACCAGTCTTTCAAAAATTGGATGAGCTTGGCATTGACAGGAGCCGTCAGATCAGGATCAGAGATTTTGCCACATATTCTTTTGGGGAAGCAGAAATTGTAGTCACACCTGCCCTTCACGACTGGCAGAAAGTTGATCCATGGAAAAGGGAGGATTGCTGCGGTTATCTTATTAAAACACCTGATGGCACTATCTGGCATCCCGGCGATACACGACTAATTTCGGAACTTGAAGAGATTAAAAATGTAGATGTTATCTTTTTTGATGTGGCTGCAGTTGATTCTCATCTTGGACCTCAGGGTTCTGCCAGGCTTGCTGAAACTTCCGGAGCTAAGGCAATGATTGCTTATCACTATGGCACATTTGACCTTCCTCCAGGTTCCTATGGAGGTTGTGATCCCGATGATTCCCTTCCCTTTATTAAGAATCTGAAAGCAGATTTTCTAAAACCAGATCCGGGAGAGATTATAAAACTTCCATATATAAATTAAATAAAACCGGATGGTTGCCAAAATTTCAAAAGTTGCTGTTATTTTATTAACACTGATTTTTTCAGTGGTGGTTAAAATTTCTGGGCAATCAATTACCTCTGAACAAAATCGTTCAATTCTTTTAGCCGGACAGGGCAATACAGTTAATCTTTCAGGATTCCTTACAGAAAAACTTCCTTTGATCGGATACAGAAAAGTTGTATTGCCGGGGCCACAATATATAATCTCTGATGATCCTGAATATATCAGAATTCCGGAGGCAGTTGCAGTACGGGAAAAAGTACAGCCCGGAGCAGTCAGGCTGTATGTATATAATGTAAACGGGATTCAGGAACCGGCAAAAATCGAAAGAAAAATAACGACAGTAATTAAAAATCTCGGGGAAGAGGATATGCATCTGCGGATGTTAAGATACTCTTCCCAGAAACCCTCAACGGACTATTTTCAAATTGCAAAAAAGGGATTGACAGATTTCTTTTCCTCCAGTCCATATAAAAAATCTTTAATAATAGCACCGGGTACAATAGTTCCGGTTGATGAACAACTTGAAAAGAATATTGTGAAGTATGATGAACTTGTACATGGTCTTTATGAGTTTGTGATTGATCAGCCCGGGGAAATAAGTGTAATACAGACAGATCCGCAAACTTCGGGAGCAGATGCCGCAAAACGAATTGGAAATGTTCATCCCTCCAGTCGAACGAATGCGGGACGCGGCCTGTTTGGTGTATGTAATTATCTTGTGGTTGCAAATGATACCATAAGTACCACAGAACCTGCTTCCCAACTGATTGTTGCCGACGGGAGGATAGATCCCTGGGTAAATGGTATTGATGGCAGTACGGGGAAGATAATGAACCTGTCAGGAAATTATGGAGTGATATACGAAATTGAAGTGAACTGGAAAAGCCCTGACGGAAAAGGTCTTGCCCTTATTACCTGGAATGCACTTGCGGGTGCTAAATGGTGCGACGGGATGGTCACTGTAATTAAAGTCAGTGAGGGAAAGTATAAGGAAGGATATGTACAGGTTCCTTCTGATAAATCATTTAATACAGGTAATCCAGATGCTGTACTACTCCAGGTATTTCTGCCTGATCCGGAAAGTTCAATTCAAAAAATCAAACTTACTTTTACACCGCCCGGAGCTACCTGTCTGCCTGTTCCGCTTGCATTTATTCCGGTTGATCTGAAATGACCAGGAATATCAGAAAACAAGGCCAGTAAGCCATCCCCAGATGACATACCGGATAAACTTCCCGGCAAGCATTGCAATGGCAGTTATAAGTATATTGGCGCGGAGAAGTCCCAGGCCGACAGCAATAATATCACCCACAGCAGGCAGCCAGCAGAGGAAAGCAAATATTGCACCTCTTTTATAAAGGCGGTTGTGCCACCTTTCTATTGTTTCACGTTTAATCCGCAGGTACTTTTCAATCCATTCCCATTTTCCAAGATAACCAATGGCAAAGCTGCTCATGCCGCCCAGCCAGTTTCCTGCTGTAGCTACCATAACTGCAGAATATGGATCTGTTCCATTGGCTATCAGGAAGGTAAGCAATGCCTCCGAACTGAAGGGTACAACTGTAGCAGCAAGAAAGCTGGCCAGGAATAATCCCCAGAGACTGTAATCAAAAAGTCCTTCCATTTATTTTAAGAGTCAGATATTATTGCATTTAAACAGTTTAAAGGCTAAGTTCAATCCCCACCGGACAGTGATCAGAACCTGTTATCTCTTCATGAATGAAGGCATTTTTTACTGATGGAAGGAAAGATTCACTAACCAGAAAATAATCGATTCTCCAGCCAATGTTCTTTGACCTTGCACCTGCCCTGTAGCTCCACCAGGTATATCTCTCTGTAGCATTTGGATACAACCGGCGAAAAGTATCAGCCAGCCCTCCTTCAATGAACCGGTTCATTCCATCTATCTCTTCCTGCATATACCCGGCTGTTTTATTATAGTTTGCTTTCGGGCGTGCCAGGTCAATCTCCTTATGAGCAACATTCAGGTCGCCGCATACGATAACAGGTTTAATTCTTTCAAGATTTTTCAGATAATCAAAGAAAGCTTTGTCCCACTCCTGTCTGTAACCTAACCTTTTTAATTCACTGCCGGAATTGGGTACATAAACATTAACCAGAAAATATGAATTGAACTCCATACATAACACCCTGCCTTCAGTATCATGCTCTTTAATATTTATTCCTTTTGTTACGTTCAGGGGTTCTGTTTTAGAGATAATGGTTGTCCCGGAGTAACCCGGTTTAATTGCTGAGTTTGAATAGATATGATAACCACCAAGAGGTCTGAGGGTTTCATCAACCTGATTCTCCAGTGCTTTTATCTCCTGCAGACATAGTATATCCGGGTTCAATAATTCCAGATCGTTAAAAAAGCTTTTTTTTGCTATGGCCCGGATTCCATTTACATTCCATGATACAATTTTCATAGTCCTTGTTTTGATTCACTGCAAAAATAGTGAAGAATGGTAAGCAAAAGACTACTTTTGACACCCGGGAATAAAGAATTGATGAAATTGAATTTTTGCAGTCTAAGCAGTGGAAGCAGTGGAAACTGCTATTACCTGGGAAACGAGTTTCATGGAATACTGATAGATGCCGGAATTTCAGCAACTTCGATCCGTAAGTTTCTGAAGGATATGGATATTTCCATGCAGTCAATTATGGGTGTTCTGATAACACACAATCATATAGATCACATCAAGGGACTTGAACTGCTTACAAGGAAAAACAGCCTTCCTGCATTCACCACCCCAAAAATATGGGAAAGTATTCTCTCACCTCAAAAGAGAATATCCAGGGACTGCATCAGGGAAATACCATTACAGCAAATGTTTCATCTTGCAGGGTTCGATATTGAGGCATTTCCGGTCACTCATGATGCTCCCGAGACCATTGGATTCCATATTTGTGCAGGGGATAGAAAAATAACAATAGTTACCGACCTCGGACATATATGCCAGACCTCAGCGCCTTATATAAAAGCAGCTAATTTGCTTGTAATTGAGTCGAATTACGATGAACAGATGCTTGAGAATGGCCGATATCCTTATTTTTTAAAAGCAAGAATACGTTCAGATCACGGACATTTAGGGAATCATCAAACAGCAGAATTCCTTGCAGATAATATTAATGACAATCTGTTTCATATCTGTCTTGCCCATCTCAGCAAGAACAACAATACCCCGGAAATGGTACTTCAAACCCTGGAGCAAACTTTCCTGGCCAGGGGCATTATTCTGAATGGACGGCAGCGAATTTCGGTTTTGAACAGGAACACTCCAACAGACCTGATAAGTCTGGTTTGAAATTATGATTATTTAATGCTTTTTTTACCTGTTAAACTTCCTGTAGATCGGGTTTGTTGGTTTATAAGATGTAGACCATAGGTCTGAGGTTATCATTAAATCAGCTGAATGCCTGTTGCAGGCCACAGGAATATTATGAATCCTGCATTGACGGAGCAGCATCATAATATCAGCTTCATGAGGGTTGGCAGATAAATCATCTATCAGGAATACGCAAAGATGAACCCTGCCTTCAACTACAAGAGCTGCAATCTGGGCGTCGCCACCCATCGGCCCGGATTTCATCTTTGTAAGATTAAAGGGTACAGGTATATTATTTTCCGATGCATATTCTTCAAGTGTTTTTTCAACTAAACTGCCGGTTGTTCCTGTACAAACCAGTCTGTTATTGTACAATGTTTCTATGTTATGTTTAACCCACTCGATCATATCGGCTTTTCTGGCATCATGTGCAATTAAAGCAATCGTTTTGTCTTTTATCATTTTTAATAATTAAGCAGAGAATAATCCAATGTTGTAATTTTCAAAGTTAATCATACCTGATCTGTTTTTCAAATTAAGACAGAATCTCAAGAAATGCTGAAGTTGATAAATAATCATACATTATTTATTTTCAAAGAATTAAGATGTTTTAACACTAATCTGAGACAATATCCTGTCACTTTTTCTATTTTTGTTTGCCAACCCATTAACAAAACAAATTATGAAACGCAGAGAAATCATTAAGACTTTATCCGCAATTCCAGTTGCAGGAGGTATGATGTCAATAGAACCTTTTGTTACATCAGAGATTCAAAAGAAACCGGTAAGCGATGCAGGTCTTTTATCAAATCCTGCCGAAGGAGCCCTGGCTCTGGGACCACAGATATATCAGTCGATAGGTGTTGAGCCTGTTATCAATTGCAAGGGGACATTCACTGCAGTCGGCGGTTCTGTAGAATTGTCCGAAGTTCGCAAAGCTGTTGATTATGCTTCTCAGAACTATGTATATATTGATGAATTGGCGATGGCGGTAGGCAAAAGACTTGCTGCTATTACCGGTGCTGAATGGGGAATGGTGTCTTCAGGATGCGCTGCCGGGATGAAACATGTTACGATAGCCTGTCTTACAGACGGAGACCCTGAAAAGCTTGTCAGGGTTCCTGACCTTACAGGTTTTACCAAGACAGAGGTGATAGCACCGCGTTACTCAAGAAATCAATACGATCATGCTATAAGAAATGCAGGCATAAAACTTATCACTGTGGATACGATGGATGAGCTGAAAAATGCAATTAGCTCACGTACAGCGATGATCTATCTTTTCTCTGCTCCCCAGGAATACAACGAAGGACCATTATCAGTGGATAATGTTGCAGCTGTTGCAAAGGAGAAAAACATACCTATACTTGTTGATGCAGCTGCTGAGGTACTTACAATACCAAATATTCACCTGAAACGCGGAGCAACTATAGTAGCTTACAGTGGTGGAAAGGCAATCAGGGGACCACAGTGTGCCGGGCTTTTGCTTGGAAAGAAAGACCTTCTGTTTGCTGCATGGCAGGCAAGTTCACCTCACCATGGCCCGGGGAGGGATAACAAGGTTGGCAAGGAAGAACATATAGGGATGCTGGCAGCTGTTGAGACATGGGTTAAGAGAAATCATCCGGAAGAAGAGAAAACATGGATATCATGGCTTGAATATATTTCGAAGAAAGTGACTACAGTAAATGGAGTGAGCACAAAGATAACGGAACCTCAGGGAGTTGATAACCGCACTGCCCGCCTCTCAATAAGCTGGGATCCGGCAGCGCTGAATATTACCGCAGAGGAGGTTGCCGCTGACCTTGCTGAAAACAAACCAAGGATAGTAATTGGCGGAGGGCGTACAAATCCAAGGGAAGGTACAACCTCTATTTCCATTAGCGCTCATATGATGTTACCTGGTGATGAAAAGGTTGTTGCCGACCGGATCTATAAGATCCTTGCCCAGAAACATGAAAAAAAGGAAGTTGTTGTTGAGCCTCCGGCAGCCGTTCTATCAGGTAACTGGGATGTATCTGTTGAATACTATTCAGGCAAGGGAGAGCATAAACTGATTTTAGGGAAGCAGGAAGGGAACGATATAAGAGGAACACATAAGAGTACATTCTCAATGCTGGACATCGCAGGAAAGATAGAAGGTAAAAAGGTCAGGCTTCAGAGCAGCTACCGCGATAATGCTGAAACAGTACCTTTCACTTTTGACGGTGTTATTGACGGAGATTCGTTTTCAGGTGTATTGTATCTTGGGGAATACCGTTCTGCCAATTTCATAGCAAAAAGGTCGGAATCAAGACAAAGACCTGTTAATAATATAACAGTACCATCTTACGGAGGCAAGAAAAGCGATTCCTGGTAGACATAGGTATTTTTGTTAAATCTGGCTTAAGGCGTCGCTGAATCCGTATGCATTTATATCGAAATTGTATACTGAGGATGAATCGCCAAGTATCTCAACATTGATTACACCTTCGCTCTGCAGGATAAAGATCCTGAACTGGCTGTAATCATTGTTATTTTGTTCTATCAGTATACCTCCTGATTTATTCCATCCCCTGGAGGAAGTCATCTCCAGTTCTTTACCGGATGAGTTTTTCATTTTAATCCTGACCGGGCCTGAGAACTTTTCAGCAGGATTGGATTTTTTTAACTTGTTTAAAAGTATTCCTGCATTATCCTTGTTCACCAGGAAGGCAGCATGAAGGTAATTGTCTGATCCTGTCAAATCTGAAAAGGTACCGTCTGCATCAAGCCGCACAAATTTCCTTCCTGTAGGCTCACCATTAGCATCAACATAGGTCTTAACAATCCATGGACTCGGAGCTGGTTTAGGAGCAACCGCTTTAGGTTTTGAAGAGGATTTTGGCTTTACATTACTTGCCGGCGGATTAGGTGAATTACAGCCAATCAGTAATAATAACAAAGGGAATAATATCTTTTTAACCATGCTAATATATTGTTTTTGTTGACGTCAAAATTTTACTTCTGGTTTCACAAAATGAATCCAACTTCGGGTGACATAAAAACAGTTTCTAAATGTAATTTTATTTTTTAAAAATATGCATTGTGCTTTTCCACTAAAAGTCAATTTGTACAAAATAACAATTTTAAAATTATTGGTATATCAATAGATAAAGCATGAAATCCATGACTTTAAACCGGAGAAAATAAAATTGTTTTTAGTAACAGGAAGGTTTAAATTTGATAGCATATTGATATATGCCGGAAAA
>JADKBL010000002.1 GCA_016718875.1 Bacteroidota bacterium
AGGCTCACCATTTTCCTGGTAAGCCTTGTCATCTATAAATTTATGTTTTATAACATGTTTTTTCGGACTTACATTTTAAAGCCTGTAATAATAATAGTAATAAATGAAGATATTTAATTTAAGTATACCCATTTCTTAACGTTTGACTTCAAACCTAGTTTTTATTTATCAGAAAGCAAAGAAAGGGTGTTAAATAATTAATAAAAATTATTAAAATATTTCTTATTTATTATTTCGTCTTGAATTATAATGGGAAGAGTCACCCCATTCTCCGTAAATAACTTCAGCATCTGCCAGGCTTATCCGGGCTTCAAGACAGCTCTGACAGTCTTCTGCCGAATCATCTGTACAAGGCTTATTGTCATATAGTTTATAACTGTCACGATACTTTCCGGGAGTAATATTAGGCATGACAATATTGGCGCCGATCTTTACAGCTTTTTCTCTGCCAATCGGATCAATGGCCTGAAGTGCTGTTGCTGCAACTATATTGATATCTTTCATCATGATCCTGATGATTGCAATCATTTAAGGGTAAGGTCAAACCTTTCTGGAGCGGCATCAGCTCTCCGGAGTATTTGATGAGGGGAGTATCGGCGTGCTCGATGTATGGGCCCATTCCGCACATATCAATATCGAATTCCTTCATGAAAAGAAGATCCCCTGCGAGGTCATCGATGGTCTGGAATGGTAACCCGATCATAACACCAGTACCCGTCTGATAACCGATATCCTACAGTATTCTCAGACACTCAAGCCTTTTACTGAAACTGTGGTGGTCATCATTGGGATGTATTTTATTATATAAGGCCTTGTTAGTTGATTCTACACGCAAAAGATAGCGGTGAGCGCCTGCTTCAAACCATCTTTTGTAAACATCCGGTTCCTGTTCCCCCAATGATAATGTTATGCCAAGTTCGCCGTTTGACATAACTTTTATCCTGTGAAGAAGGTTTTCTATACGGTCGGTCACAAACTGACTCTCAAGCTCACCTGACTGGAGAGCAATTGATCCGTACCTGTTTACATAAGCGAATTTTGCAGCCTCCAGTATTTCATCATCCGAAAGATTATATCTGCGAAGGTTTTTATTTCCCTTCCTGATGCCGCAATAAAGACAATCCTTCCCGCAGATATTTGAAAATTCTATGAGCCCCCTGAACCAGACTTTCCTCCCGATGTATTTCTCCTTTATTTCAGCTGATTTTCTGAAAAGAAGGGTTCTGTCTTCCCCCTGTGACTTCAGCAGGCATATAATTTCTTCCTTTGAATAGTTCTCTCTCTCAAGAATATCTTTTATGATGTATTTCATTTTTATTATTTGAGGGCTGACAAAATTAATAAAAGAAAAGATATTGAGCCTGTATTCTGCAGAAGAGAATCATTTTCAGATAAGCAAAGTAATGATCTTTAACATGTTTTACGGCAGGTTATTTTTACTATCTTGCTTTAAAAATAATAGGAACCGCTATACCTGAACTTTAGTATTTAATATGATAAATGATAAGCTGATTAATCCGGGTAGTATTGTTGTTGTTGGCGGATCAGACGATCTATTTAAGCCGGGAGGAAAAGTACTCAGAAACATTATTGAAGGCGGATTTAATGGAAGTCTTTATGTTGTCAATCCCAGGCATGAAAAGGTACAGGGAATTCAATCATGGAAGAGCATAGATGATATTCCTTCCGCAGACCTTGCAATTCTTGCTGTATCGGCACATTTATGCCTGCCTGCAGTGGAAATACTGATAAGGGAAAAGGGAACCAGGGCATTCATAATTATTTCGGCAGGTTTCAGCGAAGCCGGTGAGGATGGTAAAAAACTTGAAAACGATATTGTTACTCTTGTTAATAATGCAGGTGGTTGCCTTATCGGACCAAATTGTATCGGGGTTGTAACTCAATTCTATCAGGGTGTATTTACATCACCTGTACCAAAGCTTGATGCGGGAGGATGTGACTTTGTTTCAGGATCGGGAGCAACTGCCGTATTTATATTTGAGTCTGCAATGCCAAAAGGGCTCAAGTTTGCAAGCGTTTTTTCTGTAGGCAACAGTGCCCAGACTGGAGTTGAGGAGGTACTTGAATTCTGGGATACAACATTTGATCCGGAATCAAGCTCAAAGATCAAACTTATTTATGTTGAAAGTATTAGGAATCCTGATAAGCTTCTACATCACGCATCTTCACTGATACGCAAGGGATGCAGGATTGCAGCTATCAAAGCAGGTACCACTGAAGCCGGCAGCAGGGCCGCTTCTTCCCATACAGGGGCAATGGCTTCATCCGACTCGGCAGTGGAGGCTCTCTTCAGAAAAGCAGGAATAGTCAGGTGCTCTGGCCGTGAAGAGCTGGCAACCGTGGCTTCTGTGTTTATGCATAAACCATTGAAGGGTAAGAATATAGCAATAATAACACACGCCGGTGGTCCTGCAGTAATGCTTACTGATGCACTTTCTGCAGGCGGAATGAATATCCCCAGAATAACCGGTTCTCATCACGATACACTCCTTGGTATGATGAATCCGGGAGCTTCGGCTGACAACCCGATTGATATGATAGCGACTGCTACCATGGAACAGCTTGAAAAGGTTATAGAGTATGTTGATAAACAAATCCCGATGCTCGATGGGATGAGTGTAATTTTCGGGAGCAACGGCCTGATCGACATGACTGAGATCTACGATCTTCTTCACCGGAAAATAAATCAGTGTAATAAACCGCTATATCCGATACTTCCCTCAATAACAAGCTCTTCAAAAGAACTGGCATATTTCCTCGATAAGGGACACGTTAATTTTCCTGATGAGGTGGTTCTCGGGAGAGCCCTTACTAAAATTTTCAATACTCCCTGTCCTGCTGATGATAAGATCTACCTTGATAAGGTGAATGTACCCCTGATCCGGCAGATAATTGATAAGGCTAATGACGGATATCTTGAACCGGCTGTAATTCAGGAACTTCTTTCTGCTGCAAATATACCTGTTGTTAAAGAGGCTGTGGCCAAAACAAAAAAAGAACTTCTTGGGGTGGCGAAGAAAACAGGTTATCCTCTTGCCCTTAAAGTTGTCGGACCAGTTCATAAGTCTGATGTCGGGGGGGTTACTCTGAATATCAAATCGGAAAAGCATCTCGAAGCCGAATTCAGCAGGATGATGAAGATAAAGGGTGTAAAAGCTGTTCTTGTTCAACAGATGCTTTCAGGTACAGAGCTTTTTATCGGCGCTAAGTATGAACCGCGTTTCGGACATGTAATTCTCTGCGGTCTCGGAGGAATTTTCGTTGAGGTACTTAAAGATGTTTCATCAGGTCTCGCACCACTTACTTTCAATGAAGCAGAATCGATGATAAGGAGTATAAAAAGTTATAAGATAATACATGGTACAAGAGGAAAGCCAGGTATTAATGAAACTAAGTTCGCAGAGATCATTGTAAGGCTATCCACCCTTCTCCGTTTTGCTACAGAGATAAAGGAGATGGACCTGAATCCTCTTATTGGCAGTCCTGAGACTCTCACTGTAGTTGATGCAAGGATAAGGATAGAGAAATAATTATAATATTGTAGGAAAATAACAAAAGAGAGATTATGATAATTCAGCAATTATCGATTTTTCTGGAAAATAAATCCGGCCGCCTGACAGATGTTCTTGAGGTACTTGGAAGCGAAAATATCAGGATAACCGCTCTTACTGTGGCTGATACAGCCGAATTCGGTATTCTCAGAATAATTGTGTCGGAACCGGAGAAAGCCAGGGATTTATTGAAAAGGAATGCGTTTACAGTAAACATCACGGAAGTTATTTCGGTAAGTGCACCAAATGAGGCAAAACATTATGCAAAAGTTCTGAAGATATTGTCCGATCTCAATATCAGTGTGGAATACACCTATGCCTTTTCTGTGGAGGAGCGATCGATAATTATTCTCAGATGCAGCAATAACCATGAGGCCATTAATGCACTTAAAAAGCATGAAATGGAATTGCTCACATCCAGTGATTTATTCAGGATTTGAGTAAAAATGAATTTATTGTTAATGTTTAACCGCACAGAAGACTTTTCAAGCACTATGGAAATATGGAACCGCCATTTCGAGTGCATGGACCGGGATGGTTTGAAAAAAGTACAAAGCGAAAGGTTAAGGGAAAGTATTGAAAGGGTATATTTCAATGTACCTTATTACAGGAATAAGATGCAGGAAGCCGGTCTTGGACCTGAATCGATCAATTCAATTGATGATCTGCATAAGCTTCCTTTTACAACCAAGCAGGATCTCAGGGATAATTATCCCTTCGGATTGTTCGCTGTGCCAATGAGTGAGATCGTGAGGATTCACGCATCATCAGGCACAACTGGCAAGCCTACAGTTGTCGGATACACACGAAATGATATAGCAACATGGTCGGAGGTTATGGCCCGTACACTTACATGTGCCAGTGCCAACAGAAATGATTTCATCCAGATAGCTTACGGATACGGCCTCTTCACCGGAGGACTTGGCCTTCATTACGGAGGGGAAAAGATCGGAGCCTCAGTGATTCCGATTTCTGGTGGCAATACTACCCGGCAGATCCAGCTTATGCATGACTTCGGTAGCACAGTGCTTGCATGTACTCCATCATATGCTTTGTTTCTTGCGGAAGCAATCAGCGAAAGCGGAATAAAACGGGAAGACCTCAAACTAAGGGTTGGTGTTTTCGGGGCGGAACCATGGACCGAAAACATGAGACGTGAGATTGAAGAAAAGCTGGAAATAAAGGCAATAGATATATACGGACTTAGTGAAGTAATTGGCCCCGGAGTGGCAAGCGAATGTCTTGTACAGGAAGGGCTTCATGTTAACGAAGATCATTTTTATCCTGAAATTATTGATCCTAAAACTCTCGAAGTATTACCCGGCGGATGTACAGGTGAACTGGTATTTACAACAATTACAAAACAGGGATTGCCTCTGATCAGATACCGTACCAGGGATCTCACAAAGCTGCATTATGAGAAATGCAGATGCGGAAGAACACTTGTCAGAATGGAGAAGTGCCTTGGAAGGAGTGATGATATGCTGATTATAAGAGGAGTGAATCTCTTTCCTTCGCAGGTGGAGAGCGTACTTCTTGAGATGAGTGAAATAAAGCCACATTACCTTCTTATAGTTGACCGTCAGAATAATCTTGACTCTCTTGAGCTGAAAGTTGAAGTTGAGGAAGAATTTTTTCAGGATAAAATCAGTGAACTTGAATCGCTCAGACAGAGGATACAGCATTCACTTGAGAGCTCAATCGGGATAGGTTTAAAGGTTACCCTTGTAGAGCCAAAGACAATTGAAAGAAGTGAAGGAAAGTCAAAGAGGGTGATTGATAACAGGAAGTTCTGACAACCTGTTTCATATATGAAGAGGTGACTGATAATGATCATCTTTTAAACGTTTTTAATATTATTATATTTGATGCCTTAATTATTTCAGGAACTGCTTTTAATAAATGAGATGGGAAACCTTCCACTTGACAACAGAACAGTAAGCAGAGTAATTGCTGACAGCAGTATAAATTCTTTTGCAAATGCTTCCATCAGGGAAATTGTACGTCTTGTAAATCTGCTTGAGAAAGCAACTGGTGTGAGATACATCAGGATGGAGATGGGTGTACCCGGACTGCCTGCTGCACAAGCCGGAATTGAAGCCGAAATTGAAGCGCTTAAGAGGGGTGTGGCATCCATTTATCCTGATATAGAAGGAATTCCTGTTCTTAAAGAGGAAGCATCAAGGTTTATTAAACTATTTCTGAATCTTGATATTAGTCCCAAAGGATGTATCCCGACAGTCGGATCAATGATGGGCTCAATGGCTGCATTTCTTGTGGCAAACAGAAATGACAGGACGAAAGAAGGATCACTGTTCCTCGATCCTGGCTTTCCGGTACAGAAGAGCCAGGTTAAAATGCTGGGGCATGATTATACTCACTTCGATATTTTTCAGTTCAGGGGTGAAAAACTCCGAGACAAGCTGGAGTCTTTTCTTGCATGCGGCAAGGTCTCATCAATTGTTTATTCAAATCCCAATAACCCAACATGGATGTGTCTCAGCGAGAAGGAGCTTTCAATTATAGGTGAGCTGTCACATAAATATGGTGTTATTGTAATTGAAGACCTGGCCTATTTCGGAATGGACTTCAGGAGTGATTATTCCAAACCCGGAGTACCTCCTTACCAGCCATCAATAGGAAGGTATACAGATGATTATATAATGCTGATTTCGAGCTCAAAGGTATTCAGTTATGCAGGTCAGAGGATAGGAATTATGGCAATATCCGATCACCTTTTCAACAGAAGATTCCCTGATCTGATAAGGTATTATTCTTCTGATATGTTTGGACATTCTATAGTCTATGGCGCATTGTACGGCCTGTCGGCAGGGGTGGCTCATTCAGTTCAGTATGGTCTGGCTGCAATTCTGAAGGAGGCAAATGAAGGAAGGTACAGCTTTGTTGAGGATGTCAGGGAGTATGGCGAAAAGGCTAAGATTATGAAATCACTGTTTACAAAATACGGTTTCAGAATCGCCTATGACACGGATATTGACAAACCTGTAGCTGATGGCTTTTATTTTACAATAGCATACCCGGGTATGAAGGGCGCTGAACTTCTTGAGAAGCTGATGTATTACGGGATAAGCGCCATAACTCTTGATATTACCGGCAGCAACAGAAACGATGGTCTCAGAGCCTGTGTTTCACATGTATCAAGAGACCAGTTCAGCGACCTTGAAGAAAGATTGAAGAGTTTTAATAAAAATAATCCTGTTTAGTAATACAACAGATAATAGATATGGCAAAGATCAGAGGTAGTATTGTGGTTGATGTTGAGAAATGCAAGGGGTGCGAAGTATGTATGGTTTCTTGTCCCACCGGTACCATCGCAATGGCTAAAGAGGTTAACAGCAAAGGCTATTTTAATGCATATCCTGCAAATCCGGAGCTGTGCATTGGCTGTGCCAGCTGTGCTATTGTCTGCCCTGATGGAGTTATAACGGTTTACAAAACAAAAATATAGGCACTGATGGAAAAGGAATTAAGGTTGATGAAAGGCAATGAGGCAATAGCCGAAGCTGCCATACGTGCCGGTGTTGACGGATATTTCGGATATCCTATCACACCACAGAGTGAGATCCTTGAATACCTTATGGAAGCCAATCCTTATGAAAGGACAGGAATGGTTGTTCTTCAGGCTGAAAGTGAAATTGCAGCCATAAATATGGTTTATGGTGGCGCAGGATGCGGCAAGAAGGTTATGACTTCATCTTCATCTCCCGGCATCAGTCTTAAGCAGGAAGGAATATCTTATATAGCAGGAGCAGAGCTGCCATGTCTTATAGTAAATGTTGTAAGGGCAGGACCAGGTCTTGGTACTATTCAGCCTGCACAATCAGACTATTTCCAGTCAGTCAAAGGGGGAGGCCATGGAGATTACCATCTTATCGTTCTTGCTCCTGCATCAGTTCAGGATATGGCTGACTTTGTTGAAGTTGGCTTTGACCTTGCGTTTAAATACAGGAATCCGGTTCTTATTCTATCTGACGGCGCTATAGGGCAAATGATGGAAAAAGTATATCTCAAACCTTATATACCAAGGTCAACAGTATTCCCTGAATGGGCTACAACAGGAAAAACTGCATCCAGGGAAAGAAATATCATTACATCGCTAGACCTTGATCCAGATGGACAGGAAGATTTTAATCATAAACTTCAGGCAAAATATGATGATATAAAAAAGAATGAAGTGAGATTTGAGGAGTTCATGTGTGAAGATGCTGAATACATTCTTATAGCCTATGGTACCAGTGCCAGGGTTTGCCAGAAATCAGTGCAGATTGCTCGTGGACAAGGTATAAGGGTAGGCCTCCTGAGGCCAATAACCTTGTTCCCTTTTCCATCAGTCCGAATAAGCCAACTGGCTGAAAAGGTAAAAGGTATGCTCTCGGTTGAGATGAGTGCAGGTCAGATGGTGGAGGATGTACTGCTTGCAGTAAACGGGAAAGTGCCGGTCAGGCATTTTGGAAGGATGGGAGGAATCGTTACAACCCCCGATGAGGTGGTTGATACATTGAAAACTTTATTTATTGGAGGAAAGTGAGATGAAGGAAGCAACCGGAATAAAGGAAATTATTAAGCCTGAAAACCTGGCATATCAAAGAACGGAAGTACTTGTTGATAATACACTTTCATATTGCCCCGGGTGCGGACATGGTACAACACACCGGATTCTGGCAGAACTTATTGAAGAACTTGGGTTGCAGTCAACGACAATTGGAGTATCACCTGTTGGTTGTTCAGTACTGCTTTACCATTATCTCGATGTCGATATACAGCAGGCAGCACACGGAAGAGCACCGGCTGTTGCTACTGCTATCAAAAGGCTTCTGCCGGATAGTTTTGTCTTTACATACCAGGGCGACGGAGACCTTGCTGCAATTGGTACTTCTGAAACAATACATGCCTGTAACAGGGGAGAAAACATACTGATCATCTTTGTAAATAATGGTATTTACGGAATGACTGGAGGTCAGATGGCACCAACTACTATTCCCGGAATGAAATCGTCAACATCACCTTTTGGCAGAGATGTTAAGACTATGGGTAATCCTTTAAAGATGACCGATATCGTTGCTACTCTGGATGGGACATATTACGTGACAAGACAGAGTGTACACACTCCGGCCAATGTGCGAAGAGCAAAAAAAGCAATGCGTAAGGCAATTGAGTACCAGAAACTTAACAGAGGTACCTGTTTTGTCGAGATTGTTTCAAACTGCCCGTCGGGATGGAAAATGACTCCTGTTGAGTCGAACAAATGGATGGAAGCAAATATGTTTCCGTATTATCCCCTGGGCGACCTTAAGGTCCCGTCAGAAGAAAAGGGAAAATAATAAAAAAGCAACAGCAATGACTGAAGAGATTATAATAGCAGGTTTTGGAGGACAGGGTGTTCTGTCGATGGGAAAAATAATGGCTTATTCAGCTGTGATGCAGGATATGGAAGTAAGCTGGATGCCGGCATACGGACCAGAGATGAGGGGAGGTACTGCAAATGTGACTGTCATTATAAGCAGCGAGAGAATTAGTTCTCCGATAATCAGACATTTTGATACAGCCATAATACTCAACCAGCAGTCGCTGGATAAGTTTGAAAATGCCATTAAGCCCGGAGGAGTTCTGATTTATGACGGCAACGGAATAACCAGGCATCCTGAACGGAAAGATATTTCTGTTTACAGGGTTGATGCTGCCGAAGAAGCCGGAAGGATGAATATGTCAAAGGTTTTCAATATGATAGTCCTTGGAGGATTTATAAAAGTAAGGCCAATCATTAAAATTGAGAATGTAATCAAAGGTCTGAAAAAATCTCTTCCCGAGCGTTATCATAATCTTATTCCCCTGAATGAGAAGGCATTGATTAGGGGAGAGGAGATTATAAGAGAAGTCAGGTTGGTCTGAAGCTTCCTCACACCTCACACCTCACACCTATTTTTTATAGAAATGCATCTCCTGTATATATTTCCAGACTTCAGGAGCTAAATAGTACGACATATCCTTTCCTTCTTTTATCCCATCTCGTATAAAAGTTCCTGAAATATCCATCAATGGGGCGTTAACAAAATTTATCTCTGCTGAAGAGATAAGGTTTTCAAGAACCGGGGAAGCAGGTTTAAGTGTATTGGGCCTGGGATATACATAAACCGGGTGTTCAGAAAGAATTTCTTTTGCGTTTTTCCATTTATGGAGAGTATAAAGATTATCCTCACCCATGACCAGGCAGAACCTGTATTTTGGATATTTTTCCTTCAAATAAGTTAGTGTATCAATGGTATACGATGGAACAGGTAGTTTGAACTCAATGTCAGAGGCTTTTAATTTCATATTGTCTCCGATAGCCAATTGAGTAAGGTATAACCTGTGATGGTCATCAAGAAGAGTCTCTTTCTTTTTCAGAGGATTATGCGGACTCACAACAAACCAAACCTGTTCAAGTCCGGCAAACTCTGTCATATAGCCTGCAATTGCCATATGGCCAATGTGTATTGGGTTGAATGATCCGAAATATAATCCGACTTTTATCATTAACTAAGATTTTCTTTCAAGAATTGATCAACAAGTTCATAAACGTCCTTTTTTGCAGATTCGAGGTTTTCATTAACTACAATCCTGTCGAATCTGTCAGCGAGCTCTATCTCTTCCTTTGCCTTTTCCACTCTCATCATGATTTTATCAGGGGTATCAGTTCCTCTCCGGATCAGTCTTTTTTCAAGCTCTGCAACAGAGGGAGGCATAATAAAGATTGAGAGTGAGTCTTTTCCGAATATTTTTTTAAGATTTACACCTCCATTAACATCAACGTCAAAAAGTACTGCTTTACCTTCATTCCAGATTCTTTCCATTTCACTTTTCAGGGTTCCATAGTATAGATCCTTATAAACTTCCTGCCATTCAACGAGTTCATTATTTTCAATTTTCATCCTGAATTCAGGCACAGTAAGAAAGAAATAATCAATGCCATTTTTTTCTGAACCCCTTGCAGGTCTGGTTGTTGCTGAAACAGAAAAGGAAAGATTCAGTCCGCTGTTAAGTAGATGCCTGACTATTGTTGTTTTACCTGCTCCTGAGGGAGCCGATATGATTATAAGTTTACCTTTCATTTTTATTTTGCCACACGCCTTAAGCCCTTAGCCTTACGCCTTTAGCCTTACGCCTTTATAATATATTCAATGTCTGCTCTTTGATCTTTTCAAGTTCATCCTTCATCATCACAACGAGCTTTTGGATTGATGCATCGTTTGCTTTTGAACCAATAGTGTTGATTTCCCTGCCAATCTCCTGGCAGATAAAATTCAGAAGTTTACCGTTGGGAGCATCGGTCTTTATTGTTTCCAGGAAGTAATCACAGTGGGTTTTAAGCCTTACCTTTTCTTCATTAATATCGAATTTTTCAATGTAATATATCAGCTCCTGTTCGAATCTGTTTTTATCAATATTTTCATTTCCAACATTCTCTGTCAGAATTGCATTCAGTTTTTCCCTGACTTTTAGAATCCTGCCTTCCTCGAAAGTACCAATCTGGCTGAGCAGAGAGAGGATTTTATCAATGCATTTGATGATATCTGTCATTATTGAGATACCCTCTTCTATCCTGTACTGGTCAATAATCTGAATCGATTCAGCAATTTTGCCCCTGACAAGCTCCCATTCCTCTTCAGGGATCTCATTCTTGTCGGTTTTCAGAGTATCAGGCAGTTTCATTATTACAGAAAAAATCTGGTCATCCAGTTTGAAGTCCAGATCACTGGCAATTTCTTTGAACTGATTGTAATAGTTCTTTACGGTTGCCTTATTGATTACGGTTGCAAGCTCCTGTTCTGATGAATCGATAAAGATTGAAAAATCGATTTTCCCCCTGTCGAGCTTCTGGCTTACCATGTTCCTGATTTCAGGTTCTTTTTCCTTATATAACCATGGCAGTTTAGTGTTGAGGTCGAGCTGCTTTGAGTTGAGTGATTTTATCTCGATAGTTATCTTTTTCTGCATGGTTTCAGCAACTGCTTTCCCATAACCTGTCATCGATTTTATCATATCACCTTTTATATTTGGTATAAAAAACTTCCATCAAATTAATCATTATCAGCAAATTTTACAACTGTCTTCTTTTTCCACCGGCCTGTTTTATAATAAAAATAGGAGAGGGCCAGCCCAACCGCCCAGCCTGCAGGGATTGACCACCATATACCGGCAACTCCTATCTTACCGGAAAAATACCAGGCAAAGGGTATTCTAATTATCCAGAGGGATAGTATTGAAAACAACATCGGGAAAAACGTATCGCCAGCTCCTCTGGTAACGCCATTATAAATAAACATCATTGTAAAAGTTATGTAGAAAATACTTACAATGGTAAGATACTGGTCCCCAAGTCTTATGACTTCCGAATCATTTGTGAACATTTTCATTACCAAATGGCCCCATATAACAATGAAAGCAGTTGTAACAATTGTTACAATTCCCGACATTTTAATTGTAGCGATCAGCCCGGCCTTTATTCTCTCGGGTTTGTTTGCACCAATATTCTGACCTACAAATGTTGAGAGAGCCTGGGAGAATGACATTGCAGGGATGAGTGCCAGTGAATCGAGTCTGCTTGCAACGGAGTAACCTGCAATAACATCGGTTCCGAATTTATTTACAATATCCATCAAAGCAATAGCTCCCATTGCAACAAGAGTTTGCTGAACGCCTGTGGGTAATCCTATCCTGAGGCTTTGCTGGAAAGTCTCCTTGTCGAAATGAAGCCCCCGGATTGCTATCCTTATGATCTTATGTGTCTTATTAAGCCACCATATTGCAAGTGCGAATGCAATTGCATTTGCAAGTAATGTTGCATAGGCAGCACCTGCCACTCCCCATTTGAATACACCTACAAACAGCACTACAAGGATTATATTTGCAATGCTTGCAATTATCAGGAAATAGAGCGGTGTTTTTGAATCGCCTAATCCTCTTAGTACTGCGCTGGTGCCATTGAAACCAAAAAAAATCAGAATTCCCGAAAGGTAGATCTTGAGATACAAAACTGCCTGAGGCAATATCTCTGCCGGGAGATCGATCATGCGCAGCAGCGGTTCGCTGATAAGTATTCCTATAATCGTGGTAATGATACCAATAACGATAGTATAAATATACATTGTATCTATTGCCCTTTTGACTTTAACGTAGTCTTTGGCTCCGAAATATTGTGAAATAACCACCGTGGTCCCCATCACAAGACCAATAATCATAGATACCATTATAAAGATAACCGGGAACGATGCACCTACAGCTGCCAGAGCCTCTTTGCCGATGAATTTCCCGACCACAATACTATCAACCACGCTGAAAAGTTGCTGGAAGATATTTCCGATCAGCATTGGAGCCGCAAATTTGAATATCAGCTTTCCTTCATGGCCTGTGGTGAAATCCTGCATTTATAATTCTTTAGCCTGCAAAGGAAATCAATAATGGGAACTTATCAAAACCAGGGTTCTATCCTTTCCAGTTCAACCGTGAAATGCCTCATTATCTGTGCTTCTCTTTTTATAGTCAGGCCTCTTTTAATTGAACTTCTCCTTTCAAACACATTATGGACAACTGCAGAAATATAGTCCATGTGATTGCTGGTATAAACTCTCCTTGGAATTGCAAGTCTTACCATCTCAAGTTCAGGATACCTGTTCTCTCGTGTTACAGGATCCCTGTCTGCCATAATGGCTCCGATCTCAACACCTCTTACTCCTCCTTCAGTATAAATTTCTACAGCAAGTGTCTGGGCAGGGAACTCTTCGCGGGGAACTGAAAAAAGAAAACTCTTTGCATCAATGAAAATGGCATGACCGCCAAACGGTTCAATAAGAGGAATTCCTGATCCCTTTAGCTTGTTACCCAGGTATTCAACCTGCTTTATTCTCGATTCGAGGTATTTAAATTCAGTACCTTCATACAGTCCCTGTGCCAGAGCATTCATATCCCTTCCCGACATTCCTCCGTATGTAATAAATCCTTCGAAAATTATATTGAATGTCGATGCCTGCCGGAAAAGCTTCTCCTCCCTGAAAGCGATAAAACCTCCCATATTTACAATTGCATCCTTTTTTGAACTCATTGTCATGCCATCAGCATAGGAGAACATCTCTCTGGTAATATCAGTGATCTGCATATTTGAATAACCTTTTTCCCTGGTTTTTATGAAATAGGCATTTTCGGCAAATCTGGCTCCGTCGATAATTAACTTCACACCATACTTCCGGGCAAGCAGTGAAACTTCTTTTATATTGGCCATACTCACAGGCTGGCCTCCTGAGGTATTGTTGGTTACCGTTACTATAATAAAAGGTATTTTACCGGAAGCATTGCTGCTGAGGACATTTTCCAGTTTTTCCAGATCGACATTACCCTTGAATGGATGAATAAAGGAGGGGTCTTTGGCCTCAATTATTGTGCAATCAACAGCTTTTGCCTTTCTGAATTCTATATGTCCCTTTGTAGTATCGAAGTGAGAGTTTCCGGGTACTATATCACCTTCTTTTACAAGAACTGAAAACAGCACATTCTCAGCAGCCCTTCCCTGGTGAGTAGGCAGGAAGTACTGAAAACCGGTTATATCCCAGATTGCATCTTTCAGGTTATAGTAGGAAGATGCTCCGGCATAGCTCTCGTCACCGGTCATTATCGCTGCCCACTGTTTGTCGCTCATTGCTCCTGTACCTGAATCAGTAAGAAGATCGATATATACTTCTTCCGATCTTAGATTGAAAAGGTTGTAGGAGGCATCCCTGATCCACCGTTCCCTTTCCTGAAGAGTGCTGCGGTAGATATTTTCAATCATCTTTATTTTGAATGGTTCTGCAAATGGTAATTCCATAATTGCTTATAATTAAAATAATTAAAAACCTTTAAAAAACCCCACCCCCCCAAGGGGGGCTTAATAAGCTATTGTCTTTCAATAAGTCCCCCCTGGGGTCCCGAGACTTCGGGATAGGGGTGGATTTAATAATTCAGACTCCTGGGATATACTCTTTGGGAAAAGAAGAAAGGTGGATTTACTCGATCTCTGGAAGATCGATTCTTATTAACCAGAAGAAAAAATCCCTGTTTTTGATATTTCTGTATATATCAATCCCCGGATTCTGCGTTATAATGGGTAGGAAGATCAATTTTGATTGATTTGAGTAGTAAAAATAATAGTTATTTGTGATATATTCAACCGGTAAAACCGGATGATTAAATCTAGTGAAATGAAAAGAATTTTATCCAGATTAATAATTGCAGCAGTGTTCATAAACTTCGGATTAACTGCTGTTTCACAGGAAGTTAATGATAGTATAAAATCAGCAGGGGAGATAATTGATTCACTTAAAAAAATAGGTGTAATATATAGCGATGCACACAAGAAACCTGAAATAGTACTGACTACCGGGCAGGCTATTCAGGTTCTTGAGCACAGGATTCAGCCTCAGTTCTGGCATAAAACTGATGATCCGCTCAGGAAAGCCTTAACTCAGCTTGTATTTCAGGCATCAAACCCGCCATATGATTCATCAGAGGTCTATTTAAAAAGATTTCCTTATGATTCACTTAAAATTTCCTGGGATAAATTTTATATATGGGAACCGCAGCGATTTAAGATTCCTGTTACTCAAAGAATAAGCTCCTTAACAATTTCAGATTCCACAAAACTGTCCGCTGATACAATTCCTGAAGTGGCCTTAACAGACAGTTCAGCTTTTAATCTGGCATTTGTTCAGGATTCAATTAATCGCCTGGTGTATGAAGGAGGATTAAAGGATACATCAATTCTTGTGATAATAGATACTTTGAATGAAGCAACATCTTCAAATCCGTCATTTCCATTTAAATATCTGAATTATCCGTACCAGGGCGATTCAATTGAGGTGGCTGTATCATTATTACTGAAATTTATGGAGGAAAGGGATTCCTCTATAGTGAACTTCACCGGTATAAGCAATACGCGTATTCCACTATGGCTAAATTCAAAGACGGATAATATGGCGCGTTACTGGCTCAGGAATGAGTTTGATGATTCTGTAACTGTATGGTTGGGGAATACAGGAAGAAATACTGTAGGGCTTTATTTAGAGCAGGGAGTAAATTTTAAAAGGCCACCCAAACAGGAGACAGGTAATGCAGAGGCACGGATCAATGTGCAGCAACAGGATAAGTCAAAACTTCTTGAGGTTCAGAGGATCGTTGTAAAGCAGAAATACTGGAAATACAGAACCGAAACAAATCTTGCCATCAGTCAGACTGCTCTCTTCAACTGGGTAAAAGGGGGGGAGAAAAGTCTTTCCTCTCTCCTCGATGTAACAGGATATGCTGATTATAAGAATAAACAGCTCGATATATCATCAGCTAACTTTGCAAGGATAAAACTGGGTTTTCTTACTTCAGGTGATAACCCTATAAGGAAGAATACAGATATTATAGAGACCAACTCCAAACTTAATCATAAAGCTTTTGGCAAGTTCGATTTCAGTGCTATAATGCTCTTTAAAACTCAGCTTCTTAAAGGTTATAATTATCCAAATGACTCAGTACCTGTATCAAAGATGATCAACCCTGCAATACTTACACTCGGTTTTGGTCTCGATTACAAGCCAAACGCAAATACTTCGGTTAACTTTTCTCCATTGTCATATAAAGGAACATATATGACAGATACTCTTACCATTGATCAGACAAAATATGGTATAGCAACCGATAAAAAGTCTAAACATGAACCTGGTGTGAGTGTTCTTGTGACGCATAACTGGAAACCTAAAAAATCACTGGCAGTGACAAACAGGATTCAGCTCTTTACAAATTATGTAAATAATCCTCAGAACATAGATATTGACTGGGAAATGATTTTCACTGCAAATCTGAACTGGTTTACCGATCTGAGGATAAACACACATTTTATATTTGATGATGATACCAAGACTCCGGTTATGGATGATAATGATAAACCAATACTTAATCCTGATGGTTCACAGAAAAAAACTGCACGTATTCAGTTTAAGGAGATGATTGGTTTGTCGCTGGCTTTCAGGTTCTGATCCGGTAGCGGGTAACCGGTGGCGGTAGCCGGTAGCCGGAATTATAATTCTTTCTCGTAGATCCTGAATTTTTTTACGACCTGGCAGCCAACCCTTTCATATTCACCTCTCATTTTTGTATTATCTTCAAGAACAAGGTGACTGTCGAGTGTTTCCATCTTATGCTTTATAGCTGATTGGAGGATTTTGACTCCCATAAGAACATCTAGACCTTTGCCGCGATACTCTTTTTTACTCCACCAAGCATCATGAGGAGTTTTTTCGATTTTTTGGAATCGATCAGAATCCTGATGATTCCAAAAGGAAAGATCCTTCCCTTTGCCTGTCTTATTCCATTACTGAAATCGGGCATTCCTATTGCGAAACCTACCAGTGTATCGTTCGTCTTTATTAACTTGATGAATTTAGGATCAAGAACAGGCAGGTATCGGTTCGCAAATTCGATCTTTTCATTATCATTTAGCGGAACAAAGCCATATATTTCCCTGAAAGTCTCATTCATAAGTTCAAGTACCTCAAGGATATATGGCTTGAGCTCTTTTATCGACTTAAATTCGATAATCTTGTATTCCATCATGCGCTCCATACGTGAGAGAACTTTTTCATATACGAGCGGAAATTTTTCAGGTATTTTTCCGAGATAGTTTACCAGGTCAACTTTCTTGAGATATCCTTCTCCTTCAAGATATACCGGCATATAGGGTGAATTATTTGCACTGGTCATAAATTGAGGATATTCAAAACCTTCAATCTGAAAGCCCTGTGGATCCTTGTCTGAAAACCCGAGTGGCCCGATAATCTTTTTCATGCCATTTTCTCTCAGCCATTTCTCCACTGCTGAGATAAGTGAATGAAACACCTCTTTGTCGTCATAGCATTCCATAAAGCAGAACCTTCCGTTCTGCTCATTATGTATCTCATTGTATCTGTTGTTTATGATGCCCATAATTCTTCCCACAGGCTTATTATCCCTGTAGGCCAGAAGTAAAATTGCATCAGCATATTTATATGACTTATTTTTCTTTTTATTGAAGAGGAGCTTTTCATCCATGTAGATCGGATGGAGCCATTCCGGTTCATTTTTATGTATTTTTTCAGGCAGGAAAATAAATGTCCGCCTGTCTTTCCATGTCTGAACCTCTTTAATGACAATTTGCCCCATGTCCATAAATTTATTTTTAACTGAAAGAAACAAAAAAACCAGAAATCAACAAAATCATTCCAAAAACTGAATATTACTTTAATCCTAAAACAATGTCAATAATAACAAATGACGCAAAAATTATGCTGCCAAATCCGTTTGTAGTGCCGAATGCCAGAGTTACCCTGCTCAGATCATTATGCTTAACTATTAAATGCTGATAAAGCAGCAATGCTGAAAATATAGCGGCTCCTGTCCAGAATAAATATCCGGAATCTCCTGTTATTCCGGCTGATACAGCAAGAATAAATGTTAATAAATGAAGTCCTGACGAAACGAGCAGAGCATTCTTCCTGCCAATAAGTGAAGGTATTGAATACAGGTTGGCAGAACGGTCAAAATCATCATCCTGCAGCGCATAAATAATATCAAATCCGCTTGACCATGTAAGTACAATGAATGAATATATAACCGGAAGCAGATCAAATTTACCCGTTACTGAAATATATGCGCCAATAGGAGCCAGGCTAAGCCCGAGTCCCAGTACCAGGTGGCATAATGCAGTTATCCTCTTGGTAAGACTGTATCCCAGTATGACAAGCAGTGCTACAGGTGAAAGCCAGAATGCAAGACTGTTTATAAAATAGGTTGTGAGTATGAATAAGCAGGCATTTATAATTACAAAGGCGGTTGCCGCACCTGTTGAAATTATGCCCGATGGTATTTCCCTGCTTTTTGTTCTGGGATTAAGTGCATCAAATTTTCTGTCGGCAAGCCGGTTAAAACCCATGGCTGAATTTCTTGCGAAGACCATGCACAATATTATTAGAAGAAGAAGTTTGAGGCTAAAATTGTAGTCTCCTTTCGAAATCCCAAGCGCAAAACCTATCATTGCAAATGGCATTGCAAATACGGTATGGCTGAACTTGACCAGCGAGAAGTATTTACTTATCGGGTTGTTGATTTTCATCATTGTTCGAGAAGCTTCCGGTAGGTTTCATAATGTAGGTCAGAAAATGTAACAAAAGTTACCTTCTCGGGATATTTGTTTTTCTGAAGGAACCGGCGGGTTTCATTAACTGCGATAAGAGCTGCAAGATCCTGGGGAAATCCATATACACCTGTTGAGATTCCTGGAAAAGCAAGAGTCTTTATTTTGTTATCCCTGGCAATTTCAAGTGACGATTGGTAGCAGGATGCAAGCATTTCCGGCTCATCTTTGTACCCTCCGTACCATACAGGTCCAACAGTATGGATAATATGCTTTGCTTTAAGACGATAGCCTTTGGTGATCTTGGCTTTTCCTGTTGCACAGCCATTCAGATTTCTGCATTCATCAATCAGTTCAGTACCGGCTGCAGCATGAATGGCACCGTCAACACCACCGCCTCCAAGAAGCGAATTGTTTGCGGCATTGACAATGGCATCTACTGCCAGAGTCGTAATATCACCCTTTATCAGCTCTATCCTTTTGTTCATTATCTGATCTGGGCATTTAGTTCTTTTTCAAAAGCCCTGATGAGATTATTCATTACCTTTTCTATGCTCTTGTCTGTAAGTGTTTTCATATCATCCCGAAGGGTAAAGCTGACAGCATATGATTTCTTATTTGTACCAAGAGTGTCACTTTCATACACGTCAAACAATGAAATATCATGAAGGATATTTTTCTCTGTTTTAAGAGCGACTTCTCTGATCTGACTGAATTTAATGCTTCTGTCGAGAAGAAGTGCAAGATCCCTTCTTACCCACGGATATTTGGGTAACTCACGGAAAGAAATCGAATGAGTTTTAACAAGCTTTAAAAGCAGGTCCCATTCAATATTGCCATAATATACCTCCTGGCTTATGTCAAATTGTTTCAGGTATTTCTTTGAGATTTTTCCTGCTTCGGCAACTACCTTATTATTATGTAACCAGGCCAGAGACTCTGAAAAATATTTCTTTTCACTCTCTTTTGTAATAAGAGAGTCAGGTTTCACTCCCAGTCGCGATAATACCATTTCAACCCGGGATTTGATATTGAAGAAATCCGTTGGATTGGTCTTGCTGTTCCATCCCTGTTTAACAGGATGTCCGGTTAGATAAAGATCAAGGTGTTCCAGCTCAAAATAATGTTCCGGTGTTGGATGTGTATCTCCCGGTTTTTTATAGAAATAGCAATGTCCGAATTCAAACAGTTTAAGGTCGAGGTTCTGACGGTTTATATTCCATGCAACGGAACTGAGTCCTCCGTATAAAAGGCTCTGCCGCATTGCATTAAGATCAGAGCTGAGAGGGTTGGCAAGGACAACAAGGTGCTCTTTGTCAAAATCATCATTTTGCTCAAACCATGCTGCTGGATTAAGCGAATTGCACATTATTTCAGCAAATCCGTTCGATGCCAGCATGTCAGAAACTGTGTTGACCAGCTTCTCCCTGTCAGGCTTTTCCGAATATGTAATAGTTGAGTTTACGTGGTTACTGATCTCAACATTATTATAGCCATAAATCCTAAGGATTTCCTCAATGACATCTGCCTCCTTTTTCACATCAACTCTTCTGGAAGGTACCTCAAGCAAAAGGTTTTCTCCTTTTTCTTCAAGTATAACTATATCAAGGAGAGATATAATTCGCCTGATGACAGACCTGTCGATACTCTTTCCAATCAGTCTTGTGATATTGTTATAATTTACTTCAATTAAGGCTCTTTTTATCGGAACAGGGTAGATATCAATAATATCTGATGAGATTTCTCCTCCTGCAATTTCCCTGATAAGCAGAATAGCTCTTTTCAGTGCCCAGGTTGTTATTTCAGGATCTGCCCCTCTTTCAAACCTGAATGAGGCATCTGTTTTCAGTCCATGGCGCTTTGATGTCTTACGGATAGCTACCGGATTAAAATAGGCACTCTCAAGGAAGATATTCTTTGTTGATTCGGTAATACCCGATTTTATTCCTCCGAATACTCCGCCTATACACATACCTTCATTACTGTTGCATATCATCAGATCACGTGAAGAGAGACTTCTTTCAGCAGAATCAAGTGTTACAAATTTGCTCTTTTCAGGGAGGTTCTTTATTATTACTTTCCTTCCGTCGATTTTATCAGCATCAAAAGAGTGAAGTGGCTGGCCTATTTCGTGCTGAACGAAATTGGTTATGTCCACAACATTATTAATTGGGTTAAGTCCTACAGCCCTTAGCTTGTCTTTCAGCCATTGAGGCGATTCACTGATTGTCACACCACTTATTGTAATTCCGGAATACCTGGGGCAATCAGTTGTGTTCTCAATAATAACCTCGTATGGATTATTATTGTTGTCGGGTTTGAATGAGGAAAGGTCAGGTAAGGTTGCTTTTGCCTCAAGTCCGGCATTCAGGTTCAGATAAGCGGCAAGGTCCCTTGCCACTCCGAAATGAGAACCGCTGTCGATTCTGTTAGGAGTAAGCCCTATTTCAAAAACTGTATCTTTTGTAATTTTAAAATAACTGCTGGCTGGTGATCCCGGTACTGAGTCGTTCTTTAACACCATAATGCCCTGATGGTCAGTACCGAGTCCTAGTTCATCCTCTGCGCAGATCATTCCTTCTGAAACTTCTCCCCTTATCTTTGATTTCTTTATTTCCAGGCTTTCGTTCCCCATGTAAAGCTTTGTGCCAACAGTTGCAACAGCTACTTTCTGCCCGGCAGCCACATTGGGAGCACCGCATACTACCTGAATGGGTTGCGGACCTCCGATGTTTACAGTAGTTACTGAAAGTTTGTCTGCATCAGGATGCTTTCTGCAGGTAAGTACTTCACCAATGACAACACCTTCAAGACCTCCTTTTACTGAAACCCATTCTTCCATACCCTCTATTTCAAGTCCGATACCGGTAAGTATCTCTGCTACTTTTGAGGGTTCCATATCAATTTTCAGATAGTCTTTTACCCAGTTGTAAGAAATCTTCATTTTAGAATTGATTTATTTTCAAAAATGCAAAAGTAAGGAATTTTAAAATATGACTGTACGGCAGTTTAAAAACAAGCTCCTATTTTACCTATATTTGTACCTCAAATAATTTTATATGATAATTGAAAAAGAAGACAAGCTTATTCTGCTGACCAATGATGACGGGCTCTATGCAGCCGGCCTGAAAACTCTTCTTGAGGTCATGGAAGAATTTGGCAAGGTGGTGCTTGTATCAACAACGGAAAGCATGTCAGGGATGTCGCAGGCGCTGACTGTAAAGACTCCGCTCAGGATAAAGCTACTGGAGGAAAATGACAGACACCGGATTTATGCATGCAACGGGACACCTACTGATAGTGTTAAACTTGCTATCAATCAGCTTCTTGAGAGAATGCCTGATTGGGTTGTGTCTGGAATCAACCATGGAGCAAATGCATCTGTAAGCGTTCTGTATTCCGGAACAATGGCTGCAGCAATTGAAGGATGTCTTTATGGGGTGCCTTCAGTTGGTTTTTCACTTAATAATTTTTCACCTGCAGCAGATTTTTCTGCTTGCAGAAAATATATCCGTACAGTTATGAAGATGGTTGCAAAGGAACCTCTTCCTGCAGGTGTATGCCTGAATGTGAATATACCCAAAGCCAGCAAAGACGATATAAAAGGAATTAAGATTTGCCGTCAGGCAAAAGGAAACTGGAAAGAGGAATTTGAGAAGCGCAAGGATCCTATGGGCAAGACGTATTATTGGCTTACAGGCATATATATAAATCATGAGCCTGATGCTACTGATACCGATGAATGGGCTCTTGCAAATAATTACGTCTCAGTAGTCCCTGTATCAGTGGATATGACTGCACACTGGTATATTGATAAACTTAAGGGGAAATTTAAAAAATGATGAACTATTTTAAATTTGACAGGGTTTCCGTTGGTGTTATAACAGGGTTTCTGCTTCCTTTAATTGTAGGACTTGTAATCTTTGTCTTTTCTGCAGGCAATATGTCTGTCAGAGATTTTCTTCTGAGGATTGCTGAAACAAAAGTGATTACTCACTCCATATCCATATGTGTATTCCCCAATGTACTCATATTTCTGGGTTTTAACTGGCTTGATATGCTGAAAGCCACCAGGGGCGTTCTTGCTATTACAATAGTCTGGGCAATAATTGTTTTCGGAGTAAAGTTTTTAGCATGAGATATTTTATAATAGCAGGGGAGCAATCAGGCGATCTTCATGGTTCCAATCTGGTAAAAGGTCTAAAAGAACATGATAATGAATGTGAGGTCTTCTGCTGGGGCGGTGATCTTCTGGAAGCTTCAGGTGCAAAGGTCCTTAAACATTATAAAGATCTTGCCTTTATGGGCTTTGTTGCCGTTATAAAAAACCTTGGTACAATTTCTAAGAACCTTAATCTCTGTAAAAAACAGATAACCGAAATAAAGCCTGATGTGGTTATCTTTATTGACTATCCGGGTTTTAACCTGAGAATTGCTGAATGGGCAAAGAAGACGGGATTCAGAACATTCTATTATATCTCTCCCAAGCTCTGGGCATGGAATGAAGGAAGGGTTGTAAAGATTAAGAAGAATATCGACAGGATGTATATTATCTTCCCTTTCGAGGTCGAATTCTATAAAAAGCATGGTATTACTGTTGAATATCTCGGAAATCCTCTTGTTGATGAAACAGAGAGGAGAGTAGCTCTGTTCCCTCCTAAAAATGATATAAGAAGAGAACTCGGGCTCACTGAAAAACCTGTCATAGCTTTGCTTGCGGGAAGCAGAAAACATGAAATAGAACTGGTCCTTCCTCAGATGAAAAAGGCATTGGCTCATTTTTCTGATTATCAGTTTGTTCTTGCTGGTGTTAAAAATATTTCTGATGATCTCTACAAAAAAATCATCGGTGATTCTCCTATAAAGCTCATCAAGGATAAAACCTATGAGATACTTCATCTGGCCGATGCTGCACTTGTCACTTCAGGGACCGCAACACTTGAAGCAGCAATAATGGGTACTCCGCAGGTTGTTTGCTATAAGGGTGATTTTTTCTCAATGCTTATCGCCTGGATGGTAGTAAAAGTTAAGTATATCTCTCTTGTAAATCTTATTATGGGATCAGAGGTAATAAGAGAACTTGTACAATATGATCTTAATGAGAAAAATCTCATTGAAGAGCTTAAAGCAATTCTTCAGGATGGCTCTAAGAGGGAAAAGATACTTTCAGATTATAAGGCACTTAAAGAGAGAATTGGTCCGTCAGGAGCCTCTTCAAGAGTTGCTGAAAGAATGGTTAATGAATTAAGAAAATCTGCGACAATCAGCGGGATCAGCGGGAAAAATATTTAGTGTGCTCCCTCAGATTACGCAGATTTACGCTGATAGAAAAATGAAAATGGTTATTAAACTCAGATTATTACTTATCACATTTTTTGCGGCTTCGTTTATTTCACAAGGCCAGATTAAGATCAGGCTGTTTGCATCACAGACCCCTGAAACTGTTGTCTTTGCAGTAACTGGTGGTGAATATATTCTGAAAGGGTACAAAGATGGTCCCCAGGTTTTCAGAATAAATGATCTGATAGTAATTTCCAAATTCAACGGCAGGCTGGCAGTTAAGTCGCGCAATTCCAATGGATTCATTGCTGATTCCCTCCATCTGACTGCAGTTTCAGAGTCTTCTTCATTTTCCCTGAGGGCAAATGGGCAGAATCCTGTTCGTCAGTCTTATAAAGGCGATTTTTCCTGTTTCCCTGATATGGAGACTCTGGTACTGATAAACAATATTGATGTTGACAGCTATATTGCAGGTGTCGTCAGGGCTGAAGGAGGCATTAATAAGCATAAGGAGTATTTTAAAACTCAGGCAATTATCGCCCGGACATACCTTTACAGCCATCTTGACAAACATATTCATGATAATTATAACGTATGTGATAATACACATTGTCAGGCTTTTAATGGAATAACAACCGATTCTGTTATTAATATGGCATCACTGGAAACCCGGGGTATGGTAATCCTTGACAAAGACAGTTCGCTGATTATTTCTGCCTTTCATTCGAACTGCGGAGGCATGACAGTTTCATCAAAAGATGTCTGGGTTACTGATCAGCCTTACCTGAAGAGCATTATTGATCCTCATTGTATAAACTCCAGGAATGCAACATGGGAGAAGAAAGTCGGATTAGATGAATGGACAGATTATCTTAAGGCGGAAGGCTTTACAGGAAAGACAAATGATCTGTCTCTGTTAAGCTTCTTTCAGAATAAGAGATGGGTTGATTACAAGGCAGGAAGCTTTACAATGCCATTTGAGAAAATCAGGGATGATTTCAAGCTTCGTTCTTCTTACTTTTCGGTTATTGCTGCAAAGGATTCGGTAACTTTCAGGGGAAAGGGTTATGGACATGGTGTAGGATTATGTCAGGAAGGTGCCATGGAGATGGCAGCCACCGGGAGCACATATCAGCAGATAATAGAATTTTATTATTTTGGTGTGTTAATCGCGGATGTTAAGAATGCTAAATTTCAGGAATAAGACCTCATCCCCCAACCCCTTCTCCCGGGGGAGAAGGGGCGCGGCTAAAGAACGGATTTCCGGGATATAAATAAGTCCCTCTCCCCCCGGGGGAGGGATTTAGGGAGAGGCGAAACAAAATGTAAAGAGATTTTATAACCTATGTTTGCAGTATTCAGAAAAGAGATAAGCGGTTTCTTCAGCAGTCTGACGGGGTATATTGTTATTGCAGTATATCTTCTTGTAAACTCTCTTTTTATGTGGATTTTTCCCGGCGAATGGAATATTTTCGACAGCGGTTATGCAGGGCTTGATACCCTCTTTTTTCTCTCTCCCTGGATATTCCTTTTCCTTGTGCCGGCTGTAACTATGAGAATGATTGCAGAAGAGAAACGCCTGGGAACCATAGAACTGATATTCTCAAGGCCCATAAGCGAAAGAGGCATAATATGGGGAAAATATCTTGCCTCCGTTGCACTGGTACTCCTGGCACTACTTCCCGGCATTATTTATTATATATCGGTTTTCATGCTGGGAGAAGTACCGGGAAATCTGGATAAAGGAGGTACACTTGGTGCATATATAGGTCTGTTCTTTCTTGCATCAGTTTATGCATCAGCAGGTATATTTGCATCCTCGCTTACAGATAACCAGGTTATTGCATTTATTCTTGCAGTTTTTTTATGTTTTGTTCTTTTCATGGGATTTGATTCGGTGGCATACCTGCCCGGACTAAAACATTTTGATGAAACAATAATCAGGCTTGGAATCAATGAGCATTATAAATCAATGAGCAGGGGAGTTATTGATATAAGGGATATCATATATTTTGTCACTGTGATTGTTCTGTTCAACGAATCTACAAGGATGGTCCTTTTATCGAGACACTGGAAAAGGAGAAGCTGAATATGGAGAACAGGAATAATAATGATATAAGGGGCAGAAGCTGGGGCCGTTTCCTGATCATAATGGCAGGAGTAATTCTGGCTGCTTCGGCTGTTTCTGTGATCAATCTGAGACTCGATCTTACTGAAGACAAGAGATATACCCTTTCCGATCCGACCAGGGATATTCTGGAAGGCATCAAAAATGATATTTTTATCCAGGTTTATCTTGATGGAGAAATTCCAATACCACTTAAACGGCTGAGGCGTTCCGTCAGGGAGATCCTTGATGAATTCAGGCTGGCATCAGGCAGTAAGATCGACTATGAGTTCATTAATCCTTCTGATGCTTCTGATGTTAAGGAGCGCGAAAAGCAATATCAGTATCTTTTAGCAAAAGGCCTGGTTCCTATTAATATACAAGCCTCTGACCAGGAAGGTGGCTCGACACGGAAGATAATCTTTCCGGGAATGCTTATTAATTATAATGGGATTGAAGTCCCGGTCAATTTCCTGAAAAATAACCAGTCTGTTTCCTCCGAACAGAATATTCTTCATTCAGTTGAAGGACTTGAATATGAACTGATACAGACAATTTCAACTATAACAGCCGATACAATTTACAAGATTGCTTTTATCGAGGGTCAGGATGAGATTCCTGAAATTGAAACGGCAGATATTACAATGAGTCTGGCAAAGTATTTTACTGTCGACAGGGGTGTAATTGGAGGAAAACCTGGTATCCTGGATGGCTATTCAGCTGTGATCATTGCCGGACCTGAGAAGGAATTCAGCGAAGCAGACAAGCTTGTCCTCGATCAGTATATCATGCAGGGAGGTAAGGTTCTCTGGCTGTTTGAGGAAGTCTCTGTGAATGCTGATAGCCTGGTTTATGGCAGTACCGTGGGGCTATATCGTCCCCTTAATCTTGAAGATCTCCTTTTCAGATATGGTGTCAGAGTAAATCCTGTTGTAGTCCAGGATATAAGCAGCCAGGTTATCAGGCTTATGGTAATGTCAGGAGGTCAGAGACAGCAGGTAGTGCCTGCACCATGGGTATATTATCCTCTTCTGATGCCTGCAGTTGATCATCCGGTAACACGGAATATTAATCGTGTAAAAAGTGAATTTGCAAACACTATAGATACTGTTGGCCTTGATGATTCAATAAGGAAGAAAGTGCTGCTTCATACTTCTCAGTTCTCCAGAACTCTTTCTCCTCCTATGATGATCAGCCTGAAAGAAGCTGAAACAATTCCGGAAAAGGAAGCCTTCAGTAAAAAGGATATGCCTGTTGCTGTCCTTCTTGAAGGTGTTTTTTCATCTGCCTTTGTGAACCGTCCTGTTAACAAAATAACAGAAGGGCAGGATTTTGTATTCAGAAAGGAAAGCCCGGCAACAAAGATGATTGTTATTGCAGATGCAGATATTATACGGAATGAGGTAAGGCGGACAGGCACAGAAGAGATGCCACTCACCCTGGGCCAGGATAAATATACAGGAGAATTGTATGGCAACAAAGATTTTCTTCTGAATTGCTTAAACTGGATGGTAGATGATAAAGGTATCATGGAACTCAGGTCGAGAGAGTTGAAACTCAGGCTTCTGAACAGTTCCTTGGTGAAAAATGAAAAGCTTAAATGGCAGTTGATTAACACACTTGGACCTGTACTGATTGTCCTTCTGGCAGGCTTTGCCTTTACCTGGTTACGTCGAAGAAAATACACTGGTTTTTGAGAATGAGAAGAACTGCAATAATCTCAGCTTTGTCAGTTGCCGGAATCACAATTCTGGTTTTAATTCTGTTAAGAACAAGATCTCCATACGGTAAATCGAACAGCGAATTTTCTTCTGCTCCTGTTAATGGGATAACAAAGATTGAATTCTCTCAGGAGGGGAGTAATATCTCACTTGAAAAAAACGGAGAAAAGTGGTTTGTAAATGGCAAAGCAGAGGCAAGAAAAGGAGGTATTAATTTTATTATCAGGATACTTACGGAAGCAAAGATCAAATCGCCAGTATCTCCTGAGATTTTTAAAGCAGAGATAACCGACAGGAATATTGCACCTGTTGTGGTGAAGGTATATGAAGAGCGAAAGCTTTTGAAATCGTTCAGAGTTTACAAAACATCATCGAACGGTTACGGGAACATTATGAAGATAAAAGAAAGCTCCAAACCATTCATCGTTCATGTTCCCGGATATGAGGTTAATATTGGTTCGGCTTTTACACTGAAGGAGCAGTACTGGCAGCCATATACAATTTTTAATCTCCTCCCTTCCGAGATCAGTTCTGTCAGGTTCGAAAACCTGCAGGATACAGCTTCATCATTCTCAATTGCAAAAAAGAATAAAATATATTCATTATCAGGAAATAAGACAGAGCTTTCCGGATGGGACCCGGGGCTTATCATACGATATATTTCGTATTTCACTTTTATTCCGTTCGAGACATTGGCTCTCGATTTTAGCAGTGATGAGATTTCTTCATTTCAGCAGAAGGATCCATTATACAGAATTACTGTTGTATCGGCAGAAGGAAAAACTACTGTCCTCAGCCTTTGGCAGAAGATTAAAATCGAAAATGGGAAACAGACCGTTGATACTGACAGGCTTCTTGGGAAAATCCGGGAATCTGATGATTTCTTTATTGTAAGGTATTTTGATATTGACCCGGTAATAAAGAAGAGGTCGTACTTCATTGTGAAATAATTGTTTATCAAAATTTAATATTTAACCACAAAGAGCACAAAGATTTGCACAGAGGTCACAAAGAAATAATAATCAGGTATTTATCTTTGTGTGCTCTGTGATTCCTCTGTGTCCTCTGTGGTTAAAAAGCCTTTTCAAGAGCCAGGAATTTTTTCCATTTCCTTTACTCATTTTAATTGTTTGAACAAATAGTTTTTTTTTGTAATATTGATAATTGAGATTAAGTTTGAATTAAGATTCCAAATAATTGATTTTAATACAATTAACTAAAGTATTTCTACTGAAAATAATTTAAAAACCATACAAGTATGAAATTTGTAGTATCCAGTTCTGAACTTTTAGGTCATCTTCAGGCTATAAGCAGGGTAATCAGTTCAAAAAATACACTGCCTATTCTTGATAACTTTCTTTTTAATCTTTCGGGAAATGATCTGGAGATTACTGCCTCCGACCTTGAATCAACCCTGATAACCAGGATGAAACTTGAGAACACTGACGGTGATGGTACTATTGCGCTTCCTGCACGGATTCTGCTGGATACATTAAAGGAGTTTTCAGTACAGCCTCTGACATTTGACATCAACCTGAGTACCATGGCAGTTGTAATCAGCTCTGAGAATGGTAAATTTAATGTGGTAGGCCAGAATGGTATCGATTTTCCTGCACTTCCAGCAATTAAGAAGGATAAAAAATTCTCTTTCAATATAAATGCAGATGTACTTCTGGCCGGAATTACCAGGACACTCTTTGCAACTGCTGATGATGAACTTCGCCCTGTAATGGGAGGAATTTTTGTTGAAGCATCAACCGACAAGATCACATTTGTTGCTTCTGATGCCCATAAACTTGTACGTTATCAGAGGTCTGATGCTCATGCCGACGACAGTGCTTCATTCATACTGCCAAAGAAGCCGGCATCCCTGCTTAAGAATATTCTTCCCAAGGAAGAGGGACCGGTAAAGGTAGAATTCGATGATAAGAATGCATTCTTCAACCTGAGTGATCATAAAGTTGTATGCCGTCTTGTTGAGGGTAACTATCCGAACTATAATTCGGTAATCCCGAAGAACAATCCAAGGAAGATCACAGTCGACAGAGTGGAGTTTTACAATACACTTAAAAGAGTATCTGTCTTCTCTAACCAGGCAAGCAATCTTGTTAAACTTCAGCTAAAAGGCAACCAGATAATGGTTTCTGCCCAGGATATTGATTTCTCAATCTCTGCATATGAAAGGATTAAATGCCAGTATGAAGGCGAGGATATTGAGATAGGTTTCAAGTCGGTCTTTCTGCTTGAAATCCTGGCAAATATTGGTTCGCAGGATGTTATGATCGAACTTGCAGATCCTACCAGAGCTGGGTTGTTCCTTCCTGTTTCAACCGACAATGAAGCGGAAGACCTGCTCATGCTTCTTATGCCAATGATGATTAATGCTTAGCCTTTGAATCTTAAGCTTAAACGCCCTATCGCTTTTCTCGATCTGGAGACAACAGGTATCAATGTTGCCAGCGACCGTATAGTAGAAATCTCTGTGCTTAAAATTAGTCCCAACGGAAAAGAGGAATGGATGAGCACCAGGGTAAATCCTGAGATGCCGATTCCTCCCAAATCAACTGCTATTCATGGGATCAGGGATGAAGATGTAGTCTCTTCTCCTGCATTCAGGGAGATTGGTAAAAATCTTGCTTCTTTTCTTGAAGGTTGTGACCTTGCCGGGTATAATGCCATTAAGTTTGACATTCCTGTTCTGGCAGAGGAGTTTCTCCGCGACAATATCGATTTCAATTTCCGCAAGCGCAGATATGTTGATGTCCAGGTTATTTTTCATAAAAAAGAGCAGCGCACTCTTTCAGCTGCATACCTTTTCTATTGTAAAAAGGAACTTGAAGGGGCACATGGCTCGAAGGCTGATACTGCTGCAACATACGAGGTTCTGAAGTCACAACTCGACCGTTATACTGATCTTGAAAACGACGTAGAAAAGCTTGCCGATTTCAGTACCTTTGGTAACAATGCTGACTTTGCAGGCAGGATTGTGCTGGATGAAAACGGAGTCGAAATATTCAACTTCGGTAAACACAAAGGTAAGGCTGTTGAGGCAGTGCTTGCTATAGAACCTTCATACTATTCATGGATGATGAATGGTGATTTTCCACTCTATACAAAAAAAGTTCTTACAGAAATTAAACTAAGGTCTTTCGGTAAAAACCAGGTATGATATGAAGATAATTTGCATGGGTCTTAACTACAGGAAGCATTGCCAGGAGATGGGATGGGAGTATCCTACAGTTCCGGTTGTCTTCCTGAAACCCGATTCCGCCCTGCTGAAGAATAACAAACCATTTTTTCTTCCCGATTTTTCGGAAAATATCAATTACGAAGTTGAGGTTGTTGTTAAGATCAGCAAGCTTGGCAAAGGTATTGCTGCAAAATTTGCCCACAGGTATTACAATGAAATTACAGTCGGTATTGACCTGACTGCACGCGATATACAGGGAAGACATAAAAAAGCAGGCCTGCCATGGGATATTTCAAAGGGTTTCGACGGAGCAGCACCCATTGGTCCTTTCATTCCCCTGAAAAGTGTTGGTGATATAAAAAACATTCCTTTCAGCCTTAAGATTAATGACAAGCTTGTACAGGAAAGCAACACGGCTGATCTGATCTTCGGCGTAGATGAAATAATTGAATATGTCTCCAGATTTTATACCCTGAAAACCGGAGACCTTATATTTACAGGTACACCTTCGGGAGTAGGGCAGTTGTATAAAAATGACAACCTTGTTGCCTTTATTGGAGACAAACCGATGCTCGATTTTATGATCAAATAGAAAAGTGTTCTGATAATCTGAACACTACGGTCTGTTCTTCAGAAATTCAGCCGCCTTCTCTGAATAATGATCCCCGGCAAGCTTTTGCTTTACGAGGATTATGTTAATATAGTCCAGTGCTTTTTCCACCGTCTTGGATCTTTTCCTGTGGATATGTCCTTTTTCGGGATGTGTATTTAGAAATGAAGGAGCTTTATATCTCCGGGATAAGAATGGAAATGCAATGCCCAGGGCATTTCTGTAGGCTTCGAAGCGGGTAACACCTCCAACACCAAATGCATTGTCACCTTCATCCTGTATCTCGTCATGGAGTATTGTCCCAATCACACCTTCATTTTTGTAATGAAGTAGTTTCTGATACAGATGGGAATCAGGAGATACCATGCTGGCACCCAGAACAAGATGAAATGGTTTGCTGAAATAAAGGTGATTCCGGTTCTGTTCAGCCAGGTAACATGCCAGCTGCGCCGCTACAATGCTTCCGCTGCTGGATGAAGTAATTACTAACTGAGCATCGCGGTCATACCCGTTCGAAACCATCTGCAGGAATGAACCTGATGTGATATTATTCCTTTCAGGATCGGATATTGGTCTTTGTGCGTTATTTAGCGCCCATATTACATTTGAGAGATTGGATTTGTAAGAGACACCTTTTATATAATCGAATTCTTCCCCGAAGATCTCTTTCATCATCCGGATGAATGAACCGGTAAATTCATTAAAACGATCATCCCTGGTCTCTGCTCCCGCAAAAAACCAGATTTTATATTTGTTATCATGATCCGGCATCATGTTCTTCTTAAATTTTTTGTTTTTAGTTGAACCAGTAGGATATTTTAAAAACAAGCCCCCTGTTCTTTATATCATGTCCTGAAGGATAAGAATTCTCAGTATAAACTATAAAGAGGTCAGATACCGGTGCAAATCTCCACTAAAAGCGCAGATTGATATTCATGTTGTCAATCTGGTTATTATATTGTATTAGACTGGTAAAGAAAAGCTTGTCGGTAAATGTGAAATCGAGCCTGGGACCTATCAGAATTAGCTCAGCATCATTATAGGGATCAGGCATTTTAATATTATTATAGGAAGAAACGAGTGCAAGGGCTGCATATGGCTGTACCCTGTAGTAGATCTCACTGTTCAGGCTGTACCTGTCCCCGTTGTATATCCCACCATACAGACCCATAAGCATAAAATTGAACGGTTTCCTTATGTCGGATGTGAAGGTGGCGCTAAGTTCATTCCATCTGTAATCAGTGTTGGCAGGAAGCGGAACACCTCCGCTATTTGTTGGATCAAATGGATCAGTAAGGTATACGTAATTATTTTCAAGATCTACTTTAAGCATGCTTTTGTTGAGCCACTCAATCTGGTATGATATTTCTGATTCCCTGTCAGTGAGCATCATCGAAGGGTCGAAAAGCATCATCGTTTTAAAGATTGGACCGTGATTGGCAATTCTGCTGGCCTTCGGGAAAAACCTGTACTGTAAGCCCGGACTTACTTCATAATATCCTCTTCTTCTGATATATCCAACTTCGGCATTATAGTCAGCACCAACCCATGCCTGGTTAAGTGTGGCATTAAAATATTGGGTTGCAAAAGTAATATTGGCAGCCGCTGCAGCTGCGTCTCCGTCAGCTCCGGGGTAGAATGACTGATGATAGAGTGTTTTGCCTGTCCATCTGTTATCTGAACTGGCAAGGTTAAATTCAGCTCCTGCAACACGGTTGAAATCATTTCCGGTATATGTTGTATCCTCATCATTAAAGAACATCACCTCCTTATTGACCATGAAGGCTGAAATGTTTGATCGCTGAAATACTTTTCTCTGAAGTACTCCAACAGCGTAATTGCCTGCTGGGGTATCATCATTTGGTCCGGTCTGAAGATCCATTAGTCCTATTCTCCAGTCGTTACCAATATTTCCGCTTAGACGGGCACCTGCCTGAATAGGACTGGTCAGACCTACCCGCCTTGAGAAGAAAGGACGCAGATTGTCAGTTCCAAGGTTTGCAAATAAATCACTGTTCTCCAGGAAAAACTGCCTTTTTTCCGGGAAAAAGAGTTCAAAACGATCAAGATTTGTTCTTTGTCGGTCTACTTCAACCTGTGAGTAGTCGGGATTAACAGTAAGATCGAGGTTCATTGAAGTGGAGAGGATCATCTTGGCATCACCACCAGCATTGAGTCTGGTTTTGAATGGTTCTCCTGCCTCTTTATTTTGTGTAGTCTTTGCTGATGCATATGGTATAAGCGAGAACCTCAATCCGGCATCAGGAAGCGGTTCGTCCCAAACAAGCGATCCTGTAAAAGCAAGAGTTGCAGTTGCAAACTGCCTTGGCATTGGAGCCCAGCTCGACTTTTCACTGGTCTTAAGGTCCTGACGGCTGAAGTTAATTCCCCATTCTGCATCTCCTCCATTATAGCGCATACTGCGGAAGGGAATTGCAAACTCAGCCACCCATCTGTCATCATAGTTTTTTACGGCCGATCGCCACTTTATATCCCAGTTCAGGTTAACATTTCCTCCATTGGCCTGCTGACCATCCCATTGTGCACCGGCAGGTGATACCCCGAAGGAAAATCCGTTTGTCTGATCATTGTAGGTATCAATAAATACAAGGAAGTTATCATTTTTTCCAAAGGCAAAATCTCTTCTCAATGATTCAACGGGGCGTTTGCCGGGTAACTTATCATAGCAAATTATTGCCATATAAAGAGTTGATTCAGTATATATGACTCTAACCTCAGTCTGGGCTGCTGCATAACCGGTATCAGTTGGCAGAACTCTCTGGAATTTATCTGCCACATCTGTTGTCATCCACACCGGCTCATCCATTATACCATCAACATTAATATGTTCGGTAGTTTTGCTGATATTAATACGGTATTTATCCCTGTTGATTCCTTTTGGGTTTTCTGCAGATAAAGCATTGACAGACAGCGTAATTGCTGCAATACTTAGTAAGCCGGTACGTTGCATCATGTGAATTAATTCAGGCCGCAAGATATAAAAAATGAGTTATGATGTTAGGGGAGAGAATCTTAAAGAAGCTTAAAATCTGAAAGAAGGCGACAGGTATCAGGCGACAGGAAAGTCAGCTTCTCTTACTTTTTTATTTATATTGCGTTCTGCAATGCCTGAAATGCGATTTCAAGTTCTTATAAAACCTAATTAAAAGACCTATGGAAAATAGTCAGTCAAAATCAATTAATAGTATCAGGTGGTCAGAACTAGTTGTATTTTATGTCGTATCTGTTATGGTTTCTGCGCCATTCCGCTTAAATCTCATACATCTTGATGAAATTTTTCCATTGCCCTATGGACTGAATATAATATACCGTATTTTAAGAGGAATAGGACCTGCAATTGGCTTTATAGTTGTGTATTATCTGCTTAATAGCAAAGTAGAAAGAAAGCTTTCCTTCTGGGGAGTTAATAAATTGTATAGTTTTTTAGCTGTAATTATTATTCCTGTCTGTCTGGGAATTGCAGGAGTATCTAATTCGGAAGACCTCAATAAGCATTATTATGGATTTCTTACAGGGATAGTTCTGATATTTTATGCTCTTGGGGAGGAGTATGGCTGGAGAGGTTATTTGCAGCAGGCTCTGGAACCTATGAAAGCTGTATACCGGATTTTTGCTATTGCTCTGTTATGGTATTTCTGGCACCTGAACTTTTTACTGCCTGATTTTACAATAAAAACACATTTAGTTTTTTTTCTATTTCTCCTTCTTGGGTCATGGGGTTTGTTAAAAATATCAGAGTCAACATTCTCAATACTTTTTGTTGTTGCAGTGCATCTGGCCTTTAATATTTTATCTGATGTGAACGTTGATGGCAGCAAGAAAATTTTTGTTCTGGCTATTGCAATAGTATTATGGACTATTCTGATAATTTCCCTGAATAGAAGAAGATCAGAGATTACCGGATAATACAAATTTCCTGACTGTTTAACAGTTTAAAAACCTGCTATTTTTGTACTGTTCAGGCAGATATTTTTAATCCCGGACATTTTTTCAATTATTGTATTTCAATTGGTTTTAGGTTTAATTAACATTCCATATTAACGCTTTTAGTTTGGTAATAAGTGAGACTATACTTAACTTTGAGAGTTAATAAAATTTAAAAAGATGGGAAATTTTGGAATGACTGAGATTATACTGATTCTGCTGGTGGTGGTGCTTCTTTTTGGCGGAAGGAAAATACCTGAACTTATGAAAGGTATTGGACAGGGGATGAAAGAATTCAAGAAAGCATCACGTGTAGAAGACGATGATGACAAAATTAAAGCAGAGCCAAAGGCTGAGGATAAGAAAGAATAGTACTTCTAAATAATTGCACAAAGTGCCCTTTGGGGGGATTTGTTTTTGTATAATTTTCCCTAGTCTGTGATTATATACTTAGGTGCTTTTCTGTGTCTGGTGCCTTGTTCGTAGCTGTATGCTAATTCAATCAGAACTGGTTCACTCCATGCTTTACCAAAGAAGGTGATCCCTGTTGGCAGATTTTCGATGAAGCCCATCGGAATTGTTATTGCCGGGTAACCTGCTACTGCTGCCAGTGATGAGCTGCCTCCCACAAAGTGGTCACCAAGAACAAGATCTGTCTTCCAGGCAGGCGATCCGGTGGGTGCCATAATAGCATCCAGCTTATTTTCATTCATAACCTTATCAATCCCGTTTTCGCGTGTAGCCCTGAGCATTTTTTCAAGTGCTTTTTTATAATCAGGGGAGTTCATATCTCCTTTTTTATTTGCCAATTCCAGAAGATCCTGATCGAAATACCTTAATTCAACAGAATCCTTTTTGTTGAATTCAATCAGGCTGGTCACATCTTTAATGGGAGCATCATCACCCAGACTGGCGAAATAGCTGTTAAGTCCATTTTTGAATTCATAAAGCATAACCTCGAATGATGCATTTCCGTATTTTGATTCTTCAGGCATCTCTATATCAATTACTTCTGCCCCGTTTGCCCTGAGCCATCTTACTGTTTCATTTACAAGGGTATCAACCCCGTCGGAATATCCCATTGTCTTTCTTAGTAACCCGATTCTCTTACCTTTGGCTCCGTCTGTTTTAAGGTATTGGGTATAACCATTTCCTTCAAGGAATCTTCCCGATGAGGCAAGTGTCTTAGCATCGGAAGAATCTATACCGGTCATTACCCCAAGTGCAACAGCCACATCCTCTACTGTACGTCCCATTGGGCCTGGAGTGTCCTGAGTGAAGGAGATAGGAATTATTCCTGAACGGCTCAGAAGTCCAACAGTTGGTTTGATACCTACAATGCCATTGTTGTTTGAAGGACAAACAATTGATCCGTTTGTTTCAGTGCCTATAGCTATCATGCATAGATTGGCCGACACAGCAACACCCGATCCTGCACTTGATCCGCATGGATTCCTGTCGAGGATATACGGATTTTTTGTCTGTCCGCCAACACCGCTCCATCCGCTTGAGGATACATCGGCCCTGAAGTTTGCCCACTCGCTTAGGTTAGCTTTACCCAGTATCACAGCTCCTGCTTCACGCAGTTTCATTGCGATGAAGCTGTCTTTGTCGGGATAGGAGTTCCTGAGAACTGTGGCACCGGCAGTATTCGGCATTTTGTCGTGAGTATCAATGTTGTCTTTAAGTATTACAGGAACGCCATGCATCGGTCCCCTCGACTTACCTTCCCTGAGTTCTTTGTCAAGCTCTCCGGCTATTGCAAGCGCATCGGGATTAACAATAATAATTGAATTCAGTGCAGGACCTTTTGTGTCTATCTCATTAATTCTGTTAATATATACCTGAACTACCTCGGTTACAGTAAATTTCTTTTCTGCAAACCCTGACTGAAGCTGCTGAATAGTCATCTCCTCGATCCAGCCTGTATCAGGATTATTATCTCCATTATTTATGGAAGGGGATTTGCATGTGGGAGATGCAATTATTAAAAAAAGTAATACAGCAGATTGGAATAGTCTTGTTTTCATATTTAACAGTTTAGCATGTCTGACTTTTTAATTTTAAACTGGCAGTATCTTGCAGGGTTAAATATAAAAATTTTTATGACAATCGGGAATCAATAATAATTCTGCTAAGACTGAGGGAGATTCCTCGCTAAGGCTCGGAATGACAAATATTTATGAGGCTATAGAGGGAAAGCAGTGGCGATTTGTCAAGAATTTATCTAAAATTATCACTGCTCTCAAATCGCCCGCTTTCCCCCCCCCCCCCCCTTCCAAGCGTTAGCGAGGATCTCCACGATTTGTAAAATTTCCTGATTGCCGATCAATTTGAAAGTTATTAATTATCAGTCTTATCTCTTCATAAAAATCGTAGTTTTACTATAACTATTTATCAGTGTAGCAGGTGTAGTGATTAAAAAAATGCTGGAATCGAATTATGACTAAGACCAATGCAGCCAGGATTCTGGACAGGTACGGCATAAAGTATGAGCTCTTTTCATATGAGGTTGATGAGTCGGACCTCAGTGCGGTAGCTGTGGCAGAAAAACTGAATCAAAATATAGATCAGGTATTTAAAACACTGGTGTTGAGAGGTGATAAAACCGGGATTTTTGTTTGCGTCATTCCCGGAGCAGAAGAACTTGACCTGAAAAAAGCTGAACTTCTGTCAGGAAATAAGAGCTGTGCAATGCTTCCCATGAAAGAGATTTTGCAATATACGGGTTATGTCCGCGGCGGCTGTTCTCCCATAGGGATGAAAAAAAATTATCCGACCTTTATCGATGAAATCTGTATTCTTTATGATTCAATTTTTGTCAGTGCAGGAATAAGAGGCATGCAACTTAAAATATCACCGGATGATTTATTGAAAGTAACCTCCGGGAAAACCGGTGATTTGTTGTTTCTTAAAAATCATTAATCCGATTTTGTACTTAAGAATTTATCTGTTCATACCAGGTAACTTGAACAGACAGTATAAAATTCTGATAAATAAGTTCATAGTAAAATAAATGATAATTAAATTTCCAGATTAAGTATTTGAATATATTTGTTGAAGGATGTTTAAGATTCCATTAACTATGAAGAGCATTTACCAACGTATTGAAGAAGAAATTTCACAGAAACAGGGTCTGGTTCTGGCAACAGTAACACGGACTGAAGGCTCAACCCCTCAGAAACCAGGTAGCTCTGCCATTTTTTCTGATAAAGGGCTTATCAGCGGGACAATTGGAGGAGGCGTGGTTGAGGGCCGTGTGCAGATTTTCGCTGTTGATGCTTTGAAATCGGGACAATCATCTCATCTAAACTTTAACCTCAATAATGATATTTCGAAAACCAGTGAGGCTATCTGTGGTGGTAAGATAACAGTCCTTCTTGATGCCGATCCTTCTAAAAGTATTTCTGTATTCAGGCAGTTAAGTGAATCTCTGAAGAACAGGGTTCCCGGGGTCCTGATTACAATGGTTACTATTCACGATGACACATCAGTACTTATAAACCGGTATTGGATGAGTAATAAGTCAATACCCCGGTTACCGGAAGAATTTCTTGAAAAAATATCTCCTGTTGTAACTGAGCAGCTAACCAAGGGCAGCATTTATGATTTCAGGGAAATGACACTTTCAATTTCAGGGGAGGAACCCTCATCTCTCTTCCTGCTTGAGCCGGTGTTTCCACCTGAACAACTGGTTATTGCTGGTGCCGGCCATATAGGCAGAGCATTAGCACATCTTGGAAATCTGCTTGGATTTGAAGTAACAGTTATCGATGACCGTTCGGAGTATGCCAATAAGGAAAATATTCCTGATGCTGATCATGTTATTGTTAAGGATATCGGCCATGCTATGCATGAAATCAAAAAAGGTGCAGATACTTATGTTGTGATTGTTACCCGCGGACATAAGGATGATGCAGAAGCTCTTAAGCCATGTATCGGAGCTTCACTGGCCTATACAGGTATGATTGGAAGCATCAGAAAAGTTGCCACCATGAAACAGGAATTCATAGAAAAGAAGATTGCCACGAAAGAGGATTGGGATAAGATTTATGCTCCTGTCGGAATTGATATAGGTTCACAAACAGTTGAGGAGATTGCAGTTAGTATTGCAGCGCAGTTGGTACAAGTGAGGAACGGAAGGCTGAAGTAGAAAATAGTTTCAGGTTTCAGGTTCCAGGTTTAGGAACCCGGAACCCAGAACCCAGAACCCAGAACAAGAATAACCAATATATGTCCGTAATCAGTGCAATAATCCTGGCGGCAGGGGAATCAAAGAGAATGGGGTATCCTAAGATGCTACTTGACTTTGGAGGGATTACAATGCTTGAAAAAGTAATCAGGAATGTTAAAGCAGCTTTGGTTGATGATATTATTGTTGTCCTTGGGGCATACAGGGATGAAATACAGGAAATTGCAGAGAAGTCAGATGTAAGGTATTGTTATAATGATATATATAAAGAAGGGATGCTGTCGTCAGTGCAATGCGGATTCCGGAATATAAAATCTGATACAGTGGCTGTACTCGTATTTCAGGGTGACCAGCCTCTTATTACTCCGGAGGTTACCGGCCTTGTTATTAATAAATTCAGAAATGGGAGCAAGGGAATTCTTATGCCAACATATAAAAAAAGGAGAGGTCATCCTCTTCTGATTGCCGGGAAATATTTTGGGGAGATAGAAAAACTGGATCCCGGCAAAGGCCTAAGATCACTCTCTGAAATTTTTTCAACCGATGTTGAAGAAGTTGAAGTAGATGATGCCACAATTCTGAGAGATTTTGATACATTTGAAGAATATAACAATGAAATAAATAAAAATTAGCAGGTATGGAAGAGACAATCAGTTTTCAGTTAAACGGGAAACAGACAGAGATAAAGATTGATCCCACCCAGACACTACTCTGGGTACTGCGGAATGATCTGGGTCTGACCGGAACAAAGTTTGGCTGCGGAATAGGTTTCTGCGGTTCATGTACGGTTCTTCTCGACAATGAACCTGTACGATCATGTTCAATATCAGTAGGGGAAGTGAAGGGTAAAAGCGTTGTCACAATTGAAGGTCTTGCAAAAGACGGAGAGCTTCATCCTGTCCAGAAAGCATTTGTAGAACATGATGCACTCCAATGCGGATTCTGCACACCTGGCATGATTATGAATGCTGCCGGGTTACTGATAAAAAATCCTTCAATTACCAGGGATGAGATCAAAGCCGGAATGGAGGATAATCTTTGCAGATGCGGTGCCCATATTCATATAATCGATGCAGTTGAAACTGCTGCCAAAGAAATGAGAGGAGGGAAATAATCATGAAAAAAGAGAAATCAAATACACAGGTTGCCAGTGGTACTACAGGCAGACGAGGCATGGAAAGACGTGACTTTTTTAAGCTTGTTGGTGGTGGTGTGGTAATATTCTTCCTTCCACGTTGCTCAAGTGATCCTGTTCCCGTGGCTGAACCCGGAAAAAGATCCCTTCCAAAGGATTACAATGCATTTTTGAAAATAGACGAGGATGGTACCGTAAACTGCTATACAGGCAAAATAGAGCAGGGGCAGGGCATTATAATGTCACTGGTCCAGATTATGGCCGACGATCTTAATGTCCCGATGGAAAAGATTAAAATGGTTATGGGTGATACCGAGCTTTGTCCATGGGATGGAGGTACATGGGGGTCAATGACTATCAGGTCATTCGGACCAAACATGAGACGAGCTGCTGCCGAGGCAAAAGGAGTCCTGCTTGAACTTGCAGCAAATAAACTTAAAGTACCCGCCACACAACTTGTTGTTGTTGATGGAGTAATTTTCGATCCTGCAAATCCAGGAAAATCAGTAACTTATGGTGAGCTTGCAAAGGGTAAAAAGATTGAAAAGTTCCTTGATGTAAAACCAGAAGTGGAAGATTATTCCAAGTTTACTTTTATTGGCAAGTCATTCAAGCGTAATGATGCAAAAATAAAAGTAACAGGAGAGGCAAAATACACTGGTGATCTCAAACTGCCTGGAATGTTGTTTGCCAGGATTTTACGTCCAAAATCTCTTAGCGGTAAACTGGCATCTGTTGATTATTCTGAAGCAGAAAAAGTGCCAGGTACAACAGTTGTAAGAGATGGTGAACTTGTGGGGGTACTGAATGCAAATTTAGTTCTTGCCGGCAGAGCCCTGGAAATGGTAAAAGCCGAGTATACATATGATGAAATAAAGGTTGACAACAAAACAATCTTTGAGGCTATGATCAAGGCCGATACGACTGCAGATGTTGAAACGACAGCCGGTGACATTGAAGCAGGTTTTAAACAGTGTGATAAAATTATTGAGACCGAGATACATGATCCTTTCCTGGCTCATGCTTTCATTGAGCCACACAGTGCTCTTGCACAGTTTGAAAATGACAAGCTCACTGTATGGGCATCCAGCCAGACACCTTATCCTTTGCAGGATGCACTTGCAAAACATTTCTCAATGCCTCTTAACAAAGTAAGGGTTATTGTTCCTTTTGTCGGAGGAGGTTTTGGCGGCAAGAGTAAAAATCAGCAGGCTATGGAAGCAGCCATACTTGCAAAAGTCTGCGGAAAACCTGTTATGGTAACCTGGACCAGGGAAGAAGAGTTCCTTTACGATAATTTCCATTCTGCGGGAGTTCTTAAGATCAAATCAGGTATTGATAAATCAGGTCTTATAAAGGCATGGGACTATCATGCATACTTCTGCGGGACCAGGGGCTCAGAAATTGTTTATGATGTTCCAAATCATAAAATTACGGCGCATTATCATAAGGAAAATACACCGCAGGTACATATACTGGATACCGGACCATGGAGAGCTCCCAACAACAATACAAACACCCTTGGCAGGGAACTTCAGATCGATAGGCTAGCTGCTGCAGCAAAGATGGATCCTCTTGAATTCCGTCTGAAAAACCTTAAGGACCAGAGGATGATCGACACACTGAAAGCTGCCGCTGACCTCTTCGGTTATGTGCCATCTAAAAAGTATCCTTCAGGCAGAGGTATCGGGATAGCTGTAGGAACTGACGTGGGTACACTGGTTGCTGAGATTGCTGAGATTGAAATAGATAAGAAGACAGGAAAGGTAAAGGTTAAGAGAATTGTTTGTGCACAGGACATGGGTCTTTGTGTGAATCCGCATGGCGCCACCATGCAGTTGGAAGGCTGCATAACAATGGCTCTTGGATATACATTCTCAGAGGAGATCAGGTTTGAAGGAGGTAATATTATTGACCGCAACTATGATACTTATGAGTTGCCTCGATTCTCATGGGTTCCAAAAATTGAATCCATAATACTTCAGCGCATGGATCAGCCGCCTCATGGAGGAGGAGAACCTGCAATCATAGCTGTCGGTGCAGTGGTTGGTAATGCAATTTTCGATGCCACTGGTGCAAGGTTATTCCAGATGCCGTATACTCCTGAGCGGGTGCTTGAGGCACTGAAAAAAGGCTAAGGGCGCAAGGCAAAAGGCTAAAGGAAAAAATAAAAGGCGAGTGGGATATCCTCTCGCCTTTTTTGTTTATCTGCTGTCAGTTGCCCCTGCCCGTGTCGCCCCCTGAGCCTTCTTAAAACAGATACTTCTTCAGCAATTCTGTTCCCTTCTTTATCTCCTCACGTCCGCTCGATTCAATTCCATACCATCCGCGGTAGCCTGAATCTTTTGCGAGCTTTATCATCTTAGCAGTCAGTTCTTCCGTCGGCTGGTTCCGGTATGACATCCCGCCTGAATATGGAAGCATCTTTTTAAGATAATCGATATTGTCGAAATTGTCAGCCGGACGCCGCCAGTCGGGATAAGCACCGAAATAAAGGTTATCAACCTCTTTGAACAGAGATACCATCCAGTCAGCATCGTTTGAGACACCTCCGTGGTTTTCAATAAGGACACTGATCTTAGCAGGAACAGCATATTCAAGCAGCATATTATAACTTTCTGCAGCCCATTTCAGTGCCTCTGCCTTATCAGCATTCTCAGGTCCCCTGCAATTAGTTCTTATCGATTTGCATCCAAGGTATGCTGCCGCATCGATCCATTTCCTGTGATTGACACTGAACTGATTGCGTTCTTTTTTTGTGGCACCGCATCCGTCTCCTTCATCATCAACCATAATGAGAACCATTGTAACACCATTGTCGTCAGCATTCTTTATCAGCTTTTTCAGATAACCTTCTGTTGTGACCTCAAATAGTGTATTGACGAATTCAATTCCATTGAGACCAAAATCGTTTCTTGCAATTTTTGCAAAATCAAGTGTTTTCCATTTGCCTGACTTCACTTCATCAACCAGTGCCCACTGGGCAAGAGAGATATCATCCTTTATAACTCTGGGTGTACTGAAGGTTGATCCCGATCCAAACAGTGAAGGAGCCACTGCCACTGCGGCTCCTGCTGCTATCGATTTTTCAATAAAATTCCTTCTTGATATATTGCTCATAATCAATTAGTTATATAAATTATAATTATTTGATAATCAGTCTGTTACATTTCCCAGCCCTTGCGGTACTCCCTTACCAGATACTTATTTGCATCCGGAAGGTTAGTGATCTTCATTGCAGCTGAATCGTACTCAACTTTTTTACCTGCCCTTAGAGCAACTCCGCCAAGAAGGATTGTTTCCGTTACCGGACCGGCATAGATGAAACTGCCAGCTGACTGTGTATTGTTTTTGAATGATTCAATCCAAACATCATTGCCGTTTCTTCTCTCCTGAGGTTCTTTCTCTGAAGCAGTGACTTTCCCATTTGCAACAAGCACAGGCTCTTCGCCCCTGAAGCCTGCAATGATCTTTCCTTTATCGCCAACGAACATCATACCTTCTCTTTCAAGAGTTTTGCCAGCTGCTTCCCATTCTTCAGGATTAACAGGTCTGATACCACCATCCCACCATATGAGGTCGAAAGCAGGCAACGAAGCCTGGGCTTTGAATTTGAATCTGACAACACATGAAAGAGGGAAAGCTACATCATTCTTAACCTCAGTTGATACATTATTAATAATGGTACGTGTTGTTGTTGCATATGATTCTGCACTGTATGCCGGAGTATTAATGCCAAGTGTAAGAAACAGAGGGAACATACTGTAATGCCCCATATCAGCAATACTGCCTGCGCCGAAATCATACCATCCTCTGAATACGTTATGAGTATAATTTGGATGGTATGGTCTGTTGGGAACAGGTCCCAGCCATAGATCCCAGTTAAAATCCTTTGGAACAGGAACACTCTCGGTGGGGTTCGACTGCCACTGCGGCCATACTGGCCTGTTCGACCAGTTATGTATCTCTTTGAGATTGCCAATGGCTCCTTCAGCTATCCACTTTTTGATAATATCATATCCTGGTCTCTGGCTCCATGCGAGCAGATGAGTGCTGAGACCTGATTTCTTTGCTGTATCTATTGTAAGTTTTGCCTCATACATCCTGTTAGCAATGGGCTTGTGTGTAACAACATGTTTCCCTTTCTTCATCGAAGCGACTGCAACTGCAGCATGAAGATGGTCGGGTGTCATGATCTTAACAGCATTAATATCTTTTTCTTTCTCAAGAAGTTCCCTGTAGTCTTCATAGGAAGCACATTTAAAGCTTCCGGTACCTTTAGCCTTGGCATAGTATTTTTGTATAAGCTCCTGTCCGATATCCCTTCCTCCGGGAATACCCTTATAAGATTCACCCCAGGCTGAATCTCCGATAGCTTTCCTTATACTGTCACGGATACCGTATGGAGACCAGTCAATATAATCGGTAGTCATCTTATTAGGATCAGCTACGGCGACAATCTGAATTGCAGGGTTTTCAAGCAGCGGAACCATTTCTCTCAATCCCTGAGTGCCGCATCCGATATATGCGATTGTCAGTTTATCACTTGGAGCAACATAACCAGGTCCTCCGAGCACCTTTCTTGGAACAACTGAAAATGCAAGAGAAGCAGCTGCAGCTGTTCCCATAAATTTACGACGGTTGATTTTTTCTGACTTTGCCATATTTTTCTGATTTGATTAAATTTAGAATGATGAAATGCATTGTAATATTTTCTGTACAGTAATCAATACACTCAAATTTACTAATTCGTCAATTTCAAAGAAGTTTTTTCCTCTCTATTTTTTTCTGTAACTGTAATTTAATGATTTTTAACACTTTTTAACACGGGTGTCGCAGATCACTACGGCGATTCGTACATTTTTTCTATATTTATATGTTAATAATATTACTATCGTCATGACTATAAAACCTGGAAAAATAAAGGAGTGGATGGAGTTACACAAGATTCCTCCAAGGTTATTATTTATTATTATGGGAGTTGTCTCCACATTATGGTTTCTTGTGAGGGTAATTCCAAAGCCATCCAGAGCAACCTATCCATGTATGAGAGTTGCTGCTCCCATGATGTCAGCTCTTGTAATTTATATACTGTCGATAGGAGGAGTTACTCTGGCATTCCGGAAGGCAAGGACCAGCATTGTGAACGGAAAATTCTTCATGACAGCAGTTCTTTTATTGGGAATGACGGTATTTATGGTAATATCAATTACCAGCGGAATACATCTTATCAGTGCTGCTGATACAGATTACTCCGGTCCGGAAGATGGAGCCAATCAGCCAATTGGTGTCCCTACAGGTATTAAGCCTGGCAGAGTTGTCTGGGCATGGGATACTACTGCCACAAATGAGAAGTGTCTTAATACATTTGAATCAAAGGATTACTTCTTTAAGCCCGAAAATACAAACAGTGAAGTGGTTAAGAAGATGTTTAGGGCATCATTACTGGAACTTACCGGTGAAACATCTGTTAAGAATTCCTGGGATGCTTTGTTCAAAAACCTGAATAACAAGAAATACCAGAAGAAGGCAGGTTATGCAAAGGGAGAAAAATATTCATTAAAATAAACCAGGGTACATCAAGATGGCTTCTTACTGACGAGGACAAGGAAAATGGATACAATTATCCGGAAACCTTTGAACCAACACCTTTGAGGCAGGCTGCATGTTATGGCACTTGTGAAACCGAACCATATTTCGTGCTGGAAATTCTTCGTGAGCTGGTTAATGAATGCGGAATTGCACAGGAGGATATTTCCGTCGGCGATCCTATGACCGACATTTATGGCCATAATTTTGAGGTATGGTTCGCAGAGTTTCCAAAAGTAGCCTACCTCGATAAGTTCGCAACTCATCATAACCGAACATTGACAAAACCCACTGAGAAGGATTATCTGATCTATTCAAATAAACTACAGAAGGATCCTCTTTATGATTTTATTGTTGCGGCAGACTACCTGATAAATGTAGCCAACCTTAAGCCTCATATTGCAGCAGGAATATCTCTTACGGCAAAAAATCATTTCGGATCGCAGGGAAGACCAACGGCAGGGCATCTCCATAATTTCCTGATCACTCCAAGGGGAGCTGCAGGATCGAATGGAGGTTATCACAAGTACAGGGTCAGGGTTGATATGATGGGAAGCAAATATCTCGGACGTAATACTGTTTTATATGTTGTCGATGGTCTTTTTGGAGGGGGATCAATTGAAACAAGAGTTCCTGTAAGATACTTCATGCCTCCATTTAATAATGATTGGTGTAATTCCCTCTTTTTGTCACTCGATCAGGTTGCACTCGAATCAGTTTGCTACGATTTTCTGAGGACTGAATGGAATGGCATTAATGCTCATGATCCTATGAATAACAGAGCTGAAAAGAATCCAAATATCAGAGGAGTGGATGATTACCTGCACCAGGCGGCCGATTCAAAGAACTGGCCTGACGGAATATTATATGATCCTGATGGAAGCGGGACCCCAATACCAAGCCTTGGCGTGCATGAGCACTGGAATAATCCTGTTGACAAGCAATACTCCGCTAATCTCGGAACAGGAAAGGGTATCGAGCTTGTATCAATACCTGAAACTCTTGTTAAGACTGTCAAAGGGAAGAAGAAATAGGTAATCAGTAATCAGTAATCGGTAACCGGTAACCAGAAAATACTTAAATATGAAAACAATAGCATTAATTATATCAGGACTAATATTCGCAATTATGCCATCTTCAAAATTTCCGGAAGCTGAAATCAGTAACAAGATTATAAAAGCCAGACTCTATCTGCCTGACAAGGAAAAAGGCTATTACCAGGGAACCAGGTTTGACTGGGCCGGGAATATGCCCAGCCTTAAGGTTAATGGACATGAATATTTCGGACAATGGTTTGAAAAATACAGTCCTGAGATTCATGATGCTATTATGGGACCTGTTGAAGAATTTACTGCTCTCGATTATCTCCAGGCAAAGCCAGGTGAAACATTTGTAAAGATAGGAGTAGGTGTACTTACGAAGCCCGATGACAAAGCTTATGCCTTTGCCAGATTGTACCCTGTAGTAAATTACGGAAAATGGACAGTAAAGAAAAAATCTGACCAGGTTGAGTTCATACATGAGCTTACCGATAAAGAATATGCTTATGAATATCATAAGACTGTAAGACTTGTTCCAGGGAAGGCAGAGATGGAACTCGTACATACTCTTAAGAATACCGGAAAGAAGACAATTGAAACTCCTGTTTACGACCATAATTTCTTTGTAATCGACAACCAGAAAGTAGGTCCGGACTATTCTGTAAAGTTTGCCTGGAACCTGAAAGGTGAGGGTAATGGTTTTGGAACACTTGCTGACGTGGATGGTAACAAGGTCATTTTCCTTCGGGAATTCAAGGAGGGAGAAACTGTATTCTGTGGGGGATTTGAAGGATTCGGACCCTCCGCATCAGATTATGATATCCGTATTGAAAATAAAAAAGCCGGTGCAGGTGTTCATATTACCTGCGACCGGCCTTTACTTAAACAGGTCTTCTGGTCATGCTGGAAAACTCCCTGCCCTGAGCCTTATATTATGATCAGGGCTGAACCTGGACAGGAGTTTACCTGGACGATCAGATATGAGTTTTATAACCTCTAGAGTTCCTGTACTATCAGTTTTCTCCATTTTACCCTGATTCCGCCGCCATCGTGAATCTGAAGTGCGATTGATCCGTCAGCTTTGCCTATTTTTTCATCGCTGAAGTCAACCATAGGCTGGCCGTTAAGCCATGTCTGTACTTTGTCGCCAACGACTTTTATCCTGAGCTTGTTCCATTGACCGACTTTAAGAATATTTTCTTTCTCGTCCTCAATCTGTTTGAGCCAACCGCGGCCATATGATTCATAAATACCACCTGTATCATGGCCCTGAGGTGCTACTTCGCACTGCCAACCGGCTATTTTTGTTCCTTCGATTGTTGAGCGAAAAAATACACCGCTGTTTCCGTTTGCCTCCTGAAGGAATTCCACAGTGAGATCAAAGTTCTTGTAAAATTTCTCAGTTGCAAGATATCCATAGCCTTTATCAGGTCCGCTTTCACAGATAAGCAATCCGTCCTGCACGAACCATTTCTCAGTGCCGTAAATTTTCCAGCCTGTAAGATCTTTTCCATTGAACAGGTTTGTTTTTTTAGGTGGCGCAACAAATCCTGCGAGGATAATTACAGCAACCAGAGCCAATAAGCCTTTTTTCATAATGTTATAGTTTAGTTAGTTATTAATTATTGAGGTATATACTGTCTTAGATAATTCCGGCTCAGAATAAGTGAAGCTTTTCTCCTTTCAAGGGGTCCCTCAAATGCCCTGTCTTCAACTTCAACACAGGCAGCTCCGCTGTATCCGGCTTCGTAAAGTGCTGCGAAAAACTTACCCCAGTTGATATCGCCAAGGCCGGGAAGCTTTGGTGTATGAATATTGTTCGGGGCAGTGAATAGTCCGCGGTCATTTATCCCTTCCCAGTTGATTTTAGCATCTTTGATATGTACATGGAATATCTTTTCCCTGAATTCGTAAACAGGCTTTACATAATCCATCATCTGCCAGACCATGTGGGAAGGATCTAGATTCAGCCCGAAGTTTTTAGAAGGTATTGCATCGAAGATCTTCCTCCATAAATATGGTGAATGGGCCAGGTTATTGCCTGCAGGCCATTCGTCCCGGGTAAAGTGCATGGGGCAGTTTTCAATCCCTATCCTGATATTCTTTTCTTCAGCATATCTGATTATTGGCGGCCACAGTTCAAGAAACTTTGCAAAATTATCATCATCATGCTTTGCAGGATCAGCTCCGATAAATGTGTTTACGACACCTACATCCAGAAGGGCAGCGGCATTTATTACCTTCATAATGTGGCTAATGAAGAAATCAGATTTTTTTCCTTATCAGGATGCAATGGGTTAGGATAGTAGCCTAGTCCGGAAATTGACACATTTTTGGATCTCAGCAGTTCTTTGATCCTGTTTATTTCCATGTCATCGAGTGCAGCAACATCAATATGAGTGACTCCTGCATACCGGCGGTCAGCCTTTCCAACAGGCCAGCACATAATTTCGACACATGAATAACCATTTTCCGAAGCAAGATTTATTACCTCCTCAAATGAAAATTCTCCAAGTATTGCACTAACAAAGCCTAGTTTTATCATAGAAAGGGTAGTTGAATTTTTTTTAAATATCAGATGCAATTTAGAAAAAAAAAGAAGTTATTGATTCTGCGACCCGTTAAATAAAAGGATGAAGTTGAATCAGAAATTTCAGGTGTATAAAATATTTACAAAAACATCGAAGAATCTGCAGCATTTTTAGTTCACACAGAGTCTTTAGCCTGCTTACTAATTCAATATCTCCCGAAATGCTGAAACTTTTTTTCATTAATGCAATCCGCAATATGCGAAAGCACAGCGGATATATTTTTCTTAATCTTACCGGACTTACAATTGGCATTACCAGCTTCCTTCTGATCAGCCTGTTTGTCCTTCATGAATTAAGTTTTGACAGATTCCATCATAATTATGAGAATACCTACAGAATAAAAATAGTAGGCATGATGGCAGGTGCTACACTTGATCAGGCTGTAAGTTCAGCCCCAATGGCCCAGGCTCTGAAAAATGATTATCCGGAAGTAATGAAGACTCTTCGTCTTACAAGAGAGGGTGCTTTGATTGTCAGATATGGTGACATTCGATACAATGAGGATGGGGTATTGTTTGCTGACTCAACTTTCTTTGACGTATTTGACTTCAGGCTTAAGAGGGGTGATCCAAAGACAGCACTAGTAAATCCACGATCAATGATCCTTACCGAAGAGTATGCAAAGAAGTACTTCGGAAGAGACGATCCGGTTGGAAAACAACTTAGTCTTGAAGCTGATACAAATCTTTATACTGTTACAGGAGTGATTCAGGATATCCCTTCAAACTCACACATTCATTTTGATATGTTGGGCTCACTTACTTCACTGGGAAATTTAGATAATTATTGGCTGAATCACAGTTACTATACATACATCATTCTTAGTGATGGAATTGGCAAATCAGAATTTGAGCCAAAATTAAGGGATGTCCTTCTGAAATATGTTGGTCCTCAGATCAAGCAGGTTACCGGAATTACAATTGAGGATTTTCAAAAGGCCGGAAATCAGTTTGGATATGAGCTTGAACCATTGAAAGATATCCACCTTAAGGGAGCTGCACAATACTCTCTTGAGCCTTCAGGATCGCTTTCCAATGTATATATATTTTCAGTCATAGCATTTCTGATACTTATGATTGCCATAATAAATTATATCAATCTGGCTACTGCCAAATCTGCAGGAAGGGCAAAGGAAGTAGGGATAAGAAAAGTTTCAGGATCTGATAATAAGGCTCTTATGATCCAGTTTATTGGTGAATCATTGATAGTTGTAACAGTTTCGTTCATTATTGCATACCTGTTTGTTATACTTCTCTTACCATCATTTGATATGGTAATAGGAAAAGAAATCTCAATGTCATTACTATCAGTGTACCAATGGATAATAGTTATAGTATTTCTTATTTTACTTGTTGGAATATCAGCTGGTATATATCCGGCATTTATCCTTATATCATTTAATCCGGTTGAGGTACTTAAAGGAACAATGAATCCCGGATCTATATCAAAAACGATGAGAGGTATACTTGTAGTTTTCCAGTTTACTGTTTCAATTATAATAATAATTGGCAATTGTTGTCTACAGTCAGCTGAACTTTATGACGTCCTCTGATCTTGGAATAGATAAGAAGAACATGCTTGTCATAAGGCGTTCAGATCTGCTTGTGTCAAGGATTGATGCATTTAAAGATCAGTTACTTAAAATTCCCGGAGTCCAGAGAACCGGTAATGCCAGTTCGATTCCTGGTACTAACTACAATAACAATGTTTTCATGAAGGATGATGATCCTTCAAAGGGGCAGTATCTTATAAACCGGGGATTTGCAAGTTATGGATTTACAGAGGCTCTTGGTGTGGAAATCGTTGAAGGAAGGAGCTTTTCAAGGGAATTTGGTACTGATTCTAATGCTGTAGTAATAAATGAAACTGCAGTGAAAACACTCGGACTTAAAGATCCGATTGGCAAATATCTTGTTCAGTCGGGCAGACAAGGTGAATTTGTGAAGTATCAAATAATTGGCGTAATGAATGATTTCAATATAAAATCACTTCATAATAAAATTGAGCCGGTATGTTATTTTTTCATGAAAGGAAATTTTCAGGGCTATATATGTGTCAGGTTATCCGGAGCCGATATACAGAGATCAATTAAGGCTATTGAATCGTTATGGAATGATTATACAGGTAACCAGCCCTTTCAGTATGAGTTCTTTGATGCAGGTTTCGAAAAACTATATGAAACTGAGATTAAGGCAGGAAGAATTTTTATACTGTTTGCGATTCTGGCTATTTTTATTGCATGTTTGGGACTTATCGGACTGATAACATATATGACTACTGTGCGGACGCGTGAAATTGGTATTAGAAAGATATATGGAGCCTCAGGACAAACTATCATAGGCCTGTTTTCACGTGAAGTTATAATTCTAATTATTATCTCATCGCTTATAGCTTATCCTGTTGCATGGTTTGGTTTACGATTCTGGCTTAATGGTTTTGCTGAGAAGATAAGTGTTAATCCGCTCATTTTCCTTGCTGCAAGCCTGATCGGATTTACAATAGGATGGATTTCGATTATATATCGCACTGCGAAAGCAGCTTCGTACAATCCTGCTGAATCATTAAGGTATAAGTGAGGCTAAAGCCTCTACAGCCTCTATAGCCTCTACAGCCTCTACAGCCTTTTATTTAACATCAGTCTTGGCTCCGGTAGAAACAGCAATATTCTTTCTCCATTCATATTTCTTTCCTTTCCCGTAAGCCAGCAGAATATCATATACGCCTGGAGATGTGCAGTTTGCAGTTGCAGCATTATCATAGCTTATTGTCTCAAGACTTTTATTGGGAGCAGGAGTCCCGGTAATTTTTGCAGATGTACCAGCAGGATAGAGATGAAGAGCTGTCACATCCTTGTTACCTCCGGTATATTGAATTCCACCGGCATTAAGATTGACGATGATCTTGTATTTGGTATCTGCTTTCATTGTGAAATTCTCAAGCCATACTTTATGTGTCTGGGTTGAAATTTGAATAGTCAGGAGTATATCATATTTTCCCGGTTTAATCTGTCCTTTTATATCGCTTTCAACTTTTGCAGGGGTCAAAGGTTTGTCACGTTTCCCTGCTTCATAGAATGTCGGCAGACCTTTATAGACATCCTGAACTGTGAATGTTTTATACCTGTCGATATCTGTTTCAAATGCTGACATTCCGCTGAATGAACCTGGTGAATCATCAATCATTACCTGGTAATCATATAATGTTAAATCAACAATAGTTTTTGTTTTTGGTTTAATGATAACATTTCCGATAATAAAGCTCAGGGTTCCGGGTTCACCTGATAATTTGAATGTGAGTCTGAGATCATAGGTTCCGGGTGTTACTCCCTGATTTTTAACCTCCTTGCCTCCGCTGAGAAGCTTATATTCTGAGCCTCCGATAAGAGAACCCAGTGCTCTGATGTTTACTGAAAAGGGACTGGATTTATCTCCTGCAACCATCTCGGAATAGCTTTGCTGCACCCATACCTGGCTCCAGGTCTTTTCAGTCCTGATTGTAATTCCATTGTCAAGTTTATAGGTGTAGTTTGATACTGGCTGAGCGCTGAGTTGCATCGAAATGACTGCACCCAAGATCAGAATTGGTATTATTTTTCTCATGACAACTGGTTTTAATTATGAAAGAACTATATCAAAGTTACGCTATTAACCAGTGCGAGTCAATAAATTAATAATAATTAACTTATTACAGCAAGTTCATGATCTGTTAATGTAGGGATAGTAAAAGATATCCACCCGATGTCATTTTTGAAGGGAATCTCCTTTTCGCTTACCATCAGACTTACTTTTCGGGTAGTAACTCCTTCCGGAATCCTGATTCTGATCTTTACAGGTCCGACTGGAATGTACTCATCCACAGGCTGACGCCATGTACCGGCACTTGTTAAATTGACCAGATGGAGAATCAGGTTTTCGGGCTGCCTGTAAATATTGCAGTCGATAAGACCGGGAGATTCCACTGACAGGGGAATGTTATCCTTTGATGCCCATCGTACAAGATTAGCGAGAAGATTCCCATGATCGGGAAGATTATACCTGCCGAACTGTCTGTCAATGTCAGCAGTCAGATAGATTACTATACCGTTGCCGGGCAAATTATTTATTATGAGCCCCGGAATATCAGTTACTGGTTCTCTCATCCATGCAGTTTCAGGCGGGTATATCGGGAACTGAGGTATAAATGTCATCAAAGTTTCGGTTCCCTTATCTGTTTTTAGAGGAGATAGCATTCCTCCGAAGGAGATAATATCTGTTTCATCAAACCCTTTTAATACCTGATGTCTGACTTTTCCGGGATTTGGACTGATATTTGTTTTTGGTCCGTCATAATTTGCCCTGAGTTCGGGGGTAAGCCTCAGGTAGGTGTGGTATGTTTCAACTGACAATTTCCTCAGATCTGCATTATTCCCATCAGATAAATGTGCTCCGAATATGTCAGCCAGAGCAAAATCGGACCGGCGATCACCCCATTCATTATACAGGCTTGATTCACCGGTTGCAATTACAGCCCCTCCGCTCTTTACAAATTTTCTTACATCATCTGCCTGTTTATCAGTCATAACACCAAGACATGGCAGTATGAGTAATGACAAGTTCTCCGAGTCGCGGTCAATATGGTCAGCATGTACAGGAACATAGGGTAATCTTGACCTTATAAGAGCCTGAGTAATACCTCTCCATGGCAGCTCAGTCATCACTTCGCTCTCATCACGGCCATAAAAATCAGTGTTGAGCTGCGACCATACGACGCCAATGGTGGCAACAGGAGTACGGTTGATCAGGTATTTTTCATTTTTCCTGTGCCAGTCAAATATCGTTCCTGCTGTTTTATATATCCTCCTGTCTTCATGAGAGGCACTTACATAGTGCCACCATGGCTGTATTCCACCTGCCATTCCTTCAATCATCCACATTCGTGCTTCAGTTGCTGGTTTAGCGGAAAGTCTGAATGTCGGACGTCCAGCCTGATACATGGCCATACTTTCAGGAATAAGTTTGTCCCATCCAAGCAAACCATGAATCAGTTTACCTGTATCGGCATTCTGCTGAAATCCACCTGCATCACTGCGAGCCTGTGAGTCAAGCATTATGATATCTGCCCTGCTGCAGATCTCATTCAGGTCACGAAAACTTCTGGCCTGACCGCTTACTGAACCGCTGTTCATTCCCGACCATATACAGGAAGTGCCACCTGCTTTCTTTGTAGTTTGGTTATTAAGCTCCCATATTTCAATTCTTCTTGAATAATTCCATTTTATCCACTTACGGTATGCGTCATCATCCCAGTTTTTCTTTAAAGGAAGATCTTTGCCTGTTTTTGCAAAGAAGCTCTCTTTGCAGTTTCTGCAATAGCATATCGATTCCCTGCCCATTCCGCTCCAACTGTTATCTGTAAATCCCTCAGGATGATAAAGTTTTGATATTTCTGAAAGAATGGAAGGTATATGTTCATTATAATAGGGACTGTTCACGCATGTGATATAAAGTTCACCTGCTTTATATGGTTTGCCTTCTGAATCAACAGCAAACCAGTCGGGATGAGCCTTATAGAACTCTTCATGTGCACGGTTTGAGTCCATTCTCGCAAAAACTGTAATTCCATCTTCATGAGCTGCTTTACAGAGTTCACCAAACAGATCTCTTCCAGCCAGATATATGGCCTGCTTATGAAGCGGAATTTTGCTTGGATAATAGGCTACAATTCCTCCGGCATTTATAATTACTCCATCAACACCGGTATTTTTCCAGTGTTTCCGCCACCATTCAATGTCATATCCGGGAGGATCTTTCTCTGTAATGTTTGTCTGTCCCCAGCGTGTAATTCTTTTATACCATGCAGTTTCTTCCGGTTTTACACCCTCGCTGTTTACGATACCAGCCATATTCAGAAAATCAGATGAAGCAATTGCAAAAGAAGCAGCTGCAGTGTTTTTGATGAAAGAACGTCGGCTTTTCAAAATCCTTCTGTTTTCGTTATCAGTATAATTCTTCATACAATTCATATTATAGATTAAAAGGTAGTTAAAAATCTAATATCAAACTTTAACATGGCATTAACGCATCATTAACTATTTTTCTTTAAAGTAAATGTAACATTTGTGTTAAAGCTCCGTCTTTAATAAAATCTGACCTGAAATTTTTATATAATGGACCATATAGTCTGCCTTGATACCAAGTCCCGTGAAATAGAAAACCTCCTTCTGGGTCATAAATCTATGATTATCCGGGGAGCAGAAAGTCACAGGCTCCCTCATGGAGAGGTGAATGAAGGTGATACACTCTATTTTGTCAACTGCAGTTGTAAGGAAGAGATCATGGCTCGCGGAATTGTATCATCTGTTTTTTCTTCGGGCATGCTTACTGAAGAAGAGTCATTTGAAACAATTATCAGAAACCAGGATAAGCTTCAGCTTCCTGATAATCAGTTTGAAAAGATAGCAGGGAAACAATACCTCTTACTCATAGGAGTTGATAATATGGAGAGGCTTACTCCATTCAGGTTCAACAAAAGCAGTTTTCCGGAAATGGAAGATTGGATCATAGTTGGAAAAATAGAAGAATATATTTTATCATGACATGGAATAATTACCGCAGGATGTTTGTCTTTATTCTGTATATAACTTATTAAATCATTCATTATGAAAACAAGAATCAGCGGATCGACTTTATTTAAGCTTCTCTCAGTAACACTGATACTGATGCTTGCATCACCTGTATTTACAAACGGGCAGGCAGGTAAGGCAAACTTTAGCGGGACATGGATATTAAACCAGGCAAAAAGCAATTTGGGTGAAAATCCCAGGGGTGGCGGTGATTTTACAGCGAAGCAGGATGGAAATCTGCTGACTGTCGAACGTACTTTTACAAGCCGCGATGGACAATCTATGTCAAGTACAATGAATTACACACTTGATGGAAAAGAGAGTGTAAACACCTCTCAGCGTGGAGACAGCAAGTCTGTTGCATCCTGGTCATCTGATGGAAAAACTTTAACTATTTCAACAACTAGGAGTTTTAACATGGATGGAGAAACCAGGACCATGAAATCTTCAGAGGTTTGGACTTTGACCGATCAGAAAACTATAAACATACAATCTACAATGTCTACACCAAATGGCGAAAGGAAAATGTCATTGGTATATGATAAGAAGTAGTTTAGGTTATCGGTAAATAATCGCACGGCCCCTTTCAGGGGCCTTTTTTTTATCTTTCAGGCACCAGACACTCTACTAATTTTTCCTATTTTTATCTGACTTATTGATTGATTTGAAATAGTAATATAAAACTATGAAACCTATGAAAAAAAACCTGATCGTTTTTCTGGTATTAATTGCTTCTGTTAATTTATTAACAATAGCGCAATCACCTGATAAGGCAACAATCGAAAAAGGAATCAACTACATTCCTACAAAAAACTACACTGAAGCAGATGATAAGAAGATACTGGATCTTTATAAAGATCTGCGGGTTGCTGATGTTTCAGATGGTATGGATATGGTAGGTCTTTCCGGCACAGGACTTGTAAATCCGGACATTCATTCTGACTGGGTCGATCTGAAGGATTTCAAACATGTTTTCCGCGGCATAGCAGTAACAGTGAGATATGTACCCACGCAAAAGCCTGCCCTTCCCGCGAATCTTGAGAATTTCAAGCAATGGGAGGGCAACTGGTATGGTACATATTCCCATGAAGGATTTTTAAAGATAATCCGTCCCGGGTCAGCCGTTGTGATTGATGATGTTGAAGATAAGGATATAGGTTCAATAGGTTCAAATAACATTCTGGCCTGGGTTAAGGCTGGTGCAGTGGGAGTAGTAACTGATGCCGGATGCAGGGATACTGACGAAGTTGGTCTTGAGCAGGTTCCTGTTTACCTCAGAAAGAAAGGCCGTGGCATACGTCCCGGTAGAAATGAAATAGAGTCAATAAACAGACCTGTTGTCATTGGCGGAGTACTTGTTTGTCCCGGTGATGTCGTTGTTGCAGACGGTGACGGGGTAGTTGTTGTTCCGCGTGCTGTTGCAGAGCAGGTTGCAAAATATGCCAGTGAAATTCTTGTCGGCGATAAAGCCGGCAGAAAAGGATTATACGAAGACCTTGGTCGTCCTCTTGATAAAACCGTGAAATAATTGAATGAATGATCAGATCTCGCTGAATCTGATCATTCTTTTCTTTTTTACATCATAGAGCCTTAAAAGCAGCGATTCAAAAGCTGAAAAAAATGTTAAGGGCTTAACATTATGAAATATTGGATTTTCATAATGGCATTTTTTCAGATTGTAGTTTGGAACCCTCGGGCTTAGATGGTGGATGTGATGATAGCCAATATTTCCTGTAAACCAGTTCAGAATGCCGGGGAGCTTAAACCATGAACTGCCATGCAGGGCTGTGGTTTTATAGTCCCATTCTGCTTCGTCTTCCCAGAGTACATCCCTGTACTGGTGCTGGACATAGAATAACCACACTCCGTGAACTGTTGCAATATAGAGAATAGGCAACTGAATGAGTATATAAGTTTTCCATCCTATTACAAGTATGAGTAAGGTTATTGCTGCAACAAGTCCCAGTGTGGTGAGATGGACATACATTTTTTCTCTGAATGACATATAAGGCTTTGTAAACCGGTGTTGTAATGTGAACAGCAAAATAGGAGCAATCCCAAAAAGGAAAAAGGGATTCCTGTAAAATCTGTAGGAAAATTTCTTCCATCCTGATAATCCGGAGTATTCCTCAACTGTGAGAGTTTTTACATCACCCACGCCGCGTTTATCAAGATTTCCTACTGTCTGGTGATGGACCTTATGATCGTGGTGCCATTTGTGATATGGAGTGAAAACTATAAGTCCGGTAATAATTCCAACGATCTTATTCATTCTCTGTGATTTAAAAAATGAACCATGTCCGCAATCGTGGAATATTATGAAGATCCTTACCATAAATCCTGCTGCAGGAACTGCCAAAAGAAGTGTCAGCCAGTAAGAAATTTCAATAGTTTTTACCATAACTACCCACAGAATAATATATGGTACTACCGAATTTATGATCTGCCACCAGCTTTTTAATCTGTCTGGTCTGTTATATCCCGAGATTATTGTTCTCCAATCCCTGTTTGAATTAGCATTTGTTTCCACCTCTTCCTTCATCTTCCCCTGATTTGTATTTAGTTTCTTCTGTTAATTAATTAACTGAAAATCAAAATACAAAGATACGAAATTAATAAAAATGCCGGTCACCGGGTTGTATATATCATACTGATCATTGTGCCTGTGAATTTAAATTAACCGGTCAATAATATTTTTCGGTAAATTGCAGGTTGCTTTATTACAATCAAAGAACTTTTATATGAAAAGGTGCAACTTGTTTTTTTTACTCATGTCAGGAGTAGTTTTGCTGTCAGTTAATAATACTGCCAGTTCACAGGCTAAAGGTTTGAAAACCATTACAGAGAAGGAGCTACACTATCATCTGGGGTTTCTTGGTGCGCGTGAATTCAGGGGAAGGGAGACTCCATCGGCTGAACTTGAAATAGCAACACTCTATATCGGAAACTGGGCAAAGTATAATGGCCTGAAACCTCTCATGAAAGATGGCTCATATTACCAGGAGGTCCCTGTTAAAGTTACTGCTGTTTCAGAAGCAAAAACAAGGATGAAGATTGTAAAAGGTAATAATGAATCGCTCTGGTATTTCGGAAAATCATTCGGAGGGAATTTCACTTCAGGCGGAACATATTCCGGGACCGTCCTGTTTGCAGGAACAGGCTATGATGAGATTAAAAATATTGACCTGAGAGGGAAAATTGTTGTCATTATCGACGAACAAAAACCGGAAACTTAAAACTGAATCCAAGTCCCTGGCTGACTGCAAGAATAAGTGAACGGGTTGCTGTAATAAGAGAGAAAGGGGCTTCTGCAGTATTTTCAATTGTAAGTCCTGAAAAGCAAAAGAGAATAGTAACTGCATCAGGTTTCTATGACTATATTCCGACAGGCCGTCTTGGGACTCTCTACGATTCGCAGAGGACAAGTTTTGGAGAGGCTTCTTCTCCGGTCATCACGCCTGAGCGGCCACTTCTTCCATTTACCTTTGCCGAAATAAACCATAACCTTGCTGCAAGTCTGCTCGAAACTACAGAGGCAGAGGTTGCAGGATTTTTTACGACTGTCAGATCCGGAAATAGTCTTGCAGCAAAAGAGTTTCCGGATATTCAGGTTAAGCTGGATGTGGAAATGGAAACATACAATTCAACATCACGGAATGTGGTTGCTGTAGTTGAAGGGTCTGACCCGGTGCTTAAGAATGAGTATGTTGTGCTGAGCGGCCATCACGATGGGCGGGGGATAGATGATGGGGAAATAGTACCGGGAGCAGACGATAACGGCACTGCTGCCATAGCTTTAATGGAAATTGGACAGGCATTGCTTGCTGAACATCCTAAACGATCAGTTATACTTGTATGGGTAACAGGTGAGGAGCAGGGGATGAACGGATCACATTATTTTATAAACAATTGTCCGGTGCCGGTTGAAAAGATCAGCGCCTGCCTCGATATGGATATGCTGGGACGTAATAATCCCGACTCACTATACCTTGTAGGTTCCGATTTGCTGAGTTCGGAACTTGATGCTTCTATCAGAAGAGCAAACAGCAAGTCAGGAATTAACTTCGGATTTGACTACCGTTACTCAAATCTTACTCATCCTCAAAGGGTATATTTCAGAAGTGATCACTATCCATTTATAAGGTTTGGCATTCCTTCCGTATGGTTCTTCAGCGGATTTACAAGTGACTATCATTCATACAGGGATGTGGCTGAGGCAGTAGATTATTTGAAATTTCTGAAGGCAACAAGACTTGTTTATGCAACGGCAATTGATATTGGTAATGCTAAAACTATCCTGAAGCTTGATGTTAATCCGGCAGTTACTTCCCGCGGGGCCCATAATCTCAAGGAAACAAGCCTGTTTCAGGTTAAGTGAAAATAAGATATGTTATGACCGAAGGATTACCACAGATACTCAAAGCGCTTGATTTTGCAAGTCATCGTCACAGTGCTCAGCGTCGCAAAGGAACAAGGAAGCTTCCTTACATTAATCATCCTATCCAGGTTGCAAGTCTGCTTGCCAATGAAGGAAATGAAACTGATCCCGTCCTGATAATTGCTGCTATACTACATGATGTAATTGAAGATACTGTTGGCTCGGTTGAGGAACGCAGTATCCTTATGGCTGAGATCTCCTCTGTTTTCGGCGAGGAGATACTGGCACTCACAATGGAGGTAACTGATGATAAAACCCTAGATAAAAAAGTGAGGAAACAGCTTCAGATAGAGCAGGCTAACCATAAATCAGAAAGGGCAAAAAAACTTAAAATCGCTGATAAAATAACCAATCTCCGGGATATAATTATCGATCCTCCCGACTGGTGGACAAACGAGCGGATATTGGAGTATATGAATTGGTCCGAAAAGGTTGTTGATGGTCTAAAGGGGGTTAATCCGGAACTTGAGAAACTATTCTTCGAAACTCTTTCTGAGGCTAAAAATAAGTACTCTGTTCAAAGCTGATTTAGTATTACTCCTTATTAAGGAATTCATTGTTTAAGCAGGATTTCCCTTATCTGTTCAGAATCCCAGCAATGATCACCCTCTCCGGCATCATACGAGAGGTTTTTTCTGAGTAGCTCTTCCTGATACTTAAAAGTTTCCCTTGCCTTAATAACATATTTCTTCATATCATGCCTGTGAGCAGCCATTTCAGCAATCATTTCATTGTCATGCTTCAGAAATTTCTGTCCAAGTCGCGAAACAGTATATCTGCGGTGCCCAAGTTTATTAAGAAGATCTTCTGCCAGTCTTAGTGATGTATGCTGTGTCTCCATATAGATATCCCTGATGCCCTGATCAATCATTTCGTAGGCATCAGACCTGTTTTTTGCTCTGGCCAGTATATTCAGATGCGGAAAATGTTTTTTAACAGTTGCAATCAGTTCAAGGTTAGTTTCCGGGGGATCAATTGCTGCAATCAGAAATTTCGCATCCCCGGCACCGGCTGATTCAAGAAGGTCGAATCTTGTTGCATCACCATAATATACCTTGAACCCAAGTTTGCGAAGGAATTCTACCCTGTCTGAATCATGGTCCAGGATTGTTGCTTCAACTCCGTTAGCTTTCAGAAAACGGCTGATAGTACTTCCAAACTGGCCAAATCCGGCTATTATTACTTTGTGTTTTGTGTCTATTTTATCAGGCTGCTGATTCTCATCTGCTGTTTTTACTCCGAATCCCGGATCGATTATCCTTTCATTAATAAGCAAAAGCAGAGGAGTGATTGTCATTGTTATTGCAGTTACAGCCATAAATATATCAACCCATTCCTGATTTATCAGCCTTAGCTGGTTTGAAAAAGAGAGAAGGACAAAAGCGAATTCACCAACCTGTGAAAGGGCAAATGAAAATAGCAGGTTCTGATCGCCGGAGATCCTGAAGATCCGGCCAGTGATATACAAAACTATGAATTTGGTTATCATAACAAAGAAGACGAGCCCCGATATTATCAATGGCTTTGAAACGATCAGTCCGAAATTTATAGAGATGCCCACACCGATAAAGAACAGTCCAAGAAGAAGTCCTTTGAATGGTTCGATATCACTTTCAAGTTCATGGCGGTACTCGCTATTGGCAAGAACCACACCGGCAAGAAAAGCTCCCAGGGCAGGACTCAAGCCCATTGCCTTCATTAAAGCCGATACTGCTATAACGAGCAGGAGTGAAGAGGCTGTGAAGAGTTCTCTGAGTCTTGTCCTGGCAACAAGCCTGAGAAGCGGAATGAACAGATATCTCCCTCCAAGAAAGATAAATGCAACTGCAAAAAAGAAAGACAAGCCTTGAAGCCATCCAGGGAGACTACCAATTACGGATGAATCAATAGCAGAGCTGTCATTTATACTTTCCAGTGCAAGCAAAGGAAGAATTGCAAGGACAGGTATAACCATGATATCCTGAAATAAAAGCACGGAAAAAGCAGACTGACCTGATGCAGTTTGTGAAAGACCTTTCTCCTTTATGGTCTGAAGTACAATTGCAGTTGATGACATGGAAAACGCAAGTCCTATGGCAAGTGATACCTGCCATGTCATGCCAGTAAACATCATTGCGAGAAACACAATCACAGCAGTTAATACCATCTGAATTGATCCCATGCCAATTATAGATCTCCTCATCTTCCAGAATTGTGATGGTTCAAGTTCAAGTCCAATGAGAAATAACATCATAACAACTCCAAATTCGGCGAAGTGCATTATATCCTCTCCCTCTTTTCCTATTAGTCCAAGAAAAAATGGCCCGATAAGCATTCCTGCAATCAGGTATCCCAGCACTGAACCCATTCCGAGTCTTTTGGAAATAGGTACGCATATTACTGTGGCCGTCAGGTAAATAAGGGCCTGCAACATTATATCCATATAACTTATTTATTATCGATATTATCTGTTATCCAGTCATTGATATACTGATATTTTTTAAACTCTTCAGTATTAAAATTACCATCTGCCAGCTTTATGAGGATTTTGCCATACAGAATAGAAAGGTTTTGTCTTTCATCTTCAGAGATTCTGTGGGTGCCATGAATTACGAAAGGTGGCAGCCATATCATTTTGCACAGAAATGCAGTCTGCTCAAAAGGTGCGAGCAATTGATTGATGGTAAATCGGTTATGGCCATCATTACTGTATGCTGATCGTTGTCCGCCCGTTGTGATTGCATTGAAGACCATCTTATTCTGCAGTGCGAATCCACCAGGTCCGTAAGCCCAGCCAAAAGATAATACCAGGTCTATCCATTGCTTTAAAAGCGGAGGAGAACTGTACCAGTAAAATGGATGCTGCCAGATTATTATCTGGTGCCTGAGCAGAAGTTCATGTTCATATTCAACGTCTATATCAAAATCAGGATATTTCTCATAGAGGTCATGAAAGGTAATTTCCGGAATATTGGGAATACTGCTAATTAATTGAGATTGATTCAGTGATCTTTCAAGCCGGGGGTGAGAAAAGAGTATCAGAATTTTATTTTTCATTGAACAGATATTATATTAGTCAGATTCTAACCCTCCGGAGATAGAACAATTATTATACTACTTGGTTCTGTTGCGAATAGTAAAAACTGATCCTATAAATTCAGGAAATAATTGTCATGTCCTGGTACAATGATATCAGCAATTGACCTGATCATGGAATGAGTCTTTTTTGATTCTTCCATATCAATGACATTATAATACATCTGTCCGCCGTCCCAGTAGTCTTTTGTAGCAACAGCATCACCTGTGATAACAACAGAATAGCCGTTGAAATCAAACCTCAGGCCGGCACTGTCGGATGTGTGACCCGGCATTGGAATAACATCAAATGCTCCAAGCAGCTTTTTTCCGGCAGGTTCAATCTGCTTTTCGAATTTGCCTGATTTGTTGAGGGCTGCAGCAACATCCGCAACTGCATACCATTTTGCGTTTACAAAATGTTTCAGGCCGAAAAGGTGATCATCATGCTGATGAGTAATAAAGACCGTATCGATTTCTTCAATTGATAATCCTGTTCTCCTGTCAAGTTCGGTAGCCATCAGGGAGGCATCCTTTATTGAAGGATCGACAAGCAGGTGAAAATTCTCACCTGACACTACAGTACAGGTACAGATTGCACCACGTAACGGCTTTTCATCACTCTCTCCCCAGTACCTGTTTCTGGATAGATTCCCGATTGTTATAATATCCCAGTGTTTTATTAAAGAGGAATCCTTTCCCTTTAGTTTAATGTCTTTTGTTTGTTTTTGCCCTGCTGAAGCAAATCCGTATAAGCTCATCATTGATAAGCCTGCAGCAGAATAAACAAATTTGCGGCGGTCAACTTTGCTCATGCCATCAGTTTTTCAAGTTGAACCTGTTCCTCTTTGGTAAAAGGCTTCATATCCCTGACAGCAGCAACATTTATTTCAAGTTCTTTCAGATTTTTCATTCCAATATTTGCACAGGATATTGGCAAGCCAAGAACGTATCTGATCAGATCTGATGCCTCAGCCTGGTGGGGTGTTTCATCCCAGTACCAGTTTCCATTTACATTTTTGGCGGGATTTACATTGGCAAGTGCACCACCACCACCTCCCATAACTTTCATTGCTATGATTCCCATGTTCTTTTTAATTGCATTCGGAAGAACTGACTCCCTCCATGGCAGACGTCTTGGAACCGGATTAAATGTGGTCAGTATGGTATCGAAATCATACATATTGATAGCCCTGTTCATTGCATCAGCCGATTCATGTCCTGTTACCCCGATAAACCTTGTAACCTTTTCATCGCGAAGCTTGTAGAATGCTTTCATCATGCCATTTTCTTTACCCCAGAGCGATACATCCTCTTTGTCGAGCACACTGTGCACCTGGAAAAGGTCATAGTGGTCGGTCTGAAGGCGTTTAAGGCTCTCTTCCACTTCCCGCATAGTCTCATCATAAGTTCTTTTCAAAGTCTTGGAAGCAAGAAAGACCTCCTTTCTTCTTTTTGCCATTACGATACCATAATTCAGCTCTGACTGTCCGTTGCTATATCCGGGAGCCGTGTCGAGATAGGTTATTCCGGCATCGATGGCTGCATTTGCAAGGTCTGCAGGATTGAATTCATCTGTCGGTTTCATTCCCATTCCGGAAACACCGCCAAGTACCAGAACGCTAACCTCAACTCCTGTTTTCCCGAGAACCCGTTTTGGAAGAATTCCCTTTTTAAGACCTGAATTCTCTGGCTGAATGTCTTTAAGGTCCATCCTGATTACTGCTGCGCCAGCGGCTGCCGCTGCCATTTTCTGCATGAAATCTCTTCTGTCCATATTTTATGTTGTTAATTATTTCGCTATCCCAGTTTTGTCTTATACAATTTTTTAATAACTAAAGTTTTACTTATTTGATTTGGAATCAGTATCTGGATAATGTTAAACCCACCCCTGCCCCCTCCCAGGAGGGGAACCCTTACTACCCTGTACTCAATCTATTCTGATCTGAACTTTCTCCCATCATCTTTGCAAATTCTCTTGATCAGCCTTTTGCCAGACATCACTGCAGTAGGCAAACCTCCACCGGGTTCGACCCATTGTCCGCACATAAAGAAATTCTTTAGTCCCGGAACAGATTGTGACATGGGTTTCATTAACGTAAAGGAGTTTTCAGGAGTTATAAGCCATCCTTCAAAGCATCCTTTCCAGTTTCCTGTATAACGCTCGAATGTCAGGGGAGTAGCAACATCTATAACCTCAACCTGTTCTGATATGCCGGTGAACCTTTGTTCCAGAAGTTCTACAATCTTATTTCCTATCTCCTCTTTTTTCTTCTGATAAAGATTCAGGTCTTCTGATATCTTCTTCCAGTAATCATATCCGGAATCCAGCATCAGTGTTATTGCAGTTTTTCCTTCCGGCGCAAGTGAGGGATCATGATTATAGATGTGTATCGACAGCTTGTCCCGGAAAGAGTCACCGATCTCAACAGGCTCTTTGAGATGAAATGTCAGCCCTGAAACAGACTGAGGAATTTCATCAAATTTCCGGTTGATCCCGAGGGATACATAAATGAGAGATGGAAATAATGGCCAATTTTCATATGGTTCTTTTGTTTTAGCATCTCCATATTTACCATCCAGCATCTTAAACAGAGTTGCATAACCATCAGCTGCTGAAATTACAATATCTGATTGAATTTCAGTGCCATCATCAATCTTTACACCGGTGGCAATTCCATCTTCAGTGATTATCTTTAATATCTTCTTTTTATAAAGAATTGATCCTCCAAGTTCCAGGTATCTTTTCTCCATGGCTTGTGACATTGGTAAAGAACCGCCCAGTGGATAACCTGCATTTCGATTATGCAGGTATGCCAAAGTGAATAACATAAAGAAAATGGAAAAATCCGGTACCCACATTTCATTTATGGCTTCCTTTATAAGCGGATCTTTGAACCGTCCTGCAAATTCTTTACAGGTAACCTTCATCCAGTCCTGCATTTTATTCCCTTTCAGAGCAAAATTCAGAATGACTTTTGATTGTCTTCCGATTCTCCTTACTAACGGGTCATGTTTTGAAGGAGAGTCGAATGGAAGACAGATACGTATCCCTTCAATCAGTTCGCGAATGGGTTTTTCATCCTGGGGTGAGAATTCAAGGAGATGTTTTTCAAGCTTATTTATATCTGTGTAGAAAATGAGAGTGCGTCCGTCAGGTCCTTCAATCCTCATGTATTCATTGTGATCAATTATCTTTCTGTTCCGTGCAATACCGGTTTCCTCCCACATATCATGCATACCACTTGAAGGTGAGGATCCCACAAGCCAGTGAATACATCCGTCGAAAGTATAGCCTTTCCGTTTCCATGATGTACATAGTCCTCCCGGCTGATTGTGCATCTCGTAAATTGTGGTCTTATAGCCGTTTAGTTGTGCATAAATCCCGGCAGAAAGACCAGCAAATCCGGCACCGATTATGATAATGGATTTGTTATTTGCGCCAGGTGTCATAACTATGATTATTAATTCTTTTCAATATAAAGATAAGCTAATTTTTGTCCTATCGTTCAATTGCTCAATTGTCTGGAGGAACTATCTGATCCTATTTTAGTCACACCTCACACCTTACTAATAGGTCAAAATTTTATACCCTCTTTTCAGGTACCTTGTCAGTGGCACCCCCATACCTTTTACGTCGATATTGCAGGATTTGAGTTGATCCGTAACTCCAAGCATATTGGAGCAGGCAATACAAGCCTGAATAATCACGCCATCTTTCTGCATAGCTGATACTTTTTCCCTGATCTGAGTATTTTCAGCAACAAGTTTCTGTGAAGGCCCCCACACTATAAGAATGACTTCATTGAACCATTTATTTTTCTTTGCTGCATGCGTATACATAAGGCATGCTTCAAGTGCTACTTCCTGATCACCACTTGTCCACATAACTACAAGAGTATCTGAGGGACCGGCAAAAAATGTTTGTTGAGCTGATGCACTAATATTTATAATTAATACAAGGACAGCAATTACAATCATATATTTATTTTTCATATGACAGTGGTTTAAGAGTTAACTTATACGAAGTTAATCCAAAATAGCAGTTAATTATCTGAAATATATAATCCGGACAAATTTCTTATATTTAGTCTGATATAATTAGTAAAGGATATTAAAAAACAGCTGTTTATGAAATCAAGCAGTAATACATTGATTCTGATTGTAATTTTTGGTATTTCAGGTGTGTTGATTTCCTGTACAGGTAATTCTGTTGTTTCAGATAACTGGCATCTGGTATGGGAAGATAATTTCAATGGCAGCTCACTCGATACCTCCAAATGGAACGTCCTAATGCGGGAGCATAGTAAACACAATGAATTGCAATACTATGTTCCGGATGATGTTTATACTGAGGATGGAAATCTGAGAATAAGAAGCCGGGTGAGAAAATATGGAGATATGGAATATACAAGTGGAAGGCTTGATACCAGGAATAAATTTACGCCGGTTTACGGAAGGTTTGAGATACGCGGAAAGTTGCCTGTAGGACAGGGAATATGGCCGGCCTACTGGTTATACCCCCAAAACCGTAACTGGCAAATGGAGTATGTTATGTCCGAAGCAGTTGCAAACGGCAGGGAATCGTTTATTCCTGAAGAGCGCCCATGGTACAGTGAGATTGATATAATGGAATTTCTAGGACATGAGCCAAATATCCTGTATGGTACACTGCATTACTATTCTTTTGACGGCCAGAAGAAAACAAGCTCCGGTACATGGAAAGGCGAAGTGGATTATTCCAAAGACTTTCATATTTACGCCCTCGAATGGGAGCCCGATTCAATGAGATGGTTTATTGACGGACAGCTTATTCACAGAACTGCATCCGGAATACCTCACACTCCTCATTACCTTATTATTAATACTGCAATAGGAGGGGCCTGGCCCGGAAATCCCGATTCAACTACTGTTTTTCCTCAATTCCACGATGTCGATTATGTAAGGGTTTACCAGAAAAAATTACCTTTTTAGAATAGGATTGCTAACCTTATAAGCTTATGAAAATTCCTTATTTAAAATACTCTTCATTGTTATTACTCGGAACGGCTGCTTGTTCTGCTGATAAGGTTAAGACCGAAACTGATTTGATTAATAACTCAGGCAGACCGAATATCCTTTTTATACTTGCTGATGACCAGAGAGCAGATGCACTGGGTTGCGCAGGAAACAGCTACATAAGAACCCCGAATATCGATAGTCTGGCCAGGTCGGGGGTCCGTTTCAGTAACGCTTATGTTATGGGCGGACATCATGGTGCAATAAGTGCCCCCAGCAGGGCTATGCTGCTTAGCGGCAGGCATCTGTTCCATGTTTATGATACACTTGACGGCGTTACAACAATGCCTATGCAGTTTGGTGCCAGCGGATATGAAACTTTTGGAACCGGTAAATGGCATAATGAGAAGAGTGCATTTGAGAAATCTTTTAAGAAAGCCTCAAATGTCTTTCTGGGCGGAATGGCAAACCATTTTCAGGTTCCATGCAGGAATATAGGACCGGAAGGAAAACTCTCAGAACCTGAATTCAAAGGATTTTCGACCGATGTTTTTGCAGGTTCGGCAATAGATTTTATAAATGATTACGCCAAAGGAAACATGTCAAATCCTTTTTTCTGCTATGTGGCATTTACAGTACCTCACGATCCGATTTCTCCAAAATCTGAATTTATTGATGCATATCCTGATCAGTCATTGCCTTTGCCAGGAAATTTTCTCCCGTTGCATCCATTTCAGTTTGATGACCTGCTTGTACGGGATGAAAACCTTCTCCCATGGCCGCGGACTCCCGAGCAGGTTCGTTCAGTGCTGAGTGATTATTATGCTTTGGTAAGCCATCTCGACAAAAATGTCGGGAATATAATAACCACTCTAAAGAAGAATGGCTTGTTTGAAAATACAATTATTGTTTATGCAGCCGATAACGGACTTGCAGCCGGAAGTCATGGATTGCTTGGTAAACAGAACCTTTATGAGCACAGCATGAAGGTGCCTCTCATTATTGCCGGACCCGGAATCCCTGAAGGAAATGTATCAGATGCTCTGGTATACCTGTTCGATCTGTTCCCTACACTTGCTGAATTATGTAATGTCCCCCTTCCTGACGAAACTGACGGAAAGAGCCTGGTTTCAGTGATCAACGGAAAATCTGGCGGGGTAAGGAGCTCCCTCTTCACAGCCTACAGGAAAAGTGTCAGGGCAGTACGTACAAATGAGTGGAAACTGATCAGGTATCCTGAAAGAGATTATAATCAGCTGTTTAATCTTAATAACGATCCTCTTGAACTTAATAATCTTGCTAAGACGGATTCTTACAAATCAAAACTAGATGAGATGACCGTGTTGATGGGAAAGTGGCAAAAAGATCTGAATGATAATGCACCTCTGTCAGTAAAAGAAGTGTTACCATTGGAGTATGACCATACAAAGCTTGTAAGAAAGCCTGATCAGTGGCAGCCAGAATATACCCTCGTAAAGTATTTCGGAAACAAAATTGAAAAGAAATGAAAAAGAAAATTATTGAAGCAATGTTTATTTCAGTTTGGATCGTTTATCTAAGTTTGCCAACAGGATGTAAAAGCGAATCCCAGGCTGAAGGTACTGACAAGGAGCTTTATGATAAAGCCAGGGAAACCACAGGTTTCACCTGGTATAAAAAGTCAGATGCACTTCTTAATACAACATCCGGAAGCGGACACAGCTTTCCATACCTAAGGACAAGGTATAACCAGATTGCTGCTGCAAAACTTGATGATACAGGAAAAATAGTTGCAGGTTCAACTTTCGCTGAAGGATCGTTAATTGTTAAGGAATTCCATGACTCTTCCCGAAAACTTGCGCGATATGCAATACTTTTTAAGGAATCCGGAAATCCTGATGCTGATTCAAACGGTTGGGTTTGGGGCTATATTAATTCAGATGGCACTGTAGCCCAGTCATCCGTCAAAAAGGGTGACGGCTGCAACTCCTGTCACAATCAGGCGGGCAATATCGATTACATGCTGATGAATAAATATTTCCCCTGATGAATCTGGCTGAACTTGGTTTTACTGAAACCCTTTCTGAATACATAAAAGAAAATAATCTTTCTGACTTCCCGGCAGGCAGAGTGACTCAGGAACACCGGGAAAGATATGTTGTTTCAGATGGAGAAAAGGAATATGATGCTGAGATTACCGGTAACTTAAGATTTTCTTCCAGCTCAAGGGAAGATTTTCCTGCTGTTGGTGACTGGGTCATGATGACAGTCTATGACTCAGACCAGGCAGTAATTCATAAGGTTCTTCCCAGAAGATCCATGCTTGCCAGACAGGCGGTTGGAAAATTTGGAGAAATACAAATTATCTCAGCCAATATCGATGTTGCCTTTATTATTCAGGCAATCAACAATAATTTCAGTATAAACAGACTTGAAAGATACCTGTCCATCTGTTATTCGTCTGATATTGAGCCTGTAATGGTGATAAGTAAAACAGACCTGAGTACAGAAGAGGAAATCAGTAATGCGGTCAGCGAGCTTGAAAAGAGAGAGAAAAAAGTAAATTACATTCTGCTAAGCAACATCACTCTTAAAGGGCTTGACCAGATTATGGATTTTATTCAAAGAGGGAAAACTTATTGTGTGGTTGGATCCTCCGGTGTTGGAAAATCAACATTGATAAATAATTTGCTTAAAAGACAGGTATTAAAAACCGGACATATAAGCCTTAGCACAAACAAGGGCCGACATATCACAGAGCATCGTGAATTATTTGTCCTGGAAAACGGAGGTATCATAATAGATACTCCGGGAATGAAAGAAGTAGGAATGACCGATAATCAGGAAGGAATAAAGGCAACATTTCAGGATATCATTTCACTTTCTTTAAAATGCAGATTCTCAGATTGTCAGCACATAAATGAGACAGGATGTGCTGTAACTGAAGCACTTAAAAAAGGGATTCTCGATGAGGATTCCTATCACAACTATCTGAAAATTATTAAGGAACAGAAAAGATTTACAACAACAGTTGCAGAAAAACGTAAAAAAGACAAGGTGTTTGGTAAATTAGTTAAGAACTACTATAAGGACAAGGACAAAAATAATTACTAACACCATAATACCGCAATACCGTCATATCGTCACTATCACCTTCCCCTTTGGCTTACCATGTTCCGTATGATAAAATGCATCCCCGCATTTGGAAAGGGGAAATGTACTGTCTATCAGAGGTACAACTTTTTTTTCTCTCCAAAGGTTCTCCATTTCTTCAAAGTCTTCAGGCTTTTTACGCATGTTCGCTGAAGTAAGCTTTCTTCCTGATATGATACTCAAAAGAACCGCATATATTGAAGATGGCGGAAAGAACAGGGTTGATGCATGAACACCTCCCTTTTTAAGCAGTCTCAATACATCTGAGTAACTCATTAATCCTGACGCATCAAATATTGCATCGAATTTTGATGTGAGCTTAGCAAAATCATCTTTTGTATAGCCGCTCACCTCATCAGCTCCCAGCTTTTTTGCCAGATCACTGTTTGCACTGCTGCAAGTAGCTGTAATCTGAGCTCCCTTTGCCTTTGCAATCTGTACTGCAAAATGGCCAACTCCGCCGGTGCCACCATTTATAAGAACCCTGCTTCCTGCATCGACATTGCACCGTCTGAGTCCGTTCAGAGCAGTAAGTCCGGCTACAGGAAGTGAGGAAGCCTCTTCAAAGGACATACCTTCAGGTATAAGTCTTATCTTATCGGGTAATACTGACATTAATTCTGATAATGCTCCCTGTTTTCCGAATATTATTGAAGCTGATCCATAAACATTGTCACCAGGCTTAAAACCATTTACACCTTCTGTTATTTCCTTCACAATTCCGGCAAAGTCGGTTCCGAAAACCCTGGGGAATTTTGAACCACTGATTATTCGTACTGCTCCCTGCATTATTTTATAATCAACCGGATTAATTGATACTGCCTTTACTTCTATAAGCAGCTCGCCTTTTTTTGCTGTTGCATCAGGCAATTCGCCATAAAATGCATATTCCGGGCCACCGTATTTTGTTGAATAATATGCTTTCATAAGAATATATTTATAATCAATGAAATTACTATAAAACATCAAACAATCCGGCAATGACAAATGTTTTAAGCAAAATTTTGTTAAATAATGATTAAACTCTTCAATTCTTATTTAAGGTGTTGCCGATGATAATATATTTGTATCTGCCAATATAATTTTTATGATAAGAGGATTTAAAGAATTAGGGTTTTCAGGTACTTTAGTGTTTTTCTCAGTAGTTCTTCAGGCACAGGACAACAAGGCTGTACAGCTGAATGATTCAATATTATCAAGAGAACTCGGGGAGGTGGTAATATCTGCAACGAGGTATCCTTCCCATCAGCTTAATATTCCGGAGGCAATCAGGATGATGGGTGCAGGGTCAATGAAGAAATTTCAGGTACGTACTTCTCCTGAAGCCTTAAATCTGACTCCTGGTGTATTTGTACAGAAAACAAACCATGGTGGCGGGTCTCCATTTGTCAGGGGATTGACAGGCAATCAGACACTACTTCTTATAGATGGCATTAGACTGAGCAATGCAACATCAAGGTATGGCCCTAATCAGACCTTCAACACTATTGATGTTTTTGGTGTTGAAAGAACGGAAGTACTGAGGGGAAGCGGATCTGTTCAGTATGGGTCAGATGCACTTGGAGGTACCATCCAGTCATTAAGTTACCAGCCTGAACTTACAGAAAAGTCCTGCTGGGGAGGCTCCTTGCTCTCAAGGTTTGCAACCAGCGGAATGGAACAGAGTCTCAATTCAGCTGTAAATTATAGCAGTAAGCGCAGTGCATTGCGAGCTTCAGTCACCGCCCGGAATTTTGGTGATATTGTGGGTGGTGATACAACAGGTAAGCAGGTTCCGACAGCTTACCAGGAACTTGACTATGACATAAAAGGCAAGGTGTTGCTGTCAGAGTCTTCAACTCTTACACTCGCATACCAGAGTGTTCATCAGAAAGATGTTCCTGTTTACCATAAATATACCCTCGAGAATTACGCAGTTAATAAAATGGATCCTCAGACGAGGAAACTGGCCTATGCCAGATATAATCAGACGCTGGAAGCAGGTATTCTGAAATCAGTTGTTTTCACGGCCTCTCTACAGAACAGCGAAGAAGGCAGGGAGATGCAAAAAAATGGTTCTTCTGCTTTGCGTTTGGAGAATGACGAGGTTCGCTCAATTGGGTTTTCGGCTGAAGCCTTAACATCAGGAGGAAGCATCTGGTCGGCAAACAGCGGGATTGAAGTGTACAACGACATGGTCAGCAGCAGTCGTACAGATAAGGATCTTTCTTCCGGCATTTCAACAGCAAAACGTGGTCTTTATCCCGACGGATCAGCTATGTCAAGCCTTGCAGCCTTCTCCCTGCACACTTTTGATCTCAATAAATGGAGTATTACGGCGGGGGCAAGATTCAATTCATTTATAATAAATGTAGAAGATGAAGCTGTTGGAAATGCTAAGCTTACCCCGTCGGCAATGGTTGGCAATGTGGCAGTTATGCGAAAACTTAGTATTCGATCCAATATATTTGTTTCTGTTAATACCGGGTTCAGGGCTCCGAATCTCGATGATCTTGGTACACTGGGAATTGTCGATTTCAGATATGAAACACCAAATTATGATCTGAAACCAGAACATTCTATACAGTACCAGCTTGGTTATAAATATATTGGCAGTGTTTTGAGCGGAGAAGCATACTTCTATCGCAACAAGTTGACTGATCTGATTGTACGGAACAAGGTTGAAGGCGATACAATAGATGGCTATCCTGTATATATAAAGGAGAATGTAGAAGAAGCATATATCCAGGGATTTGAAACCTCCTGGGATCTGAAATTATCCGGTCAATTGTCGTTAAGTACTTCATATACATATACATATGGACAAAATATCACAAAAAATGAACCAGTAAGACGTATTCCTCCAATGTTCTGGCGTGTTGCAGCAGAATATGGACCTGAGGCATGGTGGATAAATCTGGAGTGGCTTGGAGCAGGTAAGCAGGCCAGATTAGCTGCAGGGGATATTGCCGATAACAGGATCCCTAAGGGAGGGACTCCCGCTTGGAATATTTTCAATATCAATAGCGGGATTGATGCTGACTGGTACAATATAAATCTTAGTCTCTGCAACCTGCTAAATACTGATTACAGGTACCATGGGTCAGGGGTCAACGGAGTCGGCCGTTCAGTGTTTCTGACTTTAGCAGTCAAAATCGGAAGTATGAAAAGTAAAAAGTAAAAAGGAAGTAGTTCTTTAGAATTCTACAATACCATTATGGCCTGTCAGAATATATTTAAATGTTCCCGGGTCTGGCAGAGTAGTAAGTGACTTTTCCTGCTCCGGAGTATTCATGTTGAACTTCTCAACAAAATGAACGTACTTTCCATTAATGACAATAAGATTGTCACCGGTTACAAGGTAATCTTCCCCGATAATATAGCATGATGAACCCGGGGTGTGTCCAGGAGTATGTATGATCTTCACATTAATCCCGTTTAGTTTTACAGTTTCATCACTTTCAAGCAGTCTGTATGGTCCGTATTTCCATTTTGTTTTAGAGAATTTCGTTTTGCCGGTTGTTCCGTTGATCATCTGTTCCTCCTCTTTGTGCAGATATATAGCTGCATTTTTGAAAAGCCCTGTGGCACCAATATGATCACCATCTGTGTGTGTCAGCAGCAGCGTAGTTATCTGATCGGGCTTAATTCCTGTTTTAGCAAGTTCATTGCTGAAGTTTTTCTCAGATATACCTGCATCTATTAATATGTATCCATCTTTACCCTTGAAAATAAATGCATTGACAAACCTGTCCTTTACACTCCATACGGAATCGTTTATTGCACGAGTCTCAGCAGGTGTCATTGATTTTGTTGCTGATATAAAATTGAATAAGAATACAATTGCAACTATCAAAACCAGTCCTACTGTTATACCTGCAGTCCATAAAGTAATTTTCAAAGGCTTCTTCATAAGTATCTATTTAATGTTTTTCCTGGCCGCCAACTTTTTTTCCAACTGTTTCAATGTAAAATTAGAATTTTTACAGATAGGATTACAAATATCGGTGCCTTTTTCTCCCAATCTCCCTTTCTCCCCATCTCCTTTTCACCAGTTTAAAAACAGAATGTTGGATGTAAACCGCATTCTGTTGGATCAGTTACGCTCTTTGTTCAGTTGCTATTTTTTTGCCTTCATCCATGACATAATTTTGACTCATGAAGTTGATGAAAGACTTCAGATTTTAAAAAGGACAGAAAATTTAAAAAGAAAAAAAAGTTCATTAATAATTAAAAATTCAAAGCCATGAAAAGAGTGTTTTTTGCAGTAGTGTTAGTGGTAGCAATGGTCACCACATCATTCTCGAGAGAACTTGTTGCTGAAGGTAAGACACATTCAGCACTTGGAGACTATAAAATAGAGATGGCTGATAATCCCGTTAAATTAAACGGAGTTGATCACAAGGCATTTATAATCAGCTATCAGAATTCACCACTGGAAGTTACTGTTGTGGTAACCAAAGGTAAGAACTGTAAGAACTATGTTGTGCTTTCAGACAAGCTTTCAGTTCAGTATGTATGCAATGAAAATTACTTCGGAGTACAGATGCTTGATCCTTCATTTGAAAAGGATGGTTTCAAAACTGCGACAGCAGCTCTTAACAAGAGTGAATACTTTCATCAGAAAGCAATTACTTCAGGAAAAAGAGATGAAGTTGAGAATACGCAGATGATAGCAGCTTATTTCCCGATGCTTATTAACTAGAGGTTTTGCTCTTTCGCCGGAAAGAGTTTTCATACAGGCCGCCAGGCCACCGGTTTCAGGTTTTAATTTAATCGCAGAAAGGCACTCAGCAGGTGCCTTTCTTCGTTTGGATATATTTCCTACTTTTGCTCTTCTTAAAACAGTTTTATATGAAATTATCTTTACGTTTTTGCTTCTTCTTTTCCCTCGTGATTATCGCAATTTCTTCAAATGCGCAAAACTATGTTCCTGTTTTTACAAGACAGGATACCCTGCGTGGATCAATTACTCCTGAAAGAAAATGGTGGGACCTTATTTATTATCATTTGAATGTTGCCGTTAATCCTGCTGATAGTACTATAAAGGGATCAAATACCATACTATACAAAGTAGTTGATGCCGGCACACGTATGCAAATAGACCTTCAGAATCCGATGAATATTATAAGTGCAAGGCAGAACAGCAGGGATCTCACTTTTAAAAGAGAAGGAAATGTTTACTGGATTGAGCTGGCAGAGAAACAGGAAAAAGGTAGTTTAAACTCAGTTGTAATTACTTATGAAGGGAGACCTAAAGTCTCAACAAGACCTCCGTGGACCGGTGGAATAACATGGAACAAAGATTCGAATGGAATGCCTTTTATTGCAACTGCCAACCAGGGTGATGGAGCAAGCCTCTGGTGGCCATGCAAGGATCATATGTATGACGAACCTGACAGCATGCTGATAAGTATAACTGCACCCGAAAAGCTTATGGATGTTTCAAATGGAAGGCTACGCAGTGTGGTAAAAAATAAAAACAAGACAAAAACATGGAACTGGTTCGTCGGAAGTCCTATAAATAATTATGGTGTCAATATTAACATTGCTGATTATGCCCACTTTTCAGAAGTGTTCCAGGGTGAGGCAGGTCCTCTTGATTGTGACTATTATGTCCTGAAAGAGAATCTGGAGAAAGCAAAAGAGCAATTCAAACAGGCTCCAATGATGCTTAAAGCCTTCGAACACTGGTTTGGCAAGTATCCTTTTTATAAGGATAGCTATAAATTGGTGGAGGCACCTTATCTTGGAATGGAGCATCAGAGTTCTGTTACCTATGGAAATGGGTTCCAGAATGGTTACCGGGGTAATGATCTGAGTATAAGCGGATGGGGGAAAAAATTTGATTTCATAATAATTCACGAATCAGGACACGAATGGTTTGCAAACAGCATAACCTACAGGGATGTTGCAGATATGTGGGTACATGAAAGCTTTACTAACTATTCCGAGTGCCTCTATGTTGAATATTATTATGGAAAGGAAGCAGGACAGGATTATGTTATTGGATGCCGCGGTAATATTCGTAACGACAAACCGATTACAGGCATTTATGATGTAAACTTTGAAGGTTCCGGCGATATGTACTATAAAGGTGGAAATATGCTTCATACTCTTCGTCAGATCGTTAATGATGATGAAAAATGGAGAGGTATACTAAGAGGAGTGAACAGTGAGTTTTACCATCAGGTAGTATCGGGAGATCAGATTGAGAAGTTCCTGAGCGCAAAAACCGGAATAAACCTTCAGCGTTTCTTCGATCAGTATCTGAGGGATGTCAGGATACCGGTATTTGAGTATTATGTGAAAGGAGAGGAGCTTACCTTCAGATGGAACAATTGTGTCAGAGGATTTGATATGCCCCTGAAGATATATGTGTCAGGAAAACCGTTGAATATCAGTCCAAAAGGTATGTTCAGCACTGTTAAAATTGAGACCGCGAATGCCGATATAAAAGTTGATCCGGGATACTACGTCGGGGTGTTGAATATGACAGGAAAGTAATTAAAGACATAGACGCCGGGACGAAATTTGTTCCCCTCCTGGGAGGGGTTAGGGGTGGGTTTCTCAAATATAACAAACCCACCCCCGGCCCCTCCCGGGAGGGGAGTCGAAGAGCTTTCTTACAGCCCGCTGAAATCAGTATTATCAAATAACATTGTAGGTGTAAGGAACGATCCGAATTTGTAAGGATCATTGCCTATTGCTATAAGAGTATTCCAGAATTCTTTCATGTTGCCGGAGATATTCATTTCATTTACAGGATATTTTATCTCTCCGTTCTCAACAAGGAATCCTTCAATACCATATGAAAAATCACCTGTTGATCCGTTGCAGTTTCCTCCGTTGAATCCGGTAACAAATACTCCCTTTTTGATTGATTTAACAAGAGCAGCCTGATCCTTATCCCCTAATTTGAAAACAAGATTTGAAGGACCAATTGTAGTTGGAGGGAGATTTAGTTTTCTTCCATAGTATGTGCCTATAAAGTAATTTTTCAGGACACCGTTATCCAATACTTCCCTTTTAACTGCATTTATTCCTTCCTGATCGAAATGCCGTGATCCGAAACCTTTCGGGACCAATGGATCGTCATTTATTGTAAGTATTTCGCTTGCTACTTTTGTATTTGACTTTCCTATGAGGAATGAGTTTTTCTGATACATTGATGATCCGTACAGGGCAGAAATAAAGGGGCCAAGCAGGTTCCCGACAGCCATATTGTCAACAATCATCTGGTACTTACCTGATGTGATCTTCCTGGGATCAAGTTTCCTGATTGTTCTCTCAAGGGCCTTTTTCCCGATTCCGCTTTTTACCAGGTCATTAAAATGTATGCAGTACTCTCCCCAGTAATCCTGAGGCCGGCCGGTTTCTCCCTTCAATGAAACAGATGCAGATAAGCCAGCGAAACTGCCATTGCTCTCTCCCCTGAATCCGTTACTAGTTACAAAAACATCAGTGCTTACAGTATCGTCGTAACTGGCAGTTATGGAAATAATACGCTCGTCTGTTCCGAAAATCTCATTTTCAGCCTGGCGTGCAAGGTCGATTTTTGATTTTGGGTCAAGTGAATTTATACTTGCATCCATTGTCATGAGATCTTCACCACCACCCTTGTAATATCTTTCAGGATCAGGAGATAACGGAATTCATCCTCCGACAGGTACTTTGTTGCAGCTACTGCCCCCTCCACAAATTTGAGCAGCTCAGCCTTCTTAAGGTGATTGGTGGAGTGGGATGAGTATTTTTTCTGGACATAAAGAGACAAGGACAAACCATTACTGATTGATTCCTGAAGCCTGTCTATTTTCTGTTCGCGGATCTCAATGTGACTGCTGGCGCTGTCGCTTATTGCAACAGCTACCTCGTCAGCACCATTCTTAATGGCATGTTTAATGACAAGGTCAGCAATTTCATATTTTTCGTTTGTATTCATTGTAAATTCAGATTGTTAAAATTTTGCATTCAGCATTCATCGTTAACCATTAATCCCGCCAACTGTCAGTTTCTTTATTTTTACTGTTGGCAAGCCCATTGATACCGGTACTCCCTGACCATCTTTACCGCATGTCCATGTACCGTAATCGATCTTCTGATTATCAGCAACCATAGTAATGTCGGCCAGTGCCTGCGGACCGTTTCCGATAATGTTGATATCCTTAATGGGCAATGTTAGTTTCCCGTTTTCAATGACATAGCCAAACTTAACGAAGAAAGTGAAATCACCAGCACCTATATTAACCTGTCCGTTACTGAAGTCTTCCACATAGATTCCTTTTTTCACGCTGGCAATGATCTCATCATGCTTGTGTGGTCCGTTTTCCATATAAGTTGAACGCATCCTTGGAATAGGAACATTCCTGAAGTCCTGACGCCGTCCGTTGCCTGTCGGTTTGACATTATAGAATTTGGCACTTATCCTGTCATGGATATAGCTTGTCAGAACGCCATTGTTAACAAGTATGGTTTTTTCTGTTTTGATACCTTCATCATCTATATTAAGTGCACCCCTGTCGTTTGGAAGAGTTCCGTCATCAACGACTGTTACAAAGCTTTCTGCAATCTTTTTACCCATCTTATCGGAAAAGATAGATGTGTTTTTCCTGTTGAAATCGGCTTCAAATGAATGCCCCATTGCTTCGTGAAGAAGTATTCCGGAACTGCCTGCCGCCATCACTACTTCCATTTCACCTGCTTTTGGTTTGTCTGCTTTGAAGAGCCGTGAAGTTTTTATCATTGCTTCATTCACCAGACCGTCAACAAGGTCGTTTGTAAGGAATTCAAAACCTTTCCTCGATGACAAAGAAACCATTGAATTCTCGATCCTGCCGTTCTCTTCCATTATTGTTCTGGCCATAATGTATGTGAGAGGCCTGTAGTCCCATGATAGCAACCCTTCGGAATTGCAGAAAAGAATATAGCTTGTTGAATCCGATAGGCTTATATTCACTTTGGTTACCCTGGTGTCTCCGGCAAAGATCTTGTCATTGAGGGAAGTTATAAAGGGAATCTTGTCCTTTATTTGTACATCTTCCCATGAAGTGGTTATGTTGTAAAAAGCTGAAGGAACCAACTCATTGAAAGGAAGTGAATTCCATGAGGAACTGCTGTCAGCTATACTGGCTGCAGTTTTAGCTGCCCTCAGCATCGACTCCATTGATGTGTTCTCAGCATAGGCAAAACCTGTCTGATCACCTTTTAGTACTCTAATACCTACACCGAAAGTGATATCGGAATAAGCACTGTTAACCTTCTTGTCCTGCAATGATGTAGCATTGCTTACTGTATGTTCAAAATATAGGTCGGCATAATCAGCTCCCTTTTCCAGCGCTGTGGCCAGAACTTTCTGCAGCTGTTCAGGGGTTACCTCGAAATGATCCATGTAAGCGGCAGCACTGTCTGAAACAGGAATACCTTTGCATGAATGTAGAATTGACGGAAGTACCATAGAGCCTGCAACTGTTATACCACCTAACCTGATGAATTCCCTTCGTTTAAGATTCATGTGGTTTATGTGAATGTTTTACAATAGAAATAAAAGTCAAAATTAGTAAAAAATAGATTTTAGAAGGAAATATCTGGTAATTATCATAAATTCACGCATCTCTAAATCTGAATTATATGAAGTGTAAAATCGCTTTTCTTCTTCTGATGGGACTTTCAATAGCGGCAGGTGCCCAGGATAAACCGTTTCTTTCTGATATTTATCACTACATTGAGAATACAAGTCTCTTTGAGCTTAACCAGGAAGAAGGTCATGTTCCATTAATTCCTTATACGTCAGCAGATGAAGCGCTTAGAAATAAATATTCAGATGCAGGATCCTTTATTTCTCTTAACGGCAGCTGGAAATTTCAATATTCTGATACTCCTGAAGGTACACAGACCGGTTTCTTTCGGGAGGATTTTAATGATAAAAAGTGGGATACCATTCATGTTCCTTCCAACTGGGAAATGCAGGGTTACGGAGATCCTCTTTTCAGGAATGTAAGCACACCATTCAAACCAAATCCTCCGTTTGTTCCCAGGGAGTATAATCCAACAGGTTCGTACCGCAGATCATTTACTGTTCCTGCTTCCTGGAAAAACAGAGAGGTTTTCCTCCGTCTTGAAAAATGTGCTTCAGCTTCATTTGTCTGGATTAACGGCCAGGAGGTGGGCTATAATGAAGGAGGACAGGAACCTTCAGAATATAATATTACAAAGTACATTAAGCCTGGTAAAAATACCATTGCAGTGAATGTTTATAAATATTCAGATGGATATTATCTTGAAGATCAGGATTACTGGCGTCTTGCCGGTATTTTTGACGATGTCTGGCTCTTTGCGGCCCCAAAGACTCATATCTTCGACTGGTATGCAACAACTGACCTTGATGATAGCTATACTGACTCAAAGCTTGAATTAAAGTTGGATGTAAAAAATTACTCTCCGTCTTCTGTTAATGATTTCACAGTACTTGCCACTCTTTATGACCAGCAGAAAAACAAAGTTGCTTCACTGACTTCTGGAAAAATTTCCGTTGCTGAATCAGGTATGACATCTGTTGTTATAAAAGAAAACATTAAGAATCCGGCCAAATGGTCAGCGGAGTTTCCTAATCTGTATCACCTGACTCTTGAGCTTAAAAACCAACAGGGTGCAACCGTTGAAGTTATTTATGGAAGGATAGGATTCAAAGAGACCGAGATCAGGAACCAGGTATTTTACCTGAACGGTGTTCCTGTCAAGCTTAATGCCATCAATTCCCATATGCAGCATCCGGTGCTGGGTCATACTATGAATGAGGAAACCATAAGAAAGGATATGGCACTGCTCAAACGATTCAATATTAATTGTGTAAGAACTTCGCATTATCCTCCGGTGATAAAATACCTTGAGCTTGCTGATGAATATGGTTTATATATTGTCGATGAAACCGGTGATGAATCACATGCAACTGAATATGTTTCGGAGATGAAAGAGTGGGAGGGCATGTATCGCGAACGGGCCAGAAAAATGGTGCTTCGTGACAGAAACCATCCCTGCGTGCTTTTCTGGAGTGCAGGCAACGAAAGCGGTGAAGGGAATAACATTTGTGCGGTTATTGAAGAGGGGAAGAAATATGACAAAACACGTTACTGGATGTATGGTGGCAACGCATTTGCACATAGCTGTGAAGATATTATCGGTCCGCGTTACCCGCCAATTCATAAACTGATAACCGATGTAATGCTGGTGCCTGCAGAAACAGATCCCCGCCCGTCATTCCTCGATGAGTATCTTGCCGTTACAGGTAACGGCGGAGGCGCTCTCGATGACTACTGGAATGTATTTTACAGCAATCCCAGAAGCATGGGAGGTGCTATATGGGATTTCGTAAGTACCGGGATTACTGAGAAAATAATTTCATTGACTGATTCTTCACAAAATAAAATCAGTGTTAATGTAATGGGACGGGCAAAACTTGTCACAGGGACCGAAGGTAAGGGAATAGATCTGAATGGTCATGATCAATGGGTTGAGGTATATCGCGATGAGGCTCTTGAGATTAGTGGAGATAAACTTACGCTTTCAATGAAAGTATTTCCCCGTGCACTCAGCAGCTCGGCAGGTACTTACATTACCAAAGGCAGCTGGCAGTTTGGAATTGTACAGGTGAGAAGCGATTCTCTGGAATTCTACGTGACAACAAATAAGAGACATAAAGTTAAGATAGTACTGCCTGCCAACTGGGAAAATAACTGGCATCATATTGCTGCCTGGTATACAGGTAAGGATATCTCAATATCAATTGATGGGGTTGGCAGTGCTAAAATGCCTGCTACCGGAAACATACGCAATACTCCATTCCCGGTAAATATTGGCAGAAATGCGGAAGAACATGGTCAGGAGACTAATGTATACATATGCGATGCAGTTGTTGATCAGGCAGCCGTTTTTTCTGATAATATTCCATTAGACCTTCTTCTTTCACCTTCATCGGGTTTGAAGAAAAAGTCTGCCTTATGGCTCGATTTTGAGTCTTTTTCAGAGGAGGGAGAATTTTTCAGTTATGGTATCGGTGCCCGGACCTATGGTTCTATCTGGCCCGACAGGCGTCCTCAGCCGGAGATGTGGCAGATCAAAAAATCGGCCCAGCCTGTTGCCGCAAAACTGATTTCAGCTTCCGGAGGTAAAGTTGAGATTACAAACAGATATTTGTTTACTAACCTGAAAAATCTTGAGACGGAATGGATGGTAAAATCTGATAATGAGGTTATTGAAAAGGGAAAGATAGTGATTGACCTTGATCCTCAGAAGATGGCAGTAATTACTGTTCCTTATAAGAAACCGCTCATCAGGGAAGGACGTGAATACCGGTTAAACCTGAGCTTCAGGCTTAAGGAAAAAACTGAATGGGCAGAAAAAGGCTTTGAGATAGCCTGGGAACAGATTGACCTTCCCTGGTCTGTCCCTGTTGCCGGTACAGAAGATCCATCGGTTATGCCTCTTGAACTAAGTGAGTCAGATACTTTTGTAACAATTACAGGTAAGGACTTCAGTTATATGTTCGACAGAAAGAATGGATTGTTGGTTTCACTTAAGTATTCCGGAAAGGAAATGATAAGCAGGGGACCTGAATTGAATGTATGGCGTCCTCCGCTCGCAAATGAAACCGATGATTGGGCTTATGGAGTATCGAACAGAAAGCATAGGACGGATGGTTATGGAAGGAGTGCCTCAACAGAATGGTATTCAGCCGGTCTTGATAAGCTTAAAAATATTCCGGAGAAATTTTCTGTAGAAAAGGAAAGTGATGGCAGCATAACTGTTGAAGTAAAGAATCTGGATATTCTTGCAACCGGAAATGGTGTCTTCATGAACAACTACATTTATAACATACAGGGTAACGGGGAAATGAAAATCTTTCACTCAATTGTACCTGATGGTGATATGCCATCATGGCTGCCAAGGGCAGGAGTGGAGTGGATACTTGATAAATCGCTGGACAATGTGAGCTGGTACGGACGCGGTCCTCAGGAGAACTACCCTGACAGGAAAACAGGCTACAGAACAGATATATACAATTCGACTGTTGCAGAAATGTATGAACCATACCTCATTCCCCAGGATTACGGTCTAAGATGCGATAACAGGTGGGTAAGAATGACTTCTAAGGATGGTATAGGACTGGAATTCAGCGGCGATAAGCTGTTCAATTTCAGCGCTCATCCATACACAAAAGAAAATCTTACAAAATCACTTTATACATATCAGCTGAAACAGGCTGATGGCATTACTTTTAATTTCGATTATGCCACCAGTGGTGTGGGATGTACAGCACTTTCAGTTTTCTCACAATACCAGGTTATGCCGCAGAAATTTGAATATACCGTTAAAGTAAGGCCGGTCAGGTAAAAAAGGCAGCGGTCATTAAGAGGTCATTTGCTTCGCGTCATTCGGTTGTCATTGTTTCTTTACAATTGAATGACAATAGAATGACAATCAATGACAATCAATGACAAAAATTACGCTTCGCTAAATCCGCGCGAGCCAGAATGATACCCCTGAGCTTGCCAAAGGGCCATTTTTTTTATTCCCCCCTGCAGCGTTTACTGCAATTCATCCGTATTAGCTTATAAAACACTAAATATTATGAATAAACTACCTATAATATTGATTTTGTCCCTTTCACTGGGATACTCTTCATGCGATAAAGACAATACTGACCCCGTTCAGGATCTTACACCAAAAACCATAGAACTTACAGCAAAAGCCACTGAGACAATTTCAGGAAGCAATGAGTTTGGTGTTGATCTGTTTATCAAAGCCGCCGCTGATGAAAATGGCAACATTATGCTTTCACCATTAAGTGCCAGTACTGCTCTTACAATGTTGCTTAATGGATGTGGAGCTAATACTTACGACCAGATTAAAAACATGCTTAAATACCGGGGAAGCATGACAATCGGGGAAGTAAATGCAGCATATAAGAGTCTGGTCAGCCAGCTTCTGGAAGCTGATCCTAAGGTAAAGCTTGCACTTGCCAATGCTGTCTTTTACAGGAAAAGTTTTGTTGTCAAACCATCCTTTCTTGGGACAATGACCAACGATTTCGGGGCAAAAACTGAAGGTCTTGATTTTGCATTGCCTTCAGCACTTCAGACCATAAACAAATGGGCCAGTGATAATACTTATGGAAAGATTCCGAAAGTGCTGGATGAAATATCTCCCGAGATAGTTATGTTTCTTATGAATGCTCTCTATTTTAAGGGCAGCTGGAGTTATCAGTTTGATAAAACCCTTACGGCAGAAAAGCCATTTTACCTTAGCGGAGGCAATTCTGTCAATGTAAGTACGATGACAGGGGAGGTGGGTGCAAAAGTTGTTAACGGAGATTCGTTCAAAGCAATAGAGCTTACTTACGGACGAACCAACTTTTCAATGACAATCATTGTTCCAGGGGAATCATTTTCAACGTTCCGATCATCATTCAATGCAGCTGCATGGAAAAGTCTTACATCTTCATTGGATGGAATGAATTCATTTGGAAAGACAATTGTTTTTATGCCAAAATTTAAATTCTCATACGAGAAACTGCTTAATAGTCAGCTTAAAAGCATGGGCATGACAGATGCTTTTGATGACAATCTTGCAAACCTCTCCGGGATTTCTGATGCAAGACTCTATGTTGATTTCGTAAAACAAAACACATTTGTAGAGATAAATGAAGAAGGAACTGAAGCAGCTGCAGTTACGACAATAGGGATCGGCCTTACAAGCGCCGGTCCTCAGCAGACACCGACATTTATAATCGACAAGCCTTTCATTTTCGCGATAAGGGAACGTACCACTAATACTTTGCTTTTTATTGGTCAGGTGGTTAACCCTCTGAATTAGAGATTTGAATTAAGGTTTATTTTAAAAAGATGTTATAAAACATATATTTATTTCTAAATAATTATCGATATGAAAAATTCGTTATACAGTGCAATCACCCTGGTTTTGCTTACTGTTGCCTTTTCAGGATGTAAAGACAAAACTTTTGAAAGAGTAACATATGAAGCCAATGTGCCGGTATATATGGCATTCAGCGATTTTCGCAGCAGCTTTGCCAAAAGTGAACCGCAGGATATTACAGTACCGGGTAAAATCTACTTTAAGGATAACTATCTTTTTGTAAATGAATACGGAAAAGGAATACATGTAATAGACAATGCAGATCCTGCCAATCCGAAAAAAATTGCATTCTATAAGATCCTGGGCAATATAGATATGGCTATCAGAGGTAATACCCTGTTTGCCGACAGTTATATTGACCTGGTTTCCATTGACATTACCGATATAAATAATCCGGTGGAAAAGGGCCGTCTGAAAAATGTATTTCCGGAGATCGTTCCTGAAGGAGATAAATGGTACCCTTATTCAAATGTGGACAAAACTAAGGGAGTTATTATTGACTGGGAGGTGAAAACAATTACGGAAGACCGCGAACCAGGTGATTACAGCTGGAGATTTTTAAAAGGTGATTTTGTGAGTTTTATGGCAGCAGCTGAAACTAACGGAAACATGAATGGCAGCGCAGGTGTCGCCGGATCAATGGCCCGTTTCATGCTGAATGAGCAGTATCTCTATCTGATTGCACTTCCCTGGCGGCTGAAGACCGTTGATGTCACTCCTTCACAATTAATTGTTAAGGATAGCGTGGATGTTTCTCGCAGTATGGAAACGCTTTACAGAATGGGCAACAAGCTTTTTATCGGTACCACAACCGGGATGCTGATCTATGATATTACTATACCTGAGAAACCTGTTCAGGTTTCAGCATACAACCATTTTACTGCCTGTGATCCTGTTGTTGTTGATGGTAATTACGCATATGTAACACTTCGCACAGGCACCAGGTGTACAAACGGAAGTAATCTGATGGAGGTGATTGATATTTCTTCAATAACCAATCCTTATCTTGTTAAATCCTACCCGATGTTTAATCCTCACGGATTAGGTGTAGATGGTGATCTGCTGTTTGTCTGTGATGGAGATGCCGGGCTTAAGGTATATGACAAATCAGATCCGCTTCAGATACTCAACAATCAGCTGGCACACTACAAGGATTTCAATACATTCGATGTTATCCCTTTAAATAAAATACTGATGCTTATAGGCGCGAATGGCATTTACCAGTATGATTACAGCGATCCGAAAAACATTAAACAGATCAGCCAGTTAAAGATTGTAGCAAAATGATAAGTAATTAAAAGACTGATGATAAGGATAATTCTTTCATTGATTTTCATTGTGCTTGCATTACCGGCATTTTCCCAGAGAAGGACTGAACAGACGCTGGTGCTTAACAATGGTTCCCGTTTATCGGGAATCATTGTTAATGACACTTCCGGAAATTATTTTATAAAACTGACTGTGCCTCAGTCTATTTCAGTTCCTGATTCCTGGGTTTCCTCGGTTGAAAAAATGAATAATAAGCAGTATCGCTATTCACAGAGAAGCGGTTATTATCTTCGTTTTGGATTAAGCATGCTGATAGGGAAAAGCGATGAGAGCGGAACTAATATGCTTAGTATTGGTCTTTCAAATGGATATAAATTCAGAAATGGACTGATGGTTGGAATAGGAACCGGTCTCGAAGAGATGACTATGCCACTTTTGCCGGTTTATTCAGAATTATATTACCACCCTTTCAATTCACATGCATCTCCATTTATTTTCCTGAAAAGCGGATATGGATTTTCCTTGATGGGTGATGAAGAAACAAACTATTGGTATGGTTATTCAAAAGAGTCAACAGGAGGTTTTCTTTTAAATGCTGGCGCCGGAATATTATTGCAGACATGGGATAAAGTGGGAATAAATATTGCTTTAGGGTACCGGTTTCAACAGGTATCTGTAACTGAAAACAACAACTATAGCAGAAATTCATATGCTACGGAATATGTTACCCGTTTCAACAGAATGGAGCTGCAACTGGGCTTTGTTTTCAGATAAGTGCAAATAAATTGCTTATGAAAAATCATAAAAATGTCTGAAATAAGTTATAATATGGAGCAAAATTTGGATAAATAAATGAACGAAAAGCGTTTAGAGGTTCAGGAATATTCTGATTCAGATCTGATATCAGGATGCCTGAAGGGGAAGGAGCTTCACCAGGAGGTCCTCTATAAACGCTACTTCTCATTTGCCATGTCAGTTTGCATCAGGTATACCAAAGACAGGAACGAGGCTATGGAAATTGTAAATGACAGTTATATGAAGGTTCTCGAAAATCTGGGTGATTATGATACTTCCAAATCATTCAAAGCCTGGTATTCAAGAATTCTTGTAAATACTTCCATTGACAACTACAGGCGAAACCTGAAGCACTCTTCTGCCGTGTCAATCGATAATATTGCAGAAACAGAAGAGCAGGAGCCGGATATTGATATTGAATTGTCTGTTAATGACATACTGAAAATATTCAGCCGTCTTCCTGAAAATTATAAGCTGACTTTTAACCTTTTCGAATTAGAAGGCTATTCACACGACGAAATAGGAAAACTGCTGGGTGTGACAACTTCAACTTCTAGATCAAATCTGGCAAGGGCCAAGAAAATGGTACGGGATATCTATATGAAAGAATTTAATAGTACTGCAAAACGTCATGAAGCTGTTTGATCAGATATTCAAAGAGCAGGCAGAGAAAGCCTTCAGCACCTTCAACGCCGATAATATGGCAGAGGAGGGATGGAACTCATTTGTCAGCCGGAAAAAGGGTAAAAAGCGTTTTGCCATTATTATACCTTTCTGGGCTAAAGCTGCTTCAGTTGCAGTTATTGTTTCAGTCGGTGGTTTCTTTATTTATCAGACGCTTCATTATCAGCCAGACACATTTATAGCACAGAAGAAATTAGTATCACCTCAGGCAATTCAGCCACCGGCTCCTGTTATTTCCTCCAATTCAAACCTTAAAATCAAACCTGAAACTAATGTACAAACCAGAACAGAATTGCCTGTAATACTTTCCTCAAAGCAGGACCCAATTGCTGAAGCAGTGGTTAAAAATGATTCAGTGTATGATAATAGCATAAAAGCATCCGATCAACTAACTGAAAATAATACTGATAAGTCATCTGTTGATGCAAAACTGTCTGACAACAATCTGGCTGAGGATATCAAAAAGGAGATAACTGCAAATGATTTTGAAGAGGAGGCACCCGCTGGCAGCAAGACAAGTATCATAGCGGGTCTTTCAGGTATGATGTCAAGTATAGAAAATATGATGGGTAATTCACCAGGTGTCTCAGTAGGTTTTTACATAGAGCACAAGCTCACAAGAAGATTATCAGTTCGTCCCGGGCTTGCCCTTGCAAAACACTCCTATGGTACAACAAATGTATCATCAGGTAAGGTATTTATGAATTCCGTTACTAGCGCCGGAATGATGACAGGATCAGTTGATTCCTATGAAAACAGCCTTGATATGGTTACAATGGAAGTTCCTGTAAATCTTGTATACACAATTATGGAAAGGAGTAAGTCCAGCCTGTTTATATCCGCCGGAGTCTCTACAATGGTATATCTTGATCAGAACTTCAGCAGTAGTTTTACCAATGTATATACTGAACAGAAAGTTGATCTTGCTTCAGGAAATGTTTATCAGGAAACTAGATCGCAGGACGTAAATGTAAAAAGCGATGAGCAGGCATTCAGTCATGTCGATTATTTCGGCCTTACAAACCTTTCAGCCGGTTACTCATTGCCATTGAAAAAGGGTGGCAATATGCTGGTTGAACCTTTTGTTCAGCTGCCTGTAAGTGATCTCACCAGCTTCAATGTCCGCATTCGTTACGGTGGTCTGTCAGTGAAATTCAGATTCGGCAGGGATGATAAGCAGGCCAGGTAAAATGGCCCGCTTCCTATTCCTTCTCTACAGTAGCGTAAAGGTTACTGACTGATAGATCAACAGCTTTTCCCAGATTCTCATCAGTTGATTTTTTATCGCCAAGTCCTTTATAACCAAGTCCTTTAAGAAGGTATGCATTTGAAAGCTGAACATTTTCTGTTTCACGCTCACCAAACTTCGCAAAAAAGTCAACTTCCGAACCTTTCTTAATGCGCTCTTCTCCGGCCTTGATCATGGCATTGAAACATGCTGAAGCCTGATCTTTTTTGCCCAGTTTCTGGTAACTCAGACCATGGTAGTAGCTTATATAATCAGAAGCCTCAACTTTCTGCTCTGTTGAAAGTACAAAATATGATTTTGCCTCTTTCTTTTTGCCAAGAGCTTCGTATGCCAGACCTATGTAATAATTTATCTGAGGACTCCTGTTATCTTCTCTCTTTGCAACTGATTGAGGTTCAATAGCTGACAGAAATTGCTGCAGAGAGGCATCATATTTTTTCTCTGATAATAATTGTTTGCCATACAATAGTTTGGCATCGACAGTAATATCGCGGACTCTGGAGCTTCCTTCCCTGAAATGGAAGGTGCTTCCGGCAAGGTATTCAACTGCCTTTTGGTACTGACCGGACAGATTCAGTACAATTATCTGCCTTACAAATGAGTCATCGCGCTGTTTTACAACATCATTTTTGCCTTCAAACAAACCCGCTCTCTTTTGTATAGGAGCATTGTCAAGTTCATAAAGCGGGTCAAGTTCAGTGTAGTATACAGGATCATCATTTTTGTATGAGACTGCCTTTTCATATGCGGCTATGGCTTTTTTGACATCATTGCCATGCTCATAATATCCGAATCCAATGTTCCTCCAAGCAATTGCAAGTGAGGGTTCAAGCTCAACAGCCTTCTCCCAGCTCTTTATTGCTCTTGAAGGTTGTTTATCATACAGAAGATTGCCCAGATAATAATGCGGTTTTGCATCTCCCGGAAGATATTCAGATGCTTTCAGAAGGACTTTTTCCGACTCCAGCCTGTATGGGAATCCATAATCAACTGGTTGTGCAGATCCTTCCTTGAAATATTTTTCAGCATCAGATTTTTTGCCTCTCTGATCATAAATATAACCGAGGTAATAGCTCACTTCCTGATCTTTTCCATTGAATCTTTTCAGAATATCTTCTGCTTCTGTATCCATCCCGTCATTTAGATATCCCACGGCAAGCTCAAGATAATTTTGGTCAAAATCTCTCATCTTTCTTTTAAGATCGCTGAGAAGAGTTCCACTCTCCTTTTGTTTCCCCGCTTTAAGCGCAGAAAGGTATAATTCATTTCCGGCCCTGAAATCGAGAGGATCAGCTTTTGCAAGAGGACTTAAAATATCAAAAGCCCCTGCAGTATCACCCAGTCTTCTTAGAATACCTGCCTTCAAAGTGATTGCACTGTTGTTTCTTGCATTAGTGGCGAGGGATTCATTTACCTGCTGTAATGCTTTGCTGAAATCACCTTTTATGCATGAAATTCTTGCCAGTTCCAGGTAGGCTGCAGCATGCCAGGCATAGTCCCAGGTTGCCCTGTAAAGGGTATCAACTGCCTCGTCGTAAAGACCCAGTGCCTTAAGGGTGAGCCCCTCCAGAAACAGGGCTTCGCAGTTGGATGGTCTTGTATAATCCTTTGTAAGTCTTTTTATTGCCTTGCTGAAAGAACTTCTTGCAAGTTGATACTCTCCGTTCTTCAGCTGGACATTTCCGACGGCAATATTGGTCCTTATATCAGACGGATCGCGTTTAAGTGCCTCAATAAAGTAATCCATCGCATTAAGCGTCGGATTATAGAATTGCAGGATACGGCTGCCAGTCAGATATAATTCTTCCACTGTAGCGATCTTTTCAGGTGACTCAGGTGCTTTAACTTCCTCAGGAAGGTCACCCGCCGGCTTCTGTTCCACTGGCTGGTATGAAACCAGTTTTTCATTTGTCTCACTATTAATGAGTTCAGTATACAGATCTGTAAGTTTGTACTCTCCTTCTATTTTGATAGTGCCTGTAAATGTGACCGCAGGCGAAATTTCCATCGTCTTTTCGAAAACAACTTTGTCTTTGTTCTTCAGGACAACCTTAGCCTTGCTTACTTTTTGTGTGGAATAGTAACCGAGGAATACATTGTTCCCCTCCTTTTGCTCAAGATTGACTGCGCCATTCAGGTTAGCATATTTGAATCCCTTAATGTCTTTAATCGGATACCAGTATTGTTTCCATGTTTTAACCTCGTAGGGTCGTATCCATGTGTAGTCAGGCTGATTATCAGAGAAGGCGCCAACCATTATCTCAACATATGGTCCGTCCTTTTCTGTAAGAACGGCTTCAGTTGCCTGTCCTGCAGGACCTGATCCCCATTCCCATAATTTGGATCCTTTTACGATATTATGATCGCCAATATGAACTGTACCGGTCTCTTTTCCATGATCGTATCCGCCCATGAAATCCTCTTTCAGGTCATATGCGAAGAATGAATTTGCCCTGGGTGAATTTTTCCACCAGCTAATATCAACACCATTTGTAAAATCCTGTCCGTTGTAAACCTCAGTGGAATATGGCCACCTTGAAAAGCTGTTTTTTGCATGGAATGTAGCAAACTGAACACTTGGCGGGAATATTGCCTGGTAATCCTTATTGGTATGGGTTGCAACATTTGCCCAGAAAAGCATTGTATTTGTGTATGAGGTAGGATTGATGATTTTTACTTCAGCTGAATAATATGATTTCCCGGGATAAGCAGTTATTCCGATTGTCCATCTCATCCGGTGGCGGGGTTCGGTTTCACCGATCCAGATGGTTTTGCTTCCGTCTTTGTTCTCCGACATTTCATAATCCATCGGAAGAAATGTTGATGCTCTGTGGTGATGTATAACACACCATTCTATTCCACCTGATACCCATGCTCCAAGCATCCCTATATTTGATGGCCTTACTACATTGTTTTTATAAAGGAAGTTGTATCCGTTGGTCTTGTCAGTACCATAATAGAGTTTACCCCCGATTTCAGGAGTTACACATAATTTAATATATTCATTTTCAAGAATAAGAGCCTTCCATGGCTGATCTGATTTTTCATTTGAAATTACATCATTCATACCATACGGGTAAATGTATTTTGAAGCTCCCTGGTATGATTCACCCTTGAAGAACATAGGATTTTTATCAGGAGGATTCACCGGGTATGTTGGCAGAACCCATTTCTCTTCAGACATCTTTACCTGAGCATGCAGGTTGGTTGTAGCTACCAATAATATCAAAGCTGTGAACAATATCAGCCCTTTTGTTGTCTTTTGAAGTATATTCATCTTTTCATTTTTTTATGTCATAAATATATAAAAGAATAAAGTACCATATTTGAATTTTACTTATTTGATTACAGATTAATGAAAACAGTTTTGATCACAGGAGGAAACTCCGGAATAGGAAAAGCAACAGTTGCTGGACTTGCACAAAAAGGCTGGCAGGTGGTTTTTACAGCTCGCAGCCTTGAAAAAGCAGAATCAGTAAAAAAGGAAATAATAGAGTCATCAGGCAATGAAAAAGTAGACTATATAATTGTTGATCTGACCTCCTTAAAACAGGTAAAGGATGCAGCTGAAACATTCAAAAAACGTTATGATAAGCTTGATGTTCTGGTAAATAACGCAGGCGTTTGCCTGCCTGAACGGAGAATCACAGGTGATGGGATGGAAGAGTCATTCCAGATAAACCATCTTTCTCATTTTATTCTTACAAACCTTCTGGTTGAAGAACTTAAGAAAAGCGATAACCCCCGCATTATTAACCTTAGCTCAGCTGCCCATAAAGCAGGTAAACTAGACATTGAAAACCTTCACGGAGAGAAGAATTACAGTTCATTCAGGATCTATGCTGACACCAAGCTTTATAATATTCTGTTTACACTGGAGCTTGCTGAAAGGCTAAAGGATACAGGTATTACAGTAAATGCTTTGCACCCGGGTGTTGTGGGTACAAACTTTGCTCATGAATTCGGTGGAATATTCAATTTTCTCTACCGGATTGGTAAACCCTTTATGATCACCCCTGAAAAAGGTGCCATAACTTCTATCTATCTTGCTGATTCTGATGCAGTACAAAATATTAGCGCTAAGTATTTCGTTAGATGTAAACAGGTAGACCTTTCGAATCCTCATATTAATAATGAAAACAGGAGGAAGCTATGGGAAAAGAGCCTTGAACTTTCTTCAATGATAAATTAGCTGAAAATCAAGCGGTTCCAGTCTTTTTCCGAAGGAACACCAGTACAGTAACTACTGCAACCACAACAATTCCTGCAGAGGCTGCAATAACAATTGATTTGAAATCATCCATGCGTTTCAGGATAATACCTGTGAAAGCCCATATCACTACGATACCTATGTATGGATTATTCAGCCTGTAAAGTGCCATAACGGCAATTATCATTCCTGCAGAAATCATTATTATTGTCCATGCTTCCTGTGAGACACCAAATCCGCTCAGCCATAGTTAACAAGGAGTGCAGTTACATTCGCTATTGTTGCAATACAGACCCATCCAAGGTATATACCAAATGCTGCTTTTATAATACCCATTGGTAAGTGGTTGATTGCCATGTTTATGTAGATAAGAGATATAAGCATTCCACAAATTATAATTAATGACATCGGGAGTTTTCCATAATGCCAGGCTACAATCCACAATGCATTAAAAATGCATGATATCCCAAACAGCCAGCTTATATTGTCAATTGTTACCTTGTCTGCCGAAGTGAACTGAACAACACTGTAAATAAGCAGAAGCAGGTAAATTACCCCCCAGATGGAGAATGTAATTCCTGCAGGAACAAACAGGTTTGGAAATGAATCAGAAAGTTCCCCTGTTGTTTTATTATTTAAGGGAAGAGCATTTGCCAGGTAGTTCATAACTATCATTCCGGCAAACAGAATCAGATTTAGATATTTTACCATGGCAGAGAAGATTGAGGATACTTTTATCAAATATACTCATTTAATAATGAATAAACCTGTTAAACGAATAACAGTATCAGCAGCTGGGCAATGAATATACGCAGGAACATTACAAGTGGGTATACCGTGGCATAAGCTACAGACGGGGCCTCTGACTGTGCAATAGAGTTAGCATATGCAAGAGCAGGGGGATCTGTCATACTGCCTGACAGAAGACCACAGATCTCGAGATAGTTCTTCTTTAGAAAAATGCGGGAAACAAAGCCTACAATTATTAATGGGAAAAGTGTGATTATTGCACCATAGCCCATCCATCTGAAACCATCACCAGAAAACAGTGTGGATATGAATTTTTCGCCTGAAGCAATACCGACGCTGGCAAGGAACAACACAATTCCTATTTCGCGGATCATCAAATTGGCACTAGGTGTTGTATAAGAGACCAGTGAAAACTTATATCCGTACTTACTCAACAGAATTGCAACAATTAATGGTCCTCCGGCTAATCCAAGCTTAATAGGATTTACAATTCCGGGGATGTGAAACGGAATACTACCAATTACAACGCCTGCCAGAATTCCAAGGAAGATAGGTACCAGGTTTGGTTCATTTAGTCTTTTAATGGAATTTCCCAATTGCCCTGTTACGGTTTCCATCGATTTTTCATCACCAACAATTGTAAGTCTGTCACCCATCTGTAATCGGAGCTGAGGTGATGCAAGCAGCTCGATTCCTGCCCTGTATACTCGTGTAATATTAATATTGTATTTTGTTCTCAGTCTGAGAGATCCAAGCTTTTTTCCGAAAACATCCTGGTTTGTAACGAGAATCCTTCTGGTAATGAGCCTGCCGGATTTCGCTGTCAGGTCCATTTCGCTCTCAGTTCCAAACTCACTTATTACTTCGGTGATTTTACCTTTCTGTGTTACAACAAGTATTATATCATTTTCATGAAGTATTGTATCGGATGACGCCACATTTAATTCTCCATTGTGCAATACCCTTGAAACAACCATTTTAAATTTTAAGTTATCTGATGTTTCCGAAATTGTCTTGTTAAAAATATGAGGATTGGTTATCTGAATGCTTACTTTTTCCGGAAGGTTCTCTGTGGGATTTTGAAGCTGGTTATAGCGGCTAGCCTCCTCATTGAGATTTACCGATAAAGATTTCTTTACAATAAGCATTGACAGGATTATCCCCAGAACACCAAAAGGATAGGCAACTGCATATCCAAGAGCAATATCCGGCAGGTCACCAGCCTGCATCCCTTCTGAAACCTGTGCAAAAGCCTGTTGGGCAGCTCCCAGTCCCGGAGTGTTGGTGACAGCCCCCGACATAACACCTACAAGCATGGGAAGCGAAGTTCCTGTGATAAAATGAATAATGAGGGTTGTCAGTCCTCCGGTCAGTACAATGGTCATTGCTAAGATATTCAGTGAAAGCCCTCCTTTCCTGAATGAGGAGAAGAAACCCGGTCCAACCTGAAGACCTATTGAGAAAACAAAAAGTATCAGTCCGAAGTCCCTGATGAATTCAATGACCTTATGATTCGCAGATAATCCAAAATGGCCGGCTGTTATACCTGCAAAAAGAACAAATGTAATTCCGAGTGATATTCCGAAAAACTTTATTTTCCCGAGAAATACACCTGCCACAACAACAAGGCAGTATATAAGTATAGTATGTGCTACTGTTTCCTGAAAGATTAAATCATGCAACCAGTTCATGCAGTTATTATTTTATTTTCCGAGCCATATGAGGCCATCTGTAATTAATTTATTCTGGATTTCATTCTCAAAGGTGAATGAAAGCTCCCTGTTAGTCTTGTTCTCATAGTCGATCACATTATGTCCCATGTTGATATACAGCATTTTATATTTACTGTTGGTCCATACCATTGGATAATAGCCGCTATGCCATATCTCATGAAGCTTTGGTCCTGTGCCTAGTGGAAAACTTGAGGAATCAATAGAAACAAGTATCTCTATATCAGGATTGAGACGCAGATCTTTTTCCCATTTATACCACTCATTTGGTGATGCAGTAAATGTTTCGGGGAGGTTTTTTGTTGCAGGATGCTTCTTCTGTTCAACCCGAAGAATAGCCTTGGTAGGAGCCCACGTATTGCCTGAATACTGCCCTGCGCCTATGAACTGATTGTGATACCAGTCCCAGTTCTGGGGATATGCTGAAGGGCTTAGTGCAAAGGCACAGAAATGGAAGCCCATCCATGCACCACCGTTTTCCATATATTTTCTGAATGCTGCCCTTTGAAATGATGAATCAGGTCTTGTATCAAGAAAAACAACTACATCATAGCCCGAAAGGAAAGAGTCATTCATATTGTTCCAATTGTTTGTGGAATCATATGTAAAACCATATTCCGGTGCTATCCTGCTGAACCACCGGTTGGCTTCATGCACAAAGCTTACATGAGCCCTGTCATTCTTTCCGGTGTAAAATGCAACAACTTTGAACTTTGGATCTTTAACTGGTTCTTTAGCTGATGATTCAATTGTATTGCAGGAAAGGGAAAATAGGAATAATGATATACAAATGAATTTTAATGATTTCATATCTGTTTTTTTTAGTACAATAAGCAGATAAATTTAACTGAAAAACTTTAAGATTGATAATAGAGACCGTATTAAAAAGAAGAACTGGCACAGAGTTAGACAGAGAAGGCACCCTGACGCCCGACGCCTGACGCCCGACGCCTTTTATCACATCTTTATGATTTTCTGAAGCATAGTTTATATATTTACCGCAACAGCATCCTGTAAAATGGGCGAAATGATATACGACTTTATTGTTATTGGATCAGGATTCGGAGGGAGCGTATCCGCCCTTCGTCTTGCAGAAAAAGGTTACTCGGTACTGGTTCTTGAACAGGGTAAAAGGTTTAATCCGTCTGATTTTCCGAAATCAAACTGGAATCTGGCAAAGTATCTCTGGGTGCCTTCCCTGAGGTTTTTTGGTTTTCAGAAACTCTCATTTTATACAACCGCAAGTATTCTGAGCGGAACAGGAGTGGGAGGGGGAAGTCTGGTATATGCAAACACATTATATATGCCACCCGATGAGTTCTTCAATAATAACTCATGGCGCCATTTCGGCGACTGGAAAAAGATACTGGAGCCATTCTACAGCAAGGCTTCATTTATGCTGGGCAGAACAAACTACAACAAGCTCAACATCGAGGACAGGATACTTAAGGAAGTGTCGGAGGAGATGAAAGCCGGCGAATCATTTGAGACAGTTAATGTTGCAGTAAATCTTTCAGAACGGGACATTGAAACAGATCCATATTTTAACGGGCTTGGTCCAGTGCGAAAAGGCTGTATTGAGTGCGGAGGATGTATGGTTGGCTGCAGGGAAAATGCCAAGAATACACTTGACAGGAATTATCTGTGGTTTGCCGAAAAGCTGGGGGCAGAAATAATACCTGAGACCAAAGCTGAAAAGATCTCATATTCCAATGATATTTATGAAGTCGAGACCCGGAAAATAACTTCGTTCTTTTCATCCGGAAAAAGAACATTCAGGTCAAAAAATATTGTTGTTGCAGCCGGAGCTCTTGGTACACTGGAACTCCTACTTAAGCAGAAGTACAAATATGGTACGATGCCAGCTTTATCCGATAAGCTTGGGTTCGAGCTGCGAACAAATGCCGAGACCTTATGCGCGGTTTCAGGTGCCCGTGAGAAGCTGAATAACGGTATTGCTATTTCATCGGTTTTCAGTCCCGATCATCTCACTCATGTTGAAATAGTTAAATATCCAGATAAGTCGAATGCCATGAAATGGTTTTTCGGACTATCTGTTGCAGGAGGGAATAGCTCAATTCACAGGAGCTGGCTTCTGTTTGTGAAGTCTGTTACTCATCCCTGGCAATTCCTGAAGACATTGTTTAATTTCAGCTGGTCGACCAACATGGTAATCTTTCTTGTAATGCAGACTACAGATAATGCCATGAAGATGGTCTGGAGGAAGTCCATGTTCGGAGGAAAGATGAAGATCGACAACAGGGGCCAAAAACGCGTCCCTGCATATATCCCGATAGGTCAGGATGTTATGGAGCGGTATGCACGCAAGGTCGGGGGAATTCCGCAGAATATTCTACTGGAAGTTTTCTTCAACAGACCTACAACTGCACATATCCTGGGAGGTTGTCCGATGTCGGAAAATACTGAGCATGGCGTGATTGACAGGAATATGAAGGTGCACGGTTATCCCGGAATGTTCATTGCCGATGGATCTGTTATTCAGGGAAATATAGGGGTAAATCCCAGTTTTACTATAACAGCTATGGCTGAGTATTGTATGAGCAAAATTACCCCTAAAGAAGGATCAGAACTTACAGCCATTTCAAAACAATTAATACTTCTTGAAGAAGAATGGAGAAGCAAGAGATACAAGTCATCCTCGATGCACAGCGAAAGTTCTTTGCAACAGGCAGAACAAAGGAAATAAGCTACAGGATTGGAATCCTGAAACAGCTTCGTTCGCTTATCCTTCAGCACGAATCTGAACTAACTGAAGCCCTGTGGAAGGATTTTCACAAACCTGAGTTTGAGGTGGTTGCCACCGAGACCAGGTTCGTTATTAAAGAGTTGAACCATGCCATTCGTAACCTGAGATCGTGGTCGGGACGGAAAAGGGTCAGAACACCACTGGTTCATTTCCTTTCATGGAGTTATATTGAACCTCAGCCTTACGGGCAGGTCCTTGTTCTTTCACCATGGAATTTCCCCTTCCAGCTGGCTTTTGTGCCTCTTATAGGAGCTATTGCAGCAGGTAACTGTGTTATTGTCAAGATGTCGCAGCAGGTGCCAAATACCGTAGCTGTTATGGAGAAAATCCTATCCGGTCTTCCTGATGAAGTCGTATCAGTTATAAATGGTGATCACTCAGTAAGCGATTTCCTGCTTGATTATAAATTCGATTATATTTTTTTTACAGGAAGCTGCAGGATAGGAAAACATGTAATGAAAAAAGCTGCTGAAAACCTGATCCCTGTATCCCTTGAGCTTGGAGGTAAAAATCCTTGTGTGGTAGCCGCTGATGCAAAGCTCGATTTTGCAGCAAAGCGTATTGTATGGGGAAAACTGATAAATGCAGGTCAGACATGTATTTGTCCTGATTATGTTATTGTAGATAAGAGAATTAAATCGAAATTTCTTGCTGAGGTATCTAAAGTAATAAATGAATTTTATGGCAGTGATAGCAAATCAGGCAATAATTTTTCCAGGATCATAAGCCGTAATAGTGTTGAAAGACTGGATTCATTTATAAAGCAGGGAGAGATTGTGGCAGGTGGTGAAACCGATCCAGAATCATGTTATGTCGCTCCCACAGTGATCAATAATGTCAAACCGGGTGATCCTGTTATGCAGGAGGAGATCTTCGGCCCATTGCTTCCGGTTCTTGAATTCGACAGCTTTGAGGAAGTTTATCCTATAATCGAACAAAGTCCGAAACCTCTTGCCGTCTACATTTTTTCAACAAACCGGAAAACTGTAAGGGAATTCCTCAGAAGAACACAGTCAGGAACAGCTGCAATAAATGATACTGTGATGCAGATAGCTTCTCCTTTTCTGCCTTATGGAGGCATTGGACCAAGCGGACTGGGCCGGTATCATGGAAAGAAGTCATTCGAGACATTCTCAAATATGAGATCGGTACTTGTCAAATCGAATCTGATTGACATCTGGCTGCGTTATCCGCCTTACTCAAAGTTTAAGACCAGGCTGGTAAGCTGGCTAATGAGTTAATCAGATCATAATGGCTTGATGACCATTGCGCCTATGCGCCGTTGCGCCATTGTGCCATAATTAAGTACTAGTTTTAAAGATTATATAATTTTCAATGAATCTCTCCTTTCACACAATGATCCTGCTGGCCTATACTTTACCTAACATTTATGTGTTTTTCAGGATATTATACCTTTTCATTGGCAGAGGTTACAGGCTGAAATATACTCTTGTTTACCTTGCAATTGTTGCAATTTACCCTTTAAGTGACCTGTTTAATAATAGTAATCTGTCTTTTATCGGTGCAATCCTCGGCACAATTTCAAACTACCTGCTGCCATTCTATCTGTACCTTTTCCTTTCAGTACTTCTATTTGATATTTTTCTGTTAATAAACCTGGTAATAAGAGTTTTACCTGCAGAAATACGAAAGGCCAGCAAGTTCAGGAAGTATAGTCTGATCTCAATTATTATTGTTTCTGTTCTGATAGTTCTGGGAGGAGTGATCAATTTCAGAACCATCAGAACAACAGAATACAGCATTGAGGTACCTGCCAGATCCTCCGGACTTAAACATCTACGGATTGCTTTTGCTGCTGATTTTCACATAGATACTGAAACTCCGGTAAATTTTGTAAAAAAATTTGTTGAAAAGGTGGAAATCATATCTCCCGATATTATGCTCTTTGGGGGAGATATAGTTGAAGGTCATGATGGTGAGAGAATGGATGCACAGGAACAGCTACTGAAAAACATAAAACCCAAATACGGTGTTTACGGAGTACTTGGAAATCATGAATATTACAGGGGACAGGACAGGGGCAGCTTCTTTGATAAGGCAGGAATCAGGATTCTTCGGGATACCATAATTACTATTGACAATGTCTTCTTCCTGGCAGGACGGCTCGACAGCCATTTCAGCGACAGGAAATCGGTTGAAGAACTTCTTGAGTCTGCATCAGATTCATTGCCTCTGATACTTCTTGATCATCGTCCCACAGAGCTCATAGAAACAAGTAAAACCAGGACAGACGTTCAGCTGTCAGGGCATACGCATGATGGACAGATGTTTCCCATAAACCTTATTACTAGGAAAGTATACCTTCTCAGTAAAGGTTATATGAAGATCGCCGATACCCATTTCTTCGTTACAAGTGGTATCAGGCAATGGAGATTTCCTGTCCGGACATCAGGAAAGTCTGAAATAATGGTTATTGATATTAACTTTGTCAGAGTTAGGTTCAATGTTCCAGGTTTTAAATTCCCCCTTTGAAGGGGGCTAGGGGGATGTTTAAACCTAGATAAATTATATATAGTTTAGCACATTAATTGAAACTTACATGAATTCTGATAAGATTATTGCCGGATTCATAGGGGCAGGCGGGATAGCCCGTTCACATGCATATTCCCTAAACTCTTTGAAATATTATTATAATGATATCCCTGAAATTGAACTTGCATCTGTCTGCTCCGCAAGGAAAAATAGCAGGGAATTGTTTTCAAAGCAATATGGGTTTGAAAAGGCATGCGAACTAAATGAATTTACATCAGACAGCAATATTAACACTGTCTATATTCTTGGACCTAATAAAGTTCATTATGAGCATCTTAAGGCAGCTTTGTCCATGCCTTCAGTTGAGCGGGTATACCTTGAAAAACCTGTATGTTCGAACCTTGAAGAGGAGGATGCGATTCGATTGCTTGCCTCAGAATATCCCGGGAAAAAAATTCAGGTTGGATTCCAGTATCTTTATTCTTCATCTGTAAGGGAAGCTTTGGCATTGTGGCGTTCAGGAAAACTTGGAAAACCGATCCATTTTGACCTGAAATACTATCATAGTGATTATTTGAAGAAGGATTACAGGGATAAACGCAGCAACCGCCTTACTCCGGCCCCTGATGGGGGAGCTATGGCCGACCTGGGATCTCACATCATAAGTATGCTGATCGCTTTCCTTGGGAACGGCATTGAAATAACAGGCGCTCTCCAGTCTGGCCATTTTGATGATGTTCCGTCGGCTTCGGATCTCTTCAGCCAGATTAATTTGTATGAAAAATCAACTGGAGCAGTTGGCTCATTGTCTGCAAGCCGGATAAGTTCAGGTACGGGTGATGACATTGTATTTGAAATATATGCTGAAAAAGGAGCATTGAGGTATTCATCAGCAACAGCTGACTATTTTGAATATTATTCCGAAGAATCAGGAACATGGACAAGAAAAATGGTTGGAAGCAACTATAAGCCAGTTACTTCGTTCCCCTCAGGACATGTGCCCCCCGGATGGCTCAGGGCAATGGTACATGCTCATTATGTTTTTCTTACCGGAAGCAAAACTGAACTGATTGTTCCTGATATAGAACATGGTCTTGCCGTTCAGAGGATAGTCAGGGAAACAGCAGATCATCTGAAGACTTTCAGGAGAGTTGCCGGAAAATAATCAAAAACTTTCTGTCTATTTAAGAATAAAGCTTGCCGGACTATTTGGCTTCAGATCAACAGTAAACCTTCCTTCGGTGATCATAATATCTTTATTATCTGTGCGTTCACCACGGAGATTACAAACTGCTGCTCTGCTTAAAATGCTTCCGTGAGGCAGGGTTACGGTGCATTCTCCTCCCTGACCGGCCTGTTCCCATAGTCTCAGGATCATCCCTTTTCCATCCCTGTTTTTCCCGAATGCAGTAACAAGAACACCTTTACTGCTTATTGTAAGTCCTGCATCAGTTACAGGTGCATCACCCTTTGGACCGTCATAATACACACCATAGAGAGGCACCCTTGTCTCCTCCGAAGGGGTGATAAGGCTTTTCTCAGGATCATATCCTTTGTAGCTCCATAAAAATAACTTCGATGAGAAGGAGCCTTCGATCCATTCGGCGAAATTTGTTCCCCACTGGGTATTGTACATATTGACATATACTCTGCTGCCAGTCAGTTCTTTCCAACCTGAGAATTTGTATAATCCTCTTTCATCGATACTTATACCCGGGGCTGATGGTGAGTTCAGTGCATAACCGTTACCCTCTTTATCGAAAAGTGTCATCGAAGTATTTAGAAAATAATAGTCCTGGTTGGAGCGTGCTATAAAGTCATTCTTTGGATCTGTTATTCCTCCGGTCCGGTATAATCTGTATTCAGGTTTTTCAAGATTAAAGGGAAACGAAAGCCATCCGGCTTCAGGATTTGAATCAGGATTCTTCCCGTTAACTCCCCAGTCTATCTCAATAAACGGCTGATTTTCATAAAGTGTAAAGCTTACCAGGTATTCCTGTTCTCCGGGGTCATCAAGCCTGCCGAATATGGTCGCCCTTATTCCATTTAATAGATTGCTGTAAACTATTTTGCTGCATTTACCCTTGAAAATTCTTCTTTTTGCATCTGGTACAGCAGGTCTGCCCATTTCCTGGTTTGCCCAGCTTTCTGATCCAGGTTTTACATATGCCTTATTGTATGCCGTAAGATCTTCCTGACCGAACTGCTCATATATATATTGAGCAAATCCATCTTCATCTGAAATATCTGCCATCTCCCTGCCACTTAATTTATCAAATACTGAATTGAGAGCCCCTGTCGCGGGGTTCAAGGTCAGTCTGAAGTACTTGTTTTCAATCTGGTGCTTTTTATTATCGGTTTTAAGATTTGAATGATCCTTCACTTCAACCGGTTCAAGAAGGAGAGTATATGTTCTGTATCCTGTTGCAGGAATACTATCAGTTTCAAATGTTACAAGATTTTTATCATTAAATACCGGTATTGTTTTACCCGTTTCAGAATCCTTGACTCCGTATATCTGGAAATTTTTCTGATAAATTCCTGCAAAGAAACTCACTTTCCCTTTCCTTGACCAGGGCAGGGGATTATATACAACTATCCTCTTTCCATCTTCAAAAACTGAGGCAGCCAGATGTTTAAGCTGCTGTTTAAAAAGCGGAAGAATAATCCTTTCTGCAGTATGAATCCGGTTAGCCTTTTCAAGCCACGATCCTTCTGCATATGAATAATAACCAAGTGATTTATTAATGGTGAATTCATCGTTGTAAGTCCATGTCTGCTGATTATTATGGGTAATGGCAACGCCAAAAGTATGCTCATCGTAAAGGATCATATTCTCAGCTGCTCTGTCTATATATTTTTCAACAGATTCACAGCCATCGGTCCAGCTTTGTAATTGTGAGTTAAGTATTTCTGTATTAAAAGCTTCCCTCTGAAGTTTCTTGCTCAGGCTTATTTCCCTGGGAGTAGAAAGATATCCGTGTATCCAGGTATCAGGCATGTCACCTTTTATAACAGGGAGGTCGGGATTCTCTTTCATCAGCAGGTCATGGAAATCAGAGATCCGCCCTATTCTTACCCGGGCATTTGGCATCTTTTCCTTAGCCGACTTCAGAAGTTCAGCAACCTCTTCCGGCGTTGGTGCACCGGTGTTTTCATGGGTATGAATCATTGCAAGCCAGGTCTTATGTTTCCAATCCTTTGGCGGCATAATTCCTGAGCCATAGTATTCGGCCCAGTTGAAGGTGAGTAACCTTGAACCGTCCGGACCTTCCCACCAGAAGAGTGTTGGAATATCAGGAGATGCGGAACCCGGATTACAGCCAATATGCAAAATGTCGACTCCTGCATTCTTCAGCAGAGTGGGTAAAACATGCGAATGACTTGGTACGTCTGTTAATTTAGCTTCGCGGGGTAGTGGCAGGCCATATTTCCTGTTTATGTCCGAAGCATAATGAAGTCCTCTTACAAGATTTTCAAGATCGCTGGCTTCGGTTTCAAATGTAAACGGAAGGGCATGCGGTATTATACGTTCTTCCCTGATTGCCTTTTCCAGACCCGGTTTAAGCTCAGGAGAACAATTTTCGAGCATATATTTCAGTGGCCATGATGGTACAGTCCATACAAATTGTTCAGCTTCAGGAAGGCCTGATGTAGCCTCTATTGCCTTAAGGGTTTTGGAAAGCATAGGTCCGCTGTACTGCTGAAGCACTCCTTCGGCCCACTGAGTGTACCCGATGTCGAAGTGCATTTTGAATACTACAATAATGTCTGTGACAGGACCTTTATAATCTGATTCCACTGGTCCTGCATTATTGCCGGCCTTATCCTGATTACAGGCTGTGAGGGTGATTAACCCGATAATTATCGCATACAGGTATCTTCTCATATTCAATCCCTTATGAAATATACTTTTCCGATCTTTCCGTTACTGATCTTATAAATTGCTATGACATTGACATCAATGCCGTTAGTCCTGCCGGTTACGTGCTCTTTATCAACTACGGTATTCCCGTTTATTATCCTTTGAGTAATTTCAGCCTTCTGATTGGGATTCTGCTTCCAGGCAGTTGTATATCTTTCACGCATTTTATCTTTCCCCTTGTATACAAGCTCATCAGGAAAGTTATAAATCTCTACTTCATCAGAATACCATTTAAGGAATCCCTCTATATCCTGCCTGTTGTAAGCCTCCAGTTGACCCTGTGCTGCTGTTTGGCTGCATTATCCTGTGACCATGTCGCAGAATATGAGCAGATAGTTAATATAAAGAATATCAATATTTTACGCATTACAAATATTTTATGAAGATGAATAAACGGAATAATAAATGTAAAATGTACACTTAATACATGTTTCTCTGAAATTTCTTTGTGCATTTGCGCCTTAGCGGCCAAAAAAAGCCTAAGCTGTTGCAGGCTTGGGTTCTTCCTCTGATTTCTTATCCTTTGTTCCTTTCTTCTGAGGATATGTTCCCGGAAGAATCACGTTAATAAGTTTCTTTCCCCAGAGACCAAGCTGTACACCTGCCGCCAGGCTTAGTATACTGAGTATCATGGTAAGCCAGTAAAATTCATCCTTTGTTCCGACAAAAAATAATGCTATGGACAGTGCAAGGATAATTATACTGAATATGATCTTAACCCTGAGTAGGGGAGTTCTGAGTGTCTTGAATCTCGTAAGTCCGTCTATGATTCCTGTAACAATAGCACCAACGATTGTAAACGGGAAAAGGAATATTGAGAACAGGAGAACGCTATGGATAATTTCAGGTTGGAAACCGCTGAAGAAATGTTTCAGAACCGCCAGCGCTGGTATTGCAATAACGAATGACTGTGAAAGATGAATTACGATAGGATGAAGGTCAAAATTGAGGAGCAGAAGTCTGTTTGGTGAAACTCTTTCCCTGTATGGTTCGAAAACCTTCCGGGGCAGACCGCAGGCCGGACAGACATCACCTAATTTATCTGCTTCCATCACATATCCACAAGGCCGGCAACGTACTAGTTCTTTCATAATGACAGTATTTAGGTTTGCTGCGCAAATTATTAAAATTAGTTGAATTAGCAAATGACAGTAGATACTATAAAATATTATCTATAATATTGTAAATCAATTTGTTGTTAAATTCATGCAACATTAGGAATGAACATAGGCTTAAGAAATGCGTTATTTCTTTCATGAATTCCTATTTTGGCCATGAATAACTCATACAAAAACTATCAGCGGAATAATCTTGACCTTTCCTCTTCCCCTTATCTTGTTCAGCACAGGGATAATCCCGTTTGGTGGCAGGAGTGGAGTGACGAAGTTATCAGTTATGCAAGGCAAAGTGAGAAACCACTTTTTGTATCAGTTGGTTATTCTACCTGTCACTGGTGCCATGTTATGGCCTCAGAAGCATTCTCCGATGAGAGGACTGCGCGATATCTTAATGACAATTTCGTATGTATTAAAGTGGACAGGGAGCAGAGGCCTGATATAGACCAGTATCTTATGAACTTTATTCAGAAGCAGAGCGGGAATGGTGGCTGGCCACTTAACGTCTTTCTCACACCCTCCCTCAAACCTGTCTTTGCTCTTACCTATGCCCCGGTAACTCAGCGGGGTTCAATGAATACCTTCCTTTCAATTGTTCAGCAGGTATATTCTTTCTATCAAAAACATAAGGAAGAGATCGCTCCGTTTGAACTTGTGTCTGAACTGCCTGATGCTGCTGAAGAGAATTCTATATTAAGTTCATTGAGCAGTTTTTTTGATCAGAAGAATGGTGGATTCGGAAATGGACATAAGTTCCCTTCTCATTCAACCTTGTTATTTCTTTTGTACCGGTTGAGTGCTGATAATGATTTGACAATAAGGGAAATGTGTTATAATACCTTAGAGGCAATGCGCCTCCGTGGGCTTAATGACCATCTCAGTGGAGGAATATTCCGGTATTGTGTGGATTCTGAATGGACAATTCCTCATTTTGAAAAAATGCTGTACGACCAGGCAATGTCTCTATGGATCTACTCTCTTGCCTACAAAGTCTTTAAAAGAGATCAATATAAACTGATGGCTGAGAATATAGTCCGCTGTCTTGATGAGACCTATAATGATAATGGCTTATTTATTTCAGCCCATGATGCAGATACAGATCACATTGAAGGTGCTACGTACCTCTGGAGCTGGCAGGAACTGAAAGAGATCCTTTCTGATGATGAATTATCAGAATTATCAGGCGTATATGAAATATCGGGGGAAGGAAATTTTGAAGGTAAAAATCACCTTATCAGGAAAAATGATACGCCTCTTACCAGCATTGAGTCGAAGTTGTTGTCTTCGAGAAATTCAAGGAAACAACCATCCATGGATGGCAAGATACTATGCGGAAATAACGCTCTTACTGCAATTGCATTTATTCAGGCAGGAAGGATGCTTGACCGGAAGGATTTGAAAATGAAGGGAGAGGATCTGGTTAGAGCAATTTTAAGCACATTCTGGAACGGAACAAGACTTTCTCACTCATACTACAGGGACCAGTTGCAGGAACAGCAATTTCTTACAGATACATCAACACTGTTTTCAGCAATAACCTATCTGTTTGAGGAAGATGACAGTTGGGGTACGCTCCTTGATACATTTGAAAAATACCTGCTTACCTTCAGGAAAGATGCAAAGTGGATAGAATCGAGTGCAGATGATTTCATCCCAATTGAGGCTTCCTGGTTCGATCACCCGGTACCATCAGGAGCGGCTTTGGCAGAATTTGGTCTTTACAGATCTGCCCTTCTTTCTGGCAGAAATTTATCGCCAAAAGATTACCTTCATCCTTACCAGCATGATTTTTATAATGTTGCTGCAATGATCTCTAATGGTTTATTCCATGTTATTTCTTCAAAGAAATTAATTGATTGGAACGAATTGCCGGCAAATTCTATTCAGGTAAGAGGAAAGGTATTGCAGGATTGCTATAAGGGAATCTGCAGATTAGCCGAGAATGGCACACTGGAATTTGATGTCTGATATTTCTAAATAAACTACATTTGTCTTAATCAACCTTTTGAAAATAAAATCATGGTAAAAACTGCACTAATCACAGGGGCATCGGGTGGAATAGGATATGAGCTTGCAAGGATTCATGCAGAGGCCGGGGGAAACCTCGTCCTTGTTGCCAGGAATAAGGAAAAGCTGGACATTCTGAAAAATGAAATGGAAGAGAAACATGGAGTTGTTGTCTACATTATACAGAAGGACCTCTCAATGCATGGTTCTGCATATGACGTATATAATAAGGTTAATGATCTGAATATCGAAATCGATTATCTGATAAACAATGCAGGGCATGGAGATTTCAACATGTTTGCTGATTCCGACTGGCCAAAGCAGGAACGGATGATCAATCTTAACATTACAGCTCTTACACATCTTACCAGGCTATTCCTTCCTCAGATGATATCAAGGAAAAGTGGCAGGATTATGAATGTTGCGTCAGTTGCATCCTTTGTTCCCGGACCTACAATGTCGGTCTATTTTGCATCCAAGGCATTTGTACTCAGTTTTTCAGAAGCCATAGCAGAGGAGGTAAGGGATAAGGGAATAACTGTTACTGCATTATGTCCCGGACCCACTGAAAGTAATTTTCATTATGTTGCCAGGGAAGGAAAGAAAGGCAAGGACAGGAATATGCCTTCTGCCAGAGAAGTCTCAGAGTATGGCTATAAGTCAATGCTGAAGGGGAAAGTAGTTGCTGTTCCCGGTTTTACAAATGCAATAGTCCCGTTTCTTGTAAGATTCATGCCACGATGGCTTATAGTCAGGATTATAAGGAAAGCCCAGGAAGATAAACATACACCAGTCTGACCAGTACCCGGAACCCGGAACAAAACCACATCCCCCTTGCCCCCTTCAAAGGGGGAATCTGCTATCCCCATCACTGTATAACCTTGAACCCAATATATCAGCATTTTATCACTATATCCGCAAACTCTCGTTAATAAACACTACCTTTGGCGCCATTCAATCCGGATGGATTACATGATCCGGACTTTTTTTAAATAAATAACATTAAATGAATTTTGAATCACTAAACATTGTTGAACCAATCTTAAAATCATTAAAAGAAGAAGGTTACACTACACCAACACCAATTCAGAAAGAAGCAATACCAATTGTACTGAACGGTACAGACCTCATAGGATGTGCTCAGACAGGAACAGGAAAGACAGCTGCATTTGCGGTACCCATCCTCCAGAAACTGAGTGAAAATCCATCATTTGACCGTAAGAGAAAAATCAGAAGTCTTGTTGTAACTCCCACAAGGGAACTTGCTATTCAGATAGAAGAGAGTTTTAATACTTATGGCCGATATACCGGACTTAAGTGTACTGTTGTATTCGGTGGAGTAAACCAGAGCACGCAGACTAATGCACTTCGTAACGGGGTAGATATTCTGGTTGCAACCCCCGGGAGGCTTCTTGACCTCATGCAGCAGGGATATATCAGTTTGAAAGATATTGAAATATTTGTTCTTGATGAAGCAGACAGGATGCTTGATATGGGCTTTATCCATGATGTAAGGAAGATAATTTCATCACTTCCCAATAAAAGGCAGTCCCTGTTCTTTTCAGCAACAATGCCTCCTGAAATAGTCCGGCTTGCCGGGTCTATTGTACATAATCCTGTAAAAGTGGAGGTTACTCCTTCTGCATCAACTGTAGATATTGTTAATCAGTTTGTCTATTATATTGATAAAGGGAACAAAAATGCTCTTCTGATTGAATTGCTCAAGGATGAAAAGATAAAAACTGCCCTTGTATTTACACGTACCAAATACGGTGCCGACAGGGTTGTAAAAGTACTTAAGAGAAAGAATATCAGTGCAGAAGCCATTCATGGTGATAAGGCACAGAATGCGAGACAGAGAGCGCTTTCTGGATTCAAGGCTCAGACTACCCGTGTACTTGTAGCTACTGATATAGCCGCACGCGGAATCGATGTTGATGATCTGGAATATGTTATCAATTTTGAAATCCCGAATATCTCCGAGACTTATGTTCATCGTATCGGAAGGACAGGAAGGGCAGGAGCAAAGGGAACGGCAATATCATTCTGTGATGCTGAGGAGATAACATACCTTAAGGATATTGAAAAGCTTATTACGAAGCGTATCGAGGTTGTTAATGATCATCCTTTCCCCCTTGTTGATTTTGATCCTTATAAACCACCTAAGGCTCCGAGTGCTGGTAATTCCAGGCCCAGGTCACTGGGAGGACGCAGATCTCTTTTCCCCGACAGACGCAATGTCAGGCGGTAGAACTTAAAGAAATCACTTACATTTTTATTTCCGGTTATTATTTGTAATTTGCAATAGTATCGGGTTACCGTGTTATTTCATGATACCGTGACCTGTATTTCACAGTTACATTATTAATATTTAAACCATAAATAATATGAAAGGATTCCTTGTTGTGCTTTTTGCTCTGATGATTTCAGTGAATTTTAGCTGTAAAAGTGGAAAAACCGAAGAGAAGACGGATCGGAAAGCTCAGATTGAACAGCTGAAAAATGAAGTCTCGGACAATCTTACCCAAAACCTTCTGCCATGGTGGTCATCCAAAACTGTTGATTATGTAAACGGAGGATTCTATGGCCGGGTAAATTCAAAGGACTCGGTTATAGCTGATGCTGATAAGGGAGGCATACTGAATGCCAGGATATTATGGACTTATTCTTCAGCTTACCGGATAACAAAAGATACTTCTTACCTCCGTCTTGCAACAAGGGCAAAAGATTATATTCTGAAATACTTCATAGACAAGGAATTTGGTGGAGCATACTTTAGTATTACTGCAAAAGGCGAACCTAAGAATACAATTAAGCAGACATACACGAACGCTTTCTTTATTTACGGACTTTCTGAATATTCCAGAGCTACAGGCGATAAGGAATCTCTTGAAGCAGCAAAGGCAATTTTTGAATTATTTGAGAAAAACGTACTTGATAAAGAGTCAAACGGTTATTTTGAGGTATTCAGCCGTGACTGGAAGCGTGTGCGCGAAAGGATGATTGGTGAATCATCAGACAATGACGAAAAAACAATGAACACCTCGCTTCACCTGATGGAGGCATATGCCTGTCTCTACAGGGTATGGCCCGATCCGAGGATGGCTGAGCGTCTGAGAAATATGGTTGAGCTCTTTCTCGATAAAATAATTGATAAAAACACTTACCATCTTATTAATTTCATGGACAGGAACTGGAACAGGACTTCACAGGTAGATTCTTATGGACATGATATTGAGTGTTCTTGGTTACTTCATGAGGCTGCCAGTCTGCTTGGTGATGAACAACTTCTGAAAAGAGTTGAAGAAACTTCAGTTAAAATGGCAGAAACTGTTGTGGAGGCGATACAGCCCGACGGAAGCATTGTATATGAGAAGGACCTTGCAACAGGACATGTGCAGACAGACAGAAGCTGGTGGGCAGAGGTTGAAACAATTGTTGGCTATTTCAATGCATGGGAAATATCAGGCAACGAGAAGTATCTGGACTATTCACTAAACTGCTGGAATTATACACGTGATCATTTTGTGGACAAAACAAACGGTGGGTGGTTTCCGAATGTAAAAGAAAATGGAGAAGTTGGAAGAGGAGACAAGGCTGGTCACTGGATATGTCCTTACCATAATGGCCGTATGTGCATGGAGATAATCGAAAGAGTTGAAAAACTTCATAATGAATAGAATTTTATGCCAGTTAAATCTCAGCTGCTTTTTTGAATTCAATTTACAGAATATCAACTTATTAAACATAAATAAATGAAATCAGTTTTAAGTCTTCTTATTCTTCTGTTCGCATGTCCTTTTATTATGTTGTCGGGTCAGGATGGTAATAGCATTCTGCTGAAGGATTATAATCCGGTGTCAATTTATAAGATTCCTGTTACTGAAGTTCAGAGGGCAAAATATAAGGCTTACGATATGCATACCCATGTTTATGCTAAAGATGATGAGACCATTAAGAAATGGATTAAGGCAATGGATGATTGTGGCATCGAAAAGTCAATAGTATTTACAGGTGCAACCGGAGCCAGGTTCGACACCATTTATGATCTCTATGCAAAGTACAATGACCGTTTTGAAATATGGTGCGGATTTGATACCAGGGATTTTGAGCACCCTGGTTATGGTCCTGATGCAGTAAAGGAGCTTGAAAGGTGTGTGAAAAAAGGAGCGAGGGGTGTAGGAGAGGTTATGTTTAAAGGGAAAGCTGTTACAGCAAATTCAAGGGAGAGATCAACAAGACTTCCCGATGATCCACGTTTTGATGCACTTTTCAGGAAATGTGCGGAACTGAAAATACCTGTGAATATTCATATATCCGAAGATAAATGGATGTATGAAAATATAGATGTATCCAATGATGGTCTGATGAACGCCGCTACCTGGCATATCAGTACTGCTGATGGCAGCAGGAGTCATGAAGAAATGCTTGAACGCTTCGGTAACACTTTGAAGAAGCATCCACAAACGATCTTTGTTGCAGCACATCTTCTTAACTGTTGTGCTGACCTTTCTTATCTCGGTAATTATTTTGACAAGTACCCTAATCTTTATGCTGATATATCAGCAAGATTTGGAGAGATAGCTCCTATTCCAAAGTTTGTCAGGGAGTTTATTGAGAAATACGCAGACAGGATTGTATACGGAACCGATATGACCTTTAACGAAAGAATATATAAGGTAACTTTCAGGATACTTGAGACATTAGATGAACATTTCTATGAGACAGACCTTTTCGGATACCACTGGGCGTTATATGGTCTTGGGTTAAGTGATCTGACTCTCAGGAAAATATATAGCGAAACTCCCAAAAAGATAATCAGTCATTAAATTCTTTCTGCGAAAATCTGCGAAATCTGCGGGAAACCAAGCTCATTTTCCAGCAGATAGCGCTGATAAGCACAGATATTAAATAAGAAGGTGTGGTACCTGAAATTCTTTGTTCAGGGTTACCACACCTTTTATTATATATAAATTTATATAAGTTTATGCTGCAGGAGGTGCCTGAGGCGCCTGTGCCTGACCAGCAGGACCAACATATTTTGATTCACCAAGACCCAGAATCGGAAAGAAGATAAATCCAAGGAAGATAAGTCCAAGAGTAAAACCGACTTCATGTCCGAAACTCTTGGAAAGGAGATTGAGCGCCCAGATCATAATTACAAAATTCGCTATTGGTATAAGCATGAGAAGCAACCACCACCAGGGTTTGCCTATGATCTCAAGCAACACAATAATGTTGTAGATCGGAATGATACATGCCCAACCCGGTTTTCCGGCTTTAGTGAATATTTTCCACATTGAGGCGATCATAAGTACAATGACTGCCAGATAAAGAATAATTACAGTTCCCATAGATCAGGTATTTTAAAATCCCTACTCATCAGGCTTTTCGGATACGCCCCGTTTTTTTGTGGTCTCTGGACTCCACTTAATGAAGAAATATACAAAATATTTGATTATTAATAAAATAAAAGTGATAATAATAATATTAACTGCATGGAAAGTATTGATTAAGATTTTTTCATAACAATCTTTTCTATAAGGGTTTATCCGGCTTTGATATATTCCGGTCCGGATTTTATTTGTAAGTAGCAACTACTTGTATTATAACTTAAATTTTGGTTTTGCTCTTGTATTCTTTCCGATACCGGGTTTTACATATCTATATGTTACAAAGTGAATATTTTATGTTACAAATCAGGTGGATTTTAATATTTGAGTATCCGACATTTACATCAGAATTTGATGATAATGATCTTTGAAATAAAAATAGCAAGAATCATTCTAAACTTTTTTTATTAACTAAAATCTTGAGGAATGAAAACACTAAAATTAAGCATCGTTTTATGCATTGTAATGGCGTTTGTTTACAGTAACGCTGACGCCCAGAAGCCTATCGTAATAAACCACGATGAGTGGGTATGGGGAATAGATCCAAGTCCGGATCTTCCATGTCTGGTTGAACCCATCTCAGGTCTAATTGTTATGGATGGATTTTTCACTAATTCTACGGTTGGGGAAGATGTTTACAAATGGAACTACCATGAAGTAGCGGAAGGAACACTTACTGGTGAGACAACGGGGAATTATGAACTACGCTGGGTTGCCCTGATGAAGGAAGTAAGTTTTGATGATGGTACACCAAAGAATTCATTTGCAGTTGCACATACCAATATAAGATAAAATGGTAACCTCTTTATGACTATTAATTTCCAGTACAATTTTAAGTGGGATAAGGACGGTAATCTAATTGTCGTGCGTGAAGTTTTCAAGCCGGAGTGTAAGTGAAAATTATATAATATTATTGTCAGGGATTTATCTCTCTGGTAATATATTACAATGAATTAAGCCCCCGGAAACCAGCTCCGGGGGCTTTTTATTAAAATCAAATGCATCAGAATTGATACATGTAAATAAAAAACCCTGTAAATGTTGAGTTTACAGGGTTTTGCAATAATTTACATATTGCTTTGGCGGAGAAAGAGGGATTCGAACCCCCGGTTCCTTGGATAAAGAACAACGGTTTTCAAGACCGCCGCATTCGACCGCTCTGCCATTTCTCCCTTTGTCCACCGTAGCCTTGGCGAAGGTGGATTTTCCTTTATCAACCAAAGTTTTGGAAATGGTTGACCGCCGCAAAGATAATCTTTTTTGATTTTTCAGGATTTTTCATGAAAAAAATGTTAAACAGTTGATATTCAATATGATTGCGACTTTATGAACAAATTGTTAACAAAAAAACAGAAGAAAAGTTCTGAGATTGAAGACTAATGAGCTGATGCGGTAATTTGCCAAAAAAGTGACATTCGTCCAAAAAAATAGGTATTTTAACCTAAAACTGGCTCTATTTGTGGAAAAACGGCGAAATATATTTGCACAGTATTATAAATAGGATAATTTTGTATTCAGTAAGTAAAATCAGTCTAACTCTAAAATTTCTAAAAAATGACAAAAAAAGAATTAGTTAATGCAATCGCTGCTGATGCTGGTCTTTCTATTAAAGATGCAGGCAAAGCTCTGAACTCATTTGTTACAGCTTTTGGAAAAGCTATGAAAAAAGGTCACAGGATTCAGCTCCCAGGCCTTGGAACATTTAATGTAACAAAGAGAAGTGCAAGAACAGTTCGCAACCCACGTACAGGCGCTAAACTTAATGTACCTGCTAAGAAGGTTGTAAAATTTAAAGCAGCTCCGGCTCTTAACAAAGGTCTTTAATCTTATCTGATTGAGATTGCATGAAAGGGGTGTGTAAACACTCCTTTTTTGTTAATATTATGATAAATGCAATAAAATCCATTCTGACCACAACTTTAAAGCTTACTTCCGATTAATCTGTGAAATTTTATTATTTTTACCTCCCTGATGCTTCACCGGATTTGAAAAATGAACTGTATCATTATTGATGATGATAATTTGAGCTGCAAGGTAATAGGGGAGTTTGTGAGAAAATCCGCCTCACTGACTCTTATTGGTACTTACAGTGATTCCATTGAAGCAAGAAATATTCTTACTAAGCGTCATGATATCGACCTGCTGTTTCTGGATATCGAAATGCCTGAAATGAATGGTTTCGAATTCATTGGCAGCCTCGACAATCCTCCTAATATCATTATTATATCATCAGGAGAAAATTATGCTGCAAAAGCATTTGATTTTAATGTAGTCGATTATCTTGTAAAACCGGTATCATATTCACGGTTCTGCAAGGCAATCGACAAAACAATGAGGTATTACTCAAGAAAAGAATCAACATCAACCGGCGACAAAGAGATTTTCATAAAAAAAGGTTCTTCACTGGTTAAATTGAAAATCAACGATATAATTTATATTGAAGCTCTCGAAAACTATGTCACATTGACTACTAATGAAGATAAGTATACCATTCATTTTACTATGAAGGCAATTGAGGACTATCTGCCTCCAGGTGTTTTCATAAGGGTTCACAGATCTTATATTATTAATAAAAGCAATATTCAGACTATTAAGGAAAATTCTCTTGATCTTAATATAGGAGGGACCCTTAAAAGTATACCTGTCGGAAAGTCATTCAGAGATTCACTTCTGAATGATATTAATGTTATGGCACGATAACATACATTCTTTCAGATGCTTACTAATAAACAACTTTTTCTGAGGCATCTCGGCCAGACCTCTCCCTCTCCTTTGCTTCTGGAGATTGAAAAGGCTGAAGGTATCTGGCTTTATGGTCAGGGAGGAAAAAAATACCTCGATCTTATCAGCGGTGTATCTGTTAGCAATACCGGACACAGGCATCCTAAGGTTGTTGATGCTGCTAAAGCTCAGATAGATAGTTATATGCATCTGATGGTGTATGGTGAGTTAATACAAAGTCCTCAGATAAGATATGCTGAAAAACTAACCTCCTTACTTCCCGGAAACCTTGACACCTGCTATTTCGTCAACTCGGGAAGTGAAGCAGTTGAAGGTGCACTTAAGCTTGCAAAAAGATACACTGGTCGCAGTCGTATAATATCATTCAGGAATGCTTATCATGGAAGTACTCACGGTGCCTTAAGTGTTCAGGGGAATGAGTTTTATAAAAATTCATTCAGACCACTTCTTCCTGATACTCACCTTGTTGATTTTAATGACAGTGACATTCTTAACCAGATTGACTCAACTACGGCATGCGTCATTATTGAACCGGTTCAGGCCGAGGGTGGGGTCATTTTTCCCGACGAAGGATACCTTCAGACTATCCGCAAACGATGTGATGAAACCGGAGCACTTCTGATCTTTGATGAGATACAGACCGGTTTTGGACGCATTGGGCACCTGTTTGCTATCAACCGGTTCGGTGTTGCTCCGGATATTCTGCTCCTGGCAAAAGCTCTAGGAGGAGGTATGCCTCTGGGAGCATTCATCTCTTCCTCTGAAAAAATGTCATCCCTTACATTAAATCCTGTACTGGGACATATTACCACATTCGGTGGTCATCCTGTCTGCTGTGCCGCAGGACTGGCATCGCTTGAGGTAATACTTGAGGAAGACCTTGTTGAGAACTGCAGAAAGAGATCTGATTTGTTCAAACTCAGACTTGAACACCCCTTAATTAAAAGCATAAGAGGAGAAGGCCTTTTACTGGCAGTCCAACTAAACGATCCCGAGTATGTTAAATCAATTGTAGCCAGAGCCCCTGAATATGGCCTGATTCTTGATTACTTCCTTTTCTGTAATGATTCTTTCAGGATTGCTCCTCCTTTAATAATAGGTGAGGAGGAGACTGAATATGCCTGTAACCAGATTATTAAAATGCTTGATGCTATTGTGAAGGATTGAATAAAATGATTTTAAAACGAATACCATATTTGCTCCTGATTTATTTTCTGTCTTTACAGTTTCTGGAAGGTCAGCCTGCACCAACCGGGGGTTCCACTCAACTTGATAAACTGTTTGTACAATTATTAAAGGAAACTGATGATAGTGTTAGGCTCCAGATTAATGACTCCATCAGAACTATTGTTGAAAGTTATGCAGAGTCAGATTCTGTCTTTATACACAGATTCAGTAATTTAAAATTTCTTGGACAGGTAACATCTCCTGATACTCTCATTAAAATTATCACATGGAATCTCCTGTTGAGAAACCAGCCCGGGCGATATTATTGTTATATTATTAGGAATCTTCCGGAACTGAAAAGCCGGAAAGTTTATAAGCTTTATAATGAATACGATACAACTGTAATTGACAAAGAAAAAATATATAAAACTGACAATTGGTATGGGGCATTATATTATGATTTGCGTCCACAGATAATCAATGGAACTAATTGTTGGGTATTGCTGGGTATTGATTATGGAAATCCTGAAATTACCCGTAAGCTCATTGAAATTCTATCTTTCGGAAAGGATGACAGTATTATCTTAGGAGTGAAGTCATTTTTGTCAGACAACAGTATGAAATTCAGGGAGGTATTTGAATATTCTTTAACTGCAACCATGACTCTCCGGTTTGGAGGCGATGATTCGATTATTTTTGATCATCTTGTGTCATTTTCACCTGATAATGAGAATGATCGGCGGTTTTTCGGACCACATTATTCAAATGATGCATATATTCTGGAAAATGGATTCTGGAAACTTCACCTTAATATAGATGCACGAAATAAAGAGATTTTAAAACCACAGTAGTGATTACCGATTATGAATAAGCTGAAGACATACCTTGTCTGTTACGACGACTTCAGATGGTTTTCTGAGGATGTAAGAGGTCGTTTTGATGATACCTCCAGATACAACGTCACATCATTTGTTTCTGTTGAAGATTTTATGGCATACCTTGAAAAGGGTAAAGATCACATGAATTGTAAAGTGGCAATCCTTGGGGCTCATGATACAACAGAACAGTTTGAAATGATTAACAGGCTTACAAGGGAGATCAAAAAGGTTGATCCGAAAATCGGTATTATACTAATTTGTACACCTGATAAAATGGAGGAGATCAAAAAGATCATAACAACTGATGTTGATGCTTATATTCCAAAGAATACCAATGCAATAATAAGGCTTCACAATGCTGTAAAAACTTATCAGCGAGTACGGAATAATTAATTACAGGAAACGCAGGAATCTTTCAATTTATATTCTTGGTGGTTTTTTTCTGCTTTTTATTATTCTGTTTTTTGTTGCCCGGTTTAAGTTCCCTTCGTTCTTCTGACTCTGATTTTCATTTTCTGTGACTATTTGTCAGTTTAATTGCATCGGCATAACTTTTGAACAGTAATGCCTGATTTATCTTGTCTAACATAAAACTGAACGATATGCAAACCGGAAAGATTGGAGTAACCACAGAGAACATTTTCCCTATTATTAAAAAATTCCTCTATTCAGATCATGAAATATTTCTGCGTGAGCTTATTTCTAATGCTGTTGATGCTACACAGAAGCTCAGAACAATGGCATCTGTAGGTGATTATAAGGGCGAAGTAGGAGATACTAAAATTTATGTTTCAGTAGACAAAAAAAAGAAAACTATTAAAGTTTCCGATAGTGGAATCGGGATGACAGAAGAGGAGCTTGATAAATACCTGAATCAAATTGCTTTTTCCAGCGCAAACGACTTTCTCGATAAATATAAGGAACAATCAAACTCAATAATAGGACATTTTGGATTGGGATTCTATTCATCATTCATGGTTTCTGATAAGGTAGAAGTTATTACCAGATCATACCAGGATGGTGCCAAAGCAGTTAAATGGAGCTGCGACGGGAGTCCTGAGTTCACAATTGAAGAAACTGTAAGGGAGAGAAGGGGAACTGATGTGATACTTCATATTGACAAGGAATCTAAAGACTTTCTTGAAGAGAACAAAGTGGAGCAGCTCCTGAAAAAATACTGCAAATTCCTGCCTGTTGAAATAGCCTTCGGGAACGAGAAGGAGTGGAAAGACGGAAAAATGGTCGACACAGGAAAGGAAAAGATTATTAACAATACAAAACCTGCATGGACACTGAAACCTGCTGATCTTAAAGAAGAAGATTATAATAAATTTTACAGGGAGCTATACCCTTCCGGAGATGAACCTCTGTTTCATATTCATCTTAATGTTGATTATCCCTTTAAGCTGACAGGAATACTTTATTTTCCAAAGATTAAAAGCAATATAGAGATTCAGAAAAACAAGATACAGCTTTACAGTAATCAGGTTTTCGTAACAGATTCTGTGGAAGGTATTGTGCCTGAATTTCTTACACTGCTTCATGGTGTGCTCGATTCACCGGATATTCCACTGAATGTATCAAGGAGTTACCTGCAGAGTGACTCAAATGTAAAGAAAATATCAAGCCACATTACAAAGAAGGTCGCTGACAGACTTAATGATATTTTCAAGAACAACAGGGACGAATTTGAGAAGAAGTGGGACAGTTTGAAGTTATTCATTGAATATGGTATGATTACCGAAGAAAAGTTCTATGAAAAGGTCTCAAAATTCGCACTCTTCAAGAATGCAGATGATAAGTACTTTACATATGAGGAGTATGAAAAGATCATTAAAGAGAATCAGACTGACAAAAACAACTCATTGATTTATCTCTATTCTACGAATAAAACAGATCAGTTCAGCTATATCGAGAAAGCAAAAACCAAAGGCTATGATGTACTGATGCTTGACGGCCAGCTGGATGTTCATCTGATCAATCATCTTGAGTCAAAATTAAAGGATTCAAGGTTTGTAAGAGTTGATTCAGATGTAATTGACAAGCTAATCCAGAAGGATGAAAAACGTGAGGCAAAACTTCCGGTGGAGAAGCAGGATGATCTCAGGAGTGTATTCAATGTCAGGTCCAAAGCTAAGGAGATGTTTAACGTTACCTTTGAAACTCTTGATGAAAATGAGTCTCCGATTATTATTACCCAGTCAGAGTTCATGCGCAGAATGAAGGATATGTCGCAGATGGGAGGGGGTATGAATTTTTATGGTGAACTACCCGACAGTTACAATCTTGTAGTTAATCCAAATCATCAACTGGTGATTAAGGTTTCAGATGATCTGTATGAAGCAAAGGGAGCTGAATTGTCAGCTAATGATACCGAAAGGAAGAGGCTTAAGGAAGAGATTGACTTCATGGAAAATGATCAGAAGAAGAAAAAAGCAGAAGAACTCAGCCAGCTTGAGAAGGATGACCTTGAAAAACTCCGTAAAGAATTATCCGAAATTGAGGATGCCCGTAAGAATATTCTAGAGTCATATGGCTCAGGTAACCAAATAGTTAAGCAACTGGTAGATCTGGCTCTCCTTTCGAATAATATGCTCAGGGGAGAAGAGTTAAGCACCTTTGTTAAGAGGAGTGTGGAGCTTCTTTGATTGTCATGCAAGACAGCAAGACCGCATGACCGCATGACAACTATATCATTCGGGAAATTTCTCCTTTTAGATAATCAATCGCAGCACGTGTAGGCTCCTTTTCCAGTTCCATAATACGTTCGAGGAGCTGTTTGCTTAGGGCCATTCCGGATGAATTGGCTGGCATTTTTTCCACTTCGCTGTTGATTATTTTAATCATATTAGACCTGGCGTTCCTGACCACCTCCCATGCCTGGGGACTCATATAGATCTGCTGGGAAAGATTATGCTCAAATTCACTGCGTATTGCGCCCAGCATTGCAGAATGAAGCTGCCCTGCAGACATATCTGCATTGCTGACCCTGACAATAAGCGATTCAAGTGAAATTCTTTCAAGGAAGAGAATAATCCGTTCATACGCCTGAAGTCTGATTGGAGTTACTGTCCTGCTGTTCTGCAAAAGAATCTCCTGTCTCCGCTTATCCTGATCGTTTTTTATCATGTTTCTGAGAAGTATCCAGGCCGTAAGCATCACCAGTAAGGCAGGAATAGTGATTTTAAGAATGTCAGCTACAATTTCCATATGATTTCAATTTATTAACAATTTTACGAATTTCTTCTTACTTTTATCACACATTTATCTTTTAACTTTTGTCTTTTAACTTTTATCTTTTGTCTTGAATTATGGAATATTTATCAGACCGGGTAAAATCACTTGCAGTGTCACAGACACTTGCTATGGCTCAGAAGAGCAGAGAGCTTAAAGCAAAGGGTATCGACATTATCAGTCTAAGTATTGGTGAACCTGATTTCAACACTCCTGACTATATTAAAGAGGCTGCAAAAAAAGCCATTGACGATAACTATTCAAAATATCCTCCTGTTCCGGGTTACAATGACCTCAGGGAAGCCATCTCGGAAAAATTCAGGAGGGAGAACGGACTTAATTATTCGCCTGACCAGGTAATTGTATCTGCCGGAGGAAAGCACTCTCTGATTAATGTTATTCTTTCAATAGTGAACCCTGGTGATGAAGTAATAATCCTTGCACCTTACTGGGTAAGCTATTATGATCAGGTTATACTGGCCGGGGGTAAGCCTGTTATTATCAGTGCGACACTTGAAAATGATTTCAAAATTAGGCCAGATCAGCTTGAATCTGCGATAACTGATAAGACCAGGCTGGTCATGTTCAATTCTCCTTCAAATCCCACCGGCATGGTTTATACAAGGCAGGAGATGGAGAAACTTGCCAGGGTAATTGAGAAGCATGAAGGAGTCTTTGTTATCTCCGATGAAATCTATGAGCATATCATTTTTGAAGGCGAACATGTCAGCATGGCATCATTTGATTTCATCTATGACAGGGTAATCACTGTAAATGGGGTGTCGAAGGGATATGCTATGACCGGATGGAGGATCGGATTCATAGGTGCTCCATTATGGATCGCAAAGGCTTGTAACAAGCTGCAGGGGCAGTTTACATCAGGAGTCTGCTCGATAGCTCAGCGTGCAGCCCTGGCGGCATTGCAGGGAACCGGTGAATCGCAGAAAATTATGAGAGATGCCTTCCTTCGGAGAAGAAATCTGATATGCGGACTGCTGAAAGATGTAAAAGGACTTAAAGTTAGGATCCCGCAGGGTGCTTTTTATGTGATGCCTGATATTACCTGGTACCTTGGTAAAAGTGATGGTGAAACCACGATAAATACTTCTGATGAACTAGCACTTTATCTTCTGGATAAAGCACAGGTAGCAACTGTGGGGGGCGATGCATTTGGCTCTCCGGAGTGTCTCAGGATTTCATATGCAACTTCAGATGACCTTCTTGTTGAAGCTGTTAAAAGAATTAAAGTGGCATTGAACAGGCTCAGCTAACACCCTGGCCATTTCATGGCCATCCGCCTGAAGGGGGGGTGGGGGTGATTCAATATTTATTATACGACACTGTCTCCTCAGCAGGTTTTCTCCTTTTCTCTCTTTTTTCACTGAGTGAATAACCGAGGGTTATAATAAGTTCAACCCTTTTTGATTTTGTTATTCCCAGAGTTTTCCTCACTGCAACCTCATCAAACCATCCCAGCATGCATGATCCGATACCTTCAGCTTCTGCCTGCAGGCATATATTCTGCGATGCTATACCTATATCAATCAATGAATAATCCTTGCGTTTGATCTGAGCGCCTATTCTTGAAGTCAGATTTGCCTGTTCCCTGATAACAACGATCATTACTTGTGCCTGGCTGGCGAATTCATTCATTCCAAGTAGTTTTGCAGAAGAGGCTTCTGCAAGCTTTGCCAGTAGATCAGTTTCTGTGACGACAACAAATTTCCATGGTTGTGCATTACAGGCAGAAGGGGCCATTCTTCCGGCCTCAATTATCCTGTCGAGCTTCTCCTGTTCAACCGGTTTGTTGCTGTATTTTCTGTCGCTCTGCCTGCTCTTTATAAGATCAAGTATCTCTTGTGCCTTAGCCATTAATAATTTGTAGCCAATAGTTCAAAATAACTTTCAGGATGCAGACATGCAGGGCAGTTTTTGAGAGGCTTGGTCCCGAAATGGATGTATCCGCATTTTCTGCAATACCAGAATACTTTATCATCCCTTTCAAACACCTTATCTTTCATAATATTCTCAAGCAGTTTTCTGTATCTTTCTTCGTGTCCCTTTTCTGCTGCTGCAATTGCTTTGAATGCGGTTGCAATTGTTTTGAAACCTTCTTCCTCAGCTATCTGGGCAAATGCGGGATAAAGATCACTCCATTCTTCATGCTCACCATCAGCTGCTGCAAGAAGATTTCCTTTGGTAGAATCAATTTTTCCTCCAGGATAAGATGCTGTAATCTCAACCATTCCACCTTCAAGAAATTTGAAAAACCTTTTAGCATGCTGCTGCTCCTGAAGAGCAGTTTCAAGAAAGATACCGGCAATCTGTTCAAACCCTTCCTCTTTGGCAACCTTGGCTGCAAATTCATACCTGTTTTTTGCCTGTGATTCACCGGCAAATGCTTTCAGCAGGTTTTTTTCCGTTTTTGTTCCCTTAATACTTTTTTCCATATCTATTCGATTTAAAGGTTATGGTGTTTTGGACGAAATGTAAAGATTCCCTCGTGACGAGTAAATATAAGAAAATATCATTTAAGGCAGATATCCGGGAAGACAAAAAAATGAATTATATAAAAAACAGAAATTCAGATATTTATGATTGATTTGGTGTTCAGGCAGATGGTTTTTCCTTCTTACCGAATATATTGAGTTTCTTTTCTTCACCTCTTATTAGTCTTCCTATATTTTTCCTGTGGGTAATGAGAAGTGCAATTGCTACCACTATTGAAAATATTTTAAAGGTTGTTGATGGTGTGTTAAACAAGATAAATAGCATTACCGGAAAAGCTATCCCTGCACTCATTGAAGAAACTGAAACTATTCCGGTAATAATCAGAACAATAAGGAAAACTCCTATGCAGAACAATGTAAGAACTGGCTGAAGGGCCAGAAGAACGCCAAACATAGTAGCCACCCCTTTTCCTCCTCTGAATCCTGCAAAAACAAAAAAAATATGTCCTGTTATAAAAAATAATCCTGCAGCTATCTGGAGGTTTGTGATCATTGCAGTACCGGGTTCTGCAACACCAAGGAATACAGGCATCATAGTGGCGAGCCAGCCTTTGGCAAGATCGATTAACAATACTGGTATTCCTGTCTTCCATCCAAGTACTCTGATTACATTGGTGGCTCCTGCATTACCGCTGCCGTGTTCCCTTACATCAATATTATGCAGCCATCTTCCAACCCAAACTGCTGTAGGAATTGAACCCAGCAGATAAGCTGAAGCGAATGCTGCCAGGAGATTTAGTATATTCATGAGGTTGAAGGTGTTGATTACTATATTATTGGTCCGTGATCAACAAGCATAGCAGACTCTTTGTTGCCTGTAAACTTTGTGAAGTTGTTTATGAACTTAAGTCCAAGATCTTTGGCAGCAATATGCCATTTGTAGATTGATTCCCACGTAAGCGACGGGTCCAGTATATTATCTTCAATTCCATCAATATGGATGGGTATGCTGAGACCGAAAACAGGTATCGGATGAAACTCACTTTTCTGAATGGAGCCATCAAGAATAGCATTGACAATTATTCTTGTTATTGACAGATCAATTCTGTTACCAGTTCCGTACGGACCGCCCATCCATCCTGTGTTTACAAGCCAGGCCTCGGCATTGCTTGTCTTCATTTTCCGGGTAAGTTCATTGGCATAGACCATAGGGTCAAGCATAAGGAAAGTACCTCCGAAACATGTTGAAAATGAAGGCACTGGCTCAAGTATTCCCCGTTCTGTTCCAGCTACTTTGGCAGTATATCCGCTTAGAAAGAAGTATTTTGTCTGTTCTACTGTAAGCCGGCTTACGGGCGGAAGCACGCCGAATGCATCAGCAGTAAGAAAGATAACTTTTTGCGCATGCCCTGCCTTTGATACAGGTTTTACAATATTATCAATGTGATAGATAGGATATGATACCCTAGTGTTTTCAGTTTTTGAAGTATTGTTAAAGTCAATTGATCCATCATCTCTTATTACCAGGTTTTCCAGAAGTGCATCTCTTCGGATAGCATTATAAATGCCAGGTTCTTTTTCCTTACTCAGTTTTACACATTTTGCGTAGCATCCTCCCTCATAATTAAAAACCCCTTCTTCATCCCATCCGTGTTCATCATCACCAATAAGAGCTCTTCCCGGATCAGTTGAGAGAGTCGTTTTCCCAGTGCCTGAAAGACCGAAGAAGATAGCTGTATCTCCATCCTTGCCGACATTTGCAGAACAATGCATTGATGCGATACCTTTCAATGGCAGATAGTAGTTCATAAGACAGAAGATACCTTTTTTCATTTCTCCTCCATACCAGGTTCCTCCGATCACAAGCATTTTTTCAGTGAGGTTGAAGATGATAAAGTTTTCGCTATTCAGCCCTTGTTCCTGCCAGTTCGGATTAGTTGCTTTCGAAGCATTCATAACCACAAAATCCGGTTCAAAATTTTCAAGCTCTTCAGGTTCAGGCCTGATGAACATATTTTTTACAAAATGGGCCTGCCATGCTACCTCCATTACAAATCTCACCTTTAATCGAGAGTTTTCATTAGCACCACAATATCCGTCAACGACAAACAATCTTTTACCTGAAAGCTGTTCTGAGGCAATATTCCTGCAATGATTCCAGATATCAGGAGATATTGGTTTATTATCAGATACCTTTGCTTTTTCAGATCTCCACCAGACGGTATCTTTTGTCTTTTCATCAAACACAACATATTTGTCTTTGGGTGACCTGCCTGTGAATACACCTGTATCTACAGCAACTGCTCCGTTTTTTGTGATTCTACCACTTTCAAGTTTGCTGAGTCCGGGCTTTGTCTCTTCGGCAAAGAGTGTATTGTAGGAGGGGTTGTAGAGGATCTCCTGAACACCGGTGATACCGTACTTAATTAGATCTTGCGGTTTTACCATTGCTGAAGTTTTTGATTTAAGGACCAATGTCAAATTTATAACAATATACTGTACCTAAAGTTCTTAATGATTAATATGAGGTAAAAAAAAAGGGGCTCGTTAAAGCCCCTGTAATTATAGGCCTGTTATTTACCATATTTAATAGAAGCCTGAGCAGCAGCCAGTCTTGCGATAGGAACTCTGAAAGGAGAGCAGCTGACATATGTCAGACCTGCTTTGAAGCAGAATTCAACAGAAGCAGGATCACCACCCTGTTCACCGCAAATACCAACTTTCAGATCCGGTCTTGTTGCACGACCTTTCTCAACTGCCATCTTGATAAGCTGTCCAACACCATCCTGATCTATTGTCTGGAAAGGATCAGAAGCAAGAATCTTCTTGTCAAGATAATCATGAAGGAATCCACCGGTATCATCACGGCTGAAACCAAAGGTCATCTGTGTAAGGTCGTTTGTACCGAATGAGAAGAACTCAGCAGATTTGGCCATACGGTCAGCGAGAAGACAAGCACGAGGAATTTCGATCATTGTTCCATATTTGCATGAGATCTCTTTTACAGCGAATTTTGCGCAAACTTCTGCGTAGACTTTATCATAAACTTTCTTGGTAAAATCAAGTTCTGCAACCTCGCAGGTAACAGGAACCATCAATTCAGGATAAGGTTTCTTTCCTTCTTTTAGAAGTTCAACAGAAGACTCGAGCATAGCTCTTATCTGCATCTCTGTTACTTCCGGGAAAGTAATGCCAAGACGTACTCCGCGGTGTCCCATCATCGGGTTTGATTCGTGAAGAGCTTCGCCACGTTTTGCAACGTCTTCTTTCTTAATCCCAAGAGCCTTTGCAAGTTCTTCCTGTTTTTCTGCACCCTGAGGTACAAACTCATGAAGAGGCGGGTCAAGAAGCCTGAATGTAACAGGCAGTCCATCCATTGCAGCCATAGTGGCTTTCATATCTTTCTTGACGAATGAGAACAGCTCGTCGAGAGCTTTACGGCGTTCAGTTTCATTTGCGCTGAGAATCATCTTGCGAAGAAGGAAAAGAGGCTGCTCTGAACCTTTGCCATAGAACATATGCTCGGTACGGAAAAGACCTATACCTTCAGCACCGTAGCTGCGTGCAATCAGTGCATCCTCAGGTGTTTCAGCGTTTGTGCGGACACCCATTTTCCTGAATTTGTCAACAATTGCCATAAACTCTTTGAAGCGTGGGTTCTCTGAAGCGTCCATAAGAGTTAACGCACCAAGGTATACAAATCCTTTTGTACCGTTAAGTGTAAGGAAATCACCTTCTTTAATAACTACATCTGAACCTGATATTTTGCAAATTTTCTTTCCGGCGTCTACATGAAGTCCGCCTGCACCTACTATACAGCATTTACCCCAGCCGCGTGCAACAAGTGCAGCGTGTGAAGTCATACCACCGCGAGCAGTAAGAATACCTTCTGCAGCGCGCATACCTTCAACATCTTCAGGGTTCGTCTCTTCGCGGAGAAGAATAACTTTTTCGCCTTTACGGAACCATGCAACTGCATCTTCAGCATTGAATACTACTCTTCCTACAGCAGCACCAGGACCAGCTGGAAGACCTTTAACTGCAGGTGTGTGTTTTTTCTCAACAGCCGGGTCGCAAATCGGGTGCAGAAGCTCATCGAGCTGTGCAGGATCTACGCGCATAACAGCAGTTTTCTCTTCAATAAGTTTTTCATGAAGCATGTCCATCGCCATGTTAAGAGCTGCGGTACCGGTTCTCTTACCAGCACGGCACTGTAACATGTAAAGAACACCTTCCTGAATTGTGAATTCTATATCAAGCATGTCGCGGAACGACTTCTCAAGTATATTGCGGATATCCCAGAGTTCTTTGTAAGTACCCGGCATAGCTTCCTGCATACTGTGAAGATGTCTGTTCTGATCATTCTTTGTGTCATCGTTAAGCGGACTTGGGGTACGGATACCAGCTACAACGTCTTCGCCTTGTGCATTTACAAGCCACTCACCATAGAAAAGGTTTTCACCAGTTGCTGGGTTACGTGTGAAAGCAACACCTGTAGCTGAAGTGTCACCCATGTTTCCGAATACCATTGCCTGTACGTTAACTGCTGTTCCCCAATCATCAGGAATACCTTCAATACGGCGGTATGATACTGCTTTCTTTCCGTTCCAGCTCTTGAATACAGCCTTTATTGAACCTTCAAGCTGTTCTTTGGCATCATCAGGGAACGGTTTTCCGAGAGCTTTTTTAACAATTACCTTAAACTCTTCTGCGAGTGTCTTAAGTTCGTCAGCAGAAATCTCGGTATCTGATTTATATCCTTTATGCTTTTTGAATTCATCAAGTTTCTCATCGAGCTGCTTACGGATTCCTTTTCCTTCACCAAGATCAATTCCTTCAGCTTTTTCCATTACAACGTCAGCGTACATCATTATAAGACGACGGTATGAGTCATAAACAAAACGTGGGTTATTGGTTTTTTTCAGGAAACCAGGGATTGTTGCAGAGCAAAGTCCGATGTTAAGAACAGTATCCATCATACCAGGCATTGAACTGCGCGCACCTGAACGGCATGAAACGAGCAATGCGTTCTCAGCATCACCATATTTCATATTCATTGCCTCTTCAGTTTTTTTCATAGCTGCCCATACTTCAGGCATAAGTTCAGCAGGAAGAGTACAATCATTAGTATAATACTCATTACATGCTTCAGTAGTGATAGTAAAACCAGCAGGGACAGGCAGACCAAGCAGACACATTTCTGCAAGGTTAGCGCCTTTTCCACCAAGAAGGTTTTTCATATCGGCTTTACCCTCTGCAGATTTCTTTCCAAAGGAATAGACTCTTTTAACTTGTGACATAATTTTTATTGATTTGAGATAAATAATTTATTATTTTTTTGAAAAATCAGGCGCAAAGTTAGTAAAAAAATCGAATAATTAAAACCGTATTCGACCATTCAGGACCTTGGGTGAAACATAATTAAAGTATCCCTCAGGAAACTTCTGTCGATGTGAGTATAAATCTCAGTAGTAAGTATTGATTCATGTCCAAGCATTTCCTGAACAGCCCTTAGGTCAGCCCCTGCTTCAACCATATGTGTTGCAAACGAATGCCTGAAAGTATGTGGACTGATTTTTTTTCGGATTCCTGCTTTTGCTGCCAGATCTTTTATGATTGTAAAGATCATAGCCCTTGTCAGTCTCCGGCCCCTCCTGTTTAGAAATAGAATATTCTCATCATGAATGATTGTCAGATGATTCCTGTCAACTTTGTAAATGTCAATCTCCTTAAGTGCTTTCCCACTGATTGGTACAAGCCTCTGCTTATTTCCTTTCCCTGTGACAATTACAAATCCCTCTCCGTCATGAATATCGGTCAGGTGCAGGTTTACAAGCTCTGATACCCTAAGTCCGCATCCATAAAGAGTTTCAATGATTGCCTTGTTTCTGTGTCCTTCCGGCTTACTCAGGTCTATTACTTCAACTATCCTGTCTATCTCTGCAACTGACAGTATTTGAGGCAGCTTGAATCCTATTTTTGGAGATTCAAGAAGTGAAGCAGGATTCTCATCTGTTTCACCTTCAATAAGCAGATACTTAAAAAAAGCCCTTATGCCTGAAAGTACCCTTGACTGGGTTCTGGTATTGCTGCTTTCTGCACCATACCAGCCAATAAATTCCTTAAGATCATGGTATGAAACAGATGATGGTGAGATGTCCTTACCCGACTCAACAAAAAATCTCTCAAGTTTACTGACATCATTGAGATATGCTTCTATACTGTTCTCTGATAATGATTTTTCAAGCCTGAGATAGATCTCAAAACTCCTGAATGACTGATGCCATGTGAGGCTCATGGTATTCTGCTTACAAGATAAATTATAGAGTCGTAAAAGTATAATTATTTTTTGTCTATTTTTACCATTTTGAATTTGATCTGTAATCCTTGTTGTGTTTCTGTAATAAACTCAATATCAGATGAAAATTGAAATAATTAACGGGCCTAACCTTAATCTTCTGGGAAAGCGTGAACCGGAAAAGTACGGATATTCATCATTTGAAGAATATCTGAAATTGCTGATTGCCCGCTTTCCTGAGATAGCTTTTGAATATTATCAGTCGAATGTGGAAGGGGAGATTATTAATGAAATTCACCGGTCGGGGTCGTCCGCAGATGGCATAATCATTAACGCAGGAGGATACACTCATACATCTGTTGCAATCCACGATGCAATTGCTGCAGTAAAGACACCTGTTATAGAGGTACACATCACCAATATATTTGCCCGTGAGGAATTCCGGCATAAAAGCATTATTTCAGCTGTTTGCAGAGGAACAGTATCCGGATTAGGGCTTGATTCATACAGACTTGCTGCAGAGGCACTTATAGAAATAAGTAAAATAAAAACAAAATAGAAAAATGAACAGGAAAAGGACCAAAATAGTTGCCACTCTTTCAGATAAAAACTGTCAGCCTGATTTTATAAACCAGCTTTTCGAGGCAGGAATGGATGTTGTCAGGATAAATTCTGCTCATGTTACTACAGAAGCTGCCTTAATGATGATTGGCAATATCAGGAAGGTTTCTGACAGAATCGCCATCCTTATTGATACCAAGGGGCCTGAGATTCGAACCACTGCTTGCGATGAGCCTGTACATCTTAAGAAGGGCGATACGATCAGAATTATTGGTAATCCTGAAAAGAAGACTTCATCAGATGCAATTTATGTAAGCTATCCGCAATTCTCCTCAGATGTGCCGCAGGGTACAATGATCCTAATAGATGATGGAGAAATTGAACTCAAAGCTTTGAGAAGAAAGGGGATTGAACTTGAATGTTACATCGAGAACGATGGTGTACTTGGTTCGAGGAAGAGTGTTAATGTACCTGGGTCAAGGATAAATCTTCCTTCCCTTACAGATAAAGACAGGGCATTTCTTAAGATGGCTGCTGAAAATGAGGTTGATTTCATAGCTCACTCTTTTGTGAGATCAAAACAAGATGTGCAGGATGTTCAGAAAGTTCTTGATTTATATAAGAGTGACATCAAGATAATTGCAAAAATTGAGAACCAGGAAGGTGTTGACAATATTGACGACATACTCGATAATGTTTATGGAGTTATGGTTGCAAGGGGTGATCTTGCTATTGAGGTTCCTTATGAGAAGATTCCTGTTATTCAGAAAATGTTAATAAATAAGTGCATTATAAACAGGAAGCCGGTAATAGTGGCCACCCAGATGCTGCATTCGATGATCCAGAACCCGAGACCAACCCGTGCTGAAGTAAGTGATATTGCCAATGCAATATATTCCCAGACAGACGCTATAATGCTAAGTGGAGAGACTGCAAATGGGAAATATCCTGTTGAAGCAGTAAAAACTATGGCTAAGGTGGCACTGGAAGTAGAACGGAACAAAGAGAAATTTCTTGACATACCCTATCTTAATGCAACCGGCGAAATATCGGCGTATCTTGCAAAAGTTGCAGTGAAAACAGCATTCCGTATCGGAGCCAAGGGAATAATTGCAGATACAACAATGGGGAGAACAATCAGGGATATGGCAGCCTACAGAGGTATAAACCTTATCCTTGCACAGTGTTATCTTGAAAGAACTATGAGGGAACTGGCACTTTCATATGGTGTTTATGCAGGATATCAGGAAAGCAAAAAATCTGTTGACGATTTTATTCAAATTGCTCTTAAAAATCTTTTAAAGACTCACAATTTAAAGGGTGATGATATCGTTGTAGTACTGGCAGGTAATTTTGCTGCCGGATCAGGTTTTTCATTTATTGAGGTTGGATCGGTCTCATACCTTAAAGACCGTGTAAATATTGAGGAAAGCTAATTAGTGGTCTGATTTTTGTGGCCTTTATAAGGCCTGATGGCTGGCAAAATGTTAAAAAACCTTATTTTATCAATAAGTTTAATTTTTCATCCGGTCCATGTCACAATGACCAGCATTGATTATGTTCCGGAAAACGATTCTTTGAAAGTGTTTGTGAAGATGTATTTTGATGATTTCCTGAGCGATCTGGTAATAAGCGGGGAAAACAGGACAGCTGATTTTTTTACTGCATCAGGCACTGAAGCCATTGATGTGATGGAACAGTACATAAACAGAAAACTGATTATAAAAGTTAATAAAAAGCTTCTTGCAGCGAAACTTAATGATCTGGAGATTGTTGATAATGAAGTCAGGCTAAAAATTGAGTACAAAACAACAAAACGACCTGATGTTATTTTAGTCAATAATATGATTATGACTGAGTTGTATAAAGACCAATCGAATCTGATGATAGTTAAGGTTGATAAATATGAAGAGGGAGTAAAACTAACATCTGAAATTACCGAAAAGAGTTTTAAAATTAAGCAGTAGGGTGAAGAAGATATTAATTAAAGTTTTATTTGGATTGCTGCTGTTACCTTTCTTGGTGACAGATCTTTTTGCTACACATAACAGGGCAGGAGAGATCACATATGTTCAGCTGTCGGATCTTACATATGAAATTACCATTACTACTTTTACATATACCCTGAGTTTTGCCGACCGTAAGTCATTGGATGTTGAATGGGGCGACAACTCAACCTCCACTGCCCCAAGAATAAGCGAAACGCTTTTGCCGAATTACTACAAAAAGAATATCTACAAGATTATTCATACTTATCCCGGGCCGGGACTTTACAAGATTGTTGTTCAGGATCCAAACAGGAATGCAGGTGTTAAAAATATTCCAAATTCTGTAAACGTGGTATTTTCAATATCAACAATACTTACAGTTAATCCTTCAATGGGTATGAACAGTACTCCAATCCTGTTAAATCCCCCCTATGATAAGGCTGCATATGGCTATGTTTTTATACATAATCCGGCTGCATATGATCCTGACGGGGACAGTCTTTCATATAAACTTACTGTTTGTACACGAGACGACGGCAGGGTTATAGAAAACTATACTCTTCCTCCTGCAACACATTCAATCAGGGTTGATTCAATAAGCGGCGACCTTATCTGGGATACTCCTGCTGATACCGGTGTATTTAATGTAGCTATGGAAATTCAGGAGTGGAGAAATGGCAAGAAAATAGGAATTGTTGTCAGGGATATGCAGATTGAGGTTTACAGCACTAATAATAAACCTCCTGTAAACAGTCCTTTAAGGGATTATTGTGTTGAGGTTGGAGATACAATCGATTTCATCTTTTCTGCTACTGATGAAAATAATGATCCGATGACACTTAAATCCACTTCCGGGATTTTTACATTTAAAAATTGCCCGGCAAGCTTTACAAAAATTGATTCGGTTAATGGATTCGCCTCATCAAGATTCAGATGGATACCCTGTCATCAGACTGTAAGAAGTCAGCCATATGATGTAATATTCAAATCAGATGACCATAACAGCGACGTTAAGCTGTCGGATATTGATAATATGAAAATAAAGGTTCTGGGGCCATCTCCTGATTTATTGAATGCTGTTCCTGAAGGTAAACAGATTAAGCTTTCCTGGTCAGCATATGGTACAAATGTTATATCCGGATTCAGCATCTACAGACGGGAGGGTGCATCAACATTTAATCCCGACTCATGTACTTCAGGCGTTCCCCTTTCATATGGATTTGCAAAGGTGGGTTATATTACAGGGAGTACAACTACTTCATTTTCAGATAGTGATAACGGACAGGGCCTGCAATATGGTAATGAATATACTTACAGGATTGTGGCGGTTTATCCTAATGGAACGGAGAGCAAGGCTTCAAATGAGATAACATCATCGCTCGTATCAGGTGTACCTGTTATCCGTAATGTGAGCGTTAGGACTACTGACCAGGTTACAGGTTCTATTTATATTTCATGGAAAAAGCCAGACAAGCTTGATACTATCCCTGCAACCGGACCATATGGGTATATGATATTCAGGGCATCCGGGACAGGCGGAACAGCCTATAGCCAGGTGAAATCTATACTTACTTCTGACCTGAACGATACCACAATGGTTGATACTCTTATAAATACACAGACAACCGGCTATGTATACAGGGTTGAGCTCTGGAATAATGCTCCAGGCAACAGGTTTCTCATCGGTGATCCTGCATATGCTTCCTCCCTGTACCTTACAGCATCACCCGGGGACAGGAAAGCCAGATTATCATTAGCAAGAAACGTTCCGTGGATCAATACCCGTTATGATATTTTCAGACTGAATGAATCCACAATGTCTTACGATTCAATTGCATCAACTAATCAGCTCATTTTCACCGATCAGATTCTTGAAAACGGGAAGGAATATTGTTATATGGTAAGATCCTTCGGTGGTTATCTGGCAGAAGATTTGCCAAAGAGTTTGTATAATTCATCTGAAAAAATCTGCCTGACACCGGAAGATAATGAACCTCCATGTCAACCCGAAATAAATGTAACAAGTCAGTGCGATAGTCTGTATAATACTGTTAGATGGTCAATTAATGATCCATTGTGTCTGTCAGATGTTTCAGGCTACAGGATATATTATAAGAGGACCACCGAAGAAAACCTGGGGCTTGTTACTGAGATAAATGATCCGAATATTTTTTCTTATCTGCATTTCCCGGGTGATGTAATATCAGGATGCTATGCTGTATCTACTTTTGACTTTAAAGGCAATGAAAGTGAAAAATCGGTAATGGTCTGTATTGATTCATGCAACTTTTACGAAATACCCAATGTATTTACTCCTAACGGTGATGATATAAACGACCGGCTGGTTGCCAAAACCTCCGGACTTGTTGAGAAGATCGACTTCAAGCTGTTTAACAGGACAGGATTGCTTATTTTCAGTACAGATAAACCTAAAATTGAATGGGACGGAACCTATAAGGGTAAAATAGTATCACCCGGTGTTTATTTTTATCAATGTGATGTATTTGAAAAACGTATTTCCGGAACAGAATTGTTCCATCTCTCCGGATTTGTACATGTTATTACGGAGATAGATGCTAAAATTGAGGTAACAAAATGAACCTGACTTCATTAAAATTTACGATTCTGATTATTATATTGATCTTTCTGACCGGAAGTAATGCGATGTGTCAGAATGAGGCTGACTTTGTTATGAAGGCCAAAGCCCTGGCTGAGTCTGGAAAAACAGCAGATGCTTTAAATATTCTGGATCAGGGGATTGAGAAAAAAGCCACCAGTAGACTATTTGTACAGCGAGCAGAAATTCTGCTGGCATTAAAAGATCTCTCAGGTGCAACCGGAGGATTTAATCAGGCTAACAATATCGAAGAACATTCAGGGGACTTCGGACTTGCAAAAGTATATGCACTAAAAGGAGATGCATCAACATCACTGTATCACCTTGGAATGCACCTTGAGTCAGGCTTTAAAAAAAGTGAAAGGGATATAATGCTTGAACCTGCTTTTAGTAGTATTGAGAACCGTCCGGAATGGCGGCAATTCTGGAAAAAGGAGAGGTATAATTCAGTTGAAAAAAATTTTGCAGAGGTAGAATCACTCATTTTGGGGAAGAAATTTGAGGATTCTAAAATTATCCTTTCGGAGATGAAAAGAAACTATCCCGATAACGAAGAAACAATTTATTCTGAAGCGCTTTTCAATATTGGTTCAGGTAAGTATAGTGAAGCAGTTGCCGGTATTATTAAACTTACTACCTCTGATCCTGTTAATGAGAAGTACCTGAGGCTGCTTGCGAAGGCACAGGAAGGTCAATTAAATTATGCCGGAGCATCAGAGACCTATACTAAGCTTCTTGTTTCAGGGGTTGCGGATGCAAGATTATTATTATCCAGAGCTGAATGTTTCAGGAAGACAAAGGAAACTGAAAAGGCTCTCGGAGATATTAATAGATTTCTTGAGCTGTATTCAGATGACAGGTCAGCAATAAGCCTTGCAGGGAAAGTTGAGGCAGAATCGGGAGATAACCTGAAAGCACTTGAGTATTTTTCAAAAAATCTTAAGCTTCATCCAGACGATGCAGATTGTTATGTAGACAGAGCTAATTCATACTTTGCTTCAAAGTCGTGGGAATGGGCTGCACGTGATTATAGTATGTCACTTGATCTTAAACCGGATAATTCAGATGCCTGGTTAAATAAGGGGATTGCACTTATAAGTACAGGAAATGTAAAGGATGCCTGTCATGATTTCAAACGGTCATATGCACTTGGCAATCAGAGAGCATCATCTTATCTGAGCAAAAATTGTATTGGCCGTTGAATTATAGCCTTTCGCCTTTTGCCCTCCGCCTTTAGCCTATCGTACATGTTTAAGTATCCGTTCAAACAGATCATGTGGCTTAAACGGTTTCAGAACATAATCATTTATGTGAAGTGTTTCGATTTTATCGTGGCTTTCCGACATAATAGCCGCAGTAAGTGCCACAATAGGGATATTTCTTATTTGGGGATTATCTGATTCCCTGATTCTCTTAGATGCTTCAATTCCGTCCATAACAGGCATCTGAAGATCCATAAGGATAAGGTCGAAATTCTCTGACCTGAGCTTTTCAAGAGCTATTTGTCCGTTTTCAGCATGAGTTACTTTTACTCCCCAGCCGGTAAGGAATTTGTTGGCCACAAAGAAGTTGATTTTATTATCTTCGGCAATCAGTATTTTTTTACCTTCAAGTCCGCTATAGTTTTCCTGTAGCTCTGCTTTCTGGATATCAGTGGTCTTTTCTGAAACTCCGAGAGAAATTGCAAATCTGAAAGTTGACCCTTTTCCAGGTTCGCTATCAATGAAGATTGTGCCGCCCTGTAATTCTATGAGTTTTTTACAGATTGCAAGACCCAGGCCAGTTCCTCCATACTGTCTGGTAGTGTCGGCTGAGGCTTGTGTAAATCCGTCAAAAATAGCAATGTGTTTCTCCTTTGGAATACCAATTCCGGTATCAGAAACAGTAAATTCGATCTTAATCTGGTTTCCTGACCTGGATAGTTCATGGACTAATACATTAATTCCACCCTGGTTTGTAAATTTAAGGGCGTTTGAAAGCAGATTGGAAAGAATCTGATTAAGCCTGATAGGGTCACCAATAATTTCAACAGGAAGAGACTGATCTTTTTTAAGATCAAAACTGAGGTTCTTGGCTTTTGACCTGAAGGAATATGATCGCATTATCTCTTCGAGGAAGTCACTCAGATTGAATTGCGTCTGCTCAAAAACAATTTTCCCGGATTCCATTTTATTGTAATCCAGAACATCATTAACAAGAGTAAGCAGGTGATTTCCTGAAAATTTAAGTGTCTTAATAAAATCCATCTGGTCCTCACGGGGTGCCCCTGCATCAGCAGGTTCGTAATTCCAATCACCTCATTAAGAGGAGTTCTTATCTCATGACTCATTGTTGACATGAAAAGCTGTTTTGACTGCGCAGCTTCTTCAGCTTTCTGCCTGGCAAATATAAGGTTGTCAAGCATTATCCTTCGTTGAATTGATAATGCAATCTGATTGGCTATGAAATCAAGTACATAAAGGTCGTCAGATGAAAATTTATTTTCATCATTATAATCCTGAAGACACATCATACCAATTATACTGCCATCGACTCTCAGGGGTACACCCATCCATACTTTGCATGGGGTTCCGATAAGATCTATTTCACCTGCTTCCTCAAGTACTTTAAGATCATGTTGTTTCAGGAGAACAGATTTATTCTGTTTTATTACATAGCCTGTAATTGTTTTTTCTGTGGGAATATTGACAAAACTATCCTTTTCATCTGAAAAGAATGGCAGTGAAAGTTTATCTTCATCCTTATTATAGAGTGCAATGAAGAAATTATTGGTATCCCATATCTTGCTTAGTTCATGGACAATGGTAGGATAAATATCTTTGAGGTCATATTGCTTAATAGCCGCTGTTGATATATTGAAGAGAATATCCTGAAGAAGCTGTTTTTTTCGTTCAGTTGAAATATCACTATATATAGCCAGATTGGCTACCATCTCATTATTTATGAAAATGCCTCTTGCAACAAGTGAAACATAAATTCTGTTTCCTTTTTTGTCTTTCCTTACGGTTTGCCTCACATCCTTCATGTTCTCTGATGAGAGCATGTCAATCTGGTTTGCCTCTTCCCGGAGTTCATCAGGCACAATGAGATCATTGAGAATTTTTCCGGCAGTATCCTCCTGGGTGTAACCAAAAAGATTTGTGAACTCGCTGTTTATCATTGTTACAACACCGGAAGGGGTTGTAATTGCAATAGCAGAAGGAATTGAATTGTAAAGATTTTCAAGAAGTACTTTGTCCCTGAAAGTCTGATCATTGTTTTCTTTCTCTTTCCATACCATTTATCAGGACGGCTTGATGATTTAAAAATAGCAAATATTAACCTTTTATGGGTTTTTCTTTAGTTTTTTTATATTTTTTTTGAGATTTTTTTTAATTCTTCTTTTTTAAATAGTATTTGCAAAAAACTGTTAGCCCGCACTTGCTGCATAATGGGTTCCTTGATTTACATACGTATCTGCCGTGTAAAATGAGCCAGTGATGTGACCGGTGGATGAGTTCTTCAGGTATATTTTTTGTTAGCTGAATCTCACAGGCCAGGGGGCTTTTAGCAACAGTGAGCCCTATTCTGTTGGATACCCTGAATACATGTGTGTCTACAGCCATAACAGGCTTATTAAACAGTACTGAAGCAACTACATTGGCAGTTTTCCTTCCAACACCGGGCAAACGTTGAAGAAGATCCGGATCGGAAGGGACTATTCCTCCGAATTCATCTGTAAGCATCCTTGACATTCCTGAAAGATGTTTTGCCTTGTTATTGGGATAGGAGCAGGTTTTTATATATTGAAATATTTCTTCGGGAGTAGATTTTGCCATCGTTTCAGCATCAGGATATTTGTCAGTCAGTGACGGCATTATCAAGTTTACTCTTTTATCAGTGCACTGTGCTGAAAGGATAACTGCCACTATTAGTTCAAAGGGATTATCATATTCAAGTTCAGTATCAGCTAGCGGATTGGTCTCCTGAAAATATTCTATTGTCCTTCTGTATCTTTCTTTTAAGGTCATAAGAATAAAAATATAGTGCCGGTAAGGTAACACTTTTTATCTTTGCGCCATATTTGATAAATATGGTTAGTTACCTTCAGGCAGATAATATTTCAAGACGGGTAGGGGATAGGATAATCTTTGAAAACATCACCCTTAATGTAAATAAGGATGACAAGATTGCCCTGATTGCTGTAAATGGAGCCGGAAAATCCTCAATGCTTGATATTATTGCAGGAGTTGAGAGTCCGGATATTGGGAACCTGACCATCCGACGCGGGCTTAAGATTGCATACCTCAGGCAATACCCGTTATTGAATGAGGCAAATACAATTATTGATGAGCTTTTTTCAAGTGATACAGAGCTTGTCAGAACTATAAAGGAATATGAGAAATGCCTTGTATCAGGAAGTAATGAAAATATCCAGCCTATAATTCAGTTAATGGATGATCTGAAGGCATGGGAATACGAAGTAGCAGTTAAGCAGATTCTTTTCAGGCTGAAACTGACTGATCTCAATGCCAGGATAGCTACACTTTCAGGTGGACAAAAGAAGAGAGTTGCTCTTGCTAAAGTGCTTGTTGAAGATTCAGATTTACTTGTTCTTGATGAACCAACCAACCATCTTGACCTGGATATGATAGAGTGGCTTGAAGATTACCTGATCAAGTCAAATAAAACAATTCTGATGGTCACTCATGACAGATATTTTCTTGACAGGGCTTGTAATGTAATTATGGAATTATCAGGTAATCAATTATATAGTTATTCCGGAAATTATGAATATTTTCTTGAAAAGAAGGAACTGAGAGAACAGGCAGAAAGAGCCAATGTCGATAAAGCAAGGAACCTACTCAAAACAGAGCTTGACTGGATGCGAAGAATGCCAAAGGCCCGCCGGCACAAGGCTAAATCGAGAATAGACTCTTTTTACGATCTTAAGGAAAAAGCTGTTTTGAGACCAGGTGATCAGTCAATCAGTATTAATGTGAATATTTCAAGGATGGGTAAGAAGATCCTTGAACTTAAAAATGTGAGCAAGTCATATGGTGACAAAAAACTTGTAAAAGATTTTTCATATTCCTTCAGCAGGTTTGAAAAAACAGGTCTGATTGGAAGAAACGGAACCGGGAAGACAACACTGCTGAACATTATTACAGGATTGGCAACCGCTGATTCAGGAACAGTGGAAAGGGGAGAAACAATAGTATTTGGATATTATCGTCAGGAAGGAATTGAATTCGATGATGATATGACTGTAATAGATGCCGTAAAGAAGATTGCTGAAACAGTAATCCTTGGAGATGGAAGCACTCTGTCAGTTACCCAGTTCATGAATTACTTCCTGTTTCCTCCCGACAAGCAGTATACTTATATCAGGAAGCTGTCCGGAGGGGAAAAACGAAGGCTCTACCTTCTTACAGTTCTGATGAAAAATCCTAATTTTCTGATACTTGATGAGCCTACAAATGATCTTGATATTCTCACTCTGAACGTGCTTGAAGAATACCTTGCCGGTTTCAGGGGATGTGTAATAGTCGTATCCCACGACAGATACTTTATGGACAAGGTAGTTGATCATATATTTGAATATAAGGGCGATGGGATAATTAAGGATTTCCCCGGCAATTATACCCAGCTTAGAAATAAGCAGGAAGAGAATGAGGAGCTTGAGGCAAACAAGGCTAAGGAGAAATCCAACGATGTCGTTAGATCAGCAAAAGATGAATCTAAAAAAGCAGAAAGGCCGGCCTTACTTTCAATGAGAAGCGGGAGTTTGAAGCACTTTCTGCTGAGATTGAAGACCTTGAAAAGGAGAAAATCAAAATAGAAGATGAGCTTAACTCAGGTTCACTGGAACATAACGAACTTCTTTTAAAAACAAGGAGACATGGTGATATTCTGAAAACACTCGATGAAAAGGAGATGCGCTGGCTGGAGTTAAGTGAAAAGGCAGGCTGATTCTCATAATTGAGATATTCTTATTTGATTGCAAAATGAATTGATTACTTTAGCATTTATTATCCTTACAATTGGAAAAGATATTTATTAATACGCCCTACACCAAATCGGAGATATTGGTTGGACAATCATGGGACTCAGTGAGTGAACTCCTCCCTGAAGCAGGGGTAGTGATTCTTACAGATGATAATGTTCTGAAACTCTATGGTGACAGTTTCCCGGATGTTCCTGTTTTGTCAGTTACACCAGGAGAAGTAAGTAAAAAGCTTTCAGTCGTTGAAAGTTTGGCAGCAAAACTGATGGAAAACGGGATAGACAGATCTGGATTCATTCTTGCCATCGGAGGTGGTGTTGTCTGTGATATTGCAGGGTTTCTGGCTGCAGTCTATATGAGAGGCATCAGGTGCGGTTTTGTTTCAACAAGTCTTCTTTCCCAGGTTGATGCCAGCACAGGCGGAAAAAATGGAGTAAACCTTGGATCAACAAAAAATATGATCGGTACAATCAGGCAGCCAGAGTTTGTTGTCTGTGATCCTTCAATGCTCTCAACACTACCTGATGATGAATTTCTATCAGGTCTTTCAGAATTAATCAAGACTGCTGTTATTGGTGACAAGGATCTTTTTGAAATTATTGAGAACAGCAGAAAGGAAATATTGGAGCGTGACAGTGATATGCTTACTATGCTTATAACACAAGCTGTAAGCTTTAAGTCAAGGGTGGTTACGGAAGATGAAAAGGAGACCGGTTTGCGCCGCATATTAAATTTCGGACATACCTTCGGACACGCTATTGAACTTCAGAGAGGTATTAAGCATGGGTTTGCTGTTGCTTCAGGGATGGAGCTTGCAACTGAGTTTTCCTGCGAAATTGGTTTAATATCTTCAGATGAAAAAAACAGAATAATTTCAGTTTTGAATTATTTCAACCTTCTTGAGCAACAGTATATTACTGAATCCGAAATGGAGAAGCTGATCGTTCATGATAAAAAGAAAACCGGAGCGTCTATCCATTTTGTTTTTACAGAAGGTATCGGAAAGGCTACTGTTAAGAAAATTACTGTTTCAGATATTCTGGATTTTTATAAAAGATTCAGGCAAAAAAGATGATATTATGAATTCCTTTGGAGTTGTTTTCAGAGTTTCGATATTCGGAGAATCACATGGTCCTGCCATAGGTGCGGTTATTGACGGGTGTCCCCCTGGAATAGCCTTAAAAGCTGATGATTTTCTGCCTGATCTCAGAAGAAGGCAGAGCGGCAGCCGGGGAACAACAAAGCGTCATGAACCCGATATGCCTGAGATTATAAGCGGTGTATTTCAGGATTTTACAACAGGAGCCCCGATAACCCTGATCACCAGAAACAGTGACAAGATTTCATCCGACTATGATGAATTTAAAAAGGTTCCGCGTCCGGGGCATGCTGATTATGTTTCTTCAGTAAAATATTCAGGTTATTCTGATATGCGAGGAAGCGGTCATTTTTCAGGACGAATTACATGGGGACTTGTTGCAGCAGGGGTTATTGCAAAAAAGATAGCGGCGGGATCAGAAATCTCGGCAAAGCTTATTTCTGCAGGCGGTTCCGAAAATATAGAGGAGGCACTCGATAAAGCTATAGCATCAAATGATACTATCGGAGGTATAATTGAATGCAGGGTTCAGAATCCTCCTGCAGGTCTCGGAGAACCATTTTTTTATTCATTTGAATCAACTCTGAGCCATCTGATCTTCTCGATACCCGCTATTAAGGGTATTGAATTCGGAGCCGGTTTTGCTGCTGCAGGAATGAGAGGATCGGTTCATAATGATCCGTTTGTGGATATTAATGGCAAAACTGCTACCAATAATGCCGGCGGCATTAACGGAGGTATCACAAACGGAAATGAAATCATTTTCAGGACTGTAGTTAAACCAACTTCTTCGACAGGAGCCGATCAGACAACCTTCGACTTTGAGGAGGGCAAAATGACAACACTTAAAGTTAAAGGGAGGCATGATACCTGCATTGCCCTGAGGATACCAGTGATTGTCGAATCAGTGACAGCAATTGCTCTGGCTGACCTTATGCTTATTGACAGAGGAATATACGGTTTAAGAGACTAAAAATCAGGGAATAGATTTTATTATAAGGGCTCTCTTTGTCGCAGATTTGATCCTGAACCGGTTGTCAATTCTTTCGCCTATTACCCATGCAATTCTTCCCCCGGATTCAAGAACCATTATCTTGTCCTTTTCTATAAGCGATTTCTTAATGTCAATAAGAAAATCGCTGATCTTTTTTTTACTTTTCATTCCGAGAGGATAGAAGAAATCTCCATCCTTCCATTTTCTGATCAGAAGAGGATACTCTATCTCTTTTTCATCGAGGCAGGCTGTTGCTTTTGTATCAGGGATTACAAAACTATCTGTGATATCAATTAATTCTGAAGAAGAAATAATCGGAATTTCATCCATATCTTCAAGACTGAAGATTTTATAGCTGGATTCAGATAATTTTCCGGAGGGCAAAATAATTATCTTATTCCGGTTCTTTAAAATTCTGTGGGATGATGTAAACAGCTGTCCTCCTGTTTTTCCTGAGATAACATCAATCAGATCGCCGGTTTGTGATCCGGATAATCCGAAAGGGCTGAAAAGTTCGAAAAGTACTGTCTTCTCATGAAGGTAATTATGGAGCTGTAACACTTCGAAGGTTACTTTATCATTATCAGCGACTGAAATTGCATCTCTTATGCCTGTGATAAATCTGGACAAAAGATCATCAGTTTCCCTGAGCTTTATGAGTGTTTCCGCGAGAGTTCTTTCAATTGCAGGGTTGATATTCTTTAGTTCTGGGATGATAAGGTGCCTGATCCTGTTCCTCGTGTATTTTATTTCTGCATTAGATCTGTCTTCACGATATGTTATCCTGTATTTTTTGCAGTATTCCTCAATTTCATTACGGGTAGCAAAAAGAAGAGGTCTTATAATACTACCGCTTACAGGTCTCATTCCGGCAAGGCCTGTAATGCCCGTTCCCCTGGTAAGATTTATCAGGAGAGTCTCTATGTTATCGTTAAGGTTATGAGCAACAGCAATATAATCAAAACTGTTCTGAATCCTGATTTTTTCAAACCAGTTGTACCTTAAATCGCGTGCAGCCATCTGAACCGAAAGCCCGTTTTTTTCTGCATACCCATGAGTATCGAACCTGATGGAGTAGAATGGAATGTTAACAGAAGCAGCGAATTTTCTTACAAGATCTTCATCGAGGTCTGAATCACTGCCCCGTAGGCTGAAATTGCAATGTGCTATTCCTGTCTGGTACCCTGCTTTTATAAACAGGTCGGACATAATCATGGAATCAATACCACCACTTACAGCAAGGAGTACTCTGGAATCTTTTTCCAGCATATTATTTTCAGCAATATAATTTCTGAATTCTTTGAGCATTCGTGATAAAGATGATCTGCAAAAATAAAAAAAGGTATCCGACCTGGGATGCCTTTTATATTAAAATTACAAAATCTTAATGTTTTGAAAGATAATCTGCTACACCGTCCTGAGTTGCTTTCATCCCTTTCTCTCCTTTATGCCAGTCAGCCGGACACACTTCTCCGTTCTCTTCAAAGAACTGCAGAGCATCAACCATCCTGAGTGTTTCTGAGACACTTCTGCCCAGTGGCATATCATTTACAGTCTGATGCCTTACAATACCTTTTTTATCAATCAGGAAAAGTCCTCTGTAAGCCATAGGAGTTCCTTCAAAAGTAATACTTCCTTCATCTGAATATACGTAGTCACCTGCAAGAACATCATAATTCTCAGAGATTGTCTTGGAGAGATCAGATACAAGAGGGTATTTTACTCCTTTAATACCACCATGTTTTGGCTCTGTCTGAAGCCATTTCCAGTGTGAAAAATGGGAATCAACTGAACATCCGACAACTGCAACTTTTCTTTTCTCAAATTCTTTCAGTTTGTCCTGGAAGGCAATCAGCTCAGTGGGACAGACAAAAGTGAAGTCCGCCGGATAAAAGAAAAATACGACATACTTTTGTTGAGATACTGATCAAGTGAGAATCCTTCAACAATATCACCTCCGTTAATCACGGCAGGAGCAGAAAATGATGGTGCTTTTTTACCAACTAAAACGGCCATAGTATTTAAGTTTTAATGTTAATGTAATATTAATACAATTTAAATTTGGTTTTGTTCATTAATGGTATGGAATAACTGCAGGGGGACCAGGGTCAAAATTATAATGCTTCAGGAGCTGTTCTCCTGATACCAAAATATTGCTAATTCTTGAGAAATCAGGCTTGTTGGGGAAAAATGCAAGTCTTATCTGAAGTGTATTAAAGAGAAGGTTATCATTTCTGATCCTGACACCAACACCTAATGCAGATAGAACAAATCCGGTTGATATCTCTGCATTGGAATCAGAAAGTAAGCCGAGGTCTGCGAATCCAAAATAGGCAAATCTGAATCCAAAAAGGTTTGAAGGGCTAAAGAGTACCGACTCCAGACTAACTGTGAACCTTTGCGTTCCCCGTATCGAATCATTACGGAATCCTGTAAAGCCATTTTCCCTTGGAAAGCGCAGGTATTCATCTGAATACCTCCCAAATCCGCGTGAGTAATCCGTAGTAATAAAATATCTGATCTTATTTCTTCCCGCGACTTTCAGATTTGAAAAATAATTCATCCGAATTGCAAATACACCCTGTTCAGTTTCCACGCCGGTCAGATATCCACCCAGTGCCAAATATGTATAGAAATACCCGAGTTTCTGGAATGATTTGCCAAATGACAAGTCTGAACCAAGATAGGTTCTGTTTTTGAATTCATTGAATTCCCTGCCTGAAGTAAACCGGATCATTGCTCCATAAGGAACGTCTTCTGTTCTTCCATAACCATAAATAAGGTTGGTTTTATAATATTTCTGATGGGAAAAGGCAACTGAGCCAAGAAATATTTTGTACTGCTGGAGCTTATAATAAGAGTCAGCATAAATATTGGGGTGTTCAAAAATGTTGTTATTATAGTAGCGGCCACCAACAATAATCCTTTTTACATCACTTGTGTTAAACAGAAATGATCGTGATAACCAGTAATCCTGGAGGTTATAGCTAAGTGGCTCTGCAACTTTCATAGTGTCAAAATCCTCAGAAGTATACATCTGTACTACTGAAATACCTCCGGCATATTTGGTTGTCGAGCTTACCAGCGGCCGGTTGAGACTGAAACCATAGCTGGTTTGTCCAAGCCCTTTAAGATAAAATGTATTCAGGTTAATAAAACTGTTTTTGATATTGTCAATCTGATAACTGACACCGAATCCGGGATAATTAGATTTTTCTGTGTCAAATGGAAAGTCAAACTCAAGTTCATGGCCGATGCCGAAAATGTTCTTTTCAAAAACAGAAAGGTTTCCTCTTTCAAATCCCCTGTAGTTATAACTGGCACCCAGAGAATATACATCTTTGGTAACAACCACAATATCAACCTCTTCGTCTGATACCGGAACAATCAGTATCCTGGCATCATCAATGAATGAAAGCTGTCGCAGAATCCTTTCATTATCACTTAGAACGAGAGGTGAAATATTGTCACCGGTTTTAAAAAGCAGGTTCTTCCTGATAATAACTTCAAGTGTATTAATGTGTGTTTTGTTTAAAATATTCCCGGATTTACCGGAAGTCTGAGCTCCCGGATTATTGATACTGGTGCCAAAGACATCAAGTCGTTTTATTTCAATCTTTCTGATCTTTTTTCCGGTGTAATTGATATAATTTTCATCACTCTCATTCTCTATCTCCTTTTTGCCTGGTTTTTCAGGAGCAACTACTACAAAGTCATATAGCTTTTTTGTCAGAGGTTTTCTTGCAGCCCTGATCTTCAGAGAGTCATAGAATCCTTTATTCCTTGTATTTTCATTGATAATATAGGGATCGATTCCGGCAGGTACCCATAGTACAGTATCTGTTGAAAAATAAGAAACACTGTCCCTTATCTGAATAAATGAACCTGACTGTATCTGAATGACAGTATCTCCAACTGCGCGGAGCTGAGGAAATGATTTAAGTGAAATGAGACTGAAAGCCAAAATAAAGATTGGCTTAATTACTGATCCATATTTCCTTGACAGAATGCACATCAGGTTTCATGAAAATTGCTTCCAAGTACATCATCTGAATTGAACTGGAATCCAAGCCTTTTTCCTGTTGTAACCCTTGAATGCTGAATTTTTGCTTCTGCCTGCCCAACAGTGGCAATTTTTACAGTATCATAAGGAGGAACAAGAAGATCGAATTCAAGTGAATAATTTATTGCTGTAGTAATTATCAACTGTAATGATTGTTTATTTATCTCTTCACTGCCATAATTCGTGAAAAGCATTCCCATCTGCCTTTTCCCTTCTACAAGGTATTGATTTTCATGATTAATGAATATCCTGGCAATGAGATATCCCAGGTCGTCGAGTCTGGAGTATCGGAAAGAGTCAGCCAGAAAATTATAAATATTAATGATCCCCGAATATGCGTTATACTTGTTTTTCTGGATATAGGCAGTCTTCCAAGCCGGATGATCCCTGTCGAACTGGAATATATTTGAATGCATACTGAAAAGAAGAACATCTCCGGCAACTTTTAACTGGGCGTCAAAATTGCTCCTGTCGGTATATTCAAGCTTTATTCTTGAATCTGATCCGGTAAGACTTGAATTTATTTCCTTGGCAAGGCCTTTTAAAATATCTTTAACAGAACTAAATGACTGAAATGTATTGTCATATACTTTCTGCTTAAGGATGGATTTTTCCTTAAGTGTACTTATTATCTCAAGCTTTTTATCAATTTTTTATTATGAAATAAGAGACATCTAAAGTAGTAAAAATTACGTATAAATGAAACAGGGACAATCGAATGAATGTCCCTGTTGTACTATATATCCTTTAGTATGATCTGGCAAACAGCACTCTGCGATGGGATGGTTTTCCTGAGTAGATACAATTTCCTTCCTCATCCGGACTATCAAACGGAATACACCGGATAGTCGCTTTAGTTTCCTCCTTGATTTTTTCTTCTGTTTCAGCAGTTCCGTCCCAATGTGCCATAATGAATCCGCCCGGGTCATCAAGTTTATTTACAAATTCATCCCATTTGTCAACATAGAAAGTATTCTCTTTCCTGAAATTAAATGCTTTCTGGTAAATATTTGACTGAATATCTTCCAGTAATTTAGGGATAAGCTCACTTACCTTTTCAACAGGAACAGTCTCTTTTGTAAGAGTATCCCTCCGGGCAATTTCTATTGTTTTATTCTGCAGGTCCCTGGGGCCGATTGCAATACGAACAGGGACTCCTTTTAGTTCATAATCAGCAAATTTCCATCCGGGTGTGTTATTATCCCTGTTGTCATATTTGACAGAAATACCTTTCTGTTCAAGATCTGCTTTTATTTTCACAGCCGTTTCAGAGATTAATGCCAGCTGTTCACTATTCTTGAAGATAGGAATGATTACAACCTGTATTGGTGCTAATTTAGGTGGAAGTACAAGCCCATTGTTATCGGCATGCCCCATAATAATTGCTCCCATAAGCCTGGTTGAAACTCCCCATGATGTTGCCCATACATAGTCGAGTTTTCCTGATTTGTCAGTGAATTGTACATCAAATGCTTTTGCGAAATTCTGTCCAAGAAAATGACTGGTGCCAGCCTGAAGAGCTTTACCATCCTGCATTAAGGCCTCTATGGCGAATGTGTCAATAGCACCTGCAAACCTTTCATGTTCGCTTTTATAACCTTTTATTACAGGCAGTGCCATACTGTTTTCTGCAAAACCGGCATAGACATTAATCATTTTTTCAGTCTCCTCAATAGCCTCTTCACGGGTGGCATGAGCAGTATGTCCCTCCTGCCATAAAAATTCTGTGGTTCTGAGGAAAAGCCGTGTTCTCATTTCCCATCTGACAACATTTGCCCATTGGTTAATGAGTATGGGCAGATCACGGTATGACTGGATCCAGTTTTTGTACGAATTCCAGATGATTGTTTCAGAAGTGGGCCGGATAATAAGCTCTTCTTCAAGTTTTGCTGTAGGATCAACAACAATTCCTTTTCCTGATTCATCTGTCTTAAGCCTGTAGTGGGTAACAACTGCACATTCTTTTGCAAATCCTTCAACATGAGCAGCTTCCTTGCTAAAGAACGACTTTGGGATGAATAGAGGGAAATATGCATTTACGTGCCCTGTAGCCTTGAATAATCTGTCAAGCTCAGCCTGAATTTTTTCCCATATTGCATAACCATACGGTTTAATCACCATACAGCCTCTGACTGCCGAATTTTCTGCCAGATCAGCTTTAATAACTAAATCATTATACCATTGTGAGTAATTTTCTTCCCGGTTTGTTAAAAATTTTGCCATTTTTTTGGTATGCTATTTGTTTTAACTTTGTTAAAGATTGCGCAAAAATACACAAAAACTTCAGTTAAAATTCAAAAAAGAAAGGCAGGTTCGTCATGAAAGCAAAATACTATATCGGAATAGTAACATATCTTCTGATATCAGCTTTTTCTGTAAGAGCACAATCGGTTGAATTCGCTTCCGTAAGACATTCTGAAGGGACTGCAATTATTGTAAACAACTATCAGACTGATTATGACTATTATTACTCATCCAGGATCAGCAGATTCCACAGATCATATTCCACCTTCACATATTATGCCCCTGTTTTTACTGAAACATACTGGTATAATTACCAGCCAAATTCATGGGGGATAAGTATTTATGACGGTGGTGGTTTCGGAATAGGATTTTCATCTGGATATCCCGCATATGCTTATGATTATGGTTATTACGGAGGATGGAGTGAACCATACTTCTCTAATTCATTTTACTGGGGTTATTCACCTGCATATTACAATTACTGGTATTCTCCTGCTGTGGTAAACGTAAGAATTGGCAACAGCTGGCCTGCTCCAAATTATGGGCATAATGGATATGGTGATCATCATAATCACAACAATAATTTTTACAGACCTGTAAGAACAAGCTCCAATTATTACTCTTCCGGAAATAAATCCAATAACTCTGCCGGAAATGTTTCACGACGAAGTACATCAGCTTCTGACAATAATTCATCCGGTGGAGAAACCCGAAGATATCAGAGCCCTTCAAAGGACAGAAGAGTCAGAGATGATGGTAATTCAGGGGAAATTGTCGATAATAATGATGGCAGTAATAATGGCAATGGAGGAAAAGCCGGAGCCGGAAAAGGTACGAATGTCAACACCAATCCTGTCACCAGAAGCAGAACCCAGTACGAAAATTCAGGCAGGTGAAGTGATAATTCCAGGACAGGTTCAAACCCTGATAAAGCACCTTCTTATTCTGAGAGCAGCAGAAACAGCGGTCAGTATTCAAACGGGAGAAACAGTACTTCATCAAAATCAGGTTCTGCAAGACCGGGAGTTAATACTTCAAAACCGGCTTCTACAGAAAGCAGCCAGTCGAGGAAAGGTACTTCCAGCAAGAGTGAGTCAACATCTTCAGAGTCATCAACTTCAAAGAGTACCTCTTCAAAAAGGCGGTAATAAACAAGTTTAATTTGGATATATCCACAGTGTTTATAATTCGTGGTTCACACAATAAAGATTTGGAAACATTATGAAATTGACTCTTAAATCGCTTCTTTTGGTATAATATTTGCGTATTATATTTTATAACTAAAATGCAAATCTACAATGAGAGCATTAGCATACATATCAGTCATTCTACTTCTTGTCCTGGGATCGTGTTCATCAACACAGTATGCCGGCGGGGGAGAATATGATGATCTATACTATTCATCATCAGATTATGTACCTGCCAGAAACCAGGTAGTTGCAAGGCAGGAGATTGCTGAGCAGAATCTTAGTGCTAATGACTACTATGATAACATGTATGCAGTCGATACTCTAGTTTCGGATCAGTATACTGAAGCTGTTCAGGATGATAATCAGGTAATAATAAATAACTACGGTGGTGGTTATGACTATTATGATTCCTATTCCGGAAGGGTTAACATGTTTTATGGAAACTATTTTGATCCTTACTGGCGTGATCCATACTACTCCGGGTTCGGCGGATATGGATATCCCTATTCAGGTTTTAGTTTTGGTTTCGGTTACCCTTACTACAGTTTCGGTTTCAACTGGGGCTGGCCATACAGGTTTCCTTATTATACTCCCTATTATGATCCCTGGTATGGTTATTATCCATATTATCCATATTACGGAGGTTATTCATCGCATTACCCGGGATACGGAAATGATGATTATAATACCAGTTATGGCAGGAGAGAAAGGCCAAGTACAATGTCTTCCAGAGCTAATGAAAATGCATCTTCAGGCGGAGGTGGTTATTCAAGGAGAGATGCCTCAGTGTCATCAAGAGCTTCTGGTTCAGCCGGGAATACAAGGAGCTATACAGGTAATAATTCAGTATCCTCCTCAAGTGTCAGAAGAACTGATCCCGCTGGTGGCACAGGCGTAGCAAAATCTGCTTCATCGGGACGTACCATTTCACAGGGAGCTAAAGGTGGTTCTACACGCACTGGTGTTGCTTCACAGCAGGAGTCAGTCAGTTCCCGTCCGGAATACAAAAATTCCAACAGGACCTATACTCCCAGCTATAGTAACCCCAGGATGAGTACCAGACCATCTTATAATAACAGCAGAACACTAGGTTCTGAAGCAGGCACCCGTTCAAACAGCAGCGGCAGTTATAGCAGGACTCCTTCAGGAAGTTCAGGTCAGGGCAGTGGCAGCAATTACAGAAGCACTCCTTCGTACAATAGCAGTCAAAGGAGTTCAGTTTCCCCTTCAAGTGGCGGATCGCAGTATTCTGTTCCGGCCAGACGAAGCAGTGATGGTGGCGGCATATCATCAGGATCATACAGCAGATCATCCTCACCTTCAAATTATTCCGGTTCTTCAAGATCTGAATCGAGAAGCTCATATTCCGGTGGATCATCTTCATACTCATCCGGATCATCATCGTCATCATACTCTTCAGGTTCATCTTCAGGATCTTCTTCACACAGCAGTTCATCAGGATCATCATCGGGGAGAAGATAGATTGTAATGATAATGTTCTTATGAAAGAAAAGACCATTCTAAATTGAGAGTGCAGGTATAGTTTTATTTAAAAAACAGTTTTTATATGAAAAAAGCAGCTTTGATAATGGTTTCAGTGTTATTTATGACAGGGATAATCAGAGCACAAAATATAGATGATGCATTAAGATATTCACAGGTCTTCTATTCTGGTACAGCCCGATTTAATTCAATGGGAGGAGCCTTCACTGCCCTTGGTGCCGATCTTTCATCTTTGAGCCAAAACCCTGCGGGAATAGGTGTTTACAGGTCTTCTGAATTAAGTTTAACACCACAGCTGAATTACATCCGTTCAACAACTGATTTCAGATCGGGTACATCTGACTATTTGTATAATTTCAGTCTGAACCAGGGAGGTTTTGTCAGCAATATTATTAAGAAGGAGGGTACAAGCGGTCTCGTTTCATTCAATTTCGGTTATTCATTCAACATGACCAATAATCTGAATCAGAATATTATGGTCAGTGGAATTAATAATTCAAGTTCAATAACTGATTACTGGGCAGGAATAAGTGATGGATGGACCAAATATCAGCTGGGGGATGAAGAGCCGGTTGCCGCAATTGCATATGATGCATGGTTAATTGATACCCTTTCAGGATCAGACACACAATATGGAACAGTGTATTCAAATTACGGAGATAATCCTCCCTCTGTTTATGGCCATAATGTAAGAAGATCAATAAATTATGAAGGTTATACAGGAGAACATGCAATCTCCTTCGGTGGCAATTATTCAAATAAACTTTTTTTCGGAGCAACATTTGGTATAAACACACTACGCTACAGCAGCTACTTTGAACATGTGGAATCAACTGATGTTTTGCTCACATCAAAGTTCAGGAGCCTTAATTATATAGATTATTTTGAGGACAAAGGAACAGGCTTTACCTTTAAATTCGGACTGATTGCAAAACCAATTGAGATGGTCCGGATAGGTGTAGCTTTTCATACACCAACTTTTTATAAGATTGATGAATACTTCTATGAGGATATTTCTTCAAAATTCACCGATGGTGATTCCTATCATGCCCACAATGAGCCGATGAGATTTAATTATGCTCTCAATACACCTTTCAGGTTTCTTGCAGGGGTAGGAGTACAGGTTCAGAAATTTGCCCTTCTGAGTGCTGATTATGAATATGTTGACTACCATTCTGCCTACTTCTTTCAGACTGGTGACGGATATAATTACAGCGATAAAAACAATACAATTAAGGAATCTCTTAAATCAACTAACAACTTTCGTCTCGGCGGCGAATTCAGACTTGATAAATTCTATTTCAGAACCGGATATGGATATTACGGAAAGCCCTTTAAAGCAGGTGAAGATAATTCCAATCTTGATTACAGGACAATATCAGGTGGTATAGGTTTCAGGGAAAGGAATATTTCGATTGACTTTGGATATGTAAATTACAAATCATTACAGATTAATAACCTCTATCCGCTCGATTCCTCATACGAACCTGTTGATTATAATCTGAAAACAAATAAGAATATGTTTTCATTAACAATGGGTATTAAATTTGGTTTATAATTCTTTGAAGACTTCCATTTTCATGGCTGCCTTTTTACAGGCAGCCTTTTTTTTGTTAGAGAAATCCTGAGGCATCCGGACCTGCATTAAAAAGAAGATCAGCAATACTTAATCCGGGTTTGAAACCGAACCGGGATGAAAAAACCTGATAATATTCCCTGTATTCCATCCTGAACTCATTCTTCGGAGATAGAATATATCTGAAGTCAGCAGGATCTTCGGTTACAGGTTCAAAATGAGAAGTAAATTTAACAGTGGTGCTTATTTTAAGCGATTTAAGTATAAACAAAGTCAGCTCCATGTTGAGATCAAGGAGAAAATCATGATTTGCTGTTATAATCTTTTCAATATCATCAAAATAATATTCATAATAGGGAGATGATTTATAAGCTGCTTTCAGGGCTCCAAGATGCACCTGTTGCCATCTTCTTGAATAATCAATCCGGATATCTTTGAGAGGAGTCTTATGAAAACTGCCAAGCAGGACAGGTACTGAAAGGATCTGGATTCCGTTGGCAGAAAGAATATAGCATCTGTTACGGTAGGTTTGTTTGATATAGTTCTCCTCTTTTTCTATCAGGACTTCATCGGCACGAGAAATTAATGAAAAGCAGGAAACTGGCGGCAGGTACGCTGTAGAGACTAGGATCTTTCCCGTCATTGTATGAGGTCATTCTATTTTGTTAATCATGCTGGCTGAAAAGCCTGCACCAAATCCATTATCGATATTAACGACAGTCACCCCTGACGAACAGCTAGTTAACATGGCAAGAAGTGCTGATATACCTCCAAAGTTGGCACCATATCCTACGCTTGTTGGAACAGCAATAACCGGTTTATCAACAAGTCCACCTACAACACTGGCCAATGCACCTTCCATTCCGGCAATAACAATAACAACCTTGCATTTCCTTATCTCAGGCAGCTTGTCAACCAGACGGTGGATGCCTGCAACTCCTGCATCATATATTCTTAATACGTTATTGCCAAGTAATTCGGCAGTTATTGCTGCCTCCTCTGCTACAGGCATGTCGGAAGTTCCGGCTGTAATCACAGCGATCATGCTCTCCGGAGCAACAGTCTTTTTCTTCTGAACAGATATTATCCTTGCCATTTTATAATAGACTGCTTCAGGGATTAATGTTTTTACAGCATCAAACATCTCCTGGTTGGCTCTTGTTCCAACAACATTGTTCTCCCTTTCTGACATTACCCTGAAGATCTCAGTAACCTGTTCTACTGTTTTACCTGCACAATATACAATTTCAGGGTATCCCGTTCTTATCTCACGATGGTGATCAATCTTTGCAAAGCCGAGATCGGAATACGGAAAATTCTTCAACACTTCAAGTGCATCATCAACACTTGTATTACCTTCCTTAACATCGGTTAAAAGCTTTTCAACCTCTTTGATATTCATGTTATTTAATTTTCAGGGTTCAGGCTGCCTGTTCTGTATCCTTCCAGATCCAAAGATATGTATCTGAATCCTATTTTTTTGAGTTTGGCAATAATTTGTTCTCTTTCAGGATTATGTATTATTTTTTCAAGGTAACCAGGCAGGCATTCTATTCTGGCAACATCCTCATGTACCCTTACCCTTGTTCCAGGATAACCTTTTTCGAAAAGAATGTTTTCAGCATCTTCGATCATTCTCAGCATTTCACTCTTTATCTCAGTGTTGTAAGGTATTCTTGTAAGAAGACAGGCCATTGCAGGCTTGTCCCAGATTTCAAGACCTTCTTTATGAAGGAGTGAACGTATATCTTTTTTTGTCATTCCCGATTCGAGAAGCGGACTCCTGATCCCCATCTCTTTCAGAGCTTTCATGCCAGGCCTGAATTCTCCGGAATCATCTGAATTGGATCCATCAAGTATATGTTCAAATTTATGTTTTTCAGCATATTCAACAATTTGTCTGAAAAGTGTTTGCTTGCACAGGTAACATCTTTCAACAGGGTTGTGCCTGATTACTTCCGGGAATTTCACATCTATTATCTTGTGCCTGATTCCGTGCTTTTTTGCAAACTCTGTTGCTTCCTCAATTTCACGCACAGGAATATAAGGAGTTCTGATAGTTATCCCGATTATTCCTGTTTTATTGATTTTATGTGCCCTGTAGAGCAGGAAGGAACTGTCGACTCCTCCGGAAAAGGCTATAACTGCCGATTCAAGTCCCCTGAGTATATTATTGAGCTTCTCTGATTTACTATCTGTCATCTTTTTCCAATCACATTTATCATTCTCCTGGCATTTCCTCTCTGGCACTTGTTGCAGGCCGTCTGAAGCCTTATGCCTTTAGCCCTATGACTTATTACCATTTATCACTGCCATTACCTTATTGTAAACCTCTTTAACAGGCAGGTCCTTTTCAAGAGCTATTTTTTTGCAATCATCATATTCAGGCTTCGCAGAAACCTCTGTCCCGTTGTAAAATGATCTTTTAATCCTTACCTCCCCAAATAGAGTATTAATTGTCTCCAGTTTCCGGTTAAGAGTATCTTTTCTGAACGGGAATGATCTGATTCCAAGAGAGGTTGATTCACTGAATATGATATTCTTAACCTGACCCGCTGCCTCATTCTCACAAATCACATGCAGCACAATGCCCGGTCGTCCCTTTTTCATAATAATATTCGAAAGAAAAACATCAGCTGCGCCTGCCTTGAAGAGTTTCTCTGAAATATGGTCAAAAAACTCAGGGTTCATATCATCAATATTGCATTCGATCTGGATTGCATCATGACCTGTTTCCGAACTGGTAACCGCCTCCCCGATAGAGACCCTAAGAAGGTTTGGAACATCAGGATGTTCTTTGTGTCCGACACCGTATCCTGTTTTTTCTGTTTTTATGATCTTATCAGAACCGAAATGAGTACCAAGAGCTGCAATTATAGCTGCACCGGTAGGTGTTGTGGCTTCAAAATCAACTCCGCCCTTTGTAACAGGGATTCCTATTACGATTTCTGCAGTAGCGGGTGCAGGAACAGGCAGTTTGCAGTGATCGCATGTAACAAATCCACCGCCAAGTTCTAAAGGTGAAACATGAACAGCGTCAGGACTAAGAGCAATGAAGCAGATTGCAGCTCCTACTATATCAATAATTGAATCAATGGCTCCAACTTCATGAAAATGCACTTTATCAACAGAAATTCCATGAACATGAGCCTCCGCCTCAGCAATCTTCATAAAGATCTTCATACTCAGATCCTTAACTTTACTGTCGAGCGTAGAATCATTTACTATTTTATTTATATCAGAGAGATGCCTGTGGGCATGTTCATGCCTGGTTTGCCTTACAGTAGCCTTTGTCCCGTATATCCCGTGACGCTGATCCTTCTGTGTTACCAGTTCCCATCCTTTCAGATTCAGTTTGTTTAACTCACTGATAAGTAATTCTTTATCAACGCCAAGGTCGATCATTGCGCCCAGATTCATATCTCCGCTGATCCCGGAGAAGCATTCGTAGCTTAAAACCTTCATAATATTGATATGATGATGTGCTGTATTTTTTTAAACAATTCAAAACACTTATGGTTCAAGTATTCCTATTTATCCTGAACTGACGTATACCGGCTGCAAATATACTACTTAGAATCTTTCAGTAGTAAAAATATGTTTTCATTTATGATATTTGTCCTTTCCTTCTCTTAACATGAATTATACCTTTGTCTCTAAACCAATTATTGTATGAAACCAACTCACATTGAACATATCGGAATCGCAGTAAGCAACCTCGAGAATGCAATCAGCATGTATGAAAATGTTTTCGGACTTAAATGCTATAAAATTGAGGAAGTAGCTGATCAGAAGGTGCGTACGGCTTTTTTTCTGATAGGACAGACCAAAATTGAACTTCTGGAATCGACGGACCCTGAAGGTCCTATAGGTAAATTCATCGAAAAGAAAGGGGAGGGAATGCATCACATAGCTTTTGCCGTCGATAATGTTGAAGAACAGCTGATTGAAGCTGAAAAATCGGGAATCAGACTGATCGATAGTAAACCCAGAAAGGGAGCGGAAGGCCTTGATATTGCTTTTCTGCATCCTAAATCAACTGCCGGTGTACTTATTGAGATTTGCAGCCATAAATAATATATATTCAGGTAATTAGTCCTGCAATTATCGATTATCTAAGTTTAAGTTCCGGTTATCTGGTTAATTTCTTAATTTTATATAAATAAACAGCTTTCGGAAATGGATAAAACTGTTGCAGTAGCAGGCAATTCTGGTCCAAAAGTCCGGTCCGACTGTGAAATTGCACTGGAGATCAGACATAACGGAGGAATTACGATTGATCTTAATTCAAAGGTTAAGGCACTCTATGGAGAATCCATAAAATCCCAATGCATTGATATTCTGCATTATTTTGACATAAATAATGCTCATCTGACTATAAATGATTCCGGTGCATTATCTTTTGTAATAGCAGCCAGACTTGAAGCTGTTGTTAATAAATTAACAGCAACAAAAAAAGAGTTTCTGCCTGATCTGATTACGGAAAATATGGTCACTACGGACCGCGAAAGATTCAGATTTTCACGTCTCTATCTGCCCGGGAATTCACCTGCACTTATGATTAATGCCGGTCTTCATTCTGCCGATGGTATTATCCTTGATTTTGAGGATTCAGTTGCTCCTTCAAAGAAAGATGAATCACGTTTTCTCGTTAGAAATGCACTGAGACAGATAAATTTCTACGGGGCTGAGAGGATGGTAAGAATAAACCAGGGTAGCCGCGGCCTGGAGGATCTTGAATATGTAATACCTCATTATGTGAACCTTATTCTTATTCCAAAATGTGAGGATAAAGATTCCGTGCAGCGGGTGGAAAATAGAATTAAAGAGATACAGGTTAAAAATGGGCTTGAGAATGAGGTTTTACTTATGCCTGTTATTGAAAGTGCACTTGGAATAGAAAATGTTACGGAAATAGCGCGTTCATCTTCATCAGTTGCAGGAATTGCCATAGGGTTGGAGGATTTCACATCTGATCTGGGTGTTCCCAGAACATCTGAAGGCAGAGAATCCTTTTATGCCAGGTCTCGAGTTGTGATAGCTGCAAAAGCTGCCAGGATACAGCCTATCGATTCAGTTTATTCAGACGTTGGAGATATTAACGGCTTGAGACAGAGTGTTCTGTCTTCAAAAGCTATGGGCTTCGAAGGTATGGGGTGTATACATCCCAGGCAGATAGCTGTAATAAGGCAGGGATTTGCTCCTGATTCTTCTGAAATAGAAAAGTCGAAAGAAATTATTAAAGCATTCGAAGATGCCGGTGCAAATGGCCTGGGCGTTGTTGCACTGGGATCAAAAATGATTGATGCCCCGGTTGTAATGCGTGCACAAAGAACATTGGAACTGGCCTCCCGTCTTGGGCTTATCCCTGACTATAGGATTAATAATGGCACAAAAAAAGAGAATTAAAAATTCAGGTAAAACAATATGGCTGTAAAAACAGTGGTAAATGCTGCAGGCCGGTCAGTACCGCTTGAAATAAATGGTACTCCGGTTATTCCATACAAGGGAGTTGGGAAGCATAGGCCTGAAGGAAAAAAATATGCTCCTCCCGTGCCCTCATGTGCCGACTTTCCTGCTGATGGGAACAAAGTGGCAGGCTCTCTTGAGGACGCCTTACGTAAATGCGGACTTGCTGACGGGATGACAATTTCAACACATCATCATCTAAGAGATGGCGACCTAGTAAGTAATTTAATTTTTGATATCGCTTCCGGAATAGGAGTTAAGGACCTGGTATGGTTTCCTTCTGCTTCTTTTCCCTGTAATGATCCTGTTATCAGATATCTTGATGATGGTACCATCAACAGGATTGAAGGAAGTATGAACGGACCACTGGGCAGATATGTGTCGGAAGGGAAAATGAAGGGCACTGCAGTTCTGAGATCCCATGGAGGACGCGTACAGGCGATTCAGGATGGAGAGGTGAAGATCGACATAGCCGTACTGGCTGCTCCTTCAGCTGATCCATTCGGTAATGCCAGAGGAACCGGAGGATCTTCGGCCTGCGGTGTTATCGGGTATTCAAAAGCCGATTATATGTATGCCTCAAAAGTGATTGTAGTAACTGATAATCTTGTTGATTTTCCTTGTTTTCCAATGGAAATTGAAGGCAACTTTGTCGACTATGTTGTTGTAGTTGATAAGATTGGAATACCTGAAAAGATTGTATCAGGTACTACACAAATCACAAAAAGTCCTGACAGGCTCCTTATTGCCGAACTGACAGCCAGGTTTCTTGAGAAATCAGGTATTCTGAAAGATGGGGTTACGATGCAGGCAGGAGCAGGAGGAACTTCACTGGCAATTGCAGTTTTCGTGGATGAAATACTTAAGGACAAAGGATGGAAAGCTAAGTTTGGTTTTGGGGGCAGTACGGGATACATGGTTAAAATGCTTGAAGAAGGCAGAATGGACTATATTCTTGACGCACAGGTTTTTGATCTTGATTCAATAAGATCGATTGTGGAAAATGCAAACCATGTGCCATATCCTGTATTCAATGCATACAACTATCATTCCAAGGGGAACCTAACAAGTATGATGGACATAATGATTCTCGGAGCAACTGAAGTTGATCTTAATTTCAACGGTAATGTTGTTACACACTCCGACGGATACCTTTTGCATGGTATCGGTGGATGGCAGAATTGTCTTCATGCAAGGAATGTTATACTGCCGATACCATTGTTCCGGGACAGGATTCCGGTGATTGTTGATGAAGTAACGACTCTCTGCGGACCCGGGGAGCTGATAGATGTAATCATTACTGAAAGAGGTATTGCAATCAATCCTCTCCGGCAGGATCTTATTGACAAGGTTAAAGGCAGTGGTTTACCGCTTGTTACAATAAAAGATCTTAAAGATGAGGCTGAACGAATTTGCGGAAAACCCATGAAACCACAGTTTGATGACCGTATAGTTGCAGCTGTTAAATGGGTAGATGGTACTGTAATAGACGTTGTAAGAAAATTGAAACAAGAATAAAAACAGAAATATTATGTATAAATGTATAGTTTGCGGATATATTTATGACCCTGAACAGGGTGATACAGTAGGAGGCATTGAGCCAGGCACTAAATTCAGTGATCTGCCAGATGATTATATCTGCCCAATATGCGGTGCTTCAAAGGATGAGTTTCTGGATTATAATTAACTCATTCGTTTATATTTCAAGGTCTGCTCTATTCTTTTGATGGCATCCTGAGGATCACATCGGTCAGAAGGGTCCAGAACAACTGAGTTGAGGCTATATCTATCTTTTCTTCGGGCGTATGTGCACCTCTGATTGTAGGACCAAAGGATATCATATCGATCCCTTTAAAAGTCTCGTGTATTAGTCCGCATTCAAGTCCTGCATGAATAGCTCTTACCAGTGGTTCTCTGCCAAAAAGATTTTTATAGGAATCTTTTGTGATGCCAAGTATTTCAGAAGACAGGTCGGGTTTCCAGCCTGGATAACCGTCAGAATGCTTAATCTCAGCTTTCGCTTTGTTAAGACATCTCACCACTTTTGAGGAAGCTTCATGCTTGGCAGCTTCTACGGAACTCCTCTGTGTAGTAATAATTGTAACACTATTATTATCAGTGGTTTTAGCTGATGCCAGATTTGTGGATGTCTCTACAAGGTCGGACATCTCTTTTGACCATGAAATAACGCCGTGAGGACAGCATTCCAGAGCATTGATAAGCATAGACAGACTTTCCTTATCCATTGTATATTCTGGCATTTCTGCACTAGCGACTGAGATTCTGATCTCCTTTTCTTTTTCACCGAATTCAGCAGCCTGAATTCTCAGGAAATCATTTACCGACTTCCCTATAGCCTCAAAGCTCGTTGCATCTGCGACAATTATGGCAAATGCTTCCCTGGCAATGGCATTACGAAGATTGCCTGCGTTGAGATGAGACAGATTAATCTCAAATTCACTGCTCAGCCTCATAAGCAGACTGTTCATGATCTTAACGGCATTCCCTAATCCCTTATGTATCTCATCACCTGAGTGTCCACCGCGAAGACCGGTGACAGAAAGTTCAAGAGCACAGCAATTACTCCTTACAGGAACCTGCCGGTAAGACATGGTACCGATAGTATCCATTCCGCCAGCACATCCTATATAAAGAATTCCTTCATCCTCTGAGTCGAGATTCAGAAGTGTGCGGCCGGTAAAAAAGTCAGGCTTAAGATTGGTAGCCCCTGTCATTCCAGATTCTTCATCAACAGTAAAAAGACATTCAATTTTACCTGTACGGAGATCCTTTTCAGTAAGAATTGCCATCTGCGCGGCAATTCCGATACCATCATCAGCCCCCAGAGTTGTACCCGAAGCTGTTACCCAGTCTTCTATTATTAATGGTTTTATAGGATCTGTTTTCCAGTTATGGGGATGGTCTGCATTTTTTTCTCCAACCATATCCATATGACTCTGCAGAACAACAGTTTTTACCTTTTCCATTCCTGGGAACGGAGGTCTTGTTATTAGTATGTTGCCAACAGTATCTTCCTTCGATTCAAGATTGTTTTTAGCTGCAAAATCCAGCAGATATTTTCGTATCTTCCCCTCATTCCTTGAAGTCCTCGGAATATTGCAGATCTCCTCAAAATACACCCAGATTGCACTGGGTTGTAATTCACTCAAATGCCCCATATTCAAAATATTCCCAAAAAAAATAATCGTCAAATGTAGCATAATTATTATACTAAAAGTCTTTAAAGTGTCATTTAATCCATGAAAAAAATTGACTAAATTTACTGTAAGATCATCATTGTAAAATGAAATTATACAGCCTATGAGCAAGTATACTATAGTTACTCTTCCAGGAGATGGTATAGGATCTGTGGTACTTAAAGAGTCTTTAAGGGTCCTTGAGGCAGCTGGTTTTGATGCTGACTATTTACACGGTGATATTGGATGGGAGTTCTGGTGCAGGGAGGGAAATCCATTGCCCAAAAGAACAATTGAATTAATACGGAAGTATAAAATAGCTCTTTTCGGGGCAATAACATCCAAACCTAATGAGGAGGCGAAATCCGAGCTGGATCCTTCACTACAGGGCAAAGGGTTATACTTATTCAAGTCCGATTGTGGGATTAAGGCAGCTTTTCAACCTTGATATCTGTGTCAGACCATGCAAGTCATACAAAGGTAATCCTCTGAACTTTTATCAGAAAAGGGAAGGGGCAATACGGTTGAGGAACCATTAATTGATGTGGTAATATTCCGGCAGAATACCGAATGTTTATATTCAGGTGTTGAATGGACATCTCCTCCTGAACAGGTTTATAATGCACTTATGACACATCCGAAGTTTTCCCGGAATTTTGGTAATGTTCCTGTTGGTGAATTATCTGTATCAGCAAGGATCTTTACCCGTAAGGCTACGGAAAGAATCCTGATTGCTGCCTTTGATCATGCCAGGAAATTTGGTTATAAATCAGTTACGGTTTGTGAGAAACCCAATGTTATCAGGGAGACTTCCGGTTTAATGTGGAAACTTGCCAAAGAGATTCAGAAAACTTCATATCCTGAGATAAAGCTTGTTAACACCAATATTGATGCTCAGATGATGTGGCTGACAAAGAATCCTGAGGATTATTCTGTAATTGTTGCAGGGAATATGTTTGGCGACATTGCATCCGATGCATTTGCAGGGTTGATTGGAGGACTTGGATTTGCCTGCAGTGCCCAGTATTCGTCTGACGGTATTGCGGTTTTTGAACCGACCCACGGTTCAGCCCCTAAATACTCTGATTTTAAGATATCAATTGTTAATCCCATTGCTATGATAGAGTCGGCATGCATGATGCTTGATCATCTGGATGAGAAGGAGACATCACTGAGGATAAGAAAGGCAATTGCAGCTGTAATTGAGGAAGGCAAAGTGAGAACGTATGATATGATGAAGATGTCAGGCAAACCTGAGGTAATCCAGAATGGTGCTGCATCAACAGAAAGAATGACAGATGCTATTATTTCAAAACTATTTTAATATATAAGCTCTATGACAGATGTAGTTCGAAAACTATGGCCGGAGCTTGACTGGATAAGCAATGAAGAGCTTCGCGAAAAAACTGCAAAAACCTGGGAGCTGGCACTTGGAAGAAGTGTCCTTAAAGCAGATGATCTTTTCAAAATTCCATTTACTCTTCTCTGCGGGCCTGATCTGAGTGTAAGCTTCATGGCTCATAAAAGATGTGTTGTGCATATTGCTAAAGAGAGCGGGGAGAGGATGAACCATTTTTTCGGGAAAGATCTACCTGTAAATATGGATGTCCTGATAGCCGGTGCTATCCTCGCCGATGTAGGAAAACTTCTTGAATATGAGATTGATACTGAAGGGAAGGTTGTTCAGGGCAGATACGGACAATATTTAAGACATCCGTTTTCCGGAGTTTCTCTTGCTGAGGAGTGTGGTGTCCCTCCGGAGGTTTGCCACATCATTGCTGCCCATGCTCATGAAGGTGACCTGGTAAAAAGAACAACTGAAGCATGGATTGTTCACGATGCTGATTTTATGACATTTCTTCCTTTTAAGAGCAGGTTATCTGTATGATAATCAATGTAATAGCCATGGTTCCGGAATATTTGATTTCTGATGTCCCGGCACTTCCAGAAGGAGTTTTAATCCGACTCCGCCTTCACGCTGAAAATATTCTATCCTGATCTTGTGGTGACCCTTTCCAAGAGGGTAATAGCCTCCCTCTTCCCTCAGGCCATGTATTCCGTCGTTGGTTATTATTTCTGTCCCGTTAAGGAATAATTTGCTCCCGTCATCAGATATCAGCGAAAGTCCGTAAACACCATCTGCAGGAATAAGAAGGTACCCTTCATATTCGATGGCGAAAAAGGAATCCCTCTTAGCCAGTTTATGTGATATCTCAGTTACGGTTTTACTGAACGCAGGTCTTAGAGTATGAAATTCAGGCATCTTGCTATACTCTCCGTAAAAGACATTTGCAATCAGGCCTGGTTTCAGGTCATAAACCTCAATGGCAGGAACAGCTTTTTTCTTTTCTATTGTCATAGTTGCAGTTCTGCTCCTTATTTCGTCCCATTGTGTAAAAGCTTTAATTACAGTTGTCTCAGTTATAATTACAGGATCTGTAAATTGTTGTAAATCAGCTTGTGGTTCGCTGCCGTCTGTTGTATAGAATATCTTTCCACCTGGTCTGTAATTGGACAGACTTATTGTATATGTATCAGTAAATATTCTCAAAGGAGAGTCAAGGTAAGGTGGTATTAAATTGTTGTTTGCTTTATAGACATTTTCAATTCCCATCTTGTTGATCTTTCTGTCATATGTCATCAGCCCATTTGTCTCTGTTTCAACATCGGTTGTCTGAGTATAAATTGTTGCACTCAGTCCGTTTTCTTTTACAAACCTGTAAACCTGATCGTAATAAGATTCGTATTTAGCCAGTAACTGAACTGAATCTTCCATGTTCCTGTATCCCCAGTTTTTCTGTTCCCAGGTATGCTCCGGTACAGGCAGACCCAGACCTCCAAATTCTCCGAGTACAATAGCTCTTTTCTCCTCGGCAGAAGGGACAGCAGGATCGGGGTAATGATGGATATCATTTACATCACCGGTTCCCCTGTCGGTCCAGCCGGAGGAACTGTTTACTATCCTTGTGGAATCGTAATCCTTAATAAGGTTTGTGATCCGCTCTGTTTCAAATTGTCCCCATCCCTCATTAAATGGTACCCACATAACAATTGAAGGATGGTTATATTTTGTTTCTATCATTCTTTTCAATTCATATTCAAATTGTTCAGATGATTCCTTTGATTTATCTATATCGGGCTGGTCTCCTGAAATATATTTATCACCACTTGGCATATCCTGCCAAACCAGAATACCCAGCTTATCGCACCAATGATAAAAAATTCTGTTCTCGACCTTTACATGTTTGCGCAACATGTTGAACCCCATTTTTTTTATCATTTCAAGATCCAAAATCATAGCCTTTTCCGTTATTGGTGTGTAGATCCCGTCGGGCCAGAATCCCTGATCTAGTGGTCCATTCTGGTAAACAAATTTATTATTTAGCAGGATCCTGTTGAATCCGTCAGCTGTTTTACCTATTGATATTTTTCTGAGTCCGGTGAAACCTGAGACTTTATCTATAATTTTATCTCCTTCCGTCAATTCTAAAAGTACATCATAAAGGAATGGATTCTCAGGTGTCCATACCTTTGGATCTGGTATACTGATAATTAATTTATCGTTACAACTTCCGGATACACTTGAAATTACATTATTTTCCCTGAGGAGTGTGATTTTAATCCTGTTGTCACCCGGGTTAAATACATCAGTTGAAAAAGTAACTGTTCCAGTTTCGATTTCTGTAATACTTCTGTATGAAACAATATATGATTCAGGTACGGGTTCGAGCCAGATTGTTTGCCAGATTCCGGTTGTTGGTGTATACCAGATTCCTCCGGGTTCTGAAACCTGTTTACCGCGAGGCTGAGATCCTTTATCAGTTGGATCCCATATACAAATAAGGAGTTCGTGATTCTTCTTCCTTTCAAGGAAGTCTGTTATATTAATTGAAAAAGGATCATATCCACCCTGGTGCCTGCCAGCTTCCCTGCCATCAATATAAACTATTGTTTCCCAGTCAGATGCTTCGAAATTTAAAAGAATCTGTTTTCTTTTCCAGGTGGCTGGCAGTTTAAAAGTCCGTCTGTACCACAGATTTTCATTTTCACTGACTTTTTTCTTCACCCCTGAAAGTGCTGATTCGACAGGGTAGGGGACAAGAATTTTTCCATCCCATTTTTCGGGTCTGGAATTGAGTTCAGTTATTGCATAATCCCATAATCCATTAAGGTTTATCCACTCATCACGTTTGGCATCAGGACGTGGATATTCCGGCCAGGGAGCTGCAGGATCAACCTGAAGCGCCCATTCACTCAGAATGGGGTTGTCTGCAATTTTCCAATCTTCGAGTGCTTTTTTCTCACCAGAGTTGCATGACTGGAATAATAGAAAAAACACAATAGTTACTATTGCAATATTTGATCTCATAGTTCTTTATAGCAGAATTTTTACGATAACTGTTATCCGAGCTTCATCTTTTCAACTTCCTCGATGTTTCTGTCGTTTGTAACTATTTTTGCATCAAGTGTATACAGATAGTCGATCAGATCCTGGTATTTGTCCATTATTTTGCCTCGTACAATTTTCATTGTTGAGTTCATGAGGCCGTTGTCTTCAGTAAAACTCTCTTCAAGAATACCAAAGGCAACCGGTAACCATCTTTGCGGAAACATATTGCCGAATTTTCCGTTTGTACGGTATTCATTGATTTCATTTTCAATAAGAGTAATAACAGCCCTCTTTCCTTCGTCGGAATCAGCAGTAAGATTTTTCTCTTCAAGGTATAATTTAAGAGCATGCTGATTAGGAACAATCAGGGCCACTGTATAAGGTTTCTGATTATTGTACAGCATGCACTGGTCAATGTATTTTGATTGTTCAGAAATTGCTTCCTCAATACCTTCAGGGCTGAATTTTTCACCGTCATCAGCGATGAGAAGGCTCTTAAATCTGCCCAGAACATAAAGATACCCGTCAGAAGACATATAGCCCATATCGCCGGTATAGAGCCAGCCATCTTTTATTGTTTCTTTTGTTGCATTATCATTTTTCCAGTAGCCGTGCATTACATTGCCGCCCCTTATCACAATTTCTCCTTTTTGTCCAGCAGTGAGTTCATTTCCGTCATCATCACAAATCTTAAGATCCATATTATTTACCAGAACACCCGAGGAGCCAAGTTTATGTCTGCCGGTTGAATTAGATGAGATTACAGGAGATGCTTCACTCAGTCCGTAACCCTGATACATGGGAATTCCCAGTGCATAGAAAAATCTCTGCAACTCAATATCCAGAAGTGCCCCTCCTCCTATAAAATAATCCAATTCTCCTCCGTATGCCTCTCTTATCTTGGCAAAAAGTATCTTATCGTATAGATTTAGCAGTGGTTTTTTAAGTTTTTGAAGACCTCTCCCTTTATTCCAACCCTCTTTATTATAAGAATATGAAATTTGAAGAGCGTGATTGAACAATAATTCAATCATTTTTCCTTTTTCCTTGATTCCTTTTTCGATGTTCTTCCTGAAATTTTTGGCAATAGCAGGAACGCTCATGAGAAGATTAGGCTTAATCTCTTTGAGGCAGGCTGGAAGATTTCGCAAAGTCTCCATCTGTGTCTTCCCGGTTTTTACCGAGGCAATGCTCGCTCCCTTACCCATAAAGGCAAATATTCCGCATGTATGTCCGAAGGAATGATCCCAGGGAAGTATCAGAAGGGTTTTATAGAATGAAGGAATGTCCATCAGGCTGTATGACTGGTAAACATTGGTAACATAGTTTCCATGAGTAAGGATGATACCTTTAGGATCAGCTGTAGTACCTGAAGTATAGCAGATATTGGCAAAATCAGAAGGTTGTATACTTTTGGAAAGTTTTTCAAAAATCTCCGTATTTCCGGGCGTGTCGAGCCATTCGCGACCGATTTTTCTTACTTCGTTAAAATGCATCTCGTTTGGTGCATATTCCTCCTGGGTGTCAAAGTGAATTATTTTTTCAATTGAAGGACAACCTCCGATTACTTCTTTGAGTTTACCTGCCTGGTTTGACGAAATCAGGATCATTCTGGAACCTGAATGGTTTATCCTGAATTTTATTTCCTCAGGATTAAGCTTAACTGACAGCGGAACATTGATTGCTCCGGTATAAAGAATCCCAAGTTCTCCGATAACCCAGTTGTTTCGTCCCTCTGAAACGAGACTTAACCTGTCCCCTTTATTTATCCCAAGTACTACAAGTCCTGCAGCAAATTCGTACACCTGTTTTTTTGTTTCCCCATAAGTGGTCCCTTCGTATCTTTCATTTGGTTTTTCCCACAGGTACACGCTGCTGTTATACTTTTCTACGCTCTCTTCAAAAAATTGGATTAAGGATTTCATTTAATCATGGTTTAGATTAAAAATTCTTTTTCAATGCCGAATATACAAAATTCAGCTAATCTGCATTACCATTGCATATATTATTATCATTTGTTTTGGTTCATAAATATTTGTATCTTTGATTATTATCGTTAAAATATTTTTTTGCTGATATTGATTTATTTATCTTAACTCCTATACTATGAGACATTTATCTGCCTTACTGTTTATTTTCATAATTGTGCTTGTTGTAACTCCTTCATGCAAAAACAGAGGAGGGTTATTTGGAAAGAAAAAAGCTGACACGACAGGTGTATGGCTTGCCCGCCAGGACAGTCTGAGGGTAGTAGATTCAATCAGGAAAGCACAGGAAGCACTTATGGCACTTGAAAATGCAAGGCTGGATTCTGTACGGTTGGCTGAAGAGGCTAAACTGGCAAATAAATATCATATAATAGTAGGCAGTTTTTATACTCCTGAATATGCAAGAACCCTTGCTGAAGAATATAAGACCAAGGGATATAATGTACGTATTCTGCAGATGAAAGGAAGTAAATTTGAACTGGTCTCCGCAGAAGCTTTTGATAAATTCAGGCCTGCAGTAAACAAATTGCAGGATTACCAGGCAAACATAATGCCTGACGCCTGGTTATATATCGACAAATAGGAGAATAGCCGTTTAACGGTTCTATCTGAAAATGGTCTCCTCCCTGTCAGGACCAACGGAGACCAGAGTGACAGGTACATCGCAATAATTCTCAATAAATTCAATGAATCGGGTTAACTCGGCAGGAAGATTCTTGTAATCACGAATTGCTGAAATTTCTTTTTGCCAGCCAGGGAGTTCTGTATAAACAGGTTCAATGACAGACTCGTTGCCAAAAGGCAGTTCATTTATCTCTTTTCCATTGATATTATAGGCTGTACAGATCTTTATGCTTTTAAAACCCGACATTACATCTGCTTTTGTCATGAAGAGCTTTGTGGTACCATTTAACATAATTGAGTACTTAAGTGCAGGAAGGTCAAGCCATCCGCATCTTCTTGGCCTGCCTGTGGTAGCCCCGAATTCCCTCCCGGTATTTCGGAGTTCATCACCAGTCTCATCTTCAAGTTCTGTAGGAAATGGACCACTGCCGACCCTGGTACAATATGCTTTGAATATTCCGTAAACCTCACCTATACTTTTTGGAGAGATCCCAAGTCCGGTACATGCTCCTGCACTTACTGTATTTGATGATGTAACAAACGGATATGATCCAAAATCGACATCCAGCATTGTTCCCTGGGCTCCTTCAGCAAGTATTCTTTTACCGCTTGCAGCTAACTGGTTTACAAGGTATTCAGTATTTATAATCCTGAACTCCTTGAGAAGATTTATCCCTTCAAACCACCCTTTTTCGAATTCAGTGAGATCAAAACTGAAATTGTAGTTTTTTAATATGGCAAGATGCCTGTTAATACTTGCTTTGTAAAGATCCATAAAATCACTTCGCAGTATATCACCTACCCTTAATCCTGAGCGCCCGGTTTTATCAGTATAAGCAGGACCAATTCCCTTTAATGTTGATCCGATCTTTGTATTACCTTTCTGTTGTTCGTATGCCGCGTCAAGGATTCTGTGAGTCGGAAGTATCAGATTAGCACGGGTTGAGACCACAAGTCTTTTCGTAAGATCAGCTGCATATGGTTTAAGTTCATCGATCTCTTTTTTAAATACTGCAGGATCGATAACCACACCATTTCCAATTATGTTTAGTTTATCGGGATGAAATATACCTGATGGGATCAGATGCAGCACATGTTTTATATTATTGAATTCAAGTGAATGTCCGGCATTCGGACCACCCTGAAATCTTGCTATAACATCATATTCCGGACTCAATGCATCAACCAGTTTTCCTTTTCCCTCGTCACCCCATTGAAGTCCTAAAAGTATGTCAATGTTCATATTATGAAATTATATTAATAAAAATTTGGAAAGTGTAAGTTACGAATTTATTCGACTGTGAAAAACGACTTCAGATTTTGACTATTTCTTTTTTTCAGTCTCGTTTTTTCCCTCATTCACATTTCCATATATATACAGAGAGTGATAAAGAGGGGTGAAATTGTGCAGTTCACTTGCAGTGCTGATAATTTCATAAATGCGTGGATCGCAGAATTCAATTACCCTTCCTGTTTCAATATCAATTATATGATCGTGCTGACCGCACTGGTAAGCTCTTTCAAACTGAGCAATATTTTTTCCGAACTGATGTTTGATAACAAGATTACAATCGAGAAGCAATTCAATAGTATTGTAAAGGGTTGCCCTGCTTACTCTGTAGTTTTTATTTTTCATGAAGATGTACAGCGATTCTATATCAAAATGCCCTGATCTTGAGTAGATCTCTTCTAGTATTGCAAACCTCTCCGGTGTTTTCCTGTGACCTTTTTTTTCAAGATACTCGGTGAAGATTTTCTTAACCGTGATCTTTGTGCTATCACTAATCATAATTGGTCTAATTTTAAATAATAGCAAATGTACATATTTTCAATTGAATTGGAGAGCAAGGGATCATGGCAGCAGTAACGATTATGAAAAGTCCTCAACCCTTCTGACATTATCTATTCCGTTGATGCCTGATATTTTCATTATCAGGTTATTAAGGTCTTTTGTATGATGTACGTATACATCAATTGTACCTTCAAAAATTCCATTATGCACAGAAATATTTATTCGTGTCATATTTACCTTTAACTCTGAGGAGATAATATTTGTTATTTCATTAACAAGTCCCATTCTATCAATACCGCTCATGCTTACCCTGGCAATAAAGGAGTTCAGTTTATGGATGGCCCATTTTACCGCAACTATCCGGTCACCTTCATTCGACATAATTCTGATCGCTTCCAGGACATTTGGGTTTATGGATCATAATCGAACCTTCAGGTGTATGGTACCCCACTACTTCATCACCGGGTATCGGATTACAGCATTTTGCGATGCTGTATGACTGGGAGGCATTATCTACACTTTCCCTCAGGAGGAAAGGAACCTTTTTGTCAATCGGGGCCTGTTTACTGGTATCTTCCTTTTTATCTTTTCTTGAACCAATAAATTTCAGATCCCAGTATTTTATTACGCTCCTGGGAGAGTTTTTTCTCATGACTCTTTTCAGATCGTCTGCTTTTATTTTCCCCAGTCCAATTCCAATCAGGAGGTCATCCTTATTCGAAGCTTCATATTCCTCGAGGAGCTTTTTAAGCACCTCATTGTTCAATCGCAGGTTGAGATTGCTTAGCTGTGCTTCAAGTATTTCCGTGCCTTTCTGAATTATATCCTTTGATTCATTCCTGAGTGTAACCTTTATCGCCTCCTTTGCCTTTGCAGTCCTTACATAACCTAACCACTCCTTGTCGGGTTTTGCTATATCAGATGTGATAATCTCCACCTGGTCACCACTGTTGAGAATTGCACTAATGGGATTTAGCTTGTAGTTTATTTTTGCACCGATAGCCTTATTGCCTACTTCTGTATGTATTTCATAGGCAAAATCAAGTGCGGAAGCTCCTTTTGGCAGGCTGACAAGAAGACCTTTTGGCGTGAATACCATTATCTCGGATGAAAAGAGGTTCATTTTAAATTCATCGAGGAATTCGATAGGATCTTCAAGCGGATTTTCAAGCATCTGCCTGATTTTTTTAATCCATTTATCAAGCTCGCTTTCAGGCGATTCATCACCTTTATATTTCCAGTGAGCAGCATAACCTCTTTCAGCAATCTCATCCATTCGTTCGCTCCTGATCTGGACCTCAATCCATCTGCCTTCCGGTCCCATAACAGTGAGCTGAAGGGCTTCATAACCATTTGGTTTGGGACGACTTACCCAGTCACGCAACCTGTCTGGTTTAGGCAAATAAGAATCAGTTATGGTGGAGTAAATGTTCCAGCACTGTGTTTTTTCGGGAATACCCGGTACCGGTTTGAATACTATCCTTACTGCAAGCACATCATAAATTTCCTCAAAAGGAACATTCTTGGCTTGCATTTTTTTCCATATTGAAAAAACCGATTTAGGTCTGCCGCTGATATCGAACTGAAATCCTGCCACAGTAAGTTTTTCAATTATTGGAAGCGAGAACTTATTTATCAGCGCGATATTCTTTTTTCAGTGTGCTTTAGTTTGCCGATAATTTCATCATAAATCTGAGGCTGGCGAAATTTAAAGCTAAGATCTTCAAGTTCACTTTTTATAGCATATAATCCAAGCCTGTGAGCAAGAGGGGCATAGAGAAAAATTGTTTCACCGGCAACTTTCATTTTCTTGTGTTCAGGCATCGATTCAAGAGTCCTCATATTATGTAGCCTGTCAGCTATTTTAATGAGAATAACCCTGAGGTCATCTGAAAGCGTAAGAAGCATTTTCCGGAAATTCTCTGCCTGCATTGAGGTAGATGTTTCCTTATTGTAAGTACCTGAAATTTTGGTGAGTCCGTCAATCAGGGAGGCAATTTTTGGCCCGAAATCCTTTTCTATGTCATTAAGTGTGTATTCGGTATCCTCAACAACATCATGAAGAAGTGCGGTAGCAATAGATCTGGCTCCAAGCCCAATTTCCTGGTTAACAATTTTAGCTACACAAATGGGATGGATAACATATGGTTCTCCTGATTTCCGCCGCATATTCCAGTGAGCCTCATTGGCAAGCTTGAATGCCTTATCAATCAGTTCCCTGTCACCTGGCTTGTTACAGCGGATGAGATTGCTTACAAGCGACTCATATTCAGCATTTATCCTTTGTACATCCTCCTCGTCAAAAACATCCTTATTAGCCATATAAAATAATAAAACACCTTTTTGTGCAGATTACAAAGATAGCTTTTATGACGTAATGATTGTATAACATCTTCCTTCAGACCTGATTAAAAATTAACGGTTGAAGTAGACAGCAATAGTACCGGTTTTTGTAATTGTTTTTCCGGAAGGGGTTAAAACCCTGAGTGACCACAGGTAGATTCCCTGAGGGAGAGGATCTCCTTCATATGTGCCATCCCATGATACATTGTGATTTCTTGTCTCAAATATTGTTTTTCCCTGCCTGTTGCTTATGATCATTATGTATTCAACAGGGGTAAATGAGAGTACAGGTTTGAAAAGGTCATTAATAAGGTCATTATTGGGGGTAAATACATCCGGCACTGTAATATTCTCAACCGGCTCTGTACATGCTTCGCAGGAAAGAGATGAACCTGTGATTCCATGTGGATTAGATATCTCTTCCACACCTATATTAAAACATACTTTGTCAGCAGTAATGTCATACATAATATTCTTGTAATCAATAAGAACAGATGAGTCAGAGGATGCAATTTCAAAAATCCTGCTATAGCCATTTCCTGTATTTAAATAAAGATTATAAATACCAATCTCCCCATTCCAGTTTCTGTAATGATTCCATTTTAAAAGCACATTACTATTGATTCTTTCAAGTGTAAGTACAATATTTGAAGCAGTGTTGGAAATTGTAATAGGCTTATTGCAACTGTTTATTGCTGATAGTCTGTAATAATTTACTGACCTGATATCTGCTTTTTCATCAATAAATTTAATTGCACCAGAGGTCGATACAGGTCTTGCAATTTCCGTGAAACTGCCGGAATTACCGGTTTTACGTTCAAGGCTGAAAGAGGATATTTCAGAAAATGGATCTGAGGTAAAGGAGAGTGATATTTTGTTGCCATTAACTGTTGCATAATCAGCATTTATCCAGTCGGGTGGCCTCTGCATTGCTGTTGACAGACAAACTTTATTGGATTCAGCTATTTTTCCTCCTTCCAGCCTGGCTGTCACAATAAAGCAATATTCAGAGTCAGTTTCAAAATCACGCATTATGAATTTAAGGCTGTCTGGGGTCACTTCAGCAATTTCAGAAAATGGTCCGCCATTCACAGATAGCGATAACTTATATCCTGTGACATTTTTGGGTTCAGATAAGTACCTGTTCCACGAGATTGTGATTATTTTATTGCATGTATCTATTTTTGCCTCAGCAAAAATCGTATTCAGATGATTTGACAGAGGACTTATGCAATTTGGCCGCCTGTGAGCCGCAACTACATATGAAACAGTGAAATATCTTGTTGCCGGAGTAATGTGTGTATAACTGGTAGCTAATGGATTCCAGATAGTATCCACAGGAATCCCAACTCCATCACTGAACTTATATATCACATATCCTGCAATGCCTGATGAAGGACTCAGATCCCAGTTTATATTTACATTCCCTGATAATGGATCGACTGAAACCAGTGTGAGCTGCGGAGATTCAGGGACAGTACATATTATCTGTGACCAGCTAATATCTGTGAGCGAGAGGAAAAAAAACAGGATTATATATCTTTCAATATTCTTCAATATCGGTTCATTCAAAACTGTCAGGGACAAACTTAAATAAAAAACTGGCAAGGATTAGTATTGTTTTTATATTTGCATAATTATGTTCAGAGCCATTCTTTTCAGAAAAATCATAAATAAAACTCTAGTTAATATTGACCAGGTTAAAATTGTTTACTTCCTGAGTCTGGTTGTAGGGCTTCTGAGTGCACTTGCAGCTGCTTTTCTGAAGAATACGATTCATTTTACCCATATACTGCTTACAGAAGGTATTGTCAGTGAATCAGCTAGTTACCTTTATTTTGCTTTTCCTCTGATAGGGATGCTGCTTACTTTGCTTTTTGTCAGGTATGTGGTAAGGGATAAAATAAGTCATGGTATCAGCAGAGTTTTATTCGCCATTTCAAAAAGAAAAGGTTACCTGAGGGCTCATAATACATGGAGTTCAATTCTGGCGAGCACTCTAACAATAGGTTTTGGCGGTTCCGTTGGAGCCGAAGCGCCTATAGTCCTTACCGGATCCTCAATAGGTTCATCTATAGGAAGATTTTTCAGGTTAAACAGCAAGAACATAACACTTTTAATTGGCTGCGGAGCAGCCGGGGCAGTTTCGGGTATATTCAAGGCTCCTGTAGCAGGAATAGTTTTTGTTCTGGAGGTCTTAATGCTTGATCTTACAATATCATCAATAGTCCCACTTCTAATCTCCTCAGTTACAGCTGCAACCGTTGCTTATTTTCTTATGGGTGACAAGGTGCTTTTTTCCTTTAACATTACTGAAGCGTTCAATGTAAATAATATACCGTGGTACATTATTCTGGGAATTATTTCCGGACTCATTTCGCTTTACTTTTCCAAAATGACACTCTTTCTTGAGGGAACCTTCGATAAGGTTAAAAATCAGTATATCAGGCTTGTTATAGGAGGCACTGTTCTTGGGATTCTAATATATGTCTTTCCGGCTTTTTACGGGGAGGGTTATGATACAATTATGGCTCTTCTTCAGGGCAATTCAGGTAAGATGCTTGAAAGTAACCTTTTCGGCCAGATGACTGATAATTATCTTTTAATGTTTGTCTTCGTCTCGGGATTGATACTTCTTAAGGTTGTTGCGAGCAGTTCGACAAATGGGGCAGGTGGTGTCGGTGGAATATTTGCTCCTACTCTTTTCATCGGCGGCATAACCGGCTTTCTTGTTGCAGGACTTCTGGGAAAACTGTTTCACCTTGAATTGCCGGATAACAGGTTTGTTCTGGCCGGTATGGCTGGTCTGATGGCCGGAGTGATGCATGCTCCACTTACTGCAATATTTCTTATTGCAGAGATTACCGGAGGATATAATCTCCTTATACCACTTATAATTACTGCAACAACAGCATATATTACCACAAGAGGTTTTGAGAAGCATTCAATATATCATCTTGAACTTGCAAAAAGGGGAGAACTTATTACACACGACAAGGATAAGGCTGTGCTTACACGAATGAACTGGAAAAAGGAAATCGAGACTGATCTTAAAACTGCGAGACCCGATGATACTCTCGGAGATCTTATCAGGATCATTTCCAGATCGAACAGAAATATTTTCCCGATTGTTGATCAGTATAATATACTTGAAGGTGTTGTAAGCCTCGATGATGTAAGAGAGATAATGTTCAACCAGGAGATGTACAGCACCACCAGTATGAAAGATATTATGACAATGCCACCGACATATATTGATATTAAGGAAAATATGGAAGCTGTTATGGAGGCTTTCAGAAAGACAGGCGCCTGGAACCTGCCTGTACTTGATAATGGTTATTATGTGGGATTTATTTCAAAATCCAGAATTTATTCATCTTACAGGGAACTTCTGGTGGAATATTCTGAAGAGTAAAAAAATTAAAAAATCATGATATGAAAAGAGACAAATTGATTTTCGACCTTATAGAAAAGGAAAAAGAACGCCAGATAAATGGTATTGAACTTATTGCTTCTGAAAATTTTGTAAGTCCTCAGGTTCTGGAAGCCATGGGATCAGTTTTGACTAATAAGTATGCTGAAGGTTACCCGGGCAACAGGTATTATGGAGGGTGTGAGATAGTTGATCAGTCAGAACAGGTCGCAATTGACCGTCTCAAGCAATTGTTTGATGCCGAATATGCAAATGTTCAGCCACATTCAGGTGCACAGGCAAATATGGCTGTATTTATGACAGTACTGAAGCCTGGGGATTCTTTTATGGGATTGAATCTGGCACATGGCGGACATCTTTCACACGGTTCACCAGTCAATTCATCAGGACTCCTGTACAAGCCAACAGCATACAGCGTTAAAGAAGATACAGGACTTGTTGATTATGATATGATGGAAGAGGTTGCCCTGAGGGAAAAACCGAAAATGATAATTGGTGGTGCATCAGCTTATTCCCGGGAGTGGGATTATGAAAGAATGAGAAAAATTTCCGACAGCATAGGCGCAATATTTGTTGTTGATATGGCACATCCGGCTGGTCTCATAGCAGCAGGATTGTTAAAAAATCCGCTTAAATATGCCCATATTGTTACCTCGACCACACATAAAACACTTCGCGGACCAAGAGGTGGGATTATCCTGATGGGCAAGGATTTTGTCAATCCATGGGGTATAACAACTCCCAAGGGAGAAATGAGGATGATGTCTTCTCTTTTGAACTCAGCGGTTTTTCCGGGTATTCAGGGTGGTCCTCTCGAACATGTAATAGCTTCAAAGGCCGTTGCCTTTGGGGAAGCACTGGACCCCTCATTTATTGAATACCAGAAGCGGGTTAAGGAAAATGCAGTTATTATGGCTGAGGCCTTCGCAGCCAAAGGTTACAAAGTTGTATCTGGCGGCACCGACAATCATCTTATGCTCCTTGATCTCAGAACGAAATTTCCTGATCTCTCAGGTAAGAAGGCAGAAAGTACACTCGGACTGGCCCATATAACTGTAAATAAAAATATGGTACCATTTGACAGCCGCTCACCTTTCCTTGCATCAGGGATAAGGGTTGGCACCCCCGCTGTTACAACAAGAGGTCTTAAAGCTGAAGATATGGGAGTAATTGTTGACCTGATAGATGAAGTATTATCTAATATCGATAATGAGTCAGTTATAGCTGGTGTTGCAGGGAAAGTTGTAAAAATGATGAAGGGCTTTCCGTTATTCTCAGAATAATTTATGATTCTATTTCCAGTCTGGTATTAAGGGATTTAATTGATTTTATATTAACTTTGTATTCTATACTGAATCATTCTTTTCATGGATAACCAGAAGCTAATATTCATTGTTGATGATGATCAATTTATAAATACATTGGTTGTCAGAAGGTTCGAATCTGAAGGATTCCGGGTGGAAGCATTTACTTATGGAGAAGAGTGCATCAAGGCGCTGAACAGGAATCCCGATGTCATCATCCTCGATTACTATTTTATCAGTAATGACCAGAAGGTTATGAACGGGATGGAGGTATTGGATAAAATTAAGGAGATCAAGCCTGAAACTCCTGTTATTATGCTTTCAGGACAGGAGAAGGGTGAAATTGTTCTTGAGCTTGCCCGAAAGGGGATAGATGATTATATTATAAAGGACAATAATCTCATTGATAATCTAAAAACTGCTATCAATGAACTTTTTGAAAAATAAAAATTCAGGTTATTTCAGAATAAAATTATAGGTTATTGTCCCCTTCTGCACCACAGGAGCTGATGGTTTAGCTTCAAATCGTGCTTCCATAGCAGCTTCCTTTGCCACCCTGAGCAGGTATTCATCAAGAGTTGTTGATCCTTTGGATCCCGGGTTTGCCTGGATTACTTTACCTTCCCTGTCAACGCTGACCTCTACAACAACCCTTCCTTCTCCCTGGTAATCATATTTTGGCGTAGGAAGTTTCTGGAAACCTCTTCCCTGCAAATCGTAAGAAATACCGCTGTTGCCAGTTCCTCCGCCATCGCCCCTGACTTTTGAATCTACAGAGCCGGTAACAACTCCCTGGTTACCAGGTCCTCCTGCAACGCCCTCACTTGTTGAATTACTACCTGCATTTTTAGAGCCGGCAAGAGCATTTTTTGTACGGTTCATAATTTCTGCCTGACGCTGCTGTTCAGCCTCTATTCTTTTCCTCTCAATTTCCTCCTTCTCTCTTATCCTTCTTTCAGCCTCAAGTGCTTCCCTTTTAATTCTTTCAGCTTCCTCAAGTTCTTTTTTCTTTTTAGCAGCCTTAGGATCAACTTTTTTAACTTCAGGGGCTTCCTCATATTTTGGGTAAGAAGAGGTTCTTCCTCAGCCTTTATTGATTCATTTGAAGGAGGTGGCGGTATGGCTTCTGCCTGATCGACAACCGGCGATGGTTCCAAATCACCAAGTCCGGTTTCATCTGTACCAAAATTTACCATTATTCCGGCTTCATAAACCGGAGGGGGAGGTATTGAAAAACTAACAAATACCAATACCAGCAATAATATCAGGTGTATTATTATTGATCCGGCCAAACCCTTACCTTTTTCAGAAGGGAATTTGCGCAAGTCTCTATTTGGGAGTTGTGGCAATTATAAGTTTATAATTATTCTTTTGGGCTATATTCAACACATTTACAACGTTCTCAAACGGAACGCTTTTATCAGCATGAAGAGATATGTAAGTATCAGGTTTATCTCCCAGCTTCTGTTTCAGAACTGCCTCAAGATTTTCAATGGCAACAGGCTGCAATTCGACATAATACTTCAAATCACTTGTTACAGATACTGTTGTAAGAGGCTTTGCAGAAGTCTGGTTACTGCCTTTAGGAAGTAGAAGTTTGAGAGCCGAAGGGTGTACCAGTGTTGATGTAAGCATGAAAAAGATCAGAAGGTTGAATACGACATCTGTCATACCTACCGAGCTGAAATTTATGCTTATTCTATTTCTCTGGGTAAGTGCCATCTACTTAGAAGATTTTGCTGGTTCATTCAGAATATCCATAAATTCCGTCAGTGTTGCTTCGAGATTGAAAACCACTTTCTCAACCCTTACAACCAGGGTGTTGTATGCAAAGTAACCAAGTATACCAACAATAAGACCTGCGACAGTTGTAATAAGAGCGGTATAAATACCATCGGACATCATCGATACTTCAATATTATTCCCGGCTTGCGACATCGCATAGAATGACTGAACCATTCCAATTACTGTTCCCAGGAATCCAAGCATCGGTTCAGCACCGGTAATTGTTGCAAGGGTAGGAAATCCTTTTTCAAGTTTTGATATTTCAAGCTTCCCAACATTTTCAATTGCTGTACTGATATCCTGCAAAGGCCTTCCAAGACGATTTATACCTTTTTCAACCATTCTTGCCGAAGGACTGTCGGTCGATTTGCACAGTGCCAGAGCAGCATCAATCTTTCCGTCATGTATGTAGTCTTTGATCCTGTTCATAAAGTTGACATCTTCTTTTGTCGCCTGCCTGATGACATAATATCTTTCAATAAAAATGTATGCGGCAACAAATGACAAAAGAATAATTGGAATCATTACCCACCCACCTTTGACCATAAGATCCCAAAGGGATAATTCCATATTTTTCGTACTTTCCACAGGAACCTGTGTGGCTTGCAAGAATAGCTGTATCAATGCCATAAAGTTTTAAATTTTAATTGTTTATGCTATTGTCCTGGAACAAATTCAATATTTTTAATGTGCGAAGCTATTAAAAAACGTAATTATGACCAGTTCTATTATGCTGAGTTAATAACAAAGCCTGAATATTTATTAACCGGTGCATTTTATCTCCCGGTTTAATTATCATTTATCAGGCTCCTTTTTTATATTGATGTCCTTCTCTTTCTTTATGTCTGATTTTTCCTTTTTTGTAAAAAGGTCACTTAATTTATTAAATTCCTGTCTGAAAAATACCCCTACACCCTGAGTATAAGGTTCCTGTGTTTTTCCGGTATACGGATTATTGTATCTGTTAAAAACCTTGAATCTTATTTTTTCAGTTATTTTTATTTCAGCATCAAAATCACCAGTTATCTGATTGGTATTTGGATCGTTGTTAGCCCCTCGCACATCAAAATTACCATTTATAACAACTTTGTCATTGAGTATCTGTTTTGAAAGAGCTACTTCCAGCTGATCGGGATTAATATCGCTGTTTCCTACCCCCGGCCGGTATACAACTCCGATATCGAAATCATTGCTGATTTTGGAAAGCATATTGCTAAGCTGGCTGGATAGCATCTCTGATGTTGTTACTGCAGCGGCTGTACCTGCAGTGCCTGAACTCTGCGGCGTTCCGGTACCTATATTAGGATCCGGATAGAAGCTGTTCATTACAAGCAGATAAAGGAATTGGCGGCTCATTTGTTCTTCTGTTCCGATAGCATTTTTAAGGTAAGTTCTTGTTTTTTCATCAGCTGTCGGCAGGTAGATATCAAAACTTATTACAGGATTGAACAGTTTTCCTGATAAATTGATCTGACATTCAACAGGAACCCTTTCTGTTGATTCCGTGATGCCTAAAGGTGGTACGATTTCAGAAAGGGATGCTCTAAGCTTATATATAGCCTTGAGGTCAATCTCTGCATTATAGATATCACCATTGAACATAATTTTTCCTCCATTTTCAACAGAAAAAGGCTTGTTGAGTATATTTCTGAGCGTGAAGAGGTAATCTCCACGGTCAATAATGTAGTCACCGTTGATTCTGAACTCTCCCTTTTTATTATAACTGATATTGAGGTTTCCTGAACCATTTGCTTTCATTATATCGCCAACTGCCATATCAAAAATCAGCTGGACTTCAGCAACTGGAGTCACTTCAAGATCCATATTAAGATCAATACCCAAAGTTTTGGGCGGCGGAATAGCCACTTTGAAACCACCCTCATGTTCAACAGTTTTCAAAGATGTACTGTCGACAAATGTTACAAATGAAACTTCCGAAACTGACAGTCCTGTATTCAGGGGTATATAGAATTTGGTATTGCGACCGGTCTTTGCAGAAATGTCAAAGGCAAGTGATCCGTCTTTAGAGGTCTTGATTGTTGTAACACCTGTTGCAAAAGCGGTACCGTAGAACAGTTCATTATCTTTTGCCCTGGTATTCAAAACCATACCATCATTAATGTTAATCGACATATTTGCCTGAAAATTCTTAAAGTTTTTATGAAAAATGGTGCCAGAAAGCGTTGCAGGATTTCCCCTTTCATCTGTAAGTCTGACATTGTTAAAATTAATGCCTTTACTGTCGAATCTTACTGAGTCGGTCATCTTGTATTTCGTCTGCAGATAGTCAATTTTTAAAGAAGAGTTCTCAGCCAGCATGGCACCTTTAAGTATGATTGATCCTGGTTTGCCCACCAGGTTTACCTTACCTGATGTTGTACCCGAAATATCTGAGGCAAATGCTTTAAGAAGTATATTAAGTGGCTTTATTGAAAGTTTAGTGGCAATACCAGTAAGATCCAGTCTTCGCGATGACGGGTCATAATATCCTGAAATATCCAGCATCTTATGCCCATCTATATTATTGGCTGCATTTATGTTTATTAATTTTCTTGTGGCATCAAGAGCTGAACCTATTGTAAGGGTACCGTATTCTGTTTTAAGAAACCCAAAATTTCTGATAGTCAGGCTACCCTGAAGCAGAAGCTCTTTGTAGAGGTTTGTTAGTATTATATTCCCATAAAGACTGCCTTTGAACTCCGGAGAAAAAGCATCAGCAGAATTACTTCTGTTTCTGACAATAATGTAATTGAGAGGATTGATATCAATACCTTTGAACCCGATATCCAGCGTGTCGAGTGGATTTTCCGATACTGCCCCGTTTATACTGTAATAGTAATCCTTGCTTCCAACAAGGAATCGGTTGATCCTTACGGTATTTGAGTCAACAATTATTGATGTCCTGTTTATTTTCCAAAGATTATTTCTTGAAAATATATCTGTTGAATCTATATTAATTCTGAGTATAGCATTTTTTTGCAATGGATCATCTTTATAATAATTTCCCCTCGCAATAAAACTTCCCTTATTCAAAGTATTACTTCTCTTCCCCCAGTTCACAGAGAATAATAAATTGTCAGGTTTTGTATCAAAATTAAGCCTGAAACTGTCAAGATTCGATTGTCTCAGTAATTCAAGTGATCTGCTTGTAATTCCAAGTGCAAATTCACTTCCTGTGATTTTTGAGCTAAGGGAAAAATCATTGAATATATTATTGTAAACCGAAAGTCTTTTTGATTTACCTGATACTCTCATAATACTATCAGGATAAATATCTCCATCAACAGAACTATTCTCAGATATCAGGAATCCTGTCTTCAAAAAATTATTAATCTCATCTGTATTCTTAAACCTAATGCTAAAAGAAAAATTGTTTCTCTTTATATCCTTATTTTTTATAGCTGACTTGAATTTTGACGGCATTAATTTTGCAAGAGTATATCGCGCAAGATTCCCGAATTCACTGAAATTGTGCTGACCGGTTATATCCGCATCAACAAAATCTGTTCGGAGGCTTAATACTGGCTTATTGCCTGATAGATATGTCCGGATTGAAAAGTCATATAATTCGAGATTATTTCCATATCTCACCAGATTTGAGTTTAATAGTCTTATTTCTCCGTCCAGGTTATCAATACTATTACCCCTGAAGTTTGATGTGAGAAGAAGGGTTACAGAGGAAGTTGTATCCTTTTTTTCCAGATTAAGATTATAAAGTTTTGCATTGGCTATATTAAGTGTGAAATCGAACTCAGGAAGCTTATTCTCAAAGCTGAAAAGACCAAGTACATCCATTTTAATGTTCCTGTCGGAAACATTAATGCTGCCGTCCCATGTTTTTTCAGTGAATATCCCATTGAGGGCAATATTTCTATATGTATAATTCTCAATTATTAAGCTGTCGATATTTCCTTTGAGGCTGGTAGTGAATTTTTTCATTGATACGGCATATCCATCAATATTTGCACGTATGCTCATATTCCCAAGAAGATCTTTCTTTCCGGTAATTTCGCCAAGGTTTATATCTGTCCCGTTCATAAGTCCTTTTATCCTGTATCTCCTTTGGGCTTCTGGCCTGAGGGAAAGATCAGTTGTAATTGTGCCATTTTTGGTTCTGAACTTGCCATAGGTTACAAAATCGGTTAAGAATCCGGTGAAACTGCCGTCAAATGTTATGTTACCGAGTTTGAAAAGCAATTCGGGCAATTCAAGTTTCCTGTTACCTGGGAGAATGATTTTTTCAAGATCTTTTGCATTTGTTATAAACCTGTTAACACCCAGGTAAATAAATGAGTTATTTATATCCGGCAATCCTGAAAAATCAAATTCACAATCAAGCTGGGTATAGTCTTTAAAGGACATGTTGATATCTCTGCCACGAAGTTCAGATACAGTACCGGATATTCTGCCTGATAGCCAGACAGACTCATTTATGCCCCTTGCCAGCGGCAGAAAGTAACCGACATCATATGTATTGATAAGAGATTTATCAAAGACTGCTTTTATATTGACCTCCTCAATAAAATTACTGAAGGAACCAGTAGAATCACCTTTGAATGCCAACTCTTCAAGGTTTAAGATACTGCTGTCACCTGATAAAAAGGTTTTTGTAAAATTTATTTTTCCGTGCGAGATAGTAAGTGAACTGCTGAATTTATTAATCTTGAATCCTGAAGATTCAATTAAACTTAGATTATGTATATTTAAGGATGTTGAATCATTTTCAACCTTCAGCAGCTCAATAGTCCCGTTAATAGAATGTGCTTTAATGTTTTTCAGGTCAATATCACTTTTGCCGGGTTTAGCCCTTCTATCAATCATTGAAAATCTTGCCTGATGAAAGTCAATAAGGTCAACTGATATTCTCCCTTTTTTCTTATTCTTTGATCCAGATGTACTTTTGAGTTTCTCTAGATACCAGTTAAGATTTAGCAGACCTGTTGTATCGGTTATTAGTGCGACAACCGGTTTAATAAGATAGATTTTACCAAATTTTACCGAGTTTTCCTTAAGATAATAATTACGTATTCCGGTGATTGCTTTTTCAGTATAGAGGAGAGTGTCATTATTCTGGTCTTTAATAAGCAATTCATTTATAGTAAGTTTGTTAAAAAACTTATATTCAATACTGCCTACCTGTACAGTTGACTTGAATTCCTTTGATATTTTTTCAGATACTTTATGGATTATGAAGGTCTGTACTTCCGGTATCTGCAATACCAGAAACAATGTTAATGACAGCAGGGCCAATACTACTGTAACAATAATAAAATATTTAAGAGCTTTTTTTATACTTTTGGCCATTGAACAGCAAAAATTTTCAGTTATCAAAATAACCTAAAATATACCGAAAAACAAAGCACAGATGGCAGTTACGATACTGGCGATAGAATCTTCATGTGATGACACATCAGTGGCCATTATCAGGGATGGTTATGTTTTATCCAACCTTATAGCCAACCAGGATATCCACAAATCGTATGGCGGTGTTGTTCCTGAGCTGGCTTCCAGGGCACATCAGGCTAACATAGTTCCTGTTACGCAACAGGCTATGTTAAGGGCAGGTATTACGCCTGCTGAAGTTGATGCAGTTGCATTTACAAGAGGTCCTGGTTTACTGGGTTCCCTGCTTGTTGGAACCTCATTTGCAAAAGGATTCGCGATTACGCGGCAAATACCATTGATTGAAGTAAATCACCTTCAGGCACATGTAATGGCTCACTTTATTCTTGAAAAAGATAAGGAGGACAGAATCCCTTCCTTCCCATTTTTATGTCTGTTAGTATCTGGTGGTCATACAAGAATAATTATTATGAAGAGCCATTTTGAAATGGAGGTGATTGGCAATACCATTGATGATGCTGCAGGGGAAGCTTTTGATAAATGTGGCAAAGTGATGGGGTTTCCATATCCGGCTGGCCCTTTGATTGATAGACTTGCAGCAGAAGGTAACAGCCAAGCTTTTACTTTTGCAAAACCGGTAATAAAGGGACTTGATTTCAGCTTTAGCGGACTCAAAACAAGTTTTCTCTATTTTCTGCGTGACCGGATAAAGGAGGATCCTGATTTTGTTGAAAAGAACAAAGCTGATATCTGCGCCTCTCTGCAAAGTACTATTATAAATATCCTGATGAGCAAAACTATAAAAGCGTCACACGAAACGGGAATTACTGAAATAGGAATTGCAGGCGGTGTATCAGCCAATTCGGGCTTAAGGAAAGAAATGACTGAGGAGGCAGGGCGAAGAAACTGGAACCTGTTTATTCCTGAATTCAGATATACAACTGATAATGCTGCCATGATTGGGATTACAGGTTATTACAAATATCTGAGAGGAGAATTCACGGGACATGAGGTTACTCCGCTTGCAAGGTATTGATTGTACTTTGACGGTTTTCACCTTATCTGATAGCGATTATTTGCATATATATTAGTATATTTATTCTGATTTTAGCAGCAAAAGTTTTCGGATGCAGGAGTTGAAAATTTCACCAACAAAGAATACACCGGAAATTATGTTAACACCTGAAGGAGTTATCAGAGTCCGGGGGCGTTCCATTCATGAGAACGTAATAGAATTCTTTGCCCCTGTTGAAGACTGGATTACCCAATATATAATTTGTCCTGCAAATGTGACATGTGTTGATATGAATCTTGAATACTGTAATAGCGCAAGTGCCAAAGTATTAATTCATATGTTGCAAAAAATAACATATGTGACTCTGAAGAATAAGAAGTTCGTCTTTAACTGGTATTATGAAGAAGGTGATGATGATATACTTGAAAGGGAGAGTACTTCGCTGCTATTCTTGATGTCCCTTTTAATTTTATAAAGATAAATTGATTATTCAATGAGCCAGGATCTGACTTTTTTCACGTCCAGATCCGGTTATCCAGATTTTATTCCTGTAAACATCCACTCTGGCAAAGCTATTCTGTTTTTCAGTCTCTACCATTCCCCTGAAAGTGACAAAATGGGTTGAATTTGTATTGCCATAGTTGCCTGCATGGTTATGGCCGTTTAACCATGCAACAGTATTATGATATTTTTCAAGAATCTGAAGTACTTCTTTGTAATTAAGTAAGTTATGGACATTTTCTGGAAAAACCGGGAAGTGACATATTATAAACGCCTTTTCTTTTTTGAGAGCTGCATTTTTCAATTGTCCATCAAGCCAGGCAAGTTGCTTCATGCTTAAACCACCATTCCATTCAACAGCATTAAGTTCCTTTTTTTTCTTCATAGTATCTAGAAGAGCCTCAGCATCACTTATCTTAGCTTTGTTATTGGTACTGTAGACACTGATCTCATTTCCATTAAGGAAGATAAACCTGAAACTGTTATATGAAAATGAGTAATAGCCAGGTTTTTTTATGTATTCAGCAGGTAATCTCCTTTTATGTCCCATGTCAGCGGAATAATCATGATTTCCAGGTACATTATAAAACTTTAGTCCTGATGAATCCATAATTTTAAGAAGGGGATCATAAGATTTTATATCTCTGTCTATCAGATCACCGAGTGTAATTACAAAATCAACTGAATCTTTTCTGAATGAAGATAAGGCTTCTCTGAGCTTAGTTATTGAAGACCTGTAATAACGGGTTCCTGCAGGGTCGGCATCAGCATATTGTACATCAGCAATGATTCCGAATGAGAAAACCGGTTTCTGGTTCTGACCTGAATCAGCTGGCTCTTCAGAACCTCTACCGGCAGGGATATTCAATAAGGATAATATCATAATAGTAAATACTGCAAGACTTTTCATCTAACCGTTGATTAAGGTTCTAAAATTATTTCCTTTTTCCTTTTCTGGCTGCAATATAGTTTTTAAGATATGCAATTGAAACAAATAAGAATAATGTACCTAAAAGCAATAGCATAATGAATGCAAAAAAAGACGGTTTCTCAAGCCCGGGTAGAGGGTGATGAAGCCTGTAGAAGTATCCGATAATTGTGTATACAATGACCATTACTGAAATTATAAAACCATAAATAATTGCAGTACCGTCAAAGATTCTTGTTGTTCTGTAATAATTACTGTTTTTGAAAGTTGAATAAGGTTTTCTGGCATAAGCATGTGCCCTTTTTCGGGAACGATGCTGCCTGTACTTTCTCCAATCTTCCATTGCCTGATTATAGGCCTCCTGGTCAGATATTATCTTCTCATGATAGGAAATGAGGAAATCATACGCTTCAGTAATCGCTATAAAGAGATCTTTAGCATCGGGAGCATCGTTAATATCAGGATGATACTGACGGGCCTTACTCCTGTAAGCTTTCTTGATATCTTCAACTGATGCGTCAGATGATAATCCAAGTACCTGATAATAATCAGTCAATGTCATAATTTCCTGAAATGGGGAAACATAATACAATTAACGAATTATTTCCGAGTTTCCCTCTACCGGCAGCTGACTATTTAAATCTGATCAGGTTTAAAGTGTTTTAAGGAATTCTGCACTATCTTTAAAAGTGTCAGGACTCATCTCAACAAAGATATTTTTAACACCTCCTGTTTTCAGAGATGCAAAAAATTCTTTCCAGTCAACAACACCCTGTCCCAGAATAGCTTCTTTACCTGTTTTATCCGACCAGTCGGCCAGATGTGCTGATATAAACCTGCCGGGATATTTTTTAAAATAATCTGCTGCTTTATAACCAATGCTGATAACTGCTACCTGGAACTGCAGTTTTACATATTCAGGATCAAACACCTTCAGAAGCTCTTCATATATAAGAGTATCACCTATCTTCGCAAATTCCATATGGTGGTTGTGAAATCCCATGGGGATACCTGCTTTTTTCGATTTTTCACCTATTTTGTTCAATTCATCAGCTGCCTTTTTCCAGTCATCGATTGTGGCATCTTTTGGCATCCAGAAGCTTGAAAGGATCATCTGTTTCTGACCAGATTCAAGAGCAAAATCGATACGTTCCTGTAGGTTTGTCCTCAGTTCTCCCATTCCATAATGTGAACTTTCACAAATAAGTCCGGCATCAGTTACGATCTTTTTCATCTCCCCGGGTTTCATCTTCATCAGAGGGCCGAAGCCTGATGACTCATACCCGGGAGGAGAGCACATTTCCATGTTTCTGTATCCCAGGTCATACATCATTTTTAATGTTCCGGGGAAATCTGCTATCAGCTTATCCTTTATTGTCCATACCTGGAAGCCAATAGGTAAAGTAACTGTTTTGGCAAAAAGATCCGTTTCGAGGCTACCGGGTAAACGGGATGCAATAAGTGCAGCACCCAGTCCTGCTGTGCTCTTGCCTAAGAACTCTCTTCTGGTAAAGTTTTTCATTTTGAAGTAATCTTAAAGGGTTAAGGTAATTATAGAGTCTGACTTATTTGTACGAAGTGAAAGATCCGTTGAAAAAACTGTTTACCCCATTATCTGTTCCAATCCATACAACTCCTTTGCTGTCAGTTACAATGCATAGTACGTTGTTGCTGTTAAGTCCTTTTTCAGTGGTGTAATTGGTAAAAGTTTTTCCGTCAAAAACAGATATTCCACCCTGTGTTCCGAACCAGAGGCTTCCTTTTTGATCTGCCGCTATAGCCTGAACGTAATCATTAACAAGACCTTCTTCCTTAGTATATACCACCCAGTTTTCAAGTGTATTGGTACCTGCATGACTTGCTACTCCCATATCTGTTCCAAACCATTTGGTGCCATTTTTTTCAACAAACACACTGAATACATTGTCGGATGGCAGAATTATCGGGCCCCACTGTGCATATACAGAAGCTCCGGATATTCCATCAACATCGTTCTTAAATACCCTGGCGATACCTGCACCTTTTGTACCCACATAAAGCGAATCACCGGCAGGATTTGTTGCCATTGATGTTATAGGGTATTCCTCAAAAATGACTGAAGGGTACAGATCATCATAAGATATGTCAAGCCATTTGGTTCCGGAATATGCAGCTATCCCTTTTGAGGTTCCGACCCATTTAATATTGCTTTTTCCTACAACTATCTTATAAACACTGTTACTTAATATAGTTGCGTTATCGGTGGTGTAGGAAGTTGATGCAGATCCTGCGTCAACTGGTGATTTCAGGGAAGTAATTCCGCTGCCTGTTGCTATCCAGAAGCCTGTTCCTTCAAGACTTACATCAAAGGCAATATCTTTTAAATCTTTACCCTGTAAATTGCCATCATGCAGTGTCCATTTCTGGCCATTGAAGCTTACGATCCCAAGCTCAGTAAGGAACCATATATTATTATTATTATCAACAGTTGCCGAGTAGTACTTCTTTGCAGGGATACCTGTATCATTTGCATTCACATAAGAAACAGTAAATCCAAATAAAAGGAAGCTGATCAATACTCTTTTTATTATATCCATATTTTTCATGTTACAGTAATAAAATTTATTAGTAAAAATATAAAAAGTCATTGGTTTTAGATTCCAATTTATATGATAATATCAAAGATTGTGCAATATTTAACAATAATTATGATATGAGGGTTTACAAAATTCTTAAATTTACCATCATATGCCTAACTTCCAACTCTAAAATAAAACATTATAATTTTTCAAAAACATTATAGTTATGGTAAAAAGTGGAATTCATAGCCTTCGGTTTTTATTGATTTGCACCTCTGTCCTGGTGCTTTTATTTTTTAAAGGTTCGGTTGCAACCGTGGAAGGGCAGACAATTGATATACTACTGAAAGGTGGCCATGTTATTGATCCAAAGAATAGTATAGATGACAGGATGGACATAGCAATAGCTGATGGTAAGATAGCACAGGTTGCAAAAGAGATACCTGTTAAGAACGCAAAACGTGTTGTGGATGTAACCGGTTTATATGTAACACCAGGTCTTATTGACATGCATGTGCATGCCTTCCATGGAACAGATCCTGCGTCATATATTGCTGATGGCTGGGATGCGCTGCCTCCTGACGGTTTTACTTTCAGAGCTGGTGTGACTACCGTGGTCGATGCAGGCTCGGCCGGATGGCGTAATTTCAGAACATTCAAAAAAGCAGACTATTGACAGATCACAAACCAGGATACTGGCATTTCTTAATATAGTAGGAGTGGGGATGCTCGGAAGATTTGAGGAACAGAACATTGATGACATGAATCCTGAAATGGCTGCCTATATGGTTACCAGATTATTTCCCGACATACTTGTAGGGATTAAGTCCGCGCATTACTGGGGACCGGATTTTACACAGGTTGATCAGGCAGTTAAGGCAGGAACCATTGCAAATGTTCCTGTTATGGTTGATCTGGGTGAGCATCATCCACCTTTATCGATTGAAGAACTCTTTATGAAGCATCTTCGTCCGGGAGATATCTGGACGCATACTTATGCAAATGCTCCAAAAGACAGGGAAGTTCCCGTTGATGAAAACGGAAAAGTGAAACCATTCATCTTCGAGGCTCAGAAGCGTGGAATTATTTTTGACGTCGGACACGGCGGCGGTGCATTTCATTTCGCACAGGCTGTTCCATCAATACAGCAGGGGTTCATTGCAGATGTAATCAGTTCAGATCTTCATACCGGAAGTATGAATGGAGGTATGAAGGATATGACTAATCTGATTTCAAAGTTTATGGCAATGGGTTTATCTGTTCAGGATGTAATCCTTCGTTCTACCTGGAATCCTGCAAAAGTCATTAAACGGCCGGAACTTGGAAACCTAAGTGTTGGTTCTGTTGCGGATGTGGCAGTTTTCAGCCTGCAGAAAGGTGATTTCGGTTATACTGATGTCAGGGCAAAAAAACTTAAAGGCACTCAGAGGCTTGTAGCAGAACTTACAATCCGCGCAGGAAGAGTTGTCTGGGATCTTAATGGTGTTGCTTCACAGAACTGGGATGCAAAACCCTGATCAAAATTTGTGTTAAATTATTAACAATAATATGTTATGCGTGTATCTTTATTTACAGGTAATTATGGTAAGTCTCTGATTATCCTGCTTTCACTCGTATTTTCTTATTCACTGGCTGCGCAGGAAATCGATCTTCTCATCAGGAATGGTCATGTGATTGATCCCCGGAACAATATAGATGAACCGATGGATGTTGCAATTGCTGGTGGCAAAATTCTTAAAGTTGCCAAAGGAATACCGGTAACAGGTGTAAAGAAGATAATTGATGCTACTGGATTTTTTGTAACACCTGGTTTTATTGATCCACATACTCATGTGTTTGTTGGTACAAACCAGGGATTTGCTGATGGATTTTCATGTGTTTCCCCTGATGATATTACCCTTAAAGCAGGGATTACAACTGTAGTGGATGCAGGTACTTCAGGCTGGCGGAATTTCCCTCTTTTCAAGAAAAATATTATCGATCGTTCAACTACAAGAGTTCTTGCTTTTCTGAATATTGCTGGAGGAGGTATGACAGGATTTCCATCAGAGGAGGATATGAATGATATGGACGCAAGGATGACTTCTCTGGTAATTAAACAATATCCAGATATAATAGTAGGAGTAAAACTAGGTCATTACAGGGGAAAGGAATGGACCCCTTTAGAGAGGTCGATAGAAGCTTGTGAGATTGCGAAGGTACCCTTTTTTCTGGAATGTCACCTGCCTGAGTATCCTCTTGATGAGCTGCTTAAACGAATGAGGCCGGGTGATATATTCTCACATACTTATTGTACTGCTTCCGACAGGGAATGCATTCTTGATGAGAATGGGAAACTTAAAAGTTCTGTTTTGGAGGCAAAGAATAAAGGAGTGCTTTTTGATGTAGGTCATGGTGGGGCAATGTTCCATTTTGATATTGCCATACCTGCACTTAAACAGGGACTTATGCCCAGCTCTTTCGGTTCCGATCTTCATCGTTCAAGTATGAATTCAGGAATGAAGAATATGCTGGAAACGATGTCAAAATTTCTTAACCTGGGACTGAGTCTGAAGGAAGTCATAAATACAGCAACATGGAGCACCGCAAGTGAAATCAAAAGAAATGACCTTGGAAATCTTGCAGCCGGTGCGGAGGCTGATATTGCAATAATCAGCGTTCGGAAGGGAACATTCGGATACATCGATTCCAAAAATAACAAACTTACCGGCGACAGAAGGCTTGAGGCTGAAATGACAATAAAAGCAGGAAAAGTAGTCTGGGATATGAACGGACTGGGTGCTAAAAGCCTGGCAGTAAAATAAATATATATAAGTAAAAAAGATTGATCAATGAAAACAGAAAGAAGGGATGCTATACGGAAAATATTTGCATCATTGGCCGGAATTACCGGAATCGGGATAGCAGCTTCTGCTAAAACAGTTTCATCTCCTGAAAAAGAAACAGGAGAGATAACTAATTTTCAGGATGTTCCTCTCTTTTCAGGATTCACAAAACTTGGTAATCTTGTTTTTGTTTCGGGACGGGGTAATCGTTATGAAGGTGATATCAAAGTTCATACTGATAATGTCCTGAAGGTTATTGAAGGGGAACTAAAGAAAGCCGGTTCGTCTATGGAAAAGGTACTGAAGGTCAATGTCTATCTGAATGATATGAAGGATTTCGAGGGAATGAATGAAGTATACAAAGGCAGATTCGGAAAGAACCCGCCTGTTAGGACCACCGTAGCCGTTCCGGGTGGTTTACCACCAGCAGATGCATATATCCAGATGGATTGCATAGCGTATGTCTGATCATTTGAATAACATAACTTAAATTAATCATAACCTAATCTATTTAACATGGAACGAAGAGATATAATTAAGAGTTTATCGGTTTTGCCCTTCGCAGGCAGCGTGATCCCATTGGATTCATTACTTTCTTCTTCAGGCGGACCTAAAACACCTGTTCCCGGACAAAACATCTACCAGTCGATCGGAGTTGAGCCGGTAATTAATTGTGTAGGTACCTATACAATAATAGGAGGGTCACTCGAGAGACCGGAGGTAGTCGCTGCCATGCATGATGCCTCAGGTTTTTTTGTTCAGTACGATGAACTGGCTTTCGGAGTCGGAAGACGTCTGGCTGAAGTAACGGGAGCTGAATGGGGTATGGTATCAGCTGGTTGTGCGGCAGGAATGAAACATGTGACAGCAGCATGCATTTCAGGCGGCAATCCGGAAAAACTTATCAGGATACCTGATCTGACAGGATTTGACAAAACGGAGGTTGTTATTCCCAGAAGATCCCGCAATGCCTACGATCATGCTATACGTAATATCGGCGTGAGAATAATAACAGTTGATACTCCCGAGGAAATGGAGAAATCGCTGAACAGCAGAACAGCTATGATCTATCTCATGGCGAACAATGAAGTGCCTGCTGATCAGCCATGGTCGCTTGAATCAATTGCAAAAATGGCAAAACCATTTAATATTCCTATCCTGGTGGATGCTGCAGCGGAAGACCTTACTTTTCCTAATGTTCATCTTCAGAGGGGAGCAACAGTAGTTGCCTACAGCGGAGGAAAGGCTATTTGCGGACCGCAGTGTGCAGGGCTTCTGCTAGGTAAAAAGGAAATCCTGATGTCGGCTTGGCAGGCTAGTTCACCACATCACGGACCATGTCGTGACAATAAAGTAGGCAAGGAAGAAATGATGGGAATGCTGGCTGCTGTTGAAGCATGGGTAAAAAGAGACCATGTTGAAAAGATGAAGACATGGAACTTATATCTTGAAAATATTTCTAAAAGGTTATCTTCAGTGAAAGGTGTTACCTGTTCAGTACGTGAACCACGTGGTTTGTCAAACCATAGTCCTTCACTTGTCATATCATGGAATCCGGCCGAACTTAATACTAATGGAATGGATGTAGCAGAAGAACTTGCTACAAAACAGCCAAGGATAGCAGTACACAATAATTATCTGGATGATTCAGGCAAAACGTCGATTACATTATCATCTGGACAGATGCAGCCGGGAAATGATAAAATTGTTGGTGACAGAATTTACGAAATCCTTTCAAGAAATAATTCTAAGCCTAAGGAAATGGCAGCTCCGGTTGCAAACCTTGCAGGCAGATGGGATGTAGATATAGAATTCTACAGCAGCAAAAGCCAGCACACATTCTTTATTGAGCAGGATGGAAACTGGATCAAAGGTTCACATAAGGGTGAATTCTCATTGCGCGAGATGTATGGTATTTTGGATGGAGACCAGATCAAGTTAAGCAGCAGTGAAAGGCTGGTAGCCGATAATGTTCCATTTGTATTCTATGGCACAGCTGCTTCAGACAAAATAGAAGGACAGATCTATATGGGTGAATATATCGCAGCTAAATTTACAGCCAAACGTCATGAGACTCGACAGAACAACAGACCAATCAGAGTTCCGAAAGGACAACCTCTTGCAACCTGATTTATCATAGTATATAATTGATATTTAGTGTATTAAATGGGCGGTATCTGTTGTCAGGACAGGTGCCGCTTCTTTTTAACTGGGTATCTGTTTTTAGCAAGCTGATTTAACAATATTTAAGGCTTTGCAAAACATTTTGAATTCTTATTTGTTTACTTTTATATCCCAAAGAAAACCCAGAAAAAAAATGAAAAGACGTGATTTTATCAGGGTATCATCTGCAGCAGGAATTGCTGGATTAGTAGGAAGCAGATATGATGTCAGTGCATCACCTTATGATACAAAAGTTGACGGTTTTGACCTTCATCCTTTTATTAAGGAGCATCCGGAAGCGGTATTTATAAATCTTACTTCTGTAAAGGAAAAGACAGATTCCAAAGCTATATATGATGCTGCTTTTAAACTCTCCTCCGAGATGTTTGTCAAGAGCACCAAAGGTAAAGGTTATCCAAATACAACAAAAATAACCTGTAAGCCTAACTGGACCAGCAGCAGGATTGACAAGAATGATCCAACAGCCAATATGGGTATTACAACCGACAATAATTATATTGAAGGTTTTCTCAATGGAGTTAAAGCAAAAGGACCTCAGGAGTTTTATCTCAGAGAATGTGCAACTCCAAATTCATGGGCAGCAAATGGTTATACTGCTATGTGCGAAAGGAATAATTTCAATCTGAAAAATCTTTCGACAACAGATTTCTGGGATTTGGGGGATGAAATAATCTTTAAGGAGATAAATGGAGTGGTATTTAAAAAAGCTGGATATATGGCTCCCATGAATGCCCCTGGGACTTTCCTGATAAATATAGCGAAGTTCAAGTCGCACCAGATGGGTATTACTGCTTCTATAAAAAACCTCCAGGGGATTACAGGAAGAAAATTCCATCAGTTCTGCGGAGGGCATTTTGATATCTTCAAATCATATGACAAGCGTTATCATGAATTCTTCCAGCCTGATTATATGCAAAGGATAGCTGAACTTCACAAAAAACACGTGGCAGCCGGTATACCAAGATGGGACACTGTAATGGACAGACCCCCCTACGGTGGAGGTTTATTTATGGAACAATGGGTAAACAGGATGCTCGATTCTTTCAGTGTTACTCCAACTGGTATAAATATAGTTGAAGGTGTATATGGCCGTGACGGTGATGGTTTCGCTGGCGGACCTCATGAGGGGAGAGCTAAGGACTTTATGAGCAATAATATTATCTTCGGAAAAGATCCATTCCGTGTTGATATCATTTCTCACTGGCTTGCAGGACATGAGCCTGGTAACTTCGGATTATTCCATATCGGTATTGAGAGAGGATTGTCAAATGTTCTTGATCCGTTTGATATTCCGGTTTATCTGTGGGAAGATGGAAAAGCAAAGAAAGTGAAACTTGATACATTACAAAGAACTCCTCTGGTAACTTATTATCTCCGCAGAAATACTAATGGTCAGAATGAGGATAAGTTCCACATGTGTGATGAGCCTTTCGATTATAATTCATGGAAAACAGGAAAGATAACAAGTGTTGAATCTCCGGCAATAAGGGCACTTGGAACTGATTCAAATGACAAGGTTGTAATGGAAGTATCTGTCCCTCAGAAAGGTGATGTATATGTTGATATAATGAACATGCATGGAGAGCTTGTATGGAGAATGCATGCTGACGATCTTGAACCGGGAACTCATCAGGTTGTCTGGGACGGTTTTTCATCTCCGGGTATGTATAATACCTATGTAAAAGGAATGGGATGTGATGCTGAGAGTGAAATGGTAATCTATACTTAAAAATGAAACGACGCGATTTTATAAAGGTTTCTTCGGCAGCAAGTGTTCTGGGACTAGTCGGATCGCGCCTGAATTCTTCAGCTAATTCATTGAGCGATTCATCGGATGGATTTGATCTTCATCCATTTATAAAAGAGCACCCTGAAGCAGTATTTATTAATCTGACTTCTGTAAATCAGAAAACCGATAAGACTGCAATTTACGATGCTGCCTATAAGCTTGCAGGTGAGATGTTTGTTAAAACTACCGGAGGCAAGGGATATTCAAATAAAACAAAAATAACCTGTAAACCAAACTGGACCTGTAGTACCGGAAGCAAAAAAGATCCTACGGCCAATCTTGGTATTACAACTGATCTGAATTTTATTGAAGGTTACCTGAATGCAGTTAAGGCGAAAGGACCGCAGGAATTCTATCTTCGTGAATGTGCATGTGCATTTCTTTGGAAGACAAACGGATATCAGGAGATGGCTGACAGGAACAACTTCAATCTTAAAGATTTGTCTTCAAAAGATTACTGGGATCTTGGTGATGAAATAATATTTAAAAAGGTTGACGGTGTTGTATTCAAAGAGGTTGGATTCATGGCTCCTATGACAGCTTCTGATACGTTCCTTATCAATATTGCCAAGTTCAAAGCACACCAGATGGGTATCACAGGTTCAATTAAAAACCTGCAGGGTATAACAGGAAGGACCTTCCATTCATATTGTGGAGGAAGTGTTGATATCTTCAAAACTTATGACAAAAGATATCATCAGTTTTTCCAGCCAGATTACCTTGCTAGGATTGACGAACTTCACAGGAAGCATGTTGAAGCCGGAATACCAAGGTGGGGAGAGAAAATGGAGAGACCTCCGTTTAAAGGTGGATTCTGGATGGAACAATGGGCTCAGAGAATGTGCGACTCATATAGCGTAACTCCGACAGGAATAAGCATTGTTGAAGGTATTTACGGCCGCGATGGCGATGGTTTCCAGGGCGGACCGCATGAGGGCAGAGCAATGGATTTCATGAGCAACAACATAATATTTGGCAAGGACTCCTTCAGGGTAGATATTATAGCTCACTGGCTGGCCGGACATGAACCGGGAAATTTCGGATTATTTCATATTGGTATTGAGCGTGGCCTCTCAAATGTTCTTGATCCATTCGATATCCCAATTTATTTATGGAAAGACGGCAAAGCAAAAAAAATAAAACTCGATTCTCTGAAAAGAACACCTCTGCTTACATATTATCTGCAGCGTAATACAAACGGCGTAAATGAGGATAAATATCACATGGTTGATGAACCATTTGATTATAATTCCTGGAAAACCGGAAAAATAGCCAGCAATAAAGTGCCATCAATCAGGGCTTTGGGAACAGATTCCAGTGATAAGGTTGTAATGGAAGTAAATGTACCTTCAAAGGGTGATATTTATGTTGACATCCTTAATCGCCATGGTGAACTGGTCTGGAGGATGCATGCTGATGATCTGGAACCTGGAACCCATCAGGTTGTCTGGGACGGATTTTCACAGCCAGGACTTTACAATATGTATGTAAAGGGAATGGGTTGGGATGCTGAAAGAGAGATGGTTATATATACTTAATCAATTATAGGAAATAAAAAAAACCTCACTTTACAGTGAGGTTTTTGTTATTGATCGACTAAACCACTGCTTTCTGAAGGATCTCCCTTACTCTGCCTGCTACAACATCAACCTGATCAGGCCTGAGAAGAACAACACCAATATTCAATGAGTTGCCTCTTCCGCCTGCAATAATGCTGGGTGTTCCTTCCTCAAGAGCTTTTGAAATGTCCTGTCCGCTTATCTTTACTTTCGACTGGTCCCAGGAAACCCTGAGACTAGGGAATACGTTAGCAGGTCCTTTAGGAATAACAGTCTCAGTTTTTATTGTTGGTATCTTTTCAATTTTAGATACGATGCTGCTGATCCTGTCAAGCCATCCCTGCCACTCTTTTTTATGGTCTTTTTCCAGGTATATTTTAAGCGCTGCATACATACCGAAGATCTCCTCTTTATTTACCTTCTGAGGTCTTCCTATGGGGCATTCATGCGGGCTATTATTAAGTTTTGCAGCCTCAATAAGATCTTTTCTGCCAAATAATAGTCCTGCACTTTGCGGTCCCATTATCATTTTACCTCCTGAAAATGTAACAAGGTCAAATCCTATTTTCTGGTATTTGAAAAGATTCTCAACCGGTGGCACATCTGCTGCGGCATCAATGAAAGAGGGTATTTTATGACGTTTGCAAATCTCAACAAACTCTTCATGCTTTATTTTATCAGGAGGTCCGCCCCATGACTCAGCTCCGTTGAAGAAAAGGGCCATTACAGTACTTTCATTAATTGAACGTTCCATATGTCCTGCATCCTCAACTTCAACAAGCCTTACACCTGTGTTGCGGACAGACTGATCAAAAACATATCTGTGAGTCTTCTGGATGATTACCTCACGTTGTGGTCCCGGAGGATTTGGCAGTGATCTGATCAGCTCTGGATCCTTTCCTGTTATGCATGCTGCAGTACCGAGTACCAGAGCTCCTGCAGCACCTGATGTCACCATGGCGGCTTCACACTGAAGCATTTCAGCTATTTTGGCACCAGCCTTATCCTGAAGTTCGTACATGTTTGCAAAATCATGGCTGGTAGAATTGATTGCCTCAAGCACCTCGGGCATCATAAGCGAGCCTGAGAGATATGTCATAGTAGCTCCGGCATTAATTCTTGGTATGACTCCAAGCTCTTTGAAAAAATCCCTTTTTGGAGGACTTGCCTTTTCTTTGGTGCTTAATACTGAATCAATCTGCGAAAATCCTCCCATTGCAACTCCGGCAACAGGCAAAATCGAAAGGTTCTTAATTGCTTGTCTTCTTTTCATGATTAAAGTTCATGTTATTTGGTTATTTCAGGTACTACCGGCAGAATAATATGACTCAGTGTGGCTCCCCCATGATATATCGTCTGTTTGGCAACTCTTGTCTTTGCAGTGCTGCCAAGTGGATCGCCCGTATTCGGGTTCCTGTCAAACTGCGGAAAATTACTTGATGTAATATCGATCCTGATTCGGTGACCCGGAAGAAATGCATTTGCAGTCCCGGTAAGTTCAATATCATATTCATAAGTCTGGTTAGGCTTTAGAAGCTTCATTTTATCAAGACCTTCACGGAACCGTGCTCTCAGAATACCCTCTGAAACAGGCATCGCATATCCGTTGGGATAGACGTCAACAAGTTTGATCATCCAGTCTGTATCAGTACCGTCTGTTGCGGCATGGAGCTTCATTCGGACAGGTCCGGCAATGGTGATAGTATCTGTAAGATATTCACCTGTATAGACTACTATATCCTCGCGTCGTTCAAGAGGCCTCTGGTCGTATGGGCCAGCCTGAGTCGGAGTTCCGCAACAATTATTACCTCCTGTTGTGGGGACAGGATGCAGAGGATCATAAATATAATTATCTGTGCCAGATGAAGAAGGTTTTGTAAATGTCAGTTTTCCATCCCCGCGTACGGAATTGGCTTTACCTTTACTGTCGAGGTATAATTCCCTGAACTGGGTGCCTGGTATTGGCCAGTCGTTTTCACTTCTCCACTTATTTACACCCATATAGAATAGCTGAACAGGCTTCTCATTTTCGATGCCTGTATTTATTCCTTTAAGATAGTAATCGTAAAAGCGTATATGGAACTGAAACATATCGAGCATTGCTGCAGGAGTGAAGTCAATACCCCCGAATGATTGGGTAGGACCATGGCCCCAGGGGCCTATTATCATGTGAGCTCTTTGCCGTGCCTCAGGGGTTGCTCCGTTTTTTCTCATACCAGTATAGCCATTTATTGTACCCATCAGAAAGATATCAAACCATCCGCCCAGTGTCTGTGTTGGTACATTTATTTTATTGAATCTCTCTTCATCACTTATAGCTTTCCAGTAGTCATCATAGCTTTCATGTTTAAGCCAGTCCCTGTAATGCTGCACAGGAGAACCTTCATATGCCATATCCATGTCATTCAGAGGCAGATGCATCAGTGTGTTCTCATATTTCAGATTCTCCGGCATATAGCTCTCTGTATGCCAGTACTGAGGAAGCATAATTCTGTTAGGCATCCTTACTACCCCCCAGCCATAATTGAAGCTCAGCCTGAAGGCTCCACCCATCGTAAGCCAGTTGGCATATATGTTTGTTGAAGCCAGTGACGGAAAAGCAGCAACAAGATGAGGTGGGGTCTGCGAGGCCGCTGCCCATTGATTATGACCCACATAGCTGCCTCCATTGGTAGCCACCTTACCGTTAGAAAATGGTTGCACTGCAGCCCATTCAATAGCATCATAACCATCCTTTGCCTCATTTCTGAAAGGTTCCCATTTTCCTTCACTTTCATATCTGCCACGTACATCAAAAAATACTACTGCATATCCGTGTTGTGCCAGCTTTACGAACATCTCATGAGCTCCGTCTCTTTGAACACCATAAGGAGTACTAGATACTATTGTTGGATACTTTCCGGGTTCTGCCGGAAGATAAACATCGGCATAAAGGATGACACCGTCACTCATTTTAACAGCCTTATGTCTTTCAATCCTTATATCGTTTGGAATATTACTGTTCTGAGAATCGGAAATAAATGAAAAAGAGCAAATTACCACGCTCAGTAAGAAGATTATCCTGAAGCTTCTTAGCATTTTATTTTTATTAGATATCATGTGGGTTATTAATTAAATTATTAATAAGATCCATTAAAAAAAATAACCTATATGATTTTCATATAGGTTATCTGGTTTATGCTGATGAATTAAATATAAGCTATGCAATCCATCTCAACAAGTGAATCACCGGGAACACCACCCTTGGCAACAGCTACTGTTGTACGGACAGGAGGATTGGCACCCCAACGGCCTTTATAAACAGCATTCATTCCTTTATAATCGGCGATGTCATTAAGATATACGTTAACCTTAAGAACTTTTTCCATAGTTGTACCGGCTTTGATAAGTTCTTTTTCCATCTCCTTAAGTACTATTTCAGTATGAGCTTCAATTGTGAATGGTGCTACATGAGCTCCTTTACCGGCAATAAATACCATATTTCCCAGTTTGGTATGACCTGAGAAAAGAGGTGCATCCTGGAAGTTAGTAACATTTCCTGCTACTTTTTCATCTGATGAAGCTGCTTTTGCAGCAAGTCCTATACCTGCCAGTCCTACAACTGAAGCAAACATTTTCTTAAGTGCTGTTCTTCTTTCTGTTTTCATAATTATTTGTTTATAGTTAATAAATATGGTTGATAATTAAAGTAAATACGATGTTAACTGTTAGATATTTATTTTTTGAATTCAACTGCCGCAAGTCCATTTAGGTCCCAGACAATTCTTCCTGCCCTGATAGTGAGTTCAGCCACAAGTTTCTGAGTACCTTTTAATTTATCAGTACCGATGTCAATAAAACCAAAGTCACCTTTGCTGATACTGAATATGGCAACATCGGCTTCAGTCCCAACACTGAGGTTTCCTAATTCAGGCCTGTTGATCATTAATGCAGGCTGCCATGTTGAACGGTTTATTACATCCTGCAGGGGAAGACCGAGGGCAAGGAATTTTGACATAGTGTTTGCCATATCCTTCATTCCTCCGTTCATGCTTCCTGTGTGCAGGTCAGTACTGATTGCATCAGCATAGAAGCCCTGCTGAATTGAAGGAACTGCAACTTTCCACCTGAATGACCCGCCTCCATGGCCGACATCAAACTTAATCCCTTTTTTCTGGGCTTCAAATATGTAAGGTTTTACCTTTCCGTTCTCATCAATAACCGATTCACGGGAATCTGGAAAATAAGCATAGGCGTGAGTAAAAATATCTCCCGGTCTGAACTTCTTTAAAAGCAGTTCTTCAAGAGAAAGCGGTGGTGTTGCGCCGCCAAAGTCAACCATAACAGGAAGGTTTGCCATCTTTCCGGCAGCCATAAGACTGTCGACGGGACCCCATTCATGTCCGCTGTAATGCGCCAGTTTAAAACCAACGACAACATCAGGGTATTTTTTTGCAACCTCTGCAGCACGTCGGGGAATCATGTCCTTTGTTGTTTGTTCAAACGGACCACCGCGCATACCTTCTCCGGCTATATTAATCAGTGCCAGTATCCTTGTCTGGGAACCGTCAATGCTGGTTTCCTTGAATTTAGGGAAGCTCCTGTAGCCTGCGCTTCCCACATCAACCATTGTGGTAACTCCTGCACGGAAAGAAAAGGCATCAGCCTGAACTGAGCTTGGGCCATCCATAAGTCCCTGATCCATATTATTACCATAGTATAAATGTACATGGGCATCTATTATTCCTGGTGTTACATACAGGCCTTTGGCATTGATGATTCGTTTTCCTCTTTTTCGTCAATGATTTTAGCTACCAAAGCAATCTTTTTATCCTTGATTGCGAGATCCATTAATGCATCTATTTTATTCTTAGGGTCAATTACATGACCACCTTTTATAATGATGTCGTAATTCTGTGCAATGCCTGTCAGTGGATAAGCCACCATCAATAAAACGCAGAGTAAGTTTTTTAATTTCATCTGTTAATTATTTCACAGTTAATGTTTTACTAATTAAAATTTATGCAGAAGCTTTTTTCAACTCCTCCACAAGCCTTCCAGCAACTATTTTATCTTCACCGTCTCTCATCATCCAGGAAGTGATTACCAGATTCTCTTTACCACCCATCATCTCTATGGATGGATTTCCTTTTCTGAGCCTGTTCCTTATCTCGTTGGCATCAACCTTAATCTTCGTCATATCCCAGGATATTGTAAGGGTAGGAGTTATATTAGCTACCGGAGGTACTGTTACAGTTGTTGTTACACCGGGATCACTTTTTGCTCCTTTTTCCATTATTGCGATTCTGTCTTCCCAGATCTTCCACTGTTTCTGGTGATCTCTGTTAATGAATTTTTCAAGAGCAACATACATACCAAGGATTTCTTCCTTGTTTACCTTCATGCCGCGTCCGATGTTCCCTCCACGTGGAGGAGCATTAAGCCTGGCAGCAGCAATTAGGTCTTTCTTTCCCGATAATATACCCGCACTCTGTGGACCCGTAAGACCTTTGCCTCCTGATAGACAAACAAGATCAAATCCCATATCATGAAATTTCCACAGGTTTTCGACAGGAGTTGCATCAGCAGCCATATCTATCATAGTAGGGATTCCGTATTTTTTCCCAAGAGCAACCCATTCCTTGTCCTTAATCTGGCCATCAGGACCGGCATAATTAAGAAACCACATCATTGCTGTTTTTTCATTAATTGCCTTTTCTATATCCTGAAGAGTCTCTACTTCGACAATTCTGGCACCTGTATTTGTTGGGGCATGAACATATCCATGATTGTGTGTTTTCTGAACAAGTATCTCTGATTTCATGTTGTCGAGATGAGGCAACTGAGCAACTTTCTTAGGATCAGTGCCTGTAAGAACTCCAGCCGTACCAAGTACCAGTGCTGACCAGCATCCTGCTGTTACCATTGCTGCTTCAGCATGAAGCATTTCAGCTATTTTTTTCCCGACAGCATCCTGACATTCTTCAATTGCGGCAAATTTCTGAGATGAATATCTTATTGTCTCAACAACATCATCGTGCATTATACAGCCAGAAAGTGCTGTGTATGTTCCTGCTGCATTGATGAATGTCCTTATTCCAAGCTCTTTGAAGATATCTCTTTTCGGGGGAGCAGCCATTGCTAATGCTGTTTCGAATGGAATGGCACTACCCAAAACTACTCCTGATACAGGAAGTATCGACAGGTTCTTAATTACTTCTCTTCTTTTCATTTTAATATATTTTTTAAGACTTTTTGATTCTAATTTTAAAAACTGATCCAATACCGATCTAAATATAAGAAATGCAGACCATTTCACCAAGCTGGCCTGGTTTTACATTAGTTATATCTTCTGCGGGTTACAAAGATCGGAGTAGCAATACCGTTAAGGTCATATACTATTTTTCCTGCTCTTATGGTCATCTCGCATTCAAGCTTTTTATCAGCCTCAAGCTTATAACCGGTATAATCAAAGAAACCAAATTTACCAGGTCTCAGATTCAGAATGGCTATATCAGCTTCTGAACCAACTGTGAGGTGCCCAAGCTCTTCTCGTTTGATTATTTGTGCTGGTTTCCATGTACTTGTTCTGATTACATTCTGAAGATCCATACCCATAGCCAGAAATTTGTTCATTGTAGTCAGCTGGTCTTTTGTTGCACCATTCATACTTCCAATGTGAAGATCTGTACTAATAGCATCGGGAAATAATCCGCTTTTTACTGCAGGAATTGCCTGAGAGTATGCAAAGCTTATCCCGCCGGCTCCAACATCAAAGATAATACCTCTTTTCTGAGCATCCCATACAAATGGTCTTACTTTCCCTGTTGTTACATCAACCAGGCTTTCCCTGCTGGCACCAAGTTGTCCAAAGCAATGAGTGAAAATATCTCCGGGGCGGAATATCTGCATAAATAATGTATCAAGTGAGAGTGCGGGTCTGGCACCTCCGAGATCAACCATGAAAGGGATATCAGCAAGTCTGCCTGCTTCTTCAGCTAGTTTTACAGGTGTCCAGTCACGTCCGTTATAGTGAGCAAGCTTGATCCCAACAATATCCTTGGAATTCTTCTTCGCAAATTCTGCAGTTACTTTCGGATCCATATCTTTCTGGTTCTGCTCGAAAGGTCCTCCGCGCATTCCTTCCCCGACAATATTCAGGAAAGCAAGAACTCTTGTCTGTGAAGCATCAATAGTCTGCTTTTTGAATTCAGGAAAAGTTCTCCATCCTGCACATCCGGCATCAACAACTGTGGTAACTCCGACTCTGAAAGTAAAGCCGTCAGGAGGAATAGAACTTGGACCGTTCATATATGTCTGATCCATGTTGGAGCCGTTGAAAACATGGACATGTATGTCAATCAGACCTGGTGTTACATACATTCCTTTTGCATCAACAACCTGGATTCCCTCCTTGGGATCAATATTTTTTGCCAGCAATGCTATTTTGCCATCCTTGACAGCAATATCCATCAGTTCATTTATGTTGTTTTTGGGATCAATTACATGGCCACCTTTAATTACAATACTATATGTCTGGGCAGAAATTAAACCGGCTGTGGTCAAACACAGAAACAGGAACAGTAAGGTTTTTCTTTTCATTTTATTGTTTTTTTTGTATAATGAAATTATGATCTCTGATAATAATTTAATGATGTCCTTTATAATATCCTGCAAGAGGAGATTTCTCATATTGATGATCCGTAATCTGTATACAATATTAATTATCAGATCGATCAGCCTGGACCAATAAATGAGAGACCGGGATAAACAAATTTAATGAAAATCCTTAATACTGCTGGAAATTAAGCTTTTTTAAGATTTGCAGAAGATGCTTACGGGAGGTAAGACCTGTTACTTTACTATTCCGGTAAATCCCATAAAAGCAAGCGCAAGAATACCTGCAATTACGAGTGAGATCGGAACTCCCTTCATTCCTTTGGGGATATCAGCAAGCTCAAGCTGCTCCCTTATTCCGGCGAGGATAACAAGTGCAAGTCCGAAGCCTATAGCAGTTGATGCACCGAAAACAACCCCTTCAATGAGATTATACTCTTTCTTTATTACAAGTATTGCAACACCGAGTACAGCGCAATTAGTGGTAATCAGGGGAAGAAAAATTCCAAGAGCCTGGTATAGGCCCTGACTTACTTTTTTCAGTATTATTTCCACCATCTGAACGAGGGCGGCAATTACCAGAATAAAGGTGATTGTCTGCATGAAAGCTATACCCAGTGGGTTAAGCACATATATCTGGATCAGGTAAGTGGCCATTGTTGCCAGCACTATAACAAATGTAACTGCTCCTGCCATTCCCAGTGTGCTGTACCTACTTTGTTTGATACTCCGAGAAAAGGGCAAATGCCAAGAAACTGAGCTAAAACAACATTATTTATAAATACAGCTGATATGATAATTAGAATGTATTCCATTTCTCAGATCTCTTAAGGTTTCTTTATTTTGTTAACAATCGCTATCAGGTAACCAAGGGCAATAAAAGCTCCGGGTGCAAGTATAAATACCAGGATGCCATCTCCGGGAATGAACTTATATCCGAATATTGAACCGCTCCCTACAATCTCCCTGAAAGCTCCCAGTATTCCAAGTGCCATTGTAAATCCCAGTCCCATGCCAAAACCATCTATAAATGAAGACCATACGCTATTCTTGCTGGCATAGGCTTCAGCTCTTCCAAGAACAATACAGTTAACAACAATAAGAGGGATGAAAATACCGAGCTTGTCATACAAGCCGGGGACATAGGCCTGCATCAGAAGGTCTACAATTGTTACGAATGAGGCAATGATCACTACAAATGCAGGTATCCTTACTTTATCAGGGATGACATTTGAAAGGAGCGAAATTACAGAATTTGATCCTATAAGGACGAAAGTTGTGGCAATACCCATTCCCAATCCGTTAAGCGAAGATGAAGTGGTTGCCAGGGTAGGACATGTGCCAAGGACAAGTACAAGGATGGGATTTTCCTTTATAAATCCTTTTGTGAAGTTTTTGAACTGATTCATTTCTGGACTCCTTTCTGTATTGTATTGTACGCACGCTGGACAGCATCACAAAATGCCCTGGAACTGATTGTGGCAGCTGTAATTGCATCCACAGGGCCTCCGTCTTTCTTTACCTTCAGGCTGAATTCTGCAGGATTCTTCTGCATAAACTGATCCTTGAATTTTGGTTCTATCATCTTGGTGCCTAGGCCTGGTGTTTCTTTATGCTCAAGTACTTTTATGTCAACAATAGATCCATCAGGTTTGAAGCCAGCCATAATTGTAATATTTCCGCTGAATCCTTTTTTTGTGAAGGAGGTAACAGCATATCCGACAATTATGTTGTCTTTTTTTGCGGGAAAGATATCCAGGCTGTCTCCCTCTCCTGTAGGCAGTCTGAACATTTCATTGTATGGATTATTATTGAATTCAGGTACAACCTGCTTAATGGCTTCCACCTTCTTATTAAGATTGGAAAGTGCTATAGGCTCTTTTGTAAATTCATATACGAATCCGAGGCCTGCAGCTGCAACAAGAGAAATCAGAGTAAGAGAAAGCACCATGTTTCTGAAAGTGGATTCTGTTTTAGCCATGCTTCACCTCCTCTCCGAATCTTTTTGGTTTAATATATGTGTTCATAAGCGGTACAAATGCATTCATAATCAGAATGGCGAATGATACTCCTTCAGGATAGGCTCCCCATATCCTTATTATTGCGGTGAGAATGCCGATTCCGCATCCATATATTATCATTGCTTTGGGATTCATGGGAGATGTTACATAGTCGGTGGCCATGAATATTGCTCCAAGCAATACCCCTCCGGCGAGAATATGGAAAACAGGACTGGCATATGAGTCCGGATTAATTATCCACATGACAGCGGTAAAAGCCCCCAGGCTGCCGATAACTGAAACCGGTATATGCCATGTAATTATCTTCTTGTAAAGCAGATAAATCAATCCAATCAGAAGCGCAAGGGCTGATACTTCTCCAATTGATCCTCCCATATTGCCAATTATCATACTGAATGTCGTTGGGATCTTTTCCATTAATTGTGAAAGAGATTCTCCGTTTTTAAGTCCCTCTTTTATTATTGCAAGAGGAGTAGCACCTGTAACAGCATCAGTATATCCTGTTTTAAAACCGGATGCTACCGGCCATGTAGTCATCTGAACAGGGAATGAAATAAGCATAAAGACTCTTCCCACCAGTGCCGGATTGAAAGGATTGTTTCCAAGACCTCCGAAAGTCATCTTTGCCACACCTATTGCTACGAGACTGCCTATTACTATCATCAGAACCGGAATATTGGAAGGCAGATTAAGTGCAAGCAGCAATCCTGTTACCAGGGCAGATCCGTCAGTGACTGAAATTGGTTTTCTGAGTATATATCTCTGAATTAAGTACTCGAAGGTCATACATGAAACAACTGCTGTAGCTGTAACGATAATTGCGCCGGTGCCGAAAAAATAAACGGATGCAAAAAATGCAGGCATTAAAGCCAGCACTACTCCATACATCAGTTTTTCTGTTGTTTCCTTTCCGTGTATATGAGGAGAGGGGGATATATTAAGCTGATTGCCCATTGATAATGTTTTTCAGTTATTTAATGTTTCTCTGGCGTGCCATTTTGATCACAGTCGATTTACCAAGCCTTATATAGTCGAGAAGAGGTCTGCCTGCAGGGCAGGTATAGCTGCATGATCCGCATTCCATGCAATCGGTGATTCTTTCCTGTTCTGCTCTTTCGAATAAGCCTTTTAAAGATAGTGTTGCCAGAAGGTGAGGTTCCAGATTTAGAGCGCAGGCAGATATGCATTTTGCACATCTGATACAGGGTTTTATTTCATCTCTTTTTGATTCAGAATCAGGAAAAAGAACAATCCCGGATGTTCCTTTTACCACAGGAACATCAGTGTTATTTAATGCTTTTCCCATCATCGGGCCACCATTAATAATTTTGCCTGTATCCTCAGGCAATCCTCCTGCAGCTTCAATAAGGTTTTTTACGGGAGATCCTATCCTGACAAGATAGTTGCCGGGATTTGTAAGCGATTTTCCTGTAATTGTTACAACCCTCTCAAAAAGAGGCTTATTTTTCTGGACAGCCTCGTAAACAGCAAATGCAGTTCCAACATTGTGAACAACTGCACCAACATCAACCGGCAGGTGCCCTGACGGAACCTCCCTGTTGATCAGAGCCTTTATAAGCTGTTTTTCAGCACCTTGAGGATATTTTACTGTAAGCGGATGAACTGTAATTCCTTTATAATTGAGGGCAAGCTTTGAAAGATGTTCTATAGCATCTTTTTTGTTATTTTCAATCCCGATCATAGCCTTGTCAACAACAAGTGCTTTCATAAGTATCGTAATACCGACCATGATCTCCTCACCTTTCTCAAGCATCAGGCGGTGATCGGATGTCAGATAGGGCTCACATTCAACGCCATTTATAATCAGGACATTACATTTTTTGCCTTTGGGTATAGAAAGCTTTACGTGTGAAGGGAAAGTGGCTCCGCCCAGTCCTACGATTCCAGCATCGAGGCATTTTTTAGTAATCTCTTCTGCACTTAAATTACATTCCTTTTTTAAATCAGAAGAGCGGTCAATCGTGTCAATCCATTCGTCTCCAGCAACATCAATAAATACTGCAGTCTGTCTGTAGCCTGTAGTATCGGGTACAGTATCCACCTTATTTACGATACCGCTTACAGATGTGTGAATATTTGATGATACAAAACCATTTACAGAAGCTATCAGCTGACCGGTTTTTATACTATCACCTTTTTTCACCATAACAGTTGCAGGTGCCCCGATGTGCTGGGTAATCGGAATTGTTATGTTTTGAGGAACAGGAAGCTGCCTGATTGGAGAATCTGAAGTCAACTTCAGCTCCGGCGGATGGATGCCTCCAATGGGAAATGTTTTAAGCACTTTTTTATCCTTTAATTGTTTTAATTCTTTCTAGTTGTTTATTGCCTCAGCAGTTGCCTCTACTTTAGGTTTTCTCGGCGGAAAGTTGAACTCGAGAATTGAATTTGTAGGGCATTCAGTTACACATTTTCTGCAGAATGTACACTTTGCCGCATTAATGTAAGCCAGGTTGTTTTCAATTACTATGGCTCCGAACTCACATGCCTTGACACACTTGCTGCATGCAATGCATGCAACTTTGCATGCTCTTCTTGCCGGGCCTCCCTTATCGCAGTTTGAACAGGCAACATAAAGCTTTCTGTCTTTCTTAGCTTTTTTCCGAAGTTCAATAAGCTTCCTTGGACATGCTTTTACACAGGCACCGCAGGCAACACATTTATCATCAATGATAACCGGAAGCTGAGTCACCGGATCCATATACATGGCATCAAACTGGCAGGCTTTTACACAATCGCCATTTCCAAGACAACCATAGCTGCAATCAGTTTCACCAATATAGAGGCTGTGCTGAATCCTGCAGTCAGCTGCACCGTCGTAAACAGAAGTACGAGGCCTGTAATCAGGAGTCCCGTTGCATAATAGTACTGCGACTGTAGGATCAACAGCCACAGCTGCTTTTCCCAGTATTCCAGCTGCAGATTGCATTACAGCACTTCCACCTACCGGGCAATTGAGTCCATCAAAGGTTTCAGCAGCCACAAGTGCTTCGGCAAAATTACGGCAACCTGCAAATCCGCATCCCCCGCAGTTTGCGGCAGGCAGGATTTCCTGGACCTGATCTATTCTTGGATCTTCAAAGATCTTGAATTTCTGTGCCACAAAATAAAGAATGACTGCTGATACAATAGCCAGCAGGCTGAGACTTATGATTGTTATGATAACTGTTGGACTCATCAACTATATTTTTAATGAAAAAATAAACTTGTCATTGATTCTTTTTCTTAATAAATAGAGAATAAGGTAGTAGGGAAGGAGGGAAGAAATTGCAAGAAGCCCTGAAGCCAGTTCAGAATACTTCATAATTGCAAGTAAAATCAGTAAAGTGATGACAATAACTAAAGGTAGTAAATAACCCAGAAACAGGGCATTAAATCCGGTAGACTGCTTCATCATGACTGTAACAGTGTCTCCGTTTCTTACATCAAAAGAGCCCTTAACTTCAATTATTTTCTCCTCTGTGCCTGATAAAGTACATGAACCTTCTGCATGACATCCTTTGCATGCTGATTCCGCGGTGATTAGTACTGTAACAGATTCATTATCGGATTTTTGTACAATGCCTTTGTGACTTATGGTGGTTTCTCCCGATGAATCCTTCATTATATCTCTGAAAATTTCAGATGACAAATTTATGATTGTGCAAAAAAATGAACCTGCTTTTTGTCATTTTTTAATGAGATTCCTCTAATTTATTTTCATTATAAATAAGAATTCTTTCAACTTATGTTGCTCCACGATTGTCGCTGACTGAATATCCTGCTGAGCTCAAGCCTTAATACTACATTTTGTGATTCGTTAAGCAATGGATCTTTTTCCAGAATCTTCTCCGCTACATGCCTGACATATTCTATTATCTGGCCATCTTTTCCAAGATTTGCAATTTTGAGGTCAAATGGGATGCCACTCTGTTGTGTGCCTTCTATATCGCCGGGCCCTCTAAGCTGAAGATCTGTTTCTGCAATTTCAAAGCCGTCATTTGTCCTTACCATTACCTCAACCCGTTTAATAGCTTCCTTCGACATTTTATCAGAACTCATCAGGATACAATATGACTGATCAGCTCCTCTGCCAACACGTCCTCTGAGCTGATGAAGCTGGGATAATCCAAATCTCTCTGCACTTTCAATAACCATCACTGTTGCATTTGGAATATCAACACCTACTTCAATCACTGTAGTGGCAACAAGGATATGAGCATGTCCATCCTTGAATAGCTGCATCGATTTATCCTTTTCCGCAGGAGTCATTCTCCCATGGACAATACTTATACAGTATTCAGGAGGTCGGAATACTTTTGAAATTGTGTCCCATCCGTCCTCAAGATCCTTATAATCCATTGATTCCGATTCTTTAATCAGGGGGTAAACAAAGTATGCCTGACGACCCTCCTTTATCTGATTCCTGACAAACCCAAATACCTTGTTCCTGTCTGTATCTGTGAAATGCATTGTTTTTACAGGCATCCTGCCGGGTGGAAGCTCATCAATAACAGATACATCCAGATCACCGTATAAGGTCATAGCCAGGGTTCTGGGTATAGGAGTTGCTGTCATTACAAGCACATGAGGAGGATGAAGGTTTTTTTGCCATAAACGTGCCCTCTGTTCTACTCCAAACCTGTGTTGTTCATCAATTATCACAAGGCCAAGATTGCTGAACTTAACATTATCTTCAATAAGTGCATGTGTTCCTATAAGAATGTTAAGCGATCTGTCCATCAGAGCTTCAGCAATTGAATTACGTGATTTTCGTTTGGATGAACCTGTCAACAGGCATATTTTAATATCAATTCCTTTTAAAAGTTTTGTGATTGTCTGGTAATGCTGGTTTGCAAGTATTTCAGTAGGTGCCATTATGCAAGCCTGAAAACCATTGTCAATTGCTATAAGCATGCTCATAAGCGCTACCAGTGTCTTGCCGCTCCCGACATCACCCTGCAGCAGACGGTTCATCTGCCTTCCTGAGCCAAGATCACGCCGGATCTCCTTCATAACACGTTTCTGAGCCTCGGTAAGCCTGAATGGCAGATTATTATAATAGAAGCTGTTGAAATTGTTTCCAACATTACTGAAAACAAATCCTTTATGCTTGATATTCCTGTTTGCCTTGAACCTTAAAAGATTCAGCTGAATGTAAAACAGCTCTTCAAATTTAAGCCTGTATCTTGCCTTTTCCAGTTCTTCAGGATCAGCTGGAAAGTGAATTTTGTGCAGTGAATCATGCAGATCCATCAGTTTATACTGTGACACCAGCCATGCAGGCAATGATTCCGGAATCCTGATTTTTAACTGCTTAAGAAGATTCCCGGTAAGCTTACTAATTGACTTTGAGGTTAGAAACTGATCTTTAAGCTTTTCGGTAGTACTATACTGGGCTTGGAGGGCGGAGCTTATTCTTTCCGACATCTTGCTCGAAGCTTCTATCTCAGGATGAATAATGTTAACAATTCCATTAAAAACAGAAGGTTTCCCAAATACAATATATTCAATGCCGGGTGGATAGTTGCCTGCAACCCATTTTGTGCCCTTGAACCAGACAAGTTTGATTGTTCCCGTATCATCCTGAAAGTCTGCTGCAAGTCGTTTCCCCTTGCCATGTCCCTCTGTAACATACCCCTTAATGTACCCTTTTATCTGAACATAAGGGAGGTCAGGATCAAGCTCTTCTATTTTGTAAAATCTGGTCCGGTCAATATATTTATAGGGGAAATAGTAGAGCAGATCTCTGAAGGTGAAAATCGTCAGTTCTTTGTTAAGAAGTTCAGCTCTTTTGGGACCTACCCCGGGCAAATATGTTATGTTTGTATCCAGAAATTCCTGTGCAATCATCAGGTATAAAGTATGAGAAAAGCAATCCGAAATTAACTATTTTTGACATGCTGACCTAATTTAATCTTTGGAGGTATATGTTTTTTTTCAGGATAAAGGAATATCTCAGGTACATGGTATTTTCAGGCTACCGGAAAGGACATGGTATTCATAGCCCTTTTGTTTATGACATAGTTTCAAGAGTTTTCAGGAATAAAATCGATAAAGCTGTTGTCAGTAAGATTGAGAGTATAAGAAAAGAATTAGTCAGGGATAAAAGAATGATATTTGTAAATGACCTTGGTGTCGGATCTTTGAAAGTCAGGCAAGAGGAGAGAAGCAGGAGAGTGTCAGATATTGCCAGGCATTCTCCGGTCACAAGAAAGTACGGTATTCTTCTTTCAAATCTTGCCAAAGAATTTGGCAGCCCCGGAATTGTTGAACTTGGAACTTCCATGGGAATCAGTTCGATGTATCTGGCATTCTCAGGGACAGATTGCACGGTTAATACAATTGAAGGATGTAAGGAGACCGCCGGGATTGCTGAGGAAACATTCCGGAAAGCAGGAAAAAGTAATATTATTTTGCATTGCGGTTCTTTCGAAGATTGCCTCCCAGCAGTGCTTGACTCAACAATTGCACCAGGAATGGTGTTTATTGATGGAAATCACAGGAAGGAGCCTGTTTTGAAATACTTTGAAATGATTGCTCAGAAGTCTTCAGTAAATACAGTTGTTGTGATAGATGATATTTATTATTCCCCGGAAATGAAGGATGCATGGCAGTTAATAAAGGACCATGGAAAGGTTTCAGTAACAATTGATATTTACAGGATGGGAATAGTTTTTTTCAGAAAAGGTATAAATACCAACCACTTTATTGTGAGACATTAACAAAAATTAGGGATTATTAATTCAATATTTAACATATTTAGTCTAATTTCGGAAATTCAAATTTTTAGCATACTATGAATAAAGTTATTGAGATTCATGATATTGTAAAAAACTATCAGGTTGGATCAGTTATCGTCAGAGCTCTGAGATCGGTTTCCATCTCTATTGAAAGAAATGAATATGTGGCAATTATGGGTCCATCCGGATCAGGAAAGTCTACATTGATGAACCTCCTCGGGTGTCTTGATACACCTTCAAGCGGAAGCTATATTCTGAATGGAACAGATGTTAGTAAAATGGAGGATGATTACCTGGCAGAGATTCGTAACAAGGAGATTGGATTTGTATTTCAGACATTCAACCTACTGCCACGTTATTCAGCTCTTGAAAATGTTACTCTTCCTCTTATTTATGCCGGTGTAGCAAAGGCAGAACGAGAGAAGCTTGCAGTGGAAACGCTTATGCAGGTTGGTCTGGCTGATCGTATGACTCATAAACCTAATGAGTTATCAGGAGGTCAGCGTCAGAGGGTCGCAATTGCAAGAGCCCTTGTAAATAAACCATCGATCATCTTGGCTGATGAGCCAACAGGTAACCTCGATAGTAAAACATCTGTTGATATTATGGGACTTCTTGATAATATTCATAAACAGGGAAATACAGTTATCGTAGTTACTCATGAAGAGGATATCGCAAAGCATGCTGCAAGAATAATACGTCTTTTTGACGGTGAAATTGCACAGGATATTCTTAATGATAAGTATGTCAAAGCCTAGGCTTTTCTGAATTCTATTAATTTAATTTCTTCTCAGACATGAAAATCTATACACTTACCGGTGATGATGGTTCTACGTCCCTTGTCGGGGGAAGAAGAGTTCCAAAACACTCACAGCGTGTTGAGGCTTATGGGTCTGTAGATGAGCTTATTGCATGGATTGGATTATTAAGGGATCATAAGGAAAATGAGGGAAGGAGAGACCTTCTTATCTATATTCAGAGTCAGCTGATGTCATGTGCAGCAGCCCTGGCAACTGATCCTGAAAATAAAAATTCACGCAAAATATTACCTGAAAACGAGTGCCTGAAAGTTCTGGAGAACGAGATAGATAAAATGGAAGAAAACCTTGCTCCGCTTGGTAACTTTCTGCTTCCCGGAGGAAATATTCTGGTATCACATTGTCATATAGCACGATGCGTATGTCGCAGGGCTGAAAGAGCTGTATTGCGGCTGAATATAACTGAAAAAACGCCTGAAATAGTCATCAAATTCCTTAACCGCCTTTCTGATTTTCTTTTTGTTCTGTCACGTAAGATTTCTCTAGAGCTTAATAATGAGGAAGTTAAGTGGCAGGTTTGAAATGTTAAAAAAGTAAAAAGCTGCTATTGTTTTTTACATAAAATAATTTTTATATTTGCAAACTTTGTTTAGACATTACTTAACTGGTAAAATATGTACTGGACACTTGAATTAGCATCAAAACTTGAGGATGCTCCATGGCCTGCAACAAAAGATGAGCTGATTGATTTCGCCATTAGGTCAGGTGCCCCTATGGAAGTAATCGAGAACCTTCAGGAAATTGAAGATGAAGGGGATATTTACGAGAGTATCGAGGATATATGGCCCGATTATCCAAGCAAGGACGATTTCTTCTTTAATGAAGATGAATATTAAAGTTTGGGGCTGGTCAGAAGATCAGCCTCTTTACTTTTTATGAATACATCAGATTTTTTCTTAGGTCTCATAAACTCAAGCCATTTAAATCCCTCAAGTTTTGGTTCCTTCAGACTTAGAGATAAAGGAGGGTCAATTACGCCGGCAGGATTTTGTTCTTCAACTACTTCTGATACTTTACCCTCATCAATAAATATCTGTATATTTGCTGACTTCGATCTGTTTACGCCGGCAAGATCCTCTCCGTCAAGAAGATAATAAATAGATTCCCCGTTTCCTTTTAAAACTATCTTATAAACTTCATCATCCTTAAAATAGGCAGTCAGATTATTACCTTTTATCTGGTTATATCGGAGAGTATCTATTTTGCTTGTAACAAATGAACTGTTATATAGTTCCAGTCTGTCAGTTTTCCGATTCCTGGTGAAGAGAGCCATTGAATCAGCAGTAAGCTGGTTAAATCCTGACCATATAACAGGATTCTGGTAAAGCCGGATTATTGTATCCTGAAATGAAAAGGTAAGAGAATCACATTTTGCCTGGATATCCTTGCTGAATATTTTGCATTTGTAATAGGCTTTTACAATTCGATATTCCTTTATTGTATCCGGAATATTGAAAGCAATCAGGGTATCCGCATGAAGAAATAATGAGTCATCATTTGTTACCTGTATGAACAATGCACTGTCAGTTGCAAAATACTTTTCAGGCATTTTGCTGTAAGCAGCATAATTACCCTTTACAAAGAGGTTATTTGTAGTATCCTCAATAACAACATTTCTGAACCCTTCACCAAAACCGGTACTGTCATTGTAGAAGATGGAGTCGGCATTCAGCTTATTTTTCATATTGTCAACAAAGGCATTCTTCCAGATGGAGCTTACCTTGAACCTTGTATCATACCAGCCCCTTTCACAGTACATGTAGAGACTGTCGCCATGAACTTCGGATGGACCGGTAAAGAATACCGTTTCCGATTTAGTATTATAGTTCATAGTGTCTGAAGTCATCAGATAGTCGGGGGTCACAATTTTTACACTATCCTTGAAGTGAAAAAGATTCTGATTTACATAATAAACACCGACAATGCTTGTAAGAGTATTTTCACCGTTTGTAATACGTCCTTTAGTATCATAATCGGCAACCTGGTTTAATACATCATAATCTATTGCATTAGTATAGAGATGGGTTTCCTTATCTATCAGCTCAACGTTTCCTTTTACAACAGCAATATCAATTTTACCATCATAGAACATATAATCTCCGAACAGATCAAGTGTGTCGCCCTGTTCCAGATGGGCTCTGCTGAATGCTGTGACCTGCATTTTATCAGGAAGCCAAAGAGCACTGTCGCAGGTGAGAGTACTTTCATCCATACGAAACTTTACATTACCGATAATATGATGCATATCTTTCCCGGTCAGATCATCCCTGAGTACAATATCCTCATCGGCGTATATCAGTTCAACCTTTCTTTTATTCTGGGTACCGGAAGGATCATCCTGCGAATGCAGAGAAAACGCAAAAATCATTACAGTCAGGATGCTTATAAGAATCCTGATGTAACGAAAATCTGCCTTCTTATTCAGGGATTCTATTTCAGCCATCCTTTTTTAAGGAAATCACATGTTTTATACTCTTCACTTATTTTAATATAAGTGACTCCAAGTTTTTTGGTGATCCATTCATCATACATTTTCTGCCTTTTTTCCATGAGAGCCGCATCATATAGGACCTGATAATCATCCTTAGTATTGGCCTTGTGCGCAGGTATTTCAGAATCAAGTTTGACGATCCGGAAGACCGGATTATTATCGTCATCTGTTGTTTTAAAGGGTTTGGATATTTCACCCACCTTTAATTCCCTAACATTCACAAACATTTCGGTGTTAAGCTCTTCGAGTGAAAGCCATGTGACCCTGTCGGAAGGATTCGGATTAACCATTCTGCCACCGTTTATCCTGCTGTCTTTGTGAGACGAAAACCTTAATGCTGCTTCTTCAAACTTCATACTGTCTCTTCTGATAAGATCAGCAATACTGTCGAGCTTTGAAATTGCCTGTTCAGCCTGATTCGGTTTAACCTGTGGGCGTACAAGGATGTGCCTGGTATTTACCATGTCGCCTTTACGATCGATCAACTGAATAAGGTGGAATCCGAATTTTGATTCAATAACTTTCGATACTGTGTTTTTAGTAAGGCTGAATGCTGCATTAGCATATTCCTTATCAAGTTCTCCACGAGTCAGATATCCTATTTCGCCTCCATTTTTTGCTGATTCCTTATCTTCTGAATAGAGCCTGGCAAGAACACTGAAACTTTTACCTTCAAGTATCTGGCTCCTCAGGTCGAGAAGCCTCTGACGGGCTTCAGCCTTATTATCCTCATTAGAGGGAGGATCGAGTTGTATTAACCTCAGCTGATACTTTGCGGGAATTATGGGAAGACTGTCTTTATTAATGCCATTATAAAACCTTTTTACACCTGAAGGGGTCATAGTAAGGTTTTCTGAAATCTTTGACTGAACTTCACGCACAACCTCCTGCTCAATCATTGTCTTCCTTATATCCCTTCTGATCTCCAGTATGCTTTTTTTGAAATATTCCTCCAGGGCTTCCTGGCTTCCTGCCCTTCTTATAGCATCATTTATTCTCATATTCAGTTCACCCTCTATTGCATCATCTGTGACTTCAATACTGTCAATTCTTGCCTGATCTACAAATAGTTTTGAAATGAGCATTTCCTGGAAAACACTGCATCTGAGTTCATCCATCGGGGTTTTATTTCCTGATCTTCTCAGATCAGTTACAGTTGCCTCCAGATCCGACAGGTAAATCACCTCATTGCCCACAACTGCCGCAATCGATTCCACGAGCGGCTGAGCATTCAGGGTAGCCACTCTTAAGGCAGAGATGGTTAAAAACATCAACAAAATTACTTTTACTCTTTTCATCACAAATCAATATATCTTAAAACTATTTTCTTTCAGTGCCTCGTTATATATTCCATTCTCAAGAGCTTGAATAAATTCAAATCGTCTTGTGTTTATAATTATGCGTTTAATATCATCCTTAACATATTCGAAAGGTGCAAGTGTGGATCTCAGCCTGTAATCTCTAATGGAAATAAGATATACAGATAAGGAGTCTGATGTCTCATAAAAAGTGGTCCTTTTAAGAAAATTCTCTTCATTCTCAATCTCCTGGGGAAGCTCAATCGAAAGTCTGTCCATTACAACCCAATCCTCGTTGAAGTCATCAAATTTTTCAGCAAACTGGTAACAGATGCTTTCAAGTTGCTGCAGATCACTTTGATCATTTGATCTGACAAGGGTCCTGATCCTGTTAATATCAGGCGTCTCCGACGGGATTCTGATAAAAAGTGCTTTTACAATATTGGAATTTAGAGTAAAGCTTTTCTCATTAGAAGCATAATAGTTCTCAAGTTCTGCTTCGGTCAATACAGTATCCATTTTTTCGAGCATCATCTGCCTCTGATACTGATATATAACCAGATTAGCTCTTGTCTCTTCAATCTGATTGTCAATCTCATTCCTGATTTCCTGCGAAAGGTTCTGTTCTGCCCTCTGCAAAAGGAGCTCCCGCTTTGCCCATTTATTAATATAGTTTTGTATAACCGCAATACTATCGGCATCATTTATGCCATTCTGTATGAGTTTTGGAAGTTCATCATAATGAAGTACAACGTTTCCAACCTCTGCTACCGGAATTCTTTTAACAGTTTTTTTATTACCGGTACAACCTGAAATAATCACAACAAAAAGCAATATGGAAAATACTCTATTCATTGGCAATTCTCTTCTTCACATTATTTAATTCGTTACTATCGACTTTAACGGTATATTTTTCCTTTAATTGTTCTATCCAGTCATTCTCCAGCTTTTGCTGGTATCCTGTCATCATCTCACCCTGTACTTTTTCAAAAGGAAGGGGAACAGGATCCACCGTCCTTTTAATAACTGCAACAGATGGGAAGCCTTTCCATATAAATGAATGTGCTCCGGTTTCCCATTTGATACCATCAATTTCTGAATCTGAACCACGAATCCATGTACTGTCAGTAATTGAAAGATATGAAACTCCCTTTTTGCTGAATTTTTTCAGGATTTTCTTGTCACCATCCGGTTTGCCTGAATATTTAAGGTATGCGGCATCAAGATCTTCCTGTTTACCTTTCATCCTGACTGAATATATCTTTGCTTCAATTCCTTTTTCCGAAAGATAATCGAATTTATGTTCTTCATAGTATCTGACTACTCCGGTTGAATCACTGTTGACCCTGTTCCAGACATTTTTTCCTGATATTTCAAAAAGAAGAATACCATCATGAAATTCATTCATTAAGTATCTGAACTCAGGGTATTTTTTTTCAAGAATACTGTTTTCATATGTCAGTATATGTTCGGATGATCTCTCCTCTATGGAACTTTCTATAAACTGTGCAGAATCCCTGGTGACAATCATTGATCCTCTTTTTTCAATATATTTTGCAAATTCATTGCCTGTAAGCGCCTGGTTAGCAAATGTATATATATTTCCTTCCGGGAGGCTGTCACGATCGTATTTCTTCAGGCCCTGAATTACAAGAGTATCTGTATTCCTTACAAACCAATTACTGATATTCTCTTCAATCCTGAATTTATATTCCTTCTTGAGTTTATTCACAAGTTCCTGTTTACTTACAGCATTCAGGTATGATTGATTGTATTTACTTTCAAGGAAAGATCTGGTTTCATCAAATGATCCCGGAGCTCTTTTTTCAATGAGTTTTATTATATGCCAGCCATAAGGGGTTCTTACAGGTTTGCTGTAATTACCTGTATCGGTTATTGCAAATGCTGCCTCTGCAAATTCAGTTATCATCTCCCCGGCACCGAACCAGTTAAGTTCCCCTCCGCGCTGCGCTGATTCCTTATGGTCAGACAGAGTTCTTGCCAGTTCACTGAATGAGGCACCTTTCTTCAGACTGTCGTAAATATTTATGATTTCAGATTCAGCCTTCCTTGCTGCTTCCTCACCCGATCCCGGTGGCACAACCTTCATAATATGTGCTACATGTATCCTGCCACGGGAAGGCCGCTTATCCGTTACTTTAATAATATGATATCCATAGGGTGTTCTGACCGGATTTGATAATCCTCCTTTTTTAAGACTGAATGCAGCATCTTCAAATGGCATAATCATTTGAAAAGCAGTAAAGTAACCAAGATTACCTCCATTTATCTTAGCTGATTGATCATCGGATGCTCCGCGTGCCACCTGTTCAAACTGCTCACCCTGATTTATTCTTTCCCTGATATCCAATGCCTTTTCCCATGCAAGAAGTGTATCTGCAGGGGATGGATCCTGAGGCAGGGATATTAGAATATGCCAGGCATTTATCTCGGACAAAGTTCTCTGGTAAGCCTTTTTGAGCAATTCTTCTTTTTTTCTGTTGTCTGTAAGATAGCTCTGGGCCAGCTGCTTGCGGTAACCGTTAAGTTCATTTCTGAAGGCTCTTGTAGTATCGAGACCAAGACTTATAACATCAGTAACCTTTAGTTTGAAGGTAATAAACTGATCGAGATATGAATCTACATCCAGTGGTTTTCCGGGCTCCCTGCTTTTGTTATACATCCTGATAAATTCACCCGACTGGACCTTAATTCCATTAACAGTCAGCAAAATCTTATTATTCGGGTCCTGTGCCTCACTTAAAGAAGCTGACAGCAATAAAACAATGAACAATAGAGATGAACTGACCCTCATCAGAAGAAGATGAAACCTGTTATTTTATTCAAATGATTTTCTGCTGTAATTAGGTGATTCCCTGGTTATCGAGACATCATGAGGATGACTTTCAATGATACCTGAATTTGTTATTCTCACAAACTTTCCGTCTTTCTTAAGAACAGAAATATTCTTTGCACCAAGATAACCCATTCCGGCACGAAGGCCACCCATCATCTGGTAAACAACTTCAGCAAGAGTTCCCTTGTAGGGTACCCTGGCTGCAATACCTTCAGGAACAAGTTTTTGTATATCATCCTCCATATCCTGGAAATACCTGTCTTTAGATCCTTGCTGCATTGCCTCAATAGACCCCATCCCTCGGTATGCCTTGAACTTTCTTCCGTTATATATGATAGTTTCTCCGGGTGATTCCTCTACTCCGGCAAACAGAGACCCGGCCATTATCGAGTCAGCACCAGCGGCTATTGCCTTTATAATATCTCCGGAATACCTTATACCCCCATCAGCTATAACAGGGACGCCTGATCCTTCAATAGCTTTGGCAACATCGTAAATTGCTGATAACTGAGGCACACCTACACCGGCAATTACTCTGGTTGTGCATATCGATCCCGGACCAATTCCAACTTTAACTGCATCAGCTCCCTCTTTTACAAGTTTTTTTGCTGCTTCAGCAGTTCCGATATTTCCTGTAATAACCTCAATATCAGGATAGCTGCGTTTTATTTCCCTGAGAATATTGATGACTCCCTTTGAATGAGCATGAGCTGTATCAATAACAATTGCATCTGCATTTGCATTGATTAGTGCTTCAACTCTTAATAATGTATCAGCAGCAATTCCTACAGCACCCGCTACCCTTAATCTTCCCATATCATCTTTGCATGAACTGGGCCTGTCTTTGGTTTTAGTTATATCCTTATATGTGATAAGTCCAATAAGCTTGCCCATATCATCAACCATCGGAAGCTTTTCGATCTTATGCTTTTGAAGAATCCTTGCCGCAGCCTCGAGGTTTGTTTTATGATTGGTTGTTATGAGGTTTGTAGTCATAACTTCTGTGATCTTCTTTTTACGGTTATTCTCAAACCTAAGGTCCCTGTTTGTTACAATACCTTTAAGGATCCCATCTTTGTCAACCACAGGGATACCACCTATCTTATATTCACTCATAAGGTTCATTGCGTCAGCAACAGTAGCCTCCAGACTAATAGTGATCGGATCAAAAATCATTACATTTTCAGCCCTCTTTACACGCTTAACCTGTGCAGCCTGTTTCTCAATCGACATATTTTTGTGAATAACGCCGATTCCTCCTTCCCTCGCAATAGCTATAGCAAGCTCTTCTTCTGTTACCGTGTCCATTGCCGCAGATACAACCGGAGTGTTGATCTTGATTTTTCTTGTGAAATTTGAACTCAGGTCAACCTCCCTTGGAAGTACTTCCGAGTATGAAGGAACGAGCAGAACATCGTCAAAGGTCAAACCTTCATATAGTATTTTATCTTCAGTGAACGACATGGGTATAGGGTTTAATTTTTGCTGGCGCAAATTACGAAAAAAAACAGAACTCCTAAAACATCTCTTTCATTTCAACCTCATAAAAAATTGAATTACAGTTATTACATTTGTGGATAGTGCAAAAAAGGACATGAATCTCGGGACATACAGGAAAATCTTAACCAAATACTGGGGCTTTAACTCTTTCAGACCTTTGCAGGAAGATATAATTAAATCTGTTGTCTCCGGCAAAGATACTCTGGGGCTCATGCCAACAGGAGGAGGTAAGTCGTTAACATTCCAGGTTCCGGCACTGGCTTCTGAAGGCATCTGCCTGGTTATTACTCCGCTGATAGCCCTGATGAAAGAACAGGTCAACAGGCTTAATAGCATGGAAATCAAATCAATTGCAATTCATTCCGGAATGTCTGCAGAAGAGATTGAAATTGCCCTTGAAAACTGTATTTATGGAGATTACAAGTTTCTATATGTTTCGCCGGAGCGTATAGCTACGAGCATGTTTCAGTATAAGGTAGCAAAGCTAAACCTGTCTCTTGTAGCCATCGACGAAGCTCATTGCATATCACAATGGGGATATGATTTCAGACCATCCTATCTGAAGATTGCTAAACTACGGGACCATATTTCCCCAAAGGTTCCATTCCTTGCGCTCACAGCTACGGCAACACCTCATGTTATTGAGGATATTATGAACAAACTCAGTTTCAAAGAGCATAATGTTCTCAGAACCAGCTTTGAAAGGAAGAATATTTCATACCTGGTCAGAAACGTGGAAGAGAAAGGAACTTATCTTGTTAAGACATTGTTTAAAGCAAAAGGAAGCGGCATAGTTTATGTCAGGAGCAGGAAGAGATGCAGGGAGGTAGCGGAAATGCTTGTAAAAGAAGGTATTAGCGCTGATTATTACCATGCCGGGTTACCCGACGATATACGCGATAAAAAGCAAGCCGCCTGGACTGCAGGAGATACCCGTGTAATTGTTTCTACAAATGCATTTGGGATGGGTATTGACAAAGCAGAGGTACGTTTTGTAATACACTGGGATATACCTGATTCAATTGAAAATTATTTTCAGGAAAGTGGAAGGGTGGGCAGAGACGGAAAACCGGCTTTTGCTGTAATGCTATTCTCACAATCAGATAAGAGCAGGCTGACTGAATCGATGAGGAAGAAGTTTCCCCCTATTGAAAAAATAAAGGATGTATACGAGGCATTATGCAACTACCTTATGGTTCCTGAAGGATCAGGCAAAGACAATGTTTTCGACTTTAACCTTTATGATTTTGTTGCAAAGTACAGATTTCCTGCCATTGAGACTTTCAACAGCCTCCAGTTTCTGCAGAGAGAAGGATACATGGAATTTACTGAGGAAATCAACAATCCCTCAAGGGTGCATTTTATTGTTAGCCGCGACGACCTCTACAAGTTTCAGGTTGCCAATGAATCGTTTGACTCATTCATAAAGCTCCTTTTGCGGTCATATACAGGTATGTTTTCGGAATTTGTGCCTGTCAGCGAGGATGTTTTAAGCCGTAAGACTGGTATTTCCAGAGATACAATTTATAAATATCTTGTAAAATTATCTTCATACAACATTATTAAATATATACCTGGCAAAAAGAGTGCTCTGGTAATATTTAACGAGGAGCGCCTGATGCGTAAAGCTCTTTTCATTTCTCCTGAAAATTATCTCGAGGTTAAGGAAAAGTATGATGCCAGGCTTAAGAAGATGATTGAATATGCTGAGTCGGAAAACCGTTGCAGGTCAGTAACACTGCTTGATTATTTCGGGGAAGAGTCCGACAGGTGCGGGATTTGCGATGTTTGCCGGAAGCGAAATGAACTTGACCTGAGCAAATATGAATTTGATCTGATACTTGAAGAGGTAAAGAAAGTGCTTTCTTCCCGGAAGGTTGATGCAGAAGAGCTTATTAAACTAACCGGTTATCCTGAGGACAAGGCGGTAAAAGTCATCAGATGGCTGCTTGATCATGATAAGATCAGAAACGATGAAGAGATGAAATTATTTTGGCAAAGCTGATCAGAATTTTAGTTTCCGGCTGCTGATCACAGGTACAATTTTGTCGTTTTCAGGCCTCATGGGTATTCCAAGCTCCTCAGGACCCGGACCAACAAAGGTACTTTCTACACCTTTTATCGAAATCGAACCATTTTTTATCCCGACAATTGCATAAAGAGGATCCTTGTAAGGAATAGTATATTTGATCCAGGGATATTTCTTATCAATTTCATCACTGTATCTTATTTTCATATATTGCTCGCCTACCCATGAATATGACATGCTGTTTACCTGGATATAATAGATTCCGCTAATGCTGACAGCATAATCTGTGTGATGATGTCCGCTGAAGCAGGCAACAATTTTTTTGAACCCGCAAGAATTGTTTTCATCCTCCAGAATTTTTCTGATCTCATTTCTGTTTTCAATGCCTTCCCCCTCAAGTGACTGGTGGGAAAAGACAAATGTTTGATTTTTAGTGGCTTTAAGATCATTTATCAGCCATTTCTTCTGCTCATCTCCAATAAACCGGGGATAGCCTGAAGCCTTTGCTGGCGAAGGATTCACATCATTCCCGTCAAGAATTATAAAATGAAAGCCATTTTTGTCAAAGGAGTAATATTTTGCCGGAGATCCCAGGAACTTTACCGATTCTTCCCTTTTAAACCCTCCATCAGTCTCATGATTACCAAGTACATGATGCTTATCCCCAGGGAATTTGTTCCAGATTCCAAGAAAGCCGAGATTATAATCATATGGCCTGCAGAAATCTCCAAGCTGGATGATGAAATCAAGATCAGATGTTCTTGCTTTTTCAATAAACACTGATAATCTTTCATCCGCATCGTGCATGATGTCTTTATGGACGTCAGTGCAAATCCCGAATCTTACAGATTTAGCAGATGGCTTATCAGCTGAAAAACAATTCAGGGCTAAAAGAATCAGGAGCAGAAGTAAAGCTGAACGAGAGGTAATGATTTTCATAATATTTTTTTATTGTTTAACAGGAACTCCTTCAGTCATAAGTTCTTTAAGATCATTGAGGTATGTTTTGTATATCTCCCCTGGTAAAGCGTTTTTCTTTTGCATACCGAAGCGGCCATACCTACTACTTCTCCCATCATTCCGGTAGTACGCTGAACCCTTACTGTGCCAAGTGCCACATGCGTAACACTAATGTTTCTTCCTGCCATGAACATATTACTTATATTTCTGGAATAGAGACATCTGTACGGAACCGGGTAGGGTATTATATCCTGCTGGTCGGCTGTTGAACGGAATGGTTCTCCCTTAAAATATTCTGATTTAAGAGGGTAATGTAGATCAATACTCCAGGTTGTTGTAAAAGATGCATCCGGGTAACTGACCTGATTAATGATATCCTGCTCTTTAAGAATGATATCACCTAATAGCCTGCGCGATTCACGTTTCCCTCCGATATATGCTACCCATGCCAGTCTGTAGTGATCATAAATGCCTTTATTTTTACTCTTGTTCTTCACAAAATCCCAGTTGCCAAATGTTACCCTGAGAGCATAATCCCTGATAAACTCAATCTCATCAACCTGATTCCTGCTCAGACCTGTTTCCCAGTCCCAGTCACCTCTTATTACCTTATGAGCAGTATTTTCATCAAACTGAACCGCCCATGGACAATCGGGAAATGCAGATGGCTCCTTAACTTCTTCAGCATACCATTGTACAGAAGTTCCCATCACAAGATAATCCGGAGTTTCCGGTGCGCTTGGTTCTCCGGTTTCACCTCTTCCTTCACGTCCATCCCTGAAGTCGGCCCCTGCCAGATACCCCAGGTTGGCATCACCGGTACAGTCGGCAAACAGCTTTCCGCTGAATTTTGTTTCTTTTCCGGATATTATATTTTTACCATATACGGAAACAATCCGATCTTTTTCTTTGACGGCACTGAAGACATGAGTATTGAGAAATAAAGTGATATTAGGTTCATCTTCAATAACTTTTCTCTTCTTCTCATCACCATAATTTGAAGCCGGTCCTGCATTATGAATCTTCTTTTCAGGGTTTTTGGCTATAGTCTCAAGGATACTTTTGCTCCGGGGTGAATCGGGTTCAAGATTAGCTTCATAGAGCGTCCAATGACCAACAGAACCGATTTCATCAATGCTTCTGCCAAGATTTTTATATGGTTCTTTATAAATAAGTCCGGAAAGACCGACACGTACCTCTGAAGAGTTATTGCCGCCCAGAACAGGCCTGTTCTGGATCAGGGCTACCTTACATCCCAATCTGGCGGCAGTAAGAGCAGCTGAACAGCCTGCCATTCCTCCACCAACAACCACGAGGTCGAACGATCCTGCATCCTCTGTTTCTTTTCCGTTTAGGGTGAGTTTTCGTCGGAGTTCCTTAAGCTGTTTATTATCAGTGGGAGGGATGAAATTATTATCTGAAGAAAGGATAATAGCATCACACCTGCCATCAAATCCTGTAAGATCATGAAGAGATATATTTGAAGTACCTTGTTTGAGTTTGACCTGTCCGCCTGATTGCCAGCCCCATTTTGCCCCTTCAGTTCCAAATACAGTATTGAGTGGTTTACCGTTAATTAAAAGATGGAACTTTCCCGGTGCTCCCTCAGCTCCCCATGGAGCAACCCAGTCGCGGGTTCTTACCCAAACATTATAATCACCGTCCGAAGGTATAGGAAATGACGTTGAAGCATCTTTTACCGGTACTCCCAATCCATGTGCCAGCATATATGGCGAGCCCATAATATCAATTGACTGCTGGTCAACCACCCATCCTCCCTGATCTATGAAGCTCTCAGCTTCCATGAAAATAATATGATTCTTTCTGCCGCTGGAGACTAAAATAAGTGAGATAAAAAGAATAAGTACCGCCTTAAGTAATCGTTTCATATTTAATTTTCCTGATAATCAATAATACATTTTTTTATTCCAGCTTACCGAACATAATACGTTCCTTGCGACTTGGATCGGTATCTCCCTGCGTAACTGTTAACCAGATATTTCCATTGTATTCGTAAAAGGAGGGATACTGAAAAGACTTCTCCAGACTCGAAGCGTATTTGCGTTCCCAGTTTATTCCATCCTTGATATTTCTATATTAAAAATACTTCGGCCTACTCCATTTACTGTCAGGTGCTTCCTGCCGCGAGATAATAAATTCCGTTAAACTTGTCGAAAGTCGGTTTGGAATTTGTTCCGTTCGGAACAAAATTACGATGCTCACCTGTTGTCCATACCTTCCCATCCTTGCTAGTGGTGAAGAGATGTAGTTCTTATTGCCATCTTCATCTGTGGATGATTTGCCATCCATGAGTCGTCAGGAGACGATTTATTGCAGACTCTGTAAGTTTTAACTGGAACGGCATATTATAATGACCTATCACCTCAAATGTGTCCAGACTGCTATTTAGTACAGATAACGCATTTTGTCCTCCGGGATAGTTATTCAGGACTGCATAGGTTATTCCATTGAAAATTTTGAAATCGAATGTATAAAGTCCGTAATCAACTGGTTTACGGGTGAATCCATCAGATAACGCATCTTGGTAGAAAAACTGAGGTTGCATATTATTGACCCCTGAAGCAGTTTTAATTTTTGCACAATAAATATAATTCATAAAAGACTGACTGTCGAGATCAAAATCTATAAACCAAACCTGAGACTGCCTTTTTCCAGGTTCTTCACTGGCAAAATAACACCGTAATTTTTTTTCTTCCTTCCTGATAATGCGAGGTACAAAACAGGCACCAGTTGGCAAAGTATCGTTACTGTAAATCTGTTCCCCTTTTGCAAAAGGTATGATCTTCTCAACTGTGAGTGTATTAATATTAACCACAGAAAGTGTCAGATAAATAAACGGCCATTCCGCGTTCTCACTGGGCCTGATATCATTAACCATAGATACAATATATGCATGATCACCTTCGATAGCAACACTTGCATCATGTGCACCTTTTACCTGCGGAGAGGTCACTTTGATGAGATCAGCCATAACTTTATCTGCAGCCTGTTTTGGATTCCATGCTGGCGGAAGTAGTTTCGGACTTTCCAGTTTTCTAATCACCTGCTTCAGAATAACAAAACCGGATACGTTTCTTCCTGCAATCACATCTTCTTCCACGGAATTTAGCCAACAGGATTTCGCCTTCGCCGTTTCGATCACGATCATAGGTGATCCAGATTATCCCATCTCTATCCTGCCTACCGTCGGGATAGGAAACCCCGCCAATCACGCCATTTGGATTCGAACTTCCGCCACGTTCATCGAGAAGCAGTCCTTCATTCCATGTTTTTCCATCATCAGTTGAAATCCTTGCTGTTAAGTGACTTCGTCCGGAAAATTTGTAATGGTTCACAAGCAACAGATTGCCTGAGGAGAGACGTCGAATAAAAAAACGTGAGCCGGGACTTGATATGGAACTGGCTTTTGCTTCACTCCATGTCCGGCCTTTATCTGAGGAGTAGCTTTCCCACAAAAAGCCGCTACTTGTCCGGATGAGCATCCACAGGCGGCCATCACGTAATTCAGTAACCATATTTTCAAGTGCCCATTCCGGGGCCTTAACAGCTCCATATAGTTTCCAGTTTTTACCATAATTAGTAGATATGGCAACTCCCTGTAATTGCTTATCCCCGTCAAACCATTCATAAACCGATTCTGTCGCATGTGTTACGGGTAAGATCCATTCCCCGGAGGAAAGTACTGTGGGTTTATTCATCCGAAAAGAATATGGTACTTTGAAGTCAAGGAGAAACTCTTCACCGAACTCAGGGGCTGTTGCATCGGGATTTTTGCAGATCCGGGCATGGACATCATGCACTGCAGCTTCTTTGTTTCCGCGATTGAAAATATACCATAGGTTTCCTTTTGGATCGATCCAAAGAGTTGGATCGAAGGCCCGTGCACCGTTTTTCGGCCCTGCAATCTGAATAGGTTTTGAGAAGTTTATTCCATTATCATCGCTGAAAAAGAGAAAAACCCTATTCTCTGACGAAGGTTCCTTATCACCACCAGAATACCATGATACATACAACCTTCCTTTGGCTGTACGTTCAAGACCAGGAATGCCCTGCCAGCTTTGCTTATTGTTAACATTTGTAGCATCCTGACCCAATAATATTGTGGATAACCAGATAAAAAATTGTATTGAAATCAGACGTAGCATATGATTTGATCTTCCAGGTTTTTTGTTGTAAAGATTCAGTCCTAATTCTTTACATAAAATAAAGTGAAATTTTCTTTTTTATTCTAAAGGCCCAAATAAGATATTTAAAGAATTGATCAGGTGCCCTCATTGCAGGATAGAATAACCTGATTAAAATCTGTTTTATAAGGGTAATGCATTTTTCTGAATGTACTTATCAAGTTTTGATGGTTCTGGACCAATATAATGGAAGCATTCGGCCCATTCAAGACCATACTTAGCACCATTTAACCTGTCAGGCTCTAAAACAAACTCCTTAATGTAATTGTAATTGGCAGTCTTATCATCATTACCCAGAATAGGCAGCTTTTTCCCTTCTGAAGCCAGCTTTTTCCGAAGCCGTGCACCTGCCTCACCACCAGGACCCTGTGTTTTGCAAACATAGTTGCTTTCAATCTTGATATCAACGAACCTGCTTATATCAACAACCCTGTTTACTATCTGGGGACCCCTGGCGTGGTAGTACATCTCTGTAACAGTATGTGGTTTAACTACTTCCAGCTGTTCCGGATAGTCTGTGCCCATACCTGCCATCCACCTGGCAGCTTCAACTGCCCTTGCTGTTACATAATGATCGGGATTCTCTTCATATAATCCCCACGGGTCGTATGAGATCAGCGTATCAACCTGCAGAAGCCTGAAAAGAAATATAAGCCGGCCTTTCATCTCCTGGATATTATACTCATCCATCCGGTGGTTTGCGTAGTTGAGGTCATAGGTTTTTTTCAGTCCAAGCACTCTGGCGACTTCTGCATTGTCTTTTTCGTTGTTGAGGAATCTTTCACCTGTTGTGGCACCAGCTCCTGCAGCCTCATCATTTGATGTTCTGATAAGGTATCCGGTATAGCCCTCATGGATGAGTTTCGCCACGGTCCCTGCAGCAAAAATGGGAATATCATCGCAATGCGGCTGAATAACTGCAAGAACCTTACCTTTATGAGGCTTATCATCCCTGACTTTTTCTATTACAACATCCTCCTGTGACTGGGAGGGATGTCCTGCTTTTTGTTCTGTGAAGCCCATTGATGCGTAAGAAGCAGGTATCATGGCTCCCAGAGCGAGGTTATTAGCAATAAAATTTCGCCTTTTCATTTGGATTGTTTTTTATTATTAATTCTGTAAGTCTGGTATTATTTCAATTATGCATATTCCCTCGGGTTTAAGTGTATAGTTGACACTTATTTTACCTTCAGAGTAGTCTGAGATTTTCTTTCTTTCCACATTATCAGTGATATAGACCTTGCCTGAAAGGGCAGGTGATAATCCATAGAGTTGAATTTGAGGTCAAGGTTGAATGGTTCATCGCTAATACTTGCTATTGCTATTCCCAGGTTATTTTTGTCGGTTTTCCAGGTTCCTGTATAAATCAATGGGTAGTTGCCTTTGAAACTTGTCACGCTTTCTCCCATTTTACCTGCATATATCGACAGACGTGAAATATCCATTTCCTTTATAGGAATCTCAAAATGCGGTGTTCTCATGAATTTTCCCCTAAGAAGGTATTGCAGTCCTTTGTTTCTGACAACTGCAAGCTCTGTAAGATATGCAATCTCCTCTTTTCTTTCAGTTGTAAGAAATTCCTGGTAGTTCGAAATTGCTGGCTGTAGTCCCCATACAAATGACCTCGCCTGTTCCATCATAAATTGTTTGCTGAATGCTCTGTCAAGCATTTTAAGAGGCTCTTTAGGAGCATATTGCTTGGGCCAGAGCTCATCATAAGGGGGAACCAGAAGAGAAGAATAATTGCCATAGGTTACTGAATACTGATGGTATACTGCCTGGAAGAATGGAATTGTCTCCCATGCACCCGGACCGGCATAACGCTCCTTACTGACAGCCAGTGTGAGGAATAGATCGAGATATGGAAGCCAAACCTCACCGGCTCCTTCACCGGCGAGTACAAGGCTTTCCTTGTCATTTACCTTTGATCTGATCAGGCTTGTCATTTTACTGAAATTCTGAATATGGTAATTGCCTCCTCCAACAGGATGGCCGTGGCTTTTATCGAAACACATGGTATTAAGGCATGCCATGTCCATGTATACACCATTGGCACCGTAGGTATTTACAGCACTGTCACAGAGTGTTGAATATTTGTCTTTCCAGAATTGTGTACCCATACACATGTAGGCAGTGGGTTTGCCTGAGAAGATATTGAATACGTGAGAGAGGATATTACCCTTTAAATCTTTTGCAGCGAATCTTTCTGCTCCTTCATTCTTCCAGCTTTCAGTTGTTGTTCCCCACAAAGCCTGGTTCATGTATACAATGGCATTAATTCCCTTTTCATTGGCTGCTGACATAGCTGAAATAAATGAATTCTTTCCCTCCCTTGGGGGAATGTACTCCGGAAAACCATCATCATAAGAGCATCCGTGCCACCAATGCCAGAAGACACTTACAGGAAGATTAATCCTTTTCTGAAGATCTGATGCAGGGACAAGAACATTTGGCGATTTACCCCTGTTCCATACCCACAAAGCTGTTTTTTCAAGCCATTCCGGTGTTTTACCAGTTGTGAAACGGCTCTCTCTTGACCATTTCTGTATTGAACCCCATTCGCGGTAGATTTCAGCAGCTGTTATCCAGTCGCCTTTGAATGAGCCTATTATAGAAGAATATGAAGGTTCATATTTATCTGAACCGGGTTCTATTGCAGGGAAACTGTTCAGTTGATAAATCAGGCTACCTGTAGAGTCAAGTGTAAAAGCGAGGTTTTTCCTGAATGCCAGTGTATCATTGCAGGAAGCATAGAAGCCCCTTTTCCCGGTGGTATACAGTGCGGCACACTGCATAGATAGCGGACCCGGATAACTCCATTCGTACTTCCTGACAGCGCTCTTCATGGATGCAAGATGCTCTCTCGGACCCTTAATGAGCTGTCCCATCCATTCGGGAACTGCTAGGTATTCATCTCCTTCAGTTCTGGCAATCTTAATTCTTGGGAATGCTACTTTATTAACCTGTATACCTGCAGTTCCATCAAGTGAAATTCGCAAGGAAGTCATAGGTCTGGTTTTTTCAAGCAATATAATAGCTGAGACAGCAAAATTCGCCGGAACTATTTCCTTAAATCTGTCCCATTCAAGGATGAGAGTTGTATCATTTGGTTTCCAGTGCCTGAATCGTGAAGCGTCAAAAATATCGATGGTATTTAATCTGCCGGAATCGGCAATTTCAATCTCCCATGGTGAGAAGGATGGGAGAGTCTCCTCCAAAAAAGCAATTGAGTCTGCTAAATCGATGAAAGAAAGGAGGGCTCCAGTTTTAATATCAAAACTAATTTCTGTATGGTTTGTGTTAGCAGTGATCGATCTGCTTGAATTGCAATTATTTACAAGTAATAGTGATATTAAGGCAAAAGGAAGGAATATTAATGTTAACCTGTTATTTTTCATCCTCTGGTTAATGGTTTTAACAGAGATGAAGATAGTAATAAAATAGCAAAAGGAGATTATGTAAATCTCCTTTTGCCTGTTTGCGTATTTATCAGAGCAACCTTTTGACTAATGATGTTTCTGATAAAAAGAGTAAAACTAATTTGTGTTGCTCTGACCTGTGCCGGTACCTACATCCCACCACATTCTGCCCTGAAGAAGATCTACTGTTTCTTCAGAATATTTTTGCCTTGCGATTGCTTCGTAATAATTGTCCGGATTCACATTTCGTTCTGCTATTGGAAGTGAGAATCTTCTCCACATTTTTCCTGCAGTAACATTACCCGGATACGAAACTTTAATTCCCGAAGTATTAGTCCAGTTGGCATAATTAAACACCGGATATTTGGTGCGCCTCCAGTTTGACCATATCTCGTATTCATCACCAAGCATTGATACCCATTTCTGAGTTGATATCTGTTCAAGCTGCTGGTCAAATGTGCCTGCAGTCAGATAAGGATTAAGTGCAAGGTAGGCATCAACTGCTGCTGTTGCAATTGTTCCTGAATGTGGAGCAACTGTTGGCCACAGCGACCAGCGGGCCATTGCAGAGCGGACAGCATTATTATATGCTGCTTCTGCCGTAGTTCCAACACTCCAGCCCCTGAGTGCTGCTTCAGCAAGTAGCAGATAGGCTTCTGCCGGTTGCATTGTTACAATTGGAGACCCTCTGTCGATATAAAGAAGTGAAGGCTCTGAGTAAGTGTCAAAATCGCCAGGCTTTGTATTTATGCTCCCGCTTACCATCCCTTTCTGCGATGCAGTTGTATTATTAGCTGTATATGCAGAGCCGGAAGGTACCCAGACTACAGAAAGTACAGGTAATCGTGGATCCTGAGTATTCTTCATATAGTCAATAAATGTTGCGGACCATTTGCCGCCTTCAACGTTGTCACCACCCGGACTTGCATAATCACCTGCTATCATTGAATTGACACGTGGATTCATCTGGCCGGTAATGTTTGCATATTTAATGTAAGCAATATCTGAGATGTCAGTCATGACGCCTCCTGCAGCTGCTTTTTCAACCCATGTTTTTGCTAATGCCGGTTCAACATCCGACATTCTCATTCCAAGCCTCATCATAAGCGTATACCCGAATTTCTTCCACTTCGCAACACTCCCTTTAAAATAAGGATCAGCATTTCCGAATATGTTTGGCTGGCTTTCTGTCATTGATACAAGTGCAGCATCCAGTTCTGAAAGCATTGCCAGATAAATACTTTTCTGAGTATCATATTTTGGTTTAAGTACTGTATTACCCTGCATTGCTTCAAGATAGGGAAGATCTCCCATCTGGTCAGTAACCCTGTGAAAAGCAAGTATCCGTAGTATTTCACAGGCAGCTCTTTTGTTTACATTCTCTGTGCCGGGTATCTGCGATTTCAACTGCATAAGGCGGTTCATCTGGTTATTAAAGATGTCAAATGTACCGGCTGTGCCGTTGAAGTTATAGAATTTATCACCTACTGCCGGGACTTCCTTATAAGTTGAAAAGTACTGAAGACCCTGGCTTAGAGCTGCGTAGCTAAGTGGCGGATAACTTTCCAGAACAGCAGCAGTGAATGAATATTCAGGAATAACATACTCTATCTGATTTGGATTTTTATTCAGATCGGTTAGTTCCTCCTTGTTGCAGGAGGGTAATATTGAAACAATTATAATTGTTCCAATTGTACATATAGTTTTAAAGAATAACTTTTTCATTCTCTTGGATTTATAAAATTAGAATCTTATATTCAGGTTAAAACCGATATTTCTTGTCACCGGCATCGCTACTCCCTGGCTACCCTGGGCATTACCAACAGTCTGCTGTATTTCAGGATCTATACCAGCTTCCTTTATTTTTTTATCCTGATAGAGTGTAATGAGGTTCAAACCAGTGATGGCAATTGAGGCACCCTGTACTTTAATAACCTGAAGAAGAGTCGGAGGAAGCTCATATTTGAGAACCATCCTGCGGAGCTTTATGAAGTCTGTTTTATAAACGAACTGACCCGGATATGCACTTCCAAAGTTGTTGTAATAGGTATCAAGGTTTACTACTTCCCATAATTTAGTAAAGGGAGCTCCTGTCTGATCAACACCAGTTACAGTAAGTCCACCTTCCCTGCCGGGAAGAGTAGGAGGAGTAAGTCCGAACCTGGTTGCATACTGGATAAGGTTACTATATCCTACAGCTCCGAATTTGGAATCTATATCCACAGTAAGAGTTATTCTTTTGTATCTGAAGTTGTTGCCTAAGCCCATAAGAAATGGCGGGTTACCTACACCCAGATCCTGAAGAACCCTGTCCTCATATCCGGTAGCCTTGTTATATACCAGAGTACCGTTATCATCTCTTCTCATAACATAAGCTCTGACAGTAGAATAGGGTAGTCCAACTGCATTAATGATCGTAGGTCCACCAATTGCACTTCCTAATGTAAGTACATCTATACCTTCAGCAAGTTCAACGATTTTACTCTTATTATATCCAAAGTTAAAAGCTACATCCCAGCTGAAATCCTTTTGAGCAACCGGGGTTCCGGTAAGACTGATTTCCCAACCTTTATTGGTTATCAAACCAAGGTTTCTGGGGCCGGCGGAATATCCTGTTGCCTGTGAAATTGGAGGATAAAGGATATCATCTTCAGTTTTCTTGGAGTAATAGTTTACATCAACTCCGATCTTATTGTCAAACATCTGAACCTGAAAACCTCCTTCTGTAGTTGTTGCTGTGATAGGCCTGATATTCGGATTGAGAAGTGAATTAGGATTACTAAGAGTAGGAAGTCCATAAGCATTAACAGTACTAATAGTATAAGTCTGATTGATACTTCCAGCACTTACTGTAGCACTACCAACCTGTGCCCAGGATGCACGTACTTTAGCAAAATTGAAGATATCCGGTAGTTTAACAATTTCTGAAACAATAAGGCTTCCTCCGACTGAAGGATAAAAGATAGCATTATAACCAGGGTTAAGTACTGAGAACCAGTCCTGTCTTCCGGTTATTGTAAGATATGCAATGCTCTTCCAGTCAAGGTTAGCTTCGCCGAATACAGAGTTTGTTCCTGTGGAGATCTGAGCTGAATTTACGAGATCCCTGTTCTTAAGGTTTGTAAGACTGTAAAAGTCAGGAATAACCCATTCAGTTCCGTTGGCAGTATTGCTTCTTCCCATGTCTCTTTCCCTGTTTGCTCCGACCATCAGATTTAATCCAATAGCGTCTGAGAAGAATTTATCTCTGTAGTTGGCAATTACCTGGAAGTTTGTTTTATCTGTCTGTTCCTGTGAAGAGTTGTAATAACCGAGAGGTGTGAAAGCATTTGTTTTGGGAACATAGTTGAAGTCTCTGTAGGTCATCATATCTGTAGCAGCAGTACCTTTTATAAAGAGAGAAGGTAAGAGATTCATCTGAACGCTTGCCCTGCCAATAAACCTTTGTCTGTGATCTTCGTTGCGAAGCTGATACGATGCATAATACGGGTTTACAGCGGCAGGTACCGGGTTCCACTCCAGTTCTCTTCCTGTCGATTCTTTGATCCCTTTTAAAGCCGGATTTGTTCCAGCCATGTTTCGAACATCAACAGTATTTGCAGCAAGATATATAGGCCATGCAGCATTCAGCTCTGCATATCCCACATTGGGTCTGTTAACACCATCAACAATATTATACTGAGCGCTGGATTCTACTACTATAAAATCATTTTTCCCCATTACGCCTCTGGCATTCATGTTTACTGTTTTCCTGTTATATGTGGAATTAGGCTGCTGTTCCTTTGCCCTTGTATCGCTGAGAGATAATCTCATTTGCATGTTTTGGTTCCCGGCATTTAAAGCAACTGTATTAGACATGTTTACAGCAGTCTGGTAGAAGTTTTTGATGTTCTGTTTAACTTTAACTGCAGAGTAAGGACGCTCAACTCCATCAAACTGAAGCACCATTGCTCCATCAATAGGAGCACCGTATGATAGTCTTCCTGAACTCAATGCAGCAGCAGCTGAACCAGGTTTGACACCATCATTGCCCTGTCCGTACTGATACTGATAATTAGGATATACAGAAGGAGTCCCGAAGTTGATATCTGATGTTAACTCAACGCCGACACCCTGTTGTATTGTACCTTTTTTTGTTGTAATAAGAATTACACCGTTGGCAGCCTGGCTTCCATATAATGCAGCAGCTGCACCACCCTTCAGAACGGAGATAGAAGCTATATCATCGGGGTTCATGCTTGAAATACCATCACCGCGGTCAACGTTAAGTGCAGTTGAACTTGTTACAGGTCCTTTATTTGAGTTATTGATCGGCATACCGTCGACAATATAAAGGGGCTGCTGGTTTCCGTTGAGAGATGTATTACCTCTGACGATAACACGACTCGAAGCACCTGCTCCAGAGTTTACCTGTGTAGCGTCAACACCTGCAATCTTTCCACTGAGAGAAGTTGCTATATTGTTCATACGGGCTTCAGTAAATGCTGCTCCGCGAACTTCCTGAACAGCATAGGCAAGAGCTTTCTTTTCTTTCTTAATACCAAATGCAGTTACAACAACTTCATCAATTTGAAGCATGCTTTCCGCCATTGTAATATTTATAACTGACTGAGTACCAGCAAGTATTTCCTGAGGTGCATAGCCTATAAATGAAAACTGCAGGGTAGCCTGACTGTTGGGGACTTCAATTAAATAAGCACCATCAATACCAGTATTTACTCCGATTGTTGTACCTTTTACAGTCACGTTAACTCCCGGCAATGCTTCGCCGGTTGTACTGGTAACTTTTCCGGTGATCCTGATAGCCTGCTGCGTTGAAGTTTCAGAAAGGTATTCAGGAGCAAGGATAATCTTGCGGTCTACAATAGTATACTTGACATTTGTGCCTGTAAAGAGGTCATCCAGGATTTCATTAATCAGCTCGTCATTTGCATTTACATTGACCTTACGCTCTGTGTCAAGAAGCTTTTCATTGTATAGGAAGAAAAACTCACTTTCCGTCTCAATTTTGTCAAGTACTGTTACAAGCTCAGTATTTGAAAAATTTAAGGAAAGCCTTGTCTTCTGCGCGTAGATATCAGAGGCAGTTGCTTGCAGTATTCCTGCGATCAGGAGAACAAAAGCTATACGCATGATTAACAGGGTTTTTTTAAGGGAATGATAAAACAATTCCCTTACAGATTTGTTTTTTTTCATAGATTTGTAAGTTTTCAAGTTAAAAAAATTCCGAAAGGATGCTTTTTAAGGAAATCGTTGCCGCGATTTCCTTTTTTCTTTTGTTTAGGGACTGTGATTTGTGTTCATAATCTCTGAATTAAGGGTTAGTAGTCTTATTTCTTAAGATAAATTGTTACTTTTTCTTTTTCGTAGGTCCCATCTGCCATTATTTTTCGCGGCGTGATTTTATATCTGATTGGCGAGGTCATTGATAACAGATTCATAACCTCATCAAGACTATCATCCACAAAAGTGCCTCTAAAAGAATACTTTTCCAGCTCTTTATCAGCAAGTTCAAATTTTACATTGTACCATCGTTCTATACGTCTTCCCACTTCAGCCATCAAATCACCGCGGAAAACCAGCTTTCCTTCTGTCCAGCTGTTAAACTTGGCAGGATCAGTTACGGATTTGCTAATAGTCCCATCGTGATAGACAAGTCTTTCTGAGGGGAACATTGTAACTCTGGAAGAGTTTGCATTATCAGAGAACTCAACTTTTCCCCTGGAAAGAACTACTTCGATATAATTTTCAGCAGGATAAGCACTTATATTGAAACTTGTCCCCAGAACTCTCAGATTAGAATTTCCTGCTTTAATCTCGAATGGATTAGCTGCATCATGTCTTACATCAAACCAGGCTTCACCTTCTAGTCCGACTTTCCTGTTTGATGAAAATGGAATTGAATATGTCAGTTTAGAACCGCTGTTAAGCATTCCTTTTGTACTATCCGGAAGAGTAAATGATACTCTTGATCCGAACGGAGCAATTATTGTATTTGTTGATATTTCATTGATTATTACCTCATTGCTGATCTGACTTGTTACCGGAACTTCTTTTCTGATTTTATTATACCCTATAATGCCGGTTATTATCAGTGGTATAAGCAGAATTGCAGCAGCTCTGGCATATATATTGACAGCTTTGTAAACGAATCTGTTTCTCTTCTGATATTCACTTTTACGGATAATATGATGAATGTGGTCCAGAATACTGTTAAGCTTTTCATTTTTTTCAGCAGAGACATTTTCTGTATTTTCCCATTCTTTTTCAAAAAATCTTTTTAATTCGGTTTCATGTTCTGAATCCACTAATAAAGATTCCACAATCTTATTTTCTTCACTGCTTGTAAGGCCGTTTAGATATTTTTCCAGTAATTTCTGTTCGTCTTCTTTCAGTTTCATGTTAATCTGACCCTTCTATATTATAATGCGTGTATAATAATTATATCCAGAAGTGGAATATATCTCATAAGGATCATTACTCTTTTTTGAGTTTTAATTGTTTTTAAAATAGATGGAATTATAATATGCAGATATAAAGCGTATTGCAGAAGTAATTCAGAAATCGATATTAGTAAAAAAATATCGAGAAAAGAATAAGAAGAGCAAAATCTTCGTTGAGAAGACGGAGACGAATGAATTTAAGGCTTTCCGAAATATAATTGTCAATAGTCCCGGGCGAAAGTCCCAGTTCTAATGCGATTTCTTTTGAACTCTTACCTTCTTCCCTGCTCTTAATGAAGATTGTTTTTTGTCTATCAGGAAGTTTGTTAATTATTCTCTGAACGCGTTCAAGCAGAGATCTGTAATCAATTTGTTCAGATAAGTCTGATGTAGCAACCACATTTTCGTAAATTGTTTCATCAATGAATTTGATCATATAATTTCTTCTTCTGAAGAATTTGCAGATATCATTATATGCTATTGTATACAGATAGGATTTAAATGACAGGTCAGGATTCAGTATTTTATGGTTTTCCCATAATTTCATAAATACTGACTGTACAAGCTCCTCCGCTTCATCTTCTGATTTAAGCAATTTCAATCCGAATGCGTATAATTTTCCTGAATAATGTTCATAGATTGCATCAAAGGCTGATACGTCTCCGGTTCGGAGTCTTGCCACCAAATCAATATCGTCATATATTTTTTCCAACGATCTGTTTGTATGTGGAGTTTACTTCTTAAAGATATTTTCTAAAATTGAAAATCCTATCAAAATATTAAATTATTTTTTTGCTTGCCCTGTCAACTAAATAGACAATTGATTTATGTGATATTCCCGAATGAAGGCTAAGTCCGATTTCACAGGTTCTGCTTGTTGAATAACCATTCTTTACTCCATCAGGTATCTGCATTTTTAGATTGCGAAGACCATGCTTATTTAGCTCAGGATAGGTGAATCCCCTGTCGCCTGCAAATCCGCAACAGTTTGTATCAGCTACAATTACTTCCCTTGCACATAATCGAGCCAGTTCGGATACCCTGCCATCAAGGCCCATCTTCTTCATACTGCAGACAGGAAATACGGTAACAGTTTCATTTACAGGTGTTATTGATAAATTAGGTGCTAAGTATTCAAGTATGAACTGAACAGGTTCATATAGATTTAACCCTGACTTCATATTCTCTTTCATTGTATAAAGACAGGGGCTCATGTCACATAGTACAGGGTATTGTCCATTATTGCTTGCTTTAAGCAGCTCAATTTCAAGTTCTTTTGATTTTTTCTCGCCAACCTTCGTGTATCCTTTGCTTGAGAAGGCCATGCCGCAGCATAGACTATTCATGTTTTCCGGATATATAACTTCAAATCCGCCCTTTTCGATAAGATGAACCATTGTTTCAGAAAGCTGCTTCTCATTATTGTATTCCCGCGATACACCCATCGCCCTGTTTATGCATGAGGGGAAGTAAACTACTTTTTTATTTTTTTCAGGCGAAGAAGAAGTGATTGCTTTTATTTTTTTTGAGCCCTCAGGCATATATTCATTCCATGAGGGGATAGATTCAAATGAGATCTTTCGGATACCTCCTGAAATCGTTTTCATTACAGTTGTACCAAGTATACTATGGAAAAAGGCGACAGTACTCAGTGTTGTTCTCATTACTGCTGTAACACTATTCATGTTGTCTGCAATCCACATGGCAGTTCGTTGATTGTTCCCTATCTTTTCTGTTCTCAGGCTCTTAATCAGTTTTCCTGTATCGATTTTTACCGGGCAGCTTACTGCACATAAACTGTCAGTTGCACATGTTTCATTTCCTGAATATGAGTATGATTTCAACAGAGATGCTGCCATATGCGGCTCTTTCCCTGAAGAGATAAGTGAAGTTATCTCCCTGTATACTGTAATACGCTGTCTGGGGGAAAGGGTCATTTCAGCCGAAACACAGGTTGGCTCACAGAAGCCGCACTCGGTGCATTTATCAATTATTTCACTGGCTGCAGGAAGCGGTTTTAGATCTTTCAGATGGACATCTTTATCCTCATTCAGGATCACACCGGGGTTAAGTATTCCATCGGGATCAAAGATTTTTTTAATCTCCTTCATCAACTGATAGGCCTTTTCTCCCCATTCCAGTTCAACGAAAGGAGCCATATTTCGTCCTGTCCCATGCTCGGCTTTAAGCGACCCGTCATATTTCTTTACTACCAGGTCAGAAACTTCAGCAAGCATTTTTCCGTACCTCTCCACCTCTGCCTGCGAACTGAAATCCTGTGTAAAAACAAAATGCAGATTTCCTTCAAGGGCATGTCCGAAAATTACAGCTTCATTATAATTGTATTTCCCAAGTATCTGCTGCAGATCGATAGTTGCTTCAGCAAGCCTTTCAACCGGAAAGGCAACGTCTTCAATTATCACTGTTGTACCGGTTTTACGCATGGCTCCAACAGAGGGGAAGAGCCCTTTACGAATTTTCCACAGAAGTTCATATTCGGCTGGAATGTCAGTAAATTCAACTCCAAAAAGAGTCGGAATTGAAATAATACTGCCACTTATCAGCTCAATTTTGTTTTTCAGACTTAGTTTATTTTCAGCTGCAGTTTCAATAAGCAGAGCTGAGGATGTTCCATCAAGGGTCTTGAGGTAGCCCGGAACGCCAGTCTCATTTTCAACCGATCTTAAACCTGCTCTGTCAATCAGTTCCACTGCCTGTACCGGTGTTGATTTAAGAAGTGATACTGCTTTACATGCATTTACGATATCTGGAAAAATTATAAGTGCACTTGCTCTGGCAGGAAGCTCATCAACTGTCTTATATGTTATCTCTGAAATAAATCCAAGTGTCCCTTCCGAACCGATGAGCAGATGCTCAATAATGTCAAAGGGATCCGAAAAATCAACCAGGGCATTCAGGCTGTACCCGGTTGTGTTTTTCATCTTGTACTTCTTCCTTATACGTTCAGCCAGTGGCAGATCTTCTTTGGCCTTTCCTGCAAGCTGTTCAATTTCAGACAGTAATGGTAAATGACTTTTCCTGAAGCTCTCTCTCGATTCTTGATCTTTTGTTTCCAGTACAGTACCGTCAGCCAAAATAATTCTCATCCCGGCAACTGTCTTATATGAGTTTTCAGCTGTACCGCAGCACATCCCGCTGGCATTGTTTGCCGCAATTCCGCCTATCATGGCAGCATTTATGTACGCAGGATCGGGACCTATCTTTCTCCTGCCATGGGGCAAGGATTTTATTTACCCTGCCGCCAATAAGACCAGGCTGAAGCTTTATATATTTCCCATTTTCCTCTATGCTGAATTTTCTCCAGTTACTACCAGCAATCAGAAGAACAGAATCAGTTACAGCCTGACCTGAAAGACTTGTCCCTGCTGCTCTGAAAGTTACTGGTATTCTGAGTTTACAGCATTCTTTAAGAACCATCGAAACTTCTTCTTCATTGTTTGCCCTGATAACCATTTTCGGTATCAGTCTGTAAAAACTGGCATCAGTTCCGTAGGCTAAGGTATAGAGTGGATCGTGGCAGATCCTTTTTCTGTCAAATTTTTTTACAAGGATGTCATAAAGCAGTTTATATTTTCCGTTGAGCATTTTGCTTTTCAGTATTTGAGCTCTAAAAATACAGATATAAGTGTGTTTATACAAAAAAAAGAGGATGTTAAGTTATACTTAAGGTAATTGTCTAATTTTGTACCTTATTTTATAAAAGAGAAATGGAAAATAGTTCAGAACCGGTTTATTCCAGGAATGTTATTGAGTTTGTTGCTGTTGCGAATGAGTTCTGCAAATATGCTGAGCATGCCGGTGAGCTTAAAGGTGATGAGATGCTTAAGATACTTCAGAGAATCCTTCCTCTGATGTACCTGAAAGCATCGCTCTTGCCTCAGCTTGAACCATTCTTTGAAGATGGGAATGAAAAGTTTATTACTGAAAATGACTGGGTGAGAGTACATGATAATCTGAGGGAGAAATTTGGTACTGCGGATGACTACAGAGAAGTATTTGATGATAAAGCTAAGGAGACCGAGGAAGGTATAGTATCATCCATTTCTGAAAATATGGCAGATATGTATCAGGATATCAAGGATTTTCTGCTTCTCTACCAGACAGGTACTACTGAACTTATGAATGATGCAATATGGGAGTGCCGCCTCAACTTTGAGAATTTCTGGGGGCAAAAGCTTGTAAATTCAATGAGGGCGATACATAGTTTTATCTACTCAGGGGAGGAGATTGGTAAAATTGAAGAGGATGATATAAGTGATGATGAGAGAAATACTTCAGATTGGTTCATAAGCAGGCGTCAAAAGGATTTCAGAAACAATGGAAAATAATTTATACAGTCCTAATATAACTGCAGAAGAGATTGCCGCTCACGAGCTATCCTGGTTCAAAGGTGAGATTGTCCTCGTTGATGACTTAAAGGCTTTCAGATCGGTACTGCCAAGACTTCAGGGCAAGGATCTGCTTGGTTTTGATACTGAAACCCGTCCAACATTCAGAAAGGGCAAAAGGAATAAGGTCTCTCTGATACAGCTTGCAACAGACGATCTTGCCGTACTATTCAGAATTAACAGGATTGGCCTTCCGGAGGAGCTGATAGATCTGTTATCTGAGGCATCAGTTATCAAGGCAGGTGTTGCAATACATGATGATATCCGATTTCTGAAAGGTGTTAAGAAATTTTCACCTGAAGGATTTATTGATCTTCAAGCATTTGTAAAGGATTATGGGATTGAAAGTTCAGGACTAAAAAAACTGACAGCTATTGTATTGGGATTCAGGATATCCAAGCGGCAGCAGGTTACCGACTGGGAAGCAGAACAGCTTTCTGAAGCCCAGCAGATATATGCTGCTACTGATGCCTGGGTTTGTCACCAGATATACAGGAAGCTGACTGATAGTCGCTTGACCCCCAAACCCCCCAGGGGGGCTTTAAGTCCCCTTGGGGGATTTAGGGGTAAAATGATTAGGATTACATATATTAATTAGTGAGAATAAGATTGTGGAAAGAATAAAGATTGTACTTAAGTCGGGGAAAGAACAGTCAGTGAAGAGGTTCCATCCGTGGTTGTTCTCGGGAGCAATAAAGAAGATGTACGGGAATCCTGCTGAGGGTGACCTTGTGGATGTTTTTGACAATAAAGACACTTTTCTGGCGGTCGGTCATTATCAGCCAAGTTCAATTGCAGTCAGGATATTGTCTTTTGAACAGGTTGAACCTGATATCAGTTTTTTCAGGGAAAGGATAAAGAAAGCTATAAGTTACAGGAAAGCTATTGGCATAATCGGGCATCCAGGTATAAATGTTTACAGGCTCATTCATGGTGAAGGTGATGGTCTTCCCGGATTGATAATAGATTTTTACAATGGCATTGCAGTGATGCAGATGCATTCACTTGGTTTTTACAGGATTCGGAAAGAAATTGCATCAGTTTTGGTTGAATTACTTGGCGATCAGTTAGTTGCAGTATATGACAAAAGTGAAGGTACCATACCGCATATGTCAGGCGTTCAGGCTGTAAACGGGTATATATATGGTAATTCCGATCCTGTTATAGTTACGGAGAATGGATACAAATTCAGGATTGACTGGACAACTGGTCAGAAAACAGGATTCTTTATTGATCAGCGGGATAACAGAAGGTTGCTTGGTGAATTTACGGACGGAAGGACTGTCCTTAACATGTTTGGATATACAGGAGGCTTCTCGGTATATGCAATGAAAAACGCAACAGCAGTTCATACAGTTGACAGCTCTTTTTCAGCAATTGAACTGGCAAATGAGAATATCAGGCTTAATTTTGGGGATGACAAAAGGCATGAGGCTTTCCAGGTTGATGCTTTTGAATATATGAACGATATAAAAGATAAATATGATTTGATAATTCTCGATCCGCCTGCTTTTGCAAAGCATAATAATGTACTTGCCAATGCACTTCAGGGATATAAGAGGTTGAATATTAAGGCTATTGAGCAAATAAAACCAGGAGGAATCATTTTCACTTTTTCATGTTCACAGGTGGTAACGAAGGAGAATTTCAGAAAATCTGTATTTGCGGCAGCGGCCAACACCGGACGAAGTGTAAGAATATTGTATCAGATGACTCAGCCTCCTGATCATCCTGTTAATATTTATCATCCTGAAAGCGAATACCTGAAGGGACTGGTTATTTATGTTGAATAATTTGAAAATTGACCCCCAAACCCCCCAAGGGGGGCTTAAAAATTGAATATACAAACAATGAGTATTGATAAAAATATTTCAATTATAGCTAAAAAGCTTGTCCTTCACGACTGGCAGGTTGAGAACACGATAAGATTGCTTGACGGAGGAGCGACAATTCCATTTATTAGCCGTTACAGAAAAGAGATGACGGGCAGTCTTGATGAGGTTCAGCTGATGCATATCAAGGAAGAATATGACAGGCTCAGAGAACTTGATGCCCGTAAGGAAGCGGTTATTAAGTCAATTGAAGAACAGGAGAAAATGACTCCGGAGCTTAGAGCCAGGATTGATGCTGCACTTACAATGTCGGAACTTGAGGATATCTATCTTCCTTACAAACCAAAGAGAAGAACCCGTGCAACTATTGCAAGAGAGAAAGGTCTTGAGCCTTTAGCCAGGATTATTATTGATCAGCGAGAATCTGATCCCTCCGGTAAGGCAGAGGGATTTCTCAATGATCAGGTTACTACGGTTGATGATGCAATTGCAGGAGCTTCCGATATTATAGCTGAATGGGTAAGTGAGGATGAAAAGGCACGTAAACAATTAAGGTATATATTTGAAAAGGAGGCTGTTATATATTCAAAAGTTGTGAAAGGCAAGGAGACTGAGGGAATAAAATACAGTGACTATTTCGACTGGTCGGAGCCTCTCCGGAAATGTCCGTCTCACAGGCTTCTCGCAATGAGAAGGGGAGAGGATGAAGGATTCCTTCGTTTGTCAATTGAGCCTGTTGAAGAGAATGCTATTGATTCCCTTCATAAAATTTTTATTAAAGGAAGAAATGCCTCATCTGATATTGTTGCTGATGCAGTAAAGGACAGCTGGAAAAGATTATTATCATCTTCGATGGAAACAGAATTCAGGAGTATCTCCAAAGAGAAAGCAGATCTGGATGCCATTGCAGTTTTTGCCGACAATCTCCGTCAGCTTCTCCTGGGATCTCCCCTGGGAGAAAAGAATGTCCTGGCAATTGATCCCGGGTTCAGAACCGGGTGTAAGATAGTGTGTCTGGACCGGCAGGGCAACCTCCTTCACAATGAAACCATTTATCCCCATGCTCCTCAGAATGAAACTGCAATGTCAATTAAAAAAATTCTTTCCCTGGTGAATGCCTATAAGATTGAAGCTATTGCAATTGGCAACGGAACCGCCAGCAGGGAGACTGAGGATTTTATCAAGTGGGTCAAGTTTGAGAATGATATTCAGGTTTTTGTAGTTAGTGAAGCCGGAGCTTCAATATATTCCGCTTCAAAGGTTGCCCGCGAGGAATTTCCTGATTATGATGTTACTGTGAGAGGTGCTGTTTCAATAGGCAGAAGGTTGATGGATCCACTTGCGGAGCTGGTTAAGATCGATCCTCAATCGATAGGAGTTGGCCAGTATCAGCATGATGTTGATCAGCAGAAGCTTCAGAAATCACTTGATGAGGTAGTTATGAGTTGCGTAAATGCTGTTGGAGTAGAAGTTAACACAGCCAGCAGGCATCTGCTTACTTATGTTTCGGGCCTTGGGCCCCAGCTTGCCCAAAATATTGTAGACTACAGAAAAGAGAACGGACCTTTCAGATCAAGAAAAGAATTGCTCAAGGTAAAGAGGATGGGAGAGAAGGCATTTGAACAGAGTGCCGGATTCCTGAGGATACGAAATGCAGGCAATCCGCTTGATTCGAGTGCAGTACATCCCGAGAGCTATCATGTAGTTGAGAAAATGTCGAAGGACCTGGGCTGTGACGTTAAGGAGCTTATTATCAATGACATTAAACGAAAGGAAATTAAGCTTGATAAATATGTGACACCTGTCACAGGTTTACCGACACTTAAGGATATAATTGATGAGCTTGCAAGACCCGGACGAGACCCTCGTTCAAAGATTAAGGAGTTTAAATTCGCAGATATTCGTTCAATGGATGATTGCAAACCAGGAATGGTTGTACCTGGAATTGTAACAAATGTTACAAAATTCGGTGCCTTTGTTGATATTGGTATTAAACAGGATGGACTTGTTCATATCTCAAATATGTGTAATAAGTATATTTCAGATCCATCAACAGTTGTAAAGCTTCATCAGCATGTTATGGTAAAGATAATCGCAGTTGACACAGAACGGAAAAGAGTTCAGCTCTCTATGAAAGATATAGATAATAGGATGGCATAAAGGCGCATTAGCTCAAAGGCACAATGGCAAATAAAGTAATAAGTAAAAAGTAAAAAGTAAATAACCCCAATCTCATGAAAAGAACCAGTTATATTTTTACACTTTTGTTTGCAGCACTTATGGTTGCCTGCAGTACCCAACCGGCGCTTAAACCTCCGGTTGCTGAAAAAATTCCTCATGAAGTATTTGACAAAAGAGTTGATAATTACTTCTGGATGAGACTTTCAGATGAACAGAAAAATGATTCCATACCTGATGAGCAGACCAAAAAAGTACTAAAGTACCTGAATGATGAAAACGCTTATACCAGTGAGGTACTGAAAAAGACCGAGGTGCTTCAGAAGAAGGTTTATGATGAGATAGTCGGCAGGATAAAGAAAGATGATTCATCAGTTCCCTATTTTAAAAATGGCTACTATTATTATAATAAGTTCAGCGAGGGCAATGAGTATCCTGTTTATTACAGGAAAAAAGGCTCTATGGATGGAGTCGAAGAAATTCTTCTGGATGTCAATAAGTTAGCTGAAGGAAAAGAGTTTTGCTCAGTTGCCGGATTATCAGTCAGCCGGGATAACAGGCTTCTTGCTTACGGTGTGGATTATATTAGCCGGAGGCAGTATACTGTTTACTTCTTTGACCTGGAGAAAAAATTCTCCTTCCTGATAAAATTGAGAATACAACTGGTCAGGTAGTTTGGGCTTCCGATAATAAAACTGTTTTTTATGTTGGAAAAGACATTGAAACACTGCGGGCAGATAAGATCTACAGGCATAAATTAGGATCTGGTGACAATATCCTCATATACAATGAAGTAGACGAAACTTACAGTGTTTATCTTCAGGAATCCAAAAGCGAAAAGTATGTGTTTATTAATTCATCACAAACTCTTGCAACTGAAGTACATTATCTTGAAACAACAAAACCTGAAGGTGCCATTAAAATATTTGAACCCCGGAAGCTTAACCATGAATATAGTGTTGATCATTTAGGTAACATGTTTTATATCAGGACAAATGCCGACAGTGCGTCGAATTTTAAGCTGATGAAAACACCTGAAGGAAATACCGCATCTAAAAACTGGACAGTTGTATTACCTCACAGGTCAGATGTGCTTTTTGAAAATTTTGAACTGTTTGACAATTACTTGGTTGCAGAGGAGCGGATCAAGGGACTTACAAATCTCAGGATAATCAGCAAGAAGGATCAGGGTGAACACTACCTCGATTTCGGCGAAGAAACATATATGGCTGGTATAAGTATAAATCCGGAACCGGGAACAGATGTCCTCAGATATTCTTATTCATCACTTACTACTCCTAATTCTGTCATTGACTACAATATGGCAACTAAGGAAAAGAAGATTATGAAGGAGGAGGAGGTTCTGGGTGGCTTTGACAAAACCAATTATGAATCAAAAAGGTTGTGGGCCAAGGCAGCAGATGGGACTATGGTACCTGTATCCGTAGTTTACAGGAAAGGCTTCCTGCAGGATGGAAAGGCTCCATTGCTCCTTTATGCTTACGGGGCATATGGTTATTCAACTGATGCAGGATTCAGGTCAGCCGCACTCAGCCTCATTGACAGGGGATTTGTATTTGCGCTTGCTCATGTCAGAGGAGGAAGTGAAATGGGCAGATTCTGGTACGAAGATGGAAAATTACTTAAGAAAATAAACACTTTTTCTGATTTTAACGACTGTGCACAATTTCTTGTGAATGAAAAATATACATCTCCAGGTAAACTATTTGCAATGGGAGGTAGTGCAGGTGGCCTGTTAATGGGAGCTATTGTAAATATGAGACCGGATTTGTATAATGGAGTTATTGCAGCTGTTCCCTTTGTGGATATTGTTTCAACAATGCTTGATGAGACTATTCCTCTTACTACTTTCGAGTGGGACGAATGGGGTGATCCAAGGAAGAAAGAGTATTATGATTATATGCTTTCATATTCACCCTACGATCAGGTGAAGGCAGTAGGCTATCCGAACATTCTTGTTACTACTGGTTACTGGGATTCGCAGGTTCAGTATTGGGAGCCGGCAAAATGGGTTGCTAAACTTCGTGACATGAAAACCGATGAAAATGTACTTGTTATGGATGTGAATATGTCTGCAGGTCATGGTGGAGCTTCCGGCCGGTTTGAAAGGTATCGGATTACAGCACTCGAGTATACCTTCATTATCAACCTGGCAGGAATAAAAGAGTAATAATTTAATTCAATCAGATATGAAAAGGAACTGTCTGATCCTGATTCTTATCCTTGCAGGAATATATTCATGCAAGGTGGAAAAACATGAACTGTTTATTGAGGCAGAAAGTTTTACCAAAAAGGGAGGCTGGGTTGTTGATCCTCAGTTCGTTTTTCAGATGGGATCTCCATACCTGCTCGCTCATGGACTTGGCAAATCTGTTGAAGATGCTGTGACTGAGATTACTGTCCCATCTCCCGGAAGATATCATTTCTGGGTGAGAACAATGAACTGGGCACCAGGCGAATGGAACGCACCCGGTCGGTTCAGACTAAATATAGATTGTAAAGAGCTAAAAGGTGAGCTTGGTACATTGTCTGGCTGGAAATGGCAATATGCAGGCATCGCAAAAGTAAGGGATTCTGTTATAACAATAGGACTACATGATATTACCGGTTTCGATGGACGCTGCGATGCAATTTTTATGAGTACTGTAAGAACAAGTCCTCCATCAGACCCTGAGGAATTGGCTTCATTCAGAAAAAATATCCTGAAGGAAAGTGATATTCCTGAAATATCAGAGTTATTCGATCTTGTCGTTGTTGGAGGAGGCATTGCTGGCTGTGCAGCATCAATTGCAGCAGCAGAACGGGGTTTGAAGGTTGCCTTGATTCACGACCGTCCGATACTGGGAGGAAATGCCAGCAGTGAGATTCGTGTTCATACTGAAGGTATTACATGGAAAACCGGCCGTATTCTGAATATGCTCAATACTGTTCACTGGCCCAATGGTTCACCAGATGCGATAAGGGATGACAGAAAGAGACATAATGCTATGAATAACTATCCTGAAATTCACCAATTCCTGAATTTTAAGGCATATGCAGCAAATACTTTATCCGATTCAATTACATCGGTTGATGCAAAGCATACATCAACCGGTGAAACAAAGCGCTTTACAGCTCCTTTGTTCATCGATTGCACAGGCGATGGCTGGATAGGTTACTGGGCTGGAGCTGAATACATGTATGGCAGGGAAGACTCTGTAAAATACAACGAAAACTGGGATGAGCATAAGGAGTTGTGGAGTCCGGTTAAGGCTGATAACAGGGTGATGGGAGCATCAGTTCTATGGAGGAGTGTTGACAAAGGAGCACCCGTAGCTTTTCCTGAAGTTCCATGGGCGATTGAAGTGGCAGGTGAATATGCTGCAGTAAAGGGTGAGTGGCAGTGGGAATATTCAAACGACAGTCTTCATCAGATAAATGATGCAGAGACTATCAGAGATCATATGCTTAAAGCTATTTATGGTTCTTTTTACAATGCGAAAAAACTGCCTGAGAATGCTAACCTTGATCTTGAGTGGGTTTCATATCTTGTAGGGAAGAGGGAATCAAGAAGACTTGTCGGGGATTATATATATACTTTTCAGGATGAGAAGAATATGGTCGAATTTTCAGATGCAGTAGTGATGGAACAACGTGATATTGATGTTCATTACCAGGTGAGTTTAAAGGATTCTTCAAAGCCTGATTTTCTATCTGAAGCACTCTTTTATCCTGTTGACCATTATTATATCCCGTACAGGTCTCTTTATTCAAAAAATATCAAAAACCTTTTAATGGCTGGCAGAAGTTTCAGTTGCTCTCATGTTGGTCTTGGTGGTCCACGGGTGATGAATACAACCGGGCAGATGGGAGTTGCAACCGGATATGCTGCATCACTTTGCAAAAAATATAGCACCTCTCCACGTGGTGTATACCTGGCTCACATAGATGAGTTGAAGAATTTAATTTCCGGAGGAAAATGATTTAACCACAGAGAGCACAAAGAATACACAAAGGACACAAAGTATTTATATTCAAACCTTTGTGTCCTCTGTGAAATACCGATTACTATCGGGACTCTGTGGCCTCTGTGGTTATTTATTTATTAGAATCTTGGTCTCTGTTCTTCAGCATGTGGCTTCATTGCCGGTTTGGATGGCAGTTTAACATTCCTCATTGCAGCATTATATGCAAATATTGCTGTGATAACTGCATTATGCTTCAGATCTGGCATAACAAGTCTTTCATAAGTATCCATAACGGTATGATATCCACGGCCATACTCGATTTCATCCTGAATAAACTGAAATCCAGGAAGTCCAAGACTGTTAAAGGTAAGATGGTCAGTACCTCCGGTATTGTTAGGAGAAATAGTGGTAAAACCCATATCTTTTAATGGTGCCATCCACTGTTCGAAAACAGGTCTGACAAGATCATTTTCCTGGAGATAGATTCCGCGATACTTTCCGGAACCGTTATCCATGTTGAAATATCCTGCAAATTTCTCAAAATCAGCTTTATGTGACTTTGTTTCAGGATCAGCAAGGTACTTGTCGGAATAACCTCTTGATCCGAGGAATCCTTCTTCTTCTCCGCCCCATAGAGCTACCCTTATGGTCCTTTTCGGTGCAGCATCTATTGCCTTAAGAATCCTGAGCGCTTCCATCATTACGATGCATCCTGATGCATTATCTGCAGCACCTGTTCCTCCGTGCCATGAATCGATGTGGGCTCCGATAAGTACAACTTCATTTTTTAGGAGTTTATCGGTCCCTGGTATTTCTCCGGTTACATTATATACTGTCGGGCTTTCAAAGAATTTATTAGTGATCTCAACTTCCATCTCCACCGGCAGATTATGTTTCAGAATCCGTTCCATTCTACCGTGTGCCTCAATAGGCAGATTAAGCTGAGCCACAGGTTCTTTATCGCCGGTTTTGTAATTCACACTGTTTGACCTTGGTACATTGAATGTACCTGAACTGTTTAATACTACTGCTACACCTTCAGTGCTAAGAAATTCTGATATTTTGTTACGAAGTGCTCTCATGGCGGCATATTGAGCAAAATCCATTGGAGGCCTTCTGCCAGAGCGGCCTGCAGAAGCTTTGGCCATCTCTTCAAGTTGTGCATCAGTATATCTGCTGGCAAGTGGTTCGAAGCTTGTCTCGTATGTTGTTGTTGAAGGAATAAGTACAATTTTGCCGGATAATTTACCTTTAAATTTCTCAAAATCTGATTCTGCTTTAATATCAACGAGAACAACTTCTCCTTTAATTAGTCCCTTGGTACTTCCTGTCCAGGCTACCGGGTTGCAGGCAAAGTTGGAATAGTAAGGGATGGTCATTGCAGCATATGTCTTAAGATTGTCCCATCCGGGCTTTCCAAAATTGACAGCGGCTTCGATCTTTACATTCTGGAATCCAAGTTCTTCCATCTTCTTTTTAGCCCATTCATTTCCACGGGTCATGCCTGTTGAGCCTGTAAGCCTCGGACCTGTAAGATCTGTAAGCCCAAACGCAAGCTCTTCAATCTGAGAATATTTCAAACCTTCCTGTTTAATTTTGTAAATCATCCCAAGGTCAATATTCTCACTCTGTGCCAGCAATAATGCAGGCAGCATAAACATTACGAATAATGCTGATGTTAAATTTCTGATTTTCATTTGATGGTTTATTGATTTTCTAATTTGGTATCAAATATATCTAAAAAATTTTTAGCAAATCTTAAAAATGTCATTAACAATAATTAACCAATACAAAAGCTCGATGGTTCGGGGAGATTAAACAAATCAAAATCCTTAACCCCGAGGTCAGAAAACACAAAGAAAGGAATCGTTTTACTTGCCTCAAACCTTTTTGAACCACTATCTATGTATCCGAATCTACTTCCTCATCACAAAAATTACCGATGGATCAACCGGATATCTCCCGAAGCGTTCTCCGTATATTGCAAGGCCTCCCGGAACTGACTCTTCTACTTCGAACCGGAGGGTGATCTTCCTGTCGGCTGCCTTCCTGAGTAATTCTACAGGGATTGAAGCTTTTATGAGATATCCAAATGACCCGGCCTCATTAAGTTGTTTGTTCTGAGGCTGGGAAAACCATGATAATATACCACGATGATCAGCAGGATCATCATCAAGGAAAAAAGTGCCTGTCGATTCACCCTCTGCCATTATTCGTACTGAAGAAAAATGCTTCCTTGTATCGGTCATAGGATAGGCATTGGTATTCTGACTTGGGTCATTAGTTCCTTTTCCGAGCATATAATCACCTTCAGGAAGAGTGGCATCCTTCCTGTCTTTGCCGAATAGCTGTTTGGCCGACATCTCTGCAATAAAGGTGATGGATTCTGCATTGTCTGCAGACACTCCTTCCGGTATATCTATTTCATATTCAAAATACCCGTATCCAGCTCCGTTAACTTTTAGGCCGTCAAGAACATTCCACTGCTTCTGGCTCCAGTTTTGAGATTTAAAGGATGATGGAGAAAAACGGACAACATTTAACTTCTGTCCATTTTTATCTACTGATTCAAAACGTTTTGAAATTTTTTCTCCAATGTAAAAGGTGGTGAAATTCCTGTGGAGAATTCTTCCGGAGGCATCCTCTGTAATAACAGTTAATACTGCAAGACCTTGTTTATCAGGTATATTTATTGTTAATGGACTTATTTTAGCGGCATCCCATTTTTTATAAGGTACAGACAATTCAGGTCCGTTCTGATTCCAGTAGTTACCAAACTTGTCCCAGCCGTAAAGAGTGGTTTTTATTAACACGGTACTTCCCAGATCGGCACCTGTCATAAAGGATGCAAAAAGAGGAAGCTGAACCGTTTCCAGCGGCTTGACTTCCCTGCAGAGAGGGCCATCAACAGAAATATATACATCGCTGTGAAGATCATTCAGTGTCATACCTGGTACAATATCCCCGAGGCCTGCATATTTGTCGCTCCTGTCATATTTGTAGTATCCGTTCCACTCGTTTATTACATCATGGTGCTCTGTATATAGCCAGCCGCAAATCTTGGGATGACTCCGGAACTCGTTCATCATCAGGTGATAATCCCAGCTCCAGTCTACATCACCAGTACTGCCGTTATATCCCCATACATTGCCACATTCACTGTTGAAAAGAGGTTGTTCCCCTTGTGTACGGCCACCGATAAAGTTCCATTTTGATCCGGGACTGGTGTTTGCACATACCTCATCAAGATGCTTTTTCCAGTCGTATCCCGGAATATATACATGCCAGCTGTTGACATCTGTTGCCACATGATCGTAATTGCAGGCAGAGTTATCTTCAACCAGTCGTGTCGGATCCAAAGCTTTAGCCTGCTTATATAAGCTCTCAACCCAGGCTTGCGTTTCAGGAAGGTAGAGCCTTTCTTTTTTTGGTTCTTTTTTCTCAGTGAATAATCCCCATGTTTCGTTAAACAGTACCCACTGGAAGATAGAAGGGTGGTTATAGTCTCTCTCTATCATTCCCTTCATGGCCACCAGATGTTCATTCTGAGCCTCCTTACCTGGCTCTCCCCAGAAATTCGGAACATCGGCCATTATTAGCAGGCCCAGTTTGTCAGCCCAGTAAAGCTTACGGGGTATCTCTACTTTAATATGTATTCTGTTGGTATTTAATCCTATACGTTTTGACCGAAGGATCTCTTCTTTCATGAATTCATCCGAGGGAAAGGTGTAGAAGCCATCAGGATGATATGATTGGTCAAGACACATCTGAAGGTATATTGGTTTATTATTAAGGGCGATATATGGATAGCTGAGGCCGGGTAACCTCATTATGCTTATTTTTCTCATCCCGAAATAGCTTTGCACATTATCAACCTCAGCATTATTCTCAAGAATTCTTGCCTTTATATCATAGAGGAATGGATTATTGAGATCCCATAGCATCATTTTTTCCACAGGAATCTGCATTGTAAGTTCATTTGTCCCTTTTTTGAATTTCTGGATTGTTACAGGTTTTGTCTGCCCTCCGTTCAGGAATGTTATGCTTACAGCAGTATTAGAAGTGGCAGGCTGACTGGCAATTATTTTTACAGTAACTAATTGCTTATCAATATCAGGTGTGAAGTGGACAGTCCTTATGAAATTGTTTCCGCGTGTTTCAAGATATACCGTTTGCCATATACCTTTAGCCTGACCATATCCCTGCTTTCCTTCAAGCTTATATGGAAAAGGGGAATCGTCAACACGAACCACCAGTTGTTGTTTCTGTCCTCTATTAATGTAGGGTGTTAAATCAAACTCGAAAGGAGTATAACCGCCCTGAAAAGTGCCGAGTTTTTGGCCGTCGAGCCAGGCTGTTGTTATCCAGTCGCTTGCACCAAAGACTATGAAGACTTTCTTCCCATTCCATTCAGCAGGTACTTCAATTTTTCTGCTGTACCAGCCAATCTCTGCTTCATTATGTACCCCCGAGAGTTTTGATCCCCAGGGAAATGGAACCATAATTTTCTTATCAAACTTATCTGTGCTATTAAACCATTGTTCCCGTTCGCCTGCATTCAGCGCATCAAACCTGAAATCCCATATACCATTAAGATTTTGCCACATTTCCCTCTGAAAATCGGGTCTTGGATGTTCAGGAAGGGGAATGGCTTCCGGAGTTTGGCTATGGACTTCAAATTCTATACAATTGATTATTAGAAAAATGACAATGATTGAATAAAATAATAGTCTTTTCATGATACTGATTTTGAATAATTTTGCTGTTTTTTCCTTGGTGAGCCTTCGTGCCCTGGTGTCTTTGGCGCAAAGACACTAAGTTTCAAATATGTTTTTAAAAAATGTAATTGCTTTGGCAAGATAATATCTTTTCACTTTTATCTTTTTACTTTTGTCTTTTAACTTATGTAAAAAATAATAACATCCCCCTATCCCCCTTCAAAGGGGGAATCGGAAAACCTATTACTTTTGTCTTTTTACTTTTATCTTTTGTCTTTTATCTTAATAAATGATTTACCCGGAAAATTTCGAAAACAAAATAGGTTTTGACAGGATCAGAAGTCTGCTGAAGGAAAAGTGCCTGAGCCCGATGGGGCTTGAAAAAGTTGACAGTATCAGGTTTCTGGATGATTTTGATCTGTTATCTAAAGAATTATCAGCTACTTATGAATTTCAGCTGATTCTCACACTTGAAGATTTTTTTCCTTCGGAACACTATTATAAAATATCTGATTCACTCAACAAGATAAGGATCGAAGGTACTTTCCCTGAAGTACAGGAGGTATTTGATCTGAAGCGTTCTCTTGAGACCGTTAAGACAATACTGAATTTTTTCAGAGGAAAGGATGCTGTAAGATATCCTGTTCTGAGAGAGATGTGCAGCTCTGTTAAGACGTACCCTTATGTTCTTGAGGCAATTGACAGGATAATCGACAAGAAAGGAATTATTAAGGATAATGCTTCACCCAGACTCCGGGATGTCCGATCCGAACTTATTGGAAAAAGCATCCAGGTATCAAAAAGACTGCATGCAATACTCAAACAGGCCCAGTCTGATGGTTTTGTTGAAGCTGACACCACTGTATCTGTCAGAAACGGAAGAGGTGTTATACCGGTAAGTGCATATGACAAGAGAAAAATCAGGGGACTGATACATGATCAGTCAGCTTCAGGTAAAACAGTTTTCATTGAACCTGAGGAGATTGTAGAGATGAACAATGATATTGTCGAGCTTGAATATGAGGAAAAAAGGGAGATAGTAAGGATCCTTACCGCATTTGCTGATAATATCAGGCCTTATATAGATGACCTTCTGGAAACAAATATATTTCTCGGTGATATTGATTTTCTCAGAGCCAAAGCCATTCTAGGGAACAGGCTTCAGTCAATCAAGCCTGGCCTGAACAGTAAGCCGGTGATAATGTGGAAAAAGGCTATTCATCCTTTATTATTTCTCTCTTTTGAAAAAACACCCGGAAGGAAGGTTGTTCCGCTTGAAATGTTGCTTGATGAGAAGGATAGAATATTATTGATCTCAGGTCCGAATGCCGGTGGTAAGTCGGTATGCCTGAAAACAGTAGGGCTACTTCAATATATGCTTCAGTGCGGACTTACAATTCCGGTAGCAGAGGGATCAGAGGCCGGTATTTTCAAAAAAATTCTGATAGATATAGGTGATGAGCAAAGTATTGATAATGATTTAAGTACATATAGCTCGCACCTTATTAACATGAAGTTTTTTGTTAAAAACGGTGATAATAAAACTCTTGTCCTGATTGATGAATTTGGTACCGGAACAGAGCCGATGCTGGGAGGATCAATTGCAGAAGCTATTCTGGGTGAACTTAACAGGAAGGAAGTCTTCGGAGTAATTACTACTCATTATACAAATCTTAAGCATTTTGCCTCACTGACCTCTGGCGTTGTAAATGGTGCAATGGCTTTTGATAATCATCTTATGCAGCCTCTGTTTCAGTTAAATATCGGAAAGCCAGGAAGTTCTTTTGCCTTTGAAATTGCACGAAAAATAGGCTTGCCTGAAGAGATACTTTCAGCTGCTTCCGAGAAAGCAGGCGTTAAGAATATAAACTATGACCGTCATTTGAAAGACATTGCCCGTGACAAGCGATACTGGGAGATGAAACGGCAGAGTATCAGGCAGCAGGAAAAACGTCTCGAAGAATTGATGTCTGAATACGAAAATGAGCTGGCTGGAGCAAAGAGTCTTCGCAAGGAGATAATAACCAAAGCAAAGGATGAAGCCCAGAAACTGCTTGGTGAATCGAACAGGATGATTGAAAATACTATCAGGCAGATTAAGGAATCGCAGGCAGAAAAGGAAAAGACTAAGGAGATCAGGCAACAGTTAGAAGAATTTAAAGATGTTGTGGAAGAGGAAGTTAAGCCGGTTGTGACTCCAACGGAACAGAAGATTGCAATTTTAAATTCGAAAGCGAACAAGTTAAGAAGGGAGAAAGAACCTGATAAGGAAGTTGTTAAACCTGAAGAAAAGAACCTTCCGTTTATGAAAGGTGATGCAGTGAGGATGACTGATACAATGGCTGCCGGAGAAATAATTTCTATAAAAGGGAAGAAAGCTGAAATAGAGACCGGTACATTAAGATTTACTGTTTCTCTTGACAGGATTGAAAGGATTACCCGTTCCGAATTAAAGAAAAGCCTGAGGTCGAATATGCCTGTTAGGGAAAATGACCCGGAGATTGTGCAGCGTAATATTCATTTCAAGCCAGAGATCGACATTCGCGGAGTGAGAGGAGAGGAGGCGGTAAACCAGGTTCGCGACCTGATTGATAATGCACTTATTGTAAGACACAGACATCTGCGAATACTTCATGGGAAAGGAAATGGTATTCTAAGGCAGCTTGTCCGTGAATACCTTGCCACATGCGGAGTTGTAAAGAGTTTCCGCGATGAGCATGTCGAATTCGGAGGATCAGGAATTACTGTTGTTGAGATGGATTTTTAGAAATCATCCTGTTGCTCAGTTTCCTGAAATTCTTAATCCTGTGGAATGTCAGGAAATTAGCATCATGAAAGTTGGCAGCACCGGATAATCCGTCATCAAATGCTGTTCTGGAAACATAAATGATGTCATTGCCCTCAAATTGCCAGTCGATATACTGAAAACCATGTTTTTTTTTCATCAGGATTGTAAAGCAGCAGCTTATTTACTTTCCAGTTGAAAAGATCTTTTGAACTTTTTAGAACAAGCATATTTCGAACGGAGCTTGGATCCCTGTCTGTAAGCTTTTCAGGAATCATATTGGAAATTGTCCAGTAAAGTCCTGATTTTTCATCATATCTGATGGAAAATTTTCTTGCACCTCCCACAAAGTCAAAAAATCCATTTGAGGAGTCAAAGGAGGCTGTCTTCCCATCATCGCTGATTTTTACAATTGCAGCCATGTCGTGACCTTTTTCTGCTGTTGCAACTCGCAGGATATCAACTATTTTTCCATCAGGATCTACAACTGCATTACCCTCAAGCCACCCTCTGAAGTTTCCCTTCAGGTATGACTGATCATATTGAAGAAAATTTGAATTTTGCCAGTTGTCTGCATTCAGCAAATCTGCTTCAACAGGAGCTGAAATTATCATTGCACTGTACCTTTTGCCCCATTCCTCAGTGTCTGATTTTGCATATTCAACAGCTCTCCATATTCTCCCCTTATGAATTATCATTGGCATCGGTGCTGTATGATATTCACCTTCACGTAATAATCCGGTTTTGCTGTCATCTGGTTCACTCCATGTTTCACCATTGTCATAAGATCTTCGTATAATAAGGTTTCCATGATGTTTCCAGGTTCCCATAATGTACAGGTTGTTATCATGCACAAAAAGGTTGGACCAGAATTGCCCGTTGATCTGAGAAATTTTCTTCCATGTTTTTCCCTTATCTTCTGACCGGAATACAGATGTCAGTGCCCTTTGAAACTCCGTGCTTCCCGGACCAAAATGATCATGGGAAGCTACATATGATCCGTCCTGCATAATCGCTATGCTAGGGATCCAATGTATATTTTTGAAGAAGGATCACTATAGTCAATGACTGTGCCGGAACCTTTTCATATTGTGCTGTTGAATCAACCAATAAGTTGATTATCAGTAGAAAAATACACAAAATTTAGCAGATATAATTTTTTTCATAGTCCTAACCAAACTTATATTGTTTTTTTATAGGTTTTATAACATTCCAGGTGCATTTCAGTCCCTCGCTGAATATTACAAGGTCTCCTTTGCCAAACTTTACCGTTTTGCCGTTAACAGGAGTAACTTCTACTTCGCCTTCAAGAAGATAACAAGTCTCTTTTTCATCATATTCCCATGCGAAGACAGAAGTTTCTTTTTTCCATATCGGCCATGAGTCCACTCCAAGCTTTTCAAGCTTTTCTTCAGTTGGTTTTTCAACATGTATCATTTCAAAAATCATTAATATTGTGTAGCAACTTTTCAAATAGTAACTTCAAAAATAAAATCAGATGAAATTACGAATTTCAATTTTAATCGGATTAATCGCTTCCTCTCTTTTAATTGAATCATGTATAAATAAAACTCAATTATCTGTAAAACAGTCTGTTGATAATAAATCCAGGCAGGAATGGGCAATTGTGATTCACGGAGGGGCAGGGGCAATGTCCACTGAAAATCTTACTCCTGAACTCAAAAATGAGTATATGACTGCGCTTACTGCAGCACTCGAAACGGGGAAGAAGACACTTATTGAAGGTGGATCCGCTCTGGATGCGGTAGAGAAGACTATTCGTGTAATGGAGGATAATCCTCTTTTCAATGCGGGTAAGGGTGCTGTTTTTACACATGATGGCCGTAATGAACTGGATGCTTCAATAATGGATGGTTCGAATCTGGCAGCTGGTTCAGTTGCCGGAGTCACAGATATCAGAAATCCAATTACAGCAGCCAGAACAGTAATGACGAGTTCACCTCATGTGATGCTTACGGGTGCAGGTGCCTCACAATTTGCAAAAGAACAGGGACTTGAAATAGTTTCTCCATCATATTTTTATACCGACAGGAGATTTAATGAATTGCAGGAAGTGATTAAGAGGGACAAAAACGGTACAGTAGGGTGCTGTGCCCTTGATAAAAACGGAAATCTGGCAGCAGGAACATCAACAGGGGGAATGACAAACAAGAAATACAACAGGATAGGTGATGCTCCTATAATCGGTGCAGGTACATATGCAAACAACAATACCTGTGCTGTTTCTGCAACTGGTCATGGTGAATTTTTTATCCGATGGACTGTTGCTCATGATATCTCAGCACTGATGGAATACAAGGGACTTTCTCTTAAGGAGGCCTCAGAACTTGTTGTTAATGATAAGCTTGTAAAGGCAGGCGGAAGCGGAGGGGTAATATGTGTTGATAAATCCGGCAATATATCAATGCCATTTAATTCAAAAGGTATGTTTCGCGGCTTTGCGACAGCGAACAGAAAAGAAGAAGTATTTGTTTATAGGTAGGAAGCCGAGTTGAGATAGGGAGACTGGGTGTTGGGGTGATGGGTTGATCAGGAAATACTTAATAAAAAAGAGGCGGAAATTGTTCCGTCTCTCTTTGTATTCTGAGGCCTGTCGCCTTACGCCTTACGCCTTCTATTGATATAACCTTACTGTCCCGTATGATGCATCAATTTTTACTTTAGCCTTGGGAGAATCTTCTTTACCAATGACTCCCGATATCTCAGTAGAGTTATTCTCTACAATACGTCTATTGAATTTGAAGTTGTCCTCGTTGTATTTCAATCCACCGTACCTGACATGACCATCCAGTTCATAACTGGCATTATCCGCAATTCCAAGCTTTACGCCCATGTATCTTACTGCCACATCAACCGATTCGAAATCAGCTGGTATGCTCTCGATGGAGAATGATCCGTAACTTCCTTCATATCTGAGTTTTGTGGCGAGGGTTCCTACATTTACATCAGAATATCCGTTATCAAGATCAAGGTTTCTGATTCTTTGAATTTTGATATTATCATACTTGCTTTCACCCACAACCGAACTTGTTTCTCCAAGAGCCAGCTTTGAATATCTGCTGTCGAGCAGGATAGCGGTGCTTTTGTTTATTTCCATATTGCCTGTGTACCTTATATTAAGTGCAAGCCATCCGGTTTCTTCAATAGATCCCTTTCCATATGCCAGGTTAAGGCTGTTCCATGGTTTCTCATTTCCTCTGGTTAACTTACCTGCGGTGATATTACCATATTTTATATCAAGGTTAACAAGACCTGCCAGTTCATTGATTTTAGTGTTCCCGTACCTGTTTGCGAGCTTAAGTGCAGTTTTTGAAGGCATTTTAACATTATAGTCTATGCTGAATTTCTTCGATTCGCCACCCCATCCGGTGAAACTGAATTTATCGTCAATAACAGTTCTTGCAAGAATCAGATTACCATCTTCCGTGAATTGTACATCGATGAAGCTGATAAGTTTTTCAGCCTTCTCTTTACTGGGTAATTCAACTGTTACTTTAACATCGATCACTATCTGGTTATTATCCCAGCTTGCGATTACCACATCACCATACCTGTTGTTTATCTCAAGGGTTGTATTCGGCCCCGGAGTGTACTCCTTGTGGAACTCTTTAACTGCCTCTTCCGCCATGGTGATGAGGGGGAAGAAGAGAAGAGTCGCTATAAGGAGCGATCCTGTTTTATAATGTAATTTTTTCATTTTCCTCAATATTAGTGTTGTCTTTCCTGATTGCTTTTAATTGTTCTACTATGATTGTCATGACTTCAAGTTTCGTCTGGTAGTGCTCTATCATTGCACTGATAATGCGCTCGTCATTCGGATTGGCTTTCAGTTCTTTCTGAAGGGAAACGTATACTGAATCCATGCTTTTAAGCTCACTGATAAGCATCTCCTTCTGTTCGGGGCTATTCTGAATATCGGTATTTACTATTTCATCCTGCATAAGGTTAACCTGGTGGATGTAATAATTCTCTACCTCCTTGTATTGGGGTGATACCTGTCCCAGTGACATTCTTCTGCTGTCCGGTCTTATAAAATGATCCCAGGTCCATAATGATGAGAGTGTTACAAGCAGGGTAACAACTGCTGCTCTCAGCAGATATGGAACAATACTTCGCTTAACTGATCTGGCCTGTCTTCTGAGTTCAAGCTTTACGCTGAATCTTTCGAAGTGACCCTCTTCCGGTTCCTGGTCATCCCAGAAGTTCCTGCTGTTGTTGACTACTTCCTCTATAGTTTTCATACCTGCATATTTTTCATTTCCTCTTTAATTCACTGATGAGTTTAAGTTTCGCTCTTGAAAGCTGAGACCTTGATGTGCTGCTGTTAATAGACAGTATTTCAGCAATTTCATCATGATCATAACCTTCAAGAAGGTAGAGGGAGAGGATGATCCTGTAGCCGTCAGGGAGCCTTTCGATAGCCTCCTTTACTTCTTCTACCTTCACATCTATCTCCTCGTTCCGGGTTGCTTCATCTCCCGAATCGTCTCTTATCCCAACATGTGAATCTATATCTTCAAAGATCGCTTTGCGTCTGCTCAGTGAATCCAGTGACCTGTTGACCACAATCTTCTTGAGCCATGCTCCGAAACTTACTGTTCCGGAGTAAGTTTCAATCTTTTCAAAGGCCGAAAGGAACGACTCCTGCATTATATCTTCAGCTTCCATTGAGTCGCTCACTATCCTCAGACTTGTATTATACATTGCCTTGTAGTATAATTTATAAATCTGAAACTGTGCTTTCTGATCACCAGTTTTACACCCGTCTATCAGGTCCTGGTGGATGTTCTTGAATGCGGCTTCTACATTTGCCATCTTTACATAAAGACTTGGTTTTATCTGTGTTGCTGCACCCACTTTCTATCAATTTTTCAATCAATAGACGTGGTAAATTTTGCAATGCTGCACCTGATGCAAAAAAAAATTAATAAAAATCAGAAAATAATCAGAAAAAAAGCATAATCATTCCCTGTGTGACTTTTCCGCTGGCATAATCGAGTTGTGACCCGAAGAGGCTGTGAGGTATTGAATACACAAGAAGGAGTACAAAGGCAGCCAGAATGGTGTAAACCGGTTTATCTGTTTTCCTGTTCATGTAGACTGCCAGGATCCAGAATAGAAATGCAATAAGTGTTTTATTATCTGTGAGGTCCCATCCGAACGGGACTCCTGTCCAAAGGTCGCCAAAGGCATAGAGCTGAACAACAGGTCCAAGGATCATACCTCCGGCAGTAAGAAGCAGAAGTGTCCAGAAAGCATACTTCTTATACTGGGGTACTTTAGCCAAAGCCATAAGCCCTGCGAGAGTCGAAAAAAGCATAGCCACAAACATTATAATCACATGCGGTACAAGTATAAATGAAGGAACACCACCTTTATACCTGATTACAATATTTTGATCTTTGAATAAGGTCTGCGTGCCTTTTGAATCCGTTAGTTCAATGTAGTACTGGAGCTTTCCGGCAGCAGGTTGCTGAGGGATAGCAGCAAAAAAACCTTCCTTTTCATAAGCAAATTCAGAAATCTGATATTCCTCCTTACTGTTTAATATTTTAAAATATAGTTTCGCCTGAATTGAAGGATCCTTAATTTTAAGCCTGACTGCAGATCTCTCATCAAGCGCAATGCTTCTGACTAGCTTTAGTTTATATAGGGTATCATTCAGAGTAACTTTAACCTGTTTGGGATAAGTAGGTCCGGTCTTTCTCTGATAATAAGCAGCTGATAGGGTTATAATTACTGTAAGTGTCCAGAGTATTGTCTTTTTCATCTTTTATATACATTTAATAATTAGACTCTTCCTGTTGCCTGTCGCCCAAAGCCTGACGCCTATAATTGTATCAGCAGAACTTCTACCTTTCCATCACGTAGTACCTCAACACTGATAGTTTCACCATGCTTCAGCTGACCCATTCTGAACATATAATCCTGTATATTATTTACCGGTTTACCATTAATTGATGTTATTATATCTCCCTTTTTCATACCGCCAAGAGCGGCTGGTTTTCCGGGCGTCACAAAATCAGCCCTGAGTCCGTTCTTTATATTTCCTGCAAAATCGGGCATAATACCAAGTGTAACTCCTTTTCTTCTGGCAGGCCTTGCCTGTTCCGCAACAGGACCAGCCTCCATAAATTTAAGTCTTTCGGAGGAAGTGGAAAGATCATGTCCCATACTGTAGACAAGAGATGAGATAGTAACCATACCATCGTAGTTTATACTGTCTGCAACATCATTTGGCGTGTGATAATCGAGATGTGCTCCCGTGGTATAGAATAGAACCGGGATATTTTTTCCATAGAATGCAGAATGATCTGACGGGCCATAACCTTCATCGGAAAGGGCAAGTTTTATAACGGACGTGTCACTTATTGACAGAACCTTTTGCCTGAAACCTTCAGCAGTTCCTACTCCGCTCACCTGAAGAACTTTTGTTTCACGAAGCCTTCCGACCATGTCGAGATTGATCATTGCATTTACTTTCTTCAGGTCGAGACCAGGATTTTCAGTGAAATATTTTGATCCGAGCAGTCCCATTTCTTCTCCGGAGAAGCCAATGCAGACTATACTTCTTTTATGACTATCTTTTGTCTTTGCAAATTTCTCAGCCAGTTCAAGCATCATTGCAACACCTGATGCATTGTCATCTGCTCCATGATGAACTCCTGTTGTATCGACAGCCCTGCTTGATGATCCGGGTCCTCCCAATCCTAAATGGTCAAAGTGGGCACCAAATACAATATATTCATTTTTAAGCTTTTCATCAGTTCCAGGCATAATCATGGCCACATTTCTGGTTGCTGATTCTTCTCTTGCAATCTCAGCAATTCCATTCAAAATTATATCTGTGGAAAAGCCCAATGGCTTTCGGCTGTTATTAAGCTTTTTTTCCAGAGCAGCTGTTGTAGCCCTTGCAATTGTAAGGATCTGATCTGCAACCTCCCGTTTGATTCTGAAAACAGGAATACCTACAGAAAAATCATTTTTATTGAGAGGTTCAAATGTATCCTGATCATCTGTTACAGGTCCGGAAACAAAAAGCACTCCTGACGCACCCATGTCTTTGGCAATAAGAGCTTTATCCCTGTCGCTGCTTTAAGGTATAAAAGGCTTCTGGTATTATTTACCTCAGGATCGGCACGTAATATCATAACCCACTTGCCTTTAACATCGAGGTTCTGATAATCGTTCCACTTTATGCTGTCTGTATTGATATTGAATCCGTATCCTGCAAAAACAACTTCTGCTTCAGATTTAGCGTTGGCACTGAAGCCCATAGGAATATAATCCTTTTCGCAGGTGTAAGTCTTTCCCTGAATTGTCAGATTATTATTTTTTCCCGGAAATATCCTTTTAGTCACTGTGAACTTCTGGAACCCGTCTCCCTCAAGCGGTACAAATCCGTACGATGTTAGTTCGCTTCTGATATATGCAGCTGCAAGACTGTCTCCTTCAGAGCCGGTAAGCCTTCCCTGAAGCCTGTCAGACGAAAGGTATTCTATATGGCCTTTCAATTCAGGTTGAGTGACACCTGCCTGTTTTGTTGCTGCACAGGAGTTTAAAAGAAATATTATTAAAATAGTGCCAGAGATTGACCTGAGGCACTTAAATCTGGTTCCAATATTCATATGTATTTTTTTGAGAAGCGGTTTTATTTTTCACCCCAACCCCTTTTTAGAGCCGGGGTGAAATATTTAAAATAGACTATTTAAAAATCTATTAATTCTTATTCAAATAACTTAAAAGCTTCTTTTATGAGCTTTATAGCTTCCATTAGCTGTGCTTCAGTGATGACGAGTGGGGGAGCAAACCTTATAATATGTCCGTGAGTTGGTTTGGCTATAACACCCTTTTCCTTCATTGCGAGACAGACATCCCATGCTTCTTTGCCATTTTTTGGTCTAATAACAACAGCATTCAGCAGGCCTTTTCCTCTTACAAGTTCAATCATATCAGATTTGATATTCCTGAATTCTGCGCGGAATATTTCACCCAGACGGTCAGCATTCTCTGCAAGTTTTTCATTCTTTACAACTTCCAGTGCAGCAATGGCCACCTTGCATGCAAGAGGATTGCCACCAAATGTTGAACCATGTTCCCCTGGTTTAATCGTAAGCATTATTTCATCATCTGCAAATACTGCTGATACAGGTAAAACACCTCCTGAGAGAGCTTTTCCGAGAATCAGGATATCAGGACGAACAGATTCATGATCGCATGCAAGAAGTTTTCCGGTACGGGCAATTCCGGTCTGTACTTCATCAGCAATGAAGAGTACATTTTTCTCCTTACACAGGTTATATGCTTTTTTCAGGTATCCTTCATCTGGAACAAATACGCCGGCTTCACCCTGAATTGGCTCAACGAGGAAACCTGCAACATCAGGATCCTTCAATGCATTCTCAAGTGCATGCAGATCGTTGTAGGGAATAATAATGAACCCGGGTGTGAAAGGACCATAATCGTTTCTTGCATCCGGATCGGTTGACATTGAGATTATACTGATAGTTCTTCCATGGAAATTACCTTCACAGGCTATAATTTTTGCATTGTTTTCCTTAATGCCTTTTTTCTTATAGGCCCATTTACGGCATAGCTTAAGAGCTGTTTCATCAGCTTCTGCGCCTGAGTTCATAGGAAGTACCTTATCGTACTTAAAGTATTTTGTTACATATTCTTCATATTCACCTAGAACCGAATTATAAAATGCCCTGGATGTAAGAGTCAGCCTTGTAGCCTGGTCGGTAAGAGCTTTAATGATTTTGGGATGGCAATGTCCCTGGTTTACTGCGGAATAGGCTGAAAGAAAATCAAAATATCTTTTTCCTTCAACATCCCAAACAAACGGACCTTCACCTCTCTCGAGCACAACGGGCAGCGGATGATAGTTATGTGCACCGTATTTGTCTTCCCGTTTGATATAATCCTGAGTATTCATGTTGTTGAATATTAAATAGTTAATAAACAGATAATTGTGAATACAATCTTACGAAAGATTTTTATTATTTCAAATGATAAAATTGACGGAATTGACCCCCAAACCCCCCAAGGGGGGCTTTTCTATACAAATTGACCCTTTTAGGGGGGGTGTTACTCAGCAAAAATTATTTTTCTGATGACAACCGGTCCTATAAGTCCGGACTCATAAAGAGGATCATCCTTTTTGTAGAACCTATGAGTTGTGAAAGTATATCTTTTACTGGGTCTCTCTTTTCCGTTTAAAAGCCACTCAGGCCACTTCCCATCTGAAACGCCATCCCATGGTTCCTTTTCATCCCCGATTAGCCGGTTGATCCATAGATTTGCAACTTCAATTTCAAGGAGGTTTTCGTCCATTATTAAGTCATCGGTAATCTCAACCTGCCATGGGGCTGTCCAGATTACGCCAAGATCCCGTCCGTTGAGCTTTACTCTGGCCATATTATATACTTTTCCCAGATCAAGGAAGTAACGGTTTTTTTCATTTGACCCGGAATTTCCCGGAAGTGAAAATTTCTTTTTATAAACTGCAGTACCTGAATAATACTTAATTCCCGGAACAGTATTTTGCGACCAGTCGGATAGTTTCTCAAATTCAACATCCTGCGGACCTCCCCAGATTGTATCAAATGTTACATTCCAGGAACCTTCAAGTGAGCTGATTATCTTTTCATCTGAGTTTTTTTGAATACTTTGTTTGCTTCTGCCCATACCTCTCCCAGATTTATAGAAGACCACAAAAAGGCTTTGGTAAGGTTCCATTCTTATTTTCATTAGAAATGACTCCTTATATCCGGCTGATTCTGCCAGACTTATTTCACCTGTTACAGGATCCCATATCTCTGCATTTGTAGTTCCACTCCTGAAAATACAGGTGTCGTTAATTGCTGAATTTGTTTTGTTTGAGATAAAATATAATTCCCTGTCAGCCATTGACCTGTGGATGTATCTAATTCTTCCTGATGACTTAAAATCTTGAACCACACCTGTAGTCTCAAGCACTGAGGCTGTAACCTGGTAGTCAGGGTAAATGTTGAGTGAATCTTTTTGCTGAAAACCGGTATTATTCTTTTTAAGGATCTTCTCTCCCCACCAGATTTGTCCGATTCCAAACACTTTCTTCTGCAGATCACCTTGCATCTTTTCTATCCCCCAAATCTCCTCAGCCAGAATTTTAACCTGATTATCACAACCCGGATAGTTTACCAGTGAGGGTGATTTCATGGGAGGATTTCCTATTACAATTGCACCATCATTTATAAGCGATTTAATTTTGGTAAGAAGTTCAGGTGTCATTGTTTCAATCTGAGGGAGTACCATTACCCTGTATGATCCGCCTCCGGGGAACTCTATCTTCCCATTATTTACAGTTGCATTTTCAATCAGAAAACGTGGTGAGCAGCCATCAAAAGAGTATCCCTTTTTGTCAGGCATTACTGCAGTTCCGTCAAGTGCAGTGGGCGGCGGAAGAAATACCTGGGGGGCTCCTTCGGGAGCAAGGTAGAGTATGTCAGCCACTGCTTTTCCCTGCGACAAAACATACTGACACCTTGTAATATATTTATGGTATCCATCAGCCATTTTCCACCAGGTTTGTCCCCGGTCCCAGTGAACACCATATGGTCCCATTGTCATACCTGGCCGATATTTATCAGGAAGTGGTTTGTGTGCAAATGTGTGATATACAAACCTGTTAATTCCCATGCAGAAGGCCCAGTCACCCTGGTTTTTCATATTTGAAGGATACTTTTTCCAGGCTTCCGGTGAATCAGCTGTAAAAGCTTCTGCTGCAACTACAGGTGATCCTGAAACATGGGCAATAGAAGTGGACTCTATGCAGCTGAAAGCGGAATTGAATCCAAGACTATCGGTCCAAAATTCGCACATTGGCACGTCAGCCACTCCCCCAAGATCGAGATCTGCAGCAGGATTCATGTCGTATGGTTCTATAGAGAGTCTGAAACCATCTCTTCTTCCGAGATTTTTGAAATGTCTGGCATGATTCTCAACAATCAGCTCATTTGAAGTCTGGCGCAGATCCCAGAGGAATCTTTCGCTTTTCTCCCTGCTGCCGACAATCCTTCCGGTGTAGACAGGAAGATAGGGCAGAAGGTCATAGCCTCTTCTATTCCTGAATTCCTCCCTGAATTCAGGACTCCAGTTCTGTGAACCCATCTCCCAGCTGTCAATATGTATCATTGTCCAGCCGCCGCCTGATTTGTCTTTCGATGGCTGTACCTTTCTTATGAGCTTGCCTGCATAAGTGTCATAGTGAGCATTAAATGAAGTTGTATCAAATTTATCAGCTTCAAATCCGAGTCCGGGTTCCGGTGCCGGTCTTGTCACAGCACCGTTATTTCTTCGTACAAATCTCATTATGGTCCATTTTCCCGGAGGAACTTCCCATTCCAGGGTTCCGTCCTTGTGCATATGTCCGAGAATACGCTCAACAGACGAAGGATCAATAGCTGATCCGTTTGATTCATTGTATGATGCGGATGAAATTATGTATGGTAGTACTCCGGGCTGTGATGTATACGGAGCCCGGTAGTACAGTGCTTTTTCATCCGTACCTTCAATCCTTTCTGAACTTCCATTTTCCGGAAATGCCAGTACAAATGCATCTTCGTACCACTCATCCCGGATTTTTTTCAGCCCGGGGGTGAGGCTGCCCTCACCAAAAAAAGGTTTTTTATTATCGGGGACTGGCAGTTTTTTAGCGATTTTACCAGGACCAGTCACTGTTATCTCACTTGCCACCAGATGTGTCATTGATTGTCCGGGTGTTACCCACGGACCTCCACTGCCGGCCCATCCCGGACCTGACCCTAGAATGATTTTTATTCCCAGCCTTTCAGCTTCTTTTACAGCATGTTTGTATAATTCCTGCCATTCTTCGCTAAGAAAGTCGACCTTTCCGCGTGGAATACCTACGTTTACTTCAAGAAAGAGAACATATCCAATACCAGCGCTCTTCATCGACTCAAGATCTGCGGTTATGGCTTCACGGTTAAGATTGCCATCCATGAAATACCAGTAAACTCCGGGCCGGGCTGAATCGGGAGGATTTAAAAAACCATCTTTCAGGAAATCTGTTTTTGGATTATTTGAGCAGGAATAGAGTAATATTGACAGGACAACCAAGCTGCCCTTCATCAGAAGCGTTTGGAATTTATTCATCTTTTGACAGGTCTGGTCTGAGTTTATGTGTTCTTTCAAGTGATTGTTCATGTCTCCATTTATCTATTTCAGCGGTGTGACCAGAAAGGAGTATATCAGGTACCTTCCAGCCATTGAAATCGGCAGGTCTTGTATATACCGGAGGTGCCAGCAGGTCATCCTGGAAGGAATCGGAGAGGGCAGATTGTTCATCTGATATTGCACCGGGGATGAGTCTGACAATTGCATCAGTTATGGCTGCAGCAGGTATCTCCCCACCCGATAAAACATAGTCGCCAATAGATATTTCTCTGGTTATAAGATGTTCGCGTATTCGCTGATCAACACCTTTATAATGCCCGGCAAGAATAATAATATTGTTTTTAAGTGAAAGCATGTTTGCCATTCTTTGTGTAAACCTTTCACCATCAGGAGAGGTATAGATTATCTCATCATATTCTCTCTCACTTTTAAGTTTTTCAATGGCTTTAAACACCGGTTCAATCATCATTACCATGCCGGCACCGCCTCCAAAGGCATAGTCGTCAACAGTTTTGTATTTGTCTGAAGTGAAATCCCTAAGATTTATGACGTTTATTTCCACAAGTCCCTTGTCTCTTGCTCTCTTCACAATGGAAAAGTTCAGTGGACTTTCAAGTAGTTCGGGCAGTACAGTAATTATATCAATTCTCATTGAAAATGTTTTCCCAAATGTAGTAAGAAAGTAAGAAAGGCGCAATGGCACAAAGGCGCAATGGCACAAAGGCAAAACAGCTCAGTGGTACATTCAATCTGCAATTCCTAAACACAATTTATTGTTAATCTTTTAACAATCAATTTCTCGAATATGATTTTCTTTTTCTAAATTTGGTTAAGCAAGCATCCTTTATGAAATGAAGATTCTTAATACCATCCTGAGATGAAGATAGTTGACTTAACACCAGAGCATGAGCATTTATATTTCTGCTGTCTTGAAGACTTGTTAGTGCCCGGCACAAAACATGGTTTATGAAAGAACAAAGAGGGCAATTTCAGGTTATGAAGACTATATTCAACTGAATGAATATAAGACTATTGATAAAGCTATACAGCGTGAATGGGGTATCTCTGATGCTATTTTCATTGATAAAAAAGAAATACGAAATGGACCTCCGACACCATTTCATAAAATCAGAAGACTTATTGAAAGAAAAGTGCGGATGATTAAATAGTGCTTCTAAAACATTACTATCTTCACATATGATGATTGAAAACAGATTTGGCCTTACATTTGGTCCCTTTGGCTCTTCAACCGGTTTTTTCCTGATTATAGGAGGAATTACTGTAACATGGTTTTCTGTTTATGGATTATTTATTGTATTTGTTGGTCTCTTTGCTTTATTTACTGATACCAGTACCACAATAGATACAGAAGGAAGGAAAATCAGGCACTCAGATAATCTTTTTGGATTAATCCCCATCGGAAAATGGATAGCTATATCACCCGGCATGAAACTGGGCTTAAAAAAAACTCACCGGGGATTTATTGGATACACGCGTGGTAGCGCTATGGGGATACATGAATACGATATCAGGATAAATCTTTATGGTTCTGATAACAAGCCAATTATGCCATTAAAAAGTTTTAGCTCCTTACAATCTGCCAGAGAGGAGTTAGATAGCTTCAGTCAGCAATTGGGAATCCCCATTCTTGAAAGTAAACAGTTTTAAAGCTGATTGGCATATTTCTTGATGATTTTCAATATCATCTACCCTTTTTATGAAACATTACCTTTTAACTATCCCGCTTCTGATTTTTCTGGTATCATGTGAAAAATCGTCCGATTATCTGATTCCTGAATCGGAAGTTCCGGAATGGCTTAAGACAAGTATTGCACAGGATAAGAAAACACTGGAATCGGATCCCCGGTCAAGCCTGAACATATCTGCCTGGATAAGAACAGAATATAAAGGTGACTATTATTTTGAATTTATTAATCTTCTAAGTTCCGCAGGACCAAGGACATATAAATCCGATGGCACTGAATTTATGTACACAGATAATGGTTTTATGGACTACCAGTCAGGTAAATGCTGTAAAAAATACGTATGGAAGGGACCTGATTATTTTGGAGATTAATACTCTGAGTTCACAATTCTAAGGATTCAATCTGCGAGAATCTGCTGCCTTCCGCCTATTGCCTTTTGCCTTTTATCTTCTTACTTTTGTCTTTTATCTTTTAAAATGGATTGCCGACCCGACTGCGGAGCCTGCTGCATAGCTATCTCGATATCATCACCGATACCTGGGATGCCTGATGGAAAACCTTCAGGTGTAAGATGCATTCATCTGATGGAGGATTATAAATGCGCTCTGTTCGGAGATCCGTCAAGACCTAAGGTATGTTCTGATTACCAGGCAGAACATGAGTTCTGTGGCACAAACAAGAGCGAGGCACTTCAGATATTATATTCGCTCGAAGGAAAAAGCAATTACCTTTTTCCTGAGGAGTAAACAACCTTACCGCCGACAATCGTATAATCGACTTTCGTTTTCATAATTTCATTTTCCGGAATTGAGAAAATGTTTTTGTCAATAATCACAATATCAGCAAGGTATCCTGTTTTTATCATTCCTTTTCTATCTTCCATGAACTGGGCATAGGCAGCACCAATTGTGTAATATTTTAATGCATCAGTCATAGAAATTTTTTGTTCAGGATACCAGCCGTCACCATCTTCTCCCAGTCTGTCTTTTCTTGTTACTGAGGCATATAATCCTTCCATTGGATTAAGCGGCTCAACCTGGTAGTCGGTTCCGAATGCTATCCTGGCACCTGCGTCAGCAAGACTCTTCCATGCATAGGCACCTTTTGATCTCTCCTCACCGATTCTTTTTACAACAAACTTCTTGTCGGAGATGCAATGTGTTGGCTGCATTGATGCTATTACTCCAAGTTGGGCAAACCTTGGAAAATCAGATGGAGCAATAGTCTGGGCGTGCTCATCGCGGTGCCTGCTGTCGCGTATACCATTTACTTTTTGTGCCGCTTCATAAGCGTTGAGTGTCCAGTTATTGCCTTTGTCGCCAATTGAATGGACCCCGATCTGGAATCCAAGTTTGTCTGCAGAAACTACCATATTTTCAAACTCTTCATAAGGCATCATTGCAAGTCCTGATGTATTTGGATTGTCTGTGAATGGCTCATACATAAGAGCTGTACCTGATCCTATTGTCCCGTCAATAAATGCTTTTAGGTAACCGAAGCGGATCCAGTTGCCTTCAGCAGGATACTTTTTTGCAATTTCAATATATTTCTTCAGTCTGGCTGTGTCACCGGTCAGTGGTTCCCCAATATCAATTCTGCTCGTAAGATGACCTTGTTCCTGAAGTTTGCTATATGCTTCAAAATCGCCCCAGCCAGGGATCTGTATGCTTGTAACGCCCAGTTCACGGGCTTCCTTCAGCGCAAGCAGATACCCCTGCCAGATCTTCTCTTCCTTCTCTTTTTCAGATAGTTCAGCAACAATTTCTCCGGTTTTTATCAGGTCCATTGCATTCTCCTTGATGATACCTGTTGGTTCACTTGTTTTTGGATCTTTCTGGATCTCCCCACCAAACGGGGAAACAGTTTTTCCTGTAATACCTGATGCTTTCAGGATATAGGAGTTCACTAAAACAGAATGGCCATCGGCTCTCGAAAGTATTACCGGATTATTAGGTGAAACATTATCTAAAAGCCCTTTTGTTGGCCAGTTTCTGTCTGTGAACATCTCATGCTCCCAGTGACCGCCCCTGATTAACTGTCCGGGTTTAGATTTTGCAATCTGTGCCCTGACTTTTTCTGTAAATACAGATGGATCGGTAGTATATCTTAATTCAATGTAATCGGGATCTAACGGGCCGAAATGAACGTGTGCATCATTAAAACCGGGAAATACCGGTCTTCCTCCGGCATCAATAAGATTTGTAATACCCTCTTTAACCATTTTTTTGGCTTCAGTAGTGGTACCGACATAAATTATCTTTTCTCCCTTAATGGCAATTGCCTCAGCGGATGGGTTATTATCATCAACAGTAAACACTTCGCCGTTTACAATTACCAGATCAGCTGTCTGCTGTTCGCCACATGAACCTGTAAGTACCATGACTGCAATTGATAATGAGATAAATATTCTTTTCATAAACAGGTTGTTTTCAAAATTGAATTATAAAAGTAATATGAATTCTGAACAACACATTAATATTTTTGTCGTTTATTATTAAACTGTGAATGTTATAAACTGGTAAATTCGCAAAAAAAAGAAAATGAAAATAGCACTAATTGGTTATGGACGCATGGGACACGAGATTGAGGCTATTGCTCTCAAACGTGGACATGTTATAAAACTCATTGTAGATAAGGATAATGCAACAGATTTGAATAGCAATAACCTTAATGGTATTGATGTTGCGATCGAATTCTCTCTTCCTACAACAGCATTACAAAATATTTCGGAATGCCTAGGCAACAGTGTTCCGGTTGTTTCAGGTACAACAGGCTGGCTTGAGGACTATGAAAAGGCAGCTGACCTCTGCAGAAAGAATAAAACATCTTTCCTTCATTCTACAAATTTCAGTATTGGAGTTAATCTTCTTTTTATGCTTAATGCGCAGCTGGCCAGGCACATGAATAAGTACAATGATTATGGTGTTTCTATTGAGGAGATACATCATACAAAAAAGCTTGATGCGCCCAGCGGTACTGCAATTACACTTGCAAAGGGTATAACAGGAGAACATGACAGATATGAAACATGGCACCTTGGAGGGAGCAAACTGGAAGGATCGGTTCCAATTGCGGCAATCAGGGAAGGTGATGTACCCGGAACGCATATAATAACATGGGATTCAGAGATTGACACCATCAGTTTAAAGCATGAGGCTAAAAACAGGAAGGGATTGGCGCTGGGTGCTGTTGTTGCAGCGGAGTATATTTCATCCAGGAAAGGTGTATTCACAATGAATGATGTAATGGGATTCTGATAATTATATTACTTTTGTCGCTTCTGAAAAACAATTAAATAATGAATGAGATCTTTTCAAGTAAATACTTCCGCTTCGGAGTAGCAGCATTCATATATATCCTTGTGGTTATATGGATTGGAAATTTCTGGCTTCTGATCGGATTGGGAATAATATTCGACATGTATGTAACTGAAAAAGTTAACTGGACATTCTGGAAAAAACGTCATGGCAGAAATAATGCTTTTATAGAATGGCTTGATGCACTGATATTTGCTGTTATTGCAGTAACACTAATTAATATCTTTCTTTTCCAGAATTACCGGATTCCCACTCCCTCAATGGAGAAATCATTGCTGGTGAGGGATCATCTTTTTGTGAGCAAACTTGCATACGGTCCAAGGATGCCAAATACCCCAATAGCTTTTCCCTTTACTCAGCATACAATGCCAATCACCAACAGCAAGTCATGGTCAGATCTTGTAATATGGCCATATAAAAGGCTGGCCGGCGGAGGAATAGTAAAGAACAATGATCCTATAGTATTTAATTTCCCTGCAGGTGACACAGTTGTACTGGATGAACAGGCAACAAGTTATTATGAGATAGTCAGGCGAACAGCCCGCGATTTTAAATCAAGAGATGTATATACCGGATCAACAATTAAGCCGGAAGAGTTCTATTTGCAGATGGCAAGAAGAGAAATTTGGGGTCAGAATGAAATGATTTACAGACCGGTTGACCGGAGGGATAATTATGTGAAGAGATGCGTTGGTATACCTGGTGATACTGTTACAATTATAAAGGGTATTCTGTATGTAAATGGAAAAGAAGTACCTGATAATACCACCCAGCAGACAACATATGTTGTAGGAACGAACGGAACTACAATTAACCCGAAGGCATTTGAAAGACTTTCAATATCAAGGGCTGATCAGTCAATGCTCTCAGGATCTGCATATTTGCTACCGCTTACCAAAGCCAATGCAGAAACGATTTCTAAATTTACTAATGTATCGGAGGTATCTGCTGTTCTGGCTCGTGAAGGCGAATGGGCGCCGCATATCTTTCCTCATAATCCGGCATATAAATGGAATGAGGATAACTATGGTCCTTTATGGCTTCCTTCCACAGGTTCGACTGTGCAGCTTGATACAGCGAATATATGTATCTATGAGCGTATAATTGATGTTTACGAGGATAATGATCTGAAGATAGAAAATGGTACAATATATATTAATGGTACTCCGGCCACCAGCTATACATTTAAAATGGGTTACTACTGGATGATGGGAGATAACAGGCATAATTCAGCAGATTCACGTTATTGGGGATTTGTGCCTGAAGATCATATTGTTGGCAAACCAAAATTCATATGGCTGTCACTGGACAAGGAAGCCACAGGATTGAAAAAAATAAGGTGGAACAGGATGTTTATGAGGGTTAGGTAAGAAACCTCATATCCCTTTCCCTTTAAAGAGGATCTAGGGAGAGGCAAAAAATAAGGGACATGCCATGGCATGTCCCTATTATTTTTATACTTACCGTATATAAACTATTTTACTTTTTCCACGATAGCCTGAAACGCTTCAGGGTGATTCATCGCCAGGTCTGCGAGTGTTTTTCTGTTGAGTATTATTCCCTTCTTGTCGAGTTTTCCAATAAACTCAGAGTAACTCATATCATACTGTCTAACACCTGCATTTATTCTCTGTATCCAGAGTGCCCTGAACTGGCCTTTCTTCTTTCTTCTGTCGCGATAAGCATACCCTAAACCTTTATCGAGGGTATTCTTTGCAACTGTAATTACATTCCTTCTTGAACCGAAATTTCCTTTTGTCTGCTGAAGAACCTTTTTTCTTCTGGTTCTCGATGCGACTGAATTTACTGATCTTGGCATAACTCATTGTTTTTGAAAGTCAGCGTCCCGTTTCAAGGGGAACTTTAAGCTGATCATTCTGTTAATACTAATTTTTCTTTAATCGAAGCGCTAACAACTATTTCATTGCAAGTAACAACTTTACGTTCTTGAGGTCTGTCTTGTGGACTACTCCGTCATAGCCAAGGTTTCTTTTGCGCTTGGTTGACTTTTTTGTAAGGATGTGACTTTTGAAAGCATGCTTACGCTTGATCTTTCCTGTTCCGGTCAGCGAGAATCTCTTCTTTGCACCGGGGTTTGTTTTCATCTTTGGCATTTTCTCAATAAAATATATTAAAATAAACTATTTCTTCTTCTTTGGTGAGAATGATACTATCATTCTCTTTCCTTCAAGCTTTGGTAGCTGATCAGGCTTCCCATACTCTTCCAGATCATTTGCAAAACGAAGGAGCAGAACTTCTCCCTGTTCCTTGAACAGTATAGATCTTCCTTTAAAGAATACATAAGCTCTTACCTTTGCACCTTCTTCAAGGAACCTTACGGCATGCTTGAGCTTGAAATTATAGTCGTGATCATCGGTATTAGGTCCAAACCTGATTTCCTTAACCACAACTTTTGATGTTTTTGCCTTGATCTCTTTCTGCTTTTTCTTTTGCTGATACAGAAATTTCTGATAATCAACAATTTTACAAACAGGTGGATCTGCATTGGGAGAGATTTCAACAAGATCGAGCTCAAGGTTATCAGCCAGCCGAAGTGCATCCTGAATACTCATTACCTGAGCTTCGATTTCTTCACCTACTACTCTGACCACTTTTGCAGTGATCCTTTGATTGATTTTGTGAGCCGGTTGGGTTATCCTTGCCGGGCTTCGCCTTATTGGTAAAGCTATGACTCTTTCCTCCTATGTTTAGTTAATACTAAATGCCTTAAAAGGCTATTTCTTTTTTAATCTCTTCCTGTATAAAACTGACGAATTCTTCTATTTTCATGCTTCCCATATCACCTTCACCCTGCTTACGGACAGCAATTGTTCCGTTTTCAACCTCTTTTTCACCTATTATAAGAAGGTAGGGAATCCTCTTTAATTCATTATCCCTGATCTTCTTACCTATTTTTTCGCTTCTTTCGTCAATTAGTGTGCAAATATCGGAATTATTTAGAATTTCCAAAACTTTTCCTGCATAATCATTGAATTTTTCACTTATAGGAAGAATGACTGCTTTTTCGGGAGCAAGCCAAAGCGGGAATTTTCCTGCGGTATTTTCAATAAGTACGGCGACAAAACGCTCCAGTGAACCGAAAATGGTTCGATGTATCATCACAGGTCTGTGCTTCTGGTTGTCGCTGCCATTGTAGGTAAGATCGAACCTTTCGGGGAGGTTATAGTCTACCTGTATTGTTCCAAGTTGCCATTTCCTGCCAATTGCATCCTTCACCATAAAATCGAGCTTCGGTCCGTAAAAAGCGGCTTCTCCAAGTGCAACTGTTGTCTGGAGGCTTTTTTCAGCTGCTGCCTCAATAATATCACGTTCCGCTTTTTCCCAGTTCTCGTCTGAGCCAATATACTTTTGCTTGTTCTCCGGATCACGTAGTGATACCTGGGCTGTAAAATCGTTGAAGTTGAGTATACGGAAGATATAAAGTATCAGATCAATTATGCTCTTGAATTCTTCTCTCAGCTGATCCTGCCTGCAAAAATGATGGGCATCATCCTGGGTGAAACTACGTACCCTTGTAAGGCCGTGAAGCTCACCGCTCTGCTCGTACCTGTAAACAGTACCAAACTCAGCCATTCTGTAAGGAAGATCCTTGTAGGAATGAGGAGTGGCATTATAAATTTCGCAGTGATGCGGGCAGTTCATTGGCTTAAGCATGAACTGTTCACCCTCCTGAGGTGTTGAAATTGGCTGAAATGAGTCAGCACCATATTTTTCAAAGTGCCCTGATGTCTTGTACAGATTTACATTTCCTATATGAGGTGTGGTAACAATCTTATATCCTCTTTTTCTGAGTACAGAGGTTAGAAATGTTATCAGATTTTGTCTGATATCCGAGCCTTTTGGCATCCATAACGGAAGACCCATACCAACCTTAGGGGAAAAAGTAAAAAGCTCAAGTTCTTTTCCTATCCTCCGGTGATCCCTTCTTTTTGCTTCCTCCAGAAATACAAGATATTCATCAAGAAGCTTCTGTTTCGGGAATGTTATACCATAGATCCTGGTAAGCATTTTCCTGTTCTCATTTCCTCTCCAATAGGCACCGGCGACACTCAGAAGCTTGATAGCTTTTAGCGGTTCGGTTGATGGAAGGTGTGGTCCCCTGCAGAGATCAGTGAAGTTGCCCTGGGAATAGAGTGTTATGGTTCCGTCTTCGAGCTCACTTATAAGTTCGGTTTTATAATCATCACCCTTCGTTGTGAAAAGATCGAGGGCCTCTTTTTTGCTGATGTCACGTCGTGTATATGTCAGGTTCTTTGCAGCAAGCTCCTTCATCCGGTTCTCAATGGTAATAAGATCTGCCTCAGTTATTACTTTACCATCACCAGGGTCCACATCATAATAGAATCCATTCTCAATTGCAGGACCAATACCGAATTTCATTCCGGGGTACAATGATTCAAGAGCCTCTGCCATGAGGTGTGCAGAAGAGTGCCAGAAGGCATGTTTGCCCTGCTCATCATCCCACTTGTTAAGTTTTAATGTGGAGTCACTGCTGATGGGCCTTGTAAGATCCCACGTTTCTCCGTTGACTGTTGCAGAATAAACTTCTTTTGCAAGTCTGGGACTTATTAGTTCAGCTATCTGAAGGCTGTTTGTACCGCTGTTATATTCCCTTACTGATCCGTCGGGAAATGTTATTTTTACCATTCTTAATTAAGGCTTTGAATTGGAGTGCAAAGATAATGATAATTTTTATATTTGCAGACTCAAAACAGTGGATAGAAAACGTTAATTCAGATGATTGACAATAGAAGAAAAACAAATGGCACACTATTTGACATTACAGTTTTAACATTTAATAACAAGCATATGAAAAAGATATTTTACCTCGCACTTATTCTTCCTCTGGTATTTATTTCCTGTTCCAAAGACCCTGAGGCTAATTTTTATCTTGAAATTGAAAAAGCCAAGGTTGGTTCAGAGGTTTTTTTCTATAATACATCATCCAATGCAGAAACATTTGAGTGGGATTTCGGAGACGGATACATCTCAACCGAAAAGCATCCAGTTCATACTTACCAGCTAACAGGCAGGTATGATGTAGTGCTGACTGCTTATTCTAAAAAGGGAGAGGAGTCAAAAGCAATGATTCAGCTTGATGTTGTTGAACCAAGCCTGCTGGTTGTTGAAGTGTTGGAATATTGGGATGAGTATTCAGTATCCGGCGCCAGTGTAATTCTATATCCTTCTCTTAATGATTGGGATAACCAGACAAAGAAAATCATTGAAGGTTTTACTGATGATGATGGAATTGTGGTTTTCGCTGATCTGGACCCAATAGCTCATTATGTTGATGTCTGGGAAGAAACACATGACAATTACATGTTGCGTGATGAAGATCCTTCATTTGTTACCACCCAGCAGATTATTCCTGATAAGATTCAGTGGTTTGTTGCATGGGTTGATTATGTTGATCATGCCAAAGGAGCTGCCCGCGGCGATAGAACTATGGTTATCAAAAAGCTTGAAAGAAAGGTTGAAGGCAAATCATATCCAGGTTCTTATAAAGGTCCTAAGGATTACGATTATCTTTTAAACAAAAGCCTAAGGAAAAAATAGAAATTTTATCATGAAAAAACGTAGGGTCACGCCATGGCGTGACCCTACGTTTTAATTAAAAATAATGTAGGGACATGCCATGGCATGTCCCTACGTATTTTCATGATATTCAAATATAAATCCTGGTTATTATTTCAAAACCCTGTCAAGTTCCTTCTTTATTATCTCCTGCCACACATCATAACCTTTATCATTGAGGTGCAACAGATCATTCCTGAATAGCTCATCTTTTGGTTTTCCGTCATTCCCAAGAAAACCAAAATCAGTTGTTATGAAATAGAGGTTTTTATTCTTTTCAGAGTATTCCTTTATAAGGCTATTTGCTTTCTGAATCTGCGGCCATGCCTTCCACCTGGAGGATGTTGGTGTAATTGCAATCCAGAAAACAGGAGCGTCTTTGTGATTTTTACGAATAGTCTTTATAACGCTTTTATACAAAGCCAGCACCTCTTCTGGGCTTTTATCCTTATCCGACCCGCTAATGTCGTTGGCAATGAAAATAACTGCGGCACGAAATTCATGCGGATCAAAAATTCTGCCGGCATAGACTGCAAAATCACTGAGTTTGGCACCTCCGTAACCCCGGTGAATAACAGGGTAGGGGGCCATGTCCTCTTTGAGCGTAGACCAAAGCACAATACTTGAGCTCCCTGCAAAAATAACAGATTCCTTAGGGTAAGTTTCTGACTTGTCAAGCTGTTCGAATTTCTGTATTGCATTCTCCCATGCCAATACATCAGGCTGTGACTGATATTTTTTTACAGGAGAGCATGCTGCAAAAAGCAGGGCAAGGATGACTATGTATAAACTTCTCATTTAGTATATGTAATCAGTAATCAGTTATTGGCAATCAGTAATGCATCATCCGAAATCCTGTACTAACCGTTTGTAGCTTTGTTCAATGTGCTGTGCTTCATTCCATAAGTGAAGTAGACAACCAGTCCTATCGACAGCCAAACAATCATTGTTATCCATGCATATATATTAAGGAACAGTGTCACACCCAGACAGGAGAAGATCCCGAACAACGGAATCCATGGGGAGAAAGGTGTTCTGAACGGACGCGGAGTATCAGGTTGCTTTTTGCGAAGAATCAGCACTGCCAGGCATACAGATGAGAAGGCAAGTAAGGTTCCAAGTGAGACAAGTTTACTTAAAACTCCAATCGGAAATAATCCTGCCAGGATCATTGCAACTAATCCAACAATTATAGTTGACATATAAGGTGTCTTAAATTTCGGATGTACTTTTGCGAAAATCGGAGGCAGAAGGCCATCCTTAGACATTGTCATGAATATACGGGGTTGTCCCAGCAACATCACCAGAATGACAGAGCTTAATCCTGCAACAGCACCTATTTTGATAAGAGGAGCCAGTACTATTGTCGCGAATCTGCTATTCATTGAATCAACACCTACTGCAATTGGATCAGGAACACCTAATTTGGTATATGATACTATTCCGGTCAGAACTAGCGCTACAAGTATATAAAGTATAGTTGAAACTGCCAATGATCCCAAGAATCCCTATTGGAAGGTCTCGCTGAGGATTTTTCGACTCTTGCGCTGCAGTGGAGACAGCATCAAACCCGATATAAGCGAAAAATATAACAGCTGCACCTCTTAATACCCCACTGACTCCGAATGATCCGAACTTTCCTGTATTTTCCGGTATAAACGGGTGCCAGTTTGCAGTACTGATAAACCATACTCCTGCAATGATGAAAATCAAAATGACAGATACTTTAATAAAGACAATAATATTATTGAATCTGGCAGATTCTTTAACTCCGATAACAAGAATAATTGAAAGGAGAAAGACTATAAACATAGCCGGGAGGTTAATTATGCCGCCCTCTGACATTATAAAACCATTGCTGGCTTCGTCAAATATAATAGGTGCAGTAGTTAAAGCTGCCGGAATATGTATCCCGTCTTTCCCAATATCACCAAGCAGACTTACGACATATCCTGACCAGCCGACACTCACAGTTGAAGCAGCAAAAAGGTATTCTACTATAAGAAGCCAACCTATTATCCATGCAAAAAACTCACCCATAGTAGCGTATGCATATGTATAAGCGCTGCCAGAAATTGGGATCATTGATGTAAGCTCAGCATATGCAAGGCCTGCACAAGCGCAAGCAAGTGCAGCAATTATGAATGACAGAACAATTGCAGGGCCTGAATAGTTGGCTGATACTTCTCCTGTTAAAACAAAAATACCTGCACCAATTATTGCTCCAATCCCAAGAAAGATCAGATTTGTGGCTGATAATGCTCTTTTTAATCCTCCGGAGTCGCTTTTAGATTCCCTAATCAGTTGATCGAAGGGTTTAACTTTGAATAGTGAATACTTCATTTGAATTTTTTTTAAAAGTAGATCACCAAAGTAATTATTTTTTCTGAGTGAAGTGAGATTGTGGATTTAGATTCAGTCTAAATAATAAAGAAGAGAAAAATAGTTAATTCAATTGATTGTTTACCAATTAAATGTATCTTCCTTGATTATACCAATCTCGTCGAAAAGTATTAAAGATCATCTGAAAATACAGATGAAGGAAGCTCCCTAAGGTTGTATCTGGAAGCCATTGCTTCACCATAGGCACCGGCTGAACGGATTGCAAGAAAATCGCCTCTCTTTGTCTCCGGAAGTTCAATGAACTTTGCAAAAGTATCAGATGACTCACATACTGGTCCAACGACATCATATCTGTAAATACCTTCGATGGAACTGAGATTTTCTATCTTATGATGCGCCTGGTAAAGTGCAGGTCTGATGAGATCAGTCATACCGGCATCAATTATTGCAAACTGGGTATTGCTGCCATTCTTTATGTAAAGTACCCTGGAAATAAGGCTGCCGCACTGTCCAATTACAGAACGTCCGGGTTCCATATGTATAGTTTGTCCGGGAATAAGATCAATAAATTCATTCAGAAGGGTAAAGTACTCTTCAATAGGCGGATACTTATCAGGATTCTCATAATCAATTCCGAGGCCGCCTCCGACATTAACTACCTCAAGGAATAATCCTCTGGATGAAAACCAGTTCTGTAGCTCGTTAAGCTTTAAACAGAGACTTTTAAATACAGACATTCTTGTTATCTGTGACCCGATGTGGAAGTGCATCCCTATGAGCTCCACATTATTAAGCTCCGAAAGCTTTTTAATCACATTGTCAAGCTCCCAGGTATTGATTCCGAACTTGCTCTCCTCAATGCCTGTTGTAATGTATTTATGAGTATGTGCTTCAATATATGGATTTATTCTGAGCGCAATTCTGGCGCTTTTTTTTTGAAGTGAGGCAAGATAGTCAATAACTTCTATCTCAGGAATCGATTCGCAATTGAAACAGAAAATACCTGCATTAAGGGCCGACTCTATCTCCCTGTCTGTTTTTCCGACTCCGGCAAAAACAATTTCTTCAGGTCTGAATCCGGCATTTATAGCAGCGGCAATCTCATTCCAGCTTACACAGTCTGCTCCGAAACCATATGAAGATATTAATTTAAGAATCCTGGGGTTATGGTTAGCTTTAACAGCATAGTGAACCTTATATCCGGAATTGTCCGATTCCTTTTTCAAAATGTCAAGAGTGGATCTTAGAACATCAAGATCATAATAATAGAATGGTGTCTGAATTTCCCTGAATTTCTCTGTAATTTTGGGAGTGATCATCGGTCTATTTAAAAAGATGTTTACTAAGCTGTCTCAAAGCATCAACTTTGTTTGAGGTGTCAATTAGCAGCGACAGGCTGTAAGGGCTGCCACCATAAGATATCATTTTAAGAGGAATTGTATTCAGTGCTTCAAAAATCTCAGGAGCCGATCCTGTCCTCTCAGGCCTGAAATCTCCCACTACACAGATTATTGACTGATTCTGTTCAATTTCAACCCCTCCAAGTTCCCTCAGATCTTTTGCGATTTCGTTGATAAACTCAGAGTTATCCACTGTAAGTGAGATTGAAACCTCTGAAGTGGTAATCATGTCAATTGGTGTCTTGTATGCTTCAAATATTTCAAAAACCTTTCTCAGGAATCCATAAGCCATAAGCATCCTGTCGGACCTGATTCGCAATACAGATATTCCATCCTTGGCTGCCACGGCTTTGTAGTCCTCCCACTTGCAGTCAGCCGTTATCAGGGTCCCAATATCTTCAGGTTCCATTGTATTCTTGAGCCTGACAGGAATGTTCTTTTCGCGGGCTGGGTTAACACTTGAAGGGTGAAGTATTTTTGCTCCGAAATATGCAAGTTCTGCAGCTTCATCAAATGAAATGTTCCGGATGACCTTTGTATTTTCAACAAATCTTGGATCGTTATTATGGAATCCATTTATGTCTGTCCATATTTGTATTTCATCTGCCCTGCTGGCTGCTCCGATAATCGAAGCGGTGAAATCACTTCCGCCTCTTTTCAGATTATCAATCTCACCGTAGGCATTTCTGCATATAAATCCCTGAGTGATAATTATATTCTCCTGAGGGCATTTTTTAAGCTCCCTTTTTAAGTTCTCCTCAATATAGAAGTAATCCGGTTCCCCGTCCTTATCTATTCTCATAAATGAAAGAGCAGGAAGCAGTGCTGCCCTGATATTGTTCTCCTGCATGAGCATATGAAAAAGCGAAGTGGATATAAGTTCACCTTGTGAAAGGATGGCCTTTTCCTGAAGCTTTGTGAAAACCCTGAGTGTAAAATTTCTTATGTATTCAAAATGTGAATCAATTAGTTCATGACCCGATTTTTTGAATTTTTCAGTAGCATATAATTCATCAACAACCTGATGGTATTTTGCCCTGAGCTGCTCATTCTTCAGTGAAGCTTCATCAATCTTATCTGCATAGAGAAGACCGGCAATCTCAACGAGACTGTTGGTTGTTCCTGACATTGCTGACAGTACCACAATTTTTTTATCCGGATCATTGATCAGGGGGATCAGAGCTCTCATCCTGTCAGGATTTCCAACTGAGGTCCCTCCAAATTTCATTATTTTCATTTTGTACTTTTTAGTTAAAAAAAAACCTGCATCTTTCTGCAGGTCCTCTAGTCTTTTAATATCTCAATAAACATTAAAAGGATAGTGCAGACCTGTACACCAGATGTTTAATACACCATAATATCTTTTTAAGCCCTGTTTTCATATAAATAATTCAGGAAGCAAAAATAAACTTTTAATTAAGAAACATAATTCACTTATGATTTTTTTTACAAACATTTATTTCAAAGAGATGTTTTTACAAATTTTTATTTATTTTTGCACCCGCTGTCACTCGATAGAGCCCAGATGGCGAAATTGGTAGACGCGCTAGTTTCAGGGACTAGTGTCAGCAATGATGTGCAGGTTCGAGTCCTGTTCTGGGCACAGGAATGGCGCAGTGCATAGCGCGCAGAGACCAGGGCAGGAAACCCTGAGCTCAAAGCTCTGAGCCCTGAGCTATATCGCCCAGATGGTGAAATTGGTAGACACGCCAGCTTGAGGGGCTGGTGCTCGCAAGGGTGTGCAAGTTCGAGTCTTGTTCTGGGCACCCAAAAACCAGATTGTAGTTTTACAATCTGGTTTTTTTTATCTGATCAGATTATTTAAAGTTTTTGTTCTTTTGTAATATGACGGATCAAAGCAGTAAGCAATGAATACTATATTAGTAAAAGATGTGTTTGGTTTCCTTAAGAGGAATCTTACACTCAGAAATATTATTCTTTTTATAACTCCTGTCTCAATTTCAATCCTTATATACATGCTGTTCAACCTGTCGCAGACAGTTGAGCATCTTTCTAATTCAATCATTCAACAGACTACAAATGAGACGGTTAAGGAGCTTACGTCCTTTTTGATCTGATCGAATCAAATGACCCTGCTAAGCTTAATCCTCATTTTATCCCTCTTCTTAAAAACTATCCGCAGATTTCATCAATGCTGATTGCCAATACAAAAGGAAATGAATATATGCTTCTCAGGGAAGATTCCACATGGCTCAACAGGATTGTTACATGGAACGGCGGTATCCAATCGATTATGAGATACAGATGGAAATACGATGAGACGATGAACGTACTTTCTGATACAAACTGGACTGATATAAGAAAATACGATCCGAGGGAGAGGCCATGGTTTACCGGCGGACTAAATACAAATAACAGGGAGCTTGCCTGGACTCAGCCTTATATCTTTTTCACAACAAAGGATCCGGGTATAACAGTTTCTGTTAACTGGAAAGCATCTGCAGACGTCAGTCTTAGATATGTGATTGCATTTGATATTCTGCTTATTGATATTTCCGATTATACATCGAAGCTGAATATAAGTAAAAACGGAAAGGCTTTCATTCTTACAAGTGATTCAAAAATAATTGGGCTTCCCCGCGACCATCGTTTTGAAAATCCAGATTCTCTTAAAAAATTTGTCCTTTATGAGTATAAAGATCTTAATATCAGTGAGCTGACTGAGGCTGTCAATAAGTGGAAAACCGGAGATAACTCAGGATTACCGTTCAGTTTTGAACTTGATGGAAATACATGGTGGGCAGGTATTCATCCCTTTGAACTCGGTAAAAATAACCTTTTTTATATAGGGGTTGTTGTTCCCGAAGACGATTTTATGTCTGAAGTAAACAGGACAAGAACAGTAATTGTAGCTGCATTTCTTCTGGTTTTAGTGCTTACACTGCTGGTTATCAGGGGGTATAATCGTACACGGCGTGCTTATGCCCTTCTTGAGAAACAGAATCAGAAGATACTTGAGCAGAAAGATGAGATTTCGAGTCAACGTGATAAAATCGAGATTCAGCGAAATGAGATTACAGATTCTATAAAATACTCTAAAAGAATTCAGACAGCGGTTTTGCCTCCCGACAATCTGATTAAGTCAATGCTACCATCTTCGTTTGTTTTTTTCCGGCCAAAGGATATAATAAGCGGGGATTTTTACTGGGTGGAAAGAGCGCATAATAAAATCCTTTGGGCTTCAGTTGATTGTACTGGACATGGAGTCCCCGGGGCAATAATGAGTATAATCGGTTTTAACGGGCTTAACAGAGCAGTAAGGGAATATCACCTTTTACATCCCGGAGAGATACTTGACAGGCTCAATCATATAGTTGCAGAGACATTCAGACAGGATTCCGGTAATGAAGAGGAGATTGCTTCCGGAGAAGTCAGAATCCGTGATGGAATGGATATTTCCTTATGTTCTGTTGATTATTCAGTTATGGAAGTTGAATTCGCCGCTGCAAATAATAGTATGTTTCTTGTAAGGGGAAAAAATGTACCACTTATTGTTAATGGTTCGGCTGTTGAACCTGATCTTACAGATGGAACTAATACTCTCTACGAAGTTGATGCTGATAAACAGCCCATAGGTTCATATTCAGGAAGCTCGAATTTTACAACCAGAACAATTAATATTATTCCTGGGGATTCAATTTATACTACGTCTGATGGATTTGCCGATCAGTTTGGGGGACCAAAAGGCAAGAAGTACATGAAGAAACAAATGAAAGCGTTATTCCTTGATATTCAGGGTTTAAACATAATTGAACGGAACAACCGTATCGATGAAATATTCAACTCCTGGAAGGGTTCCCATGAACAGGTTGATGATGTTCTGATATTTGCAGTTCAGATTCAGGCAGTCAACCTACCTTGAAATAGAATCATAAATTGCCTGTAATATTGATCCTCTGACGCTCAGGTCCGAAATTATATTATTGTTTCTGGTTGGATATACCCTGTTCGAAAAGAAGACCAGTGAAACCTCTTTCTCCGGATCGACCCAAACAAATGTTCCTGTATAACCTGTATGACCAAAGCTTGACGGTGATGCATCTTTTGCAGGGTATGCCTTAGCTGTGGGAAGTTCTGAATTATTAAGCATGGGTTTGTCAAATCCTAATCCTCTGCGGTTATCGTTTTCGGGAAACTGAACACTTGTGTACTCTGTCAAAACATCATGTCCGATTATCTGTTCTCCCCCGTAATTTCCCATCCTTCTGTAGAGTTCCATAAGCTTCATCAGATCATTTGAGGTTGCAAAAAGTCCGGCATGTCCTGAAAATCCGCCCAGCATACCGGCTATTTCATCATGAACGGTTCCCTGTAATTGCTGTTTCCGGAACAATGAATCATATTCTGTCGGAATAATCCTGCTCAAAGGGTACTTTTTATAAGGATTAAATGTCAGATCATTTGCACCAATTTTTTTATAAATGCTGTCTGTTACAAACTCATACCATTTCTGTCCTGTTATGTTTTCAATGATCTGCGGAGTAATAATAAATGTCAGGTCGGAATATGTGTACTTCTTTTCACCCAGCTTACTCTTTTTGATTTCAGCAAACATTTTCTTATTGTAATTCTTATGCAGGAAAACATTATGGGCAACCATCACAGGATATTTTTCACTGTAAACCGGACTGCAGGTATGCCTTTTGTAACTGCCATCTTCCTTTGTTGTATATCTGTAGAAAGGAATAAAAGGAGTTAATCCTGCCTGGTGTGTAAATATATCCCTCATCAGAATATCCTCCTTATTTGAATTTTTGAAATATGGAAGATAACTGCCAAGCGAATTGTCGGGAGAAAACCTGTCCTCGCTATCCAGGAGCATAAAACCTGGCAAGGAGGCTGAAACTTTGGTAACTGATGCAAGGTCAAATAGATCATCTTCTTTTACCGGGGTTCTGCTGTCATATGTCTGGTACCCGTAAGCTTTGTGAAAAACAACAATTCCTTTTCTTGCAGCCATTACAACACAGCCCGGGAATGCTTTTGCCAGCAGGGCAGCATTTACTATTGAGTCAATTTTGTAATTCAGGACTGATGAAGAGATCCCTGCACTTTCGGGAATGCCAAATTGTAATCTTAAATTTCCAGGTGTAATGATTCCATATTCTGATTTCCATTTTTCGTTTATACTTACAGGAAGTGAGCCTCTGGCACCAATCCCTCCAAAAATCAACTGTGCTGATAGCTCCTCTGTATCCTTATTTTCCTGGTATGCCAGGATTAATCCATCGGTATTTTCAAGTACAGGTATTTTTGCAATGCCATAGGGATTTCCAAACCAGGTGACAATCGTTTTCTGATTCTTTATGAGCTGATCCATGAAGTTAATTAAGGCCGGAGTAATTCCAAAACCTCTCTGTGGCCTCTGGTCAAGACCATAAACACCTGCCAGGACTATATCGTATCCTGTAAGTTTTTTGAGCAGCAGTGATGCAGCTTCAGTATTTGCAGGATCAATTGTATAGTGATCAGCTTTTAGATATTTGTCAATCTGAAGCTGGTAAAAAGCTGTTGAGTTTCTGTTTATAGCTACTGTAGCAATCCTGATTTTGTTGAGATCCTTCAGTGGAAGTATATTCTGATTGTTATTAAGCACTGTAAGAGCATTTGCATAGAGATTTCTTATAAGTGCTTTTGAAGATGCTGGTGATAAATCTTCATCAATATTTTTAGAATTGATAGTCTTGTCTTCCGAGAGACCTGCCCAGTACTTAAGTGCAAGTATTTTTCGGCATTTCAATGCCATATCTTCAGGCTTTATTTTTTTTGAATTGATATAATTCTTCGTTTCATTTATCGCTGACTCAACTTTCAGAACGAATTCAACAACATCATTGCCTGCTTGTAGTGCCAACGCATCTGCTTCCCCTGGCTTATAGTACTTTGTTATGCCTTGCATATTCATGGCATCAGTGATAACCAACCCTTTAAAGCCAAGCTGTTTTTCCAGAAGATCCTTGATTATCACAGGTGAAAGGGTAGAGGGTAGGCCTGATGTTGAATCGAGGGAAGGGAGATTAAGATGTGCCGTCATTACTGCCCCGGAACCTTCATTAATAAGTCTCTGGAATGGATAGATCTCTACACTCTCAAGTCTTGAACGGGAATGCGAAATTCTGGGCAGGTCCTCATGAGAATCGACATCAGTGTCACCATGGCCGGGAAAATGTTTGGCCGATGCAAGTATGCCATTATCCTGCAAACCCTTCATATACATAATTGCTTTTGTAGCAACATTATCTCTCTCTTCTCCAAAAGATCTGTAATTGATTACCGGATTTGCCGGGTTATTGTTAATATCAGCCACAGGAGCAAGATTGACGTGCATTCCAACTCTTTTGAACTGAGAGGCGACAGCTTTTCCGAACTCGTAAATCAATGAATCATTCCTTATTGCACCGAGGGTCATCTGGTATGGAAACTTATCAACATTGGTGAGTCTCATTCCGATTCCCCATTCAGCATCCATTGCAATGGCCAAAGGTACTTTTGATATACTCTGATAATAATTCGTCAGTTCAGCCTGTTTTGTTGCATTGCCCTGGAAAAAGATAAGTCCGCCAACACCATATTTCCTGATCAGATCACTAATTTCGACCTCATGTGCAACATCTTTATCTGACCATGCCGCGATCCAAATGCACTGGGCTATCTGCTGATCGACTGTCAATGTCTTTAATACAGAGTCAACCCATGGATGGTTCATGTACTTAATAAAAGGAGGTTCAGTACTTTGTGCATTTGACCGGGTTTGCATTAGAAATGAAAATGCTGTCAGAAATATTATACTTACCCATCTGTTCGTCCTCATGGCTTGCCTGTTTTAATATTTTAATTGAATTATATTTATGATTCTCCCCAAATGTAATTTTTAAAACTCAAATATTGGAATTATTTAATCAGTTTACAATGAAGTACCTGTTAATAAATGGATTTAAAGAGATAATAACTTAATCAGTTTAAATTAGCCGGAATTACTATTTTTACCACTCGAATTTAATTGGAGGAGATGGCAAAGAGTACCAACAGGTTAGTCTCACTTGATATATTCAGAGGCCTTACGATTGCCTTCATGATTATCGTGAATACTCCAGGGAGCTGGGAATATGTTTATGCTCCCCTGCGTCATGCCAAATGGCATGGATGTACTCCGACTGATCTTGTTTTTCCATTCTTCCTTTTTATAGTAGGGGTCTCAACTTTCTTTTCCCTGAAGAAGTATGGAAATGAATTCAATACAGGATCAGTGATAAGAATACTCAGGCGAATGTTACTTATTTTTGTCGTAGGGTTGTTTCTCGCAATATTTCCAAAATTTTTGAGGGACTATTCTGCTCTCAGAATACTAGGTGTTCTTCCCAGGATTGCTATTGCATATGGCATAGGTGCAATTATATGTCTTAGCATAAGGCGCGATTTTTTGTGGATCGTTGTTGCAGCTATACTGATTGGCTATTGGGGTTTACTTGCTTTTTTCGGAGGAGCTGACCCTTACAGCCTGGAGTCTAACTTTGCTGCGAAGGTAGATCTTTCAATCCTTGGAGCAAATCATATGTACAAAGGATTCGGTGTGCCTTTTGATCCGGAAGGACTCCTGAGTACAATTCCTGCAATAGCAACTGTGATAATAGGATATTTCATTGGTGAGATGATCAGTAAAAACACAGAGGGTGGTAAGACTGTAATCAAACTTCTTCTGTTTGGTGCAGCATCAGCAGGTCTTGGATATCTCTGGGGATTGTTTTTCCCGATAAACAAACCACTCTGGACCAGTTCATATGTTCTTTTTACAGCAGGACTTGCAATGGGACTTCTGGCCCTGATTTACCTTATTGCAGATGTTTTCAGGCTTCAGAAATGGGGTATGCCTTTTCTTGTATTTGGGACCAATGCGATTTTTGCCTATGCGCTGGCCGGAATTTGGACAAAAACAATGTTGAATATTAAAATAGGAGCAGGAGCAGACCAGATAACACTTTATTCCTGGATATATCAGAAAATTTTTGCTCCTCTGGCCGGAAATATGAACGGAAGCCTGTTTTTTGCATTATTCCAGGTTTTGCTGGTATGGTCAGTGGTTCTTATTCTTTACAGGAAGAAGATATTCATCAGGTTATAAAGATTGGTTATAAGGGCGCAGGACGCACGACGTAAGACACACATTAATTATAAAAACAAATTGGATGCAGATAATTGATATAGTAGCGGAGGGTTATAAGAAGTACTTTGGTGTGAATGATATTCAGATAATTGCCCTGCCACAATCAGGCTCTGACAGGAAGTATTTCCGTATTGTTGATGGAAGCAGGAGCGTTATCGGGGCATACAATGCCAACTCCGAGGAGAATGAGGCTTTTATCGGATTTACACACCATTTTATTTCCAAAGGATTGCCTGTTCCGGAGATTTATGGCAGTATTCCTGATAAGTATATCTACTTTCTCCGCGACCTGGGGGATCTCAATCTGTATACCTGGCTTCAGCAGAATGGTTTTAAATCGGGAGCAGAAAATCTCTATTCTAAAGTACTTGAGAAGCTTATCAGCTTCCAGATCGATGGCATAAAAGGGCTTGATCTAAATCTCTGTTATCCTCACAAAAGTTTTGACAGGCAATCGATGATGTGGGATATGAATTATTTCAAGTATATGCTTCTCAAGCTTTTAGCTGCACCATTTAATGAACGCCGGCTTGAGAATGATTTCAATACAATGGCCGATTTCCTTCTTAAAACCGGTCAGGATTTTTTTCTTTATCGCGATTTCCAGTCGGCAAATGTTATGGTTGTTGACGGTGAACCCTGGTTTATCGATTATCAGGGCGGAAGAAAAGGTGCTCCGCAATATGATGTTGCCTCTCTTTTGTACGATGCAAAAGCACATATTCCAGAAGCTTCAAGAATGAGGCTGCTGGAAACTCATATTGAAAATTTTTGTATTGTTTCAGGCGAAAAGAAGGAGGAATTCAGAGGCTATTATGCAGGCTTCAGCATGATAAGGCTAATGCAGGCTCTGGGAGCTTTCGGATTCAGGGGATTATATGAAAAGAAACCCACTTTTACTGGAAGCATTGTTCCTGCAATTGAACTTTTGACAGGAATTATTGACTCAGGCCAGCTCCCAATTGAACTGCCTGAGCTCTTTTTTGCAGTCCGTAATGTTCCTTCAACAGATATATTTCAGCAACTTAAGGCAGGTAACATTATAGCCTGACAAGGACCAAGGACCAGAAGACCAGAAGACAATGAAAGCAATGATCTTTGCCGCAGGCCTTGGCACCAGACTAGGAAAAATAACTGAAACAACAGCCAAAGCACTGCTTGATATAAACGGGAAAAGCGTTCTTCACCGTGCTGTTGAAAAGTGCAGCTTATCTGGTTTTGAAGACATAATTATTAATGTACATCATTTTGCCGAACAGGTTGAGCTGGAGATTGAGAATCTGAGAAAAATGGGTTACAGGATTTCCATATCCGATGAACGGGATGGCCTCCTGGAAAATGGAGGTGGTCTGTTTAAGGCAAAATGGTTTTTTGATAGTAATCCTTTCCTGTTATATAATGCGGATATAATATCTGACTATGATATACCTGCTCTTTTTAAATTTCACAAGAAAAAGGGCTGTATAGCAACGCTCGCAACAAGGCACAGGCCTGGTAAACGCTTTATCCTTGTTGATAATGATGGAAGGTTAAGGGGATGGCGAAATGTTGAAACAGGTGAGGAGAAATTAAGAGGTGTCTCTACTTCCGAAGGACTTGATGAAATTGCTTTTTCCAGTATGCATATTGTTGAACCAGAGATTTTCAGGTTTATGAGGCATGGAAAATATTCAATGATTGACCTCTATCTTGAACTTGCAGCTGAACACCCTGTATATACACTAAAAGACGATGGCGGTTATTGGGTAGATGTCGGCACTCCTGAAAGCCTTGAAAGGGTAAGAAAACTTCTGTTGTAAGTCTTAAGCCCTGCGCCCTGCGCCCTAAGCTGTTCTTATACTTTCCAGAAAGTCCTTGTAAACAATGCAAATACAGAGATTATCTCAAGCCTGCCAAGTATCATAAGCAGACTGAGGATCAGCTTTGTTATCTCAGGAAGATGTGCATACGTGCTCATCGGGCCTACAGTGCCAAGTCCGGGTCCGATATTCCCAAGTGATGCAGCCACTGCGCTGGCAGCCGTGACAACATCAGGACCAGTGGCAACAACAATAAGAGTACCTGCCACAAAAATGAAAAGGTAAAGGACAACAAATGAAAGAATTGAGATATTTATTTTTTCGGCGATTGTTTTTCCATTAAATTTTATTCCGGATAATGCATTAGGGTGATTGACCTTTACAAATGCACTTTTTATGTTCTTTATGACAAGAAGATGTCTTGCCATTTTAATGTTTCCGGTTGTTGAACCGGTGCTTCCGCCAGTGAACATAAGCAGAAAAATAAGTATTACCGCAGGTCCGGGCCAAAGCAGGTAATCTGTTGATGCGAAACCAGTTGTGGTGATAATTGAAATCACATTGAAGAACCCGTCCCTGAATGCTTTTTCAAGATGAAATGTAGAATTGGCAAGAATTATCGAAGTAGCAAGGGCTCCTGCTATAATAACCGATCCAAGGTAAAACCATAATTCTTCATTCTGTGAAACCTTTCTGAAGTTAAACTTGACAATGTAGTAGTAAACGACCTGGCTAATACCTGCCAGTAACATAAATATCATTATAATATACTGACTGTAAGCTGAATATGCAATTATTCCTGAGTTTTTTGTGGAAAATCCCCCGGTTGCAATAGTTCCGAAAGAGTAGCACAGACTTTCAAAAAAATCCATTTCACCCAGATTAAGCAGGAGTATCTCTGCGATAGTAAGTGTCAGGTATATCAGCAAAATCCTGTAACCAATGGATTTTGTTTTTGGATGTATCTTTTCCTTTAGGGTTGATTCAAGGCTGAAAAGCTGGTAACCGGTTACCCTGATTGAAGGCAGAATTATTATTACAAGTACAATAAATCCGAATCCTCCCAGCCAGTGCGTCAGGCTACGCCAGAAAAGAATTGAATAGGGAAGCACCTCCACATCAGTAATAATAGTTGATCCTGTTGTTGTAAAGCCGGAGCTTGATTCAAAAAATGCATCAATGAATGAAGGAATTGTACCGGTTAGAATGTAGGGAAGTGTGCCAAATGCCAGGAATACCAGCCACGATAGAGTTACGATGAGGTAACCATCCCTGTTGCTGAATTTCTTATAATCTGCATCGTTTGTTACGAATCTGAAAACGGCAGAAAAAAGAAAGGAGAAAACAGCTGACCATAAGAATGGCTCGAAAGGTTCATTGTATATCAGGGCTACCGGAATGCAGAGAAGAACTGAAACTGTTTCGATCAGCAGGATAGTGCTTAATATCCTCAGAATCAGCAGCCGATTAATGAGTTTCATAGAGTTTCTCAGGCGAAATTAAGTTTACAAAGATAATCAGAAATAGTTACCTGCATTCTTCAATGTGAAGTTGGATAATCTTTAAACTGAAATGAGGAATATCATTGAATGGTCATTTTTAAGTTTTATATTTGAAAATGTTTTGATGGACAAGGATTCATCGTGTGATCAGACCGATTGTAAAATTAAAAAACAGAGATATGGGAAAAGTATTGGTTATAGGTGCCGGAGGCGTAGGAACTGTTGTCGTTCATAAAATGGCCTCACTGCCAGATGTGTTCAGCGATATTATGCTTGCAAGCCGTACCAAATCAAAATGTGATGCCATTGCTCAAAAGATAGGAGGGAGCAGGATCAAAACAGCACAGGTTGACGCAGATAATGTACCCCAGCTTGTAAAACTCATAAAATCCTTTAAGCCTGATCTTGTTGTGAATGTAGCATTGCCATATCAGGACCTCCATATTATGGATGCATGTCTCGAAACGGGTGTAGCATATCTCGATACTGCCAATTATGAGCCACTTGAAGAAGCCAAGTTTGAATACAGCTGGCAGTGGGCATACCAGGACAGATTTAAGAAAGCAGGACTGACGGCTATTCTGGGTTGCGGTTTTGACCCGGGAGTTACTTCAATATTTACTGCTTATGCAGCTAAACATCATTTCGAGGAACTGCACTATCTTGATATAGTCGACTGTAATGCCGGTGATCATGGCAAACCTTTTGCCACTAATTTCAACCCCGAGATTAATATAAGGGAGGTTACGCAAAAAGGAAAATACTGGGAGAACGGTAAATGGGTGATAACAGAACCACATGCCATACACAGACCGCTTAATTATCCTCATATTGGTCCAAAAGAATCCTATGTTATCTATCACGAGGAACTGGAATCTCTGGTAAAGAATTATCCTACTCTTAAAAGAGCAAGGTTCTGGATGACTTTTGGTCAGGAGTATCTTACACATCTTCGTGTAATTCAGAATATTGGTATGGCAGGCATAGAACCAATTATGTTTGAAGGAAGGGAAATCATCCCAATTCAGTTCCTTAAAGCTGTACTGCCTGATCCGGGAGAACTTGGAGAGAATTACACCGGGCAGACATCAATAGGATGCAGGATCAAAGGGATAAAGAACGGGAAAGAGAAGACATACTATATTTATAATAACTGCAGCCATGAGGCAGCCTATGCTGAAACAGGAACGCAGGGTGTAAGCTATACCACAGGCGTACCTGCAGCTATAGGAGCAATGATGTATCTGAAAGGCATCTGGAAGAAACCGGGAGTGTTTAATGTTGAGGAATTTGATCCAGATCCGTTTATGACTGAACTTAACAGGCTTGGACTTCCATGGGTTGAACTTCATGATGTTGATCTGGAGGTATGAGGGCGGGGGGGGAGGGTTGAGATACATATACTTAGGTCAACTACTTTGCTGGTTGCTTGTCGCCATGCTGGTTTAACAAATCTGATTCAATTATAATTTGATTACGCGATCAGGTTGTCTTATACCATCTCCCTGTTATTGTATTGATGAATTAAGGTTCCGTAAAAACCTTTCATTGATTAAGCATGTTTCTGATGAATCAGGGGCTGAGATAATACTTGCCTTCAAGGGGTTTGCCATGTGGGGTGTTTTTCCCATACTCAGGGAATATGTATCAGGTGCCGCCGCAAGCTCGGCTGATGAAGCCAGACTGTGCTATGAGGAAATAGGGTCGCTTGCTCATACATATTCACCGGTTTTTAAGGATGCTGATTTTGATAACATCCTGAAATACAGCTCACATGTAACATTCAATTCTCTTTATCAGTACAGTAAATTTTCGAATAGATTAAATGGAAAGTCGAAAAAAGTATCAGCAGGGTTAAGGATAAATCCCGAATTTTCGGAAGTTAGTCACGGAATTTACAATCCATGCAGCCCCGGCTCCAGGCTCGGTGTAACTGCCGATATTCTGGGAGACAGACTTCCTGAAGGAATTGAAGGATTCCATTTTCATGTTCTTTTTGAATCGGATTCGTATGCTCTGGAAAAAGTACTGGATGTTGTTGAAAGCAAATTCGGAAAGCACTTCAGCAAAATTAAATGGATAAATATGGGTGGAGGACACCTTATGACCAGAAAGGATTATAATACTGATCATCTCATCAGTATACTTAAGAGATTCAGGGAGAGGACAGGTCTTCATCTTATTCTTGAACCCGGAAGTGCTTTTGCATGGGAGACAGGGGAGCTTGTTTCAACAATTGAGGATGTTGTTGAAAATCAGGGCATAAAAACCGCAATCCTTGATGTTTCATTTACTGCTCATATGCCTGACTGCCTTGAGATGCCTTATAAGCCTAAAGTACTTTGGGCTACAGAACCCGTTGAAGGAAAGCCAACCTATCGTCTTGGTGGAAATTCATGCCTTTCCGGTGATTTCATGGGTGACTGGTCATTTGACAGGGAACTACTTCCCGGCGATACAATTGTGTTTCTTGATATGATACACTATACTATGGTTAAGACTAGCACTTTTAACGGAGTACACCATCCTTCAATCGGAATATGGACAACTGAAAATAAATTCAGTCTTATAAAGGAGTTTGGTTATAAAGATTATAAGACGCGTCTCTCCTGATCAATAAGTCACCCACCCTATCTCCCTGTCTCCCTCACCCAGTCTCCAAGTCTCCCAGTCTCCCAGTCACACCCTCACCTCCTGTTAATAGTAATGTCAGTAACAAGCATCTTGTCGGAAAGCATTACGGCATTTACGATTTTCTCTGCAACCATTGCCGGGTCCATGAAAGCTGAAAGATCCTTTGCCTTTCCCGGCATATTCCAGAAATCAGTCCTCATACCTCCGGGGTAAACAGCAATGATATTCCGCTTTTTGCCTTTGAGTTCAACCCTGAGTGCTTCAGTAAATCCCCTTGCGCCCCATTTTGCCGCACAATAGATTGTTTCTTCAGCTCTGCCAACCAATGCAGAAGTGGACATAATATTGACAATGGTAAGTTCTTCTTCCTCAGGAGTCATTCTCAATACCTCGGACGTTAGAAGGATCATCCCTTTAACATTAGCTTCAAATACTTTATCTACCATTGATGCCGAGAGAGAATCCGAATTAACGAACAGTCCCATTCCTGCATTATTGAATAAGTATTCAACCTGCAGATTGTTCCTTACGAGGTAGTCCCCGACTTTTTTAATATCGCATTCATTTCCAATGTTGCATACCATTGCTTCAGGCTGATTATCTGATGCGAATTCCATGAGTTTATCGTTGGCCGCTAAGAGCTTTTCGTTGTTCCTGCCCAGTATAATAACATTTTTACCCGCTTTTACGAGTAATGAGGCAATTTCATAACCCAGACCACTGGCTCCGCCGCTTACTACCGATACTTTTTTCATCTCTTTTTTTCTCAAATATATTTATTATTAACCATAGTAATATTTTCCGGTTCAATAATGCATTAAGTATCTATTATTTTGTAAACCATCTATGTTTTAATATTTTTGCAGCTCAATATTTTCATATGTTTAAAAGTGGTTTTAAAACCCGTGCTCATCTTTCTCTTTTAATTGCCAATATCATTTATGGAGTTAACTACTCCGTGGCAAAATCCATTATGCCAGATCAGATTAAACCACTTGCACTGGTAGCAATCAGGAGCATTAGTGCTGCGGCCCTGTTCTGGCTTGCAAGCCTCTTTTTGCCTAAAGAAAAGGTCAGCAAAAAGGATATCCTATTTCTGGCATTCTGTTCTCTTTTCGGAGTGGTTACCAACCAGGTACTGTTTCTGGTTGGCCTGAATTACACTTCACCTGTCAACTCTTCGATTATTGTCTCAACAAACCCGATTTTTGCTTTCATACTTGCAGCACTGATACTTAAAGAGAATATTACATATCTTAAGGGAATAGGATTGGCAATTGGTTTAACCGGAGTACTCATATTGATTCTGGAAAATGGAACTCCGGATATCAGCAGCAGAACATTCCTGGGTGATATTTCAACTCTGGTGAACACCATAAGCTGGGCGTTCTATACTGTCATTATAAAAAGAATGCTGGAAAAATATCATCCAGTTACAGTTATGAAATGGACATTTTTCTTTGGAATGTTTATCACTTTTTCAATTGGTTTTCCAAATCTCAGCAGTACAGATTGGTCCGCAATCACTCTGAACGGATGGCTGGGAATAGGCTTCGTACTGGTTTTTGCAACTTTCGTGGGATATCTACTGATCGCTTTTGGACTCCGCCGCCTGAGTCCGACAATTGTTAGTACTTACACATACCTTAATCCGGTAATTGCAGCATATCTGGCAACATTAATGGGTCAGGACAGAATTGATATTCACATGATACTTTCAGCAATACTGATATTTGCAGGTGTCTTTGTAGTCAGCTGGCAGAAAAAGAGCGATCAGACCAAAATCGGATCATAGACCGAAGAAGATCATACGTTTATCAATACTGACCGTTGGTCAAAAAAAATTGTTTTTTGACGGCATTTGTAATAACTTTCGTGTGGTTTAAACATTAATCTAAAAATTTAAGACTCTCGGCAAAAATTACCAAGAGTTGTTTTGTATTGAGTACAGTGCTAATGAATTAATTAAAATCTGTCACTATGAAAACAAGACTATTTCTATTAACTGTTTTATCTCTTTCCTTTAGTCTTTTATTTTCCCAGGTTCCACAGGGATTCAATTACCAGGCAGTATTCGGGGATGCTACCGGCAATCCCGTGAGAAATGCCGAACTTCAGGTTAAAATTGGGATTCTTTCAGATACCATAACACCTGTTATAGAGTGGGAAGAACTACATTCTTCTGTCAAAACCGGAGGTAATGGTACATTTTCCTTAGTGATTGGCACCGGGCAAAGGGAGGCAACTTCAACTGCTGTTGCTTTTAATGATTTAAACTGGAAAGCTTCACAGCTCTTTATTCGTACACAGGTTTATTATGAAGGAAGCTGGAAACAGATGGGTGCTGCAAAACTCTGGTCAGTTCCTTATTCAATGGTAGCAGGAGAATTAAGCGGATCGCTTGATAAACTGGCCGTTAACGGGAATACATCTTCAAATGATGAAGCATTGTTCGAGGTAAAAAACATTAACGGCCAAACAGTTTTTGCAGTATTCAATGAAGGAGTCAGGGTTTATGTTAATGACGGTGCTAAGGGAAGCAAAGGAGGTTTTTCAATCGGAGGTTTTGCTGATTCAAAGACAGGGGAACAGGAGTATTTTGTCGTTAATAAAGACAGTATCAGGGCTTATATCTATGATAATCCTTTGATCAAAGGTTCAAAGGGTGGTTTTTCAATCGGAGGATTTGCAGATTCAAAAGGAATTACCAATGAATATCTGGTTGTTAGTCCTGATAGTACCAGGATTTATGTTGATAATGCTGCATCTAAAAAGGGGAAGAAAGGTGGCTTTGCCATAGGCGGATTTGGTGCATCAAAGAGAAGTGATCCGCAGAATCTGTTCACAGTGAGTGATGACAGCATAAGGTTATATATTGATGATGAATCAAAGGGATCTAAGGGCGGATTTTCAATAGGCGGATTTGCAGATTCAAAAGGACCATTCAGAAGCTTTTTCAATATTTCGACAGATGCTTCAGGAATTATATTTCCGGCTCAGAACAGGATTCTATGGTACCCTGTTAAAAATGCATTTCTGACAGGACAAATTCTTATCCAGCATCCTGACAGTATAGGGATCAATTCAACCACAACGGGATTTGAGTCAAGAGCAAAAGGAGCATATTCTCAGGCAATGGGTTACAGGGCAATTGCAAGGGGAGAATATTCAACAGCAATAGGAAAAGGGGCATATGCTGGTAGCGCCAATTCATTTGCCCTGGGTGATGGAGCCAGGGTCTTAAATAAAGATTCATATGCCTTCGGAGCAGGTGCTATTGCAGCAGGAGAGGGTAGCTTTGCATTCGGATCTGTTGGTCGTGATACAGTTACTGCAGTTTCCACTGGTATTTTTACAGCTGCCCTCGGTAAGTACTCATTCGCACTGGGTCAGGGTTCCAGATCGTCAGGTACAGGTTCCGTAGCAATGGGCGTCAACAACAACGCTGAAGGAGATTTTAGCTCGGCCGTAGGTTTTGAGAATGTTTCATCAGGAAGATTATCAAGCACTTATGGCGCCTATAATACAGCTATTGGTGGCTATTCAATTTCAATGGGAAACAAATCAGTTTCTTCAGGCAAATATGCAACATCTATCGGACACGGTGTAGAAGCCTCCGGGCTTGATGCTGTTGCAATAGGATCAGATGCATACAGTGTAAATGTTACCACAGGTGATATATATACTGCACATACAATAGCTTCTGGTTATGGTTCTGTTGCCCTGGGACATGGTGTTTCTGCCCAGTCTTTTGTATCTCTAGTCATCGGACAGCAAAACGTTGAATCAAACGGATATAGCCCTTATTCATGGGTAGGCACTGACCCTTTGTTTGTTATAGGGAACGGTAAAGGAGCCACGGCAGGAATTCCAAACAGGAGCAATGCAATGGTTGTCCTTAAAAATGGGAATGTTGGTGTCGGGATCAATGTCCCAGAATATAAAATGGATGTTATTGGCGATTCAAGATTTGTTGCAGGAAACCTTATGCTTTTAAGCGGGGGAGCAGGTATCCCCACCGGTTTCAGTATAGGAAGAACAGGTGTGGAGGCAGATCTTGGTATTGCTGCAGTACCGGGACAGGGTGCTGCATTTACAAATGAAGGAGATGCAGTTCTCAGAACTTCTCTTCCTTCCAAAAGATTGTTTTTATCGAACGGAAGCGGTGATCCGACAATGGTAATTTCATATAAAAAAGTTGGTATAGGAATTGTTGTCCCAGAACAGGCTCTTCATGTGGTAGGTAACATTAAAGTGGATGGCGATATAATATATGGTGGCGCAATTATAGATCAGATTCCGGATTTTGTTTTTCTCCCTGGATACGCAAAGTATTATAATCCACTTGAAGCAGATCAGTTTATCAAGAAAAATGGACACTTGCCATGGTTTACATCTGCGGGTGATCTGAAAGAAGAAGTCAGCCTTACCCGACTTCAAATTGAAACGGTGGAAACTGTTGAGAACCTGCAACTGCAGATAATCGAGCTTCAGAAAGAACACCAGGAGAAGATAAGTCAACAACAGACTGAAATAGATAACCTTAAGGTTGAACTGGAACAGATAAAAGCTTTGCTCAGATAATAGGACATGCGACGCAAGACTGCATGACTGCAAAACCCGCAAGACCGCAAGACTTTAACCTGAAATTACCCCTGAGCCAATTACTTCATCCTCTTCATACCAGGCAGCAAACTGGCCGGGTGCTATGCCTCTCTGAAGCAGATCAAAGATAATATAGATACCTTCTTTTCTTTTAAAAAGCCGGGCTTTCTGTAATTGCTGACGGTACCTGATCCTTACCATGTATTCATGGCTTTCGAGATCATTTAGCTTCAGATCACGTCTGATCCAGTGTATCTCGTCTTCCTTAATAAGAAGCCCTTTACGGTTGAGACCGGGATGGGAGTGACCCTCTCCGACATATACTATGTTCTTTTCAACATCCGTTGCAATAACAAAAAGCGGTTCGGTATATCCGCCAACATTCATCCCTTTTCTCTGCCCAATTGTATAATAATGAGCGCCGTTGTGAGTGCCAACTTTTATGCCTGTATCAGGCTGATATTTAAATGGTTCAGTAATGGATTTCAGCCAGTCTTCTGAAACTTCTCCCATAGGGTAGCCATCCTCGCAGGTTGGATAAACAGATTTTTCAGTGATTTCGATTATATCTCCCTTCTTTGGTGCGAGTTTTTGCTGAAGAAATGTTGGAAGGTGTACTTTTCCCACAAAACAAATTCCCTGTGAATCCTTTCTCTGTGCCGTAGCCAGTCCCAGTTCATCAGCTATTTTTCTTACCTCAGGTTTTACAAGATCCCCGATGGGAAACAGGGCTGTGGAAAGTTGTTCCTGGCTGAGCTGACAGAGAAAGTAGCTCTGATCCTTATTGCTGTCTTTGCCTGCAAGTAATCTGTGTATAAGTGTATTGTTGACACTTATTGTCTCCTTCCTGCAATAATGTCCGGTGGCAACGAAGTCACCGCCAAGCTTTCTGGCTTCCTCTGCAAAAGAATCAAACTTTATTTCCCTGTTGCACAATACATCAGGGTTTGGCGTTCTTCCTTTCTCATATTCGGCGAACATGTAATCTACTACCCGCTGTCTGTATGGTTCGCTCAGATCAACCATATGAAAAGGTATCTTCAGCTTCTTTGCCACCATCTCGGCAAACATCAGGTCATCTTCCCAGTGACAGTCGCTTTGAAGAAGTCCGGTTGTGTCGTGCCAGTTCTTCATGAATAGCCCTGTAACCTCATAACCCTGTTCTTTCAGAATATAAGCAGCAACGCTCGAATCAACGCCACCCGATAATCCTATGACAACCCTCTTTTTCACTGTGCAAAGATAAAAAACATTACCTTTATACCACCATGGGCAAAGGTACTCTAACAATATATAATGCTTCAGCAGGATCGGGCAAAACATACACGTTAGCAGCTGTTTACCTTGCACATATTTTCAAATCGAGGTTTAATTACCGCAGAATTCTTGCAGTGACATTCACAAATAAAGCTACTGCAGAAATGAAATCACGGATACTTGAAAACCTGTACAGGCTGGGCTCTGGTCAGAAGTCAGACTACCTCGCAGAACTGCTCAGATCAACAGGACGGTCAGAGGAATGGATAAGGGCAGAGGCAAAGGAAATAATGAATTCCATTCTTCATGATTACTCAAGGTTTTCGGTTTCAACAATTGACAGTTTCTTTCAAAAGATACTGAGAGCATTTGCCAGGGAAGCCGGCCTGCATTCAGGATTCAATATAGAGATGGACCATAGCATGATCCTTTCTGCTGCCGTTGATGAAATGATAAGATCTGCCGGATCAGATCATCAGCTTAAGTCGTGGCTTACAACATATGCAATGTCTAACATTGAGGAGGAGCGAAGCTGGAATCTGAAGGAGGGTATCATTTCCCTTTCAGAAGAGCTTTTCAAGGAAAAATTCAAAGTTCTTTCTACTGACGAAAGAGCAATTCTTGGCAATAAGGAATTCCTCACGGATTATATCAGGCAACTTAAAGCAATTTCAGTCTCATTTGAAAAAGAATTACGTCAATCGGGTGCCAGAGCTGATTTAATTTTTTCCGAATATCAGCTTGAGGAATCAATGTTCTTTCAGAAGGGCAAGGGAATACCTGGTTTTATAAAATCACTTTTAGCCGGCAATGTAAAGGAGCCAAACAGCTATGTACTTGAGATAACAAAGGATAATCCGAAATGGTCGACAGGAAAACCTGATCCGGCACTTCAGTTGGCTATTGATGCAGGACTGCGGGCTGTTTTGCTTGAAGCTATCCGGTATTTTAATGAGAATATCAGTATTTACAGGACCTGTGAGGCAATTCTTTCAAATATTTATTCACTTGGGATCCTTTCGGATGTACTTAAAAATATTCATGAGATAACAACTTCTGAAAACAGTTTTCTGCTTTCTGATGCAGGGGAAGTGCTTAATCTGATTACAGCCGGAGACCAGGCATCATTTATTTATGAAAAGGCTGGCAACCAGTATGATAATTTCATGATTGATGAATTTCAGGATACCTCTGTAATACAGTGGAATAACTTCCGGCCGCTTATTGAAAACAGTATGGCTGAAGGCAGTGACAATCTTGTAGTTGGGGACGTGAAGCAGGCAATTTACCGGTGGAGGAACAGTGATTGGCGTATTCTTGGTTCGGTACTCAGCAGCATGACAGACAACGAACGGATCATTAGTAAACCACTTACCACTAACTGGAGAAGCTGTAGTGAAATCATCAGGTTCAACAACAGCCTGTTTACCATTATACCAGAACAAATAGATGAGATTCTTTCAGGAGGATCTTTCCCCGTAAGCTTTAAAAAGCTATATTCTGAGGCTGTTCAGAATGATGCCGGCAGAAGAGGCGGCGGGTATATAAGAATTGAATTTATAGAGAACAGCAGGGAAGAACCATGGCAGGCAATTATGCTTCAGAAACTTCCTGGTGTCATTGGAAATCTTCTGAATAAAGGTTATAAACCTTCCGACATCGGCATTATTGTCAGAGACGGGAGAGAAGGATCTATGATTCTTAAAACTCTTATCAGCTATAATAACCTGCCTGCTGACGAACGCCAGTGCGAAGAGTTCAGAGTAGTATCAAATGATTCACTGCTGCTTGGAAATGCCCCTGTTCTGAATTTTATTATAGCTGTATTATCAGTTGTTAATGACCCTTCTGATATGATATCCAGGGCCCTGATGCTCAGATTTTTTCTTTTGGCAGGAGATGACGGGAGAGCTGATTCTGTATCCCTTGTAAGCAGCGAAATTATTGAAGAATCCGCGAAATATTTTCCTGAAGGGTATAAAGATTTTCTGGTGAACTTAGCTCATCTGCCATTATTCGAAGCCACTGAAAGCATCATCAGGTTTTTCAGTCTCGGCAACATAAAATGGAATATTGCATATCTGAATACATTCCAGGATCATGTTCTGAATTATTCAGGATCAAGAACCAATGATATTGCTTCCTTTCTTGAATGGTGGGAAACATCTGGAAAAAGAAAATCAGTAGTTCTTCCTGATAATCAGGATGCTGTGAGGATTCTGACTATACATAAATCCAAAGGTTTGGAATTCAGAATAGTAATCCTTCCATTTATTTCATGGAACCTCGATCATCTGCCCACAAAGCCTCCCGTACTTTGGGTGAAGCCTTCTGTTGAACCATTTAATAAGCTCGGGATAGTTCCTGTAAAATACAGCAAGGAGCTCCTGAATACTATTTTTGCCGATGACTATACAGATGAAAGATACTCGGTGTTCATCGATAACATTAATCTTCTTTATGTTGCCTTCACAAGAGCTAAAGAAGCCCTGATTGGATTCAGTGTTGATAATCCGCGAAATGAAAATACAGTAGCTTCAGTACTGAAGAATGCTTTAAGTAAAAAGCCTTCTGAGGAACCGGCAGTGAAGCTTTTCTTAATAATTACTACAATACAGCTACACGGATTTTTGAAATGGGAGAACTGACTGATACTCTCAGGGAAAAAGCAGAGGAGAAAGAGAAAAACTATTCGGTCTACCACGTAAGCAGGGAGACAGATTCGCTGAAGCTGAAGCTCCATGGAGAATACTATTTTCCGCTCGAAGAGGGTGGTTTCAAAGAGAAGATAAATTACGGAAAGCTGATGCATGAAGTTTTTGAAGGCATTGATACTATAGCTGATGTAAAACCTTCAGTGAGAAAGCTTGTACTTGATGGAAAGATACCTGAAGCAGAGGCAGTAAAAGTTGAACAAAGAATTCAATCGCTGATTGAATCACCGGCTGTGTCAGGATGGTTCAGTTCAGACTGCAGATCGCTTAGAGAGGCTGGTATACTCTTGCCATCAGGAGCCCAGCGAAGGCCTGACAGGGTTATTTTCAGGGATGGCAGGACTATCATAATTGATTTCAAGTTTGGTGCTGAGAATCCACATTATATTAAACAGATAAATCAATACAGGAATCTGCTTTCTGAGATGGGATTTCAAAACATTGAGGCATTTATCTGGTATGTTGATAATAACCTTGTTGTGCCTGCCTGAATGGAAAATCCAAAGAGAATATATCCGTGGGGACATGACCGCAGGTTCAATGCATATTCCAATTATTTCCGTTCCCTTTACGGGGCAAGGGTTCAGAAGGTTTCGATAGATGCAGGATTCACTTGTCCGAACCGTGATGGTACACGGGGAACAGGCGGATGCACTTACTGCAACAATGATGCATTCAACCCGTCATACTGTATTCCTGAAAAATCAGTTTCACAACAGATCGGAGAGGGCATTGAGTTCCATAAGTGGAGATATAGTGAAGCAGTGTCATACCTTGCTTATTTCCAGGCCTTTTCAAATACTTATGCTCCTGTAGAACGACTCCGGAGTCTTTATAGTGAAGCACTTGGATTTCCTGGTGTGATCGGACTTATTATTGGTACCCGTCCGGATTGTATTGATGATGATAAACTTACATTGCTGAAAGAGCTCTCTGATAAGTACTATGTTGCGGTTGAATACGGAATTGAGTCGTGTTATAATAAAACTCTTTCGAGGATAAACCGGGGACACACTTTTGAAGAGGCAGTTGAGGCAGTTGAAAAGACATCTTCTCTCGGCATTAAGACAGGAGCACATTTCATTTTTGGTTTACCTGGTGAATCGCGGACTGAAATGCTGGAACAGGCTGAAATAATTTCAAAGCTTCCACTGCATACAGTCAAATTTCATCAGCTGCAGATAATTAAAGGTACAAAAATGGAGAAGGAATTTAGGGAAAATCCATCTGACTTTGAGCTTTTCAGCTGGGATGAATACCTGATGTTCTTTATCAGTTTTCTTGAACGTCTTTCTCCCCGGCTGGTTGTTGAAAGGTTTACCGGAGAGGCTCCACTTAGGTTTTTGACAGGAGAGGGCTGGGGTAAAAAACGTACCGATCAGATTGTAAGTCTTATAGAAAAAAAGATGGAAGAGATGGACACCTGGCAGGGAAAGCTTTATAAAAGCTAATAACCCCCACATTCCATCATGGTTTCCCACATAGCCCAGAAGTTTTCGGGAGGTACATCCTCCTGCACATTGTGAACCGGAGCATAGACGAACCCTCCATCGGGTGCCATGATATCGATAATCCTTTTAACTTCATCCTTAACATCCGAAACAGTACCGTTTTTTAATGTTGACTGTGTATTGATTCCTCCACCCCAGAATACCAGGTCTTTGCCAAAATCTTTCTTCAGCCCCTTCAGCTCCATATTGGCGGCTGTGAACTGGACCGGATTGTAGATATCAAGTCCGGCATTTATCAGGTCAGGAAGCAACTCTCTGACCGACCCACATGTATGCATGAATATTTTAGCCTGCGGCAGTTTTCCTTTGATATGCTTCCAGATTGTTCCAAACCTTGGAATTACTGCTTTTCTGAGGTAATCAGGTTCCAGCAGGGTTGAGGTTTGTGTACCGAGATCATCACATTCAGATATTACATCAACCTGCCTATGTAAGTTATTCTTTATCAGCCAGTCGGTTACCAGATCCCAGTAGCTTAGCTTATACTCCAGAATAATATCAAAAAGTCTTTCTACACCTGCTGAATCAGTCATTGTGTCAATATACCAGTTCTGGTATCCCCTTATGCGTAATGATGTCTCAGTTAGTCCGGCACAATTCCTGTCGGCAATGACTCCATAGCCTTCTGTAACTTTAAATTGTTCTTCAAGATCACTGATTATTATCTCTTTGTGATCATTCAGGGATGGGACTTTATAATTTTTCAGTCCCTCCTCAATTGAAGGAAATGATTCAAGCGGGAAAGAGTACTGATTAAAATAATAATCGCTAAGTGTATTCATTTTCCACTGGCATCCCCATATATCTGTAAGCTCATGTACTCCGTTGATTGTGGTAACCAGTTTTTCATAATCAGGAATCCTTCTGGCTCCGATCCTTCTTGTATCAGACTTTAATAGCCTGAGTGTTGGCTCAACTGGTGTGACAATCTGCTGGATGGGATCAATTTCTTTACTATCATATTCTGCTGATAAGCCCTTGTATTCCATAGCCCGGGTAAAAGCCTTTTTGCTGATCCCTGTAACCGTTGTTCCTGCAAGGTCATATGGTATCCTGTCAGCTTCCTTATGACTCAGTGCAGTATTGAGTCTCTCCTTACTATTCATAATTATCTGATTTTTCATTCACCAGGGCCTGATAACCCACCCTGGCCTCCCGCTATAGCGGGACAGGCACTCCCAGGGAGGGGAATCGAGTAACTTTCCTAAATAACGTCCGGAACTACAAACGGCTTCCTGTATTCTCTTCTCAGCATTGCATCTGCATCAGGTGCGTTTATGAATTTCATTTTAGCAGGATCGAAATCAAGACTTCTGCCCAGCCTGTAGGAGATATTTGCAAGATGAATAAGGGCACATGAATAAAAGCCTTCCCTGATATCACCTTTTGCAAGCTTCTGATCATTTGCCCTGATGGCCTCAATAAAATCACTATAATGGTCACCAAGACCGCTTCCTTTGCCTCCTGCTACACGATCCTTGCCAATGAATGTTTCCCATTCATTCACATTCTTTGTCATGAATCCTTTTGAGCCATAAAAGAGGTTTCCAACAGTATTGTCGGCACTTACCATATAAGTATTGCCATCAGCAGGATTCTCGCTCTTAATGGCTTCACGGTTTGTTATCCAGTGTCTTACCTCGAACTGCAATATCTTCTTTTTATCTGAACCTCCCTGAGGATTAGGAAATTCAAACAGAGCCATAAGGACATTGGGTGTCTGCTGATCATCGTCAAACATAACATGTCCTCCGATTGCACTTATTCTGGTTGGAAGAGTTACTCCCAGTCCCCACCTGGCAATATCCATTTCATGAACACCCTGATTTCCCATATCACCGTTTCCGGAAGTCCCAGTTCCAGTGCCAGTTATAATGGAACCTGTTTTTGGTGAATGGACGTTTTGGTGCCGGTCCCAGCCAGAGGTCATAATCAACTCCCGACGGTACGGGCTCTTCAGGTGTTTTGCCAATGGTGTCTCTCCATTTGTAACATAAACCTTTAGCCATATATACCTCTCCAAGTTTTCCGCTGTGAAGATATTCAGCCATACTTTGTGCACAGGGATTGCTTCTCTGTTCAGCCCCGTCCTGAACGATCAGCTTATATTTTTCAGCTGCCTCAACAAGTTTTTGCCCTTCGAAGAAATTGTGACAGCATGGTTTTTCAACAGAAACATGTTTACCAGCCTGCATGGCCCATATAGCCGCAAGGGTGTGCCAGTGGTTAGGAGTTGCTACAGCAACAGCATCTATATCCTTATTTTCATAAAGTTTTCTCATGTCAGAATATACCATTGGTTTTGGTAATCCCTTGTCAGTGAAATGATTCTTTATTCTCTCCTCAAATAGATTGCTGTCTGGATCGCATAATGCGGTTACTCGCGCATTTTTTGAAGCAGAATAACCTGCAATATGCGATTGCCCCATACTCCTGATACCAATAACGGCAATATTGACTCTGTCATTTGCTCCTTTCCAGCTATTGCCGGTAAGAATTGTGGGAGAGATGCTGATACCTGCTGCACCTGTTACAGCTGTTTTAGTGAAATCACGTCGGTTCATGGGTTATAATTGTTAATGGTTAACGCTAAATGCTTAATGTTTAACTGATATTATCATTCTTACACGCTCCCCTCTTTTCAGATTCAGCTTTAAGCCTTCCTGCAGTTCTTTACCGGAAATAATCTGTTCCTTCCGGCTGTTTTCTGATAAAATCCGATAATTATTTTCTTTTTCAATCGTAAAGTATTCAGGAAACTGATTAATCCTTGGCCAGTCAATCGGCAGATGCATAAACTCTTTATGTCTTTTTATATCGAACATAAGTTTGCCTTCCCAAATATTCCTGGAAGTTATTGATAAATAAAGTGAACTGTCATTTTGAACAGCCCCTATTTCAAGTCCGTCATTCCATGGAACCAGATATGTACCCTGTGTTTTCCACAGGCAGTACATTATTGTTGTCCTGGCAAAATTTCCGTCACCGTGCCACCCTTCTATAATTCCGGAGGGCTGCTGCTTGTTCCACATTACCTTTATTTCACTTTCGATCCATTTTCTCGTTTCATCCAATGGTTCCCTGGTGTAGAGATTAAGGGCTCCCTCGATTGCATCTGCATAACCATCGGAGCTGGTACCTTCCCATGCATAATTTCTATATTTCTCATTAAGGATTCCGTTTGCTTTCAGGACCGACTGCCTGTATTTTTCCTCATTATCAATCAGATAAACAGTATAAAACCCGTTGAGTGTATATCCGAAATTGTCTGCTATTTCTACGTTAACAGGTTCGCCTTTAACAGGATCTATCGAATTGTAAAACAGGCCATCCTCGTTTCTGCCGGCTTCAAGAATCCTGTCAAGCATTTCATGAATGGGTTTTTTATATGCTTCTTTTTTTACCGGATCAGCAAATGAGACAGTTGCATACAGCTCGCAGAGTCCTGAAACTATCTCACAGCCATGGTCCCTTAGTCGAAGTACCTTGAAATTCCTTGTGGGATGATTATTTCCCAGCAGGTAGTAATCCCCGAGCCTTATAGCATATTCAAGATATTTTTTGTCACCGGTTATCCAGTAGATCCTTGAAAGTGACTGCAGCATATCGCCGTTAACTTCGGGGTCATCTGATATTATTTCCCCAAATGGTGTGATTGTCTCAGCATGATTCCAGGCTTCATCTATTATTGAAATCATTCTGTCTGACCATTTGCTGGGACCAAGCCATTCAGTAAGAGGTATTAATCCATCTTTTACATATTCTGCCGAACCGAAGATTATATCTGATAATACAACATCCTTATTTGCAAAGCCTTCCTTTGAGAATGAATAAGTGTCAGGCATTGAGCCGATTCTTGATGTAAGTCTGATCTCACTGGTGAGCATATCGGTCATCCTTCCATCAAAAAGTCCCCTGTCAAGAATGGCTGATGTTAGGACCATGAACGGATAATTATCAGCAGCACAGTCTTTTGCATTCCAAATGTCGCGACTGATGCTGTCATTTATGTTGCGTGGAATAAGTCCAGTTTCAGAATCTGCAAGGGCTAGCCAGGCATTTGTGAACTTAAGACACCGGGCAAATCCTTCATTTGCTGAAGTACCGTTTGTTGCTGCTTTTTCGAAAATGTCCTTTGCAGGATTATTGTTGATTTCATTATTGCGACAACCTGCAGACCCTGCTGCAATAATCAGCATAAGGACAGAATTTCTTATCCTTTTCATTATCGAAGTTGTTAGTATGTTAACAAATATAGTCAGAATATACTCTATCAACCAGTTCTCTTTCACTAAATTTGATACATTGTTTTTAAATCTGAAATTATGACATCCGGCGCCTGATGCCTGACGCCTGACGCCTTTCTATTATGGATTATTTTCTTGATACCATAGCCGGATCATTGTATAGGGAGTTTGGTAACACCCTGAACAGGCATTGTCTTGTATTTCCCAACAGGAGGGCAGGCCTTTTTTTTCTTAAATATCTCGCTTCCCATATCAATAAACCTGTGTGGGAACCTTCTGTTTTGACAATTAATGAATTATTCAGGTCACACTCATCATTGCAGATCGCAGGGAATGAGGTCCTGCTTTTTGAATTATACAAGGTTTACAGGAGAGTAAAGAAATCACCTGAATCATTCGATAATTTTTTTTACTGGGGAGATATTCTTTTGAACGACTTTGATGATGTCGATAAATATCTTGTCAACGCTTCACAACTGTTTAAGAATGTTCTTGATATCAAAAATATTGATAATCAATTTGGTGGATTAAATGAAGAACAAATTGAGATAATCAGAAAATTCTGGATCAATTTCAATCCTGAAAAGCCAACCGATCAGAAAACTGGTTTTATAAGCATCTGGTCCGTTTTGAATGATATTTATTCAGGATTCAGGTCTTCCCTCAGGGAGAGAAACATGGCTTATGAAGGGATGATTTTCAGAGACCTCGCAGAAGACACTCAGGAACTATTTTCAGCTGATATAAAGTATGATCTCTTCCATTTCATAGGTTTTAACGCGCTGAATGAATGTGAGAAGCTTGTAATGACAAGGCTGAAGAAAACAGGAAAAGCAAGGTTTTACTGGGATTATGATTTGTCGTTTATTTCTGATACTGGATCAAATTCAGCGGGGTACTTCCTGCGTGATAATCTTCGTGTTTATGGAAATAATATGCCTGAGGATTGGGGAAGCAATACTCTTCTTTCCTCATCAGACGTAGTTGTTAATCGTCAGGTAATCGATACATCATCTGATGTTGCACAGGTTAAGCTGGTGCCGGGTATTCTGAAAGAATTACCCGGACTTACAGCTGAAAATGCCCATCATACAGCTGTTGTACTAGCTGATGAGAATCTGCTTATACCTATGCTATCGAGCCTTCCTGAGGGGATGGGTGATGTAAATATTACCATGGGATATCCCCTGAAGCAGACCAGGATTTATACACTGGTCAGAAATCTTATGGATCTTCAGAGAAATAGTATTGTTGCGGATGGTAAAGCCAGATTCAGATACAAAGATGTTGCGGGTTTGCTCAGAAATTCACTTGTAACCTCTTTTGTTCACATATCTGCAGATAAATTGCTTGACGATATTACCAAATCAAATCTGCTGACCATCCCTGAGGAGTACTTCAGTGAAAATGATCGTCTTTCTGCAATTTTTACAAAACATAACACACCTGTACTTCTGTCGGATTATTTCAGGAATAACCTTTCTGGAATAGCTTCCTCGGGTTTAAGTATGATGGAGAATGAAGAAGGTGAAAAGACTTATAATAAGATACTTAATGAGTTTATTTACAGGATTGTTTTGTCAGTTAATATGCTGGATTCAATAGTCAGATCTGAAGATATTGTTTTTTCAGGCGAAACATACATGCTTATACTCGACAGGATGCTTCGTATGCAGTCAGTTCCTTTTGCAGGCGAACCTCTTACAGGTATACAGATAATGGGAATCCTTGAAACTAGGGCACTCGATTTTAAAAATCTTATAATTCTTTCAGTTAATGAAGGAGTGCTTCCGGCCGTATCATCGCCATCTTCTTCCTATATTCCATTCAGTCTCAGGGACGCTTTTGGACTTCCTTCCGTAAACCATCAGGAGTCGATCTATGCTTACCACTTTTACCGACTGCTTCAGAGAGCGGAGAATGTGACATTTATTTATAATTCAAATCCTGAAGGGTTAAAAAGCGGTGAAATGAGCAGGTTTCTGATACAGATGAAGTATAACCCGAAATTAAAACCGGTTCAGACAGATATTAATCCTGAAATACGACTCCATGGAAGCATAAAAGAGGAGATTGAAAGGTGTGGATGGCATAATGAAAAGCTGCTTTCGCAGTACTCTGCGAATGGTAGTAACAGACTGTTTTCTCCATCAGCAGTAAATACATGGCTATCATGCCGGATGAAATTCTATTACAGGTATGTTAGCGGGCTGAAAGAGCCGTCTGAAATAAAATCCGAAATAGACCCGGCTATGCTTGGAGATATACTTCATGAGATTATGCGAAAGCTCTATGAAGGTTATGTTGGTAAAATACTTGATAAAGCCTATCTGGGCTCTTTAATTAATGATAAACAAAAGCTCTATTCTGTTATCAATGATGCAGTTAAGAAACGATTTCAGTTTGAAGAAGGAAGAATTGAGCATGGAAATGAAATAATTGTAAGGGACGTACTTCTTACATATCTCATCAGGATACTTAATGCTGATTTAACTTTAAACCCCATCCATCTGGTGAGTCTGGAGAATAAGTACTTTTCCTCTTGAGATTAATGATGGAAATAAAAAATTATTCTGAATGTCGGAGGAATTGTTGACAGAATTGATATTCTGAACGGAACAGCCAGAGTTGTGGATTATAAAACAGGATCAGTATCTGAATCACCTGGTACCCCTGTCAGATCTTTTTGCTGATGACAGGAAAAAGGATTCAGACGGTTGGCTGCAGACACTTATTTATTGTGAGGCATTGCAGGGCAAAACAAGTGCGGCATCAATTAGACCCTCCATTTACAAAATAAAAAAGGGCAGTACTGGCATACTTTCGGATAAACTTAGAATAAAAACTGATTCAAAACAGGAAATTGTAATTGATGATTATTCAGAAATAAGAAGTTATTTCATTGAAGGCCTTAAAGGTGTTATGGGATTGATATTCAGTGAAAAAGAACCTTTCAGGATGACTGATGACAGGGCGGGAAAATGCAGGTACTGTGTTTACAGTGGATTATGTATGCGATAAGTATTAAATGATAATACTGTCAAAAATTTATTATTTTAGCTTTTAATATCACTCTTAACCAAATGGTTTTAACTTATTCAAACTACTCAGTCGAGATAAAAAACGTAAAGTTTATTTCTGACGATGGGAGGACGTGTCCAAGAACTGCAATTGTTACACTTTTTAATGAAAAAGGTGAAGAGACTGGCAATGAGCTTTTGGCGCAGTTGATATGCAACTGGTGTATGAAAATATAAAAGAAGGGAAGGAAATAAACCTTGATAACTTCTATATACCGGAGTTTTCCCTGGCTGCATACCGCAGACATAATAACCTTGATAAAAAGGATCACGTCACATTTAATGGATTTTCTGCAAGGAATGCATTCTTTGAAGCCAAAACTGTAACAGATTTTTCTCATTCAAAATTCACGGATGGAGATATTAGTTTTGAGGGAAGTCATTTTGCGAAAGGTAAAGTGAACTTTTCAGGTTCAATATTCGGAAAGGGTAATGTTAATTTCTCCAACACACATTTCGGGGATGGGAATATTGAATTTGCAGGCTCATCTTTTGGTGAAGGGGATTTTATGTTTAAAAATTCTGTTGTAAAGGATGGGATTAAGGATTTTCAGGACATCCATTTCGGTAACGGAGAGGTGACTTTTGCAAATACAGAATTTAATTCAGGAGAGCTTCTTTTTATAAATACTAAGTTCAATAACGGCCGTTTCAATTTTAAAGTAACCAGGATTACCGGAGGGAAAGTTGATTTTCACTATTCGGTGTTTGGAAATTGTGAAATAATGTTTGAAAGAACGGAGTTTGGCAACAGCAGGGTTGACTTCCGTACTGTTGATTTTGGTTCAGGAAGAGTCAATTTCAACCGTTCAGTGTTTGGAAACGGAGAGGTGAATTTCGAAGGTGCTTCCTGCAAGGCAGGAAAGATACAGTTTAAGAAAGCTGAAATGGGGAGCGGTCCCAAAAGCTTCAACCTCATTGAGATGGATGATACTGAAATCAGTTTTGAGAGAACTGAGTTTGGCAGCGGGGATGTTACTTTTTATGAATCAAGATTCAAAACACTTTCACTGAAATCATGTCACCTCGACCAGTACTTCGATCTTCGCCTTGCAAAGGCCGATCTCCTTGATATTTCTGATACAATTATAAGGGATATTGTTGATCTTGAACCTATAGGATTTCCCTGTAAATATCAAGGATTATTTATGTCAGAAATGAGGCTTAGGGAAGCTTGTACATCGACTGGAACCATAATAAATGTAATCAGTCGATTGTGAATCAGGAAAATACCACATTGAGACAAAAAGCAGATCAGTTCAGGATATTAAAGGAGAACTTTAACGGAACAGGGAAGTATGAGGATGAGGATGAAGCTATTTATGTTTAAGCGTATATGAAGCTAAATCGGCTGACGGAGCAACTGGAGAAAGGCGGTATAAGAAAAGTAGCCAGTTATATTCCGCATAGTTTTCAGTGGCTCGTCTTTGACAAAATCGGACTTTATGCAACCTCACCGGGCAGGGTTCTTGTAAGTGTCGTGATTTTCTGGATTTTCTTTGGCACACTTTATACTCTGGTCGAGCTTTAGGCTTGGAAAAACAGTTTCATCAGTAGGGAACTTGACAAGCTGACAGTTACAGTTCAATCATTCTACCATGCCGGGATTACCTTTTTTACAATAGGTTATGGTGATGTTTATCCAATGGGAATTAGCGGGTAATTTCAGGACTTGAGGGCTTTATGGGAGTATTTATGATGTCTTACTGCACAGTTGCTTTTGTAAGAAAAGTGTTGAGGTAGTCTTACTTTTCCATCTCACGCTGCAATGCTGCCATTCTTATTGCTGTAACTGCTGCTTCATAACCTTTATTGCCGTGTTTTCCACCTGATCTTGCCTTAGCCTGCTCCATGTCAAGTGTAGTAAGTACTCCGAAAATGAATGGAATATTATACTCAAGGTTGAGCTGGGTTATACCCTGGGTTACTCCTTGGCAGATATAGGTAAAATGCGGTGTTTCACCTTGGATTACACAACCCAGGCATATAACAGCATCAAGATCATCATATTCTGCAAGAAACTGTGCTCCAAGAGTGAGTTCGAAACTTCCCGGGACATGTGAAACAACAATATTATCGCTTGTGGCTCCATGCTTTTTAAGAGTTGCAATGGCTCCATCGAGAAGTGACCATGTTATTTCATTGTTCCAGTCCGATACTACAATTCCGAATCGCATTTCACCTGCATCAGGTACTAAGTCGGGATTATATGCTGAAAGGTTTGTTGTTCCCATTTTGATTTGCATTTAAAAGAAAACGCATCTGCCTCAGTTGAGAATGAGCCCGATGCGCTGTTTTATAAATACTGAAAAATACTCTGTGTTATTTTATCAGAAGCTTTACCCTTGCAATGTATTTTTCAATTGAAGATCCTTCAGTACTTTCGGGATAATCACTCTCAATACGTTCATAAAGTTTCAATGCTTCCGAAAACTTGCCTGTAAGTTCATAAATCTCACCAGCCTTCATAAGAAACAGGGGAGAGTTAAATGAATTCCCGGCATATTCAGCAGCTTCAAGATATTTTGTAACGCCTTTTTCAAGATCACCAAGCTCTACATAAGCATCACCTGTAGCACCTATTGCCAGCGATCCGATCACTTTATCCTTTTTGGAATACTTGTTCAGATAGTCAATAGCTGACTGGTATTCACCAAGGTGCAGATAGCAGATTCCTGCCCCGTAGTTAGCAAGGTTTCCTGTCTTTGTAAATTTATAGCTCTGTGCAATATCAAGAAATCCAAGATAATTACCGTCTCCGTTGAGTGCCAGGCTTAACGAATCCATTTCCAGGTATTTCTCAGCCTGGTATATCTGCGACTGGGCCTCATCATTTCTCTTTGATACATAGATTTTACCAAGCCAGATAAGCCCTACAAAAACGACCACAATTCCTAGTCCTATGAGTAAAGTTTTATAATTCTCCTCAAGGAATTGTTCAGTTTTGGTCAGAGTCTGTTCAACATTAGATATAGTCTGTGGATTTGAATCCTTGTCGTTCTTTGCCATATTGGTATTAAATGTTTTACTACAATTTTTCCACCGCAAAAGTAATTTTTTTCGGACAATTAAAAAATATTTGACATACGATATTGAAATAATACCTTTACACTCTAACCTTAAATTGTTTAAATGTACGTTAAAAACCTGATTCTTACCAACTTTAAGAATTATGAGCTCAGCGAACTTGAGTTCTCCCCAAAGATAAATTGTTTTGTGGGCAATAACGGTGTAGGTAAGACAAACATCCTTGATGCCATACATTATCTTTCACTGGCAAAGAGCTTTTTTAATAATATCGACAGCATCAGTATAAGGCACGGAGAAGATTTTTTTATCCTTCAGGGAACGATGGTAAGGGATGGAGAGGAAGATAGTATTTATTGTGCTTTTCAGAAACAGAAGCAGAAGCTTCTTAAACGAAATGGCAAGGAGTATCAGAAACTCTCAGACCATGTCGGAAGGTATCCGGTTGTAATGATATCGCCTGCTGACAGTGCTCTTATCTCCGAAGGAAGCGATGACCGCCGGAGGTTCATGAATAAAATAATCAGTCAGTACAATACCGCTTATCTTGATGCTGTATTAATGTATAATAAAGCTCTTCAGCAGAGAAACAGGCTGCTTAAGGATTTCAGGTCTTCAGGGAAATTCGACGAGGATATGCTTTCAATATGGGATTCGCAGTTGGTAAAATATGGAAGCTATATATACAGCGAAAGAGAAACTCTTGTGAATGAACTTATTCCTGTTTTCCAGGAATACTATTCAATGATTTCATCGGGCCGCGAAAAAGTCAGACTGAGTTATACCTCACATCTTGCCGAAGGAAATTTCAGTGAAGCACTTGCAAAAGCAGTCCAAAAAGACAGGTTTATGGAATACACCACTGTTGGTATCCATAAAGATGATCTGCTTCTTCATATGAATGACTTTCCTGTAAAATCACTCGGATCACAGGGGCAGCAGAAATCTTATCTGGTAGCACTGAAACTTGCAAAGTTCGACTATATAAAACGAAAAGCGGGATATTCACCAATTTTGCTTCTTGATGATATTTTTGATAAATTTGATGCTGACAGGGTTGAGCAGATAATCAGGCTTGTTGGGAACCACCGGTTCGGCCAGATTTTCATTACTGATACTCACAGCAGCCGGCTTCAGGAAATTCTTTCATCGCATAATACGGATTACAAGCTATTCAATATAAGTGATAACAAGGTGGACGTTATTAATCAAAATGGCAGTGCAAACTGATGAGACGCAGTAAAACAATAACGCTGGCGGATGCAATCAAAGATTACATTTCTGAAATGAATCTTGGTGAAAAACTGGCTGAGACCTCACTTGTCAGTTCATGGGAGGAAACAGTAGGAAAGGCAATAAGTTCCAGAACTTCAAAGATTTACGTAAAAGATCATGTTTTGTATGTTCATCTGACATCCTCGGTTGTAAGGAATGAACTTATGATGCTTCGCGAGTCTCTTCGCAGTAAACTAAATGAAAAGGCCGGTAAAGAGGTAGTTAAGGATATCGTTTTAAGATAAATTTCTCAGCTGAATAATATGTTATAAAACATGTATTTCTCCTCTCTCCAGTGTGATTGTTTTACTAAGTTTTTTTCCTGAATTGAAATGATATTTTGCCCTGATAATTCAAGCATTACAGTTTCATTTTCAATAACAATTTTTATTACAGATGAACTTTCTGTTTTTAGGATAATATCTGCCAGGAGAATCGCTTTTTCAATCCCATCTCCACGTTTGAAATTCCATACTTCGTCAGGAAGTGCAAGCCGGTTACCCTCATAGACAGACTCTTCAGGAAGATTTTTCAATATTTCATAAATCTGATTTATGCTCTTCCCGGCCAGATCGTTGAAACATACAGGATTTCTTTCATTGCAGCTTTGATAAATGGTCTCCCAGTCAATTCTCTCCATATCCCTGTAAACATATTGGGCCAGAAGGGAGACTTCTGAAATTTCAGTACTCTCTGAAATTTTCTGAATAATCAGTTCGCGACTGTCATTGATACTGAAGCTATGTCTGAAAGAATCACTGTAATTTTTCTCAGGGTCTGGGAGTTTAGGATCTGTAAAGATGAAATCCTTAAGTTCTGTAAACAATTCATCAAGTACCATGTTAAAAGCAGGATCCGAAGCTCTGATGACCTCATTTTTAATATCTTCCGGGTTTTTTCCTTTAAGTGAGTCTATTATTGCCTCTACATCATTCAGAAACAATTTGCCCTGAATTGGGCTAAGATGAAACTCATCACCTTCTATCTCTTTTACAAGTGATTCCCTTGTTTCAGCCGATACATTAAATTTACTTGTATGCTCATATTCAAACATTTTTCAAGAGCGCACTTTGGTATATGACTGATCACACCTGAACTGAAAAAGAAGTTTATGTTCAAACAATCGCAGAAAATTAATGAATACATTACTTGTAAAATCAGCTGTTAAAAACTCCTTTAGTTTTTGAGAAAATAATTTGTACTCATTTTTGTCAATCGAAGCCTCAGCATATAAGATATGTATGAATCCGGAAATGTGAGCGACAATTGTTACCCTTTCATTTTCAATAGCTCTTCTGGCTTTCTCTGAAAGGGAGGTCCCGTTGAACCACATATTCTTTGTAACAATTCTTCTGTT
>JADKBL010000003.1 GCA_016718875.1 Bacteroidota bacterium
AAATTTTTATAATTGCCGTAAATTTCAAAAAAAATCAAACTCATAACCTAATTTAATTCTTAATTTATTATTGTTCTGACAATCTGGCCAGAGATGAATAAGAACTGAGAATTTCATTAATACTTAAACTTTGTTTTCAATGAGCTCATCTATCTCAGACAGATGTAGCTTTAAATGTCTCGGAAAATCCATAATCATGGTTCTCAGGGTTATGGTCTTACCCTGATCTGAAATCCATTCATTATCAAGTTTGGAATCATTAACGTTATTAATTACATGACAAAGTGGAGAAGGGAATATTTCCAAAGCCTGATCATAACAGTCCAGTCCTCGTTCTGGTAATCCTGAATTGTAATCCACCTGTCGTTATTGCCATAAGTTGCATAATTTGGAAATTCGAAAGGACTTTTTTGATATTGAAGATGAACTACTCTGTGAGTATTGTTTGATGTGGAGTCAATAAGGTGTCCAAGGATCTGCTTTATAGTCCGGTTTTGAATATTTCGTCTGGAGCTAAGCATATTATTCTCCAATGTAAAAAGTTTTGGTTCCCAGCTTTCAATCAGGGAGCTGATTTCACGGGTCAGGGTTTCACTGTCTTTCATAGATATGTTCTTATTTGCAGGAATGCAACGCTTAATTAAATGCTTTAGTGTTATCTATCAATTCTTTTAATACTGAATTTTTGATGTGCTAATCTATTAACAATGATGACATTGGATAATTGGATGATCTTTTAAAAGTTTTAATTGTGAATCAGACTGTGAGGCTTGTGTATTTGTCATTTGTAGTACGTTGTTATTACTAATCAGCAGGTTCATTTATTGTTAAAAACATTAACAATAGTTTATTGTAACAGATTGAGCAGGAACAGAGTATTGCCTTCATCCTCAATTAATTTAAACAGATCGCTATTGTTTAGAACTCTCAAAATAATTCTTCATGAAAAGGAGCTGATATTTTACTGCATTTGTCCAGTATGGCCATGTATGCCACCCGGACGGACTATATAATCATGTGGTATGTTACGGTAAAGTAATTGCTGATGCAGGTTTTCATTTACCTTAAAGAAAAAATCATCTGTACCGCAATCAATTATTAGCGCAGGGGAATTCGGGGTGAGTAAATGAAGCATGTTTATTACAGTGTTCTTTTCCCATCTCTCTGGTTGCTCAGAATAGGTTCCCAGTTTTTTGGACATATCCCAATTGCCCGGGAATGGACGTATATCTACACCTCCACTCATGCTTCCGGCAGCTCCGAAGATGTCCTGATGCTTTATAGCAAGGTAAAGGGCTCCATGGCCACCCATACTCAGACCGGTAATTGCACGGCCTTTCCTGTCCTTAATCGTAGCATACTTTCCATCAACAGCCTTTACAAGTTCATCCGACACAAAAGTTTCATATTTTGATCCCGGGTCAACAGGGCTGTCCCAATACCAGCTGTTATAGGATCCATCCGGACAAACAATCATCATACTGTACTGATCGGCTGCTTTTTCAAATCCTTTCGCCTTTGTGATCCAGTCGAGGTGATTCCCGCTGTATCCGTGTAATAAATAGACAACCGGCAATTCTTTTAAGGAGCCATAAGTATCAGGTCGGATTACTATCACAGATATATTCTTCTGCATCGACTTACTGAATACACTTATGGTATCTATTTCAGCAGCATTGGTGAATGAAAAAGTCCAAACTGCCAATACGAAAAATATAATACGTTTCATCTCTTCTGACTTCTAATAAATCTGATTAATCATTCAACAGGAGCAAAATTTCTTACTGGGTAATAGTAAACTCCAGACTTCCTATCGGGATCCAGGACGATTCTTCCCATGCATTTTTATCCCTCTCCCTGAGAAAATACTCAATTTTGTATTTTCCGGGAGTTCTTAAATCGAAGGGAAAAGCTACAGCACCCGGATTATTGCAATATGAGTTTTGCCTGTTATTTGGATTAACTCCATCTGCCTCCCCGTTAGGTCTTCTTAATATGTATCCGAATAAATACAAGGGATTGTTATTGCTATTCTTGTAAGTTGCTGCAGGAGGACCAGTGAGCCACACCCCAAATCTATGACCCTGGCTCCATGAATCAGAAACTTCTTTTACAGTAAATGTATTATTTGATTTAAGGACTTTTATTTCCTTATCATAAGAATCTGATCCTGTGGAAACCTCATCAAAAATGCCAACGCCCCATCCTTTCAGAGTCCATTTCTGGTAAGTGAAGGGGATAACAGGGAAAGGATCGGAAGTGCCTGTCCCTGAATTGTTAGTTGGCTGATTTACTTTACCATTTGTGAAATTCAGATTATACTCCTTTACAAAGACCTCTTTTTTTGATTCTTTTTCATCCATTACAAGACGGATCTTCCATGTTCCGAAAGATGGATTTGAACGTTCAGCGCTGCGTTCCAGAAAAAATACCGGCAGTGTGAATACTTGCTCCTGATACCCGTTCTCATCAAATCCATACCGGGTGTTCCATACATCTGTCCCGTCAGGACGAAGTACCTGTACCTTAAAATAATAATCAAATGTCCCATAGGAGCTCAGATTTCCCTGCCTTTGAACCCGCATAAAGAATTTAACCTGTTTATTCACATTGTCCATTTGTGTTTCAAATGCCCAGGCAGACTGATCGGGCGTCATCCCTGTCTCGAGAACTGCAGGCTGTGAATTTACTTTTCCTGCAGAAAGGCTCAAAAAAATTAAAAATACCAGAGATAAAAGTTTATGATAAAAGAATTTGACTTCACCGCTCTCATATGACAAGGTTCTCATATTGTTCTGATTTTTCTAATTATTAGTAATTATCATAATACGAACATATTTCCCGTACTATATAGAAAATGATAGTATTATAAAGTTAACATTTTTACATTTAAATCAAAGGAGGTTGAGCCAATCAAAGAAAGCTAATGTTGGCAATGCTTAGAGTTAGATATTTTCAACACTTCAGTTATCCTTCTTACTTTATTTGAATATTGAACTAACATTATCAAGTCTGACCATGTCTTCATCAGAAAGTCTGAATGACATCGCACCGCAGTTCTCTTTTACATGGTTCTCTTTGGTAGCACCAGGAATCGCCACAACAGTATCTCCATTAAAGTGAATAAGCCAGTTGAGAGCAACCCTGGAAGGAGTAACATTATACTTAACAGCAAGCTCCTTTAAAGAGAAATTACAACCGGACGGCTTTTTTTCGAGTCCTTCAGGCTTGAACTGCGAACTGTATTTTCTGAATCCGATATTTTTTAACAGTTCAGGATTATCGTGAAATTTACCGGTTACGATACCCTGGGTAAGAGGGGAATATGCAATTATTGTGATGCCAAGCTTTTTTGCCAGATCCATCACCCCGTTTGATTCTATCCTGCGATCAAGCAGGCTATATCTTACCTGATTTGAGGCAAGCGGGATTCCTGCTTTTTGAAGTGTCTTCCATGAATTTTCCATTTTCTGTGCAGAAAAGTTACTTACTCCAATGCTTTTTACAAGCCCGCCATTAAAAAGCTCAGCCATCACTTCCATTTCACTGTTTTCACTGGAGAAACTAAATGGCTGGTGAACCTGGTAAAGATCAATCGGATAAGGATCTAGTAATCTTATACGCTCATTTATGGTTTTCCTGATATTGGAAGCAAAACGAAACATTGGCCACCATTTTGTAGCCACTAAAACATCACCGGGTTTTTTACCAGCTGCCTTAAGGGCTTTTGAAAGAGCTTTCTCTGACTCACCTCCTCCATAGATTTCGGCTGTATCAAACCAGTTTATACCACCATCAATGGAAAGAGAAACTATCCTGTCAATCACATTGTCATCAAGTGTGGGCCAGAATTTTCCAGCCATATTCTTTTGCTTGCTGAACTGCCAGCAACCAAGACCTATGGGAGTAATCATGATACCTGTACGGCCAAGTGGCCTCAGGCTTTTTATATTTTCCATTTTATCAGTTTTTAATAATCCCAAGATAGCCAAAATTTATTGCCTTTTGACAAGTATTCATTACATTTGGATTATAGCGATTCTGCGCTAAATGCTAAAAACATAACGTTTTCTAAACGATATTGGTTATGCTGACAAAAGAACTCTTACTTGACTTATGGAGTAAAACATACAACACAGAGGGGAGGCCTGACTGGTCGCACATTCTTCCCTATTACGATAAAAACATTTATTTCAGGGACTCCATCCAGGAAATACGCGGCATTGAAGAATTTACAGCTATGACCGGGCGGCTGACAATACGCTCAAAAGACCTGAAAATGAAAATTATCAATGCTGTCATGGAGGGGAACATAATTCTTATGGAATGGGAAATGACCCTCAGTTTTAAAAAATATCCGAGCTCCGTATTATATGGCTCAAGTCGTCTGACATTAAATGAAGAGGGAAAAATTACACAGCAAAGAGATTACTATGATCTGTGGGGGGACATTTTTGATAATATTCCAAGGTTCGGCAAAGCTTACAGGAAATTTATGAAAAGAAAGTTTGGTTAAGGAGTGCTTATGGGGAAAAATAATAAATTCTTTAAGTATTTTAAAGAATATCAGTGGTCTAACATATTTGCAATGATAAGGAACAATATGTCAGACACTAAAATTTGCACAGATAGCTTTGACAAAAAGCTTGTAGTAATTACAGGAGCTACTTCCGGCATTGGATATTATACAGCCCGAAAATATGCTTCTCATGGAGCAAACCTGCTGTGCATAAATCGCAATCTGCAAAAATCGGAGGCTTTGTGCCTTGAGATTAAAAATGATTTTGGAGTCAATTGCGATTATAAAATTGCTGACCTGAGTAATTTGCAGGATATTCATAGGGTTGCAGGAGAACTTTCCAGGCTGGATAAACCTATTGATATACTGATACATAATGCAGGCATTTACCTTACAAAAAGAGAAGAAACCGGTGATGGCCTCGAGAAAGTTTTTGTGATTCAGTATCTTTCTTCCTTTATTTTGAATTTCATTCTGATGGGAAAGCTCAAATCTCAGGAAAAAGCCAGAATAATAATGGTTAATTCAGAAGGACACCGTTTTGCTGCCTGGGGATTACGACTTGACGATTTGAATTGGGAAAGACGTTGTTATTCCGGTCTGAAGAGTTATGGTTCAGCCAAACTGGCCCAGCTTTTATCAACGATCGTTTTTAATGATTATTTCCAAAATACTGGTGTATCAATTAATGCAATGCATCCGGGAGCTGTTAAAACTGAAACGGGACAGGAAAACGGACCGGTATATCGCTGGTACAAAAGGAATTTTATTGATAAAACACTAAAATCGCCTGAAATATCCGCCGAAGCATTGTATTATCTCGGAGTATCCAAAGACATGGACGGTGTTAGTGGAAAGTTCTTTAATTTAACCACCATGGAAGAACCTGCTCCTCCTGCCCTTGACAGAGAAGTAGCTTACGAACTCTGGGAAAAGAGTCTGGAATTAGGTGGATTACAGGCTAAAATGAAAACTTCTTAGCGGAATATATATATTGAAATCTGTGAATTAAAATTATATGCCTGAAAACAAATACAATACCATCATTGTCGGAGGAGGCATTGCAGGTTTGACATCCGCAGCTTACCTCTCACGTGCAGGACAAAAAGTATTGCTTATTGAAAAAAACAAAGAATGCGGAGGACTTGTCAATTCATTTACCCGTGACGGTTTTCATTTCGATGCCGGAGTAAGGGCACTTGAAGATGCGGGGATTATTTTCCCTATGTTAAAGGATCTGGGTATTCACCTCGATGTTGTTAAAAGTAAAGTTTCGCTGGGAATAGAAAACGATATTTTACATATAGAGGATCTGAACAGTTTAACAGAATACCGGGATCTTCTCAAAAAGACATTTCCCGAAAGCGAAGGGGAGATAGATGATGTAATAAGAATCATCCGGAAAATAATGAAATACATGGATGTGCTTTATGGCATTGAGAATCCGGTGTTTAAAGATTTAAAACATGACAGGGAATTCATCTTTAAGAAACTATTACCCTGGCTGCCGAAATTCATTTTTACGGTAGGAAAAATAAACCGGATGAATATGCCGGTTGAGGATTATTTAAAAACAATTGTAAAAAATCCTTCACTCCGGGATATTATTTCTCAGCATTTCTTCAAAAATACCCCGACTTTTTTTGCATTAAGCTATTTTTCCCTTTATCTCGATTATTTCTACCCGAAAGGGGGCGTGGGAAAACTTCCGGAAGCTATTAAGAACAAAATTTCAGAATTCGGAGGCGAAATTAAAACTGAGACAAAAATTATAGAAGTGCTGGCAGACAGATCTCTTTTAAAGGATCAGAATAATATCACATACCAATATGACAATCTAATCTGGGCTGCTGATTTAAAAACGCTATATAAAATTACAGAGACAGAAGGCCTGTTACCCAAAATCAAAACAGCTTTTGAGAAATCAAAGAGTTTAATGCTGAAAAACAGGGGCGGTGATTCAGTGTATTCTTTATTCCTTGGAATAGATGAACCGCTTGAGAGTTTCAGGAAAATCGCTAAGGGACATTTCTTTTATACACCTTCAAAAACCGGGTTGGGTGAAACACACAGGGGAGAACTGGATTACATCCTCAACAATTTCGAACTAACTGAAAAGAAACAAATTCTGGCCTGGCTGGACAAGTTTACCAGATTAAACACTTACGAGATTTCTGTTCCCGGTCTTAAAGACCCCGAATTGGTACCACCTGGCAAAACCGGTATAATTATCAGTTTCCTTGCTGAATATGACTTGTTTAACCTAATTCAGAAAGCAGGCTGGTATGATGAGTTTATTTCAGAACTTGAGGATCGTGTTCTGAAAGTGATATCTGATTCCGTCTACCCGATGTTAAAAGAAAAAATTATTACACGCTTCTCATTTTCACCCCTGAGCATTGAAAACAGAGTAGGCAGTTCCGAGGGAGCTATTGTGGGATGGTCATTTCAAAAATCAATGCCTGTTATTAACAAAATTCAGTACTCAGATCGTTCAGTCCTGACACCGGTTCCTTCAATTTACCAGGCAGGGCAATGGGCTTACAGTCCTGCAGGTGTACCCATGTCAATATTAACTGGTAAACTTGCTGCCGAAAAAGCATTAAAAAAATCAGTTCAAAAGAAGATTACCTGATTAATGAACATCATTCCCTTCCGCCTGCTCCATCATATTCTATTGTAATACTGATATTGTATCTTTAAATCCGAATTCAGAAACCTGATCACTTAATCAAAAGTATTAATATGAAAAAGACGTTTATTATTCTCTCTGTTTTTATATCAATTGTGACAGCAACAGGTCAGGATACAAATGACAAAATTGTACTGCAGGCCATGCACTCCATTTCCAGTCAGGAACTGATGGATAATGTAAAAATCATGTGTGATGAGAAATATGCAGGAAGGCTGACAGGGACAAAGGAATACCAGGATTGTGCGGAGTGGCTGGCCGGGGAATTCTCAAACTTTGGCCTCTCTCCTGCCGGTGATAACGGGAGCTGGTTTCAATGGTTCAATGTCCCTTATACACTTGTTTTTCCCAATTGTGGAGTATCACTGCATATCCCGTTAAAAAAAGGAGGCGTAATTTCAAAACAATACAGGTATATAACAGAATTTGTGCCCGGATCAACCTCAGGCAATGGTGAAGTTACGGGTGAAGTTGTTTACGCAGGATATGGTATTACAGCACCTGAACTTAATTATGATGATTACGCAGGAATTGATGTCAGGGGAAAAATAGTACTGATCGAACGGGAATCACCTGTTTCACCTGGAGCAGGAGCAGAAAAATTCAATCCCTGGTACAAGTACTCCTTCCATCAGCATAAGCTTGAAAATGCATCAAAACACGGAGCTGTGGGGATGCTTTACAATTATGGACCAATTGCAAATCCGAACAACTCATATATTGAAAACTTCATCTATGTGCATGTAGGAGACTCCGTTGTAAAGGATGTTTTTACAGGAACAGGCTTCAGCTACAGGGATAATCTTGAAAAGATAAATAAGACTCTCAAACCTTCCAGTTTCAATACCGGAAAGAATGTTACAATTAAGATGAGCACCCGGCATTTTCCTGACGGGAAAGGTTCGAATATCATCGGTCTGCTGAAGGGTTCTGATCCTGAATTGAGCAAAGAGGTCATTATAATCGGCGCACATCTCGATCATCTCGGCAATTGTTATGAGATGATGCCTGGTGCCAACGACAATGCATCTGCTGTTGCAGTAATGATGGGTATAGCTAAAGCCATTTCTCAGAATCATATCCAGCTTAAAAGATCAGTCATGTTCATTTCCTTCGGATCTGAAGAGCAAGCCCTGCTGGGATCAAAGAAGTATATTGAAAACCCAGTATTCCCTCTGAAAAACAGCGTTTTGCTAAACATGGACGGAGTAGGTGCCGGTAAATCTATAAGTATAACAGCAGGAGAGAATTACCCGACACTATGGTCGATAGTCAGGAACGAAAATGATGCTTACATCCATGCCACCATCAAAGCAAATTACTTCCCCAATCTCGGCAGACCCCGGCTCGATGCCTCAATTTTTATGAGTGCAGGTGTCCCCTCTTTAAACTTTGCAACTTACGGAACACCAACACCATATCACCTTCCGGGTGATAATATTAAAATAATAGATCCTGAAATAATGGAAGATGTATGCAGGCTTCTGTTCCTGACTACGGTAAAAATGGCAAACAGCCCTGCACCGATCAGATAATTTTTCTAAGTAAATCAGCAAAAATGAAATACAAGCTTCTTCTTATAAGTCTTTTTCTTTCGGTTACTATTATCAGGGCACAGGACAAATGCGCTGTTGCAGTTCCGGATTTGACAGGAAGCTATTCAGGTGAATGTAAAAAGGGTCTTGCAAATGGCAAAGGAACCGCCACCGGTGTCGACAGGTACACCGGGGAATTCCGCAGGGGATATCCTGATGGTACAGGCACATACTACTGGGCCGACGGTACATGGTATGAAGGTGAGTGGAAGCTTGGATTGAAGGATGGCAAGGGAAAGATGACCTATCGTGATTCGATAGTAACTGGATTCTGGAGAGAAGACAGATATATAGGGAAAAAGCTAATAGCTCCTTATGAAATAATTACAAACCGGAGTGTTGACAGGTATTCCATAAACAGGACCAGGAGCACACCAAACACAGTCGAATTAAGAATAACCCAGGGAGGGGCAGACAACACAAGTATCAGCGGGTTATCCTTATCTTATGATTCAGGCAGTGAATTTCGCATGGGAAATGTATTCGGGATCCAGAATGTCATTTATCCGGTGACTATCAAGGTTATATATACATCATGGACCCAGTTACATACAGTACAATTCGAAGCCACATTCGAATTCCGAATAAATGACCCGGGATTCTGGCAGGTCAATATTGCAAACTAGGAATCAGGTACTTTTTTAATGACAGGTTTGGTCTTAATCTTGAAGCCGGCGGAGGAAATGCCTTTTCAGGTGGCAAATTCGGAATTACTTATGTCTTTTAGAACATATTAAGATATGTTCGAAGATTTCTTGATACAGGATTGACCTGGATCATTACCCCGGCATAGAGGTTTAAGGTTTTTAACATCATAGCCATGTCCGCTTTATTTATATTACATTCCCTTCAGTATCTTGATTTATTCTGTGACAAAAATAAAAGGGGGGATTAATTACAGACCTGTATTACTCATCTAAGGGAACCGGTAGTTTAATTTTTGTCCAGTTTTGGGTTAAACGAAGTAACTGCGCGGGAATTTCTGTATCAAGACCCTGAATAACTCCGGCCCACTCTCCCCGTTCGTTCTTCCACAGTGTCAGGTCAGTGCGTTTATCAAGAACTAGTTTAAAATTTCCTGTCTTGAATGACTTTAGTCCGCCTGCCGCTATTGCCTGTACTTCTCCATTTTCATCAAGTCTTACCGCGGCAAGTCCGATTGCATCAAATGATACAGGATACCCGTTTACTCTGATTGTTGAACGGACCGGGTCACCACTGATGTTATTTGTACCGGCTACCTGTATGCAGGTTCCGTCAATAAGATAGCAATAACCTGTTGCAGGAGGTGAAATAAAAGGATGTGAAAATTTTTCGGTTGTATTTTTTACAGACTGAGACTGGATCGTAACTTTCCTTTTTACAAGCTCAGCTTTAATCAGTGTATAAACCTGTTCAGTACCGGTGGCGGAAACCATTGACACTGGCAAAACTTTATCTCCGTCATATTTGTCAGCATTAAAATCCTGTGTCCAGTTTCCGGTTTTGAACAGACTCGTCCTGCCCCTGGCAGCTTTGTTAAAAAGTCGGCAGTTGTGCTTCTCTCAAATTCAGGATGATACAATACAACTGCTGAATATCTTTGCTTGCCGTATCTGATCCAGCCTTCCTCATCAACAACAAGACTCTTATTTTCTATTTCACTCGAAGGAATTAAATCAGCAGGGATACCCTCCTGCCAAAGCCTGTTAACCAGATCCATCCCCACATCATCATACAAGGGTCCTGCCCAATTCATTGTACATGCATGACCAAAAATGACAGCCACCTGACAATTGAGAGGGCTCTGACTAATATAGTTCAACAGTCGTACACGGCTTTCTGCCTGCATCAGATTGCCCCGCAACAGTTCCAGATGAGTGTCCTTCTTCTTATCATGACTTGGGTAGATCGGGTGATAATTAATCCTTCCCCCACCTAATACAGAACTCCAGACTACTTTTTCATAATCTGCCTTGTCAGATGAATAGTACATGTTATACCAGACAGCGCTACCCCATTTTTTTGACAGGGCTGTTCGTGCTGCAAATGGAGTATATTCGTCAGTTTGTGCCCAATCCCTGGTAGCCACCCACCAGTCGAGTCCGTTTTTCATCTGTTCCCGCAGATCAGGATAGGGCCACCATGTGGGATGCGTGGTAACAACTGCATCAGGGCCGAAGAATTCCTTAACAGCATGGTAATAATCGTCTTCCAGTGCTCCGTTTCGCTGCCACGACATCTCCATAAAATGATTGATTGCCAAAACCCTTTCCCTTTCTTTTCCCCGGATGCCCCTGTACATCAGAAGACAGTCAGTCAAAAGGTCACGGCCCCCGGTTTTTTCTGAATATGCCTGCATCCGGTATTTTGAATACCAGAACTGGTTTTTTTCCGGGCTCCCGTCGAAACAGGGTGGAAAGCCCCATTCGTCTTTGAAAACACCTGCCAGTGGGATATCGGCATATTTACGAATGATTTCACGTTGAAATTCCATCAGATGAGGGGCAAATACATCTGGTGTAAGATGTGTGAAAGAAACCATAACGCAAACCTTATTAATATTTTTGTCAACTGGAATCTTTACCCTTACAGAATCTTTCGAAGAGGAAATCAATATACAATTAAGGGTAATGTCCTTCAACGATTCCGGTGCTATCATATTATTTTCCAGGGCATAAGAATAAACCCGGACCAACCTGCCATAAAGAGGAATATAATGAGTTGTGGCACCTGTGTAGTGATCGTTTAAATCCATGCTTACAACGACTGTTTCCACAAATTTTTCCTCTGAGGTTTCCAATTCCTGCAAAAGGAGCATTTCCTGCAGCTCATCAGGGTATTTCGATTCAAAGGCCCTTCTTGCAGTCCTTACATCAAGGTCGGCAACTATCCGTATACCTTTTTCTGCGGCATATTCAACACTCTTTTTTATCTGTTCATGTACAATATCATTAGTTATCTCTTTTCCCGGGCGCCTTACACTTACCGATAACAAATTATAAGGAGAGTGAAGGGCAGCATTATCAATGAAAGACTTGTATCCACCGGGAAGGAACTCATCCTCGCCCCAGAACCAGCAAGCCTGAATTGGTATGTTGGATTCTGGATACTTTTGCTGAGATAGACAAACTTCAAAGTCCAGAAAGAAAACTAATCATGTAACATAAAAGAAAGTTACTTTTCATTATCGGTCTCTTTTTACTTTTTATTAATCAATAAAATATTCTTAATAGCAGGAATCATACGTAACGATCCATTGATATTAGCTTCCCCGGATTAGGTTTTGATTCAGGTCTTAGTTTATACCGTCAGTTACAAAAATAATTACCAATTACACATTGCAATGCATATCCTTCACAAACTTATGTCTGATTAAAATTAATACAATCACATATACAAAAAGAATTAGAGGGAGATCCCGGATTACACTTGCATTCTGAAAATGTAGCTTATTTATAGAAATATCTTGTCTTGATCAGTTTGTAATATCCTCTGCTGATAAGAATGGCCTCACGAATGCCGGTGAGGAATATATTGGCAGTATTTCCGTGCCTTTCGGATTGTTCGATGTAATTGAAATTAACAATACAATTCCTGTGTATCCTTGCAAAATGCTCATCGGGCAATTCCTTTTGCCAGTCACCGATAGACTTTAAAACCACATATTCCTTTCCTCCTTTTTCGAAGATTGATGTGTATTCCCTCACAGCCTTAATACAAACTATATTTTCAACCTTAATAAAATAGATGCTCCTGCTCTGTTCAATCATTATCCTGTCGTCATATCTGAACCGGGGAGTTATGCGGGCATTGTTTTCATTCGAAAAATTTATGATGTTATCTATTACCTTTTTTAACCTCTCCCTGGTTATAGGTTTCAATAAATAGTCAAGTGCATTGATCTCAAATGCGCGACAGGCATATTCGTCATAAGCAGTCTGGAAGATCACCTTTCCTTTAAATTCAACCTGATTCAGGAGATCAAATCCGGTACCGTCCGACAGTCTTATATCGAGGAATAACAGGTCCGGATTAAGGTCAGCAATTGCCCTGATACCGGTTTCAATACTGTTTGCTTCACCAATAACTTCAATTTCGGAAAACATATTCAGCTTCTTGCGAAGATTTACTCTTGCAAGACGCTCATCGTCAATTATAAGCGCTGTTAACCTTTTCATAACTGTCACACTCTGATTGAAATTCTGAAATAAAATTACATACTTAATCCGGTTTATTATTATAAGGCTGTCGTCAAACCAAAAAAAGAATCAATAAAAAATAATCAGGTCATATAAAATTACTACCCTGATGATATCCATCCTAATAAATTCTGTCAATTGCATTTTTAACGTACAAACCGCAATTATGAAGTACGAATGATCCGGTTCATAATCATTGTTGAGAGAGCCTTAATATGTCAAGGCAATTCTCCTGAAACAGCAGCAAACAGATTGGAATTGTAATCCATTCGTACTGAATTTTTACAGCTCATTGTTTAAAAAAGACTGTTTATAGATTTCATTTTACTGCAACAGTAAAATCTTTCATTTTTGGATCGGATTTTAATTAAAATAATTTATTGGATCGTGAAAATATTTGAAATATCTTTACATAAGAACACTTCTTTTCAACCTGAAAAGGTCAGATCCGTCTCAAAAAAATTCAAAAAAAGAGTGTTATATGAAAACCATGATTCTGTTCAAAACTTCAAAATGATAAAAAAGCTATACAGAAAACACCAATATTTTATAAATATGCTGGTTGTCCTTGTTTTACTGGTAACAACAAGGATGCTTGATTCGCTTGCATGGACCCCTCCCTCTCCTGAACGAATCCGGACAATTTTTTTTGATCACCTGTTTCAGTTCTTTGCATTCCTGCCATTTATATTTCTGTTCAGATATACATACTCATGGGTAATTAAAAGGAAGCTTCCATTTTTACTCTGGTCATCAATAATTTTTTATACTGTTACCGGACCCGTTATTTTCCTCTTTTTATCCACATGGATTGAAACTACCTTCTGGAGTGGCTATGTTGTGCCTTTTTCACTTGATCTCGTAAAGAAATATTCACCCGGAGCCAGCTTTGTATTCTTGTTTTTAACCGCAACCTATTTCCTCACTCACCTCATATTGCAGACCAGCAAACAGAGAGAATCAGCGCATAAAGCAGAGACACGGGCAAAGGATGTTCAGCTTAAGATGCTCCGTTACCAGATAAACCCTCATTTTTTGTTTAATGTGCTTAATTCTATTTATACTCTGATAGATGAGAACACTGAGAAGGCTAAAAAGCTTGTGGTTGACATGTCGGAATATTACAGATATACCCTAAATAAACAACAACAGACAATTTCGATTGAAAAAGAAGTTGAGTCCATTTTAAAGTATCTTGAAATTCAGAAAACCAGATTCGAAGAGGACTTTCATTATGTAATCTCAGTGGATGAAGCTTCAAAATCCGTTTCAATTCCTTCGTTTTTAATCCATTTGCTAATTGAAAATGCAATAAAATACGGAACGAAGACAATGAAGCAAAGATTAATTGTAGAACTTTCCGTTAAGCTCATAAACAAGACACTTTTTATAAGAGTCGCAAATACAGGCAAATTAATGCCAGCAACTCCATCTGCTGAGAATAGTGGCAACGGAACCAGCAATGGCATTGAGAATCTGAAAAACAGATTAGGCTTATACTATAATGACAATTTTTCTTTTTCGCTTAAGGAAGAAGATGGTTGGGTAATTGCAGATATCAAAATTGAAAATATTGGTGCAAAATGACATCACTAAAAGCTATAATTGTTGATGACGAAAGGCTGGCAAGGCTGAATCTGAGAAAGTTGCTAAACCCTTATCCTGAAATTGAGGTTGCAGGAGAAGCATCTTCATGTGAAAATGCCATTGAAATGATTAGGCTTTTTAATCCTCAACTTATCTTTCTTGATATTCAGTTAAGCGGAGAAACAGGTTTTGATCTGCTTGAGCTAATTGACAATTCAATAAAAATAATTTTTGTAACAGCCTATGATGAGTATGCCATTCGCGCCTTTGAAGTGAATGCGATTGATTACCTTCTGAAACCGGTAAATCCTGAAAGGCTGAAGGCTGCAATAGAAAGAGTAATTAAGCGGGAGAAGGCACAGGAAGGTGAAGCAAAGTGTTATGAATATTCCGACAGTATTTATGTAAGACTGAATAATTATGCTTCAAGATTTATAAAAATCAGCTCAATAAGTTTCATCGAACCGGTTGGAAACTATACCAGGATCTTTACCATTGATGGTAAACATTGTTTAGTATTAAAGACACTTAAGCAATGGGAGGAAGAACTTCCTGAAAATCACTTTGTAAGGATCCACCGGTCAAGCATTGTAAATATTGAGCATGTTGATCATATTGAAAAAGATTCAAATACCCAGCAAAGAGCATACCTGAAAAACATATCTGAGCCACTTGATATCAGCCGCCGGTATGCCAGAAAACTAAAGTCCCTTAATTAGTATTTCTGCTGCTTTTTTCCCTGAAAATACCACTTATCATTTTTTCTGACCGCTAATCATTTTTCTCATTGATTAAGCATGTTACCTTCCTTTCTTTGAGGTAATTAACAATATTTTAAAACAATTCAAACCAATAAAAAAAATGAAAAAGATTTATTTATTTCTGGCATTAGCAATCATGGCTTCAGGTTGCGCAACCCTGTTGACCGGGACAAAAGATACTATAAGTTTTGACTCCTCTCCCCGGGGAGCCACAGTGTATAAAGACGGCGTAGAAATATGCAGGACCCCCTGCAGCGTACCGGTTAAACGAACCATCAACAGTGAAGATATTGAATACAAGCTGGATGGATATGAAACAAGGGTGTTTACACTTGATAAACAATTCAATGTTGTCAGTGTAATAAACCTTGGCAGTCTGTTCGGCTGGGCAGTAGATGCTGCAACAGGATCATTGGTTAAGTATGGAAGGAAATCTTATGACCTGGACATGAGATTGAACTCTTTATCTGTAACAGAAAATCCAAAGGAGATCCATATAGATACCAGAAATAAAATAGTTGATGTAGTTGTAGCCTGCAAATAACAGTTACTTCTGTTATTAACACAAAAATATCAGCAATGAAAAATTCAGTGAAATTAAAAAGCACAGGTCTGACAATACTTTGTGTATTGCTTGCCACTGTAACATTTGGTAATACCCCGGATAAAACAGACTCTTTAACAATACCGAAAGATAAGTTTAAAATTGACTACCGGCACTCTGCCGGTAGCTCACTTTTACTCCTGGGAAATATTGGAGATTCGGTCCGTTATATTCAATTGAACTACGGATACCGGCTCACCCAAAAAGATAATTTTATTGCCGAAGCAATCACATGGACATATTATGAACCGCTGGGCACTTACATGCATTCAAAGGAATACTACCCCGGAAAGGTAAAAGCTTACGGAATCGGATTGGGGTATCAGCGGTTCCTCTGGAAGAACTTGTTTATAACTGTCGAACCTACCTTCTTTCTTCAGCAATTCTCTGATACAGAGGATAAAAAACTCCAGAAGGGCTTTCAGCTTTATCTTCAGTTTATTGTTGGTTACCGTTTTGAATTCCTAAATAAACGACTGTTTATAGAACCCGCATATGCACTCAAATACTGGCCGGTGAACACTAATTTTCCTGAGACATTCTCTGCAATTGAGCATGGAGCGCCAAAATACAAATTTGAACCAAGTCTGAATTTTGGTTTCAGGTTCTGACTTATTACAGGAAGTTTGAAATATTGGAAACATTCATAAAAAATAATTGTTATATCATCTTAAATATGCTTATTGTAATTTAATTTTACGATAATTAACAATAACTCAAATAATATAAAATGAAGAAAATAATCAGATTCGGTGAAGATGTTGAAGGATACAATATTCCTGTTTTAAATGAAAGGGAAATTCGTGCTGCTGCAGGTTTGTTGTTCCTTGGCACCTTCCTGTCATTAATGTTTATACTATTTAAAGGAAACTTTGTTCCGATAAAGTACATTATAATTGTATTCCTTTCAGATTTCCTGATAAGGGTTTTCATAAATCCCAAATTCTCCCCTACTCTTATTTTAGGAAGACTTATTGTAAGAAATCAGACACCTGAATATGTGGGTGCTGCCCAGAAAAAATTTGCATGGATTATAGGAGTTGTACTTGCAGGAACAATGTTCATCTTTTTCAATATTGTAAATGCCTACAGCGCGATTACAGGTATTATCTGTCTCATCTGCCTCATATTCCTGTTCTTCGAATCGGCATTCGGAATTTGTCTCGGATGCAAGTTTTATCCACTCTTCTTTAAAGATAAGGTTCAGTATTGTCCTGGAGAAGTATGTGATGTAAAAAACAAACAGGATATACAGAAGACGTCTCTGAGCCAGTTCCTCATCCTGCTGGCTTTTGCTGCATTTATCTTTGCGATGGTCTGGTTTATGAATGACAGATTTACCGAAAAACCTTACGATTTGTTCGCCGGTAAGAGTGTGGAACAAACAAAATAATATAGGATGACTATTACACAATAACTTTAATAGAAATTACATTTAGGCGGGTATTTACCCGCCTTTTTTTTGACCCATTTGTAAAAGAGCTTCCCTTTCAATAGTCCCTGTAACCCGCTTATCACATTATCTGACCGCTAATCATATTACCCTTTGATTAAGCATGTTGCATGACTTTCTTTGTTGTTATTATTTATTAATAAATAACGAGAAACATAAAATAATGAAAAATAGACAATTATTATTACTGCTGATTTTCCTTTCAATAACATATAAAGGGTTTGCGCAACAGAGCTATACCATCAGCGGATACATCAGAAGCTCAGAAACAGGGGAAGCCCTGATTGGGGCTACAATACAGATTAAGGAGTTGTATAAAGGTGCTATGGCAAACGCTTATGGTTTTTACTCAATAACCTTACCGGAAGGGAATCACACAGTTCTGTATTCCTACCTGGGCACTATAAGTAAAACTGAAAATATTGAATTAAAAGGCAATATCAATAAGAATGTTGAGCTGCATGAAGCAGCAATAGAAATAGCTGAGGTTGTAATCGTTAGCGAGGCCTCAAATAAGAACATTAAGGCTCCGGAAATGAGTGTTGTTAAAATATCTCCAAACGAGGTGATTTCTGTTCCAGTGATTTTTGGTGAGCAGGATATTTTAAAAACCATCGCACTTATGCCGGGAGTAAAATCAGCAGGCGAGGGTAATAGTGGTTTTTATGTAAGGGGTGGAAGTGCCGATCAAAACCTTATAATACTGGATGAAGCCCCGGTTTATAGTTCTGCACATTTACTTGGCTTTTTTTCAGTATTCAATTCTGATGCAGTAAAAGATATGGAGTTTTATAAAGGCAATGCTCCTGCAAATTATGGCGGCCGCCTGTCATCGGTACTGGACATTCAAATGAAGGAAGGCAATTCAAAAAAGGTTGCTGCTTCCGGGGGTATAGGGTTAATAGCCTCCCGGCTCACTATAGAAGCTCCGATAGTTAAGGATAAAGGTTCATTCATCATCTCAGGCAGAAGAACTTATGCAGATATATTTCTGCCCTTATGGAATGATCCTTCAGCTAAAAGCACTAAACTTTATTTCTATGATTTTAACGCAAAAGCGAATTATAAAATAAATGATAAAAACAGGATATTTCTTTCAGGGTATTTTGGCAGGGATGTATTCAAAATATCAGATTTAGTAGGATTTAACTGGGGAAATAAAACTGCAACATTAAGGTGGAATCATATATTTGGCAATAAACTTTTTTTAAATAGTTCCCTCATTTACAGCGATTATAATTATGGTATCGGTTATAATGCCGGGCAATTACTGGAAGTTACTTCAGGTATCAGAGATTTTAATTTAAAGGAAGACTTTCAATACTATATCAACACAAAAAACACACTAAAATTCGGATTTAATACAATAGATCATACATTTCGTCCGGGTGAGTTGAAATCTGGAAATGAAGATTTAACTAACTCAAAAGTTATAGACAGGAAACATGCTGTTGAAAGTGCTGTTTACATTTCACATAAGTTTGATATATCAGACAGATTAATAATAAATTATGGTTTGCGATACTCTAATTGTGCTGTAATCGGTCCGGATACAATTTATACTTATAACGAGAATGACATTATAACCAGCTCAATAATCTACAGCAAAGGAGATATCATTAAGAATTATGGCACTCTTGAACCAAGAATGACATTAAACTATATTTTAAATGAAAAGATGTCAGTTAAAATGTCTTTCGCAAGGAATGCTCAATATATGCATCTTTTGTCGAATTCAACTGTCTCCTTCCCTACCGATGTATGGATCGCAAGCAGTAAAATTGTGAAACCACAAATCGCCGATCAGATTGCCCTCGGATTTTTTGAAAACTTCAAAGACAATATGTTTGAAACTTCAGTGGAGGTATATTATAAAAACTTCCAAAACCAAATCGACTATCAAAACGGCGCAAATATAATACTTAACGAATATGTTGAATCTCAGCTGGTTTTCGGAAAGGGAAGAGCCTATGGGACAGAGCTGTTTATCAAAAAGAGGACCGGGGATTTAACGGGCTGGATCGGATATACACTTTCGAGAACTGAAAGGTCGATTAATGAAATTGATGGTGGTGCCTGGTATCCGGTAAAGCACGACAGAACACATGATGTGTCTATTGTTCTGATGTATAATTTTAATGATAAATTGAAAGTGTCTGCGAATTGGGTTTATAATACCGGAAACGCAGTTACTTTTCCGGAGGGAAAATATGTAATTGATGGAGTTACAGTTCCAGCATATACAAACAGAAATGGCTATCGTATGCCAGATTACCATCGCCTTGATTTAGGAGTAACTCTTACAAATAAAAAGCGGGAAAAATATGAATCAAGCTGGAATTTTTCAGTTTATAACGCTTACGCACGTAAAAATGCATATTCAATTAGTTTCAGAGAAAACGAAAATGATCCTTCGAAAACAGAAGCAGTTCAACAATCTCTGTTTCAATTAGTCCCTTCGATTACTTATAATTTTAATTTTTAAAACAATGAAACCATTACTGATTTTCTTTAGCCTGATTATACTTTTTGCATCATGTGAAAGTGTAATTGAAATTGATTTAGACTATATGAAACCGAAACTTGTAATTGAAGGTGTAATTAGTGATTTTGATACCCGTTGCATTGTAAAATTGTCAAAAACTACAGATTATTTTAACAGGAAAACAAATCCTGCAGTCTCAGGTGCTGTTATTTTATTAACAGATAATGCAGGTACTGTCGTAAAATTCAATGAAACTGAACCTGGTAATTATCTTGCAGAAAGTTTACAGGCTAAATCGAATATGGAGTATACTCTTAGTGTCTTTTCAGAAGGAAATAAATATGTAGCAGAAGCAACTATTCCTCAAAAAGTTAATATTGATTCTTTAAACTATAAATACAATCCTGAAGGAATCTTTTATGATGTAGGCTATGTAGTAAGCTGTCACTTTTCGGATCCGGAGGAGGCCCGCAATTTTTACCGGCTGAAAACCTACAGCATTAACGACATAGCAAAAGCCAGGAATAGTAAAGAACTTTATAATGACGATGTTTATAATGGCAATAATGTTGAATTACTATGGAGCAATAATGTATATCAACCAAATGATACTGTTGTCGTTGAGCTGTACTCACTTGATGAACAAACATATGATTATTATAAAACTTTATTCCCGATTTCAGGTGGTGCAGAGATGATGTCATTTACAACGCCGGCTAATCCCAACACCAATATAAGTATTGGAGCACTCGGCTATTTTGGTGCATACTCTATAAGCAGAGATACAATTATAATTTCACCAGTTAATTAAAAAGGATCTAATCAATTTGCAATTGCCCCTGTTAAACGTAACAGTAATTAACATATTAGTATAAATATTTTACACTAAAATGTAAATAATATTTACACAAAGAAATTCATCTATATATCATATACCTGCTTATCAAGCATATACAAACATGGTATGCAGCTTGCAACTGAAGTTCATCAATTATACTGCGATGACATATATAACAGCTGTAATAGTAGATGAAGAAAGGCTGGCCAGGATTAATCTGAGAAGACTGCTGGAGCGTATTCCTGAAATAGAAATTGCAGGAGAAGCCGACTCCTGCGAAAGCGCACTTGAACTGATCAATCGTCATAACCCTCAATTGATTTTTCTTGATATACAGTTGCGAGGAGAAACAGGTTTTGATTTACTGGAATTTATTGATAAAGCCATAAACATAATCTTTGTAACAGCATATGACGATAATGCTATTCGCGCATATAATGTAAACCCCTTTGACTACCTTTCAAAACCTGTAAACCCGGAACGGTTAAGAAATGTAATTGAAAGAGTAAAAACCAGAGAAAATAAACCAAAAAGTGAATCAGGAATGATAACCAAAACTCCGGCAAATGAATTGGAAATACCTTGTCAGCGTTTGGCGCAGTATTAAAAGGAATGAGCTTTCATCCTTTATTAATATCGCAGGTCTTGCAACCGGAGTTGCCACTTTTATCCTAACAGGCATATATGTCTATAACGAACTTAGTTATGATAGATTTCATATCAATCATGAGAGAACATACGAAATAAACATTGATGGAGATTTTAACCTCTGTGCCCCCTTGGCAAAATGGTTAGAAAATAAATATCCGGGGGGGGGGGGGGGGCGTTTGGGGGAAAAAGGGTGGAACGCGACGCTTTTTAATTTTGTTTTAATTTTTGGGGGGGGGGGACCCCCGACCCCCAGACTTTTGGGCTTTCAAGGGGGGGGGCGGGAAAGCTTTTGGGGCGGGAAAACCGGGGGGGAAAAGCTAATTTTTTGGAAAACGGGGGGGTTACACTTGGTCGGGCAACCACGCCTGGGGGAGACACTCCTGGTCTTTCCTCATTGCATACAACGGGAGCTTTTTTTTCAACCGGGATTTTGTTTTCCCCAAAGGGCGGGGGGGGGGGGGGGGCGGGGGGGATCCGACACATTAGCTAAAAAAAGCCGGGGTGGGCAATTAAAGGAAATCTTTCGGGCCGGGGGGGGAAAGAGAAACTACGTTTCGGGGGCGGGGGACGGAAGGAATTTCCGAATTTTTTCCGAGAAAAGAGGCCGGGGTTTTCGGGGACGGAACGGCGGTCTTCTTTTTTATATTTTTAATTGGGATTTTTGTTTTCGTTTTAGCAAGGGCATTTTTTATTTTTTCTTGCTAATTTTTTTACGAAGGCGGGGGGGAAAATAGAAAGGTTTGTTTGGGGGGGGCGGGCTTTTCTCTTGCTTTTTCGGGGCGGTTTTTTTTCCTTTTTTTTGACCTTTTTGGCTCTTTTTTTTTTTGGGGGGAGAGCCCCGGCTTTGGAAAACATTCCCCGCCGGGAAAACCCGGGCGGAAAACTTTTTTTGGATCTTTAATCATAGGATTGACCGCAGGGTTATATCCGGCTTTATTTCTTTCATCATTCAACCCTTTAAGAACTTTAAAAAATGAATCCATATCAGGAAGAAAAGGAAAAAGATTCAAAAGTTTTCTGATGGTCTTTCAATTTATCATTTCGATTTCCTTAATAATATGTACAATTACCATTACAAAGCAGGTCAGATATTTAAAAACCAAAGATGTCGGTTTTGACAAAGAAAATCTTATTTATTGTGCACGATCAAAAGTATCAAAGAAGTATGACACGTTTAAACAAAAGCTGTTACAAAATCCAAATATCCTTAAAATTTCATCTTCAAACACATCACTGGCCCGGAACTTTCCAATGACAAATAACTGTGTTATAAATAATAAGGAACGAGCCTTTTATACGATGACTGTTGATCAGGATTTTGTACAAACGATGGGACTGAAAATAATTGAAGGCAGGGATTTTTCATGGGATATCAGCACTGATCAATATGGGGCAATGATAATAAATGAAACGGCTGCAAGACTATTCATACAGAACTGATATAGATAGCTGGATTTTCCTTCTGGCAGGCATTTTAGCATTAATTATTGTTATTTGCACTGTAAGTTTGCAGAGTCGGAAGGCTGCAACAAGAAACCCGGTGGATGCCATAAGGAACGAATAAAGCAACTTTAGAATTACTATTTTCATCCAGCTGACTGATTAATCCTGAAAATCCTGGTCTTTTCATCCTGAATTGCCACTTATCCTTTTTAAAAACCGCTTATCATATTTCCTTTTGAATGAGCCTGTTGTAATAGTTTCTTTGCATCAATTATTAATTACTTATTACTTACTTTTTTTAAACTATTATGAAAATTGAATCAATAAAAAAAAAGGGATTTGGAGTTTCACTTATCGCATTTCCGATAATGCTTCTGGTTGGATTTTTAATGCATCCTAACCTGCTGAAACTCGAGGCACTTCAGACTGTAGAACAACTCGTTGGCAGGTTTCATAATCAGCCTGTATTCCACATAGGGCACCTTATTGTAATGTTTGCTGTCCCTGTAATAATGATATCTCTTATCAGTTTCATGAATGTATTGCAGGGAAGTGGCAAATGGTTAGGTTTCTGGGGAGGGATTATTGGTTTATTCGGAGCATTCATACTGGCTGTTGATAAAGGAGCCTTATGTCTGGTGCTGTCGGCATTCGACACTTTACCGGAGGATCAGTTTCAGGAGTTTGTTCCTTTTCTTAGTGTTATTGTAAACAAGGAAGGACTGCTCTGGGTGGTTTGGTTACTGCCATTATTACCTGTAGGTGCTGCAATACAGGCACTTGGGTTATATAAAGAAAGGTTTATAAGCAAATGGCAAACAGTTTGCCTTATAACAGGGCTCCTGTTACTTAACAATCCGGATATAGAATTAATAAGTGCAAGCGGAGCTTTGTTAATGTGTGCCGGATACATTCCCTGGGGTGTAAGAATCCTTCAGGGCAGAATGAAATGCTCATCAACAGCTTGCCCTGTATACGATACAAAAAAGGATGAAAATCTTAAATGCAAACACCCGTGTGGATAATTATTGGAATCCTTTCCATCCGGGTATTCATCTTCCGAAAGAGTAAAGTCTGCGGAGATAAAGAAGTACAAAAAGAATCTAATACAATTAGAATCAGTTTAATCAGATGGATAAAACTTAATCAAACTATAAATTTTTAAATTATGAACAGGAATATCCGGTTCCCTTTCCGCTTTTTCATTGTAACATTTTTGTGGTCTTGGATAATCTGGACTCCTCTAATATTAGCCAGTCTTGGAATCATTCCGGTTTCAGAAAAAGTATTATCAATCGTGACAATCCCAGTTATTATGATTGGTGTCTATGGCCACTTGCAGGTGCACTTTATGACTTACGTAAGGAAAATGGAAAGGGTTATGCAAGAATATATCTCAGGAGTTTTCTTGATTTCCGTTTAGGATGGAAAGCATATGTTTTTCCCATATTAATTTTCGGAGGCAGTTCATTTAGTGCCTGGTTTCTCCCTGAATTACTCGGAGAAGAACGACTGCAGATGTTATTACCTTCAGTGTGGCTGTTTATACCATATTTACTAATCATGATCCTTCTGGGCGGAGGTCAGGAGGAATTTGGATGGAGGGGTTATGCTCTCCCGATTCTTGAAAGTAAATTCGGAATATGGTATGCAAATTTTATTTTAGGGACCATCCATGCTTTCTGGCATCTCCCCTTGTGGCTTATTACAGGTACAAGTCAGACTTATATGAATTTCTGGGGTTTTACTCTTCTGATTGTTGGGTATTCCTTCATTCTTTCATGGATCCGGAGAATCTCAGGCAACAGACAATTTTCAGGACTTTTTGCCCATGGACTAGCAAATGCTTTTATTCCACTGTTACCAACATTAATTCTGCAGGAGAATGTATCTCAGCCCCGATTCTGGATCTGGGTATCAATGACATTCTTAATTGGAATTATAATTACAATCATCCGTGATAAGAAGTTATAACCACTAATCATATTATAGAACCACTAATCATATTTACCTTTGATTGACCTTATTACATTATATTCTTTGCATGATATTATGAAAAAATTAAATGGAATTAAGTAAATGAAGAAGTTAGTTAATATTTGGGTCAAGTTAATTTTGCCGGTTTGCTTTATCTTTTTCTCACTATCTCAGGTTAATGGCCAAAAAGGGTTATTCGTAAAATTCAGTGTAGGTCCGGGATTTACGAGAGAATATTCAGGCATCAACAGTGACGGACTTTCAATTGTGACTAAAAATCATGCAATTGGTTGGGGCATTACGGATAAGTTTGCAGTACATATTGGTGAATTTGGCGGTTTGAATAAGCTAAAAGCAGGAGATTATAATTTTATAAATCTCGATGCATTTGGACTTGGTTTTAGTTATCAGACGCCAATCGATATTAAAATATCTGTTTTAGGAGCTTATAGCAAGGTATCGTTTGCCAAAAAATGGTCTGAAGCTTCAGGAGAAGACGGAGGCCATGGATACGGTATAAATATGAGTATAGATAAGGAATGGTTCATTGCCAAAAGATGGGGGATCCGGTTAGGTCCACAATTATTCTGGCTTAAAACATCTGAAACTGATTATAAATTCTTCAATGCAAGTTTAAACGGCAGTGTTGTTTTCTACTTGACACCTGTCCGATAACACATGTGTAATTCGATAAAAAATAATATGATTGTTATTTCAAATAAAAAAATGGATAATAAAGAAAAATGAAAGCAATTGTACATACAAAATACGGACCACCGGACGAATTGCAACTTAAAGAGGTGGATAAGCCCTATCCCAAAAACAATGAAGTGTTTGTAAAAATAAAGTAGATAAACATATGAATACTTACAACGATTTAGCTACCCGGATTGAGACCCCTATTGAGCACAAAACTTTAAAATGGATGGTTATGAAGTTCATTATTTTGTATCCGAAATATGAGAATATTGATTCTATTGTCTTCTTACATCCTGCATTTTCTGACCATAGAGCATTTGAGCAGCAAATTGAGTCCTTCTCAAAAGATTATAAAGTTATTACAGTTGATTTAATCGGACACGGATTATCAAAAGCAAATAAATCAAACGATAAAATTGATGCTTCTTCAGTACATAAGATTTTTGAATCAGAAGGACTTGATAGAGTAGATCTTGTGGTGTTCCAATGGGTTCACTGTACCAATGTTTCGCACTTCAATATCCTGATAAAGTAAAATCACTAACAGCACTTGGAGGGTATGACATAAACAGGAAAAAAAGGAAGTTGAGAAAGCTCAAATGGCTTCAAATCTGGGTTTGATATTCAGAGCGGTTTTTTCAATGAAATCATTTAGAAAGAAAGTTACTGAAATTACATGCATAACAAAAAAAGGGCAAGCATTATTTTACGAATCCTCAGGTTCTTATGAGAGAAAATCATTTTTGGTTATGCAAGGACTTCAAAATGTGATTAAAGACAGGAAGAACTTCAACCCAAAATATCCAACTTTTATATTAACAGCTGAATTTGATATAGAATTAGCCAGAAACAGGCAAAAAAGTGGCATGAAAATCTGGAGAATAGTGAATTTTTTATGATTAAAGCTGCAGGACATTGTGCTAATATGGATGACCCGTTTGAGTTTAACAGACTGGTAAAGGAGTTTATAACCAGGAAAACTAATAATTCTATTAAATAAAGGAGGAAATAAAAATGAAAATACTAGTTACCGGTGGCACCAATGGAATGGGGAAAGGAGTTGCTAAAGATTCTAGCAGGAATTGAAAACCAGATTCATGAAGTTATTATACTGTGCAGATCCAATGAACTGGGCGAGGCTACAATCAGAGAAATTGAAAACTCCACAGGGAATAAAAAATTGTCAATAATCAAGTGTGACCTTACAAAGCTTTCTGATGTAAGGCTGGCAATCGACGAAATTCAGAGTAAACATAAGTTTCTAGATTGCATATTTATAAATGCCGGATTAGGTTATGCAGCAAACCGTGTAGAGACAATAGATGGGATGGATTCACATTTCCAGGTTAATTATTTATCCCAGTTTATGCTGACTTTAAATTTATTGAACCTGCTTGAAAACTCTGAGAACTGCGGAAGAGTAATGTTCAATGTTACCAGTGGTGGAAAAATATGCTGGGACGACATACAAATGGAAAAACTCGGGGCTATGAAAACGGGATCCATCAGGCAATGCTTGCCAAAAGAATGTTCCTTGTTAAGTTAAATGATCTGTACATAGAACATGAGGGATCAAAAGTTTCATTTATCGGTTTTGAAATATCGAAAACTGTGTGGAGCAATCAAATTAATATTATCCCTGTTTCAATGAAAACCATGGCGACTGTAATGAAGTTTTTCGGCACATTTATCACAATAGAGGAATGCGGGAAGATAATGGCTCCCTTGTTTACTGAAAGTCAGGCAGAAAGCCTTAAGCGGTCAGGGAAATTTATTACATGGAAGAAGAATAAATTTATTGATCTTGCTGAAGATAAAATCGTTTTTGATAATGAAATGCAGGAGAGGCTCTGGAAAATAAGCCTGGAGTTATGCGGAGATGAAAAAACTATTCAAATTGCCAACGGTCTATAAAATTAAATAAAAGCATATCACAAAATGAAAGCAATAGTATGCACAAAATACGGCTCACCTGATGTTCTTCAATTAAGGGAAATTCAAAAACCGGTACCGAAAGATGATGAGGTACTTATCAGAATATATGCTTCTGCAGTAACAGCGAGTGATACCTTCATCAGGGGTTTTAAAATACCTCTTAAGTTCAGAATCCCGATGCGGATAATGATGGGAATAACAAAACCCAGAAAACCGGTAATCGGATTAGTACTGGCAGGAGAAATAGAATCTGCAGGCAAAAACATCAAGCGTTTTAAACCTGGTGATCAGGTATATGGGCTTACCGGGTTTGGACTTGGTGCATATGCTGAGTATAAATGTATGAAAGAGACAGATTCGAAACATGGATGCCTTGCTTTAAAACCTGCAACTCTTAGCTACGAAGAAGCAACAGTTGCCGCTTATGGCGGACTTCTTGCATTTCAGTTTATGGAAAAAGGGAATATCCGGCGTGGACACAAAGTTCTTATCTATGGCGCCTCAGGAACAACAGGAACCACTGCGATTCAATATGCCAGTTATCTGGGGGCTAAAATAACTTGTGTATGCAGCACAACAAATTTGGAATTGGTGAAATCGCTTGGTGCAGATGAAGTAATTGATTATACCAAAGAGGATAGTCTAAGCCTGGGAGCAAAATACGATTTTATCCTTGATGCCGTTGGGAAAAGCAAAACTTCAAAACTGAAAGAGGTCTGTAAAAAAGCTCTTGCTTCAGATGGCAAATATGTGACAATTGATGATGAGGCTTTGCTCCTCGACTCAAACCGTCTCAACAGAATCAGAGAACTGGCTGAAGCAGGATTTCTGAAACCATTTATTGACAGAATTTATAAAATGGAAGAGATTGCAGAAGCTCATCGTTATGTTGAAAAAGGACATAAGAGAGGTGGAGTGGTAATAGAGATAAATCGGGCAATTTCCTGAACAAGAGACAAACTTCTTCAGTTTATGATGGTAACAAAACCGCTTATCATCAAATTCGACCGCATATCATATTTTTCTTTGATTAGCCCTGAAGTACTATTTTCTTTAGGGTGTCTTCGAAAAGCTTAAACCCAAAGAAATTATGAGAAAGACTTATCCCCAAACCTCAACAGGATTAAAATCAACTCTTGTAATAATTGTACTTTCAACCCTTGTAACAAATTGTTCGAATGAATCACTTCCAACTGAGAAATCATATATGGGCCAGACTCCTCCCGGAAATACGCCAAAAATATTTCCATTGTCTGTAAAGCAGGGATTCTTCGCTGCGGAAAGGATTGCCATTTCAAATGACGGAAGGGATATTTACTATTCAGAGCTTAGAGGCTATTATCCCAATACCGGAGAAAGTGTTAAAAAGTTTAGTTTTTCAAACGGAAAATGGGTCGGCCCCGAAACCATCTTCGAAGGTTTTGCTGCCCCTGCCCTGTCGGTTACCGGAGACACTATGTATGTTGAAACCAATTTTGAAACCTGTATTTCTGTTAAGAAACGTTCCGGATGGTCCGCTCCGAAAAGGATTCTGCCGCGACTTGATTCAGCACATTATTACCATGTTACAGAAAAAGGAAATTATTATATTTCTTCAAAATCAGACAAAGGCGCCGGGTTGTCAGACTGGTGTAAAATCGTAATAAACGGGACTGATACCACTTTGACGAGTTTGGGGAGACCATTAAATTCAAGCGGGGAAGATCTCGATTTCTTTGTTTCGCATGACGAGTCATATATGATTGTTACAAATCGTCCACGGTTGGGTATAAGTTACAAAAAGGAGGATGGAAGCTGGACAAGCCCAAGAAATTTTGGTTCGAAAATAGACTTTGGTCTTGGATGCTGGGGACCCTGGGTTACCCGGGATAACAAATACCTGTTTTATACTACAGGTACAAAACCTGATTATTCTGATGTTTATACATACTGGGTTCGAATCGATGGCATAATTGATAGTATGAAGCGTACAAATTCAGTCCCATACATAACATCCCTCATAGATGACCAGACAGCAACAGCAGGGCACAATTTTAGCTTTACCGTACCGGATATTTTTGCCGATGAAGATATTAATGATACTCTGACATATTCTGCTCAGATGAAGGACGGCAACCCTATTCCATCATGGGTGATTTTTGATCCTTCAACAAAAACTTTTTCAGGGACTCCGGTAAACCCTGGTGAAGTTACAGTTTTTGTAGTAGTAACTGACCGGAAGAATGCAATAGCTTATTGTCCGGTTAAAATAACTGTGTCAAAAGGTCGCAGAAAGTAAAATCATTCAGACTGATCTTCCTGAAATAAAAGGTCCAAAATATGCGTCATTATTATCACAAAAACCACTCATCACGATATCTGACCACTAATCACATATTCCTTTGATTGAGCTTATTGTAGTGTTTTCTTTGTTGTTATTAATCATTTTTAAAATTTTATGAAAACAATAACACTGAAAAAAATCGTATCATCATCATTAATGATTGCAGTATTCTCAACACTTGCATTTAGTCAGTCTTCCTCACAGGAAGCCGGAAACAATGTAAAAGATAAGGCTTCATCTTATAAGTTCTCCGTAAACACTACATGGCTTTCATTCCTCAATATTGGTCGGGAGGAAACAAATACCCATCATTACGAGATTCATTTAGGATATAAACTTACTCCTAAAGACAAAATTGGGATCAAAGCTGCCACCTGGGAACTATTCGCTCCAATGGGAATACCATTTGGGGATGCAATTAAGATGGAAGAAAGTACATTTTTTCCCGGGAAACTCCACGAAAAAGGTATAGGTATTACTTATCAGCGTATGTTGTGGAAAGGGCTATTTGCGGCAATTGAAATTTTGCCTTTGAAAAAAACATATTATGGCGAAAACAATGAGAAGCTAGGTAACGGTTTTAAATTGTATACTACTTATCATTTAGGCTACCATATTCCATTATTTAAAAACAGAATGTATTTGGAACCACAAATTCATTGCAATTATTGGCCAATTGATACAAATACTCCTGAAAGTTTTCAGGTGGAAGAAAACAAATGGAATAATTATATGCTTTTTGAGCCTAATTTATATATCGGAGTCAACTTTTAAATATCAGTCTGTTTGCCAAATATTTATATATAATTAACGCACAACCTGTGTTGAATAAAAAAATAAGAAAAATGAAAATTAATGTAAAAAGTGTAATCACAAGTGGATTAATTGCTGGTTTGTTAATCAGCCTGAGCGCAATTACAATGGTCCCGGTGGTCGGGAACCAGATGGATGAGGTTCTTGCAAGCAGGGGCCTACCCCCTTTAAGCAATTTGGATATGGTGTATTTTGTTATGTTAAGTTTCATAAACGGGATTGCACTTATATTGCTGTATGCTATTGTCAAAGAACGCCTTGGGGCAGGAATAAGGACTGCTTTAATTGTATCTGCAGCATTCTGGTTCATAACATATTTTTTTAGTAGCATATCTTTAATTGTTTACGGTTTTATGCCTGTCCGACTGACAGTAATCGGTATTATCTGGGGACTTGGAGAAATACTTCTGGGCGGAATTGTCGGGTCGAAACTCTATAAGGATGTAATACAATAATAATCCGCTTATCACATTATCCAACCACTCAGCATATTTCACTTTGATTGATCCTGCTTCATGTCTTTCTTTGAAACTAATATTATTGCCATTTCATTAATACTTGATGAAAAAAACAAGTCGCCAAACAGGAACAGGATTAAACAACTTCTCCTACCCTGTCGAATAGCGAGAACCTCATTTAAGTTAGATACAATTTTGAAACAAAATATTCAGTATTAAACAGAGGATAATGAAAGTCATAAGCTTCGGATTATCGCAATTTGCAATATTTTCATTTATCTTTTTACTGACCTCATGTAGTGGAACAAAAAACCCAATTCGCCCTTTTCCGGCGGAGAATGAGGCTGGCAAATTTATCACTGTAAGAGATGGAATGAACATTTTTGTTTATGAGCATGTACCGGATTGTGAAATAAAGTGCACGATTTATATTGTTTCGGGGATCACAGGTATAAATCACAAAAGTGAAAAAGATTTAATTGAATTATTGAGCAACAATGTGAACCGTGTAGTTGTGATCCATCCCAGAGGAACAGGATATTCTGAAGGAGAAAGAGGTGACAATTCCGATTTGTCTGATTTTATCGGCGACTATACTGAGATTATTAAAAAGGACAGGTATTCCTCTGACAGAAACCATAAAATTTTCTTATTCGGACACAGCATGTCATGTGCAATTGCTGTTAAAGTTGCAAATGAGCTTCATAAAACTGATGGTATTATTCTAGTGAATCCTCCTTACAGGTTAAAATCTTCAAAGGGAATGTCACCCTCGTTTAAGGATTATCTCAGGTATATCGGCTACTATATTTTTGCACCAAATGTACCGGTCGTCAACATGGCAGGAGATCCTTCAATTATAGAAAATGATGCCGACAGAAGAGAATCAGAGAAGAGGAACAGTGATCCGTTACTTGTAAAATACTTCAGCATGAATTATATGAATGAATCTAAAAAAATAATGGACGCGATTTATGAAAATGCCAGACATGCAGATTATCCCCTCCTGTTGTTATATGGTGAGAACGACATGATTGTTGACAGCTCAGGGTGTAATGATATTTTTTCAGTCTGGAAATGCCAGGATAAGGAGTATAAAATCATTAATGATGGTTCACATGGAAAATCCACCGTCCTGAAGGGATCGGAAATTATCAAAAATTGGATTTATGATCAAAAGGCTGTAAATCCGGTGCTCTCTTCAAAGGATCCGATTGATAATCCGGGAAGGATAAATGCTGTTGTTTACTAATTTTATACGCCCTGGTTTTCTGACTCATTAAAAGTGCTAAACAGATATTGAATTTCCACCTGTTTAATTGAAAAGATACTCTGCCGGACTTTATATAAAGCATAAAGATGTTTTCGACCAGTCAGCTATCTTGTTTCGACTGAATTTTCCATACTCATTTACGAAAATATTTCATTCATCCTACATTCTTGTTATACTGATATTTAGCATCTATATACTAATCTGGTAATATTAGAATGTATCATTGTGATTTTAGAATATAAATATTTGCATATATATTAGGTCCGGATTAATTCCCAATAATAACTAAAAACAAGATTATGCTTCTACATCAACAGTTTGTGAAGATGGCAAAAAAGTACCCCGGGAAACTTGCCATCAGGGACAAGACCACCAAAAAGGATGTGACTTATGAAAGAGCTCTCATCGGTGCCCTGATCCTCAGCTCTAAATTCAGCAGGTACAATAAGGGATTTCTGGGAATAATGATTCCAACATCTGCCGGCTGCGCTCTGGCAACTGTAGCAACACTGATGAGCGGAAGAATTCCTGTTATGATAAATTACTCCACAGGAGCGGAGACAAATGCAAAATATGCTCAGAAGAAATGTCATTTCAAAACAATAATAACCTCAAAAGCTCTACTTGAAAAGATCAATTGTCCTGTTGTTGAAGGAATGGTCTTCATTGAGGATCTGATGGCAGGAGTTACAATACTCGACAAGATCGGAGCAGCACTGAAAGCAAAGATGCCAGTCGGGCTTCTGTTTAACATGATTCACAAGGGCAATGTTGATGACACATGTGTAATCCTCTTTACCAGTGGTAGCGAAAAAGATCCCAAAGCAGTACAACTTACCCACAGGAATATTTCATCAAATATTATCAGTTTCGGAACCAGAATAGGTTTGACCGATGCAGATATTCTTCTTGCCAATCTTGTCTTCTTCCATGTCTTCGGATTAACAGTTAACCTCTGGGTACAATTTGTATACGGAATGACTATGGTCACTTATTCCAATCCTCTTGATTTCCAGGTAATAAGCACGATTGCACGTGATGAAAAACCGACTATTATGGTCGGAACTCCAAGTTTTTTCTGGGGTTATCTTCAGAAATCAGAACCAGGCGACTTCAAATCGCTCCGACTTATGATTGCCGGTGCTGATAAATGTCCTGATGCACTGAGGGAGGGCTATATGAAAAAACACGGAATTATCCTGATGGAAGGATATGGGGCAACTGAAACTTCGCCGGTTATTTCTGTAAATACACCTGATGCCAATAAGCCAGGAAGTATAGGGAAGTTAATCCCAGGTGTAATTGTCAGGATTGAGAATTTTGAGACCGGCGGGGAATGCGGAATCGGGGAGACTGGTAAAATAATGGTTAAGGGAGATATTGTAATGAAAGGCTATTATGGCGATCAGGAACTAACCGATGAAGTCCTGAAGGATGGATGGTATAATACAGGCGATATGGGATACTTCGACGGGGAAGGGTTCCTTTATCATGCAGGACGATTTAAGCGTTTTGCAAAAATCGGAGGTGAAATGGTTTCCCTTGTTAAAGTTGAGAATATTATGGAGAAATACCTGCCGGAAGGTGTGATTTGCTGCATAGTTGATATACCAAATGACAAAAAGGGCTCCTATATTGTAGCGGCTGTTTCTGCTGAAGTGCATAAAATGGAGATTCTCAGAAAAATGATGAGTGATCTTCCTTCTATTGCACTTCCAAGGGAGTTCATTGTTCTCGAGTCAATTCCAATGATGGGTACAGGGAAAGTAGATTTCAGAAGTGTTACTAAAATAGTGCAGGAAAGAATGGAAAAGGAGCCAGTGATTACAGGATAAAATTAACTTTACATCTCAATAACACTGAGAAAAAATGTTAAAAACTTCCTTTCCATTTAACCTTAACATCCGGGGATTTATCTTCATACTGACAACATTCCTGGTGCTTTTGGCTAATAATGTTACATGTCAGCCTGGTGGCATCAAATGGTCCGGCGACGGCAATTCCTACTTCAGATTAAGTAAAAACCAGATAATAAAATACAGCCTGCCGGAAAACAAAGCATCCACTCTTGTTTCAATTGAAAATCTTACACCGGCAAAAAGTAATACTCCTATCTCAGTAAGCTATTACAAAATAGATGAAAACCAGGGCAAGGCACTGCTAATGGCCAATGCAGTAAAAGTCTGGAGGCTGAAAACCAGGGGTGATTACTGGGTGCTTGACATGAAGTCTGGTTCAATTGAAAAGCTTGGGAGAGATCTGCCCCCATCTTCACTTATGTTTGCCAAAATCTCACCCGACGGGAAATATGCTGCTTATGTAAGCGGAAATAACATCTATTCAGAGGATCTGATAACACATACGATTAAAGCTCTTACAAATGATGGCTCTGTAACCCTGATCAACGGAACATTTGACTGGGCATATGAAGAAGAGTTTTTCTGCCGCGATGGATTCCGGTGGAGCAACGACAGCAAATCAATTGCATTCTGGCAGATTGATGCAGGCAGTATCAGAAAATTCAATATGATCAATACAACTGATTCTATTTACCCGCAGGTGATACCTATCGAATACCCTGTTGCAGGAGAAGATCCCTCCTCAGCCAGAATTGGTGTGGTAAACATCCTGGACGGGAAAACAACATGGATGAAAATTCAGGGTGATCCTGTTCAGAATTATATTGTAAGGATGGAATATATACCTGCAACAGGGAAACTTCTTGTTCAGCAGCTGAACCGTAAACAGAATCACAGCAGGCTTATTATTTCAGATCCCGTGACAGGTGAATCAGGAATAATCCAGGAGGAAACAGATGAGGCCTGGGTTGACCTGATTACAGGAGAGAATACATATAGCATTGATTACACAAACAGTTTCACATGGATTAATGAAGGCCATGATATTCTATGGGCTTCTGAGAAGGATGGATGGAGACATCTTTATCAGCTTCCTCTTGACGGGAAACCTGAAAAGCTATTAACAGTTGGAAACTATGATGTTATTTCATTAGAAAATGTTGATGCAAAAACAGGGTTCATCTATTTTATGGCCTCTCCTGAAAATGCCACACAGAATTACCTTTACCGCACAAGTCTTAAGAAACAGGGAAAACCGGAACTTATCAGCCCTGCATCTTTAAAGGGAACTCATTCATACTCAATATCCCCGAATGGGAAATATGCCTACCACACATTCTCTAATCATTTTACACGTCCTTCATCTGAATTCATTGCTGTGTCCGGTCACAAGCCATTGAATGAAAATGAAAGTATCATTGTAAGACAGGATTCTCTGAAGATCAATTCAACAACTGAGTTTTTCACTATTACTATTCCCGGGAATATTGAACTTGATGGAATGATTGCAAAACCTCGCGACTTTGATCCTGCAAAAAAATACCCTGTTCTCTTTTATGTTTATACAGAACCGGCCGGTGCTACAGTCAGGGATGGATTTGGTGCTGACCGGAATTCTCTTTATAACGGCGATCTCACAGGCGATGGTTATATCTATATCTCAATCGATAACCGTGGCACACCTGCACCAAAAGGGAGGGCCTGGAGAAAATCCATCTACAGAAAAGTAGGACAAATAAATATTGAAGATCAGGCAATGGCAGCCAGGGAACTTCTGAAAAAATGGAGTTTTCTTGACCCCGAAAGAGTGGCTGTATGGGGATGGAGTGGCGGCGGCACAGCTACGCTTAACCTGATGTTCCAGTACCCGGAAATCTACAAAACAGGCATTTCAATAGCTGCTGTCGGAAATATGTTCACTTATGACAATATTTACCAGGAACGATATATGGGACTGCCACAGGAGAACAAAGCTGATTATATAAAGGGCTCACCCATAACGTATGCTGGAAACCTTAAAGGCAACCTCCTGTACATTCATGGCACCGGTGACGATAATGTTCATTATGCGAATGCCGAGATGCTGATTAATGAGCTTATAAAGAATAAGAAAATCTTCCAGTTCATGCCCTACCCCAACCGAACTCATGGTATCTCGGAGGGTGAAGGTACTACAGAACATTTACAGGCACTATTCACTGATTACCTAAGAAGATATTGCCCTCCCGGACCAAGGTAGATCTTATAAACTGATGAAGCAGGTCTGAACAAAATGAAAAACATTTTGTTCTATTATCTCACTTTTTAACTGATCAGTTTCGTTGTTTCAACAGAAAATAATAAAATGCCGTGGCTACTTCCAAAGATCATACAGTAACTCAGATCCGTTTCTTAACTGAGAGCAGCTTCGTTTTGAGGTTCAGCCGGGATAATATGCAGTTCAGGACCGGGCAGCATATTATTGTGGGACTTAAAGGGGAAATGGACCAGCGCGAGTATTCAATTTACAGTGGCGAAAATGATGATCACCTTGAAATACTTGTAAAAGAGGTCAGTAACGGTAATATTTCTTCAAAACTTAAACATTGTAAACAGGGCGACATTTTACAGGTAAACGGACCATTCGGATCGTTCGGGATTGAGACTTTTTACAGAAATTCACACAAGCATATTTTCATTGCAACAGGAACCGGGATCTCTCCTTTTCACAGCATGGTACGCACCTGGCCGGATATTAATTATACACTTATTCACGGAGTCAGGTTCAGTAATGAGGCTTACGAGAGGTCTGAATATGATCCTTCCAGGTATATTTTATGCACTTCAAAGGAGAATAATCCCGACCACAAGGGAAGGGTAACCAGTTTCCTGGCAAAATTCAGGGTCACTTCTGATATGTTGTTTTATCTCTGCGGCAATGGAAATATGACATATGAGGTTTACCATATTCTGAGAGACAAAGGTGTCCCTGCTGAAAATATCATTTCCGAAGTATATTTCTGAAAAAGAATTTTATATTATACTCCAAATAATATTGTACAGGATATAGTATTACCTATTGAAGCTCCCATCCCGCTCACATCGGCTTTAGTCTCATTTATTGCATATCTTTGTAATAATGAGGCAAATTAAACTGTCTCCGTAATTATTGAAACTGTATATTAAAAATATGGTTTGCACCCGTTGCAAAATGGCAGTCAAATCCGAACTTGAGAAGCTCGGGTTACATTACATAATTGTCAATCTGGGTGAGGCTGAAATTATGGAAGAAATATCACCGGAACAACTTTCTGATCTAAGCGTCGGACTTAAAAAAAGCGGACTTGAACTGATGGATGATAAAAAAAGCATCCTTGTAGAAAAAATAAAAACTTCAATTATTGAACTGGTTCATTATACCGAAGAACAGATTAAGGTCAACCTCTCAGAATACCTTAGTTATAAACTTGATCACGATTACACCTACCTTTCCAATCTTTTTTCAGAAGTCAAAGGAACAACAATTGAGAATTACTACCTGACCCATAAAATAGAAAGAGTAAAGGAACTCATTGTATATGATGAGTTAAATCTTACAGAAATAGCATATAAGCTTCATTACAGTAGTGTCGCCCATCTTTCGAATCAGTTTAAAAAAATGACAGGTCTTACCCCTTCACACTTTAAAAGTCTTAAACGCAAAAAACTCAGTTCCCTGGGGGATGTGTGAATTATGTAACATTCTTTTTTAATTCTGTAACATTTCTACTGCCATTCAGCAGTAACTTTCTGCCTTGGCAGATATTTGCCTGATGCGACCTTGAGTGGTCATTTTAACATCATATATCACATAGAAATCTGATTGAAACTATTAATAAAATATATGGTAAGTACGCGCTGCAAAATGGTAGTGAAGGAAGAGTTAAATAAACTCGGACTTCATTTTGTTTTTGTAGATAGGGGTGTAGTTGATATTATGGAGGATATTTCAGCAGAACAGCGTGAACAGGTCAGAGCTGGCTTGCTTAGGTCAGGACTAGAATTGATGGATAATAAGAAAGCTATTCTGATTGAAAAAATTAAGAAAGTAATTGTCGAAATGGTTCACAATGAAGAAGATTCACCAAAAATCAATTTTTCAAATTATTTAATGGAAAAACTAAATTACGATTATGCATATATGTCAAGTCTATTCTCTGAAGTCCAGGGAATAACACTTGAAAAATACCTTATTACCTATAAGATTGAAATGGTAAAAGAATTGATAATTTATAACCAGCTCAGTCTGTCGGATATTGCATGGAAGATGAATTACAGCAGTGTCGCTCATCTTTCAACACAATTTAAAAAAATCACAGGCCTTACACCTTCGTATTTCAGGAGCATGAAAGAGACAAGACAAAAAACAATTGGAAATACCTGAGTGCTTCAGGCTAATAGAATCATAAGCATGGCACTCAGAAGTCAAAATAAAGTTTCAAAAATATAAATCAACATCATGGATGCATTAAGAAGACAGGAATCGCGATATGCAAGGAGCCTGATTGAAGCAAGTCTTGATCCTCTGTTTACAATCAGTCCTGAGGGTAAAATTACAGATATGAACAATGCGTCTGTTACTATAACAGAGGTCACTCGTGAAAACCTGATAGGCACAGATTTTTTTGACTACTTTACAGAACCTGCCAAAGCACGTGAGATTTACAAACAGATTTTTGCACAAGGTTTCGTAGCTGATTTCCCTCTGACCATTCGTGATGGAAAGCTTACAGATGTCCTCTTTAACGGCTCGGTTTATAAAGACGAATATGGTAAGGTGCTGGGTGTAGTTGTTGTGGCACGGGATATTACTGATCACAAAAGAATTGAGGCTGAATTGATTGAAGCCAAGGATCATGCTGAATCAGCAACTAAAATTGCAGAAGAAGCTCAAAGCAAGGCAGAAAAAGCGACATTGATTGCAGAAGATGCTGTAAAATCAAAGCAACAGTTCCTGTCAAATATGAGCCATGAAATACGCACACCAATGAATGCGATTCTTGGCTTCACCAAGGTCCTTATGAAAACTGATTTAAGCGATAAACAAAAAGAATATCTGAATGCAATAAAGATAAGTGGTGATGCATTAACTGTTTTGATCAATGATATTCTTGACCTCGCAAAAGTGGATGCGGGTAAGATGATCTTCGAAAAGATCCCCTTCAAAATGGCTACATCTATATCTGCCATGATCCACGTTTTTGAAATGAAAATTCAGGAAAAAAATCTTAAGCTGATAAAGAAATATGACCAGAGGATCCCCCCTGTCCTTGTTGGTGATCCTGTTCGTCTGCATCAGATCGTACTAAACCTAGTCAGTAATGCTGTTAAGTTTACAAATGAAGGGGAGATTGAAGTAAGCGTCCAATTGCTCTCGGAAAATGAGGAGAGTGTAATAATCGAATTTGCAGTAACAGATACCGGTATTGGAATTACTAAAGAAAAAATGGATCACATCTTTGAAAACTTTCAACAGGCATCCAGCGAAACAGCAAGATTGTATGGTGGCACCGGACTGGGGCTTGCTATTGCAAAAAAACTGGTTGAGACTCAGGGTGGTTCAATAACCGTAAAAAGTATTCCTAAAGAAGGGTCCTCATTCAGCTTCATATTACCCTTTAAAAAAACAAAAGATGATGCAGCACTGGAAACTGAGAGTGTTGAACTGGACCCGGAAATAGAAAACATAAAGGTCCTTGTGGTTGAAGATATGGTGATCAATCAATTGCTTATGAAAACCCTTCTGGACGATTTTGGTTTTGAACATGATATTGTAGATAACGGGAAACTGGCAATTGAAAAAATGCTGAATAATTCATATGATATTATATTAATGGACCTGCAAATGCCCGAAATGAATGGTTTTGAAGCAACCAGGTATATACGGAAACAGTTGAAATCCAAGGTACCTATCATCGCACTTACTGCTGATGTTACGACAGTTGATCTGGAAAAATGCAGGTCTGTAGGGATGAACGATTATATTTCGAAACCTGTCGATGAAAGAGTTCTGTACAGAAAGATGGTTGAATTATTCAAGAAAAACTTGTCAGGTCAAACTGAAAATGTTATTACACCAGATATAGTATCGCATCATCCTGCAGGCCGTTTGAAATGTATCGATTTAAACTATCTCTATAAGCGAACAAAATCAAATCCGGAACTTATGATGGAAATGATAATGCTATATCTCGATCAAACTCCATCTTTAATATGTAAAATGAAGGAAAGTCTGTCCACCAAGGACTGGGATTCTCTATACAGTTCTGTACATAAGATTATTCCTTCATTCTCAATTATGGGAATAAATAAGAATTATGAAACCATAGCAGCAAAAATCCAGGAATACTCACGATCCAGACAACATCTCGAGGAAATTGAGGGAATGATTGTACAAATTGATACTATATGTACTCAGGCATGCAAGGAACTAAGAGAAGAGTATGAATTATTGAAAAAAACATAAGATGACATTAGATAAGAAGATATTGATTTTCCTAGTTGATGACGATCCGTTGTTTCTAAAAGCATTAGAGATCGAATTTATACAGAATACCGGATCCGTCGTCAGAACCTTTGCTACTGGTGAACATTGCCTTAAGAATATATCACTCAACCCAGATATTGTAATTCTTGACTACCATCTTGACGGAGTTGAAAAAAATGCCATAAATGGATTGGAAACGCTCGACAGGATAAAAGCCTTCAATCCAAAAATCCCTGTTATTATGCTTTCCTCACAAGATAAAATTGAAGTGGCTGTAAATTGCATGAAACATCAGGCTTTTGACTATTTTGTTAAAAGTGAAACTGCTTTTATACGATTACAAAAGGCCATTACGACCATCTTTCATTATCAGAAAATTGAAAAAGCTTTAAGCTGGTATATGGAAATGATGTGAATTAAATCAGAGTGACTGAAATGCCCTGAGATCTTATTACACCTCAGAATATCTAAAACAATTGTGCCTGCCATCAATGCGTGAATGATGTAACTTTTACCATGAATTGTGTAAAGTAATCAGGGCAGGGCTTAGATACCTTTGTTTCTATAAAATGAAATTTTTACAGGTTATCTATAAATCAAATAATTCCATCAAAAAATGAAAAAACTAATTATGTGTATTATGGCATTATACGTGTCATTTACTTTTATTCCTGTCAAACTAAATGCAGCTTCCAATATCGAATCTTCGTCTCCGTCTGCTTCCGGAAACGCCCGTCCTCCTGAGTCAAAAGAAGTAAAAGCTAAATTGTTAAGATTAGATGAAATCAAAGCAATAGATAAGTCAGAACTTAAATCATCTGAAAGGAAGGAATTAAGAAGTGAGGCTAATGCTCTTCATTCAGAGGTAAGACATTCACATGGCGGTTTCTATATTTCTGGGGGAGCTGTAATTCTGATTTTAATTCTCATAATATTATTATAAAATACTGTAAACCAATAAAAATGAAAAAAATAAGCATCATTCTTATATTCTCTGCAATTTCTTTGTTTACTGTCAGCGCCCAATCCAACCTCGAAAAGGGCAGAGTGCAACTCAATACCGGAGTCGGGTTCTCTGGCTGGGGCGTTCCATTGTATGCAGGAATGGATTTTGGAATTTTACGAGACATCACTCTGGGTTTTGAAGGATCATTCAGAAACTATAAGGAGAATTATACAGATGTAAAATACAATAGCACCATATTAGGAATCTCCGGAAACGGAAATTATCATTTTAACAGGGCGCTAAATATTCCAGACGATTGGGATTTTTATGCTGGACTAAACCTTGGGTTTTATGCTTGGACATCACCATATAATTATCCGGGTGACGGAGATTCTGGTCTTGGACTTGGATTACAGATAGGAGGCAGATATTTTTTAAGTGACAACTTTGGCCTTAATCTAGAGGTTGGAGGAGGCAATGCCTTCTCAGGAGGTAAATTCGGACTTACTTTCGTATTCTGATAGTATGCTAACCATTTGAAATAAAAATCTTTAATTCAGAAAACTAAATTAAATGAAAACAATTAATTTAATACCCGGAATAAAAAATATCTTCTTAACACTTGCATCCGCATTTCTGATATTTTCCTTTGGAGAATGTGCTGCACAGGCAGATTTTCTTATTTCTTCAGTTGTACCTGCAGCGAGAGGTAATGTTACTGTTAAAAAAGACAGGTACAATAACTACATAATGGAAATAAAAGTTACAAATCTTTCTGAAGCAGGCAGGCTTTCTCCACCGAAAAATACTTATGTAGTATGGATGGTTACCGATGAAAACATTACAAAAAATATAGGGCAGATAAGAACAGGTACATCTTTCTTCTCTAAAAAACTGAAAGCCACATTTGAAACTAAAACTGCATTCAGACCTGTCAGGATTTTTATTACTGCCGAGTATGATCCGAATCTTCAATATTCCAATAGGGAAATTGTATTGACTACAGAAAATTTTAACCTTCCAAAAATGTAAAAATCAGGCCAGAATGGGCAGCATCATCTGATTCATCGAAATAGTTAATAAGTAAAAACAATAAACAATGAAAACCACAGGCATTGCACTTATCATCATCGGACTACTATTCTCCATTATAACCGGGGTCAAGTACTTCACAAAAGAAAAGGTTGTCGATATAGGATCACTTAAAATCTCCGCATCCGTACCACACCGTGTAAACTGGTCTCCCTATCTGGGAGCAGGAATAATGGCTGCAGGAGGATTAGTCATTGTATTCGGTAAGAAAGCATTAAAAACATAAAATCATGGGAAATTTACTTTACGTTTTAGCAGTCCTGCTAATTATAGCCTGGCTTATCGGATTTGTTGGCTATAGCGCCGGAGGAGTGATACATATCCTTCTTATAATAGCTGTTATTGCTGTAATACTTAGAGTTATTCAGGGGAAAAAAATCTTTTAATATCATTTTTTGTATAAATAACTTAATGTTTCGTATTATGAATTCAGGAAAAGTAGTTTTAGGTCTGCTGGCAGGTTTAGCCGCAGGGGCATTGCTGGGGGTTCTATTCGCTCCGGATCAGGGATCTGTTACACGGAAAAAAATCTTGAAAAAAGGAGAAAATTATGCTGACGGATTAAAAGAGAAGCTCGATGAATTTGTAGAAGTAATTAATAAAAAAGTAAAAGAAGTAAAGGAAGAATTCGAAGAAGCAAATGCAGAAGAAATCAGGAAAGATAGAAAACCTGTATCAAACTGATAAACTCAGAGAACTGCTATGGAAGGTAGAAAAAAACATTCAATAGAGCCATTGCTGGAGAAAGCTGAGGATTACGGCCAGATAAGTTTTGAGTTACTAAAGCTTAAAACATTGGATAAAATATCTTCTCTGGCATCTTCAATTGTTGTTGATGTCACTGTCGTCCTAATAGTTTCAATGTTTATTATTGTCGGGACAATTGGTGCCTCCCTCTGGCTTGGGGAAATTTTGGGAAAATCCTGGTATGGATTCTTTACAGTGTCCGGAATTTATGGTATTACTGGAATCATCTTTTATTTTATTCTCAAAAAATGGCTTAAAAAGGTTATTGGAAATTTAATAATCAGAAATGTATTAAAATAGCCATCTATGAAAAAGATAACTTCTATCATTGAACTTAAAGATGCGATACACTCATTAGAAGATAAACAACACATCCAGGGACAATTACTGAAAGAGCATTTTTTAATGTTTCTCGATCTCATCAAACCAGTAAACATAATTAAAAACACTTTCAGAGAAGTGGCATCCGAGCCTGATTTAATGAGTAATATCCTACGCACTACTATTGGTTTAACAGTTGGCTACATATCAAATAAAACTATAGCAGGATCATCACACAATCTATTCAGAAAACTTTTAGGAATTATAATGCAATTCAGCACTACCTCCCTTATTATCAGAAATCCCGAAGTTATTAAATCATTTGGGCAAAGTCTTTTGGATCTTTTCTCCGGCAGGAACGAGACTAAATCTTAATAACCGGGATATAAACAGACGGTTTTATGTACAGAAACTATAAAATCCCATTTTATTTAAAAGCTACGTTCCTTGTGATTGGTGCTTTAGGAACAATTTATATGCTCTATATCACGAGAACTATTATTCTGCCACTAATATTTGCTCTCATTATAGCAGTTGTACTTCATCCTGCAGTAGCACTTATGCTACGTTTTAGAATTAACAGAATTGCTGCTATTATTATAATTCTGCTATTGGCCATTTTAGCCATCACCGCGATTGGATCCTTTCTTATTTCACAGATTATCAGACTTAGCGATACATGGCCAGACATAGTTGAGAAATTCAATAGTTACCTAAATGAAATCATAACCTGGGCTTCCGGATATTTCGATATAAAACCGCAAAAAATACTTAGTTGGATTGCAAAAACAAAAAGTGAGTTCATAAATACAAGTGGTTCAGTTATTGGGAATACCCTTATAAATGTAGGCAATGGAGTTTTTGTAATACTCCTAATACCAGTATATGTCTTTATGATTCTGTTTTACCAGCCCTTACTGATGGAATTCTTCCGAAGAATATTTGGAGCAAATCACAGAACGGAGGTAAGTTCAATAATGACCCAGATAAAAAAGGTAATACAAAGCTACCTGACAGGTCTTGTTATTGAAGCTGCAATAGTTGCAACAATGAATACAATAGCACTATTAATTCTTGGAATCGACTATGCTGTTCTGTTGGGAATTATGGGAGCTTTGCTAAATGTGGTACCATATCTGGGAGGACTAATAGCAGTTGCATTGCCAATGATGGTTGCTTTTCTTACAAAAGACTCCGGCTGGTATCCATTGTATGTAATGGCCGCATACTATTTCATTCAACTGATTGACAATAACTACATCGTTCCAAAAATTGTTGCCTCAAAGGTAAAAATCAATGCACTGGTTTCTATCGTGGTAGTGCTTGCTTTTGGAACCTTATGGGGCATCCCGGGTATGTTCATTTCAATTCCCCTAACAGCAATAATAAAACTCATTTTCGACCATATTGAATCATTAAAACCCTGGGGATATCTTTTGGGTGATACCTTCCCCCGACTGAATATAATTAAGGTTAAAACAGATAAATAAATCTGGTGGGCCTACTATTTCCTGCGAAAAATAGTTGTAAAGGTACCGTATCCTGTAAGAGAAGTAAAAAGCTTTTCAAATTGGCAATCTGTAAAGCATTATTAATTGATATTAATTCAGTCATGGTGTTCTTCATATGGTTTGTCCCTGTAATCAGAAGGAGAACAACCAGTAAACCGACGGAATACTGTGCAAAAAAGGACTGGTTTGAAAAATTGAGATATTCTGAAATCTCCTGAATGTTCATTTCAGAATATTTAAGAAGATTTTTTGCCTCCATAATTACATAATCATTTATCCAGTCCATTGCAGATCTTCCGCTTGTTCGTTTGATCAGTGAGGTCATATACTTCGGAGTAATATACATTCTGGAGGCATAAAATCCAATACTTCGTTCATGCTTGAAATTCTGGTTGAGCAGCGACATGAACTTATTGTAATACTCTTCATTCCGCTTTTTAACTGTTTCAGGCTCCCCTGCCCGGGTTTGAAGGTAACTGTTCAGATAGGAACATGCTTTATAAGTTATGAGATTTATGTAACTCATTGCTATTTCATTATAATAATCCTTGCCTCTGAATACCTCCATCTCATTTTTCAGAGAAAAAAAAGTTTCCTGCAGGGAAGTTGCTTCCTCAGGTGTAAGTGCAACGCAAGGATGCTTCTGGATGCCTAAAAGAACCGTAAGTACATTGTTGTAATTCAGATTGGTCTTGCGTATAAAATCGTCATCAAAGGCTATAATATGTAGTTTACACTCACTCCAGTCACAGAGCTGTATTATGTCCTTTGGCATACTCACATAGATACAGTTCTTTTCTATTTTATAGTGTTTAAGGTTTGATATGATTTCAACGCTCCCTTCCACGCAAAGCATTGCAATATATGCATTGATACGACAAGGATACCTGAACATCTCAAATTTCCTGTCAGAATTTGAATCGATTTGTGCCAGGAAATAGCCCAGGTAGGTCTGATATTCATCTTCCGACAGCAAATTCATTTTTCCCAGTGCCTCCAGGGAAAAGCTTATAAAACCCTTATCCTCCATGAATAACTAAGAATTATTCGACAAATATTATAATATTTATTGAAATTATTATAATAATGATCATTCATTTCGACTATCTGAACAATTATTCAGTTTAGTAGAACTTTGCTTATACCCGTCAGTATACGACTTTTGTGATGCAAACAAACAAATCATAAAACGGTAATGAAAAATAGCTTTTTAAAATCAATAGCTGTTGCTGCAGGCATATCAATTGCCTTATTATACAGCTGCTCCGGCAAACCTCAACCGAAGGAAAATGATTCTGCAATAAATGTCAGAATTGAGACAATTCATGAAACGGATGCGGTAAACAAGCTGGAATATGTCGGAATAATTGAAGAAAAATCCTCTGCCGCTCTTGGGTTTTCAACCATGGGCACAATAGAAAAAATTTCTGTCTCAGAGGGAGAATACATTAGAAAGGGTCAGATGCTGGCAAAGCTGGATCAATCTTCGGCCCGGAGTATGCTTGATGCTGCTGAAGCTACTCTCAAACAGGCACAGGACGCTTTTAGCCGTCTCAAATCAATATATGATAAAGGAAGCCTTCCTGAAATACAGATGGTCGACATCGAGACCAGGTTGCATCAGGCACAATCGTCATATGAACTTGCCGAAAAGAATCTCAGAAATTGTACCCTTTATGCCCCAGCCGATGGAGTAGTAGGGAAAAAAATGGCTGAACCAGGGGAGTATTCCTTGCCTGGTAAGGCAATTCTTACAATTCTTGATATCAGTTCAGTGAAGGCAAGGTTTTCAGTACCTGAAAATGAAATCTCAGAAATTCCTTCAGCCTGTAAATCAGAAATAACAGTTACAGCCCTTGGTAACAGGAGATTTGAAGGTAAAAAGATAGAAAAGAGTGTTGTGGCAAATTCCATATCACATACTTATCCGGTACATGTAATACTAAACAATCAGGGAAAAGAACTTCTTCCGGGAATGGTATGCAGAGTAGAGCTCACTCCCGGTAACAAGTCGCAGGGAATTGTGGTTCCGATCGGTGTAATTCAGAATACTACTGAAGGCCAGAAATTTGTCTGGAGTGACAAAGATGGATTTGCAAAACGAACTTTTGTAACAACCGGGTCTGCAAAAGGTAATGGCGTTGAAATTCTGTCAGGCTTATCGGCGGGTGACAGAATTGTTATCCAGGGCTTTCAGAAAATTAGTGAAGACGATAAAATCACCGGGAAATGAAACGCAGATACAGTATTATAGAATGGTCGATGAAGCATAGCTCCATCGTCTTCCTGCTGGTTGGTATGATGGTGGCATTCGGGGTAATAGCCCTCATTGTTATGCCTAAACAGGAATTCCCAGGGTATACGATCAGACAGGGAATTATTATAGGGGTTTATCCGGGGGCAACATCAGGTGAAGTTGAAAAACAGCTTGCTGAACCGCTCGAACAATTCCTTTTTACATATCCCGAGGTGAAACGCAGTTATACTACCACTACTTCACAAAACGGGATCTGTTATATGATGGTGGAACTAAATGACAACGTAAAAAACAAGGATGAGGTCTGGTCAAAGATCAAACATGGTCTTACCACGCTCAAGATGCAATTGCCTTCAGGCGTTCTCGCTCTGTTAGCCCAGGATGATTTCGGAGATGTATCCGCACTTCTGATAGCTATAGAATCCCGATCACGCTCCTACTCGGAACTGAAAGATTATGCCGATGAATTGATCCATAGTCTCCGGCGTATCGAATCGGTTTCAAATCTACGTCTTTACGGAGTTAAGAAAGAACAGCTAACTGTCTCTGCTGACAGAAAAAAACTCTCTTCATACGGGATCAGTGAAAAACTAATAATTTCTGAAGTATTTGGTCAGTCTATGGCACCCGGTGGTAGTATAAAAAATGATGATGTACTCGTCCCGGTACATTTCAATCCAACATACACCAATGTTAAGGAAATTGAAGATCAGATAATCTTCAGCGATCCTCAGGGCAATATGATAAGGGTGAAGGATATCGCTAAGGTTGAAAGGGAATATCCTGATGAGGGTAGTTTTATTACATATAATGGAAATCAGTGTCTTGTTCTTTCAGTCGAAATGAGAGAGGGATTCAATATTGTGAAATTCGGAAAGGATGTAGGTAATATTATATCAGAATACAGCGAAAAGGAACTGCCGGAAGATGTTACTGTCAACCGTATCACCGACCAGTCTGAAGTTGTAAATGGTTCCGTAAAATCATTTCTTCGTGACCTGCTGCTGGCAATAGTTGTGATCATTATTGTAATTATGATCCTATTCCCCTTCAGTTCAGCTCTGGTTGCTGCGATAGTCATCCCGTTAAATGCATTTATCTCGGTAGGGATAATGTTCCTTTTTGGGATTCCTCTGAATACTGTAACACTGGCTGCACTTGTTGTTGTTCTGGGAATGACGGTGGATAATTCTATAGTTATAATCGATGGATACATTTACTGCCTGAAAAACGGTTCCTCACCCTGGGATGCAGCAGTAGACAGTGCACATAAATATTTCATGCCAATGTTTCTGGCAACAACATGCATATGTCTTATATTCTTCCCGCTGCTTATCCTTTTCAAGGGTCAGATGGCCGAATTCATATATTTCTTTCCCCTCACTTTCACTATTAACATGATGATGTCGCTAATTCTGGCTGTGATGGTAATTCCAATTCTCGAAGTTGCACTTATCAAACCACGCAAGAAGGAAATTAGGGAACCTGAAAGGAAGAGAATAACTGAAAAAGTCCATGATATTTATGTGAAGCTGCTTGACTGGAATTTTCGTCATGCATGGCTTACAGTTTCAATTGGTGTTATATCATTGGTTGCATCCCTGTTTATTATGCCTCATATTAAATTCAGGATGAATCCTGTTGCCGAACGAAATCAGTTTGCAGTAGAAATATATTTACCTGACGGAACTCCGCTTTTAAGAACTGTTGAAATCGCTGATTCTCTGAGATTAATTCTGGCTAAAGACAACAGGGTTAAAACAATAACCCAGTTTAATGGCATGTCATCACCAAGATTTCATATTGCATATGCACCTAAAATGCCATCAGACAGCTATGCCCAGTTCATCGTAAATACTGGTTCCCATGAAGAAACAGAAGCTGTTCTGGATGAATACACTGATATTTTTGCACATTATTTTCCGGGTGCTTATATAAAATTTAAACAGATAGATTTTCAGCACGTGCCGTCATTCGAATTCCGTTTCTACGGAGAGAATATTGAAGAACTGAAAACCGCTGCAGCCATTCTTTCTTCAAAAATGTGTGAAATACCGGAACTGACAAATGTCCATACCGATTGGGGAGAGATGCTTCCTGTTATGGATGTCGAATTAAAACCTGTTGCTTCATCTCAGCTTGGTGTAACACGAGGTATTACAGCAGCCAACATTCTTCTGGCTACTGATAATTTTAGTATCGGATCAATTACAGAAAATAATGAAAATATCCCGATTGTCCTTAAGACTGATGATGGAGAGGGCAAAGCTACACTGGAAGAGTTTTCAAACACCTACGTGGCAACACTGATCCCATCTGTAAGTGTACCTCTACGTCAGGTTGCAACGGTAATGCCACATTGGAGTGAAAACAGAATTGTGCACAGAAATGGCATACGTACAATAACAGTTACAGCCGACACGAAAAGGAATGTAATTCCTGCAAAATCCCTGTCATACATACAGAATTTTCTGAAAAATGAAATAGTACCTTCTCTTCCGGCAGGGGTAAAATATCAGGTCGGAGGTGAGCCTGAATATAACAGGGACAACCTGTTACCAGTAATCTGGGCTATAATTGCGGCATTTGCCGTAGTATTCTTTTTCTTCCTGTTCACCTATGGAAAATTCCGGCTGACTTTCATCTCACTGTTTACATTATTGCTGTTCATGTTCGGAGCGGTATTTGGTCTTTGGATTGCAGATCTGACTGTCGGAATCACATCTGCTCTGGGAATAATCGGATTATTCGGCCTTACTGTAAGGAATGTGATACTGATGTTCCAGCATGCTGAAGAACGATTTGTAAAAGAGGGCTGGCCTGCAAAAGAAGCTGCCTTTGATGCCGGAAAGCGAAGAATGATACCAATATTTCTTACTTCAGCGGCTGCATCAGTTGGTGTAATTCCCATGATAATAAGTGGCAGCTCATTCTGGGCACCCGTTGGTGTTGTAATATTTGCAGGTGGAGTATTCCTGCTGCTGATGACTATTACAATTCTCCCGGTACTTTACTGGAAACTTAATGAAATGAAAAAATGAAAAAATTAATATATGTTCTACTAATGATCCCGGCTGTTCTATACTGTCAGCCGGATAGTTCCGTATCGTACAGGAAGACAGGAATTTCAAATAGCTATGCACCCATAAGGTTAAGTCTTGATTCATGCAAAATCCTGGCTATGAGCAACAACTACAGGATAAAAGAGGCTGCCAATGAGGTAACACAATCGGAGGAGGTGAAAAAAAGTGCATTTACCAGCTACTTTCCTAAAGTAAATGCCGGGTTCAGTGCAGCCAAAATGAGTGATTATATGGTCAAGGGTTCAATTCCGCAAATGAACCTTCCGGTATATGACGGAAATCCCGCCAATCTGCCAATCGCTACCCAGTTTACCTACTTTCCGGGAATGGCATTAAACCTTGTCGATTATCTGAATTTCGGATATGCGATGGCTGCACAGCCTGTATTCACAGGAGGCAGGATATACAATGGGAATAAACTGGCAAAGACAGGGGTGGAAATCTACAGGGTGAAAGAATCACTTACTATTACCGAAACACTCGTAAAGACCGAGGAGCTGTACTGGAACATAATTTCCCTTAATGAGAAACTGGTAACAGTTGACAGTTACCGGAAACTTCTTGATACTCTTAACCGGGATGTTTCAGCTGCCGTAAAAGCCGGATTGATTCAAAGAACTGATCTCCTGAAAATTCAGCTAAAACAAAACGAGCTTGAAATGAACAGGTTAAGCCTGACTGATGGCATTGCTCTCAGCATAAAAGCACTTTGCCAGCATATCGGAATACACTATGACAGCATGGTGGTGCTTACGGATACCCCCGTTATAACCGTGGATCCTGCTTCTCTTTTTGTCAATCCTGATGAGGCAGTCAGAAACCGCAACGAATATAAAATCCTGGAAAAGGCTGTCAGGGCAGAGGAACTGCAGCAAAGGATTGTCACAGGAGAATACCTGCCTCAGGTTGCTGTCGGAGTAGCAGGAGTCTATACAGATGTTATGGATAAAACCGATCAGGTTGGGGTTGCTTTTGCAACAATCAGTGTACCAATAAGTGACTGGTGGGGCGGAACCCACAAAATCAGACAGGGAAAAGCAAAAGTCGAAAATGCAAATAATAAACTGGGTGAAACCGCTGAATTGCTTTCCCTTCAGATTACCCGGATGCAGAACGAGCTGTATCAGAACTACTTCCGCATTGGGAATGCAGAAAAATCGCTGGAGCAGGCTCAGGAAAATATGAAGGTTACAAAAGATAATTACGATGCAGGAGTTACAGGAATGTCAGATCTCCTTGAAGCCCAATCGTTATACCAGGAAGCTGTAAACAGCCTGACTGAAGCAAAATGCAATTATCAGGTCTCCATGGCAAAATATATGGAGGCAATTAACAGATATAAGTGATTTACATAATGCATTCAGGTCTCAATTATAAATCGCCCTGAAAAAGAAATAAATTTTGTGATCCCGGTTACAAAAAAACGTCGTAAATTGACCTAATTGTAAATTAGTTCTTGTAACCGGGATTCAGAATGGCAAACTCAAACAGAAGAAAATTCCTGAAATCTGCAGCTGTTGTTGCAGGATCTTCAGCCCTCGCCGGGCTGACTGGCTGCATTACCAAAGAAGAGAAGAAGTCAGGCAGTTCAGAATTGCTGATACACCCACTCAATTTTGTTAAAAGGGAGAATATCAAAATAACTGATATAAGAGTAACTCTCCTCTCCTACCAGTTAAAACCTGAGGAGCTGTGGGCTGACGGAGATGAAAACAGCATTATCTGGCAAACCTCTACTGTTATTACAGAAGTTACTACAGATGCCGGTATTACAGGCATTGGGGGAGCAAGCCGTTATAACGGGCCCGAGGAGATGAAAGCCTACACTGAGAAAATCATCAAACCGCTTCTTGTCGGTAAAAATCCTTTCGATGTGGAGATCCTTACTGGAGGGATTGCCGGTGGCGGAGCCAGGGGAGCCTGGGCCAGCGTTGATGTGGCCCTTTGGGATATTATCGGAAAAGCAAAGGGATTGCCTCTTTATAAGATATTAGCTCCTGATATTGAACCTCAAACCCATCTGAGAGTTTATGCAAGCGGGGGAGAATTCACCTGGAGAAAAGATTCACAGTTTACAGATATCGGACCTGAAAGTCATATAAAACAGGCTCTTGAACATAAAAAGGAAGGTTACACAGCTTTTAAGTTCAGAATGGGTGGAGGATTTGGAAAACTCGGTATTACAATGAAAGATTACATTCCTCACCTGTACAAGTTAAGAGAGGCGGTCGGACCTGATTTTGATCTCATCCAGGAAGCAAATACCAGGTGGTCGGTGGAACAGTGTCTTGAAATATGTCCGGTTCTGGAAGAGTTGAAATTCCTCTGGTTCGAAGAACCCACAAAGAAAGTTATTGATGATTACCTTAAAATCAAACAGGCCCTTCCAACTGTAAAGATCTCCGGCGGTGAGGGACGCAATAACAGATACCAGCTGGCTGAATGGATGGATACCGGAGCTTATGACATAATCCAGTCGGGTTGTGATGATGCAGGAATGACCGAAAACTGGTATATAGCACGGATGGCTCATACAAGAGGCAGACTTTTTACCGGCCACAACTGGCAGGATGGCCTTATTACCATAGCTAATGCCCATTTGCTTGCAGCTTTGCCAAACAGGTTCCTTCTTGAAACAAATATGACTCCTAATCCATTGAAAGAAGGTCTGTTCAGGGAAAAAATAACTGTAAAAAACGGATATCTCGATATCCCTGATAAACCGGGTCTGGGAGTTGAACTTAAAGAAGGCCTTGCTGAACAATACCCTTATATTCCCGGATGGTGGAATAAACCTGACCCGGGAATGCCGAAATAAAATTTGAAGCAGGCTAAAGTTTTCTGAAGCAAAACGAATGTAAGATTTTGTAAGTAACCGGATTCTCTCCGGACTAATAGAATGATCTAATTTTGCTTTATCTGATTTAAATTATATTTTTAGACTTCTGGTTGACATTGGGGATTCACTAAACATATGAAAACTAAAATTATAAGACTGTTTTCCAATCTTCTGGCTACCGATAAAAAGATGTCATTGGAATACAGGCTGTTCTTTTCAGCTATCACTGTAACAATTTTTATTACACTGATTGCAGTTATTCTCAGGACTGCTCTTGCTGTACCTCTTCATTTATTGATCACTGGTTACGTCCTGCTGGCCATGCTTCTGATAATGAACTATTACATGAGGTACAAAAAAATCATTAAGCCTTTCATATACATTTACGTTTTCACTGCCATACTTGCTAATGCAGCCCTCTGGATGTTCGGTGGAGGACTCGATTCACAAAACCTAATACTACTCAGTATTACCCTGATACTATCTCTGATAATTGTCCCAAGAAAAAGCTGGATACTGATATTGGCTTCGTATATTGCTTTGGTGCTGATTCAGTTTCATATTCAGAAATTCAGACCTGATTTGATTTCCGGATATCCATCAGAATTGTCAAGATGGATTGATGGTCTTACAACAACACTTTATTCAATTGTATTTCTTTTTTTTATTGTTCAGTTCTTACTTAAAAACTACTCTTTTGAAAAGGCTAAAGCTGAAAAAAGTGAACAGAATCTTCAGAATCTGAACAAAACTCTTGAAGTCAGAATTGAAGAGAGAACCAGAGAGCTTATTAAAGCCAAGCTTGAGGCTGAAATTGCCAATAATGCCAAGAGCAAGTTCCTTCTTAACATCAGCCATGAATTCAGGACTCCACTGAATGCAGTGATAGGATACGCAGAATTAATTGAATCGGATGATGGAAGGCATTCTAAAGAATATGCAAACTCAATAAAGTCAAGCGGCAGAAGACTTCTTGATATGGTTAATAATATTCTTGAGCTGATCAGAACTGAAAAAGCAGAGATAGAACTTGAATATGATTTTGTTAATATTCACCTTTTTTTCAGAGAATTCGAAATGATCTTCTCCAGCAATTTAGCAGAAAAAAATCTGAAATTCAGTGCTATAATTGATGAAGACGTGCCAGGGCTGATTTATACTGACGAGAAGAGGCTTCGCCTGGTAATAACAAACCTTATTGACAATGCAATTAAATTCACACAAAATGGTGAAGTTGAGCTGAAGGTTTACCAGAATCAAAACCAGTCAGGAAATAAGGATAAAACAAGCCTTATCATCGAAATTAAAGACACAGGAATTGGAATTCCTGAGCAGGACCAGGAAATGATATTTGAGGCTTTCTCACAGGTTAACAATAAGACGATTACCAATGGTATTGGCATCGGACTTTCGCTTACACATCTCATCATCAAAAAGATGAATGGAAACATTAAGGTTATTTCTCAGCCCGGGATGGGAAGCCGGTTTATAATAACACTGCCTGACATTATCTATAAAAAAGGAGAAAAGTCCTTTTATAAAAGTCATGATAATGAACAAGCTCTTCATTATTTGAAAACAATCAACAAAGATGAAATAACAGATATCAAAGACCTGATTTCGCAGCTTGAGGGAAATTACTATAATACCTGGTTGAGTTTTGAAGCAAGACAGCCTCTGAGTGAAGTAAAAAAATTCGGGCAGGAACTTATCCTTCTTGGTACAAATCATAATTGTACCCTGATTTCTGACTATGGGAAAGATATAACAGGAGCCATAGAAAATTTTAATATAGACGTAATGCTGAACCTGCTTAAAAAATACCCTAAAAATCTGGAAGCCCTCAAAAAATAGAAAAATATCTTCCTATGAAAACGACTGTCACTTTCCTCCTCTTTTGCCTGCTTTTTCCTGCAAATGCTGCATTCGGTAAAAAGCTGGTTAAAAATGATCTTAATGAATCACAAAATAAGATTATTCATATTCAGGAAGTATATAAAACCATTGATACATTTAAACTAAAGGTCGATATTTTCTATACAAAACAATCACTTGGAAGAGAGAATAATACAGCAATTGTTTTCTTTCATGGAGGCGGATGGGCATATGGTTCCCCTGAAGAATTTTTTTCAACCTGTGAACGGTATGCAGCGATGGGTATTGTGACATTTTCTGTACAATACCGATTATCAATTGAAAATGGTGCAACACCATCTAAAACAATTAGTCCCATCGAATGTGTTATGGATGCAAAGTCAGCAATACGCTGGGTAAGGGAAAACTCGGAAAAATATCATATTGATAAAAGCAAAATAGTTGCATCAGGGCAATCAGCAGGTGGTCATCTGGCACTTTGTACTGCAATGATTGATAATCACAATGAGAAATCAGATAACCTCAGAATCAGCAGCCGTCCCGATGCACTATTATTGTTTTCATCCTGTGTAAATGCAGTTGAAGGCTGGTGTGACAGGCTGCTGGCTGATCGCAGAGACAAGATATGGAGCATTTCACCGGCTCATAATATGAAAAAAGGATTACCTCCCATGATAGAATTTCACGGTATTGATGATGAACAGGTTCCGAAATGGACTGTTCAGTTTTTTGAAATAGCTATGAAAAAGGAAGGTAATTATTTTGAACTGCATACCTATGAGGGAAGAAAACACTATCTGGGGAATGGAAATCCAAAATATTCGCGCTACTTTGATGATGAAATACTTAATCTTGCTGATGAATTCCTGCGAAAATTTAAATTTCTCAATTGAGACTACCTTCATTAATTACTTTTATTCTATATGGAACTTCCGGGCGCAATACTATTCATCATTGCTGTTTTGATTATAGGATTGTTACCTGCAACTCTGCTATATGGGCTTTCCGATCTACTGAAATTCACTGCTTTACACATATTACGTTATCGTACAGACCTTGTGAGAAAAAACCTTACCGGCTCATTTCCCGGGATAACTGAAAATGAACTAAAAAGGCTTATATCATTATACTACAAAAACCTGGCAGATAATATAATAGAGGGAATATGGGCATTTACAATTTCAAAAAAGCAAATTAAGAAACGCTATCGTATTACTAATCCTGAAGTACTTGAACCATTCTCCCTTGCCGGACAAAGTATCATCGGTGTAACGGGACATTATTCAAATTGGGAATGGGGAAGTTTAGCAGCCAGCCTTCATACAGATTTCAATGTAATTGCCTTTTACAAACAAATGAATAATAAATACATTGACAAATTTGCCCGATGGAGCCGGTCAAGGTTTGGAACCACCCTTGTTTCAATAAAGGATACCTCTGTGAGTTTTGAAAAATATAAGGACATCAAATCACTTTTTCTTCTGGCTGCTGACCAGGGTATGCCTAAGCACTTTAGCGACAGAGCATTCTGGATTCAGTTCTTAAACCATAATATTCCTTTCCTCCACGGGATGGAGAAACATGCCCGTAATAACAACCTTCCTGTAATCTATATTGATGTCCAGCGTGAAAAGAGAGGTTGGTACACTGTTGAACTGACAGTGCTTACCGCAAATCCGCTTGAATTAGAAAGCGGAAAACTGACTGAAATATATGCCCGGAAACTGGAGTCTGTGATACTTAAGAAACCAGAGAACTGGCTATGGTCACATAACCGGTTTAAATTATCACGATAGGTACATTTTATCTATGTCATCCTTGAATTGTTCAATCAGCATGTTACGTCTAACCTTGAGAGTATTAGTCAGCATTCCGTTCTGAATACTGAAGGGTTCGGGCAGGAGTTTAAACCGGATTACGCGCTCATAATTTGCAAGATCTTCCTGAAGCTTATGTATACGGTCAGTATAGAATTCTATAATCTCCTTTCTAAGAACCAGTTCTGCATCATCAAGGGTTTTTAGTCCTATTCTTTCAGCTTCAATTTTAAGGGCAAGGAAAGAGGGTACAATTAGAGCAGTGATATACTTCCTTTTATCACCTATGGCAATAATCTGCTCAATGTACGGATCCTGTCCAAAATGCAGTTCAATCTTTTGAGGTGACACATACTTGCCGGAAGATGTCTTCATAAGATCTTTCAGCCTGTCAGTCATCACAAGATCGCCGCCAGGAGTGATATATCCCTGATCGCCGCTGTGATACCACCCGTCAATAAGTGTTTTTGCAGTCTCCTCTGGTTTGTTGAAGTAGCCTTTGAACACAGTATCCCCTTTTATAAGTATCTCTCCCTGATCGCTGATTTTCACCTCAATACCGGGCATTGTGGTACCGCAGGTATCAAAATCATACCTGTCGTCTCTGAAGCATGATACAGTGGCTGAAGTTTCAGTTGCTCCGTAACCATAGTTAATGATAACTCCTGCAGCATGAAAGAACCTAAGCAGAGCAGGACTGATAGCAGCACCTGCACATGGCATATACCTAATGCTTCCCCCAAAAATACCCCTGAGCTTCTTAAGTACCAGTAAATCTGCTATACTGTGTTTCAGATTCAGAATTACCGGAGGCTTTTGATTTTTGCTCAGAAATGCAGAGTATTCCTGACCAGTTTTTACCGACCAGTTGAATATTTTTTTCTTGACAGAAGACCATTTTGAGAATTCTGCCTGAATCCCTTCGTAGGTCTTCTCAAAAACCTTGGAACAGTGCACATCAGAGTAGGTTTAATAACTGATATATGCTTAATTATTTCACGGGGATTGTCAATGAAAACATTAGTGGCGCCCCGGTAAAGCATATAGTATGTCCACATCCGCTCAAAAACATGACTCAGGGGTAAAAAACATACCGAAACATCTGATTCTTTTACTTCAAGTCTTTCATCATGTATTTTGAAAGTGTAGAGAAAAGTGGAATGAGTCAGCATAACCCCTTTTGATTCCCCGGTTGTTCCTGAGGTATAAATAATAGTCACAAGATCTTCAGGTTGAATATCCTGCATCCTTCTTTTCATCTCATCGTCAAAATGGTTTTCCGGGTCTAAACCAATAAATTTTTCCCAGCTTATGCAGCTGTCATTATCGGGAGCAATCCCGGCATCAAAAACAACAATTTTTTTAAGAGTATCTGTATTTTCCAGCAGCCAGAGCGCTTTTTCATATTGTTCACGATTCCCGACAAAGATCAACCTCATCCTGGTTTCATCAACTATATATTTCAGCTGCTGCTTTGAAGATGTGGAATAAAATGGAACCACGACACTCCGGATACCAATGATTCCTAAATCGGAAAATATCCATTCCGGACGATTATCACTGAATATACCAATATTCTCAAATGTATCTGTCCCTAATGAAAGCAGTGACCTGGAAACCATTTGTGAAGTGCTTACAAGACTTTCCCAGGAAATACTTTTATATGAATTGCTTTCAGGATCCCTCTGCCTGAAAACCTCACGGGAATTATAGCGTGAAGCCCGCTCCAGAACTATACTTAAAATATTATCCTTCATCATTTATAAACAATTTACTATCCGGCAGTTGAGACGGATACTTTAATTAAAAAAGAAAAAACTGGCTACTCCTGGTATTGTGCCGTTTGAGCGATTTTATGCACAACTACTTTTCACCTGCAATGTCAAGTATTTTTATATCGGCAGGTTCGCTTACCATATCAGCAATTGTTGTCCCGAATTCCTTAAAGTATGATGTTGCAAAATGGAAATCAATTGCTGCCTGATCCTTATAGGATTCAACAAAAATGAAACTGCTTTTTTCATAAGGATCCTGATAAAGTTTATAACCGAGGCATCCTGCTTCCTTATTTGAATTTTCAACCATTACTTTGGCTGCAGTAATAAAATCTGTTTCCTTTCCTGGTTTAACAAAAACTCTTGCTGTGATCATTTTCTTCATGATTACAGGCTGAACAGATGTTTCAGGCTGTGCGGGAACTTCAGGTGTTTTCTGTTTACATGCCATGCCTGCAGTGATCAGGATTGCTAATACGATCAGGATCTTGGTTTTCATTCTGGTTTATTTTTTTAATAAAGGTCAAAAGTAATACTTTTCAGGAACTTACAAGATGTTACTGTTTAACCAGTTCCACTCTCCGGTTTTTTGCTTTTCCTTCTTCTGTATCATTCGAGGCAACCGGAGCAAGGGAGGCGACTCCGTATGCTTTCAAACGATCCGGTAAAATACCATAATTTGCTGTTAATGAACTAACAACAGCATCGGCCCTCTCTTTTGAAAGTTTAAGATTATCATCAACAGAACCCACATTGTCAGTATGTCCGACAACATAAAGTTTTAGTGAAGAATTATTTTTAAGCAGTGTTGAAATCTGGGCTATGGCCTCAGCCGATTTCTCATTAATATCAGATTTTCCTGTTTCGAAGTATATTCCGTAAATAGCAACATGCCCTGTATTAGTAATGTCATTACCCATGGCACTTGCATCAGCAACGATCTCCTGCTTCATAATCTCTCTTTCCACGATACTCAGCCGGTACATGCTTCCACTAAAACATCTGACTTCAATCCAGGTCTCCTTATTATCCTTTTGAACCACTATGGTTGAGAACCTGCTGAAATTATCATCAAGGAGTAGCTTTCCGCCGATTTTTTTCAAAGCATCCTGTACATTCCTCCTGATTTTTAATTCACCGGGTTCCGCAGCGCCACTGTTCAATTTGTACAATATACTGTATTTATGTCCCTCAATTATAACAGGCTTCTTGTCGGCGCCAATGAATTTATAGTTTTCGAATTCGCCTTCTTTGTATTCTGATATCCAGAAATCCGGCATGCGAGTAAGCAATGGATGGTCTTTACTCCCTTTTATATCCTGCTGAGTTGCCTGTGAAAAGCCGTTAAATGAAACCAGAATGATCAGACTACTTATAAAAAAGATAATTCTTTTCATGTTTTATGTTATGTTAAACTTATAACATAAAGATAAATAAAACCAGATAAAAAAATACATTGCTGACCATAAACAGATCAGTCAATTCATCTTGTACAGCAATGAAAAGCTTATTTACTATCCTTATACTCTTTAAGAAGAGATTGAAAGACCTCTTTTACAGATGATATCTTGGTTGCCCTGAAGGCATTGCTTCCGGCAAATGCATAGCCATTTTCGAAATTACCTTTTACAGCATTTATCAGAGCTACTATAATACAATAAGGACTTTTTGAAATATCGCATGTTTTAATGCATTGAAAAGGGCAGCTTTTAGGCTGTTTTTTTCCATCTCTTACTTTTTGAATGAAATTTGAGAATATGGCTCTCCCGGGCATACCAACAGGACTCTTGATTATTTCAATGTCCTTCTCTTCGGCATCGATATAAGCCTGCTTGAATTTAACTGAAGCGTCACATTCATCAGTTGTTACAAACCGGGTTCCCATCTGAACACCGGAGGCACCCAGCTTCATTATGTCATTTATATCTCCCCCTGTATAGATCCCTCCTGCCGCAATCAGTGGTATCGGCTGATTATATTTTCCTTCGAACTGTTTAAGTTCATCAACAATTTCAGGTACAAGCTTCTCAAGTGCATAGTTTCCATCGGCAATCTGCTCTTCCTTAAACCCGAGATGTCCACCTGCCTTAGGTCCTTCAACAATCACTGCATCAGGGAGATAATCGTAGTTTGATTTCCATTTTTCGCAAATCACCTTAGCAGCCCTTGCTGATGATACAATAGGGACAAGTTTGGAGATGCTGTCTTTCTTTAGAAAAGATGGAAGATCAAGAGGAAGTCCAGCTCCTGTTATAATAATATCAACCTTTTCAGACACACATGTCTTGATCATATCAGCATAGTTAGTCATGGCAACCATAACATTAACGCCGATTATACCAACTGTTTTCTCCCGGGTCTTTCGTATCTCCTCCTTAAGTCCGTGAATACTGGCCTCGAGATAATTTGCTGAGAAATCCCTGTATAATAAGCCCAGTCCGGCACATGAGATTACTCCAACTCCTCCTTCATTTGCTACAGCTGCTGCCAATCCCGAAAGTGAAATACCTACACCCATACCGCCCTGTATAACCGGAACAGTAATCGACAGATTCCCTATTTTTAATGCCTTCATCATCTTTTTCATTTACTTTTTTACTCAACCAGCAAAGCCAGACCAGTCCTGTCCCTTTATAATCCAACTGCTATGTATTAAATACACACTGGTTATATAGTCTTTATGGCGCTTTAAGGAATCCCCCCCCTGGATAAACTGATGTAAAGATAGTCAAAATATTCTGAATATTAATTAATTGTGAGTTCTGACCAGATGACCCCTTCTTGTCAGACAAAAATGGACTTAAATGGGGATAGGCATTTTAATTTATTGAAAATAAATGAAATAATCCGATATAAAAGTGTACCTTGCGCCGAATTAATAAAATCATATCATGAATAAAGGAACAGTAAAATTCTTCAATGAATCCAAAGGATTCGGATTTATTAAAGATGAAGAATCACAAAAAGAGTATTTCGTTCATTCAACCGGATTACACGACACTATCACTGAAAATGATGCAGTGACTTTTGATCTCGAAAATGGTAAAAAAGGATTGAATGCTGTAAATGTTAAGCTTGCTTAGTTTATTTTTTTGCAGTTATTATAACCGGTCCCGTTGAAAAACGGGACTTTTTATTGAAAATCAAATAATTATGCTCGACAAGAAGCTAAATAATATTAAATCTCCCGACCTTTCAAAGCTAAAAGAAGTAATAATTGACCACAGGACAAAAATTTATGTATCACCTGATACAGATATTGAAAAAGCCAAGGAAAATTACCTTAACAGGATAGCCAGAAGAAAACCTTAATCCCTATTATTGTACCGGAAAACTATTCTTCCGTTTCTTTTGTCTCTTTTATTTCTTTTGTTTCCTGCTTCTCCTTAAAAAGCATAACTTTCATTGCAGCAGGTCCTTTATTACCTTTCCCAATCTCAAAGGTTACAATATTGTTTTCCTTCACTGGTTCGTTAAGGTTATTCGCATGAACAAATATATTACGATTTGTTTCCAGGTCGCGGATAAAACCATATCCTTTCGAATCATTAAATGATATAACGACCCCTTTTCTGATATAATCCTGAACTGCTTCAGGTCTGTTCTTGGTTATATTGAGTTCAATACTTTCAGCAGCAATTTCTATTTTTCTGTCCGGATCAGGAGGAGTTGCTGATATCCTGCCGTATTCATCAACATATGCAATCATATCATTCAGATTGCTCTTTTTTCCTTCGCTTTTTTTCTTTGCCCTTTTCTGATCCTTTTCTTTTCTCTTTTTCTCTTTTTTGCTCCTGACTTCCTTTTTGTTGAATGTTTCCTGTGATCTGCCCATACGTGTTATACTGATTAATTATTAAACCTGATATCAGCTGAAATCATGATGGTGTGCTGTAATTAACTAACCGGATATGAGATTAGCAGTTAATTGCTCAGAATCCTGAAGCTGAAAATAATGACAAAAGTACAATAAAATTGTCGTCTTACCTTGTATAATCGTATCTTCGCACGATGAAAGACAAATTAAACATTCCCATTCCAAAGCAGGAAGACCTGGATGCACTCAATAAAAGAAGAGAAACATACGCTTCCAAAAGAGACCTGCAGGCATCAGAATTCAACCTCGCAATTACAAAAAGACTTCAGGCTGAAGCAGCGAATATGATCAAATGCGACAAATGCGGAAAGGACTTTACTCCCGCCGGAACATCTGAATCACTTACCTGTGCTGACTGCCTGAAAAAATAAGTGTAACCGGAAACCGGTTCTCATCAGAATAATCTTATCTCTGAATAATCCCGGAAGTTTCTATATTTATATTTTGTAAATTAGTAACTGTACCAGGATTATTATGACTACACTCAGGGATGACCTTGTCACAGCTTTGCGTCGAAGCGGCCCTACAAAGGTTCATGTGGATTATGTGTTCTGCCCTTCACAGATCGAAAATTTCAGGAAACTGTTCGGGCATGATGATTATGAAACATATTTCGGACTGAGCCACCGAAAGATAGAAATCCCTGTAAAAAAGAATTATACAGACGGACAAAAGCATTTCCCCAGAGAGATACTTCCTGACAGTACCGTGTTCGATGAGTATGGTATTGGACACTCCAAAGGATCAGAACTGGCCTTCCATATGACCAGGATGCATCATCCTTTAAAAGGTGCCTCAGTTGAGGAAATACTCAAATATCCTTATCCGGAGGTTGATCTTTCACGAATGCCTGAATTCCAAAATAAAATTGAGAATATTCATTCAGCCGGTCTTGCTGCCTTCGGCTTTATGCAGATGACTGTTTTTGAGGCATCATGGTATCTGCGTTCAATGGAAGATCTGATGACTGATATGCTTACCGAAAGCATTGAAGGAACATTACTGCTTGACAAAATAACTGAATTTGCCTGCGCAAAAGCCAAAGAGTATGCACTTGCCGGTACTGATATCCTTTCACTGGGAGATGATATCGGAACCCAGAATTCACTAATGATTGATGAACCGACATGGGAAAAATGGCTTCAGCCACGCCTTAAAAAGGTAATTGATACGGCAAGAGAAATAAATCCTGACATACTTATCTTCTATCATTCATGCGGTTTCATAACCCCTTTCATTGAAAAACTGATTGAAACCGGCATTGATATTCTTAATCCCATTCAACCTGAATGCATGGATTTCAATGAAATTTATGACCGTTTTGGCGACAGGTTATCATTCTGGGGCACACTTGGTACTCAGCAGCTTCTGCCTTATGGCACTAAAGAAGAAGTCAGGAGAATTGCTTTGTCGAGACTTGAGAAATGCGGCAGAAGAGGAGGCATTGTAATTGGTCCTACACATATGGTTGAACCCGAAGTACCATGGGAAAACCTGATAGCGATCACAGAAGCTGCAACGGAGTATGAAATGAGACATTCGGCTAACTCATGAATTTCACAACGTCAGATCTCATTGTTTTCCTTGCTTACTGCCTGATAATTATCACAGCAGGTATACTGATTTCTGCAAAAGTCAACAGGAAAAAGAACTCCGAAAGCTATTTCTTTGCAGACAAATCACTTCCATGGTTTATTGTCGGAAGCTCAGTCATCGCTGCAAATATTTCAGCTGAACAGTTCATCGGGATGTCCGGTTCAGGGTATGCAATGGGGTTGACCATTGCAACATATGAATGGCTTGCGTCGATTATGCTCATTATGGTTGCCCTGTGGTTCCTCCCTGTATTTATCAGGAAAAACATAAGAACCATGCCTCAGTTCCTGGAAGAAAGGTATGACAGCAGGATAAGAACCGTACTGGCAATATTCTGGCTTTTCCTCTTCGTATTCGTAAATCTTACATCAATATTATATCTTGGAGCTCTGGCGCTTAAGACAGTATTTGATATAAAACTGGGATATGCAATTGCCGGGCTTGCACTTTTCTCCCTTTTCCTTACTGTTGGCGGAGGATTAAGAACAATTGCAAACACAGATATAATACAGGTTGCATTTCTTGTTTTCGGTGGACTGACCACCACATGGCTGGCACTTGATACTGTTGCAGATGGTGAAGGTATAATAAAAGGCTTTTCAATTCTTCTTGAAAAAGCACCTGAGAAATTCCATATGATCCTTCCGGCATCAGATCCCAACTATAAATATATGCCGGGAATCAGATCTATACTGGGAGGTATCTGGATTGCCGGGATCTACTACTTCGGCGCAAACCAGTATATTATCCAGAAAGCACTCGGAGCCAGAAGCCTCAGGGAAGCACAGAGGGGACTTGTGTTTTCAGCGTATCTTAAACTTATCATCCCTGTTCTGGTAGTAATTCCCGGGATAGCAGCATTTTGTTCTAGGTGCCGATATAACAAAACCCGATGAAGCTTATCCCTGGCTTCTTCACCGGTTCGTACCTGCAGGGTTAAGAGGTTTCGTTTTTGCAGCTCTCATAGCAGCAATAGTATCATCACTTGCAGCAATAATCAACAGTGCTTCCACAATTTTTTCAATTGATATTTATAAAACTCACTTCCGTAAAAATATATCTGAGGCCGGACTTGTAAAAACAGGAAGGATCTCCAGCATTTTAATGATCATTGCGGCATCCCTCATTGCCTCAACCCTTTCAGGCATAAACCAGGTCTTCCAGTTTATCCAGGAATATACAGGACTTGTAAGTCCTGGTATAACTGCGCTTTTCATTCTGGGTATTTTCTGGAAAAGGACAACCCTTAAGGCAGCATGGACAGGCGTGGTTATGACTCTTCCTGTTCCGCTTATCCTGAAATGGATCTTCCCTGTACTTCCATTCCTTGATAACATGGCAATTACATTCCTTGTTATAAGTGCGGCAATGATTCTTGTTACTCTCTCAGAGAGGAAAAGCGTTGCAGGAGAAAGCAAATGGTCTCTGCCCGATGATATTTTTAAAAATGATGATAAAATATTCAGATTGACAGCACTGGGGATACCGGTGATACTTATTCTTTTGTACTTCTTCTTCTGGTAAAAATATGGAATCTCAGACACAGCTTAACATTTTTAATATGAATAAAATTCATTACGCATTGTTTATTTCACTGGCTTTGAATATTTCATGCACCGAAAACAGACCCTTCATGGTGCAGGGAGTCAGCGAACCGGTTGTCAGTCTCAATGGGAAATGGGAAATATGCACATCAGGCTATGAAGCAGTACAACAGGCTTCGCAGGCTTCCCTAAAGTGGAATGAGATTGATGTCCCGGGAGAGGCTATGATGCAGGGCATTCCCGTAAAACATGATCAGCCGATTCTTTACAGAAAAGAAATCACTATCCCTGATGATTATAAAGACAAAATTGTAAAGATCAGGTTTGAAGGCGCTTACAGCTATTCCAGGGTATGGCTGAATGGAAACTATGTCAGAGACCATCATGGAGGATTCACAGCATGGGAATGCGATATAACTCCTTTTGTAAAAGCAGGGGAAAAGGCTGTTCTGGAAGTTGAAGTAACTGACAGGGCTGATGAAATATCTTATGCAAGCGGTTACGCCAAGCATCAGACAGGTGGTATTCTGAGGAGTGTAAATCTCCTTGCTTTGCCACCCAATTATCCTGAACAGATAGTGATAACAACTGATCTTGATGAAAAGTACAATGATGCCACTCTTACTGTGAAAGGATTAACAGTAAAAGAGGGAGAAAATCTCAGTGTAAAGGTTGAGCTGTTTGACAAAGGGGAGTCAGAAACCAGATTGTTTTCTTCATCCGCCACAGTAAAAGGGAAAGAATTTGAAATTACAAATACAGTAAAGTCTCCTCATAAATGGGATGCAGAACATCCAAACTTATACCGCCTGCGTATAAGCTTCTATGATGACGGAGATGAAAAATGGAGTAAAGATTTTCTGACAGGTTTCAGGGAAATAACCGTTGATGGCAACAGGTTCCTTGTGAACGGAAAGCAGGTAAAGTTCCGCGGAGCATGCCGCCATGATATACATCCCCTTCTGGGAAGACTTACCACACCTGAATATGATCTTAAGGATGTGCTTCTTGCAAAAGAAGCCAATATGAACTTTATCAGAACATCACACTATCCTCCAAGTGAAAAATTCCTTGAATATTGTGATAAATATGGAATTTTTGTAGAGGATGAAACTGCGGTCTGCTTTGTGGGATCTCACAGAACAGCTGACTATTATCCTGGTTCATCTGAAAGCTCTTCAGAATTTACAGGAAGATATATGTCGCAGCTGAAAGAGCAGATTGATAATCACCGGAATCATCCATCAGTAGTTATGTGGTCAGTTGGTAACGAAAATACATTCGGTACAAATTTTAAAATGTCGTATGACTGGGTTAAGTCTAATGATCCTACCCGGCCGGTCATATACAGTTATCCGGGGCAGGTACCTGATTCTGTACGATCATATGATGTGATCAGCATGCATTATCCCGGAACTAACGGAAATATGGAACAATACGGCATGAAAATCAAATCATTCGGACATGAAACAACGCCGGTACTTTTTGATGAATGGGCTCATGTTCCATGTTATAACCAGGAAACAGTAAAAGAAGATCCCAATATTAGGGACTTCTGGGGAGTGAGCCTCGATACAATGTGGCAGAAGGTTTTTGAAGCTGAAGGAGGACTCGGAGGGGCAATCTGGGGAATGATAGATGAAACATTTATGCTTCCGGAAGATCTTCCCGGGTACAATGAATGGTGGGGCAAACTGGATAAGAATGTGATCCCGGCAAGTTTTGCGGGACACACAATAGGATATGGAGAATGGGGCTTTATTGATACATGGAGGAGGAAAAAACCTGAATTCTGGAGTGTAAAAAAAGCATACTCACCAATCAGGATTCTCAATACAAAAGATTATGATTTCAATCTGCAGAGCCAGTTAGAAATACCTGTTTATAACCGTTTTGATTTTTCAAATCTCAATGAGATAAATCTGAAAGTTACATCTGACGGGAAATCATTTGATATTCCTCTTCCTGACATACTTCCTCATAACAAAGGCTTTATTACCCTTAATCAGGAAATTTTCCCTGAGGACGGAAAACTGATAATGGAATTCTCTGACAACAATGGTAATATCATTGACTATTATGAATTATCAGGTATAAAAAAAGCTTTACCTGAGGAGAGTTCTCAGGGTATTGCAGAGCTGGAAACCGGGAGCAGCGAATATCTGATCAAATGCAATAACGGAGTTATTTTTCATATTGACAGATACACCGGCCTCTTTACAACACTTGAGAATCAGGCTGGTAAAAACAGTTTCAGCGGACCGTTTATCAATTTCAGGGTATTGGGCGGACTGGTTAACAACTCATCATATTTCATTTCAGATATCTGTGGAAACTGGAAACTTAATTCTTTAAAGGCTGTTCAGACCGATGATTGTGTAACTGTTTCAGTAAATGGAGAATATTCAGGAAAGATCAGGGCTGCTTTCAACATCAGGGTCTCTGCTGACGGTTCAATTTCGACGGAATACCAGGCTGCCGGGTTACCAAAGAATCTTATCAGGGAGGCAGGTATCAGGTTCCGGTACGACAACATTTTTGATACACTAACATGGAAAAGAAATACCTACTGGCCGGGATATCCTGCAGAACATTTATCTGCCTCCGAAGGCATTGTCCCGTTATTTATCCCTGCTAATAACAAATACCGTCAGGAGCCAGCAAAGGAATGGCCCTATGATAAAAAGAGCTTCTTCTATAACGGAACAGCAGACGAATCTGAAAACCAGCTGGTAAATATTGCAAGGGCAACCAAGGAGAACATACTGGAATACGGACTTAAATTAAAATCGGGAGGCAAATTAACAGTATACGGAAAAGGAGATAAATCATGCAGGATATCCCTTGAAGATGATAAGATAATCCTGATGATAAATGATATAACAGATTATCCTGATATAGCCTGGGGCAATTATTCAGCAAACATCAAAGCAGATAAAATAACAGGAAAAACAACAATTTCCCTGAACTGAGATAAGGTTCTTACATCGAAATCTACAAAACAGGAATAGCTTTTCTGGCTTCCCTGTCAGGATCGTTTTTAGCTTCCGGAAGATCGTCCAGCACCATTACTTCCCCGTTCTGTGAGGTATACCTGGGCCATGAAGGCAATCCCCCGTTATCAGGATTTCCTGTCCTCATAAACTGCAGAAGAGCTCCGGTCATCTTTTCGGATAGTCTTCGTGGCTTTGCTCCGCCTCCTGAATGAGTGATCATAAGATCGGTATTATAGTACCAGAAGCAAATATCAACACAATGGAAAGCCCTCATCCGGTTATCGAAAAGAGGAGGCTGCCAACAGAACCATGCTACATAAACCGGGGGAGCCTGTTTTGATTTGGCATTGGCCAGGGTTACAACTCCCAGCCTGTTACTGCTTACCATCGACCAGATCTCCACAGGCTTCTTTCCCGGAAATGCCTTAACATAGGCATCAACAACCTCTCCGGCCTTTTCTTTGAATCCTGCACTGAAACCTGCCCGCTGGCTCACTTTCTCTTTGACTTCATCAATTGAGATATTTTCCAGTGAAGCATCTGTACGGCTTGGGGAGGATTCATTCAAAGTTGAACAGATAATCATTGGCACATCTGCAGCTTCAGGAGTCGGTTCCGGGAAATAGGGATGCTGGGGGATATACACACCGTCGGCACAGGGATTGAAGCCTCTCCTGATACCGCCTGTTGCCGGGCCCATTTCATCAGAGAGCCTGGAGGCTGCCTTATTTGCGAGCTGATAATACTCCATCCATGGCATTTCATGAAGCTTCGTAATATCCTTTGATGTAAGACCAGCTTCCTTAAGTATATATAAACCAACCTTTTCAGCATATTCCTTATCTCCGGTTTTAACACCGGCACCACTCAGGACAACTGCTTTATGAATCAATCCTTTTGCTGAAGGCATTGCAGTTAGAGTAGTGACTTTTGCACCACCTCCTGACTGGCCCATTATTGTAACATTTTCCGGATCACCTCCAAAGTTTGCAATATTGTCTCTCACCCATTCCAGCGCAGCAACAAGATCGAGCATACCAACATTCCCTGAGGCTGCATATTTTTCACCTCCTGCGGCCGCAAGATTTGTAAATCCCATAGGACCCAGCCTGTGATTGACTGAAACAAATACCACATCTCCCTTCCGGCTGAAGTTTTCTCCGTTATACCCATCCTGCTCAATTGCATTCCCGTTCACAAATCCGCCGCCATGCAGCCAGACCATAACAGGCCGTTTTTTACCGTCAGCAAGTGCAGGTGTAAAGACATTGAGCCTCAGACAATCCTCACTTACATCATCATAGTTCCAGTGATCAACAAATGAAGAATATGAATTGGCATATCTCTTTTCCATAATCTGCGGAGCAGTATTTCCCCACCACACTGCCGGGAAAATATCTGTCCAGGCCTTTGGTTTCTGAGGCGGCATGAATCTGTTCGGTCCCGATGTATCTGCTCCATAGGGAATACCAAGAAAATAGTAAATATCCCTTAATATGTATCCCCTCACTTTACCGTACTGAGTGTCGGCAATTGCAATATTTTCCCCGATCTTAAGCACCGGACCATCATTCTGTTCCGGCTGTGATGCTGCTGAAGCACATGAAGTTGTTGTACCTGCCAGTGCCAAACCTGTTGCTCCGGCTCCCATTGTTTTGATAAAATCCCGTCTGTCTGATTTCATAAATTAATGTCTTTTTTAGTAAATATAGATTAAACCCGAATATTAAGCCCCTGGAGTAAAAACATGTCGATTTTCTTAAAGAATGTTCATCTGGAACAGAAGTTTATCTAAAAAACTGAAACTACTTTTAGTTAGCTTGCCAATTGTGAATTTCTTAAATATGTTAAGAGGTTTTAAGACACTGCGGCGTTTTTTTGAGCATGATGCTTCTTTCTTATGAAGCATTTTCTCAGGAAAATGCTTCGATTAAAGCCTGCATGACTGACTCACAGATTACAATCGACGGTGAATTAAATGAAGCGGCATGGCTTCAGTCACCTACGATTACTGATCTTGTACAGTTTGAACCTGAAGAAGGAAAACCATCAGCCCGTAAATCTGAAGTAAGGATACTGTTTGGCAAAGATGACCTATATATAGGAGCGGTTTTACATGATGATCAGGCTAACATTGAAAATAACCTGGGCCGGAGAGATGAATATAACAGGGCTGACTGGTTTATGGTTTCAATTGACTCCTACTTTAATAAAAAGACAGCTTATACCTTTGCAATCAATGCTGCCGGAGTACAGCTTGACGGGCAACAGGATGACAACAAAAAACTGAGTACAAGTGATTTAAATCCATTACTTCCTCCCGGACTTGACGCTTCATGGGATGCCATCTGGTTTTCGGATGTCAGTATAACAGAGAATGGATGGATAGCAGAAATAAAGATTCCTTACAGTATGCTGAGATATTCGAGAAATGAACAGCAGACATGGGGAATTCACCTGCGAAGACGAATCCCGAATCTTGGGGAGATATCAGAATGGCCATTTATTCCCCGTAACCTGAGAACCAACCTGGTGTCGGGCTATGGTCATATTACCGGAATAAATGGCATCAATCCCCGACGCAACATACAGGTAAAACCATATGTTCTTGCAGGTCTTGATCTTTTTGAAAACAAGAATATACCCGGGCAAACCGATTACAAATCTAAATATGACGCTGGAGGAGACATCAAGATCGGAATCGGTCCAAACGCAATGCTTGATGCAACTATAAGTCCCGATTTCGGACAGGTTGAGGCTGATCCTGCTGTATTGAATCTTACTGCCTTTGAAACATTTTTTGCAGAAAAACGACCGTTTTTCCTGGAGGGAGCCGACATATACAAATTCGGTATCGGAAACAGCAGATTGTATTATTCAAGGAGATTTGGTGCCAATGAACCAATTATTGCAGCTGCCAAATTATCAGGTCATTCTGAAAAAGGCTTATCCTTTGGACTACTGGGTACTACGGCAGGAAAAAACTTCCATCCCACAAACAATTATGCAGTTTTTCGCGCAAGCCAGAGAATCGGATCTTACTCCTCCGCCGGAGGTATCATGACGTATTTTTACAGCCCGGCTGAAGAAGGTACGGGGTGGCAGAGTATGACAGGTGGAATTGACTGGGACTTAAGATTCAATAATAATAAATATGGCTTTGAAGGGATAGCTGCCTTTTCTGACAGAAATCCGCTGGCTGAAGGCAGGCAGCAACAGACAGGAGCAATGAGTGGTCTAGTGCTAAGGAAAAGGCAGGGAATTGTTGATGGACATTTCACACTTCTGATGTTCACAGATAAGTATAATCCAAACGATATAGGATGGATCAGCTATGAACAGAACTGGTACCAGATCTGGTCCAACCTGAACTATAAATTAAAATCAGGGCAATCATTCGGTCCATTCCAGAGAGGTGATGTGAGCATTTTTTATACAAGAAGGTTATCATTCCTTGAATTGTATGACATGGGCAGCAATGTAAATCTCAGCTCATCACTTACAACCAGGAAGTTCAGACTGATCAAGGTGGGAGCTAAATTTTTCGATATGCTTGGAGGGTATGATCTCTGGGAAACAAGAGGTTTGGGTATATGGGGAAAACCGGCTTATGTTGAGCTGTCAGGAGAATTTAATTCCGATGACAGAAAAAACTGGAAAGTAACGCCGAAAGCATCTTTAAGGAAATATGATAACAAAGGCAGTGAATACATTCTGGACTTCCAGGGTATCATTAACACCGGAACCAGGCTGTCATTTCAGGCAAATATAAAAGGAAACTGGGAGGATCATAAGACTGCCTGGGCTTCAAATGAAACGTTTATAAATGAAAACGGTTCCTGGAAAATTGGCAACCTGTCCAATTCACCTGATAATCTGTCCGGTGAAGATTATACAGCCATTGATGATAAAGGAATGCTTGATATTATTCTGGCTGAGGTGAAGGAATACAAACCGGGTCAATACTATGTACCGGTATTCGGGATCCGCGATACAAGGTCACTTGATTTTACTGTAAGGAGCTCACTTACATTTACAAGCAGGTTTTCCATGCAGCTCTATTCACAATTCTTTGTGGCAAAAGGCAGGTATGATAATTTCAGCATTCTTTCTGATCCTGACAAGATGGATCCTTTTTCAGCATATCCCAAAAGACGCGATTTCAATTACAAAAACCTCCAGTCAAATTTTGTAACCCGCTGGGAATACAGACCAGGATCCGCTATATACCTCGTCTGGAGCCATTCAAGAAACAGACGTGATGAAAATAATCCTCTTGCACCATGGGGTGACCCGTTATATGAACAATCGCTTGGCGGACAGTTATCGGATATCTTCAGGATCTTTCCTAAAAACAGCTTCATGATCAAGATCGATTATGCATTTCATTAATGCGTAACTGATCCGGAGGAAAATTTATTTTTCTTCGGTCCCGGGAGCATCTGTGTGAGTAATCCGTCAAAATGTTTTTCTGCCTCACTTGTCTTTGTAAGATCCCATACTGAGGTATTCATCAGGCGAAGTCCGAGCACAGTTGTTATCCAGCTCTGAGTCCAGCCCGATTCGATCGACCATGCACCCCAGCCGGCATCTCCGTTTGAGGCCCAGTATTCCCAGCGGTTGAAATCAAATGCCCTGAACCATCCACCGTCGAGTTCCGGATGTTTTTCACTGCGGATTTGTATACGGCAAAGAAATTCAGCAAGTTTATCTTCTGCTTTTCTGTAATAATCATCACCCGTTGCTGCAGCAGCTTCATGAAGTCCAAGAAAAGCAAAATCAACAGTGTAGAGGAGATCTGAAACACCGTTCCCGTTTGTCTGAATTAACGGAGTCTCACTGGTACCATAGGCTTCATTTGAAGCTGGCGGAGGAAAGCCCCCTTTGCCCTTCTCTCCTATCTCCTCGCGAATAGCGCCACACTCAGCCTGACTTGCCAGCAGGTCACCTGCCATCTTACGCAACCACTCCCGGTGCTGAGGAGTGTCATCAACCCTTACAAGCCATGCTAAAGGAAGCAGCATTTTTGCTCTCTCCTGCTGGATACCATTGGTCCATATCCAGTTATCCGGATAAGCTTCCATTGTCATTGATATGGCTGTCCGTGCCCTTTGAAGAAACAGATCAAATCCGGTCTGATTATATGCCCAAAGGTAACATGCCCAGATACTGGCCTGATAATGTGGTGAATATGAGATATTCTTATCAGCAAAAAAATGTTTCCATCCTGCCTTCACCAATGGATCCTGGTCGAGACGGTTTGGTTGAAAACCATATACTCCGCTGACCCTGAGATTACCAAGAATAATATTCAGTAACCGTTTATCATACCTGTCTGTATGTTGAGCAGCGGCGGCGATCATCATTCCCAAAATGACCCTTGCATTATCATCTCCATAGTAAACAGAATAGCCATCCATTGTACCAGGACCGCAGTAACCCGGCACATCATTCCACCCTGACAAACCATAGGCAGGATGCTTTGGATCAGATCTGTCGCCCAGGGATATCATTGATTTGAAGAAGAGCCAGTCTCCGATATTTGCGCCGGTCTTCATGAATACAGAATCTTTCAGACCATAACCGGCAAGACTTATTGCACCAGCAATCTCACCATTACAGTCACCACGCCTCCACCACCTTACAGGTTGTGTCCCATCATTGAAAATCTTTGCATCGAAACCTTCAAGTACACCGAGCGAACCATCTCCGGCAGGTGCAGTCAGGTCAGGTCTGAATCCGACCCTGTGACCAAATGGCCATTCTGCAGCAAGGTCAGGATCGGCACTGCCGGGTTCAGGTGAGTTTGTGGGTTTTTCATATTTTGAATTCATGGCACCACTCACAATCATCCCGGAGTTAAAGTACCAGTCAATCCCGCGCTTCAAGGCTTCCCGTTCATAATTTTCCGGAAGACTTTCCACAGCACTGAATGATGGGACAACTGTTGTAGTCCATTGAAGACCTGATACTTCCAAACCCGGCTGAGCCCATCTCAGGATGTGACCCCAGATTGCCTTCCACGCATCAGAGGGAGCATAACGACCCGTGATGAACTGGCTGAGTTTTGTTGAGGAAACCATCAGGCTGCCTTTTCCTTCCGGCACACTGATTTCACTCAGCACAGGGAATACTTTATCCGGCAAGCCGTAAACGGCACTGTCAAAACCTGCAATTCGGGCAATCACAATATCCGGGTTTGACAATTCCATCGGGATAAAGCGGCAATCGTGAATTGCAAGTATTCTGAGTTTGCTCAGTTCAGGAGAAAAAGCATCGGATGAAATTACAGCCCGTTCCCAGTGAGTTCCTCTTGGCTCTCCGGTTGCAATACCTGGAACAAATGATGGATATTCTATAAATAATCTTAGTCCCTTCCTGCCTGCTTCAGTAAAAAGTAAAGAATCCATTGAGGTTGTCCTGCGGGGATAACCATCTGCCAGAATCAAAACACCTGATCCTTTTCGGGCATTTGCAATTGCTTCAGCCGGGTTTTCAAACCTGCTGCACTTCACATTGTTTTCTGTAAGTGTTAAATACAGGTCATTGTCCTTGCTGCAGCTGAGAGTAAGACCAGGTCCCGAACATGAAGAAAAAACCACAATCGAAAAAATGCATAACACCCCTAAATCCCCCAAGGGGGACTTTAAGAAACTCAGTAACTTTTTAAGCCCCCCCTGGGGGGTTGGGGGGTAAATAATTATGTGCCTGACAGTCATATTTTATTCGTCTCCTTTTAATAACAAGCCATACTCTTAATAACAGGCACTCCGGCTGATTTGATCACTTCGAGTTTCACAGCCGAGCATTTTTCCTTATTGATCTTCTCTATTCTCTTATGTCCTATGCATGAACCGGTTGCCAGCACTTTCCACTTTCCGTCAATAAGCCCTGAAAGTTTGTATTCCCGGATATTCTCACCTTTTGCAATGTCTTCCATTATCACAACATACGATAACTCCCTCGTTGCCGGCAATTTCAGATTTATCTCATTTCCTTTTCCTTCTGTATTTGCAAGAGACTTGCCAAAGCTCCCGCTGATAAGCTCACCGAATTCGGTCATTCTTTTTACATCCGCGTCAGGTACAAGGCCCCTGTCATCGATCACAACTCCGAGCAGCATATTGGTATTTCTCCCGACACTTTTACAATATTTGTCCAGCAGCTCATCGAGACTGCGCATCTTGTTATCCTGGTCCTTGTGCCAGAACCATCCACCCTGGAAAGATGAGTTAAGGCGAAGCGGAAAATCTGACTCCCCCGGACACCAGAACAAACCTTCAGGATTACCATTCAGTCCCTTTATTTCAATAACACCTGATGCAGAAGTGGTTGAATCGGCCCGTGACCAGCAGGGATAGGGTGCCACACCCTCTTCGTTGCCAACCCATCTGATGTTATTTTCATAACCGAAAGGTCCCTGAAAAGCAATAGCATCAGGCTGGTGCTTTTTTAACAGAGCCAAGACATCAAATCCTCCTTTTTCCACAGGAAGAACTCCTCCGTCGAACCACACTTCAAAAAGATCGCCATATTGTGACCATAACTCTGTCAGCTGCATTTTAACTATCTCATTGTATTTTTTCTGCTCCTCCTGATTGCCGGACACAACCTTACCCGGATTATCCACTTTCAGGTACCCGTTGGCTGTAGTACTTGCATAAATTCCAGGTTTGACCCCATATTTTTTACATGAGGCAATAAAATCCCCGACTATATCCCCTTTGCCATTTTTCCAGGGTACATTCTTCACACTGTATTCATGGGCTTTTGTGGGCCATAAGCTGAATCCGCTGCAATGTTTTGCCACCAGAACAACATATGTAGCTCCGGCTGCCTTTGCTGATCTTATCCATTGATCAGTGTCAAGCTCTTTCGGATTGAATATTGAGAGATCGGGATGATAATTCCAGTCCTTACGAAAATCGTATGAAGGCTCAAAGACGGGCATATCAAAATGAATGAGAACCCCTATCTCCGACTCAGCCCATTTTATCTGGGCCTCTGATGGAAGTACTTTTTGGGCTGAAAGAATCTGCACCAGAAAAAATGCTGATAAAACTGTTATTACTGAAATTCTGATCTTTCTCATAATATACTGTTTCTGTAATTTTTCATTCATACTTTAGTGTCTCTACCGGGTTTTTCCCGGCAGCTCTCCATGATTGTACCGATACAGTTATAAATGTAATAATAAATGCTGTAAATCCGGCTCCGGCAAAGATCCACCAATTGAGAGATATCCTGTAGGCAAAACTTTCCAGCCATTTGGATACCAGAAAGTAGGCCATTGGAATGGCGATGATTATGGAGATGATGATCCATTTCAGCAGATCAATGTTTAGCATAAGCATTATTTCACCGGTTGCTGCTCCGTTTATTTTTCTGATACCTATTTCCTTTGTGCGCCTCTGTGTTGTTAGAAGAGTAAGTCCGAGCATTCCCATTGAGCAAATAAACAGAGCCATGAATGTAAAAACCGACAGTAACCTTGTCTGCAATAATTCTGCTTTATAGACATTCTCATACATTGAGCCAACAAACTCATATTGAAACGGATATCCAGGGTACATATTCTCCCAGACTTTTTTAATGTCGGACAGTGCTCTTTCTTTCTCTCCGGGATTGAATGATATTACAAAATTAAGCAGCCACAATTCCTCCCTTTTAAACAACACAAGAGGTTCAACTGTTTTCTTTATGCTCGACAGATGAAAATCCTCCACAACTCCGATTATTTTTCCTGCCGGGAGATCAATGCTTTCAATATTTGTAACAAGCTTAAACTCATGTCCGGTTATTTCAGAAGGATCTGAAAAGTGCAGCCTCTTCATTGCAGTTTCATTTATAATATATTCGCCTGAACCTTCATTATCAGTACTTTTTTCAGAAAAATTTGTCCCGGCAAGAAAATTGAGACTAAATGCACTTGCAAATGAATAATCGCAGGGAAATACCCCGATAAAACTGTCACTCCTGTCCGTTTCATCCCTCACATATCCTTCCATTTTAAATTCGAACATGTCATTTGCCTCTCCGCCCGGGGGTTCGAACATTGCTGAAACATCCTTAACAGAACTGTATTTCAATAATTCATTCTTAAAGACTTTAAATTTTTGCTGAACGCTGGTATGGACATCCTTCATGCAGATCAGGTTTTCATTATTACTGCCCATACTCTGCTCAAGAGCATAACCTGTTTGTTTTTTAATAGCAAAAACAGCAACGATAAGCACAACTGAAATTGTGTACTGAATTACAATTATCCCTTTGCTTATACCTTTTCTTCGTAAACTGACATATTTGTGTCCTGAAGTATCCTTGACACTTTCAATTCCCTGCCTCAGCAAGGGTAAAATACCAGAGATAAGTCCCAGCAATCCAAATATCAGGACAAAACCTGTTATAAAAAGTGAATTACCGGCTAATAGGTTAATCCCGTATTGTGTACGGATAACCAAATTGGCAAAAAACGAAATAAAACCGCCTGTTAAACCTGAACAAAGAATGATGATAATCCCATCATATATAAAATACTTAAGCAACACCAATCCTGATGCACCGCAAACTTTACTGATAAACAGATAGTTGTCGCTGAAACCGGCCATTCCCATATTAAGATTTGCATAGTTGGCCAGTGCAATTAAAAGCAGTATCAGAGCCGCGATTGAGAAGGCATAAATAACTGACATGTTTCCATTTGGCTCTATCTCCCTCAGTTTATTTGAATGTAAATGTATGTCTGTTAGTTTCTGCAGATGAGCTTCAATTTTGCTGACATCTGATTCAGCATCAATCTGAGTTAAACAAAACTCCTTAAAGCCAGATACAATTTTCCCCGGATCTGCATTTTCTGAAAGCAGCAGATAGGTCCATGCCCATGATTCAATTTCACTTTTTTCAACAGGAGATACAATTACTTCCGGGTGGAAGTGACTGTTCCCCGGAAAATCTCTCATCACACCTTTTACAGTAAACTCCTTGTTTGTTCCATAAAACTGTCCTTCAGGCAATATCATGATCTGGCCCATCGGATCAGATTTGCCAAATGCTCTTCTTGCAAAGCTCTCAGAGATTATCATTGATCCCGGGCTATTAAGTATCTCTTCAGGATTTCCGCTAACAAGATTGCAGTTGAATACCCTGAAAAAAGTACTGTCACATTCAAAAGCCTGATCAATTGGAATGAAATTCTCAATATGCTTCAACACCCCCCCTCTGATCGGAGCCAGTCTTACATATTCCTCTATTTCAGGGAAATAGTCTGCCATACCGGGAACAAACCCCGAATTGCTTATTCTGGCAAAATGCTTTCCTCTTATTCCTGACTGATCTGTAACGGTGAGCCTGTAGATCCTTTCAGAATCTTTATGAAATGTATCGTAAGTCAGTTCGTTTTTTAGGAAAAGGACAATAAGCAAAACACCACTCAATGCAAGACTTAATCCCAGAATTTTAATCAGGTTAAGAAATGGTCTCTTGAGAAGATTCCTTATAATGAATTTTAAAGTCACAGCGTCTGTTAACTACAATGGAAGATCGTAAACAATTCTGCAAATCTGCTGGTGGGGCTTATACTGAAATAATTACTGATATAGTCTTACCCAGTCAATTGTCATACTGATAGGCAGTTCTTCAGGGCGGCTGATAGGTCCCGGCCAGTCATGTTCCATCTGCTGATCGAGGATCAGGTAAAAAGGCTGATCGAATGGCCACTGATATGTTCCGGCTCCCGGCACTTTAGGGTATTCATAGGATTTTACTCCGTTAACGGCATAAACCAGTTTGTCGGGATACCAGCTTACGCTGTAAACGTTATAACCGGTTGTGTCTATCTTTGCTGTTGTTGATTTCTTAGGCTCATTCTGCTTAAGAGTTATTGTATAGTGATTATGTGTGGTCTGGTATCCGAAGTCATCATGATTGAGTTTTTCCAGGATGTCCATTTCTCCGTTATGCTGATCGGGATAAATATCCTTTTCCGACAGCATCCATATTGCCGGCCACATACCGTAAGCCTGATCAAGCTTTGCCCTTATCTCAATACGGCCATACTGGAATGCAAATTTCCCCCAGGAGTATATTCCGCCTGTCAGGTAAGGACGGGGGTCCCCGGTAAGCGAATCGGGATTTATGATCCCCATCAGCTTAATATTGTCACCATCAAACAGAACAACTCGCGGGTCTGTGGCAGTAATGTACCTGAAACAGTTTTTTACTTCTCTCCAATTCTCAACCGGGACTTTCCATTTGGGTGTTTCGAATAATCCTATCCTGTTCCAGACCGTTGTATCAAGTGAACTCTTGTCAAAATCATCTTCCCATACAAGCTGCCAGTCAGTTGATTCATTTCTGCGTTCTTCATTCTGGACATACATATAGCCATCTTTTATCTCATAAGGCTTATTATCACACGATACTGCTAATACCAGGAGGATTCCGGTAAGCACTGCAAAAAAGAGTCTTGATTTTTTCATGTAGTGGCACATTAAAAAGTTTGAATTTTTCTAATCCCAAGGTAAAAATAATTATTTGAATTTTTTGCTGTAATAACACTAAGCAACCGTTTTCAAAAAAAAGCAATTGGATTAGAAATAATCCCTCTCTGTAGATATTATTTTTTCAGGACCACTGTAATATTTTACTTTACATAAAGCATATAAACCTGAAACAAAATGACCAGGACAAAAATATTACTTCTTCTCACAGGATTAGTTTTGACATTTTCACTTTCCTCATGCCTTAAGAATTATATAAGACAAAGTGAAGAAGAAGAGACTGCTGCGATACAGAATTATCTGAACAATAATCCATCTCTTTTATTTGAGTTAAAGTCAAGCGGCCTGTATTACCTTGAAGTAACCTCCGGGAGCGGACTGCAGCCTGCTTCACATGATACAGCCTATGTCTTTTATACAACAAAACTACTCGACGGAACAATCATAGATACAAATGAAGGCACTACTGACACATTGTCTTTTCCGGTAAATTCCGGTTATGTTATCAGTGGATTTGATGAAGGAGTTGCTTATATGAAAGAAGGAGGAAAATCGATTCTTCTTATTCCCTCAAGTCTGGCTTATGGTTCAACAGGAGATTATTACGGGAATATATCAGGATTTACACCGCTTTTATTTACTGTTAAGCTCATCACGGTGGTTAAGGGGCCTCAGTGAAAAGGTAAACTACTATAAAAGTTATTAATTTCATCAGTAATTTTTACTAATTTAGAATCCTGAATCACTTAAAATATTCTGGATGAAAAGGACACTTTTATATCTTACTCTTTTCACGGTAATTTCAATGTTTACCGTTTCATGCGAACCTGAAGCAGATGTATCTTTTGATCAATCTCTTCTCATTGGAAAATGGAAATCAGGAACTTTATATTATAAGTATCTTTCGGGGGGAACCGGTGGGACCTGGGATACTGCAGATGATGTCACGGAAGCAGAAGCACAGGCTTTTACCTGGACTCTGGTAAAATCTGACCTGACACATGTTCACATCATGGAAATAGGGGGTTCAGTTCCAAAAGTCTATACTGTTACAGAATTAACAGCAACATCGTTAAAATATCATGATGATTTTGGTGTAAACTTTTCCTTTACAAAAGTTCCATAGCAGTGTTATATCTGCTTAATTAATTACAAGAGATAAATTTTCCGGAAATGAAAAAGGCTCTTAAAATCATTCTATTGTCCATAGCATCCATACTTGCCATCATTCTTCTTGTTGTCAGTGTTGCTTTATGGCTGGTTTTTACACCCGAAAGGCTTACTCCCATTGTACATAAACAAGCAGAAAAGTACATCACCTGTCAGTCGGATCTGGGTGAAATTGAACTGACATTTTTCAGCACTTTCCCGAATTTCGGAATTAAGATCAGCAACTTCTCCCTTATCAATCCTGTTGCAGGAGCGCCATCGGACACACTGATAAGCGTTAATGAAATAACAGGTATTGTGGATGCAAAAGCCTTCTGGAAAAACAATGAACTGATTCTTATCGGCCTGGAAATGAAGCAGGGAACAATAAATGTATGGGCCGACAGTACAGGTAAAACCAACTATGATATTTTTGCAGCAGACACTTCACAGGTTCCCGAAACTGAAGAAGAATCAGATACGATTTCTCCTGATATTGATATCCGGAAGATTGCCCTCAGTGGCATTGACATCAGTTATATAGATCTCTCACTGAAAATGAAGTCGGAGATTAAAGATCTGAATTCAGAAATATCAGGGATGATCAATACTGACAGTATCACCTGTAAAATAAAAATCAATAGTCCAGCAGTATCATTGGAATATGAAGGTGAAAAGTACCTTCATAATACTTCTCTCAGCCTGGATATCCCTCTTGATTTTCTGCCATCACGACAATTTATCAGGATAAAGGAAGGTTCAGCCTCTGTAAACGGACTGGAATTACTTATGAACGGAACTGCAGAAAATGATACCATTAACAAAAACATAATAACCGATCTCACATACAGGCTGGAATCATGGCCTTTAAGTAGCATCATTGCCCTTGTTCCTCAATCATTCAATTCATATCTCAAAGGGATTGAAGCAGATGGATTATTAACATCACAGGGCAGTATAAAGGGAATAATGAATGATTCGATAATGCCGATGATTGATATTCAGCTTGAGATGAAAAACGGAGCTTTGAAATATTCAGAATTCCCCTTGCCTCTTCATGATATTTCCGGAAAGATAAGGCTCGTAACCGACCTTAAAACTGACGCTGTTTCTTATCTTAATATCGGCCTTTTCTCAGCAAAAACTCCGGGATCATCATTCAGTACCGAGGGTAAGATAACCCGGCTCTTTTCTGATATCCACTGCGATCTTATCACAACTGCAGGACTCAACCTGGGCGAGTTTGAAAGCATGATACCCGACAGCATGGATCTTAAAGTAAAAGGCAGGGTTAATGGCAAAATCAAATCCGTCTTTTCAATGAGCCAGATGGAAAAGATGCAGATTGAGAAAATGAAATTGTCAGGTTCAATGAGACTCTCTGATTTCTTTGCATATTATGATAGTATGACGGTTAAAACAGATAAATCGGACATTGAATTTGCACTCCCCAACTATAAAGCTGCAACAAAAAACACCAGGTTTGCTTTTGCAAAAATAGTAATGCAAAACTTTACTACCTCAATGGAAGGAAGTTATAATGCGACACTTAAAAATGCAACATTGGTTCTGGAGACTTCTGATGCAAGGGATACCACAAGAATACCTGACCTGATATGCTCCTTCAATATGGATTCACTGTCAGCAGTAATGGATACTATGAGCATAGCTGTTTCAAAACCATATGGCAAAGTTCTTATATCTCCAAGATCCGGCAGCCCTGATCAGCCTCATATAACTTTATCATATAACAGTGAAAACCTGAAAACAGCAGCAGGTCAGACCTCTGTCGCAGTAAAGAGGATCAGTATTAATACAGACATTCTGAATGATAATTCACAAAAGGATATATTTCTCCAGTGGATGGCGAAAGGGTCACTTGACGTTGATAATTGTTTAATTAACATGTCAGGACTGGCATACCCTGTTAAGATTCCTTCAATTAAGATGAATTTCGATCCTGAAACATTCAATATAAAAGAGAGTAAACTTGTTATTGACAAATCTGATTTTCAGCTAACAGGAAATCTGAATAACATACTCTCATATTTCCGTGGTGATTCCATACTCAGAGGTGACTTCAGTTTTGTATCCAATACAACCGATGTATTACAATTAATGGCTCTTACAAATGGTATCGGGAACGATTCAACAAAAGTTGAAACTGTTGATACCGTGGCTGCTGACACATCCTATACAGGACCTTATATGGTCCCTAAAAACATTGACCTGTTTCTCACTACCAATATCCGCACTGCCACCATGGGAATCGATACTGCCACAAATATTATTGGCAGCGTTCAGATACATGATGGCATTCTGGTTCTTGACAACCTGTCGTTTAAAACACCGGCAGCCAAAATGCAGCTGACTGCTATGTACAGGACACCACGGAAGAATCATCTTTACCTTGGGCTTGATTACCATATGCTTGACATCGAAATTGAGAAATTACTCTCCATGATACCCGATATTGACACACTGATGCCAATGCTTCGTTCTTTCAGGGGAAAAGGGGAATTCCATATAGCTGTTGAAACATACCTCGATTCGATGTATAATGTCAAAAAATCGACAATACGTGGCGCCTCATCAATAAAGGGTACCAACCTTGTTCTTATGGATGGCGAAACTTTCGGTGAAATAGCCAAGACTCTTAAATTCAGCAAACATGCTGTGAACAAGGTTGACTCACTATCAGCCGAATTCACGATTTTCAGAAATGAGATAGATATTTACCCCTTCCTTATTGTCATGGACAGGTACAAAGCAGTTATATCAGGCCGCCATAATTTTGACATGAGCTACGATTACCACATTTCAGTGGTAGACTGCCCTATCCCAATCAAACTTGGAGTTGACGTAAAAGGGACTGAAGAGGCAATGAAATATAATCTGGCAAAGTGCAAATACGCGGAATTTTACAGACCAACGTCAAAAAATGTAGTGGAGAACAAGCAGATAGAACTGAGAAAACTGATCCGCGATGCGCTTACTCTGAATGTGAAGCAATAAATATCTCAAATAACTTTCTGATTCTGATTTATACAACAGGTTTCATCCACATTAACTGCTGCTCGATATTATCATGAAGTTTGTACTTCTTTATATGGTCACTTATTTTCTCCCCTACAATTTCTATCTTGCTCAGGTCAGCCTCACCAATCCCGCTCTGGGCACAAAAATTAAGCCATCCTACAATTCCGAAATCTATACCCATTAGTTCAACAGAAACCCTGTCGGCAGCATACCAGTCAGTACTCGCCACGCATATTCTGTGATCAACAGGAGTTCCCAGCCTTGGGCCATTTCCCTCCATACCTTCAAAACCATCAATCACGGCCAGGTGAGGATGAACTCTTGATGAAAGACTATAGAGGTTGTAATTTATACCCCTGGCCCCGTTTCCATGAATAACGGGTTTATCGCTTTTAGTTCCGGATTTGGTTTTATTGTCAAGTCTGAATCCGATATCCTTTACCGGGGCTCCGAAAACTATATTCTTCAGGGAGAGAGTGGCTACGGCCAGATTATGTGTTTTCATCCTGGCAACCGAAACAACATAGGAATCAGGACTGAGTATTATATTCGAAAACCTAACTGGGTGTGGTCTGAAATCCTTCTGATCTATTACATATAATAATTCGGAACCTTCACTGTCGAGTTCAACATATTTTACCGGATATTTTTTTTCGAGGCTGTAATAACCATAATTGCTGAATCCTTCAAAGGCAGGAGCATTACCTGCAGATTCGGCAATGATGACATTATCAAGCTTCTTTATTGATTTAAGAAATTCAAGTATTCCTTCAAGAGTCTCAACATGAGTTGCACATGCAGGAACCTCGGTGGATACCATGTTGGGTTTGAGTACCACTCTGCGGTTTCCTATGGCCTGCTTTATCTGTTTGGAATAAGGCTGGAGAGCCCTGAATGCCAGGTCAGCCCTGCTGCCTCCGGTTGATATGGCAACACTGGGTTTGGATGATTGCACTTCAGGCGCTGATGATATGATATCAAAAGGTCCGAAAAAGGATGATGCAGCTCCTGCTATTACTGAGGTTTTTATAAAACCGCGTCTGTCAATGCTTTTCATGTTACCTGATTTAAATTAAACTGTATTAAAAGATCTGTTGAAATTAAGAATAAAAACAGAACCAAAATGTTAAGAAAGTTAAAACTTTATATGATTTAAATGAATATGCGATTTGATTATTGAATCAAAATAATCCCCATTTTTGTAAGAATTCTCAATTTCCAATGCGTTATTTACACTCACGATTCTACAGACAAACTGCTAAATTAAAACCCTTATGAAAAGGTATTTGCTGGTTACATTACTAATCCTGTCGGTAACGGAGGTTTATTCGCAGCTCGATCCATTATGGATTCAGGATACATCATTTGTCAAGGAGCTGTATGTAATGAAGAATAAGTTTCAGAGTCTTTCATTTACCGGTTATCTTCAGGTACAGCATCAGTGGGCAGACTCCGCAGGCATATCAAGTTTCAACGGGGGTGATTTTGCTCCGGCTTCTGACCAGCGGTATATGATTCGCAGGGGACGTTTTCGTCTCGATTATGAACGGAGAACGGCAGAGGGATTCTACAGGTATAATTTCGCACTCCAGTTTGATGGCACAGAGAAAGGGGTAAATATCAGGGATATGTTCGGCCGTATTTATGAAAACAAATGGAATAATTTCGTAGCAACAGTTGGGGTCTTCAACCGGCCATTCAGCTATGAGCTCAACTATTCCTCATCACTGCGTGAAAGTCCGGAACGGGGCCGTATGTCGCAGATACTTATGAAGACCGAAAGAGACATGGGGGCGATGCTCTCATTTGATCCACAGGACAGAAGAAAAAAAATATATCCACTTAAAATTGATGCAGGATTTTTTAATGGACAGGGCCTCACCGGGACAGGAGAATATGATTCATTCAAGGATTTCATTACCCGTGCTTCACTCAAAAGGACTAAGATTGCTGACAATCTCTACCTTTCAGGAGGGGCATCATATCTTAACGGTGGATTCTCAAACGGATCGGATGTGTTTTTCAGAGCAGAGGAGAATTTATCAGGGAGTTATGCTTTCATTCCTGACACATCGTCTAAGAATAAAGGGAAAAAATCCCCAAGGATCTATTATGGTGCTGATATTCAGATCATCTGGGATAATGCTCTGGGAAGGACAGAGTTAAGAGGTGAATATATGACTGGTACACAGTCTTCCACCTCCTCTTCTTCAGTTACGCCTCCTGTGCTGCCAGTGAATAAGCTGCTCCAGCCGGAAGCCATATATATAAGGGATTTTAATGGTGCCTATTTCTACCTGCTTCAGACATTTTTTAAAAAGCACCAGGTTTTTGCCAAATATGACTGGTATGATCCTAATACAAGAATTAAAGGAGAAGAACTCAAACCTGTAAATAATTTTGGGGCTGCAGATTTAAGATTTGATACTTTCGGAACCGGCTATATCTTCTATCTGAATGATAATTTGAAATTTGTCTTTTATTACGACCATCCTGTAAATGAGAAATCAGCAGTTAAAGGGTTTTCAAAAGATCTTAAAGATGATACTTACACAATAAGAGTTCAGTTCAGATTTTAGACTCCTATCCGACAAATAACATTGCCAGATAATAAGTCCGAAGAATATAGTTCTTAATATTCCTGCAAGGCAGAAAAATGTTTCTGCGGACTTATTTGAATTGATATTTTACAACAATTCTGAATTGTTGTTATCTTCATATTTCCAATTTGATTTAGATGACTATAACAACTGCCTTCTCTGCAACACTTATCACTCTTGCCCTATTATTCTATTCTTCCGGTGTCTGGGCTGAACGGATTACAAGATATCTTAAAGGATGGCATGTGGCTGCTTTCTGGACTGGATTTCTTTTTGATGTATCAGGTACATGGGCTATGGGTAAACTGTCGGATGATCCATTCAATATTCTCGATCTGCATACACTCACCGGACAAATAGCACTATGGCTAATGCTTGTTCATGCCATATGGGCAACAGTGGTTGTAAGAAAGGGCAGTGAGAACTTCCGGAAGCAGTTTCACAATTACAGCCTGATTGTATGGCTCATCTGGCTTATTCCCTACTTTGGAGGAATGCTGATGGGAATGTCAGGCTAATTTTTAAACATCTAAATAAACTTATCTGAATTACTATAAAATGTATAATATGAGACACAAATTACTGATATTGATTTTATTACCAGTATTTATTGCAAATGGACAGGACCCTTTAAAAATAAATATTCAGAATTCAGCCTGGAACCGATGGCTTAATAAAGATATTCAGGAAAGTAAAACGCTCGATGATATGGAGGGCGGTCTAAAATGGATATCTTTTACCGGAGGAGCAATTGCACTTGTTGATTCAAGGAGTGAAAACAAGGCAGAAGAATCAAAAAAGAACTATGTAGAGATAACCGGTTCTGATATAAGATCTCATTTAGGAAAAAAATCACTGCAGATCCGGCTTCCATCAAAGATAGAGATTCCCGGACCAAAAAGCGGACGTGGCTGGGGTAATGCAGGCATCTGGTATATGGTTCAGAATGAAGACTGGAACAAGTACAACAGAATTTCAGTCTGGATTTACCCCGACAATCCCGGAGCATATCAGAATTGGGTTGAATTAAGAGTATTCAATGACGGAAAGGAGAAATTACCTGCAATGTTCGGACAGGAAGGAGAATCGATCTTCAACCTTACCAATCATGAGTGGAACCATATAGTATGGGAGATTGGAAATGTTGCACGTGATAAAATCACAAAACTTGAAATATCTACAATAATCTCGGGTCATGAACCGGAAGCCTGTGATTCAACAATATTCTATTTAGATGACCTTAATCTTGAGTCAGTTGATCCTGATTATGTTGAAGGCTGGCCCGTGTGGAAGGGAAGGATTGCTTACAGTCATCCCGGGTATATGACAAACCTGCCAAAAACAGCTATTGCAAATGACGCGGATGCAAAGGATTTTAAAATAATTGATGAGAAGACCGGAAAGACTGTTTTAACCAAACCGGTTGAAAATGTATCTAACAAACTTGGGAACTTTCAGGTACTTGATTTCTCTGAAATAAACAATGAGGGGTCCTACCATATAGAATCAGGCAGCAATAAATCAGGAACGTTCAGGATAGGCATGGATGTGTGGGAAGAAAGCATCTGGAAAGCCCTTAATTTTTATTACGTTGAGAGATGCGGTACTCCGATTCCGGGAATACACGCCACATGTCACAGAGACTGGACCTGCGAACATGACGGTAAAAGGATTGTGATAAACGGAGGCTGGCATGATGCAGGCGATTTCACACAAGGTCTCCGCAATACCAGTGAAGCAGCTTATGCGATGTTCAGCATGGCAGAGGAGATCAAATTAAAAAATTCTGATCCAAAGCTTTATGAAAGGCTTCTTGAAGAGGCTCAATGGGGACTTGACTGGATCCTAAAGACACGCTTCGGAGACGGCTTCAGGCTTGATGGATCAGTAAACAGTCGCAGAACAAATGGTATTATTGGAGATTATGATGATGTAACTGCTGTTGCAAAGAACAATCCGAAAACCAACTTCATGGCATCCACTGTTGAGGCAATAGCTTACAGAGCATTAAAGGACAGAGATCCAAGGCTGGCAAACTTTGCTCTTAAAACAGCGATTGAAGACTGGCAATTCGCAATGGATAAAATGGTTATCATCAGGGAAAATGATTCATCAGCTGTATGGAGTGTTTCATTCGATTCGGGAGAAGTTCTTCACGAAATTGCGTCAACCGGCATTGTTGCTTCAGTAGAATTATGGAATGCTACCGGCGATAAAAAATACTCTGTTAAAGCCGTAGAGCTGGCTGGCATGATAACAGAATCACAGCAAAGGAAAAAACCGGAAATGGATGTGCCTTTAACCGGCTTCTTCTACACCGGACCATCTAAAAAATACATTCTGCATTATTGCCATAACGGAAGAGAACAGGAGCCTATTGCTGCTCTTACTTTGCTTTGTGAGGCATTCCCTGATCATCCCGACTGGATGACCTGGTACTCGGCAGTGGTCCTTCATTCAGAATTTCTTAAAACCATTTCAGCGTACACTGAACCTTACGGTGTAATGCCCTCTTCAATATATAAAGACAAGGATTACCTGCAGGTTCCGGAAAGCAGAAGAGAATATTTCAGGCGCCAGGTCCTTAACGGAATTCCCCTGGGAAACGGAAACTACCTGCGGCTCTTCCCTGTCTGGATGGATTACAGAGGGCACTTCGGTACTATTCTGCCACAGGCCCAGGCACTGAATTATGCCGCCAGATTAAGAGGGGATGAAGAGTGCCTGAAACTTTCAATCCGTCAGATGGAATGGGTGATGGGACGTAATCCATTTTCCCAGAGCACAATGTATGGACTCGGCTATGACTTCCCTCCTATTTATACACCCTCATCAGGTGACATCGTAGGAGGTCTCCCTGTTGGAATCCAGACCCGCGGCGACAGCGATATACCTTACTGGCCTGTTCAGAATACATGGACATATAAGGAAATATGGATACATCCTGTAAACCAGTGGATCGGACTTATGCGCGAAATTATAAGTTTGCCGGACAGATTTGCGGATAAACGGAAAACAGAAAAATCTTTCTCAATCTCAGCATCTGAAAAAACCACACCAAAAGGAGACATTACCATTACAGCTGTGCTCAAAGGAACCGGAAGCCATACTATCAATATCAGAACCAGTAATGTTTCGCTTAAAAATTCCTTTAAAAAAGTTACTCTTGAGCCGGGGAAAGAAGTTGTCCTTAAATGGCAGGCGAAAACAATTCATAACGATGAGCCCTGGGTGGCACTGATCGTCCCTGACAATGACTTAAATAAAAAAACTGAAGTCTCTGGTACCAGCTGGTGAAGGGATTCGGGGAAAAAGCATACACAGAACTAAATAAAAAGAAATGAAAAAGTACTTAGTCCTAATTTATCTTCTGGCTGCTGTTTCAGGCAGCAATGCACAAATTTCTTTGCCATCCTGGAAGGATATAAATTACGCAGGTGATGACAAAGTATTTCACATGCTTGATATTTATCTTCCTGCAGAAGTAAAATCTGAATATCCTGCTGTAGTTGTTATCTATGGCAGTGGCTTCATGAGTAATAATCTGAAACAAGATGGATTCAAAGCACTGGGAGGCCCCCTGCTTAAAAGCGGCTTTGCTGTTATCTGTGTCAATCATCGTTCGAGCAGCGATTCCCTCTTTCCTGCTCAGATAAATGACATTAAAGCTGCAATCAGGTTTTTACGTGCGAAAGGAAAAGATTATCAGATAGACACTTCATTCATTGGTGTTACCGGGTATTCATCCGGAGGACATCTCTCGTCATTTACCGGCACTTCCGGATCTGTTAAAATAATAACAATAGGAAAAACTACTGCTGATACAGAAGGAAAAGTAGGGAAGTATTTGAATTTCAGCAGCAGAGTTGATGCAGTCGTGGACTGGTACGGGCCAACAACTTTCTTGGTGATGGATTCATGCGGCAGCGAAATGAAGCATGATGCTGCTGATTCTCCTGAATCATTGCTTGTAGGAGGACCTATTCAGCAGAATGTTGATAAATGTGCAATTGCAGACCCGATAACATATGTTGATAAAAATGATCCGCCATTTCTGATCCTTCATGGCGACAAAGATCCTTTGGTTCCATGGTGCCAGAGCCAGAGGCTTTATGATGCCTTACAAAAGAAAGGTGTAAAATCTGAATTCATAGTTGTGCCCGGAGGGGGACACGGTAAGGGGATGCACATCGATAAGTACAACAAAATGATGACAGATTTCTTCCTGAAGGAAGCTTCGAAAAAGTAACTTTCCTAAAATTCACGATTATGCCAGACCAGACTAATAGAATCAGTCGAAGAAAATTCACAGCAATCACAGGCACTGCAGCAGCAGGTATTGCCTTGATACCTGATACTTTGCTTGGGAACTCATTACAAAGCGCAGTTAAATGGTGGGATATTGAACCGCTTAGAATAGTTGAACTGGAGCAGGGATATGAGTATGCCGAAAAATTTGAAATACTTAAAGATCTTGGAGCTAACATGGAACATGCCACAAGGTTTACCGGCACTTCACCCGGTACTTCATTCCTTGATGCCCATAATCTTTTCAGCGGAAAAAAAGTTGATTACTCTTCAATAAATGACTACCTGAATGAAGCTCATAAAAGAGGAATCAAAGTCATTATTTATTACAATGTCCATGCAATTGAAATAAATTATGCCCGCCAGCATCCTGACTGGCAGCAAATAAAGAGTGACCTGAAACCCATTGAAGATGTTTACAGTGTCGACTCTTCCTTCTGCATTAATTCTCCCTGGCGTGAGGAAGTCTTTGCAACCCTGAGAAAGATGTGCGATTACCCGATAGACGGGATATTCTACGACGGACCCATATTTTTTGCATCTACCTGTTATTGTGAATCGTGCAGAAAAAAGTTCAGGGAAAAGTACAGTAAAGAGCTTCCTGATAAAACAATCCTTGCCGGGAACAGACTGAACAAAGGATGGAAAGAGATCATTGACTTTCAGTCCGACAGCCTGGCTGCGTTTCTGAGAGAATCAAACACAATAATAAAGCAAAAGAATCCACAGATTCTCTTTTATATGAATGGGAACACTCTCGCACCTCATGGCCGACTGCAAGGAATAACAGGAAAATTGCAAAGGAAACTGATATTCTTGGGGCCGAGGGAGGATTCCTCTATGGAGAATTTAAAGAACCTATTTACAAGCCTGGTGCAATGGCCAAGTTGCTGGAATCGCAGGCCGGTGGAAAACCGACCGTGGTTTTCGATGCTGCCAAGCAGGGACCCTGGACTTTCTCAGAACTGCCTGCTGGTGAAATCAGCCTGCTTTACAGTCAGACAATAACTTACCAGTCAAATGTCTGGCTTGCTATAAGTGCGACAGATAATATGCATGATAAGGAAAAAGATGTAATTAAGAAATTCAACAGCCTGATTAAAGAAAATCCAGAACCCTTCTTCAGGACAGAGCCCATGGCAAAAATTGCACTGGTATGGCCTCAGAGATCGGGCAATTATTATAGCGGATCATCTATTCCCCTGACAGATTTTACAAAGGAGTCCAAAACTGAAAAGGCTGGTAATACAGAAGAGGAATTTTATGGATTTTATGATGGTCTGACAAGATCGCATTTTCCTTTTGATGTTATTGATGAAGAATCTCTTACAGGGAATCTTTGGAGATATAACTTAATTGTACTTCCAAATGTTGCCTGTCTTTCAAAGGATGAGGAGGAATCTTTAAGGAATTATGTTAAAAACGGGGGCAATTTAGTCTCCACTTTTGAGACTTCACTTTTCGATGAAGCAGGTAATAAAAGAGGTAACTTCGGACTTGCAGATGTCTTCGGAATTGTGAGTTCAGGTGACATTTTTGGCCCGCTGAACTGGGACTATGTGGCACCTTCAGATATATCACATTTTTCTCTTAAGGAAATAAAAAACAGATTTCTTTATTCACCAACATATGGCATTAAGATCAAATCCCCGGCAACTTCACCGGTAATGTTCTGCAAGCCTCTACCCGGAAGCTATTCAGGCAGTCCGGAACTGACAGAATTCCCATTCATTACCGAGAACATATTTGGAAAAGGGAGGTCAATATATTTGGCAGGTACTTTTGGCGGGTCACTTAAGAAATTCCATTTCCCGGAATATTATCAGGTGCTCGAAAACATAACCGAAAAATATGCTGGCAGGATAGTAAAACTGAAAAACGCTCCCTCCTCAATTGAAGTTAATATCAGAAGAAAGAGGAATTCAGTATATATCTATCTTATAAATTTTACTTCGGAGATGAGAAGACCTATTCAGAAGATTATCAGCTGTAATAATATTGAAATTAATCTGAGCATGAAGGAAAAAGCTACAAGTATCCGGACCCTTATCAGCAAAGAAAATCTAAACTTCAAAACTGAAAACGGTTCAGTTTCCTTTACAGTACCTGCGTTGGATGATTATGAAGTGATACGGATAGATTCCTAGGGTAAGCTGTTGAATCCTTCAGCCTTTATTATCCATTTCCCATCATCAGGAAAACCAGGCGCTTTGCCTGCCGATCCATCCCATCCTCCTGCCATCATTGCGACTGCTGTTAAAAGAGCTCCGTTTGCAGGAAAATACGGGAAAGGTCCACCTGTTGCCAGTCCATGTTCATCAAACTGAAAACCGGGAGACGTGTGCAGTAACATCTCAACTGCCAGATCAGGATTTCCCGTACGGGCGGCAGCCATGGCAACCATAGGAAAATCCCATCCCCAGGTTCTGTTAAAATTCCAGGTGGTGATTACTTTTTCAAGTGTGGCTTTGAAAATTGCAGTATCCACGCCATCACCAGGCAACATTCCGAAAGTGCCTGTCAGACCGGGATGCTCAAAGGCAAATTTCGTCCACATACTGTCAATATTCTCATGTGTAATATATAATCCTTCCTCAACCGGTAATTGAGATAATCTCTTAAGAACATCATCCCAAGAGTCATCCCGCGTCTGGCCCAGCCTCTCTTTCCATAGCTGTGCTGTCCGAAGGCCGTATCGCCAGTAACCAAGTTCAAATGCAGGATTGAATGTTGTGATCGGGTTGGTATTTTCTGACATGATATGGATTGGCGGACCAAGAATGTAACGGTTTGTAGAACTATCAAAAAAAGCAAAATCTGCCATAAAATCAGCCGTCCGGAATACAATCTCACTCCATTTGTCAAGGGTCTCTTTTGAAGGATGCAAACGATAATCGAGTTCTGCGAAATAAATGGGATGAGGCTGCTGCCATATCAGCAGAGCATGTATCTCATGCGGCCAGTCACGATCAAAATCTGCAGTACACTTTGGCCATCGTGCACCACTATACCCCTGATCCTTTGCCCGCTGAACTGAAGTCGGCAGAAAGTCTTTATAAACATGCAGGCTCTTTTCAAGCAGATCCCATCTGTTCCAGAGTGCATAATGCACACCATGCCACCATATCATCTCAAAATGGAAACGGCCATACCATCCGTTGTTGACAAGTCCCGCTTCCTGTGGAGGTAATGAACCTGCCTCATTTACCTTCATCAGGTATTGCGACAGGACTATTCTTCTCTCCAATTCCTTCCACCTTGGATCCTTACTTTGTGATAAGTCTATTGCAGCGCCTGAATTCCAGAATTTCTTCCATTCTGTCCTGCTGTCAGCAAAAATATCCTCAGCTGAAATAATCGGGTTTGCTGCTTTATTCCTGCTGAAAGAACATGTGAATCCGAATTCCTTTCCCGCAGCAGGATCTAAATAGAATCTGTGTTTTGAATTTATTGTATCACCTGAAAGCAAATTCGCTTCTGCTCCCCAGTTAAGAGTGACATAATAGTGACTGCTGTCCATACTCCTGAAAATAACAGCTGAGTTCTTATCAGACCGTTCAATTACTGATGTATGAGCATTGCCATTGGAAAAATCACCAACATAAAGTGCCTGATTTCCGTGATCAGCATATGGAAAATCGAGAAAAACCTTTACCTGTCCGTTCTTTAACAGATCTGATCTGACAAGTACACCGATTTCATCCTTAGCAGAATGACAGGCAGTAGTTACTTCAACAGATTTACCTTCAAGCTCAAATGAGCTTTTTATTATTCCCTGCCAGAGGTCAGTTTCCTGACGGGTATTTTTCAAATCAGCCAATTCAGCTTTTGAGCCATCAGCTTTAAATAAAAGTAAGCCGATCCTTCCAAGGTTAAATCTGTGTGGATTCCCGGCAAGCCATTGAGATAATTCAGGTTGCTTTTCATCAGGCATTGAGAAATTTATCAGCCTGTCATGAACAGGAAGGTTAACTCCCTTGAAATCTTCAATATTTTTTCCTTCAGGAGCAGGGAAACTGTGCCAGCTCCATTGCGACATTGTATTGAACGGCACAAAAGTCTGCAGTCCTGTTATGTCAACCCCAAATGCAAACTCGCCGTTTCCAACCTGCGCGGGACTTTTAGGATTACTTTCTGTGGTTACAATATTATGTCGCATTACAACCTTTTCCCTGTCAATTCTGTTATATTCTGAATCGGTATAGGAAATAACAAGGAAACAGTAAAGCAAGGTTAAGTGCATCAGGTTTTTGCAGTTAATTCTCATAACAGGTACTGTATTTAATAATAATGAATAAATTTAGTTTATTAATTTTCAATAATTAAAATCATGGTACAAACAATTCTTGGTTCAGGCGGAGGCATAGGTGTTCCATTGGCAATGGAACTGAAAAATTATACGGATCAGATCCGGCTTGTAAGCAGAAATCCCAAAAAGGTAAATGAAACAGATCAGCTTTTTCCTGCAGACGTCAGTGATCCCACACATGTTGATAAGGCTATTGCCGGCAGCGATGTGGTTTATGTAACTATAGGGTTTGAATATAACCTGAAAGTCTGGAAGAAAACCTGGCCTGTGTTTCTGGAGCAGGTAATCGCCTCATGCAAAAAGCATAACGCTAAACTGGTATTCTTTGATAATGTTTACATGTATGATAAGAGTGCCGTTCCTTTTATGACCGAAACATCACCTGTAAATCCTCCGAGCGAAAAAGGCAAAGTAAGAAAACAGCTTAGGGAGATGATACTGAATGAGGTTGAAAAAGGAAAACTTACTGCACTTATAGCCAGGGCAGCTGATTTTTACGGACCTGATAATAAAAACAGTGCACTGAAAATTATGGTGATTGACAATTTTATGAAAGGGAAAAAAGCCCAGGTATTCGGCAGTCCCGACAAAATCCATACATATACCTATACCCCTGATGCAGCAAAAGCGACTGCTGTTCTTGGCAATACTCCGGATGCATACGGTCAGGAATGGCATGTGCCTACCACCAAAGATAAACTCACAACCCGTCAGTGGATTGAAATGATAGCCGGGGAACTTCAGACAGAAGCCAAAATTCAGGAGGTCCCTGCATTTATGATTAATCTGCTGGGTATTTTTGTCCCGGTTATGAGAGAGTTTCCTGAAATGCTGTATCAGTATGAACAGGATTACATATTTGACAGCAGCAAGTTTGAAAAACGTTTCGGATTTGGAGCTACTCCTGTAGAAACTGGGATTAAAAGCCTGATCATGAGTCTGAAAAAGTAACAAAATAATAATCAATGTATTACACTATTAATAAAAGGTCTTACTGGTCAGGACTTAGGATAAATGTTTTGGTACTTTTTCTTGCGGTCAGTAGCGCCAGCAATATTTATTCTCAGCAGGAAATATACAAAGAGTTCCAGGCTGCAATTGATAAAGAGATAAACGAAAATATGCCAGGTCTCCTGATCCATATTGAAAGTCCTGACAGAAATATTTCATGGAGTGGCGCAGCAGGCTTTTCAGATAAGGATAAGCAGATTAAAATGGAACCAGATCAGAGTTTCAGAATAGCAAGTGTGACCAAAACATTTGTTGCATCTACAATTCTTCGTTTATGGGAAGATAAAAAACTTGCTCTGGAAGATCCTATAAGCAAATTCATTTCAACAGAACATGCTGAAATCCTCACCAATGGAGGCTATGATGTTAATAAAATAACAATAAGGCATCTTCTTACTCATTCCAGCGGTCTTTTTGATCATGCCCAGACTGAAGAGTTTATGAAAATTGTTTTCTCAGAATCACAGCATGCCTGGACAAGAACAGAACAGATCAGTAAGGCAACTGAATGGGGCAAACCTGTTGGTGGAATTGGAGAACGTTTCAGTTATGCCGATACCGGTTATATTCTTCTTGGTGAAATTATAGAGAAACTCACCGGAAAAAGTATGAATGATGGCATAAGAGAAGAACTTGATCTGAAGAAGCTTGGATTGAAAAACACCTGGATCGAAGGACTCCGTCCTGCCAAAAAAGAGAACAGGATACATCAGTATTTTAACGGTATTGACACTTATTCCTTTAATCCGTCTCTCGACATGTACGGAGGTGGGGGATTTCTTTCAACCAGCTCTGACCTGGCCATTTACTTTCAGAAACTGTTTAATAATCAGGTATACAGACAGGAGTCAACTCTCGACACAATGCTTGCACCGGTACATTACCGCGAAAAACCGCGGCTGGATTACAGGAAAGGAATGTATATGATCAGTATTAATGGCATGGATGTATACACTCATACAGGTTTCTGGGGCACCCAGGTTATTTATATACCTTCTATGAACACCTCAATAGCAGTAAATTACAGCCAGGTTTGGAATAAGCGGGGACCTGCCACCGTGCTGTCTGAGATCATCACACTTTTGCAAAAGAAATGACTGATCAGAAGTTCTGGTCATAAAAAATTCTTATCCAGAAACTCCTGGAATTTATCCTTATACTGATCCCCGACAGGTATATAAACCTTCCCAAAAATGATTCTGCTTCTGGCAATAGTATCAATCCTGTGCAGGTTGACAATAAAAGATCGATGCACACGCATGAATTTTTCAGGAGGAAGCTTGGTCTCGAGAAGCTTAAGGGATGCGAGTGAAAGAATTGGTTTGGGATCATCACGGGTATAAACCTTAACATATTCTTTAAGGCCCTCTATGTACAGAATATCATCAAAGTTTATCCTCTTGATCTTATAATCTGATTTCAGAAAAGAAATTCATTATTTGCCTCAACCTTTTCAGGAGGAGCTGTCTCCAGTTTAATGAGCCTTTCCGCCTTATGAACTGCCGTAAGAAATTCTTCATAGCTGAATGGCTTCAGAAGATAATCAACAACATCAAGCTTAAACCCTTCGAGAGCATATTTCTCATAAGCTGTTGTAAAAATCACCTTAGGTCCCTTTAACATTGACCGTGTAAATTCGATTCCTGATAAATCAGGCATCTGTATGTCAATAAAAACCAGATCAACATCCAAGGCTGAAAGAAATCCTGCTGCCTCCAGCGGGTTTTCAAACTTTCCGAGAAGCTTTAACCCTGGTGTTTTTTCAATATAACCTGTCACAAGCTGAAGAGCAAGGGGCTCATCATCAACTGCAATAACATTTATCATGCCTTTAAGCCTATTTTTAGAACCACATCAAAGGAATCTTCACTCCTTGTTATCTTAAGGTCATGCTTCCCGGGGAAAAGCAATTCAAGTCTTTTACTAACATTGCCCAGGCCTATCCCGGAAGTATCTACCACTGACCCGTTTCCACTTAATGAGAGACTGTTTGAACAATAGAAAATTATTTCATCAGCATCACATGTCATTGTAATACTTATATATGAATTCTCCCTGAAGCTTATTCCATGTTTAAAAGAGTTTTCAATGAATGGAATAAACAAAAGGGGCGGAATCTTTATATCGTCATACTTCTCCGGGAAGTCCACCTTGAGGCTAATCCTGTCGCTCATTCTCAGCTTCATCAGATCAATATAATTTGTCATAAATTCTATCTCATTGCTGAGTTTTGTATCACCGCTCTCTGATTCATAGAGCAGGTAACGCATCAGTTTCGAAAGTTTCAGCACGGCCTTTTGCGAATCTTCTGCATTTATACTGATAAGTGAATAGATATTATTAAGAGTATTAAAAAAGAAATGTGGGCTGATCTGGTTCTTCAGAAAGGCTAACTCAGAATTCAGCTTTTCGCGTTCAAGTTCTTTCTGAATCTTTTCAATAGCTGAATGGCGTTCAAGTACCCGCAGTCCAAGGGAAAAGAATACCAGAAATATTGATGTGAAACCATAATTGAACATATGCATCTCCCTGAAGGGTGGTCGTATTGGCATACGCATCATAGGACCGGGAGGGCCGGGCTTCTTATCTTCATTAAACTCATGCTGTGGTTTTCCGGAAATTCTACCATCAAACACATATCTGAATATTGTCTGGTTTGATTTATCCGAGACAAAATAAAAGAAGAACAAAAGCACTGCAATCGAAAGATAATACTTGTACTTTTTCCCATCAAAAAAATACTTTGGAACCAGGAAGAAATAGTTGGTATAGAATATTATACCATTGATTGTTATGTTAATGTAATAAAGCCAAACAAAATCCTGCCCTATATCCCATCTCTTAACAAAATAGAGTGGTAAACCGATAAGTATTGCCCATGCAAGTAAATGCAGTCCTATAATTAGCTTTTTGCTCTCAAAGAAACCTTTTTTCATTTTTCCCCTTTTTGTGATTCACCTGTCAGTCAGGCATTAAGATTATTCAAATTTACATTATTGATATGGATTATTCATATCTGAGTGCATCAATCGGATTCAGACCTGCCGCTTTTTTTGCAGGATACCATCCAAAAAATACTCCGATTGCAAAACAGACCACAAATGCCAGCACAACTGACCGGGTAGTAACAAAGACCGGGCTATCCATAAGTGAACCTGCAAGCCTTGCTATAAGATATCCGGATATAATACCCAGTATACCTCCAAGAATACTAAGCAGCATCGATTCAACCAGAAATTGCCACAGAATATCCTTTCCTCTTCCGCCAATAGACATCCTCAATCCTATTTCGCGGGTCCTTTCCGTTACAGAAACAAACATTATATTCATAATTCCTATCCCTCCAACCAGCAGTGATATTCCGGCGATGGCTCCGAGCAGAAGTGTCATAATATCGGTTATTGAAGAAACCGTTTCTATAAGTTCAGACTGTGACATAATCCTGAAATCATTCTCATCAGATTCTTTCAGTTTATGACTCCTGCGGAGGATTTCTTCAATCTCGGCTATAGCTTCAGCGCTCTTTTCTTCAGTTACAGCAGAAGCATAAATTCCATTTATATAATCAATTGCTGCCAGCCTGCGCTGCACTGTGGTATAAGGGGCAAGAATCATATCATCCTGATCCTGCCCCATACCACTCTCACCCTTCTCTTTCAGTACTCCAATCACCTGAAAAGGAAGATTTTTGATCCTCACTGAAAGCCCGATCGGATCAACATTTTCACCAAAAAGATCTTCCACAACAGTCTGGCCGAGAAGACATACTTTGGCCATACTTTTGGTCTCCTGTGAATTGAATAGCCTTCCTGTTTCTACCTCAAGTTTCTTTATTGTCAGATATTCTTCACTTATACCATAGATTGTTGTCTGTGAATTCTGGTTACCATAAATTACCTGTCCGCTGGCCCTTACTTCAGGTGATACTGATGTTATAGAACCTGCCTCATTGCGGAGAGCTGTAACATCACTGTATTTAAGGGCCATTGAACCTGAAGATCCAAGGCTGACTCCACCGCGACGCTGCGAATTAGGCATAACCATTACCATATTAGTTCCCATCGATGACATTTCCTCTCTTATACTCATCTTTGAGCCCTCTCCCAGTGCAAGCATTGCGATTACCGAAGCCACTCCTATTATTATACCCAGCATTGTAAGAAAAGCTCTCAGCTTATTTCTCAGCAATGCCCTTATTGCTATCCTGAAAAGGTTTGAATAATTCATTTTCCGATTTTTTACATTTCATCAAATTCCTCAGCCGGCAGGGATTTCAACATATCACGTGCATAAAGTCTTTCATTTACCTGTGATTCTTTCTGGATTCTTCCATCTCTGAAAATGACATTCCGTGTTGCAAACCTTGCAATATCGGGCTCATGTGTTACATAAACAATAGTTCTTCCCTTCTCATTCAGGCTCTGGAAAAGTTCCATTATTTCGAATGATGTCCTGGTATCGAGATTACCCGTTGGTTCGTCTGCCAGTATAATTCGGGGATCATTAACCAGTGAACGTGCAATGGCAACACGCTGCTGCTGGCCACCGGAAAGCTGATTCGGCATGTGCTTCATCCTGTCCGCAAGTCCTACAGATTCGAGAGCCGCAATTGCTCTCTCTTTTCTTTCCTTTGAACGGATCTTATTATTGTAGAACAGAGGGAGTTCTACATTTTCCAGTGCAGTAGTCCGGGGTAACAGATTATATGCCTGGAAGACAAATCCCAGCTTGTTATTGCGAAGCCTTGCAAGGGCATCCCTGTCAAGAGTGTTTATATTCACACCATCAAAATCATATTCCCCTCCGGTTGGTTTATCAAGGCATCCTAAAATATTGAGCATTGTCGATTTTCCTGAACCGCTAACTCCCATTATTGCTACGAATTCCCCATCATCTATTTTCATGTCAACTCCCCTGAGGGCATGAACCATAACCTCACCTACCTGATAGTCTTTTTTAAGACCTTTTATTTCGATTATAATATTTTTCATGATTTCGGTTTTTTAATACCCGTATTTTTAATTATCAGAATGGGAATGGTCCGGGAGGTCCGTTATTAGTCTTTTCCGTGCTCTCTTTCTTTGCTCCCGTATTCATTGCATAAACCACCTCATCTCCCACTTTAAGTCCTGAAAGGATCTCAACAGATGAACCGTTGTCAATTCCGGTAGTGATCATCACAGGGCGGATGAGACCATTTTCATCCTTGATCCATATATTTTTTTTATTCAGGACATCAGCATCATTGGCAGTTCTCATGACAGGAGGAGGTATACTACCTGCATTTTCAGGTCCCTCTCTCATTTTTGACTCCCTTTCTTTGGCCATTTTAGCCAGCCATGACTGATCGGGTGTAAAACGTACTGCCTTTCCTGCAATGATAATTGTGTTTTCTTTTTCCTCAACATAGATAATTGTGCTTGCAGTCATCCCCGGCATAAGTTTTTTATCCGGGTTTGGGGCACTTATAATTACAACGTATGTTACTACATTATTGGTTGTTACAGGCTGCAACCTGACCTGGGATACTGAACCTTCAAAGTTCATATCGGGATAAGCATCGACAGTGAATTCAACTCTCTGACCCTCTTTAACCTTTCCTATATCTGCCTCATCAACACTTGTCTGCACCTCCATCCTGGTAAGGTCATTTACAATTGTGAAGAGTGTGGGAGTATTGAAACTTGCTGCAACTGTCTGCCCTTCTTCTACTGCCCTGTTCAGAACAACACCGTCAATAGGTGAAAGGACTGTTGCATATTCCAGATTTACCTTTGCCCGTGTAAGTGCAGACCTGGAATTACTGAGAGCTGCTTTTGAGTTTTCGTAATTGTACACAGCCTGGTCAAAGTCAGTCTGGGCAATCAGGTTCTTATCATAAAGCGGTTTAAGACGCTTATAGGTTGCTTCCTGAAAATTAAGCTGAGCCTGAGCCTGGTCAACACTTGCCTGGCTCTGCTCCAGCTGAGCCTTTAAGGGAGTTTCATCAAGTCGCGCCAGAACCTGTCCCTGTCTCACATTATCATTGAAATCAACATATACGTGCTGAATTATTCCTGATACCTGGGTACCAACTTCCACTGTGGTTATGGCTTCAATTGTTCCTGTTGCTGTAACAGTATTTGTTATTGCTCCCCTTTCGGCTTTAACTGTATCGAAAGTTACAGCTCCCTCCTTTTTTGCGAATGGCTTTAGTGCAATAATTACTATAGCAGAAACTACTAATGCCCCTGTTATAATTAATATATTTCTTTTCATTTTGCTTTTCATTTTTTTATTGTCTGAAATGATAATGGAACTCCTTCATAAAAATCAAGTACCTTATAACTGAAGATCAGGTTGTATTTCGACTGCAGAAGCTTACTCTCCGCATAAATAAGGTTTGTTTTGGAAACCAGGTAGTCAACAGAGTTTATTAAACCCTGAATGAACTTCTCTTCAGCAAGTGATGTTGATTCAAGAGTAGCCTGAAAGTTCTCAATGCTTGCCTCATATTCAACCTGTGCCGAAGTAACATCAAGACATGCCTGTTCAATGTTTTTTCTAAGTTGATTTCGTGTATCCAGCTCAGTCAATTCTGCATCACTGTAGCTAAGTTTTGCAACTTCAACTGTTGTTTTTACCTGCTTCTTCTGATATATCGGTATTGAAAGAGACAGACCCGCAGTCGGATAGAGTCCGTCATTTAGCTGATTAGAATAAGCACCATTGGCCTCGCTTGAAAATCCTGTCGATATTCCGGCACTGGCAGTTAGTGAAGGGAAATAACCTGCACGTGCAATTTTTTCATCCAGTCCTGCTATCTCCTTATTGAGTGAAGCACTTTTTATCTGTGGCTTTATTGTCAGGGCTGTTTCATAAACTTTCCATACATCCGGAATTCTCTTCCCGAAGAGTAATGTATCCATATCAGGATGAGCTATTTCAAAATTATTAACGGAAGGCAACTCCATAAGCTGCATCAGGGTTACCCTTGCAATTGCATACTGCTTTTCAGAGTTTGCAAGTGTAAGCTTTTCATTTGCAAGCTGTGACCTGACCTGTGAATAGTCTGCAACTGAGATAACCTTCAGATTAAGACGTTCACCTGCAAGCCGGAGCTGTTCTTCAGTTGATTCAATCTGCTTATTACTGTTCTTAACCTGTTCCTCTGAATATAGTACCTGCAGGAATGCATCCAGGATATTAAGGCTTATTCCCTCCTTAGTGGTCTCTAGCTGGTATTCACTGCTCCGGATGTCGAGCTGCGACTGTTTTATCTGGTTACTCAGACGCGATCCGTTATATAATGTTACACCGGAACTTACTGAATAACCCGAACCAGTTGCAAAAGAATAACCAGACACCCCTGATGTACTGTTCCTGCTCCAGCCAAAATTCTGATTAGCAGAACCATTTACAGAAGGAAATCGCTGTGCCTTTGACTGATCATAATAAAGTTGTGACCTTGATGTTGAATTCTCACTTTTCCTGACCTGGATATTCTGATCAAGAGCAAATTGAATACACTCTTCCAGAGTCCAGATACTGTCCTGCTGAGCTGAAACCGGTATGCTGAATGTCAGGCTGATTATAATTGCTGCTGCTATATGTTTTCGTAACATTTTACTTTCCTTTTTATTCAAAAGTAAAGCAGCAATAGCCCTGAATAAAATAATATAGATATACAGCCATTTTTTGTCTACAGGGACCTGATTTTTATGTATCAGGTTTTACTTCCTCATCTGGCCGATTCATTAACCTGTATAAGTAAAGTATCCGAGTTCATACCAGTAAAAATTCCATAGCCGTTTGTGATACTTGTTGAAGGATTTGTAAGATTCTGTGAGCTTGATTCCGTTTCATCATAAAGTGATGCGTAGTCTGGTAGAACGTGGAAAAGAATTACACGGTGTTTCCCGAAATACTGAAACTCCTGTGGTCGGATTTCAATCCCCTGTGAATTAGTGGGTCGCTTACGGAACATAAAACCTCTGTCAGGAATACTGTCATTCAGTTCCCTCACAGGATCAGGATCCTCCTCCATGCATTCAATAACTACAAGATAATAGGAATCATCATCATTGGTCCATGTAAGATACACGGGTTCAGGCATCTGGAATGACCCCATCTGCCCCATTGATCCGCTGGTCATCCTCATCACACTAATCTTATTATCTGATATTGTGAAATCAACAGGCTTATTGGGCACAGATGTCGTTGCAATTACATTTTTTGAGTTATATAAAAAAGAGAGCCTGTAATCTGCTTCATTCACTTTTATTAAACTATCAGAATAGATGCCATCACCTGATGGTGTAAGGGTGTGGCTGACTCCACCCGATATAAGCAATACTTCCAGATTATTTATATCATCTGTGGCATAATCAACATCTGACGAGAATGGGATCTGTCTGGAGATTTTAACTAAAGGAGTTTCTCCCGGGCTCAGGTAGGATTCAATTACAGGAATGTCGGTAAAAGGTGAATTCTTTTTTTCACATGAAACACCAACTGTCAATAAGATAAGCAGAATAAATAATGAGTGTTTCATATTATCTCAGTTTAAGGGAAAGAGTAACATTAGGCGTAAAGCCCAGGTAATTTATATTTGTTTCAATGATCTCTCCATCCGCAATAGTAAATTGTTTATACCAGGTATTGAGGTGGTTGTAAACATTAAAAATTGAGAAACCAATGTACCCGATCTCTCTTCTGCGTTTCTGGCCCCGGAGACCGGCCAGCAGCTTGTAGGTTGCAGATATATCAAGTCTGTGATAATCAGGCAGCCTGAGGCTGTTTTTTTCAGTCACTGTGAAAAAATCCTTTGAAGATCCTCCGAGCAGGTCAATAGAATAAGCTCCGGATGGAGCAGTATAAGGCCTTCCTGTTGCAAAGATCCAGTTTGCAGAAAAATCAAACCTTCTGTAATTGTAAAGGCCTACGATTTTGAATTCATGCCTGACATCCTGATTGGCCGAGTAATAATCTCCTGAGTACTCATCAAAATGATTCATTGCTTCACCTATTGTATAACTCACCCAACCGTTCAGATCGCCATATTTCTTCTGAAAAGTAATTCAAACCCCTTTGAATAGCCATAACCCACAAAAAATTCTCATTGTAATTCACCCCCATAGGGCTGGCATTAATCCTCAATGAATGTTCTGTAAGATCGGTGATCTTCTTATAGTACATCTCTCCGCTCAGAAGGTAAACCGCAGTCTCATAAGATAATCCGGCTGTAAAATGAATAGAGGAACTTACAGGAACATAATCCCCGTCAGCCAAAATCCAGAAATCCTTGCTCCCCGACATTATATCCTCGCGTGTGACCCTGTTGGCAAACTGGTAATATTTACCGGTGGCTGCCTTAAATACCAGATTGTCGGTAATTGAGTATGAACCAGATAATCTGGGCTCAAAATAATTTTTCCCGGTAATTTCATAATAGCTGCTCCTGATACCTGGTATAATCCTGAGCTTGTCCTTAAGCATTTTAAACTCGTTCTGGACATATCCCCCGGCAAGCAGCCCGTAGTCGTGCCGGTCCAGAATTGTAGAGGTATCACTCTGCGCATAAGTGTATTTGATATCAAACTGTGTTCCGAAGAGGCCGAACTGCAACTTGCTGAAATTGAACATATCCACCTGATAATCTGATTTAAGGCTGTAATCCCTGAGGTCGTTGTTCTCAAAAACACCAGTACGGGTTGTCACGGCATCAAGATCTTCATTAAAAATTGTCCTCTCCTGCGAACGGTCTCTGTTGCTGTAATAGTTCGAATAACTTAGTACAGTATTTCCGTATAACTTCGGGCTCCATTTCCGGCCCCACCTGAGGCTGCTGCCAATATTGCCATACCTCGTAAGGTCGGTTGAGTTCATGCTGAAGTTTGCATTACGCTGGCCGAATGTTGGAGTCTCTGCATTAAAGCCATTATCAAGCATATCCGTTCCATTATATACACTTAAGGAAATAATGTCATTTGTCCCGGGATGCCAGGTAAGCTTGCCGTTCAGATCATAGAAATATGATTTTATTTTCGCTTCCTGAGTAAACCTTCCGCCGGGTCCCTCTCCCAAGGGAGCAGAAGCCTTTGTTTGTGAACTCTTTCCAAATTTCTCTGAAATATAGTCATAAATCGGGCCCTGATAAGATCTCCTGAATGCCAGAAATCCTGTAAGATTTTCTGCAATAGGCCCTTCAGTATACAGGTTTGCACTAAGAAGACTGATGTCCCCGCCGATATTGAATCTTTTCTGGTTACCCTCCTTACTTGTAATCTCAGTTACACTTGATAGACGTCCCCAAATTTTGATTCAAAGCCTCCTTTGAAAAGCTGGACATCTTTCAGTGCATTTGAATTAAAGGCGCTGAAGAATCCGTAAAGATGGTCAACATGGTATACTGTAAATCCGTCGTAGAGAACCAGATTCTGATCCGGTGTTCCTCCTCTGACATACAACCCTGATGATGACTCATTTGAAGCGCTTATTCCGGGCATAAGCTGGAATGACCTCATCACATCCCTTTCACCTACACCCGGAAGTTGCTCGAGTTTTCTGGGTGTTATCTTAACAGCATTTACACTCTCCTTCTTTGCCATAACGAACTCTTCCTTTGCAGCGGTAATTGTTACTCCCTGAAGTGCCTGAATGCCTGGCTTTATTTCAATATTCAACTCACTTTTAGGTGATGCCGGAGTAAGAAAGACCTCAGTTGTGGTATACCCAACATACTGGACAACAAGTGTACTGGTATCGGTTGGGACCTTAACAAGCGTAAATAATCCGTCATTGTTTGAGGTTGTTCCTATTATTGTACCCTTAACCTGGACAGATGAAAAAGGAAGAGCTTCTCCTGTGAGTTTATCAGAGATTTTTCCGGACATGGTGAAATTAAAACCTGAAGGTGGTCCGAAAAATGTTTTAACTGCTTTTACCCCGGATTCCTCCTTTTCGCTCTCTTCATCCTTATTCTCTTCCTCATAGAAAGTTCCTGTCTCATCCTTTACAACCGGATCATAAGCAACAGTTGTCTCCTTAAAAGTGCTTAGCAAACCCGATCCTGCAACCATACCGGAAGAATCAGGAACATATAATCTAATATGCGAAAATGTGTTATATAACATATTTTCTTCAATGTCAGTCTGGGTTATTTTGTCATCTTCAACACTGAAAAACAGATTGGTATGCCCGTATTTGAATGAGTTGGTCAGCAGGCTGGTAAGTGCAGGGAGACACTGGAGTTCTTTTTTTGTATTAATACCGGGATTAGGGATATAAACAAACTTGTAGTTTGAAAACTGAGGTTGCTTTCTCAGAGTATCCCGCTGGTACATTTGTTCAGCAGTTTGATTTTCCCTGCCGAGTAAGAAAATGAACGGACGCTTAAGTGACACATAGTCACTGTCGGATGTAAAGCACAGGTACTGAAAATAACATTCATTCCCCGGGGAGTTGAAAGAATATGTTCTGTACTGGCTCGATACCTTCTGACCGGTTAGAAGAAACAATAAAACTGAAAAAATGAGTATTTCCCGGTAAGGATATTTAAACCTGCTTCTATAATGCATATGCCCATAAATAGGATAAGCAGTAAATGTAGGTTCAGTGTTTTACCGTAAAAAATAAAATCAACCAAACAGGGTTATTTATATATGAATCCCCGGTATTTATCAGCGGATTCAGAATCAGAGTTTCCTGATATAATTTGTAAGAAGATTTTTTATTTCATCATTGGCTGCAACATCTGCAGCAGATTTACCGCTCTGGTTTCTGAGAGCAGTGTCTGCTCCCCTGTCAAGAAGAACTTTCAAAACCTCAGTATGCCCGTTGGCAGAAGCGATCATTAAAGCAGTTGCTCCGAGAGGAGTGGCAGAATTGATATCAGCATTATAGTCAAGCAGCAGCCGTACAACCTGCGAATGTCCTCTCAGGGAGGCTGCAAGAAGCGGATTCATGCCATCGTTGGTGCTCATCCTGGCATTTGCCCCTTTTTCAAGAAGAAGTTTCACCACCTCTGTACGGCCATCCTGAGCAGAAACAAAGAGCGGAGTTGCACCTCTTCTTGTTCCTGCTTCCAGATTTGCCCCGGCATCAATCAGAATTTTAACGATTTCCGTATAACCGGCCGAGGAAGCAATAAACAGGGGTGTGGCATTTCTGCTTGTTGGTATTTCAAGTTTTGCTCCTTTTTCTATAAGAAGCTTTACTGCATCTGTTTTACCATACTGGGCAGCAATATAGAGTGCTGTAAATTCCTCATTCGATTTGAAGTCAATGCTGGCTCCATACTCAAGCAATAGCGAGAGTATACCGGTGTGACCCTGTTGTGAAGCCATATAAAGTGCTGTAGTATTGGTAAGAGTAAGTTCATCAGGTTTTGCCCTCTTCTCCAGAAGGGCTTTCACAATGTCAGGGTGACCATTTCGTGAGGCCATATGCAAGGCTGTGAATCCTTCATTTGATTTGAGGTCAACAAGAGCTCCTTTTTCAAGGAGCCACACAGCAACTTCGATACATCCGCTTACAGAGCTGTACATAAGTATTGTGCCTCCTGCCTTATCCTTTTCGTTAAGATCTGTAACCCGGCTCACCATCCTGAATGCCTGGTCACATTTCTTATTCTTTAGTGCCTCAATCACCTTTCTTGCGGAAACCGCCTCCTGTGCATTAATTGCAGAAACAGAACACACCAGCAATATCAGAGTAAACCAAAGGGAGACCGGTTTCATTACTTAAGTAATTAAAAATTTATGATAGTTGCGTACTTATTATAAATCACCATCTTAGCTCAGAGGCTAATTTAGAAAAATTAATTACATCCAAACTAAAACCTTATTAAAATAACATTGTTATAATCATATCATATATTTGTTTTCGCTTAGAAAACCTGATACAATGGATTCTGAAAAGAGATTCGGATACGAAAAAAAGACAGGACTGGTAGTATTGCTGACAGCTGTAACAATGGGTATTGAGATTTTCTTTGGGCTCAGAACCCGATCAATGGCACTGCTTGCGGATGGTATACATATGGGCTCTCACGTAATGGCTCTGAAACTTAGCTGGATTGCCTATGTTTTTGTGAGAAAAGCTGAAGCTCAAAAGAAATTTTCCGGTGATACAAATAAGATACTTTCACTATCAGGCTACAGCAGCGGTTTTTTACTAATAATTTTTGCCATTGTCATACTTGTTGAAGCGGTACAAAGATTATTAGCTCCGTCTGAAATACTCTTTAAGGAGGCAATTACTGTTGCATTCATCGGTCTGGCTGTAAACATTATAAGCGCTTTTATCCTGCATCACGATCATGAGCATTCGGACCACAATATAAGGGCAGCATATCTCCACGTAATGGCTGATGCGCTTACCAGTATAACTGCAATTATAGGGCTTACAGCTGCTTTGGTTTGGAAAATACAATGGCTTGATGCTGTTGTAGGAATGCTGGGATCGTTTCTTATAATAAAATGGTCTGTATCACTGATGATGGAATCGGGAAGAGTGCTGTTGAATATTGATAATAAAAAATAATATGACTATCTGTAATCAATAATAACTCTGCTAAGCCTGAGGGAGATTCCTCGCTAAAGCTCGGAATGACAGATATTTATGAGGCCATAGAGGGAAAGCAGTGGCGATTTGAGAGCAGTGATAATTATATGTAAATTCTTGACAAATCGCCACTGCTTTCCCACACTCAGCCTACAAATCCTGTGTCATCCCGAGCGTTAGCGAGGGATCTCCACTATTTAGTAAAAATTTTATTCCTGATTGCCTATACTCATAAAAAATAATATAATAATCCGTAATCATATTGCTTGAAAATCAATGGATCCGGATATTAACCATTAGAAACCAGCTGAAACAATAAGCGGTCTCTTCACAATATTCTGCCTCATAACATTGTGAAATTCCCTGATGAATTTCTTGTGAAAGAGGGGGTAGAAAAACGCATCCCTGATGGAGGAATCACTTTTAAAGTAACTCATATGGACAATCCTGGTACGTCCGTCTCCATTGTCAAAAAACTGCAACGTCTGCTTTCCTCTTGTCTTATTACCTTCTATATAACTAAATTCAACTACCAGTTTACCGGCATCAATATTTATGATCTCGAATGCTACAGGAACATTTAATATACCTTTTAAAAGCCTCAGGTTCATAAAATATACCTGCCCTGTATCAATTACTGTTGGTTCTTTACTTCCTTTATAGACAACAGAGTTGGAAAATTTTGTCAAAAGCAGACCAAACCTTACTGAACGATTACAGGAATGTGTAAGATCAGCATTTCTGTAGCAATCCCAGACATCTGAAAGCCTGCTGTTCATAAAGAATGTCTTTTCAAGAACATGATAATCCGGACCGATTGCATCGGCTTTGCAACTGGGACGGATCAGAGAAAAGTCATTCATCTGGTTTATCTCTTCAGCTTCGATAAAACTTCGAACTTTTCGTTGTGGAATCTCTTCCAGATCTATGAGGGTAATCTGTTGTGCTGTAAGTGACTTTGATGTAAGCAAAAGTAAACCCAGCAACAAATACAATTTGAAGGAACCGGTATTTAATATCCTGTTATTAAATATCATAATAAATAATTTCCCTCTGTTTGCCACAACTTAAAATCAGGTTCAGTTCTCTTAATCGGGCGCTGGAATAAAAATAGCTAAAAACATTTAGATTCCATCCCGGGAAAATATGATATTTGAAATATTCTGGCTAATAAAAAAGATGATCAATCACTTTCCGGGATATTTAAACCTTACGGCAAGTATCCTTACATGGTCTTCATCTTCCTTATTGCCGCTATAGAAGCCAATCTGTGTTTTAGGGGAATAAAAATAAACATCTCCCTCTGCTGAAGGATGGAGCATATCACTGCCATCAGTATTCTTTCCTGCCACAATGTCTCCTTTGCCCTTCAAAATTAGGTAGATCTCTTCCTCAGTTGCATGATTATGAGGATTATTAGTACCTCCTGAGGCAAAATCCATTATAAAAAGACTTGTTACCTGGCACGCTGCAGCCAGCCGGTCCCTGGTGCTTTCATAAGTTCCCATAAGAAGCTGAAAAGTTGTAGTCGGACCATGTGACGGGAGTGTCTGGAATTTCACTTCCTCACAATTTGCTATCATTACTTTCGAAGTGCTGAATCTGGATGTATCGGGATTGAGTTTGAAACCCATAATGATTACTGAAAGTCCAACCTCCCTCGGATTTGAAAATCCAAACTTTGTTCCTTTGGGTATGTACACAAAATCATTTCCTGTGACTGGTATGCTTTCCTTGCCATAAAGCAGAATTCCTGTACCTTCCAGTATAAAGAGAATCTGTTCCTCATCAGGGTATTTAACCTGGTTGCTCTTCCCTCCGGGATCTATAATCAGTTCACCGTACCTGGTTATTCCTTTTATTAAACCTGAATTACTGTCACCTTCGCCAAAAACAGCCTTATAATGAGCAGAAGAGGTTGAAACAGCTGTTTTCACTTCAGCAGCAGTTGATAAAGATCTGTTCAGGTATTGAGCTCCGGCATCTGCAGATAAAGCAATAAACAATACCGCACATGCAAATATATACAGAGTGTTTCTTGACATATTTTAATCTAATTAGTTGGATCCTGTTTGGTTAGCATATACACCTTCATCATTTATATGCCACCAGGGGCCGCCTGTCTGATGATATTCGCCAATGATCCCTTTCTGCTTTGCCTCTAACATAGTCATCGGCTTATCAAATTCCGGAGTCGGATTAAATAATCCCGGGTTATATTTCAGATATTTTGCCTCCCTCAGATATTTTTCAGCCACCTCATCATCAAATTCAATTCCAAGTCCGGGTGTATCAGGAACAGGAATTACACCATTCTGGATAATTGGCTTCCGGATACCTTTAACGAGATCGTTTACCCATGGCATTTCAATAGTATGTGACTCCAGTGAAATAAACTCTTTTATTGTGGCTGCTGTATGGACATTTGCCATCACCCCTATTGGTGATGAAGCACAATGCATCATTGTTCGTATACCATACTGGAAGGCATAATCGGCAATCTTTTTGGTCTCTATCATTCCGCCTGAAGTGAGCAGATCGGGATGAATTATGCTGACAGTATTGTTTTCGATCCATGGCTTGAAATTCTCAAGGCTGAAAATATCTTCACCATTAAGAGTAGGGGTTTTTGATCCTGCTGTTATCTGTCTGTTAAGATTTACTGCATTGAATTTTGTGAAATGTATAACATCTTCAATGTATGCAAGATTGTACTTCGGATCAGCCATAAAATTGCCAAGCTCTATCCCGCTTTCAACAGTCATATTCCCGAAATGGTCAGCACCCAGCTTCACATTGTAACCTATTATATTCCTGGCAGTCAGTACATGTTCTCCCCACTTCTCAAGTCCTTTGAGTGTTGGAACATTATTCACTATTGCTCCCGGTATATTTTTAATCAATGGTGGTGTAAGGTCGATCTTGTAATGCTTAAGGCCCATATCCTGACGCCGTTTCATCATTAGCTTCAGGTTCTCCTCATTCAGTACAGTGGGACAATCAGCATAAATGTCAACAGTATCCCTTACCTTTTCTCCAAGGAGCTTCCAGCATGGCACGCCCAGAGCCTTCCCTGCAATATCCATCAGTGCCATATCAACTGCACAATATCCTCCGGCATAACGTCCGGCTCCTGTAAGATGGCGAATGCTCTTCAGGATTGGCTCAATATCAAGGGGATCTTTTCCAATAAGATATGGCTTCAGCATCAGTGCCTGAGCTATCCAGCCGGCATCTCTGACTTCACCAAGACCGATAATTCCCTGGTTTGTATAAATTTTTATTATAGGAAAGTCATAGATTGATGCAATCGTCGCACCACGTATATCCGTGATTTTCAAATCAGAAGGTCTTGAATTGGCCTCTTTCGGATTGACTGCCAGACCTTCGGAAACAAGTCCTGAATAACCTAATGCGGCTCCGCCGATAACTGTTTTCTTAAGGAAGGATTTTCTGTCCATGTCACAGGGTTTTAATTTTAGATATAATAAAGTTAAACCAATAACTGTAATTATTATATCGGGACAGGAAGAAATTCAGAAAAGATTATTCAATAATCAGTGCAACCTGAAGGTAATTATTTACTGCTCCCAAAAGCCTGGTTTTTATATAGTATGAATCACTGAAGAGTTTAAAAGCAAGAAACTCATGATTTGGAACATTGAATTCGTCAAATATCAGGATGTCACCTTTTCGCAGAAATGGCGCCATAGTAGTAAGAGCAAACAATGTTGATGAAAAGAGATCCGCGTCAAAATGTATTACTTTTTGATTATCAACTTTATCCCATTCTTTAAGGAATACCGGCACGCTATCCTGGAAAAGTCCCTTATAGAATTTCACCCGGTTGTCGTCAATAACGGGAACAGAGGATGCCATGTCGCTTTTATTGAATGTCCCCCATGCCTCAGGCAATCCTTCAAAAGTGTCAAAACCGAAAAAACGGCAGTTTTTATCAGGAGAATTGCTAACCCACCATCTGAAAGAATAACCTCCTGCAACTCCAAACTCAATATAATCAAATGCAGAATTGTTCAGACCATGCTTTTCTGACAAATACTGATATAGCCTGAATCTTCGTGAATACTCCCTCTTTGGTGTATAAAAGTCATTCAGGATATCACCTTTAGGCTGTTTTGCAATCCATTTAGTAAGACTTAGCGTATTGGAAATAAAGTAAAACGGACTCCTGAGCCATCCCAGAAAAATATGTGGTCTCAGCAAAAGTACAAGTCCCTTTACAAATGCATTTATTCTGATAACAATCTTTTTCAAACTCTTAAGCATTTTGAACCTGTCAAAGATAAATTTTTAGAATCAAAAAAGCTTTATATCATTAGTAAATGCTTCACACAATAAAATTTGTTCATAAATTTATTGCCCTTATACGGAAAGTCAAAAACAAAAAGATAACCCATGAAAAGAATATGTATTTTTTTTACAGCGCTGGTAGTTTTTGCAGCAATTTCAGTTAAACTCAACGCAACCGATGATGTACGACTATTACGATTCCCGGACATTAACAATAATCTTGTAACATTTGTATATGCCGGAGATATATGGACAGTTAATTCAACTGGAGGAGAAGCCCGCAGACTCACATCACACGAGGGACTTGAATTATTCCCTAAAATCTCGCCCGATGGCAAATGGATTGCTTTCTCAGGGGAGTATTCCGGAAGCAGGCAGGTCTTTGTGATACCATCAACAGGAGGTGTTCCAAAGCAGCTTACCTGGTATAACTCAGTAGGCGTTATGCCACCCAGGGGTGGATGGGATGATGCAGTACTTGACTGGACCCCTGACAGTAAACAGATCCTTATCAGGGCAAACCGCACTCCGTACAGTGAACGCCAGGGAAAATATTTCCTGGTCAGTCTTGATGGTGGATTGGAGAAACCGCTTCCTGTTGTAAACGGAGGATTCGGGGTATTCTCACCTGACGGATCAAAACTGGTATTCACACCTGTTGACCGTGAATTCCGCAACTGGAAGAGATACAAAGGAGGAAGGGCAACTGACTTATGGATTTATGATATTGCAGCCAACACTTCTGAACAGATAACCACTTTTGAAGGAACTGACCAGCTTCCGACATGGTCAGGTGACAATATCTTCTTTTCTTCGGACAGGGACCTGAAACTCAATATCTGGAAGTATAATATTGCATCAAAGGAGACAAGCCAGGTAACAAAACATTCTGAGTTTGATGTTATGTGGCCGTCAGGAAACGGAGATCAGCTTGTTTATGAGAATGGTGGCTATATATATAAACTTAACCTTAAAACAGGTCAGACTGAAAAACTTAGCGTTTCAATTAATTTCGACAACCCTAATCTCATTGCTTATTATAAAAATGTAAAAGATGACATACATAGTTTTGCCGTATCTCCAGGCGGCAAACGTGCTTTGTTTGATGCAAGAGGTGACATTTTCTCTGTACCGGCTGAAAACGGAATTACCGAGAATATTACAGAAAGTCAGGGTATCCGTGAAATATTCCCTGCCTGGTCACCCGACGGGAAATATATTTCATATTACTCCGACCTCACCGGTGAATATGAACTCTACCTGCTTGAAAACAAAAAAGGGGCAAAAGCCAGGCAGGTCACATTCAATTCATCGGCATGGAAATATCAGCCAACATGGTCACCCGACAGCAAATACCTGCTGTTCTTCGACAGGACTCTGAATCTGAAGCTCGCTGAAGCAGCTACTGGAAAGATAACTGAAGTCGATCATGCCACCGGAAGTGAAATGCGCACTTACAGCTTCTCTACCGACTCCCGCTGGATAGCATATAGCAAGGAGGGAGGAAATGATAAAACAGCAATCTGGGTATATGAAATTACCTCAGGGAAAAAGTCACAGGTCACCAATGGTGCTTTCATTGACGACAATCCTGTTTTCAGCAGCTGCGGTAATTATTTATTCTTTGCATCTAACAGGGATTACAATCTTGAATTCTCCAGGCTATGAGTTTGATTACCTCTATACCAATGGAACAAGGATTTATGCGATAGCACTGACTCAGAAAAGTCCGAAGTTATTCAAAGACAAAAATGACGTTGAACCTGTATCCGATGATAAACCTGCCGCGCCAGCTGCTTCGTCAGGGAAAGACAAAAAAGGAAAAACTAATGCCGCCGATACTGTTTCATCCGGTAAAAAAGATATTAAAGTTGAGATCGATTTTAATAATATAAACGACAGAATAACCGCGCTGCCGGGAGAATCAGGCAATTATAGACTTATAGGTGCTGTTGATGGCGGACTTATTTTTATTAGTAGCGGCAAACTCATGAAATTCAATCTTAATGATGAAAAGAATGAAGAGATCCTTGACCGTGTTATGACAGCTTCGGTTTCTGCCGATAAAAAGACAGCGATCTACCGTGCAGGAAGCGACTATGGAATAATTAAGCTTAATCCGGGTCAGAAATCCGGAGCCGGAAAACTTAACCTTGGCGGGCTTGAAATGAAAATTGATCCCCAGAAGGAATGGAACCAGATCTATGTTGATGCATGGAGAATATTCCGCGACTACTTCTATGTCAATAATATTCACGGAGTAAACTGGATTGAAGTACGCAACAGATATAATGTCCTCCTGCCCTATGTCAGTCATCGGGCTGATCTCGACTATATTCTTAATGAGATAGTTGCCGAGACAAACACAGGCCATACTTATGTTGACTGGGGAGACTTTGAAAATGTAAAAAGGATTGATAACGGCTTGCTTGGAGCAGAGCTCACAGCTGACGATGCAACAGGCCGTTACAGGATCTCGAAAATATATAAAGGCGAAAACTGGAATTCTTCGAGGCGTTCACCTCTGACCGAACAGGGTGTTGATGTCAAAGAAGGTGATTATATAATAAGTATTGACGGAAAAGATGTAACAACTTCATTAAACCCTTATATGCTGCTTGAAAATAAAACCGGTAAACTGGTAGAAATAAAGGTAAATAGCACTGCTTCATCTGATAACGCAAGGACATCACTTATAAAACCACTTACTTCCGAACAGGAACTCAGGTATTTTAACTGGGTAAATGAAAGAAGGGCAATGGTCGATAAGCTTTCAGGAGGCAGGATTGGTTATATCCATGTCCCCAATACTTCAGCAGATGGCAACCGCGAACTTTTCCACGGTATGTATACTTATTACGACAAGGAGGCTCTGATTATTGATGATCGTTATAACGGAGGAGGATTTATCCCCGACAGGATGGCTGATCTCCTTGACCGTCATACACTGGTTTACTGGCACAGAAACGGACTTGCACCATCTAAAGCACCAGGGATAGCACACGATGGTCCCAAGGTGATGCTTATCAACGGTTACTCAGCTTCAGGGGGAGATGCATTTCCATATTTCTTCAAAAAAATGGGACTCGGGAAACTTATCGGTACACGTACCTGGGGTGGGCTTGTCGGTATTTCAGGAAACGCGCGTCTTGTTGACGGAGGTAATATCTCTGTTCCCCAGTTTGGAATCTTCGATCAGGAAGAAGGATGGATCATTGAAGGTGTCGGCGTTTATCCCGATATAGAAGTAGTTGACCGTCCCGAACAGCTTGCGAAAGGTATAGATCCGTCAATAGAAAAAGCTGTTGAGGTTCTTCTGCAGGAGCTTAAAGACAAACCTGTTAAGAAAGTAACAATACCTGCTCCTCCTGACAGATCAAAATGGCATGAAGAGTAGTTACTATGCAAAGACAAAATCTGACCTTTGCTCCTTTTCTTTGCGGTTAACTGACAATGAAATAGTAATTAGTTTAGCGGCTTGTAACTTCTTTTTACTTTATCGATTTCATTCATCAGACCATCGGTAAAGGTGTCGCTGCCAAGCTGCCAGTACATTATACCACCCAGTTTGTTGTCAATGACATATTTGGTTTTGGCTGCAATCGAAGCTTTATCATCATAGGTGAAGAACTGCTTTTTCGATTCATTGTAAAGGAAAGGTGCACTGGCTTTTTCATCCCAATGATAAACCCAGCCGCTGTCAGCAGGCATAACTGCCGGCATATTCCTGTAACCAACTGTTGTCTTGAATTTTGCAGGCTGACCAAGACCGTAGTTTGTTCCTTCCACATTTTCAAAGATCTTTCCATAAAGGCTCCGCCGACAACAATCTTCCCTGCCGGTACACCCATATCAATCAGTGACTTAACCATCCAGTCGGCTGATCTGGGCTGCTCTGGTGATGAAAAAAGTGCTGTATGGTGCATTGCAGTTTTTGAACCAGGACCTGACATATCATATGTCATAAGATTTACATAATCAACCATCTTCATAACCTGTTTCCACTGAGCGGCAGAATCGAGAAATCTCTGTGAGGCACCCGCTGCAAAACTGAGCTCCTTTTCATATCCCAGTTTTCTGAGTTCTTTCACGAGCTTTGTGAAATTCTTTTTATCCTCAGGCATAAACTTATGACCCGGGAAGCCGGAAATGCCGGGATATTCCCAGTCAAGGTCCAATCCGTCAACCTTAAAATAGTCATATATCTCCTTTATTGATTGTACAAATTCCTGTCTGCCTACTTTTGTGGCAAACACATCCGAGCATGTCTTGCATCCGCCCCATCCTCCGAGAGAAATCAGAACCTTGAGATCAGGGTTTTTACTTTTGAGTGACATCATCTTCTGTATTACAGCAGTATCTCTTGCTCCTCTTATCCCGAATTTATTACCATTCAGCCTGCCAAAACAGAAAATAATATGTGTCATCTGATTAGCATCGAAATTGTCGAGAGCATCAGCAGGACCAGCATAATATGACAAAACCCTGATTTTGTTCTCCTGAGAAAAAAGTGTTACTGCCGTAAAACAGAACAGCAACACAGCAAATAGTTTTTTTAGGTTAGTTGGTCTCATAGCTTTAATATTATATAATTTCTAATCCTCTATTTTATTTTAAGAAAATTCAGAATGAAGAAATTTCTATACCTGATGAGTTCGGTATTGCCTGGTACATCACATAAGTACCTTTCTCATCCCTTTTTGTGTTTATTTCTTTTTTATTATCACCCTGCTTTACAGATACTACCTTCCATCTGTTTTTAACATAGGTCTTAAGAGTTAAAGGAAGGTCGTACATCGATTTGTCCAGAGAATGAGTAAGTTCAACATTAAAAGTTCCATTATTTTCGGATGATTTGACTGTAGCATTCATCCTCTCCCTCATATATTTTGCTGCATCACCGAATGTAGCTACCCAAAGTTCATTTTCCTTTGATCTTATGTACTGGAAATATTCATCAACATCCTCACTTTTAAGCGCTTCCCATCCTATTCCGTCAATACCATGAATTACAAGTACTAGCCAGATATTCTGCTGGTTTGCTGTGGTGTCAACCCATGCCTTCATCATAGGCAGTGGAGTTTTGGTCGTTGCACCACGCTGCCACTGAACATATTCCTTGCCCGGGTCTACAGCACTTTTCCTGCTTGAACGGTTAAGCTCTTCAAGAAATGGTTCAGGCATTCTGTTACGGAGAGCAGGATATACTTTGTGGGCATACACCATAGCTCTCTCATTCTCGCTACCATAAGGACATTCCGCAGAGAATGTGTATTTATCGCCAAGCTTGTTGAGAATCTCCTCTTTGCTTTTCTCTAGCTCATACATAAGATTTACCTCATCAAGTGCCGCCACATAGGGATGAGTAACCATATGACTGGCAAATTCATGTCCCTGTGAAGCATATTCCTTTATCATTTCCCATGTCAGGACATCATTTCTTTCATCATCTCTCTTTCTTTCTGATAATTTCTGAAGTTCTCCACTATTCACTTTTTTATAAAGCTCATCAATTATCTTATAGGCTTCTTCAGGTCTGTCAGCATCCATCTGTGCCCCTGCTCTGGTAAAATAGTCGCCGGTTCCCCTGTAACCCAGATACCTCGCTGCAGAAGCACGTTCAAAGAAATTTTCTTTCCCTGTTGGGATTGACCGTGCTTCTTTTATTATTTGAGATACAGGCCTGCCAATGAATTTGCCCTGATATGTTGAGCCCGGAATTGAACCTGTGTTGATGAAAAAAGTACCTGACATTTTCAGCCTGTTCATTATTGGGAGAGCTTTACGGAACTGATTAATCGAGCCATCATCATAAGTGACTGAAACAGCACCATTACATCCATATTGCCACTTTGTGATCTCAGTCTGTCCTGCCGGTTTACTGCAACCGGCCATCAGAATAAGTACAAATAAGAAGGCGGAACCAGCTGCTAACCTTAGCTCTAAACCTGAATTTTTCATACCGGGATGTATTAAGATTGATGTGAAATTTATCAATATTAAATTAAAAATCAATACCCATCCTTCTCATAAACAGGAATTAACATTATTTAGCAATTCTTAAATAAGAGTTTAATAATAGTATATCTGTTGTACAATTGATTTGTAAGGATGAAGAATATGAATATCTGCATTAACCAGTTAAATTGTCCCTGTGATTTTATTATATTTATCAGACAATTCCGTATTTGGACGGATCATACATCTTTTTCTTACGAATTATTCAGATAACATGAAAAGACGTGAATTCCTTGGAAAAACACTTGCCGGCTCAGCAGGTATAGCGATTGGAACCTCAGGCCTGCTTATTTCTTCCTGCAAAGGAGCCAATGACAAAATCGTTCTTGCCCTTATCGGAGCAGGAGGCAGAGGAGTACCTACAATTATCAGCTGCTGCAAAACAAACACAGGGGTGGAAATAAAAACCATCTGTGATGTGGATGATATCAGATCGGCATCAGCTGCATCTGAAATTGAAAAACAACTGGGTTATAAACCTGTTACAACCCGCTATATGAAAGAGGTTATGGATGACAGGGATATAGATGCTGTTTGGATAGCAACACCCGATCACTGGCATGCCCTTGCAACAATCTGGGCCTGTCAGGCCGGCAAGGATGTCTATGTTGAAAAGACACCAAGCCTTTGTATCTGGGAGGGAAGAAAGATGATCGAGGCTGCAAAAAGACATAAACAGATAATACAGGCCGGATATCAGAACCGCAGTGGCGCTTACATAGGCAAAGCCCGCGATTTTATACAAGGCGGCAAGCTGGGACAGGTAGTTCACATAAGAATATTCAATCTGCTGCCCGGCACAAAATGGATACCTGAACCTGATACCGATACTCCTTCCACAATTGACTGGAATGAATGGTTAGGCCCTGCACCATCCAGACCATTCAACAAAGGAGCTCAGACAGGATGGTATTATTACTACGCATATAATCCGGGAGCCCTTAATGATGCAGGGCATCAGCTCGATCTTGTACGAATGCTAATGGGAAATCCCGGACATCCGAAATCAGTTTATGGCTGGGGAGGAAACAATATATTCCATTCTGGAAAGACACCTGAATCTCAGGCTATCACATATGATTTTGAGAAATTTACAGTAACAGTAGACAGTTGTAACGCAACAAATTATATGTCAAAAGCCTCAAACGAGATCAGGATGGATCCGACAAAGTTCCCTGAGTGGAAGACAAATGCCGACAGGGTTGAGATCTATGGTACCGAAGCTGTTATGTTTATGGGAAGAACCGGCGGAGGATGGCAGGTATATGGTCCGGGCGAACAGATGATCGCACAGGAGGGAGGAATTCATCCCGACGCGGAGCATCAGAAGAATTTCATCGAATCGCTCAGAAGCCGGAAGCAGCCTAACTCTGATATGGAACAGGCTCACATGAGCGCCTCACTGGTCCATTTCGGGAATATAGCATACAGGAGCGGCAACAAACAACTGTTAATCGATTCACAGAAAGAGCAGTTTATCGGAGATGATAAGGCAAATACATTTCTGAAAGCAGCCTACAGGGAAAACTATGTTGTTCCTGAAAAAGTCTGATTTTAATTAATAAAACAATATACCATTTACTATGGCAAGCGCTAATGATAAAGTAGTACTCGCGCTGATAGGCGCAGGAGGAAGAGGAACACAGGTTATACTCGGGATGCAGAAATGTCTCCCCGGCGTTGAAGTGAAATATGTCTGTGAAGTGGATCAGGAGAGAGGCGGAAGGGTGATAGATGAGCTTGGAAAGCAGCAGGGATATAAGCCTCAGCGCGTTGAGGACATGAGACGGACTTTCGAAGACAAGGATGTTGATGCAGTTGTGGTCTGTACACCTGAACACTGGCATGCTCTGGCAACAGTATGGGCCTGCCAGGCAGGTAAAGACGTATATGTTGAAAAGAACATCTCTCTCAATATCCCCGAAGGAAGGAAGATGATCAATGCAGCAAAGAGATATAACAGAATAGTACAATGCGGATTTCAGAACCGCAGCGGAGCATACAATATACATGCAAAGGAATATATCCAAAGCGGTAAACTGGGAAAGATTGTACATCTCAAAGCCTACTGTATGCTTCCCGGTAATAAACCATGGATCTATAAAGAAGATGAAGCTGTACCTCAGGGACTGAACTGGGATATGTGGCTTGGCCCTGCTCCTGAAGTACCTTATAATGTAAGCAGGCATAAAGGTTACAACGAATTCTGGGCTTACTCGTGCGGTCTTCCTCTGGCCGACTGCGTGCATGTTATCGACCTCGCACGCATGGTTCTCGGCGATCCTGACAATCCGAAATCAACTTTCTGTGCAGGGGGTCGCGTGATTTACAATGACAACAGAGATATTCCGGATAATCAGACTATTACATACGATTTTGGTGACTTCCCCATGACTGTTGAAGCTTCAATTTACGGGGAGTATCTTCAGAAAGCACCACCTGAAGTAAGGTATGGCCGGAATAAGTTTGCCAACTGGCCGTTCCTTAGTGACAGGATGGAGATCTACGGCACAGAGGGGATGATGTACCTCGCCCGGCATGGTGCAGGATGGCAGGTACTGGGCACCGATTCAAAGGTGGTTGCTGAAGAGTATGGCTATTTTCCTGATGAAGAACATCAGCAGAATTTTATCAATTGTATCAGGACACGTAAAACCCCGAATGCACACATAGAACAGAGTCATAAGAGTGCAAGCCTTGTGCATCTCGCAAATCTCTCCTACAGGGTTGGTAAAAAACAGCTATATTATGACGGGGAGAAAGAGCTTGTGACAAACTCTGAAGAGGCAAATGTTATCTCTAAAGGTACTTATCGTCCGGGATTCGAGGTGCCGGATTTATAAGGGGTGTTGAAAAATTTAAAATCCATAAACCACAGAGATCACAAAGATATTGCACAGAGGTCACAAAGAAATAATAATCAAAGCTTTACCTTTGTGTTCTCTGTGATCCTGATAGCTATCAGGACTTTGTGCCCTCTGTGGTTAAAAAATTAATAACAATTAAACAGATAAACTCCTGTATGATTTTTCCAAAAAACAAACTGATAAAGAAATTATTAATTCTGTTTTCCGGAGGTTTGATCCTTATCGGAATAATTGCCGGCTATGTGATCTTCAGGACATGGGGCAGAACTGTAATACAGATCGATATCCATCAGGATAAAAAAATAATTCACCTTTCGAACTTTGCGGAACCTCCCCAGTTTGCTATCTGGCTCGAAAATACTTCAACCAAAGAACTAAAAACAGTTTTTGTCACCCATCGTGTTGCAAAGGGCGATTGGGAAGGAAAAGCAAATGTGCCGGTTGCATTGCCTCAATGGTTCATGCTCTTTAAAAGCAAAAAAACGCTGGTGAGAAGGCAGATGCAGGTAAAAAATCCGATATGGCAATCTCCGGGGCCACTCCCAAAGCTGACTATTTTTCATTAAGAGTTGAAGTTGAACCCGGCACTGAATGGATATGCTGGATCGAAATGAACCTTGCCGGTGATTTCAATGATTCATTTCCTGAAATAGATGTTAAGACACTTCGTGAAGATGAGTTCAGTAATGGTCAGCCGGCACTGATCTTCAGAGCTGACGTGAAAGCTGTTGAAAATATGAAATTTAAACCCTCCATTGTTTCCCAATCAGTATGGAATAAAGGAGTAGTAAGTATTGAACCAGTCAGCGACGGTATAACAACTGCTAAAAATGTATTTGATGATATTCAGATATCGGTAATAAAGCCAAAACCTAAACTGCTGGATAAAACAAAGGTTCAGGATATATAAGTTTAAGGTGAAAAGGCATAAAGGCGCATGGGCTCAAAGGTGATATAGCGGGAAGTTCATTAAGCATTCAATTCTTATAATTATGAAAAAAACTGTGTCGTTGAGATTGCTTATTTTTGCATCTCTTCTTTTTCTGGGAAATATTAAAGGTGAGTTGTTGTTGGCAGAGAGGTATGTTACTGTCGCTACAATCGGGAATGCCCCTGCTGCAATAAAAACCGACAACAAGCAGGAGATTGTTGATCATGTAATAAGTTTCTGGGACAGGGAGCTGAAGCAGGTACTTCCCGACAAACCTGATTTGATTGTGCTCCCGGAATTCTGCGACCTTTCAGGAGAGGGAGAAGAATATCTTAAAGTCAGGCAAAATCAGGTTCTTGACTTTTTTTCATCTGTGTCAAAAAGCAACAAATGTTACATAGCCTATGGAACACAGCGCAAAGATAAGGACGGTAACTGGAGGAACTCCTGTATTGTAATCGACAGAAACGGCTCAATCGCAGGAATATATGATAAAAACTTCCCGACAATCGGAGAGATGGAATCGGGCATAAAGGCAAGCAATGAAGCTAAGATTATAGAGTGCGATTTCGGACGTGTTGCAATAGCTATATGTTTCGATCTCAACTTTGACGAACTTCGTATTAAGTATGCAAAGGAAAAACCCGATCTGATCATATTCTCTTCGATGTATCACGGCGGAAATGTTCAGAGCACCTGGGCATATACCTGCAGGTCACATTTCGTAGGTGCTGTCTACAAAGGCAACCCGTCTGAGATCAGGAACCCAATGGGAGACGTAATAGCATCAAATACTAACTATTTTGACTTTGCTGTTGCAAAAATCAACCTTGACTGCAGGCTTGTTCACCTCGATTATAACTGGGCCAGACTAACATCCTTAAAGAATAAATATGGGACAACAGTAAAAATAAGTGACCCCGGAAAACTTGCATCTGTCCTGATCACAAGTGAAAACAGCAAAGTAACGGCTGATGATATGATTAAGGAATTCGAAATAGAAATGCTCGATGATTACATGAAAAGAGCAAGGGATTTCAGGATGAAACCCGGCAATTTAAAATAATTATAAACTATTATAAATGAGCAAATTATTCAAATTTATTGTTATATTTTTCACAATAATTTTACTGATTCCTAAACAGGTTTCCGGTCAGACCATCTCCCCTGCTGATCAGAAACTTGAAACTGAGCGCACTGATGCCTATGCCTCCCAGCTGGAGAACTACCTGAGGAATTATCTTATTGACCAGTACGATGAGAGATCATCTGAAGCCTGGCACCGAGACTACAGCAGTATTGATGCTTTTGAAAGAAGCGTGGAACCCAATCGTGAAAGATGGGCTTCAGTAGTGATCAAACCTCCTGTGCTGACAAAAACTGGTCCGGCAATAAGGAAACCCTACACAATAGAAGGTATAAAAGGTGAATGGATTGAACTTCCTCTTGGCGGAATAACAGCACAGGCATTTCTTGCTTTTCCTTCGGGCGCCGCTGCAGGTAAAAAGCTTCCACTTGTTATTGTACAGCATGGAATAGGCAGCACTCCTGAGACACCTTTCAGGGGCGGAGCTTACAACGAGTATGCTAAAGAACTCCTGAAATCCGGCTTTGCTGTCCTTGTACCCATGAATCTTATGTCGATAGAACGTCGCAACAGAATAGAGCGTCTGTGCCGGCTGGCTGATATCAGTCTGCCGGGGATAGAGCTTGTTCGTGTTCAGAACATGCTTGATATAGTTCTGGCGGACACAAGAATTGATCCTCAGAGAGTAGGAATGTGGGGTGTTTCACTCGGTGGCATGGCCACAATGTTCTGGATGCCGCTTGATCCAAGGATCAGGGCAGGGGTAGTATCTGCATGGTTCAACCATCGCAGGAATAAGATGGTTATTCCTGATGATCGGTATACAAGCTTCCTTGTAACCACAGAGGACCATGCCTTTTTTACAGGATGGCTTACAGAATTTACCGATCATGATGTTGTTTCACTTATTTGTCCGCGGCCGCTCCTCATCCAGCATGGAAAACAGGACAGGATAGCACACTGGCCACAGGTTCTGGATGAGTATAATATTGCAAAAAAGCACTACGAAAAACTCAATATTCCTGAAAGATTTGAAATTGACATCCACGATGGCGGCCATGAGGCGGTAATCAAAAGCGGTATTGCATTCATGAAAAAATGGCTGATGACCGATTAATGTTATTTAACTTTAATTAGACTCTTTTAAGGATCCATCCCATCCTTTATTCCGATCTTTGTACCTAAGGAATTTTTTGGGCTCAAAATGTCTGGAGTAAATTTTCTGTAAGGATGAGTAATACTATTCTCTGTTTTTCAATGGATGTGACGGTCCTGAACAAATATTAAAGTAATATGAAAACCAATTACTTTGTTAAATTCTTATTAGTCATTACTATTTTCACATTTAATGTTATCATTTCCAATTGTGCTTTTTCTGAACGGATTGTAAAGGTTGCCACAATAGGAAATACTCCCCCGATTATAGAAAGTGCCAATAAACAGGAGATTGTTGATCATGTAATTAAATTCTGGAACAGTGAGCTTAAACAGGTTCTCAGGAAAAAACCTGATCTGATCGTCCTTCCTGAATTATGTGACTTATCACTATCCGGCGAAGAATACCTGAGTGTTAGAAAAAATCAGGTCCTTGATTATTTTGCATCTGTTGCAAGAAAAAACAAGTGTTATATCGCATTCGGAATGCAAAGAAGAGATGAAGAGGAGTTATGGCGCAACTCTGTTGTAGTTCTTGGAAGAGACGGCAAAATTGCGGGCATTTATGACAAGAACTTCCCTACTATCGGGGAAATGCAGATAGGGATCAAAGCCAGTGATAAAGCTCAAATAATTGAAACTGATTTTGGCAGTGTAGCTATTGCTATCTGTTTTGATCTCAACTTCGACGAACTTCTTAAGAAGTATGCCAGCCAGAAGCCAGATCTTATTATCCTGTCATCAATGTACCACGGAGGTCTGGCCCAGAGTGTCTGGGCTTATACATGTCAGTCCTATTTTGTCGGCTCTGTTTACCATGGATATCCATCCCAGATAAGAAATCCTTTCGGTGAAGTTATATCATCAAGCAATTCCCAGAATGATTACACAGTGGAAAGCATCAACCTTGACTTCAAAAGAGTACATCTTGCCTATAATATCCTGAATCTTGCTGCAATGAAAAAGAAATACGGCAATACTGTAAAAATATCGGATCCTGGAGAGTATGCATCAGTACTTGTCAGCAGTGAGAATGAAAATGTTACAGTAGAACAGATGATCAAAGAGTTTGAAATCATTGAGTTCAATGATTATCTCGACCAGATAAGGGAATACCGTCATGAGGACGGTAACATGGAATAAATAGAAGGAGCTTGTTGAAGTTTTGGTATGTTATAAAATAAGCGGGTCGATAACCACAGGTCACAAAGTCCATCTGCCTTCGCTAATACGGTAGAATGGGTTCTTCCAAAGAAAGATTAACACAGAGTTATCAATTAAAGAAATAATAATCAGGGCTTTACCTTTGTGTCCTTTGTGAGGAACTTCTTTACTTGTCCTTCTGAAATAACCCAAAGGTTAATGCCCATCCGTCACGTATTTCTATACCCCGGCAATTCTTCTCTTATACTCTGCAAGAGCAGCATCAAGCCTGTCTCTTGATGTTGTATCACCCGGAATATTATGTGAAGGATGAATATAGAGTTTAACACCCCTGTCAGCAAGAATTTCAGCAACAGTTGTAACTGTCATCCAAACACATGTAATGAATGCCATTGTTGAGACAGGTCCTACTTTGTCCTGGTGATTCTTGAGGGTAACTGATGCATCCTGAAGAGGTGCGCAGGTATCCACAACATAATCAGCGAGATCAAAAATGGTTTTGCCGCATGAATGCCTGGTCTGCTTTCCTTTTGCCTCAGCTGCAGAACCAAACACAACAACCTTCATTCCTCTCTTTTTTGCCTCAAGAGCGACATCAATATTAACATTGTTTATGCCGGTATGAGAGAAAAGCCACATCGTATCATTTTTGTCGAAATCATAGCTTTTCATTATTGCAGTACCATAACCTTCAACCCTTTCAAGGAAAAGAAACTGATGAACGCCCATCTCTCCTGTGATCTTTGTAAAGAAGGTAAGTGGTAATTCTACCATAGGATGAAATCCTACAAAACCTCCGATACGGGGATACATCTCCTCGATAGGAATTGTTGCATGTCCGCAGCCGAAAGTATGAACCCAGCGCCCCTTTTCGATCGTATCTGCCATAACCTCCGCAGCTTTGCGGATATTGTCCATCTGTGTATTCTCAATGCGGGTCATTATCTCCCTCGCATTGCTGAGCCATTGTAGTGCTAACATAATTAATTGATTTTAAATTGTTTAGTTAATCTATTTTGATCTTTTCAGTATTAATACAGAGAGCAGTATCATTATCAGCGCCTCTGCAAGCGCAAATGTAATCAGATGGGTAACGCCGAAGTGCTGAGCTACCAGACCCATCAGTAAATTTATAATAGTATTTCCCGTAAGAGCAATAAAGAATATTATGCTGAAAGCTGTTCCTGACAATCCTGCAAAAAGGCTGCCGGCAATTCCGAGCATTATCGGAAATCCGCCTGCAAGACCTGCACCAAGTAAAATCAGCCCGATTATAATGAGCTTATATGAATCTCCTGCCATCAGAACAAGAAGACCTGTTAAAATCAGTGCGAATGAAATAATTAGTAGTCTCTGAGGTGTGAATGATCTGAACAGGCTACCTGTAAGCAGACGCATTGCTACAAGACCTGCAACAAACAATGTAAGCGCATACAGAGCACTGCTCGGCTCAACAGCCAGCTTAGTCACCATAAATGTGGTGGTCCAGTTATTGATAATACCTTCGAACCCGCTCTGAAAGAAAAGGAAGAATGCAATAAGCAACAGTGATTTATCCCCTGCCAGTTCCATTATCTGTTTAAAAGATACCTTCTCAGAATGCTTTGGAGCAGGAAATCCTATTATCAGAAAGAATATTGCAGTTAGAACTGTCAGTACTCCCACCGAAGCAATTATCACTTCAAAATTGAATGTATTTCTTAATAATCCAAGTATAAGCGGCATGCCAAGAGCACCAATACCATAAAATACCCCAAGCAGACTGATGTTGGCTCCTTTCCCTGTCTCACTTATATCTGAGACCAGCGCGTTTGTAGCACCATTAATCGACCCGCCTCCAAGTCCGACAAGCAGAATAAATACCTTTAACATTGGTACAGATGAAGTATAGGCTATCCCGAAAAATCCTGCAGCCATTATAAATGCGGAAACCGCAAGAAGAAGTTTATAACCGTTCCTGTCGACTATAGGACCGAAAATCAGTGAGCCAGTAAGTATACCGATTGGAAGGATAGAGAATAATGTTCCAAAAGAGACTTCATCAAGGTTAAGTTTCTGCCTGAGCTCTGCTACCACCGAGCCAAGTGTTATTATACAAATACCGAATAAAAGCATGCCGGCACATGCCGACCAGAAAATAACTCTTTTACTGAACATATAATCTCATTTAACTAAATTTCAGGAAATACTTTTCAGGGCAAGGTATCCTGCGCCGTAAACACCTGCATCACCTTCGAGAGATGATCCTGTAAGAGTTACCTGGGTAATACCTACGGGTTGTGCCCATTTCCGTGCCTCCCTGTATATCTCCGGGAGCAAAGGGAGAGCAGGACCAAATACACCGCCTCCGAATATAATTCGTTCGGGATTGAAAAGGCTTACAAGGTTTGCTACGGCCATTCCCCAGAATTCAATACACTGTTTTATTACGCTTACCGCAAGACTGTCACCATTTTTATATGCTTCAAAAACATCATGTGATGTAATATTTTCAATATTTTTATTCTTCAAAACACCTTCATATTCCTCATTATCAACAAGGTCAGACTTTACTACCTTTGCAATCCCTTCCCCTGAAGCATAATATTCAAAACATCCGCAGTTCCTGTACTTTTCATTGTATGGTCTCTGTAATGCCATCCAGCCAATACAACCGGCAATATCATGACTTCCCCTGAGTATCTCACCATTGATAAGAATACCAGCACCTATTCCTGTTCCAACAGACAGGAATATTGCATCATGGCATCCTTTTGCATTTCCTTTCCATACTTCGCCTAGAATATAACAGGCTCTGTCACTGTCGATGGTGACGGGTATGGCTCCGGAAACAGATTTTACTTCCTCAAGCAATGGATAATCTTCCCATCCTGCGATGTTTGGAACCCAGGTAGTCCCGGTACCTGGATGTGCAATTCCCGGAACGGAGATACCAATAGCCTCAATAATATTTCCGTCTGATTTTCCTTTCAGAATAAAAGTAGTGATCTGATCCGTAATCAGTTGTCCTACATCTGCACCTGTTCTTTTTCCGACAGCCACCGACTCCTTATGAAGAATAATTCCTTCATTCGATATAATAGCGAGTGCCAGCTTTGTGCCTCCGAGATCAATCCCTAGAAGAGCCATATTTTTTTCTATTTTCCTGTACGTTTAATATTCCAGATCTCTGCACCTTTTTCGCCAATTTCACCGGTAGCAAATTCCAGCATTTGCATTTTGTCAGACTGCTAAGCTTTCGGTTCCCAAGCATCTCTGCCAGCTCATAACTACCTGGTTCCATAACCTTTAACCTGATTGTGACCTTTTCAGTGGTCTTTCCATGGTTCAAAACAAACAGAAGATAGCCACCCGGGTATTCATGCAGCCTTATAATCAATGGATTCGCTTCATTACCTGGCTGTAACATGGTAAACGGACTTTCAATTTTTGCCCATTCAGCCAGTCCAAGAAGAAATTTATTGGTATTCCTGTAAGATGAATCCTGAACAGTAATCCTCTGTGTTGACTGGTCCCACTGGGAACCACGGGAATTTGTCATGGCAAGGAAAGTACCTGCAAACATTGTGTGTCCCTTACCATAATCTGATGTCACCAGGCAGGGAGTACCATCTGCAAGTCTTGCCAGTACTTTTGCTTTTGTAGGATCGAGGATCTCAACAGATTCTGCAAACTGTGATCCTGTAAGGGTATCTCCCTTCTGAAATCCTGAAAGGGAAGGATGAGAATTATCTTCAACTTTAATATAAACATTCTTCAATGACTGAACCTTTGTTTCCCTGACTCCAAATACCTTACTCAGGCCAAGTCCGGGAATTACTCCGTCAGTAAAGCCCCTGTTATCATTCCATGCCAGGCGTGCCTCTGAGAAAGCATTCCCTCCTTTTTCAACATAATTTTTTATCCCGTCAGCCATCTTTTGAGTAATCATCAATGCATAAGGGATAATGATAAGCTTATATTGTGAAAGGTCACCTGACTCAACATCCCGGCGGTGAATGAATTCAACAGCAATATTCTGGTCTGTCAGGAAACGGTAATAACCTATAAGTGAATTTATATGTCCGTCCTGGGTTGTTGTACGACGATGCCCGCCAACCATCTGTGAAAGCGGATTGTAAACAAGCGCAACCTGTGCTTTAACAGGTCTGGATGCTGCAAACACATCTTTGTTGGCATCAACGAATTTTGCCACTTTTCCAAGTTCAACAGCCCGTTCGGTAAGAGTACCGTCAAGGTTTATCAGTCCATACCCTCCCGATTCATATCCTGATGACATAGGATAGTAGGCATATGTAAATATTCCCTTGGCTCCGGTTGCAAGGCTCGACCAGGTCCATATCTGATGATCCTTTGGAGTTATAGGATCACCAATATTAAGTCCTACAGTACCGAATCCTGCCTGAAATTCTCCAATATAATATCCTCCGTTTTTCTTATTTGCGCTGTACGAAAAGTCGCCCTGAGCCATAAAACTCCAGGGTCTCCAGTCGCCTGGAAGATTATGCTTGGGATATTGTGATAATCCGTAGTAATCTACCTGGTCAGCCATCAGGAAATCATCACCCGATTCACCTCCGTACGGTGACCCGAAGAGCGATACCGGTGATGCATGAGCAGTTACAATATGCGTCTTATCATACTTACGGACAGCATCATATCTTAGCTTAAGATCCTCCGCAAGCTTCTGGTAAATAAAGGCTTTCCAGTCCAGAAAATCGGAATATGTCAGGATTGTGCCAAAACGGGGTGCAGATACTTCCTCCCATCTCTCAAAATTCCTGTACCACGATTTATTAAGCTCTTCAAGTGTTGAATATTTTTGCTTCAGCCACTCGCGGAAACGAGCCTGAGTATTGGGGCAGAAACAATACTGTGGATTGGGTATCCAGCCGGGCTCACCCCATTGTACAATATGAGGCTCGCTCCAGAGATCCCATCCATAAAAATTGGGAAATGAGACTGCTATTTTAGAAGTCTCTTCATAGAATTTCAGGAAAGAAAGCCTTACACCCTCATGATCTATACAGTATCCCGGAGCCACCTGTGGATGTACCTTGTCACCATTCATGGCTTCGAACAAGCCGTCGGGATATTCTTTGCCAACCCAGTCTGGAGCTGATTCACCATACACCTGTATGATTACCTTTAAGCCTGCTTCCTGTGCAAGTTCAAATACCATCCTGAGGTTTTCAAAATTGTATTGCCCTTTTCGCGGTTCACAATGAGACCATTCTACCCATGTTTTAACAGAATTGAATCCCAGTGATTTTATCTGCTGAATATCTTTCTTCCATTCTTCCCTTGAGGCAGGGGTTACTTCAGAAAGCATCGTTGCTCTGGCTTTGCCTCCGCTGTACCAGACAGAAAAAGGGAAAAAATCACTTTTGTTAACGACTGGTTTGTTCTGGGCATTCAGAAAAGGAGAAAACAGAAAAAAAAATATCAGGGTGAAAAAGAATGTAATTTCAATTATTCCGGAATTAATTCTTCCCGAAATTAATCCGGTAAATTTCTCAATAACAGGTTTATTCTGCCTCATATTGAAATGTATTGTATTAAATTTCAATCACATATTAAATTTTTATCCTGTACAGATGAACGGCAAAAGGTGAAAATTCATCACTGAATTTTCCATTGGAAATTTTCAATGTTCTGCCCTCACCCAGTACTTCAACTGTATTACCTTCAGCAACATTGAATGTAGCCGTTGTAAATCCGCAACGCATTCCTGCAGCAAAAATGTAATTTTCACTATTCAGTTTTTTTGTCATTATATCAACAGGAACGGATGGATTGCTGCAGATTACAGAAGCAAATCCTTTTGTATCTGAAGAATTCAGTACCGGTGCAAGAGATGCAACTTGCATGTTAATAGCCTTTACTGCCTGAATCATTTCCTTATCATGCAAAAGGGCAGCATCATCAGAAGGTGCAGCAAATGAATGACAGAAATATCCGAATCCGTTTGCACCATGAATCAATGCCATCCATACCTCAGCCTTTACCTCTGCTGCGGTGGGTTTTCTCTGACTTTTCTCTGAGATCCTGGTGCATTCTATCCAGCACCAGACCGGTTTTTTATTATTGCTCCATGAAAACAGGCTGTCAATTCCCTTTGCAACATACCACAGATTATTCTGTGTTTCCTCATCCCTGTTGTTAACAGGGTAGATATCGAAGGAGGCAATATCGCATCCTTTTAGGTAACCGTTTGCAGAAACCTTATACTTGTCAATATCTCCCCTGCAAGTACCTCTACCGATATAATTGATATATGAGACCCCCTGACCCAGATTTATATACACAGGCCGGGAAGGATCTTTTCTTTTTATTTCATTATAACTTTTTACAATAATTGAGGGATCCCTGCAGGGATCATAGCTCTTTGACTCTTTGTTCCACTGAGCATTGTCAGGTTCGTCACCATGCATCCATGCATAAATTGTATTGTCATTTTTTCTGCCCAGTCCGAAATCGTTCTGATCACAAATCACTTTTATACCTGCATTTTTAAGCAGATCATATTTGACCTGATCGAGCCCTCCCCAGATACCAACAAACATATTGATCCCGTTTGCTTTATAGGCTTCTGCATTTTCCGGATTCTGAACCCATACAGCTATAGGGAAGAAGTTGGTATCATCAGAGATGCTCCCGACATTCTGACCTGTGGCCAGGAATTCAGAACAAATAATTGCAATTAATGCAAACAGGTATCTTATCATCAGCAGACTACTTTTTCAATTCTATCTCCTGAGCACTTATATTCCATCCTGAAATTTTCAGCGTAAGTTTTCCTGAACGCATTTCATTTACAGGACAACTGACTTTTAACTTAGTTGTCTCCGACGGGAGCAATGAAATATAGTTTGAGGACCAGAATGATGGCTGAAGTTCCTCTCCGTCCTTTAACAACTGTGCACGGACAAAGAATGCAAGCTTGCTTCCGTTGTTTGTCAGTTCCACGGTCCATGTATTTTCAGATTTTGCGAAGCCTTTGTTTTCAGCTTTTACCTCAACAGTAGTTTCCGGCATACTGTTCATTGCTTTGTAATCCTCATCTTTTGATAACCAGTAGGTATTGGAAGAAACAACTTTTCCGGAACCATCCTTCAGACGAAGCACAACAATCCTGACACCATTTGCTGAACCCAGCACCTGAGAAAGATTTGAAGCTACCTTAACATCTGATGCAGAAAGACTGACGGATTTCTCCTCATGCAAAACTGATTTAGAATCCAGGTCAAAAACATCAATCTGGGCTGTAAGGTTCCCTATGTTTTTGTAAGTTTTATTAATTGCCATTACATCATGACTGATCAGGTTAAGCTGGATATGAACAGGTTCAACAGCGTTTTGCATAAAATAATATCCTGCATTCGGCTGCAAATACCAGTCATATACCTGCCAAACAACGCTGGGGAATGCTGCATTCAGTTTCCAGAGCATTACTCCGCCAATGTCATTCAGTTTATGTCCGGCAGCCTCAAAGATCCCCTGGTAACCGATAGCATTCATCAGCTGCATTTTGTCGCAGAAATCCTCCATGCTTTCCGGGGCACCATATCTTTTAACCATCTCGTCATAGTAGAGATCCCATCGTCCATTGCCTGTTGCAGCATCATGATATCCCCATGTGTTATTAAGTGGGAAAGGAAGTTTTTTATCCCATACAAGATTCGGAATGATCTTCGGCATGATATTGTAAGGCGGCTGTGAAGGTATGCCTGTCTCATCTTTGAATACCCAGTCGCGGCCGGCTATGGCCCTGTTATAATAATCCTTTGGATCTTTCCAGGTATAAGGTCCGCCGCTGTAGACACCTGTTGGCATATTGTCAGGCCAAGAACCATCCCATCCTTCAGGAAGCTTGGCAAATCCCGATGAACTTGGAATATATGGCCTTGTTCCGTCGAGAGTAATTATGCTGTTCCTCATTACATCATAAAGTTCCTTTCTGGCATGACCTTCATTACCTCCTGTCCACAGAAGAAGACTCGGATGATTTCTGATCCGCAATATTGTACTCTTAACATTTTTAATAAAAATATCACCTTCAAGAGGCCAGTCAGGCGAACCTTTAAATTCCCCCTGTGTATCGCCAGTCACCCAGAAATCTGACCATACAAGCAATCCGAACCTGTCGGCAGCATCCCAGAATTCATCACGTGGTGTGACACCTCCGCCCCAGATCCTGACAAGATTGATATTTGAATTCTGACACAGCCTGAATTCATAGTCATAGCGAACTGAATCGCGGTTAAGCATCATATCGGGGACCCATGCGCCTCCTGTAATATGAATTCTCTGACCATTCACATAAAAATCACGTCTCGTGAAACCGTTTACATCAATTGCTTTTGTTGCAACAGTACGAATTCCGAACAGGAACGTTGTATCATCTGAAATGCCATTATCATCTCCATACTGCATCCTTATTCTGTAGAGATTCGGTTTCCCATAACCGTTTGGCCACCAGATAGCAGGTTTTGATATTTCAAGTTCTTTTGTGTTATCAGAATTGAGATCTACTGAAACATGATCATTTGCCCCGATCTTAACATCCTTTGAAAAACTGACCGGCATTCCGTTAAAGTTATATGGAGTCATAGTAACGGTAAGCTTCCCGTTTTGTTCTGCAGCTGAATGATTCAGAAGGGCCAGACTAAGGCTTATCTTAGCCACAGAAGTATCAGGTAGGTTAGGAAGGTCTGTCACAAGCTTCGGACTGGATATTGTAACTCCGCCTGAAGTTCTAAGGAAAACAGGTGCCCAGATCCCGATATTCCTGTCTCTTACAGGAGGCATCCAGTCCCAGCCGACTGAGCACAACATGGTAACATTCTTACCGATATCACCGGTTGGTCCGCCATTAAGGAAGAAATCACCAAGCGCAGTAAGTTGTTCCTCAGCCGGCAATCCGGGATAATCAAGCGGATAAATTTTAACAGCAACAGCATTTTCTTCACCCGGTTTAACCAGACTGCTTACATCGAGACTGTATTCGGCAAACATACCCGACAAATGTGTTGAATCGGCAATCTGCTTTCCGTTAACCCATACTGCAGCCCTGTAGTTTATACCCTTGAAAATCAACTGAAAATGACGGCCATTATCCGATTCTGGAACAGTGAATACACTCCTGTACCAGTAGGGTTTGCTCCAGGGATTGGGAAGTCCGGGAATATGACTGAACTGTTCGAGGTTATATTTTTTATTGAACTCATCAGAAGCATCAGGAATAAACATGTTATTCATGCCCTGGTAAGGATCAGGGTATACATTGTTTGCAACAAGGCCTGTAAGAACAGTAGAAGGTACCGTTACAGGAAACCAGTAAACATTTGACTTATATCCGGCTAAGGATATTTCCTCCCCTGCTGAAGGGACAAGAAATGATGACTGCAATTCAAAGTCGGTAAGTTTAATCTGTTTAACCGGAGAGGTTACTGTTTCCGTTGTGCAGGCTGCAAGAACAAGCAATAGAGCTCCTGACAGTGCAAAAAATAATTTTCTTAATGCATTCATATTAACATGGTTTAAATGATCGTTTCTAAAGTAAGGTTTTATTTAAGATGTTTCTTAATGTTATAAAGTTTATTTAGTGCCTCAACAGGTGTCAGATTGTCGATATCGATTCCCAGTATTTCATCGCGGATCTGCTTTAAAACCGGATCATCAAGCTGGAATATGCTAAGCTGCATTCCCTCCCTGTGTTCCGCCAGTCCGGCTATTGGTTTTGCGAGCTCTTTCCTGTCATGACTCTGCTCGAGCTCTTTAAGAATTTCATCAGCCCTGTTTACAACACTTCGTGGCATACCTGCCATCTTGGCAACGTGAATTCCAAAGCTGTGTTCGCTACCCCCTCGTTTTAATTTGCGCAGGAAAATTACTTTATTATTCAGCTCCTTTATTGAGACATTGAAGTTCTTCACTCTTGAAAAAGAATTCTCCATTTCATTGAGTTCATGATAATGAGTGGCAAATAATGTTTTAGCTCTCATTTTGCTCTCGTGAAGGTACTCAACCATTGCCCAGGCAATAGAGATCCCGTCATATGTGCTGGTTCCCCTTCCGATCTCATCAAGAAGAATAAGGCTGCGGTCGGAAAGATTATTGAGAATGCTGGCAGTTTCATTCATCTCTACCATGAAGGTGGATTCACCCAGGCTGATGTTATCGGAGGCTCCAACACGGGTAAAGATCTTGTCAACCATTCCTATTTTGGCCTCTTTGGCAGGTACAAAGCATCCTGTTTGTGCCATTAAAACAATCAATGCAGTTTGTCGCAAAAGAGCTGATTTTCCAGACATATTGGGTCCGGTCAGTATTATGATCTGCTGGTCTTCAGTATCAAGAAAAACATCATTCGGGACATAAGCCTCTCCTACCGGTAGCTGTTTCTCAATAACAGGATGCCGCCCTTCTGTTATTTCAAGCTTCCTTGAATCATCGAGTGAAGGCCTTACATAATTGTTCTCCGTTGATATAATCGCAAATGACTGGAGGCAGTCGAGCCTCGCCACTACTGATGAATTGAGCTGCACTGGAGGTATGAACTCCACCAGAGCCATAACCAGGTCGTTGAAAAGCTTTGTTTCAAGGGATATGATTTTCTCTTCTGCTCCGAGGATCTTGCTCTCATACTCTTTGAGTTCCTCTGTAATATAACGTTCTGCGCTGACAAGCGTCTGTTTTCTGATCCATTCGGCAGGTACTTTATCCTTATGAGTATTACGAACCTCAATATAATAACCGAATACATTATTGAAGCTAATCTTCAGGGATGTTATACCTGTTCTTGCAATCTCCCTTTTCTGAAGCTCCTCCAGGTAATCTTTCCCGCTGTACAGGATAGTCCTGAGATCATCAAGCTCGTCAGAGACACCTTTTGCAATGGTGTTTCCCCTGTTTATCTGAACCGGAGGATCAGGATTGAGCTCTTTTTCAATTTTGTCAGCAATTATTCTGCAGGGATTAAGCTGCTCGGCGAGCATCACTAAAGGCAGGCAACCGCTTTCCATGCATTTCTCCTTAAACGGTTCAATTGCTTTGAGTGCCCTCTTAAGCTGAACAACCTCCCTGGGATTAATCCTGCTGACAGCGACCTTCGATATCAGTCTTTCCAGGTCTCCTATCTGCCTGATGCAATCTGATATTTCATCAGTAAATTCTTTATTATCAAACAGGTGCTGAACTATATCCAGCCTCTCATTAACCGGCTGCATATCCTTCAGTGGAAGTGATATCCATCTCTTTAGGAGCCTTCCTCCCATAGGTGATATTGTATGATCAAGCACATCTATGAGCGTTTTTGCTCCCTCATAGGGTGAGTGGAACAACTCCAGGTTTCTGATTGTAAACTTATCAAGCCATACATACCTGTTCTCTTCTATCCTCGAAAGGCTTGTTATATGTCCGAGCTGCTCATGCTGGGTGAGATCCAGATAATATAGTATTGCTCCTGCCGCAACAATTCCGTATGAAAGGCTATGCACTCCGAAGCCCTTCAGTGAGCTTGTTTCGAATTGTTTCAGAAGCCTGTCATTTGCTGCTTCCTGGGTGAAGATCCAGTCATCGAGCTTGAATGTATAGTATTTTGGACCAAAATATTCATTGAACAGATCCTTTCTTCCCTTCTCGAACAGCACTTCCTTTGGCTGAAAGTTACTCAGAAGCTGATCTATATATTCTATAGTACCTTCCGATGTAAGGAACTCTCCGGTGGAAATATCAAGAAATGCAACACCGGCAATCTTCTTGTCGATATGAACTGCCGCAAGAAAATTGTTCTCTTTGTGATTAAGTACATTTTCATTTAAAGAGACGCCGGGAGTTACAAGCTCAATTATCCCCCGTTTGACAATCTTTTTTGTCATTTTAGGATCTTCCAGCTGCTCACAGATTGCAACTCTCTGTCCGGCTCTTACAAGCCGGGGCAGGTAAGTGTCAAGTGCATGATAGGGAAAACCTGCCAGCTCAACAAACTGGGCCGAACCATTGGCTCTGCGTGTCAGAGTAATGCCCAGGATTTCAGAGGTTTTGATTGCATCCTCACCGAAGGTCTCGTAAAAATCACCAACTCTGAAAAGGAGTATTGCATCAGGATGTTTAGTCTTGATGGTGTAATACTGCTTCATCAGCGGTGTTTCTACATACTTCGGAATCTCTGACATCAGGTAAATTCTTGTGCTGAATTAAAATCTAATCAACTGGTATGAAACAAAGATACATTCCGCTTAATATTAATAAAAGAGAATGTTAATAATATTTACTTCAGAAATGACTCGGAAATATTTTCCTCTGTGCAACTCTGTGACACTCTGTGTATCTCTGTGCTAGTTCTTTTTAAAATTTGTTTCACAGAGAACTCTGAGATTAAAATAAAGAATCACAAGAGAAGGATTTTATGCATGATGGAGACAAATATCATTTATTCTGATAACAGAATGTTTTATCTTGTGAAATTATTCACAGCGAGTTATATGAAAAAAGTACTGATACTTGGTGCAGGTCTTGTAGTAAAACCGATGGTGGAATATCTGCTGGAAAAGAAGATACCACTGCTGATTGCCTCACCTATGAAACAGCGTGCAGATGCAATTATTAACAGAAATCCGCTCGGATCAGCAGTCGACTGGTCAATGGATGATCCTGCTGCGCTTGAAAAGATGATCTCTGAATATGATGTTGTGGTAAGCCTTCTCCCCTACAAGTATCATGTTGATGTTGCCAGGGTCTGTATCAAATATAAAAGATCGCTGGTTACCACATCATATGTTCAGCCAGAGATGAGGCTTCTCAATGAACCTGCAAAAGCTGCAGGAGTACTTCTTCTTAATGAACTCGGACTTGATCCGGGCATTGATCACATGACTGCAATGAAGATCATCGATTATATACATCTGAAACATGGTAAAGTTGAAGAATTCTACTCATTGTGCGGAGCTCTGCCTGCACCTGAAAATGCAGATAACCCTCTTAAATACAAGTTCACATGGAGCCCGAAGGGTGTTATACTGGCAAGCCGTAACAGTGCCCTTTATCTAAAGAACGGTAAGGAGATATTCATCGATGCAGTTAACCTTTTCAAGGACAGGTTTGAATATAAATTCCCGGGTATAGGTGATCTGGAAGTTTATCCTAACAGGGACTCAATAAGCTACCGTGATATCTATGATATTCCCGAGGTAAAAACCATGTTCAGGGGAACTTTCCGCTACAAGGGCTGGTGTGAGACACTTGATGCTATGAAAAGTATCGGGATGCTTGATGATACAGCTGCCGATTATGAAAGGATGAGCTATGCACAGTTTATTGCCGAACGTTCCGGAATAGAGAATAAAGATCTTAGAAAAATCTTGCCTTAAAACTGGGAATTTCAGAATCCTCAACCCCAATAAAATCTCTTGAGTTCCTTGGCTTTTCGATGAAGAAAAACTTCACTATCAGGAGACAACCCCATTTGAAATTACCTCCGACAGGATGATAAAGAAAATGATGCTTCATGACGATGAGCGTGATGTTGTACTGCTTCAGCATATCATACTAGCCTCATATCCAAACGGAACAAGGGAAGTGATTAAATCATCAATGATTGATTACGGATCACCGTCTACAAATACTGGAATTGCCAGAACGGTGGCACTGCCGGCTGCCATATCGCGTGCAAGACTGATACTTGAGAACAAGATCATGTTAAACGGAGTATATCGTCCTGTGACGCCACACATCTATGTTCCCATTCTCAATGAACTTAAATCGCTTGGGATTGAGATGAATGAGGATTACGGACTGCCTGAAAGTGAAATGATCTCATGAAAAACTAACAAAGCTGGCGCGGATTTAGCGAAGCGTAATCCGTGCCATTATTATTGACTATACATCAGAACTTGAGGTAGAACTCCTTAGTCAAATTGATGTACTCATCTGTAAACTCATGCCGTTTCCCATATTCAATAGTCAGAAATTTCTCAGTTGGCCTAAACCTTTCTCTTCCGAAAGCCATTATTAGTCTTCTTATTTCAGAAGTTGGAAGAGGTTTTATCCTGAGAATATCATGGCAGAATAAACCATAATCTGCCGCTTCTGCTAATAAGACATTTCCTTCTGCAAATGGCATAATAAGCTGCAACCTGCCCTCGTCCGATAATAATCCTGAACAACTCTTCAGAATATCATCCGATGTAAGCGTATCATTGTGCCTGGCCGCTGCTTTTCTATTATCTGGATTACGGATGGAATCTGAAAAATAGGGAGGATTGGTAACTATAAGGTCAAACTTCCCGTCATCAATAAAATCCTGTAAAGCCGATTCAACAACCCTGATCCTGTCTGCCCACATACTATTGTTAATATTTTCACACGACTGCAGAAATGACTCGTGGTCAGGTTCAATGGCAACTATCTCTGCATCACAGCGCTGGGCAAGCATAAGTGCAATAAGTCCTGTTCCTGTTCCTATATCCAGAATTCTCTTTGCTCCGGAAACATCAGCATAAGCACCAAGAAGTACCCCATCTGTACCAACCTTGAATGCAGATCTCTCCTGGTTAATTGTGAACTGCTTAAAATTGAAATAATTACTTGCCATTATCAGAATTCCTCATTCACACCTAATCCAAAAAGTGCAAAATCGTATTTGACAGGATCATCCGGATCAAACCTGCGCAACTCCGCTGTAAGTTCCTCGACTGCCCTGAAATCATTTTGTTTTCGGGTGAGTAAACCCAGCTTACGGGCAGTATTCCCGGAATGAAGATCAAGCGGAATATACAACTCAGAAGGACTGATCCTTTTCCAGATACCAAAGTCAACACCCATGCTGTCATCTCTAACCATCCATCTCAGGTACATGAAAAGTCTTTTACCGGCAGCCCCCGACATTACATCAGCAAAGTGTTTTTCAGATCTCCTCTCATGATTTATACTGAAAAAAACATTCCTCAAATGAGAAAGTCCGTCCCTGAGAGTACCATGCTCATTCCTGCCCTCAATAATGACATCCTCAAGTGAATTGTAGTTGCTATAAATATTCTTAAGGGCTCTCATAAAAGTCATGCAATCATACGAGTTGAAAGTTCTGTGCACGAATCCTGAAAATCTTTCAAGCTCAACTTCGCCTGCAGAAAGTATAAAATCATGAGGGGCATTGCCCATTGCATCAAGTAGTCTGTGACTGCTTCTAAGGATCAGATCACGCCGGCCCCATGCAATGGCTGCAGCCAGAAAACCGGATATTTCCCTGTCAGCATTTGCTGTAAACATATGCGGGATTGAAACAGGATCCTTCTCAATGAAAGAGGGATTATTGAACCTGAGATATTTTTCTTCGAGGAAATCCTTAAGTTCGGCTGCCGGAATGCCGTTGTATTTTCGCTTAAAGCTCATTTACAATCTGGCCGTCTTTTATTTTCAGCACTCTGTCCGACATATCGGCAAGCTGACGATCATGAGTTACAATAATAATAGTCTGGCCGAAGGTATCACGAAGCTTGAAAAAGAGCTTATGAAGCTCATTCTTGTTTTCACTGTCAAGGTTGCCTGATGGTTCATCAGCAAGGATCACCGAAGGGTTATTTACAAGAGCCCTGGCAACTGCAACCCTCTGCTGCTCACCTCCACTCAGTTCTGATGGTTTATGTTCCAGCCTGTCGGCAAGATTCAGAAATCCGAGGAGTTCTTTTGCCCTCTCCTCAGCATCTGCTTTACCTTTTCCTGCAATAAAGGCAGGTATACAAACATTTTCCAGAGCTGTAAATTCGGGAAGAAGCTGGTGGAACTGGAAGACAAATCCGATGTTGCTATTTCTGAATGAAGCCAGAGGTTTTCCCCTTAGTCTGCTCACATCAATGTTGTCGAAAAAAACTGTACCGGCATCTGGTCTGTCAAGGGTTCCGATTATCTGAAGCAGTGTTGTTTTCCCTGCACCGCTGGCTCCTACAATTGAAACAACCTCCTTATCCTTAATCTCAATATCAATCCCTTTAAGGACCTTCAGGTCACCATATGCTTTTGTGATACCGGTGGTTCTGATCATGGACAGATATTATGGAGGGAGAATTGTAAACCGGGTTAATCGCTGTATCCCCTGTAGTTGCCATCAGATACTACATCATTGCCGTAGTTAATTGTCTGCTGCGATTCCTATGCACCTTTTTTCAGATTATCAGCAACTTCGGTAGCATCACTCTGTATGGTACCTGCAACGTCATCAACCTCCTTCTTTACCTCTGAAGTAGCATTTTCCATATCGCTCTTAACAGAATCGGACACTTCATTGACATCTTTGGTAATTTTATCTGAAAGGTCATTGACATCTTTTTTAATAGAATCGGTAACCTCACTCATATCCCTTCTGATGTCTGCAGTACTGGTTTCCAGCTCTCTCTTAATCTCGTCAGTTGCTTTTTTGAAGTCGCGCATACCCTTACCCAGAGTTTTTGCAATATCCGGAAGTTTCTCAGCTCCGAAGAGAAGAAGCGCCACAATGACAATGACAAAAATCTCAGGTCCGCTCATATAGAGTAAAATTATTGTCCTTTAATTTACGTCCGACAAAGTTAGAAAAGTTTCATGATAAACAATGCCCGTGTTTATCCATCATGCCATAAAAAACTATAAAATAAAATAGCAAAAACCAGGGTGGAAAAAAAAGAGAAGGTGTCCTTCTGAGACACCTTCTTAAATATTGATAAAAGCTCTTTTTTAAGATTTCAGACCTTTTTTGCTGGATGTATCATAAACTACAGCGGTTGCAACAAAGATTGAGGAATAGGTTCCAACGATGATTCCGATTATCATTGCAAAAAGGAATCCGCGGATAGTTGCACCACCGAAGAAGAACATGGCGATGAGTACAAGGATTGAAGTAACACCTGTATTCAGAGTACGGCTAAGTGTATCGTTCAAAGCAAGGTTAAGGACTTCCTGAGGTGAACGTTTCCGGTGAAGAGGAAGAAACTCCCTTACCCTGTCAAATACAACTACCGAGTCGTTTACAGAATATCCGATTACTGTAAGGATTGCAGCAATAAATGACTGGTCAATCTCCATTGTAAAAGGCAACAGTCCCCACAGTAATGAATATATTCCTATTACTATCATTACGTCATGAGCAAGGGCAACTATTGCACCGACGCCATACTGCCAGTTCCTGAACCTCATAAAAATATAAAGGAAGATTATTACCAGCGACAAAGCAACGGCCCAGATAGCCTTTGTTTTAATATCACTTGCTATTGTTGGTCCTACAGTTTCTGAACTTACCCTGTTTTCTGATAAAAACTCTTCTTTAGTAACACCAGGTCCAACCATTCCCTTAAGTCCCTCATAAAGAGCTGATTCAACTTCATTATCAACGCCTGTCTGATCAATCATGTATTTTGTTGTGATCCTTACCTGGTTATCGTTAACGAATGTTACAACCTGTGGTGGTTCACCGAAAACAACAGCAAGATTTGCGGCAACATCACCAGTCTTAACACTTTCACTGAAGCGGACAACATATGTACGCCCACCTGAAAAATCAATACCAGGATTCAATCCTCTGATAAATAGTGAAGCAATACCGATAATTGTAATGGCAATAGAAACTGCATAAAAGTATTTTCGCTTTCCTATAAAGTCTATTGCTGTATTCTTCAGAATATTTGCTGTAATCTTTATTGAGAAGCTGGGTGTTACATTTTTCTTTAGAAGATACTCATATATAATACGTGTTATAAATATTGAAGTAAACAGGGATGTGAAAATACCAATAACAAGAGTTGTGGCGAAACCTTTTATAGGGCCTGTTCCAAAAACATATAGAACAACACCGGTAAGAAGGGTTGTAATATTTGAGTCAAGAATCGCCGAAAGAGATCCCTTGTAACCGTCAGCAATTGCTAACTTAATACCCTTTCCTGCCCTCATCTCCTCACGTATACGCTCATAGATAAGAACGTTTGAGTCGATCGACATACCTATTGTGAGCACAATACCTGCTATACCAGGAAGAGTAAGAACTGCACCCAGTGATGCAGATACTCCCATAAGGAGGAATACGTTCGCAAAGAGTGCTATGTCGGCTATTGTACCGGCACTACGACTATAATAGAATAGCATGTATGCCAAAACAATAATAAATGCTATAACAAATGAAATAAGTCCCGAACTTATCGCTTCTTTTCCAAGAGTAGGGCCAATTATTGTATCAGAAATAATTCTTGCAGGAGCAGGCAGTTTTCCTGACTTAAGGATATTGGCAAGGTCGTCAGCCTCCTCTATTGTAAAGTCGCCTGTAATTTCGGTACTTCCTCCGGAGATCTCATTCTGAACTCGTGGATAAGAACGAACGTAACCGTCGAGAACAACCGCAAGGCAGCGATCAATATTCTCACGTGTCATCCTTTGCCAGATCTTTGATCCCTCGGCGTTCATAGACATGTCAACCTTCACTTCCGATCCTGTGACACCAGAAGAAGGTCTTGCTGATGTGATAACATCACCATCAAGCGGTGGTCTGCCATCACGTGTGGTAATTTTTATAGCATGAAGCTCATAGAGTGTCTTGGTAGGATCATATTTATATGGATTCTGACTCCACATAAACTTCAGATCGCGGGGAAAAATAGCCCTTACCTGGTTCATTTTGAGCATAGTGTTAACCTCAGCAGTGTCTTTTGAACTTGCAAGACCGACCATACTGGACTGAAGAGGCTGACCTTCAGAGTTTACTCTTGGGCTCAGTACGCCGAAGAGGGGATTCTGAAGTGCAAACTCCTCACGTGAGGCAGGTTCTGCAGTCTTGGCTGTATCTTTTGCAATTATATCAAGCAGTGATTGTTCCTTTTTCGCAGTATCAGCCGGGGTAACGGCCTGTTCTGTTGTTGCGGGTTTTTCAGTGTTTGCCTGTATCTCTTTAAGCAGGTTATTTGCCTGTGAAAGATATCCGATAATCTCACCATTTTCATATGTCTCCCAGAATTCAAGGTTTGCAGTTCCCTGTAACAGTTCCCTTACCCTTTGCGGGTCTGTCTGTCCGGGCAGCTCAATGAGTATACGTCCTTTTGTAGCCAGGTTAGTGATATTAGGCTGTACAACTCCAAAACGGTCGATCCTTGTGCGAAGAATATTGAAAGCGTTTTCAATTGCTGAAGTAACTTCTCCGTCAAGTACTTTCAGAACATCCTGATTTGATGAATTGAAATTGATTTTATCTCTCATTTCAACTGTACCAAAGATTGATGCAAGTTTGGCATTGGGATCAACTTCAGTAAATGCCTGACCAAACAGTGTAAGGTAATCTGACTGGCTTTGCTTTTGCATCTGGTTGGCCCTGTCAAGAGCTGCTGCAAAAGTTTTATCTGTACTGTAATTTGAGAGAGCTTTGAGAATGTCCTCAACAGAAACTTCAAGTATTACGTTCATCCCGCCTTTAAGGTCGAGACCAAGATTCATCTCCTTCTTCTGTACTTCCTTGAATGTGTATCCGAGAAAACTCCACTGGTCTTTTGTCAGAGTTGCTATAGAATCAAGATACTTTGTTTCCTTAACTAGGTCTCCCTTTGCAAATTCCCTGGCTTCCTTCTTAACCATGTAGGTAGCACCGGTAAAGGACAACTGGTAAATTGATACCAGAGCCAATGCAATAGCCAGAACGATGATTGCTGCTTTATTCTGCATTTGTCTTCTGTTTAGAAATTATTCTGAATTAAATATTCTATGTTCTTCATTATCGAGGCGCAAAGATATTAAAATTTTACAAAAACTATAATTTATTGAGCAGATGATTATAGAAGAAAAAAAAGGGATCCCTAAAAGTCGTTTTTACCCCCCCAACCCCCCAAGGGGGGCTTAACAGGTAATTGTCATTCGATAAGTCCCCCCTGGGGGATTTAGGGGTGGATTTAGATACAGACTATTTAGACACTCTCTTCTTTACAATTAGTTAAAAGCCTCTGTTACTTTAAAAGCTTCTCATAATCTGTATCAAGCGGTTTCTTATTGACAAAGTCAAAAAGTGTAAGATTGCGGATATTGAAGTAATATACCCAGTAATTCTGAAGTGACTGAACATATGCCCTTCTGTTCTGGTCTTTCTTGGTATCAGCGTTATTGAGTTCAAGAACAGCAATTTTACCAATCAGGAACCTTTGTTTTGTGACCTCATACATTTTCATTGCCACAGTATCGGATTTTGCAGCTATGGCAACCTGTGCTGACTGAAGATTGAATTGTTCAACATCAAGAAGCAGGTTTTGCTGAAAGTCTATAATGGCCTGTTGTGACTGAACCTGAGCCAGTTCAAGACTCGATTGTGCCATCCTGTATTTTCCCTGGCCAAGTCCCCAGTCAAGAATCGGCATTGTAAAACCTATCCTTACACGCTGCTGCTTGTTTGGATCGGAATATGCCAGGTTAAAATCCGGATCCTGATCACGTAAGCCAAATGATGCCATTAAGTTAGCATTAAGGCCCTTTTCTGCCTTTGCCTGAGCCACATTGCTCTGGGCAGTAAGAAGCGTCAGTTGCTGGGTTATCATCTCAGGGTTATTCTGCATCGCCAGATCAAATACATCCTGGGAGGTCACCTGCAATTCCGGTACTTCTGATGGAAGAATAAGTTCGAGCCTTACATTCTCATTAAAACCCAGGAATGATCTGAGTCGGATCTCCCTGTCCCGGAGGTTCATCTCAGCTTCTTTTCTGGCAGTTTCAGCGTTTAGCCATGAAAGTTGCATCTGAAGAAGTTCATCTTCTGCAATTGTTCCCAGATCATATCTTCCCTTTGCGATCCTCCAGAGTGTATCTGCATTGGAATAGTTCATCTCAGCTATCTGCTTGTTGATCTGGGCTGTTGCCAGCGAGAAGAAATTCATAACAGCCTGCTGATGAACTGTCTCTATATTGGAAAGAAAAGTTTTCTTTGCTGCCTCAAATTTAAGAGGCTCTGTTTTCTTTTGCCACTTCAATGCATTATATCTGAAAATAGGCTGAATTAATCCAATGCTAAGAGGGGTTGTAATATACTTCCGGCTATCAATCTCAAGATCATTGAAAAGTGTAAGATCCGATTGAAGAGAAACCGTTCCTCCGGTTGCACCAATATTCTGTGAGAGTGAAAGAGATGCAAGGTTACTGATAGTATTGGAGGTACGATACTCATACCCGTTAGCGGTTGAGTTCCAAACCTTATCATAGGAGTTACTGAAATCAGGTGTAGTGCCGGCCAGACTCAGTGAAGGCCTGTATTGTGCCACAAACGTCCTGTATTGCCAGTAACTTGCCCTGAATCTGTGTTTTGCCATCAGTGCATTTGGCGACTGTTCTTCTGACAATGTGATTACTTCATCAAAAGTAAGCTTTTTAATCTCCTGAGCCTCTGACCTGAGAGGCGAAAGAAGAAATAATGCTGAAATGACGATATACTTCAAATACTTCATCATAATATAATTATTCATGTCTCAATGATTCAATTGGATCTTTTTCTGATGCTCTTTTAGCAGGTGAATACCCGAATATAACTCCAACTGCAGCTGATACGCCGAATGCTATAAAAACAGAGAAGAAGGAGACTATGGTCATTATTCCGGCAACCTGCTCTATTAGCTTAGCCATTACAACCCCGAAAAATATTCCGATAAAACCACCTGATACACTAATAAGTACGGCTTCTGAAAGGAACTGAACAACAATATCCATCTTTTTTGCACCTATAGCCATTCTTGTTCCGATTTCCTTTATTCTCTCCATCACCGAGGCAAACATAATATTCATAATTCCTATGCCCCCTACAATCAAAGATATACTTGCTATTGCCCCCAGAACGATATTAAAAATATCCTTTGTCCTCTGCTGCTGTTTGAGCAAAAGTTCAGGAACTGTAATTTCAAAATCCTTCACTCCCGTATGTCGTCTTGTAAGCATCCGGCTTAATATTTCAGTTGTAGGCTGAAGCTGTTCTGTTTCAGTAACCTGCACAACAATTCTGTCGAGCTGGTTATAATTGTTTTCTGAATCTGTTGATGCATCGGAACTGCTGGAGACTACCCTGGTCATCATCATTCCGCCACCGAAGAACTGCATTCCGCTTGCTTCAGAAACAAGCTTGGTATTTACCAGTGCACGGTTCTGATATCGTAACAACATGGTCTGTATTGGAATGTAGATGTTGTCATTGTATACATTTACTCCCTTTTCTTCGAACCCCGTCAGACTGACATTGGTCTTCTGCAAAACGCCAATTACTTTTAACCAGATTCCGTTGAACTTGATATACTGACCAATCGGGTCGATTTTACTGAAGAATTTTGCCCTGATATTGGCACCGATTATACAAACCTGGATCCCATTCTCTTCCTGGAAATCATTAAAGATTGTACCGGCAACCAGGGGCAGATTGTAAAGCTCGAAATAATCATTAGATACCCCGACCAGCTTTGCAGTATACTTCACGCCGTTTAACATGGCAGTTGAATTGAAAGAAATTTCAGGACTGATTCTCTTAACAGAGGGCAGTGTCTCTTTTATTGACTCTACATCGAGCATATTCAGACCTCTCGAAAATTTCTTCTGCTGCTTTTCTCCCTCATTTGAGGATGATGATTTATCAGGAATCACCGGGTTGATAAGTATGTTGTTAACACCTACCATTTTCATCTGATCCATGATTTCCTGTTTTGCTCCTTTGCCTATCGCGAGCATCGCAATAACGGCAGCAACACCGAAAATGATACCCAGTGCTGTCAGAATTGATTTCAACTTGTTTGATACAATCGACTCAACAGCTATCTCAATATCATGGAAATATCTTAAGATAAACTTTATCATTTCATTTCCTTGTTAATTGCTTAATCATTTGTCTGAATTTTGCAGAAGTATTCCGGGAACTATTTTGTGCCTTCTACCTGCTTTACCACGGGAGCAGTTTTCACTGTTGTATCCCTGGCTCCTGCTCCCTGCTGATTTCTCATCATCCTCATCCTGCGCATTGCGGCTGTATCCCTGGGACCACCTCCCTGCCCACCGCCCATTCTCTGAAATCGCTGTATCATTTCAGGAGTTGGCGCCTGACCACCGGCCCTCTGAAATCCCTCTCCCATCTGTGGAGGTGCTCCCTGACCCGGACCAACAGATATCATCATCTGACTCTGCTCTCTGGCTCTTTCAGCTTCTTCCCTAATTCTTTTCTCTTCAGCCTTCTTAGCTGCTTCCTTCTCCTTTATAACAGCAATCAGGTCTTTTCCGACCAGCTTGAAATCCTCAGGCTCCACAGGAGTACTTAAGTAAATCTGGGATCCTTCAGCAATACCCTGTTCTATTATAACATTATTCTCATTTGACTCCCCAAGTACTACAATCTGCTTTTCACCTTTTTTCGTGTAAACAAAAGGAATACTGTCGGCACCGGCCTGTACACATTCAAGAGGAATATAAACTACATCACTTATCGTTTTGGTAATTATTTTATTACCTGTGGTCATCGATGGTCTCAGAATAGGATCTGAACCATCAACTTTAATCAGGACTTCAAATACTTTAGCATCTGCATTCGGTAGCTGTTCCCCTATATTTGCAACACTTGTTACAGTTCCGGTATATGATCTTTCGGGAAAAGCATCAACCATAATCTCAACCTTCTGACTCGGTCTAACCTTGCTGACATCAATTTCATTAACATATGTCTTTGAAAGCATTGATGACATATCGGGAAGGGTGGCAACTACATTGTCCCATGGATTAATAGATGACCCTACCTTTCTCTTGTTGCCCATTCTGTCACGTTTGTAAATCACCATACCGGAAGAAGGAGCAGATATTGTAAAATTCAGGAGAAGATCCTGCAGATCCTTTACCCTCTGCTGCTGTTCTGCCAGCTGATTCTTCTGGTTGCGCATTTCAGATTTTGCTTGTTCCACCTTTAGGCCATAGCTTCTGATTGTCTGATCGAGAGAACGGTTCGCCTTATCAAGTGAAATCTCTGCCTGACGGATAGTAGTTGGAGGCTCATATTTCGACTGCTGAAGAGTAATTTCAGCCTCTTCAACGGTAAACCTCAGGTTCTTGATATTGTCCCTCAGATTGCTGAGAGTAACAGCTGTATCAAGTATCTTCATCTCAAGATTTGTCTGATATGTTGTAAGCCTTTCAAGCTCATCTTTCAGTGTGTTATCAAATGAGGTTCTGTCGAGACTGGCAATAAAGTCACCTTTTCTGACCTCTGTACCCTCTGGCACAAGATCCTGTATCTTTATATCCATGACCCGCACGTTCCTTGCTCTTGTAAACTCGGGTCCTCTTATATCTGTTGAATTCTCAGCCTGAAGTTCACCTGTGGTTGTAACCACTATGTCGAACTGTCCTTTCTTTGATTCAGCGTAAAGATTTGAAACATCATTCTTTGATGTAACTTTATTGAAGATTATCAGGACAATTATCGCCAAAACAACAACTATTCCTGTAATAATGACCGTTTTTTTCATTTAATAATTTAATTAAAATACATAACTTTAATCTGTGCAAAAATATCAAAAGAGTTTCTTGCACCACTGCCGTTAACAATTATTAACCTGACATTAACATGACAGGCATGTCTCTACATGACAGTGACAACCTTGTTTTTATTCCCGTTGTTCAGGAAAATATAACAGGTTTAAGCATTTTTAACAATTTCTATAACCCTGTCAGCTAAACCCTCAGCTTCGGAAATTGTTTTCCCTTCAGCATAAATTCTCATTATTGGTTCAGTATTTGATTTTCTTACCTGAACCCATCCTGTATTGGTTTCAATCCATAATCCGTCTCTTTCATCAATACGATGACCGGAAAAATTCTTTTTAATTGCCGAAAGTAACTGACTGAAATCACTTGAAGGATCAAGAGTCAGCTTCTTTTTTGCCATCACATAGTCAGGATATTGCTGCCTAAGTGATGAACATTTTACTTTTTTCCTTGCAAGAAGAGAAAGGAATAATGCAATTCCTGCGAGGGCATCGCGTCCGTAGTGAAGCTCCGGGTAAATGACACCGCCATTCCCCTCACCGCCTATGACAGCGTTTCTTAATTTCATCTCCTCAACTACATTTACTTCTCCTACAGCAGCAGAGTAGTGGCTGCAGCCGTGTTTTTCCGTGATATCTCTTAAAGCCCTGGAAGAAGAAAGATTTGATACAGTATTTCCGGGTGTGTCTGAAAGAACATAATCGGAAACAGCCACAAGTGTATATTCCTCACCAAACATAGATCCGTCCTCGCAAATTATGGCGAGACGGTCAACATCAGGATCAACAACAATGCCTAAATCTGCTTTTTCCTTTACAACTAGGGCTGAAATATCCTTCAGATTTTGTGGCAATGGTTCGGGATTATGAGCAAAATTTCCGTCAGGAGTAGTATTTAATTCAATAACCTTTTTAACGCCAAGCTCCTTGAGAAGCTGAGGCACTATTATTCCTCCAACTGAATTTATACAATCGACAGCAACTGTAAATCCTTCAGCCTTTATCGAGTCTGCATCAACCATTTTCAACCTGAGTATCTGGTCTATGTGCTTCCTGTCCCAGCTCTCATCATAGTTCAGTGTACCAAGAGAATCAACATTATTGAAAACAAAATCTTCCTTTCCGGCAATCTCAAGAATTTCATTGCCTTCCGAGGCAGACAGGAATTCTCCGGCTTCAGTGAGAAGCTTGAGTGCATTCCATTCTGCAGGATTATGGCTCGCAGTAATTATTATGCCGCCATCGGATCCTGAGCCAGTCACTGCAATTTCAACTGTTGGAGTCGTTGCCATTCCAAGGTCAGTGACATTTATACCCAGGCTTCTCAGTGATGAAACAACAATACTGTTTACAATGCTGCCTGACTTTCTGCCATCTCGGCCTACAACAACCTTCAGATTTTCATGTCCATTTCTCCTTTTCAGCCATGTTCCATAAGCTGAAGCAAATTTGACAATATCAAGAGGTGATAGATTCTCACCGGGTCTTCCTCCAATGGTTCCCCTTATTCCGGAAATAGATTTTATAAGAGCCATAATTGAAATTTTAAAAGCACACAAAGGTGCGAAAAAAATCATCAAATCGGATTATCGCCAAATAATCGTACCTTTGCACCCTGATAATTAACTGATATGGAGAACCGAAAACCTTCTGGAAGGCCCAGACCAAAAACTGAAAAACCACTTGGAAAATCAGCCACCGGGAAGAGAAAGACGGAAGCTGAGAAAATAAGGCTTAACAAATTCATTGCAAACAGTGGTGTATGTTCCAGAAGGGATGCTGATGAACATATCAGCAACGGATTAATCTCAGTTAATGGAAAAACAGTCACAGACCTCGGAACAAAAGTATCCCTGGATGATGATGTAAGATATAAGAATAAACGTCTTTCGGCTGAAAAGAAAGTGTACATCCTCATGAATAAGCCTAAGGATTATGTTACTACAGTTGAGGATCCGCATGCAGATAAAACGGTACTCGACCTCCTCGGCAGCGATATGAAGGAAAGAGTCTACCCTGTGGGGAGGCTTGACAAGGCAACAACAGGTGTTCTTCTTCTTACAAATGACGGGGACCTGACAGGAAAGCTTACACACCCTAAATATAAAAGAAGAAAGATATATCATGTTTTCCTTGACAGGCCTTTTGCTAAAAACGATCTTTTCAAACTGACAGAAGGAATTGACCTTGAAGATGAAAAAATTGTTGCAGATGCTGTTTCCTATGCTGATGCAGACGACAGATCACAGATAGGAATCGAGCTCCATTCAGGCCAGAACAGGGTAGTTCGCAGGATGTTCGAAACACTGGGATATAAAGTAAAAAAACTCGACAGGGTCTATTTTGCAGGACTTACGAAAAAGAATCTGCAAAGAGGAAAATGGAGATTTTTGTCTGAGAAAGAGATTAGCATGCTTAAACGCGGGATTTTTTAGATTAAAAATGAATCATAAGGCTGGTTTTGTAAATATTCTTGGTAATCCTAATGTCGGGAAATCGACTATTATGAATGCTCTTGTCGGAGAAAAGTTGTCTATAATTACAGCGAAAGCACAGACAACCCGTCATCGTATAATGGGCATCGTTAATGGAGAAGATTTCCAGATTGTCTATTCTGATACTCCCGGGATCTTAAAGCCGATGTACAAGCTTCAGGAGACAATGATGAACTCGGTGAACCTTGCATTGTCCGATGCCGACCTTATAATATATGTAACTGATATCGGGGAAAAAACAGCTCATGAAGGAGAGTTTATTGAAAAAATAAAAGGATCCGGCATTCCGGTAATGGTTGTTGTAAATAAGATTGATCTTTCAAATCAGGAGGAGCTGGAAAAGATAACAGAAATCTGGCATAACGTCTTTCCTGCATCTCCGGTGATCCCGGTTTCAGGTCTGAAAAATTTCAATCTGGACTCACTGCTTAATGCAATACTTTCTAAACTTCCTGAGGGAGAACCTTACTTCCCGAAAGATCAGCTCACTGATAAAATTGAAAGATTTTTTGCCTCGGAGATAATCCGTGAGAAGATTCTTCTTCACTATAAAAAAGAGATACCATATTCAGTTGAAATTGAAATAGAAAGCTTCACTGAGGAAAAAAACCTCACCAGAATAAGGGCAGTTATTCATGTTGCCCGCGACAGTCAGAAGGGAATAATAATAGGACATAAGGGCTCAATGCTAAAGAGAGTCGGAACAGATGCAAGGCATGATATGGAGGATTTCTTCCGTAAAAAAGTATTCCTTGAGATTTATGTGAAGGTATCGAAGGATTGGAGAGATAAACCTACGATGCTGAAGAAGTTTGGTTACAGATAGATTTATTGGCAGATGAGCAGAATAGTAGCAATAGTTGGCAGACCAAATGTTGGAAAATCAACGCTTTTCAACAGACTAACCGATTCAAGGGAAGCGATTGTAGATGAGGTCAGCGGAGTAACGCGCGACCGTAACTACGGAAGGTCGAACTGGAACGGGATTGATTTCTCTGTTATTGATACAGGCGGTTATGTTCAAAACTCCGATGACATTTTTGAAGAGGAAATAAATAAGCAGGTCCTCCTTGCCATTGAGGAATCCGACCTTGTGCTGTTCATGGTGGATGTAACAGTGGGAATTCATGATCTGGATTCATCCGTCGCAATTCTTCTCCGGAGGTACAACAAAAAGGTAATGGTTGTGGTGAACAAGGTAGATAACGGGGAAAGATTAATGGATGCCACTGAATTTTATAATCTTGGCCTTGGTGACTATTATGCTCTGAGTTCTATTAACGGGAGCGGAACCGGAGAACTTCTTGATGCAGTTGTAAAAAACCTTCCTGTTACTGAACCTGAACAGATTCCCGAAATTCCCAGGATTGCTATTGTTGGAAGACCTAATGTCGGAAAATCATCTCTTGTAAATTCACTTCTCGGCGAAGAAAGGAATATTGTCACTCCCCTGGCCGGCACCACCCGTGATTCAATTTATACCAGGTACAATAAATTCAATCATGATTTTCTTCTCGTAGATACTGCAGGACTACGTAAAAAAGCCAAGGTAAGCGAAGATATCGAATTCTATTCTGTAATGAGAGCTATCAGGACAATTGAGAATTCAGATATATGTCTCCTGCTGATTGATGCCACAAGGGGTATGGAATCACAGGACCTCAACATTGTTTCTCTTATCCAAAAGAACAACAAGGGTATAATCGTTCTTGTTAACAAGTGGGACCTTATTGAAAAGGAAAATAATATTACAACAAAATTTGAAAAAGAGATAAGGGAAAGGACTGCCCCTTTTACGGATTATCCAATACTATTTATTTCTGCCATAAATAAGCAGCGAATACATAAGGTACTTGAACTTATTGAGAGAGTTAATAATAACAGAAACCGTAAGATAAGTACTGCTGAATTGAATGAAGTAATGCTTCCTGTGGTAAAAGCCACTCCCCCGCCTGCCCTTAAAGGAAAATATATCAAGATCAAATATGTGACACAGTTGCCAATATACACACCGGCATTTGCATTTTTCTGCAACCTGCCCCAGTATGTTAAAGAACCGTATAAAAGGTTTATTGAGAACAGGATGAGAGAACATTATGACTTCACCGGTGTTCCTATAAGGGTGTTTTTCAGAAAAAAATAGCAATCTTTGGTGTGATATTTGATGAAATTGGTATAACAGGCAGACAGAGATGAATAGATCAGGAATAGCTCTGATATTGATAATTACGCTTATTTCAGCCACAGGCTGTTTTAAAGTTGATTATCTACCTCCCAAACCGAATATTGAATTCACCAGCTTCGAAATTTTTGACACTCTTGATATTCTTGGAAATACATCCAAAGGAGGCAGGCTTCTTTTCAGGTTTGAGGATGGTGACGGCGATCTCGGTCTTTCCGCACCTACCGGTGAGCAGGAAGATACTACCAATCTTCAGTTTGCTTTATTCAGAAAAATTGATGGGGGAATGGTCAGGATAATAAATAAGTATGATCCTCTTCTGCCATATTCATCATACAGAATACCCTACATGGAAAGACTGGGCCAGAACCAGATACTCAGAGGTACAATAGCCGTAACATTTATATACCAGTCTTTTAACAAGGGAGATACAATCAAGTATGAGTTCTATATAAAAGACAGGGCAAATAATTACAGTAATACAGAAGAGACAGCTGAAATTATTGTTGCAGAAAACAATATTTATAAAAAGCCTTAATTTAATTATCAGACTCTGACCCCAATAAGAAGGATATCATCCACCTGTTCAAAGTCACCTTTCCAATCCTCATAAAACTTTGATATAAGTTCTTTTTGTTCGCCCATTGGCTTATCAGAAACCTGTTCAATAAGCCGTTTTAGCCTGGCTATCTTTAGTTTCTTGCCGTCGGAACCACCAAACTGATCGGGCAGACCATCAGAAAACAGGTAAATTGTATCACCAGCATTGAGGTAATACTCCTGATCATCGAAGAATTTCTCCATAGCTGACTCACCGCCTACAGAAGACCTGTTGCCCTTAATATAGAATGATTCTCCTCCTATAACTACAATAACAGGCCTCATAGCCGATGCAAATCTTACATGACGCTTTTTGAGGTTAAACTCACAAACGACCATGTCCATGCCATCATTTGAAACCCCAAGTTCAATATTCTGATTGAGTGTTGAAAAAATCTGTTTGTCAAGCAGCGTGAGTATCTGCGATGGTTTGGAGACTCGCTGCCTCGTGACGATGTCCTGAAGCAACGTCGATCCAATCATCGACATAAATGCGCCTGGTACACCATGACCTGTTGAATCAGCACAAACAAGGATAAACTTATCATCGTCAAGCCTGTCAAACCAGTAAAAGTCACCGCTTACAATATCCCTTGGCCTGAATATCACAAAGGCATCCCTGAAAGCATCCATAAGCTTCCCGTAGTCCGGAAGAATACTTGTCTGTATCCTCTTTGCATAGTTGATGCTGTCAGTTATTTCAAGATTCTGAAGTTCAATTTCTCCCTTCTGTTTTACTACCTCGCTTGTTCTTGCCTCAAGCTCAGTTTCAAGATACTCCTGAACCTTTTTCTGAGACTTTTCCCTTATCTTAATAATAAGTACCACCATTCCTGAAAGAATGGAAACCCAGCATATTATAGCCACCCATGTTCTCCACCATGGCTTCTTTATGATTATCTCAAATGTTAATGGATTCTTCTGGGAAGAACCATCCTGATTCACTGTTATAATATTGAACTTATATTTTCCGTCGGTAAGGCTGTAAGGTATCTCTCTTATGGAGTTCAGGCTGCTCCATGTTTCATTAAAATCCTGAACGAAAGTACTGTAATATACTTTTTCAGGATCGCTGAAATTTATACCGACAAAGTTCAGCCTTATAATATACTTTTTGTAAGGAAGGGTATAAACAGACTGATAATCATACTTTACATCATTGATTGTTATGTAATTCAGATTCGTAAAAGGAGGAATAATACTTCGATTATCCTTCATCCTGTCATAAACAACAAGTCCTTCTGTTGTGCCGATAAGAACTTTGTGGTCAGGTGATTCAAACATTCCTCCAGGGTTGCAGAGGCCTCCCTTTGCAAAATCAGTACCGAATGTCTTAACACTTCCGGTAGCTGTATTGACTCTTGAAAAGCCCTTTTCATGACCAATCCATACATTATTATTATAATCAGCCAGTATACTGTAACAATAGCTCGACAACAGATCGTTTGTTCTTACAATTGCTGAAACAGAATCATTCTGAAGCTTAAATACTCCGTTTCCTCTCGTGGATATCCATACTGAACCATCCTTTCCCTGGGCAAATGACTGGATCCTGTTCACAGTGCTTCCCTCCATCTTACCTTCCGCAATAATGATCTCGAAATCGCGATTGACCATGAAAAGTTTTTCCCCTTCATTGTTACCTATAAGGGCTCTGCCTGACCTGTCGATAAGAATTGTATTAATGCTGCTATGAGTCAGTTTGGAACTAATATCAAATTTTCTTATTAGCTCCCCGGTAAATTTATTCAGTACAATAACTCCGTTTATAGTTGCCATCCAGATACTACGGTCATCAGTTTTAATGTCTCTGATATTGTCAGCTCCTGAATCACCCGAACGATAGAACATTCTGATATTACCCGAGCTGTTTCTCACAAAAGTCCGCCGCCGGCAGTACCGATCCAGAGGTTTTTCTCATTATCAAGATAGTAGGATGTTATTTCATTCCGGCCGGTGGATTTCTGAAGATCAATAAAGGACTCTGAAACTCCTTTTTCTAAATTGAAAAGATGGAATCCTGTCGGAGTTCCCAATAAATACCTGTTACCAAGCATATTGACGTAAAGAATTTTATTCTCTGTATTGTTTCTGCCCGGTGTAAAAAATCCAAAAGCATATGATGTCAGAAGTGATATTCCATTACCATACGTGCCAAACCAGTAATTGCCTTCCACATCCTGAAAAAATGCCTTAACATCATTATTATTCAGACCTGAATTAATATCATAAATGTGTACATTAAGAGCTGATTGAAGATCATTGGAAAGATTGAATTCAATCACCCCGGATCCAAATGTGGATATCCAGATATTCTTCTCCCTGTCTTCAACAATAGACTGGACACTTAATGTTGAACCTCCGGGTATTTCTTTAAATCTTTCAAGCTTAATCTCAGTTCCTTTAACAGTCATTTTAAAAACGCCGTTGCCATCGGTACCTGCAAGGAATTTTTCAGGATCTGTTGTAGGGTGTATTGCAGTCACAGCTGAAAAGTCGAAACCTTCAACAGTATTTATGACTTTCACGGAATCTTTTGAGAGCCTGCAGATAAGAATGTTTTCCTGTGTCCCCAGTAGCAATTCATCGTTTCGGTTAAAACAACCAGAGAACATAACAGGAGTGACAGAAAAGGAGTATTGAAAGGTTTCTGAAGGATCAGTAGCATTAATAGCAAAAAGGGAACCGCCCTGAGGTATCACATAGATCATTTCATCAGGTCCTGAAATAATACTACTTATACTCCTTGTATTTGATAACTGAACTTCAACCAGTGATCTGCCATTCACATAATATACTTTTCCATCGCTGCAACCATACCATATTCTGCCTGACTTATCCCTGAATGTTGCAGTGGCATAACGTCCTGCGGCAGAATCAGGATATTCAACCCTGAAGAATTCGAAACCATCAAAACGTGCTATCCCATTGCCCATTCCAACCCAGAGGTAACCGTCGGATGACTGGGTTAGATTATATATAAATGAATTGGGTATGCCTCTTTCAACATCATACGTCCTGAAGCTAAGAGTCTGGCCGTTTAACATAGCTGAAAATAAAAACAAGCACCAGAAGGTGCCGTTAATTACTTTCAACTTAATGTTAAAATTCATTGTTGATATTGTTTATTTTTTTGGTTCAATCTTGGTTACACTTGTTTTCGGGACATAAACAGGGACACCTCCGATAGGTGAACTATAGAACTTAAGTGCATCACCTCTCTGGTTTTCCAGTGTAATTACGACATTGTTATTTTTGACAAGTTCTCCCTGTCTTTTGTGAAACTGAAAATCGAGTGACGAATTCACCTCTGCCGGTTCAACAGGGATCTGGGATTTAATCCATTCGGCCTCATTTGAGAGAGGGACAACAATACCTCTCTTGTATTTTGATACAACCATTATTTTGCCATCATTATCCCAGTCAAAATTACTTTGCTTTATTGATACAATGCCTGTATCAATGTAGGGATATATATGAGCTATACTCTTAAAGTCATTCCACATGCGGAATGTATATTCATATGTAAATGCATTTGCGCCTTCAATTGCAAGGTTGGAATTTGCGTCACGGCTCAGGAAAAACCTGTAAAGATTTCCATCATCGCCTGCCACTCCTTCAATTACAACTTTGAATATATAGCTGTTCCATTTCTGGTTGAATTCTCCTTCTGTAGGGTTCAGTGGCCCGAATGAATAATACTTATTATCATAGCGTGCTTCTGTCCCAAAAACTCTTGAAGCAAGAAGGTTTCCCATTTTAAAATTTACGCCATTTAGAAGCCCTCTGGATTCTTCATGTACTTCAGGATCAGCACCTTTTCCACCATATACTGAAAACATTGTTTTTGAATTGAATTCTCCCTGGATCTCATCGTGCTCTCCTCCGCAATCAGGATCAAATACCCTTATGAAGAACTGCTGATTGAAATCTTTTGGAATTGAGAAGAAAAATATCTGGTTAAAATCATCGTCTCCCCATGAAATTTTACCCTCTTTACCAAATGTTACAAGGAAGGGGATATTCTCATCCTTTCCCGGAACGGCCTGAGCCAAAATTTGAACAGGGATCATAATACCGATGAAGGATATGAAAACCAGTATTTTATATATCGACCTTTCAAATTTCATTTGTCCTAAAATTAGTCATTTCCGGCTTTATGGCTGACGTGTTATGGTAATATTTTTACAAATACATTTTTCCCTTGGTTCCATTCCGGGGAGTGCCTCTTCAGTAACAATCATCTGAATGTTATACGTTCCGGGCTTTAAATATGCTTTATCAACTTCCTTGCCAATCTGAATAGTCTCATCTCCGAAATTCCAGTAATATTGTGAGATGTTCCAGCCCGGAAGATATGTTTTATCAGCATTCAGTCTCAGTACCTGGCCTGCATTTGCTACCTCCGGAGCTGTTATATAAGGCTGTTCTATATCAGTAATTATTAATGAATCGGATTTTTCATTATACAACACTTCTTTTGTGATAAGGTTCACAACATCGAGCTGTACCAGGTAGGCTCCTGGCTTCTCATAGCAATGTTCAACAACGGGTCCGACAGCCTTTGTTCCATCACCAAACTTCCATTCATATCTGAAAGGTGTAGTATCAAGCTTAACAGCATTCTCTTCCATAAAACGATAGCAGTAGCTGTTCTCCTGAAGAGTATCACAAACATCCATTCTTCTTATCAGTGAAGAGAAACTGTAAATATCATCATCATTTTCACGGTTCGAGGCAAAATATCCTCTTTGCTGCCCTGTTTCTGCCACAAATGCAAAATCGTCAGAAGTTGAATTGATTGGTTCAGGCATTAGTACGGGCTTTTCCCATTTGCCTTCATACCTGAGAGTAGAATATACATCTAGTCTGCCTGTGCCACCAGACCTGTTTGATGAAAAATAGAGTTTTCCGGCAGGATGAATACTGGGATAGTTTTCATTAGAGGAAGAATTAATGACAGGTCCCGGGTTAACAGGCGCCGACCATTCATTGTTAATTAATTCACAGTAATATAAATCGGTACCACCCTGCCCCCCGGGCATATTTGATGCAAAATAAATATACTTACCATCACTGCTTACAGAGGGCTGTCCAACGTCATACCCCGGATTATTGTATTTAAATGGTCTAACTCCTGTAAGTTCTGTACCAGACAACTCTCCGATAAATATTCCGCTGTAATTCTTGAATTTCCTGTTGCGTGCCTGTTTCCCTGTTTCAACTTCACTTGTGAAATAGACTGTCCTGCCATCTGGCCCGAAACATAACGGACCACTGTTGAATTTCCGGCTTCTTTCACTTTTAACCTCCTTACCGGCTCTCCATTCTGATGTATCAATTCGCTCAACTTTATAAATACTATAGACGCGTTTCCCGTTATAAGCAGTCCGGTCTTTAATGCCGCTGAACCTCTTATCTGAGCAGAATACGACTCCTCCATCTACAATTACAGGCGAAATTTCACTGTTAAAATTAGTACTGAAAGGCATCTTTCTGACAGAATACAGGGAAGGCTGCTGGGCCGCTGCTGAAGTGACTACAAGCAGTCCAAGAACAATTGATAATATTTTTGTTTGCCTTTTTACCATATCCCTAAAAATACCGTGGATTAGCTGCACTTACCTTCGAACCAAACTCATAACGCAGCCCAAACTCAGCTGAACCATTTGAATATGAGCTCATTCTTCCTAAGGGGTAATCATATGAAAAACCAAACATGAGTTGGGGTGTGATCTGCAACTGAAGTATGCCAACAACTACCTCTTCATTAGTTCTCCACGATCCTCCGACCCATAGTACATCTGCTAATATGAAATTCCCATTTATATCAAATTGCTTTATTTTCTCAGCCTTATCAAGTGAATAATGTAAAAGGACTGATGGCTTGAATTTGAAGAAATCTGAGAATGTAATCAACCCGCCGCCTGAAAAAATAAAATCATAATCACTGAAGCTGTGATAAGCCTGAACAGTATTTGTTGATGTCTTCCTGTAACTCATGAATTGAGGGATGGATACTCCTGCATACAATTTATCGCTGAAGTAGTATGCGCCTGCTCCCACATTCGGGAGAATATAAGGATCATCATTTTTCAGAAATACACCATCCGGCTGAATTGTTTCTATTCCTGAGTAATCACTGTTTGAGATATCTGCTCCGGCATTCAGGCCTAAAGAGAGTTTTCCTTTTGCCATCCTTATATGATATGCATAACTGCCATAGATACTTGTTGATTTAGTATAGCCATATTGCATAAACTGGGCAAGAAGCCCCAGAGCAACCTTGTCATTTTTAAACGGCGCATGGAAAGATCCTGACTGAAGAACCGGGGCTCCGGGTGTTCCCATCCATTGCTTTCTGTAAGACAAAAATCCACTAAGAGCTCCGCGTGTTCCGGTATACGCAGGATTGATTACCAGTCCATTCTGAAGATACTGGCTGTAAACCGGGTACGCCAGACTGATGCTGGTTGAATCAGGCTCACCCTGTACCGGATGACTGACAACCATAAACATGAAGGTCAGGATGATAATCAGCCTGTTAAAATTCCACACCTTATATACTGCTCCTAATCTGTCCAAATTAAACAAATATTATTTTCTTTTTAATACAATAAACCCGCTCTCCTTGTACGGGCTGACATCGGTATATTTTGATTCCATTTTTAGAATAAAATAATATGTACCTTCTGCCAGATCAGCTCCTTTTGTGGTTTTCCCATCCCACCAGCTCCAGGTTTTACTATCCTTATTTGATGAATAAAAGACTTCTGAACCCGCACTGTTGACAATGCTAAGTTCCACAAACTGGTTTTCAGTATCCAGTCCGAGTATTTCAAATACATCATTTATCCCGTCATTATTGGGAGAAAATCCGTTCGGAATTTTTATCTCCTCAACAATAATGTCGACGGAATCCTTTATAATACATGGTCCGTTAATAACTGTCCATAAGAATGAGTTCAGTTTTGGTGACAGGTTCGATACCTCTGCATCCTTTTTTGTATCATCATTAAAATCACCTGTGCCACTTATAGTAGTCCATTTTCCTGTCTCAAAATCTTCCTTGAGGGCACTCATTTTGTAATAATTATCAAATGAATAGAGTACAGTGTCCGGTCCGGCACTTATTACTCCGGAAGGAATGGTATGAATGACTATCTCTATTATATTGGATATATTTAAACAACAGTTATTTGCGCCTGAATTAACTTTCCGTTTGTATTTTGTGGGTACACTTAAGGCAGGCGGCTGATAGTTACCTGAAGGATCATTATTTACACCGGCGGCTAAGGTCCATGTGGATCCTCCATCAATACTCTGTTCCCACAAATATTTGTAATTCCCGTCACCACCGGTCGGCGTTGATCCGGTCAGAGGATCAGGGGCGGATCCTTTACAGATTACAGCAGGGGCAGTAAGTGTATTATTTGCTATCAGTGGCAGAACAGTTATCTTAATGGTGGCCGCACTTATATCAATGCATGCCCCGGAAAGAACCTTCCTCATGTAATAAGTCGTAACATTCAAAGCAGGAGGGTCATATCCCTGGCTTGTTCCGGAAGAGGCAACAGGTATCCATGTTGAATTATCAGTTGATGAGAGCCATTCATAAGCATAATCACCAGGAAGATTAGTTCCTCCGGTAGGCAATGTACCCTGAAGCCTGTTTGGATTTGCCCCGTCGCAAATGGTAGTATCGGTACCACCTGATAAGAGGGAAACGATGTTATTAATCAAGGCTTATGTACATTCACTCTAACTGACTTGCTAATATCCGAGCAGGAGGAGGAGAATACTTTTCTCCGGTAGCTTGTGGTATCTGTAAGTGCAGGTGGCTGATAATCTCTCAGAGTTGATCCGGTGATATCAGTCCACACTGGACTGGCCTTTGAACTGTCCTGCCATATAAAGGTATAAGTTCCGTTACCATTCAGAGGATCGGTTCCGGTAAGTATAGCAGGTGCCGATCCGGAACATATTTTCTGTTCACCAGTAATTACCTTATTATTTGTGAGGACAGGATAATCCCTTAGAAGAATTATCTGACTTGTACTTACGCAAACATCCTGCATTCCTGATTTAACAACCCTTCTGAATTTATACTCATTAAGAGGCGCTCTTTCAGGTAGCTCGGCAGGAAGATATCCTGTCTGGTTGTTAGTGCCCGGAGCAGGTGCCCAAACAGATCCGTTGATGCTGCTTTCCCACAGATATCTGTATGTTGCATCGCCGCCTGATAATACAGGAGTGGTTGATGTGGTAGTTGCTGTAAGATCTGTAAAGACCGAACCGAAGCAGATATCCTGAGGAGTATTTAATATTGCATTGTTGCTTATTGTATCGAGAACGTTTATTCTTACTATTGCTGATGAATCAACGCACCTTCCTGAGGTTACGGTGCGTTTGTACCATGAAGTAAATTTAAGTCCGGGCTCAGGAGTATATGTTTCAATACTGTCATTATTAGCCGGTTCTGCAAACAGGGAATTATCAGTACTTATTTTCCATCTGAAACTGTAAATACCATTCCCGTCCTGCAGGACAGCTCTCGAAAGGAGTGTCTTCGCATTTTGTGCATAGCATACCGTATCAGGATCACCGATGATGTTATTTTTTATAAATGGCTGAACAATGATTTTCACAGGTTTGCTTTTATCAACAATTACAGGAGTTCCAGTTTTGGTAACAACTCTCCGGTACCAGGTGGTTTGTGTCAGAAGTCCGGGTGTATAATCTTTATTTGTTGCTCCTGATATATCACTGAAATCAGTTTCAGAAGGATTAGCAACAGTGCTACTCTGCCATTGGTATGTACCGCCAAAGGGAATAGTGCCTGATATAGTTCCAAAAGCCATATTTGAACAAATCGAGTCTGTCTGGTCACCAGTGACTGCAGACCTTATTGAGTTATAAAGGAATCCGTTAAGAAGAGGGGAGAAATTCTCCAATGTACCTCCATCAAGACCAGGGGTACCTGTGCTTGGCGAAGGATTTTTATTACCTCCGGCACCTCCCGTAACTGATTTTATTACACCTGCTGGTGCAGTAATATTATTTGTAAGAATTAGTCCGCCGCCGCCACCGCCGCCTTCACCCCAGGCATTACTTGTATTTCCGCCTTTACCACCATTCACGGAAATTGTAATAGCACTGGCTGCTCCGGAAGAATAACTCTGGAGATATACGGCTATAGACCCGCCTCCACCACCGCCTCCAGCTCCTGTATTACCTGAAACACTTGTACCGGGAGATCCTCCTGCGGCAGTAATGATTTTCCCGTTTCCTTTAAGAGTATCACAAATAATAATTATAATACCGCCACCTCTGGCTCCCGGTGTAGCTGTGGTATTACCGGCTTCATATGTTGATGCTCCGCCACCGCCACCCATAAAAAATCCATTATCAAGGTCAGTAAATTTAATTGAAAGACCTCCTACCCCGCCATCATTGTTGGGGACACAAACTGGAGATTCTTTTCCTCCCTTACCTCCGCTGAGTGCCCAGTTTGAACCGCCACCGCCACCAGAAAATTTGCCATTACCTCCACCACCACCGGTAAAATTAGCCCCCCTGCCCTTAGCATATCCCGGGAATATAGCAGGAACATCACCAGGACCAACAAATGCACGTGAGGCAGGTGATTCACCTTTATATCCTGAATTGTTAAAGCTCTCCGGATAAGTGAACTATTTCCGCCTCCTGGAATTATACAGATCCCGTCACCTTGCGAAATTGCTCCGCCATTAAATCCTTTGCCGGACACATCGATATCTGCCTCAAGAGAAAGAGTTCTTCCTACTATCATTGCCAGCACACCCCCTGTTTTGCTTACACTATCCCAGGGTTGGCAGGTAAGTGTTGAAGTTACGGTAGCTGAATTGAAATAGGGGACTCTTACCAGTTGCACCCTTCCAAGTACATCATAACTATTTGTAATATTTGAAGTAAAAACAACATTCCGTGTATCTGTGTCTATCGATTCAACAATCATGAATTCACTGAGACCAGGCATCCCAATCAGGTCTTTATAGGAACCATAGTCGCCAGTTTCAGGAACATTAATCACAGCACCCTTCATCTGGATAATTAGAACAGTATCTCCAACGAAAAGTCCCGATACGTCAGTAAGAGTGACATTATCCTTTGGTGTTGTACCAATAGATTCGACTCTTTTGTATATATTAATGATATTGCTGATCTTCTTGTCCTGAGAAAACAGATTATCCGCCCATCCCGCCAGTATTAGCAGAATGAGAAACATAGCTTTTATATTGAACTCTGACCTGTCTGTCATTTAGCTCTTATGATCCGCTAATATAGCTAATAAAATAATTTATTCAATTATAATTTTGGCAGGTTATTATTACAGCGGCTTTTCAACCGTATACTTGACCGGAAGTTCAACAAAAAAACGGGTTCCGATGCCGCTCTCCGATTCAAACCAGATACTGCCTCCTGCATTTTCAACATAACGCTTCACAATTGACAGACCCAGTCCCATTCCTGAAGATTTTGTAGTAAAATTAGGGGTAAACATCTTTTGTCCTTAACTCTTCCGGTATACCGGTTCCATTATCTGAAATTGTAACTAAAATTTTATTACTTCTTATTTCCATCCTTATTCCAATTATTCCTTCAGCACCGGGAGGAACTGATTGAATTGCATTTTTAATGAGATTGGAAAAAATACCATTCAGATGCTCCTTATCGGCAAAGACTATCACTCTGGTTTCATGAGGCCATTCAACATCAAAACGCACATTGTCGCTGTTCCTGTATAATTCAAGGGAAGTCCGTATCTGCTCTGTAAGGTCCACTTCAGCAGGATTATTCCCCGGCATTTTTGCAAATGAAGAAAACGCTGTTGCAATAGTTGAGAGATTGTCGATGTATTCTATCTGATTCTTTGAAAAATTCTCCAGCTTCTTATCAAACTCAGGAACCCTGTCATTCCACGATTTCAAAAGCTGCTGAACATTAAGTTTCATGGGTGTAAGCGGATTCTTAATCTCATGCGCAATCTGTTTGGCCATCTCTCTCCATGCATATTCTCTTTCCGAATTTGTAAGCTTTCTGGCGCTATCCTCCAGTTCGTCTAACATACTGTTATACTGCCTTACAAGCTCCCCAATCTCATCACTCCCCCTGTAGCGAAGATGCTCACTCTTTTTCCCCAGTGCAACTGAGGCCAGTCCCTCGCTCAGCATTGTTAAAGGGGCTGTAAGCCTTCCGCTAATAAAAACTGAAAGACTCATTGTTATAACAACAAGCAGCAATGTGAAATTAATAACAGCAACCAGAAGGGTTGAGATCTCATTGGCCAGAACACTCTGCATCCTGAAATATGGCAGATTGAGATAAGCAAGTAGCTGTCCCTCATTATTGTAAAAGGGAACATAAGCTGAAAAGTATTCGAGCCTTCCTATCCGCTCCTTCTGCAAATACTCACTACGTGTAAAATCCTTCATGTTTATGAGAGCCAGATTGTCTATCCTTCTGCTAATCAAATCACGATAAAAAATCTCCTGTCTTGAAGTTGCAATAAGGTAACCATTTAAATCATACAGATTTATGTCTGTATTAAATATGTTTGAAAGTCTGACAAGAAAATCATTCAGACTTGCATATGATGAATTTCGCCAGTCAGTTGAGATTCTTCTTTCTGATGCAAGCTTGCTTTCAAGTTCCAGGTATACTGAATTTAGCTTCTCCTTAATGTTCTCATTATGTTTCAGCTCATACTGACGGATAGTAAGAATTGAAACAACCAGGCCTATCATTATAAATGCAAAGAGAAGTATTCCGGTAAATGAAATCTGTAGTTTCTGTCTGAAATTCAGGGATGTAAGGCTTCTGAGGGAGGGCATCCGCGTTATAAGTATGACAAGGTTTGAAAAGATAAGTATAACAGCAAACAGATAGGCAAATGAAATCATATAATCGCCCGGAGTCATGCATGGCCTCGATATAACAACTGTAGCAGCTCCATTTTTATAAAGAACATGCCTGAATTTGTCAGAGGTAAAAATCCTGTAATCCGAGATCTTGTCAACATATTCCGCATCAGTCTTGTCGTAAGGGAATTCGCCTGTCTGCAGAACAATTTCGCCATTAATGTATTTGGAAAATGAATAGTCCTTTAATCCTGCATATTTGTGATATTTCTTATCAAGCAACAGCTCAGAATAGCCTGGCTGAAAAACATTAACATCGCTGTACAACTCAATAAAAAGACCATGAGTAATCTTACTGCCTGTCTTATAGAACAGCCTGCCAAGGTAATATGCCCTTCCTCCCTGATTGTCAATAAAATAAAATCCGGTTCCGGTAAGCTGGTACCCGTTCATCTTTATCCTTTCATCAAAGAATCCGAAACAGTTTTCAATTAAAGGTTTTCCTGAGCCTATGCTGAGCATCTCGTCATTTGAACACAGTACTACGTTGAAATTGTAATTGCCCCAGTAGCCACCGAAATAGGTTTCACTGATATAATTTGAAATCCTGTCTACATCCTCCCTGTGTGCATTAAATGATTCCGGCATCATCATATTCTTCAGAATTGTATCTGAAGATATCTCAGGCCATACATCCAACAGAAGATGCTCTGCTTCAGGATCATTCTCAGTAGAAAAAGCTACAGCCTGTATTTTCAGATTTTCAGTAACCTTTTCTTCTGACAGGATCGTTATAAAATAAAGCGAATATAAACCGAAAAGCAAAGAGAGTAAAACAGTTGTATTGAATAATCCGGAGCTGCGTCCTGCCGTTAGCCAAACTGACAAAACCATAGCAATCCAGAAGATAAGAAGCGGAATAAGAGCAGTTAAATCATCATAGTAAAATACCAGAATCAGAACCATGGAAATTACAAGCAAAAATAAATTCTCATACCATTTTGGTGAGCCTCCTTTCCTGAAAATCAGTAGGAGAATAAAAACAGGAACCAGCAGAAAAAGCAGCATACCAATAAACGCGGCAATACTGAACCAACTCAATTCCAGTACTTTGTAGGACTCAAAATTCATATTTGAGGTCGAAATCAACTGGCTGAACAGATAATGAAAAATCCCTATTGAGGCTGCGCCTGAAAGCATAAGCAGACCTGAAGAGATAAATGTTTTTACTTTTCCTCCTTTTAAAAAATCTGCAATTGGGAAATCACGGTAAAATACATATGAAAAAACAGCAGCCATTAAGGACATAAGAATTAAATGACCAAGTGAAGGTATCAGGCTGTTGAGAGAAAACCGGTAAGGTGAAAACAGTTCTGTAATGTAAAAGATCGCAGGTTGCTTTGTTTTCAGAAAAAGATAATATACAAGTATTAATATGACCAGGAAAATCAGCAGGGATATGTAATTGTTTGTTTTGCCTGAAATGAAATTGATCAGGCTCATTAACAACATAATAAAAGAGGCAAAAGCCAGTATCCATAATATCAAAGGGATATAAATGAGATAGCTGGTCTCTTTTTTTGATGGAAATAGGAGGGTAAAGAGAAAATCACCATTCATATCAGAAATATGAAATTCCGAGTCACTTTTTCAAAGCTGAATCCAACATTCTCTGAAAGTCTGAAATCCTTTCCAAATCCATCCTTTATTATATCATTTGTAAATCCGTGTTCGGTCCTGATTCTCAGCAGACCTACAAGCATCTCGTTTCCTGCCTCAATGGTTTTTGTCAGAAACCACCCGTTCTGCAGGAATACAAGCCGCTTTTTATAGAGGGTGTCAATCAGGTAATATGGAACATCAAAGCCATTATCTGACCAGTATATCAGTTTATTATCAATGTATTCAAGTATTGTGATATTATTTTCTTCAGCAACAAGGAAAATATTGTTCTCGGAATTTGATCCGTGATGATCCTCTTTCGCAAGAACAGGTTTCATTTCTTCGAGGCATTGTTCCATTATTGCCTGTTTCTCGGCAAGTACCCTGTTGAAAACCTTTGCTCTGAAATGGTACTCAGAATCGGAAAAATAGAGCTTCCCCGCAACTGAAGCCAGAATCACCAGAATAGTTGTAACCAGAAGAAGTAATAATATCCTGCGCATCAGGTTCATTTATTTACTACAGTTTATTCGTGGTGATATGGCTCACCTTTTATTATGGTAAATACCCTGTATAGCTGTTCAAGGAACAATAACCGTACCAGCTGATGGGGAAAAGTCATTCTGGACAGGGAAATCCTGAGATCAGACCTTTTATATACTTCATCTGAAAAACCCCACGGTCCTCCTATTACAAAAACTATTCTTTTCCTTGGTGTCATAAACTGCTTTTCAAGCCATGTTGCCAGCTCAATGGTTCTGAACTCCCTGCCTTTCTCATCGAGAAGAACAACAAGATCTTCCCCGCTGACTGTCTGAATAATCCTTTTCCCCTCTTTTACCTTCTGCTCATCAACCGGCATGTTTTTTGTGTTCTTTATATCAGGTAGGGTGATAGTTTCAAAGGAATAGTATTTGCTGATACGTGAAGAGTACAAATCAGCAATTACCGAAACATTTTTATCAGTCGTTTTTCCTGTCTGTAGCAGTGCAATTTTCATTTTGACCGGCATTTTTTTTTTTGAAGCCGTAATTACAAAAATAGTAATTATGAAGACTTAAACATCAGAAAGCGAAGGCAAGAAAAAACTATAAAAGATTATGATATCCCCGTTATCTAAATAAGTATTAAATTTGTATTGCAATAAACAAACACGCAGCTTAATAAAAAAAGTCTGATGAAATCTTCCAGAATAGTTCCGGCAGTACTGCTGACTCTAAGCACTCTTATTGGCAATGCACAGGAGCAACCACAGATTCCGGGAGGTATATCAATAGCAATCAAGGCAGGAAATGCTGCTGAATTGTCGAAATACCTTAATACCACTGTTGAGCTGCTGCTTCTTGACAAAGAAGATTTTTATAAGAAGAACGTAGCCGAAACAATACTCAGTGATTTTTTCAACGAGTACCATACAAAGGAATTTACAATCAGGCATCAGGGTGCCAAAAACGATGCACAATATGCAATAGGAAACCTGAAAACCGAAAAGGTGACTTCCGGGTTTATTTTCTCCTCAAAAAGATCGATCAGGAATTGCTGATACATCAGATACGTATTGAACCTGACAATGGACGATAAGCTTCTGAAAGATCTGATCCTTAATAGTCTGCGTGAAGACATCGGTGATGGTGATCACTCATCGCTTGCATGTATTGCAGGGGATGCTGCCGGTAATGCAAAGCTGATTATCAAGCAATCCGGTATAGTGGCAGGGATCAGAGTTGCAAAGGAGGTATTCAATGCTGCAGACCCCCATCTTTCAATGAATACTTTTATAAATGACGGAGCAGCAGTAAAACATGGGGATATAGCTTTCCATGTTTCAGGAAATGTTCAGTCGATACTCAAATCTGAGAGACTGGTACTGAATATAATGCAACGCATGAGCGGCATAGCAACTGTCACACATGAATATGCTGATAAACTCAAAGGACTTAAAACTCAGATACTCGACACCAGGAAAACTTCACCCGGACTTAGAATTCTTGAGAAAGAAGCAGTAAGAATTGGCGGTGGAATGAATCACAGAATGGGCCTTTATGATATGATAATGCTGAAGGATAATCATATCGATTATGCCGGGGGTATTACCAATGCAATAAATAATACCAGGAATTACCTGAAAAACAGGAATCTCAATCTTAAAATCGAAATAGAAGCCAGAAGCCTTGAGGATATTGAAATTATTATGTCTGCCGGTGGCATCGACCGAATAATGCTCGACAACTTCAACATAGAAAATACAAAGGCTGCAGTAAGACTCATCAATGGCCGGTTTGAAACAGAATCCTCGGGCGGTATAACACTAGATACTATCAGGTCATATGCCGAATGCGGTGTCGATTATATCTCAGTCGGAGCTCTTACCCATCAGATCAAAAGCTTAGACATGAGTCTGAAAGCTTTCTGACGTCGGCTTTCCTGCTGCCTGTCGCCCATCGCCTGTCGCCCCCTTAGCTACAATGCAGATATTGTATCACAACCTTGCTAATTTCATCATGCCTGTTATAAAGTCTCTCACTAAGACCTTTATCATTATATGCTTTCAGCTTTGAGGCTACATTGTCAATTACTCCGGAAGGAAAAACTCCATCCTTTTCAAATATCTCTCTCTGAGCAATCAGACTCTCTGCTGACTCCCAGCATGAAGCCGGTAGTGACTCTAGATTTTTCTTCTCACTGCCGTTATCGCTGAAAATATTGTAATTGACATACAGATCATCAGCTTTTTTCAGGCTGTTCTTCATACTTAGTCCATGTTCAACAGCAACCACAAGTCCTGCAAAAAGCTTGTAAAGGTCTGCCGATCCGTCAGGTGACCGAAGCTCAACAGTCTGCTTGGAAGGCATGTTTTCAAAATGGTCAGTATCAGCAGGATTTGCATCCTTAATCATTCCCATGGCACCGTTCCATCCCAATGGTACCCTGATAAGAACAGATCTGTTCCTGTCACCCCAGCATATATTTGTCGGAGCTTCCTGATGCGGTACGAGCCTGAGATAAGATGTAGGAATTGTATTTCCGAATGCAGTGAGTGACTTTGAAACATCGAGAATGCCAACTATCATCTTTTTTGCTGTATCACTAAGGTTTCCCATGTCTACCATCTGGTTAACCCCATCCTTCTCAAGCATCATATGAATATGCATACCTGATCCGGCATTTCCCACAGTAATTTTCGGAGCAAAACTCACCTCAACTCCATATTCATAACCAAGTATCCTCAAAATCCATTTTGCAATCAACAGCTGATCAACTGCCTCATCGACCTCTACCGGAAGAAATTCAATTTCATGCTGCTCAAAATCCATTCCATCCTGTGTAAAGCTACCCACCTCCGAGTGTCCGTATTTTATCCTGCAGCCTGCTTTGGCACACAACTCAAGGGCTTTTATTCTCAGTTCCTCAAACTTTGCAAAAGGCCTCGACTGGTGATATCCTTTCTGATCTATCAATGGGTAGAGCTCATCATGAGGCGATTTGATATAATATTCCAGCTCTCCGAATGCCTTCATATTATAGCCGGTATTTTCCTTAAGTCGTGTATATGCCTTTCTTAAAATAAATTCAGGTGCGCTCTCAAGAGGCTTACCCTCATTATTATAAAATGAACATAGTATTTCAAGTGTGGGAATTTCGGTAAAAGGATTCACAAAGGCGGTCCTGTAGCGGGGAACTACATAGAGATCGCTTGAACCCGACTCTACGAATGAAAACAGGCTTGATCCGTCAACCCTTTCCCCGGCTGTAAGTATTGATTCGAGGTGATCTCTTCCAAATGGGACAAAGTTCAGTGACTTAAGCTTCCCGTCATCGGCAACATATCTGAAATTAAGCATTGCAATTCCCTTTGCTTCAATAAATCTCATAATATCTTCCCTGGTAAACTCGTTGGCAGGCTTTTTCAGATACTGAACCAATTCATTCTGATTCAGTAATATATCTCTGTTTTTCATATGGTAATTGAAATTATTGGAACTCAAAAATAGCTATTATAAAATTGTGACATATTGACCTTTATCATTATATTCGTGGCCACAAACTTTTCATAATGAAAAAAGGGATTATCCTATTAACTTTTCTGGCAATAATGGGGTGCAGGGAAAGGGAAGCGGAGACATATCTGACACCTGAAAAGGCATTGTTGTATTTTAAAAAAATCGAGGATATCTGCAATCTTGATAATGGAAGGCTGTGGGGAAAAAACCTTTACGGACCTATTATGTTTATTGACCGTACCAGCAGAAGGGTTATTGCTAACAGCCCTGATGAGGAGGGTATTCTTAAATATGCAGATGGCATATATTCAGGGGTTTATCCCAGAGACATGCTTATAAGCAATACGCCCCAGTACTTCGGCGGGGTCCTCTTTGCAATAACACCTCTTCCTCCTGAAGAGGATGACTACAGGATCAAGACAGTAGCTGTACATAGCCTGTTTCACAGGTTTCAGGAATTAAACGGCTTGCGCTCATCAGGATACAACACCAGCAATATGGATGAGAAACAGGCCAGGCTCTGGATCAAGCTGGAATGGAAAGCCCTTCATAAGGCAATCACCAGTGAAGGCTCTGAACGCAATGTAGCTTTGAGGGACGCTCTTATCTTCAGGGGAGCAAACAGGGAGCTTTACCAGAATGACGCCAATGATGAAAATCATTTTGAGAACTATGAGGGTCTTTCAACATTCACTTATACACTTCTTTGTACCAATAGCTGTGAGGAATACAGAAAACAGCTCTTTGAAAATCTCGACAGGATTTATGCAATGCAGTCATATGCCAGATCATATGGCTTTATTCATGGAGCCCTCTACGCAACCCTGATGCATGAAAAAGGATTTGACTTCACAATGATCAATTCACAGAATTTCGATCTCGGAAAAGCTGTAAAAGACCTCTATTCAATAGAACTTCCTGAATTCTGCAGGGATGTGGCAGGAAGTATTGCAATCAATTACGATATCTCTGAAATAAATGAGGAGGAAGAGATCCGGTTAACTGAAATAAGGGAAGGACTTAACAAACAGGTTAGTCTTTTCACTGAAAAACCAGTTGTCTTCCTTCTGCTCGAAAGTCCTTATTTTGATTTCGAACCTGAAAATGTCCATTCCCTCGATACACTGGGAACACTTTATAACTCAATAAGGGTATCCGACAGCTGGGGCAAGCTTACTGTTGACAAGGGAGGATGCCTGATTTCCAGTAACTTTAAAAATCTTCGTATCACTGCAAAAGAATTCAAAAAGGAAAGAAACCGTATAAGCGGCGATGGCTGGAATCTTATTCTTAATGACGACTGGGAAATAATAGTAGTCGGACCTAACTATTTTGTCAGGAAACTGATGCCGTAATATTGTCTTGCGGTCTTGCCGTCTTGCAGTCTTGCGGTCCTTCAGGACATTATTCCATTTTCTTCAGTTCCTTGATCCTCTCCTCAATGGAACATATCTTCGACTCAGCATCACTTTTCTTTTTATGTTCCAGGTCAAGGACATGTGCCGGTGCATTCTGAACAAACCTTTCATTTCCGAGTTTCTTCATAACACTTGAAAGAAAGCCTTTATTATACTCAAGGTCTTCTTTCAGTTTGGCGATCTCAGCCTCTGTATCAAGCTTCCCTTTAAGCGGGATAAAGTATTCAGTTGTACCTATCATGAACGATGCAGCACCTTCCTGCTTTGACTTAACAAATGTTACCTGAGTGAGGTTGCAAAGTTTTGTTATTACCGGTAGCAATGAATTATCGTGGTCCGCAGAACTACCCAGAATCATAAGTTCCAGCGACTCCTTGTTAGGGATATCCTTTTCCTTCCTTACAGTTCTGACAGCACTAATCGTTTCCTTTATACTCTCAAATGATGCAAGCAACTCTTTATTAAAACGCTTAGCCTCAGGCATCCTTGATATCATTACACTTTCCCCTGGCTTCCTTTCTTTAAGCATCTGCCAGATCTCTTCAGTAATGAAAGGCATGAAGGGGTGAATTACTTAACAAGGTTTTCAAAAATCTCTATGGTGGCACCATATGTTTTCCTGTCGATTGGCTTCTGGTATTCAGGCTTTATAATCTCAAGATACCACCCGGAGAATTCATCCCAGAAAAGCTTGTAGACTATCATAAGTGCCTCTGAAATTCTGAACTTCTTGAAATTCAGCTCAATATCATGTATGTCTTTCTTTAGAGCCTCGTTCATCCATTTTACGGCAGCCTTTGATGATTCGGGCTGGCTTATACCATCATCAACCTGCCAGTGCATCACAAGCCTGAAGGCATTCCATATCTTGTTGGCAAAGTTGCGTCCCTGCTCCGGCAGACTGTCTTCATAAAGCAGATCATTTCCTGCAGGTGAGCACAGAAGCATTCCCACCCTGACACCATCTGCCCCGTATTTTTCAATAAGCTCTATAGGTTCCGGTGAATTTCCAAGCGACTTCGACATTTTTCTTCTTTGCTGATCGCGGACAAGTCCTGTCAGGTATACGTTACTGAAAGGCTTTTCTCCCTTGTATTCATATCCGGCTATTATCATTCTTGCAACCCAGAAGAAAAGTATTTCAGGAGCTGTAATAAGATCGTTGGTCGGGTAGTAATAATTGTAATCCCTGTTTTTTGGATCATTTATGCCATCAAAAGAAGTAATCGGCCATAACCATGAAGAAAACCATGTGTCAAGCACATCCTCATCCTGACGAAGGTCACCAGGTTTGAGAGAATTGTTGCCGCTCTTCTTTCTTGCAAGCTCAAGGGCCTCAGCTTCAGTCTCTGCTACAACAAATTCCGTATTGTCGTAATACCATGCGGGTATCCTGTGTCCCCACCAGAGCTGACGGCTGATACACCAGTCATGGACATTCTCCATCCAGTGCCTGTAAAGATTCTTGAACTTTGACGGATGAAGATGAATTTCGCCATCCATTACTGCATCAAGTGCCGGCTTAGAAATATCCTTCATCTTCAGGAACCACTGAAGAGAAAGGCGTGGTTCAATTACCGCATTGGTACGTTCTGAACGCCCTATCTTATTATTATAGCTTTCGACTTTAACAAGATTACCTCTTGCCTTTAACTCCTTTTCTGCCAAATCCCTGGCAACAAACCTGTCGACTCCGGCGAACATTCCTGCACGTTCACTGATAGTGCCATCATCATTAAATACATCAACAGAAGGAAGTTTATGTCTTATCCCTATCTCATAGTCGTTTATATCGTGCGCAGGTGTTATTTTAAGACAGCCTGTACCAAATTCCTTGTCAACGTAACTGTCGAAAATAAAAGGAACCTCCCTGTCAACCATTGGAACAATAACCTTCTTGCCTTTCAGATGTGTGTATCTCTCATCCTCAGGATTGGCACAAACTGCAGTATCTCCTAGAATAGTCTCGGGACGGGTCGTTGCCACAGTAATATATCCATCCTCTCCCACAATCCTGTAACGCACATAGTACAGCTTCGATTTTTCATCGGTATAGTTTACCTCTTCATCCGAAACAGCCGTCATCGCCTGTGGATCCCAGTTTACCATCCTCACCCCCCTGTATATCATTCCCTTATTGTACAGGTCGACAAATACCTTTATTACAGAATCATATCTCTTCTCATCCATTGTAAAAAGAGTACGGTCCCAGTCACATGAAGCTCCCAGCCTCTTAAGCTGTTCGAGTATAATACCACCGTGCTTGTGGGTCCATTTCCATGCATGTTCAAGAAACTCGTCCCTGGTGAGGTTGCGTTTTTCTATCCCCTCTTCCTTAAGCTTGGCCACAACCTTGGCCTCTGTGGCTATTGAAGCATGGTCGGTACCCGGAACCCAGCATGCATTTTTACCCTGCATTCTCGCCCTGCGGACCAGAACATCCTGAATTGTGTTGTTAAGCATATGCCCCATATGAAGAACCCCTGTAACATTTGGCGGCGGAATTACAATTGTGTAGGGCTCTCTTTCATCAGGAGTACTATGGAAAAACTTCTGTTCCATCCAGTAGCTGTACCATCTGCTCTCTGCTTTACCCGGTTCGTATTTTGAAGGAATATCCATAAACAGCTTAAGGCTTAAAAATTAATGAAATGCAAAATTATAAAAATTCATTACATTAGCTGAATGTAATTTCATCATGCCTGCATTTTCGGAGTATATTTCTGGATTAAAAAGAGGTTATACAGCTCTTCTGCTTGTCTTTATGACTTTCCCGGCTTTTATCTTTGTATCATGTAACAAAAATGATGATAATGATTATACGGCAAAGGAGCTTGTAACATTTGATCTAAATGAGGATATCAGTTCAGATTCCCTCAGATCATATGTTCAGTGGTTGGAAAATATGGGGACCCGTTTTGCCCTTGCCTCCAACCGCAGGGATATTGCTATTAAATTAAAGAACCGTTTCGCGTCATTTGGATACAGCAATGCAGGGCTTGATTCTTTCATGATATCAAAAAGCTATAACGGTGCACTTTACCAGGTATGGCAATATAATGTAATTGCAAAACTCCGATGGCTCTGGCAGTTCTGATTCTGTCAGTATACTGGGAGGCCATTATGACAATAACCTGATGTCAGGCGATCCCTTCCTCTCTGTTCCGGGAGCAAACGACAACGCCAGCGGTGTTGCAGCCACCCTTGAAATAGCCAGGGTAATGAAGAAAAATAATTACCTCCCTGCAGGCACAATTAAATTCATTGCTTTTGCAGGAGAAGAACTCGGACTTTTCGGTAGTTACAATTACGCCGGAAAGGCAAAAGACAATCATGAAAAGATCAGGGTAATGCTTAACAATGATATGATTGCCTATCAGAAACTGGCAGACAAGTCAGGATGGGTGGTCAATATTATTGACTATAACAATTCCGTTTCACTCCGAAGAAAAGCTGAAGAGCTGGGTAGCACATTTACTGCACTGAAATTCAAAAATGAAAATACCTATAACAGGCAGAGCGACAGCTATCCCTTCTTTGTAAACGGATACCGTCCTCTGTTCTTCTTCTCTGATGTCGTTGATCCTAATTATCACAGCCTCAATGATCTGGCTTCCAATTGTAATTTTGAATACTGCAGTGAAATTGTAAAACTTAACTGTGCAATACTGGTTGACTTAAATTAACCGGTTGGTATAATGCTGACTTTTTTCACATTAATAATGGTTGAGATTTAGTAATTTTGCCTTTTATTTTATAAAAAGATTATGCCATCAATATCTGCAAGAGGCAAGGCAATGCCTGCTTCGCCAATCAGGAAACTGGTCCCGTTCTCGGAAGAAGCAAAACGCAAGGGAAGAAAAGTTTACCATCTGAATATTGGCCAGCCTGACATTCCAACACCTGAGGTTGCTCTGAATGCTCTCCGGAACATAAATCTGAATGTAATTGAATACAGCCATTCTGCAGGCAATGAATCATACCGCAGGAAACTGGCAGCATTCTATCAGAAGAAGGGTATTAATGTTGACCATACCCAGATTATTATTACAACAGGAGGTTCTGAAGCCATTCTCTTTGCTCTTATGACATGCCTCAACCCGGGTGATGAAGTTATTACGCCTGAACCCTTTTATGCAAATTACAATGGTTTTACAACAACTGCAGGGGTAAATATTGTACCTGTTACCTCATATATAAAGAATGATTTTGCTCTCCCGGCAATAAAGGAGATTGAGGCAAAAATTACTCCAAAAACTAAGGCAATAATTATCTGTAATCCTAATAATCCTACAGGTTATCTTTATTCAAAGGAAGAGCTGATACACCTCCGGGAGATAATAAAGAGACATGACCTTTTTCTGTTTTCAGATGAAGCATACCGCGAATTCTGTTATGACGGAGCAAGCCATTTTTCTGCAATGAATCTTGAGGGTATTGATGACAATGTGATTCTGCTCGACTCTGTATCCAAACGTTACAGCGAATGCGGAGTAAGAATCGGGGCACTGATAACAAAGAATAAAGAGGTTCTTGCCTCCGCTCTTAAATTCGGACAGGCAAGGTTATCTCCTCCAGGACTCGGACAGATTGCTGCTGAAGCATCAATAGATACACCTGAGAATTACTTCAGGGATGTAAATGAAGAATATACAGCCCGCAGGAATTATATGGTAGAAGCGCTTAACAAAATTCCGGGAGTGTACTGCCCTAAACCGAAAGGCGCATTTTATGCAGTTGTAAAATTGCCTATTGACGATTGCGACAAATTTGCACAGTGGCTCCTTGAGGAGTTTGAATATAAAAACCAGACAGTTATGGTTGCACCGGCATCGGGATTTTACTCAACACCCGGTCTTGGTAAAAATGAAGTACGTATTGCATATGTACTTAAGATAGATGATCTTAAAAATGCAATGCTGGTATTAGCTGAAGCTCTAAAAGTTTATCCTGGTATTTCCCGCTGATCACACAGATTATCACAGATCTGCTACTAATAATCAACGTTAATCTGCGGAATCTGCGGAAAAAGATGGATTAAGGATATAATAAATATTTAGCCCTGATTTTTCCGAATTTTTCAAGCCCCGGTTTCCACGAATCTCTTATCTGTTTAGCGGTCATTCCCTTCTGTATCTGCTCTCGGATGGTTGTCCCTCCTGCAAGCTTTTCAAAATAGGAAGTAAAGAACTTATCCTTTTCAGGGAAATCATTATATGCAGCTATCAGCCATTCCAGATTGATTTCCGGTTTTGGGACCAATCCATTTTTTAAAGCATCGCGAAGATCTGTCCCGTAGCATTTTTCACCCAGAAGCGGAGGATTCTTTGCTCCGGGAACACTTTCCGGAGTAAAGCTGAATCCCTTATCGGGAAGCAAAGGAGAACCATATACCTGGAAGGGGAATGTGGTCCCACGGCCAAGTGACAGGTTGGTTCCTTCAAAGAAGCAGATTGAAGGATAGAGATAAACTGAGTTCTGATTCGGAAGATTCGGCGATGGTTTTACAGGCAGAGTATAATATGTTGCATGGGTATAGTTAAGACATGGTATTACTTTCAGATCGCATCTGATTCCTCCCTTAAGCCATCCTTCACCATTTACCATTTGTGCATATTCTCCAACAGTCATCCCGTGAACTATTGGCACAGGATGCATTCCCACAAAAGAGCTGTAGGCAGTGTCGAGTATGTTACCATCAAAATAGAAACCATTGGGATTTGGTCTGTCAAGGATAAGGCACTTTACGTTGTTTTCAGCACAAGCTTCAAGTATATAATGGAGTGTTGAAATATATGTATAGAAACGGGCTCCTACATCCTGAATATCAAATATTACAAAATCAATACCGGACAGATCTTCCGGAGTGGGCTTCAGATGAGAACCATAGAGGCTTATCAGCTGAATACCTGTTTTCGGATCTTTGGCGTTTTCGATCTTTTCACCCGCGTCTGCCATGTTGCGGAAACCATGTTCCGGAGAAAAAATTGCTTTTATCTGAATCCCCTTCGTAAGAAGTGTATCAACAAGGTGGCTCTTCCCAACCATGGAGGTCTGATTCGCTACAATGGCAACCTGTTTGCCCTGGATAATATTCCTGTACGAATCTAATCTGTATGCCCCCGGTATCGGATCACCGGTACTGCTGAAAGCTGCAACAAATGAAATAAAAACCGATAGTAAAAATAAAGTTCTCTTCATAATAACAGTTTTGTTTACTGTAAAACTAATACATTTTCACATAAAAGAACTTACACAGAGAACACAAAGAAGACACAGAGTTACACAGAGAAATCTAAATTATCCTCTGTGTTTCTCTGTGCAACCTCTGTGGAACTCTGTGTAACTGAAAAAAATCCCTAAATTTGAAGACTTAAGCTAAAAATGAATTTCCCGTATTTCATAGCACAAAGACTCATTAAAGGACGTAAAGAAGAGACTTCATTTTCACGTCCGATTAATGTTATTGCCATAATCGGAATTGCCACCGGTCTTGCGGTGATGATCATTGCCGTGGCAATACTAACAGGTTTCAAGCAGGAGATAAGGGATAAAGTAGTCGGATTCGGTTCGCATATCCAGATCACCAACCTCGACTCCAACATATCATATGAAGCCACACCGATTAATGATACGCAATCATTTATTCCGGTATTAAAGCAGACCCCAGGCGTTAAACATATACAGGTTTTTGCCACTAAGGCAGGTATAATCAAAACTGATGAAGAGATACAGGGTGTTGTATTAAAAGGCGTAGGCAGTGATTTTGACTGGAGCTACTTCGGCAGCAACATCGTTGACGGATCGCCGTTTTCTGTAAGTGATACATCAAGAACAGACAAGGTCATCATTTCGAGGAAGCTCTCAGCCATGCTAAGACTGAAAACAGGTGATTCATTTGCAATGCATTTCATTCAGGACCCGCCCCGAATGAGGAAGTTTACTATTTGCGGGATCTATGAGACCAGCCTTGAGGACTTTGATAAAATATATATCTTCTGTGATATTGGTCATATTCAGCGTCTCAACGGATGGGATGAGAGCATGGTCAGCGGTTTCGAAATCTTCATTGACAATTTTGACGATCTGGATGTTATGACACAGAAAGTGAGAGATGCGATAGGATATAAGATCGGAGAGGAAGAACCTACATTTAAAACCACCAGCATACGTACCAAATATCCCCAGATTTTCGACTGGCTCAATTTTCAGGATATCAATGTAGTAATAATAATCATCCTGATGCTTGTAGTGGCAGGGTTCAATATGATATCCGGACTCTTGATTCTAATTCTTGAAAAGACAAACATGATAGGTATCCTGAAAGCGCTGGGGTCTGAAGACAAGGCAATAAGAAAGGTTTTTCTTTATCAGGCAGCCTATCTTATTATAAAAGGATTGATCTGGGGGAATATTGTTGGTTTGGGACTTGCATATCTTCAGCTCAGAACCGGGCTTATATCTCTCGATCCGGCATCCTATTATATTAAGACTGTACCTATTAATCTTGATATCACACATATAATCATGCTGAATGCCGGTACGATGGCCGCAATAATTATCATGCTGCTTGTTCCGTCACAGCTGATTACGCGTATTACCCCGGTAAAAGCAATCCGCTACGACTAATCCTTTCAAAAGGTAATGGAAAAGTTTGCCGAAAATCTGAAGCTTGAGATACTGAAGGGATTACCCGGAACTGAAAACCAGTGGCAGATGGCATCATCCGACAGGATGATAAGGAATTTTCCAAGGACACCGGGTGCTGATGCAAAAGTTGCTGCAGTCCTCATCCTTCTTTTCCCCTTTCATGGATCGGTCCACACGGTTTTTATGCAGAGGCCTGATTATAAAGGAATACACGGGGGACAGATAAGTTTTCCGGGAGGGAAGCGGGAAAATTCTGATGATAATATAATACAGACTGCTCTCAGAGAAGCTTCTGAGGAGACAGGTGTAAATCCCGATGAAATAAGTGTAATAAATACACTTACTCCGCTGTTCATCCCTGTAAGCAATACTATTGTTACTCCTGTTGCAGGATGGATGAAGAAAAAGCCGGAGTTCAAACATCATCCCGGCGAAGTTGTATTCCTCTTCGATGGTGAAATAAAAAGATTTCTTGATCCTTCAATAGTCAGAATCAAGCCTATGGAGATCCACGGAACCAATATCGATATTAAATACTATGACTATGACGGAAATGTTATCTGGGGTGCAACCGCGATGATGCTTCACGAGTTGCTGACAATCATACGCAGAGGGAATATTATGTTGACTGTAAATTAAAACCTGGAACAAATAAGAACCCACCCCTGGCCCCTCCCAGGAGGGGATCCCAAAACCAACAACCAGCAACCTTTACTCCTACCTTCCGGATCTCACTATTTCCTGTTTTGCAAATTCAGCCGGAAGTATATTCTTATAATGCTCATACCTGTCGAGAATTTCAGAAACAAAGGCCACGGATTCAGTTCCTCTGAAATATCCGCTCTTCACAACAATATCATTGAAATACTTTGGATCGGATTTTTTCAGAAGCCAGGTCTCAACATCTTCCCATTTCTGTGGATCCATGCCATTCTTCTCTGCGAGCTTCATTGCATCAAGCACATGACCAGGTCCTGCATTATAAGAGGCCAGAATAAAATTAAGTCTCTCAGTCTCATCAGGTACTTTCTGAGCATAAATGGAATGCAACCAGTTTATATACCTGACCCCTGCTTTGATGTTGTTTTTCGGTGACGAAGTTATGTCAATCCCGAATCTTTCACCTGTCATTGGCAACACCTGCATTAATCCATAAGCTCCAGCCCATGATGTTACATCCGGGTCAAATCTTGACTCCTGACAGATTAGAGATGCCAAAAGCCTCCAGTCCCAGTTAATTGTGTCGCTGAACTGCCTTATAAGGTCATCGTACTTTGACACTTTACCTGTATTAAGGGCATAGTAATCGCTTCTCACAATTGTGCTCGATCGCGAATTCCTGAAATACTTTGAATGCAAAAGGGCATATGACTCAGTATTTTTAAATGATGATATCCACCTGTTCAGTGCCTCAAGGAGTTTATCAGAGTCATTTTTCCTGACACCCCAGGCGAGTCTCTGAGGAAAACTTACCGGCGTACTTATATCTATATCAGGATAATATGTGGCATTTACCTGTGCTACATTTTCATCACAAACAGTATAGTCAATCTCCCCTTCAGCAACATTCTTAATTAGCTGTTCTGATTCATACGGGACTTCAATAATTGTTATTGAATCACCGATCTCATGAGCCAGAGTAGTCATGCGCTCTGCATGAGAGGATCCCTCCTGGACATAAACTACCTTACCTGCGATATCAAGCTGATTACGTATTAGCTTCTTATCTAGCGACATAGCCGTCATGCTTCTCCAGTTGCGTGGTTTACGCTGGATTAGAACCTGCCTTGTTTCATCGATAGGTTCTGTAAAGAGCATCTGTTTCTTCCTTGTGGAATTAACAGTGATACCTATAGCAATAAGGTCCGCATCCCCGGAATTCAGCATACCGACAGCATGTTCAATATGGTTTTCGGTAATGATCTCAAGATCAATACCGACCTGATCAGCAAAAGCTCTGAGGAGTTCATAATTGAACCCCATCGGCTCACCCTTGTAAATAAAGTAATTTGTTGAATTAAAATCAGTAATGGCGACAAGCTTCCCTCTTTCTCTAATCTTGTCGAGGTCTGCAGATAATGCAGCTTCACCTGATGTCCTGAACACTGAATGATCGTCAGAACAGGAAAAAATAACAATTACAAGGAACGAAAATAAAATAATTAACCTTTTTACCAAAAACGTTGTATTAGTTAAACATTCTTTTCAAAAATGGGTGCAAAGATACAACTATTTTTTTAATTATAAAATGTCCATGCAAGACCAAACGAGAACCGCCTTGTAGTCATAGGATAAAGCGGAACCATTTCATAATTATAAAGCATTTCAGGATTCATCATTGCATAGTTAAGATGATCGAACATAAGGAAGAATCTTGTTCTCTTCAGCTTTAAATTAAGAAATACATTTACAAAGGGATATCCTCCTGTTTCATATTGAGTCTGCCTGTAAAATCTGCCAGTTGCCGGCATGTAGGTATAAGGATGATACAGGGTATGATATATTACATCAACACCGAGCTGGGTATAGAGCCTTCCATTTGTTTTTTCAAAATTAAAAACATGCTCAATATATGCAGCAGCCCTGATAGTGGCCAGAGGCAGATCAAGAATATCCATATTGCTGCTTTTCTGAGCAGTCACATCCGGAACAAAATGGAACTTCCATAGTTTAAAATCCTTCCTGAATGAAAGAGCCATAACATTCAGAGAAGATGTATCCTGTGAAGGAAGTGCAAGTGTATCAAAATCAAGGTAATTATTTATTACCGCATATTTGAATTTAATATCCATATTTCTGGCAGGATATATTACCCTGGTTCCAAGTTCCAGTCTTGATTCCTTTTCAGGATCAAGATTCCATTTAAAATGGTTTCCTCCCCACTGTGTATACCAGAATGATGGGGTCCGCTTATTTAGTTCTCCCGTTACCTGCCATTCGATTTTTCCTTTTTTCAGATTAAACGACCTTGAGGCCAGACCATTAAAAATAAAGTCTCCCTGCCTGTACCTGTCGAAGAAAAACTCTCCGGTTGCAAGCCAGTGAAACTTGTTTCCGATATGATTTTCAAAACGTCCGACAAAGACATTATTTCCTCTGAACCAGTTTGCAGTATCTGAAACAACCGAATCCTGACCCGGAATAATCTGTCCGAACCAGAAATTTTCATTTCTCAGTCCAAAACCAGCTGAAAAGCTGATATCTTGCATGGTATCTGTAGTAAAATCAAACCTGAAAGTATTCTTCACAAATTTTGAAGAGAGTGAATCAAATGTGGCTGACTTATTAATATAGATAGAATCATAGAAGCCGGAGCCAGGTGAGTTGTCAGAATATGTTCGTCTGGAATAATCGAATTGTAAAATATGTGAGAATGTTCCGGTAAGAGGCACAGGATCAATCCACTTTTTGGGTACAGTATCATTGTCAGGCTTGGCACCAATAAATGTAAATTTCTGGACAACCAGAATATTCCTGTTTTTGATAAGGCTGGATGCATCATTAAGTGTGCCCATCTTTACAGGGATGTCCAGGGTATTTGTTATATCAATATCCAGTTCATCCTTCGATGTTATCCCTCCGTTTTCCTGACCGGATAATCCGTTAATGCCTGCTGATAAATAGAGCTTATATATTGATCCTGTATATGAAGTATAGAATGTGAATGTCTTGTTGTCAGATCTTTGGTTGCTGTACTGGCCCAGACTGAAGATGATATCATAAATCATCCCGAAGTTAAGTTTCCGGTTAATATTCTGGGAATGGGTAATCCTGAATGTCTGTTCAGCCATCTTCTTTTCTCCGCTCAGCATCCATTTCAGTTCCGTGAAAGGCACCTGCAGGTTCATGAACAGGGCATTCTCAAGATTGTGCATGAAATGATAATGATTGAAGTAAAGGAACTTGTCAGGGTCATAAATTCTGTCAAAGAAATTTATTGAATAATAAGGTAATCCATAGTTTCCCAGGTATGCATTTACCGGCGAATAAATATCAGTAATCCTGTAACGGTTATACAGGGAGAAAAGGGTGTCAAATAAAACAGGGACTTCGGCAGAATGATCAGATGAAAGGTTCCACTGCCTGATTATCCTGGGCTTGGGAGCTTTAGCGGAATCAAGCTTCGCCTGTTCAGCTCTTTTCTTTGCCTCCAGCTCTGCTTTCCTCCTTGCAATAAGCCATGGCGGAACTATTAAATCATATTTTAGGGGAACAAGCTTATTTTCTCTGACAGGAAGTTCATTGGGTGCAACTGTAGTCAGAAAACCATTTGCGTCCTGCTTCCTTAATACTTTAATATACACTCTGACAGAATCATGTTTTTGCAAACCGGGTTTAGCAGCCTTTACGAAGCCTTGCTTTTTGCAAACAATATTAACCGGAACAGGCTTAACCTTTTCCGGAGGTTTTTTTGAATCAAAGCGAATATAATCCGGAGGAAGTATTACTCTTGGTTTGCTCTTCGGACCCGGCCCCCTGATCAGTTTTACAAAAACGGTAGCGGTATCAAGTTTTCTGTCATGCTTTAAATCGGCCTTTATAAATCCCTGTTTTTTGCTGACAATTACAAGCTTATATACAAAAGCAGATGCAGGTGGTACTTTGGAAGAGAACCTTACAGAATCAGGTACCTGAATAATCTTCTTTGCTGCATTTGCAGCTACCGGAGGAATACTATTTGATACAGCTTTTAAAGTATCCTGTTTAAGAACACTTTTCACAGGTACTTTCAAAGAATCCTGCTTCTGGGCACTTAAACCCGAAAAAAGGAAAGCTAGGAGTACTATAATTATATACCTGGACATAAGTCGCAAATATATGGAATTAGGAGAAATTAATCCGAAAATATTTGCGAATGGAATTGTTTATGCCACAATACTAATCCACATTATCATTCAGGTAAGCATTATTCTCGCGCAAAACAGGCTCATCATCCTCACCTGAAGTCAATGTGAATTTTGACAGCTTGCTTTCTGCTGCATTACCTCCTGCTCCTAATGACATATTTCTTCTCACGTAGGCCGGGACATCCTCAAATGTATCAATATTCTCCTTCATGGTTTTGTTTGAGAGTCCTTCCTTCTGAAGCAGCTTCTGCATATGCTTCACCTTCTTGAGAGTAGTTTCCGGTTTTTCACCATCCTCTTCATTTTCTGCGGCTCTGTGCTTTCTTGCTTCATTAAGGTGTTCTGCTCTTTCAAGGTTGAAATCAATTACACCCTGCGATTCATCATCTATATCACTTACAACAGATTTCTTACCCTTTTCATGAACGGAAAATACATCCCCTGCTGTTTCAGGTATAATACCCCTGGGGATTGCATTTGAATTTGGCATTAGCTCAACCTTCTGTTTATTTTCCTTTCGCTTGTATGGCTGAAATATGCTGTTCGATTCAAAACCTGTAGCGATAACAGTAACACTTATCTCTTCATTCAGGTTTTCATCTTTTGATAACCCCCTGATAATAAGTGCGTCATCCGAGGCGACATCGTACATATAATCCGTGATCTCTCCAAGCTCATCCATAGTTATCTCATGGTCTCCGCTTCCGGAGGAAATATTTATAAGAATGCTGCTTGCTCCCGTTATGTCATTTGAGTTAAGCAACGGGGATGAAAGGGCATCCTCAATTGCCTTTACTGCCCTGTTTTCTCCTGAGGCTTTTCCCATACCCATAATTGCGACTCCTGAATTCTTCATCACAGTTTCAACATCTGCAAAATCAACATTTATATATCCTGTCACAGTGATGATCTCAGCAATGCCTTTTACTGCAGTGGTAAGAATATCATCGGCTTTTGCAAATGCAGTTGAAACAGGCTGATTACCATATATCTCCCTTAGTTTTTCATTATTGATAACAAGCAGTGAATCAACATTGTCCTTCAATTCTGTTACTCCATCAATAGCCTGCATTATCCTCACCTTGCCTTCCGACTTGAAAGGTATTGTCACAACTGCGATTGTAAGTAATCCTGCTTCCTTACATGCTTTTGCTATTACAGGTGTTGCACCGGTACCGGTACCGCCCCCCATACCCGTTGTAATGAAGACCATCTTGGTATTTCCCGAAAGGGCTTCCATTACATCATCAATATTCTCAATTGCCGCCTGACGGCCTATCTCAGGTTTACTGCCGGCCCCTCGGCCCTCGGTAAGTGCTTCTCCTATCTGAACCTTAATGGGTACCTGGCTTTTTGCCAACGCCTGGTGGTCAGTATTGCAGACTACAAAATTGACATCCCTGATGCCTTTTTCAAACATGTGATTGACTGCATTGTTGCCACCGCCGCCGATTCCCAGTACTTTGATAATGGAGGACCTCTCCACTGGCAGATCAAAGTTCATTATATCCTCTGACATAGTATCTTAATTTAATTTGTTAGGAACAGAAAACAGTAATAATCATTATTTAATCGGCTGGTCTTCAACCTCAAACATCCTTGAAAGATACCCTTTGATCTTTTCAATTGTAGGGATCTTATCCTCATCATGATAAGTCTGCTCAACCAGTTCATCCTCTTCTTCAGGAATTTCTTTTGTCTCCAGCACAGGAGGTGCTAATGGCTTTTTGGGAGCAGTATATTCACTCTTTTCTGATGCATCAAATGTCTTCTTGTAAGTGTCAAGAAACTCAAATCCTCTCATTATAAGACCAACGCTGGTAGCATACATTGGCTGGTTGATCTCATTTTTGGCGGTACCTGCCAGATGCTCATTCGGATAACCAATCCTTACATCCATTGCTGTTTTGAATTTCATAAGTTGGGGAAGATGCTTGAGCATTGCACCACCTCCGGTTATTACAACTCCTGCAGCCAGCTTATCAGCATATCCTGAGTTTTGTATCTCAAAATTGACAGCATCAATAATCTCTTCCATCCTCGACTGAATTATATACGCCAGGCTCTTGAAAGATATCTCTTTGGGTTCCCTGCCGCTTATTCCCGGTATTGAAACCACTTTATCTTCAGGAGCGATGTCGCCAAGGGCACTTCCATACTGAAGCTTAAGCTGCTCGGCATGTCTCTGCAGAATAGCGCATCCTTCCTTGATATCCTTTGTTACAACATTGCCCCCGAACGGGATGACTGCAGTATGACGGATAATGTTATCATAATATACGGCCACGTCGGTTGTACCACCGCCAATATCAACAAGAACAACACCTGCCTCCTTTTCATCATCTGTAAGAACGGCATCTGATGAAGCCAGAGGCTCAAGGATCATATCCTTCACACTCAGATTTGCCTTCCTGATACACTTCTCAATATTCTTAGCTGCAGCAACCTGACCTATAACAATGTGGAAATTGGCCTCAAGACGCCTCCCGCACATACCGATAGGATTTTTAACTCCTGCCTCATTATCAACAATAAAATTCTGCGGAAGGACGTGGATTATCTCCTCCCCTATATCAATATGTATCTTGTACATATCGTCAATCAGCCTGAAGACCTCTTCTTTTCTTATTTCGTCCTCATAGTTATCGCGAATGATGTATCCGCGGTTTTTCATGCTCTTGATGTGCTGGCCCGCAATGCCCACAAATACTTCCGAGAACATGATCCCTGATATTTTCTGTACATCCTCCACGGTTTTCTGAATAGCCGATACAGTCTCTTCTATGTTCTGTACCACTCCTCTTTTTACACCCGTTGAAAGAGCTTTGCTGAGTCCGAGAATCTCAATTTTCCCATTCTCATTTTTCTTACCGACTATGGCCACGATCTTTGTGGTCCCGATGTCGATGGCTGCTACATACTGTTCCTTTTTGCTCATAACTTATAATGATTGTTACTGTTTATCTTTTTTTACAAACTATCTGATCTTTGAATTCGAGATTTATTCGTGAATATTTATTCCAACCCACTCCAGGAAGAACATCTTCATAAAATGCTTCAAGATTTCTGAGCTTCCCTTCAAAATTTTCAGCTGAGCCGAGGTGAATCACATGGTTGCCTACCCTTGGGATAAGGTCTATCTCATCATCCCTGTCAACGTAGATCTGATCTATCTGAGCAGACCAGAAGTCATTATCATTTATATAATCAACAATAAAATAGATATCCCTGAGTACGGTATTTTTTATGCTTGTATCAAGAACACTTACTCCTTCAAGCATTTTTGAAGAAATGTTCACATTGCCGACAACAATATGCAGCCTTGGATTATAAAGATTTCGTTTCCTGACAACCACTCCATCTTCATCAATAAAGAAATCACCACCTTCTTCCGGCATAACCCTCATAACCGGATCTCTCTGATCAACATAGATCTTAATTGTACGGTCAATAGTCATATAAACCTCCGCCACCCTGAGTTCCCTCAAAACATTGATCTTATTTTCAATATCCTTTACCGAGATCTCATTTGCCGGCTTTCCTATAATTCTGCCTGAACCATTGTTTACAAGGTTCATAAGGTTTTTCTCTGTTACAAAACGGTAATCGGAAGAATCCTTAATGATAACATCAATGCCGCCTACAGGCTTGGAACCTGACGAACTGGCAAGGTATATAGGTATTATTACTATATATAATAATGGTATTATCATCAATATTTTAAATATTTTTTTCATCCTGCAGCTTCCCTTTTTATTTTCTCCTCAATCGGAGCTACAAGTGTATCAATATCTCCTGCTCCGATAGTCAGAAGCACATCAAGCTTCTTAATATCCAGGGCAGGTACAAGCTCTTCCTTCCTAAGCAGTCTCTTGTTGGGCATCTTCATCCTTTCAAGAATCATGGCAGATGTTACACCCTCAATGGGTTTTTCGCGTGCAGGATAAATCGGAAGAATGATCGCCTCATCAAGCTCGTCAAGTATTGCTGCAAATCCTTCAGCATGGTCGCGTGTACGTGTAAAGAGATGTGGCTGGAAGACACCTGTGAGCTTTCTCCCGCCGAAATACTCCCTGATTGATTTAATGAAGGCCCTTATCTCTTCAGGATGATGGGCATAATCATCAACATAGGTAATCCCCGGCATATTAATCCGGATATCAAATCTCCTTCTGACACCCTGGAACAACATTGATGCTTTCTTTATTTCATTCTCATCAACCCCGCACATCAGTGCAATGGCAATTGCAGCTGTCAGATTCTCAATGTTAATTATACCCGGGAACGGGAAATGGATATTTCCAATTGTCTTCTCAGGTGTTTTAATGCTGAACCTGTAGAAATCTTTAAGATGCTCAATATTGAAGGCATGAAAATCAGAACCGTTTTCAAACCCATATGTATAGCAGGTAACTCCTTCGGGGACAATTATTTCACTCCTGATCTTTGTGTTGACTACCAATTTTCCACCCTTCCTTATCTTTCCGCAGAAAATGTTGTATGCTTCAATCATCGTCTTCTGATCACCATAGATATCAAGATGGTCTGCATCAAGTGAGGTCACCACTGCCATTGCCGGAGTCAGCCGGTGAAAGGAACGGTCGAATTCGTCAGCTTCAATAACAGTATACCTACCCTCTCCCAGCAAAAGATTGGAATCGTAATTCTTGGATATTCCGCCAAGGAAAGCAGAGCAGTCGACATGTGACTGTTTCAGAAGGTGAGCCGTCATGGTTGAAACAGTTGTTTTACCATGTGTTCCTGAAATTGCCAGAGTATCTGTATTTGATGATATTTCACCCAGAATCTCTGACCGCTTATAAATCGTGTAACCCTCCTGCCTGAAAAATGAAATTATTTTGTTCTCTGCAGGAATTGCCGGTGTATAGACTACCAGGACTTTGTCTTTTCCGGCATTCCTGAACATCTCAGGAATGGAGCTGACATCATCATTATAGGTAATTGAGCATCCTGCCTCCCTGAGAGATATTGTTATCCTGCTTTCAGATCTGTCGTACCCGCCTACAGCAAAACCTCCCTTAGTGAAATAGAGGGCAATGGCGCTCATTCCTATGCCACCAATTCCAACAAAGTAAATCCCTTCTATTTTCTTTAAATCAATCATTTTTCTGCAAGCTTTAAAACCTCTTCAGCAATCCGGATATCAGCATCCCTGTCTGCCATCTTCTTTATATTTTCTGAAAGTGCTGCCCTTTTCTTCAAATCCGATACAAGCCTGATTGCCTCATTCACAAGACATTTAGCAGACTGATCATCCGGAATCAGGACAGCGGCATCCCTGTCCGATAATGCCATTGCATTTTTTGTCTGATGATCTTCTGCCACATTTGGTGAAGGAATAAGGATCACTGGTTTGCCTACAAGGCATAACTCTGATATAGTTCCTGCACCTGCCCGTGATACAATCACATCGGCCGCAGCATATGCCAGGTCCATCCGGTTAATGAATCCATGAACTGAAATATTGCTTGTGAATGACACTGAAACCAGAGCATTTACATTCTCATAATAATGTTTGCCGGTCTGCCATAACCACTGGCAGTCAGAATCCCTAAGCATCCCGATGTTATCAGACAGGCTTTTATTAATGGTTCCGGCACCAATTGAACCACCCAGTACAAGAACTACCGGGAAGCCAGGTTTCAGACCAAAGAAGTTCACAGCCTCTTGTCCAAGACTTTTTAGGTTATCGAAATTCTGCCGTACCGGGTTTCCTGTTTTAATAATTTTCTCAGCAGGAAAATATTTCTCCATTCCATCGTAAGCCACACAAATGACAGAAGCCTTTTTAGCCAGAAGCTTATTAGTAACACCTGCATAACTGTTCTGCTCCTGAATCAGTGTAGGTATTTTCATTTTTCCAGCCTGCCTGAGAACAGGTCCGCTGGCATAACCGCCGACTCCAACAACAACATCCGGCTTAAACTCTTTTATGACTTTTCTGGCCATCCGTAAGCTTTTAAGAAGCTTAACTATGACACCGATATTTTTGAGGGTGAGGCTTCGGTACAAACCGGCTACAGGCAATCCGGTTATTTTGTATCCTGCCGCTGGAACCTTTTCCATCTCCATTCTTCCCTCAGCACCGACAAATAGAATTTCCGTTGAAGGATCGATATTCTTCAAAGCATTGGCAATTGAAATAGCCGGGAATATGTGTCCCCCCGTACCACCGCCGCTGATGATAATCTTTCTATGCCTTTGCGGGTTCATATATCTTTTCTCCTTCATCAGTTTTTTCTTCTTCAGGAAGCTCTTCCTTCTTAATTCTCGCATTAACCACCCTGCTGACACTTAAAATTGCGCCTATAGAGAAACTCATCATCAGAACCGATGTCCTTCCCCAGCTTACCATAGGGAGTGTCTGTCCTGTAACAGGAAATAATCCTACAGCAACAAGCATGTTCAGCAATGCCTGAATCACTATCATAATGATCAGGCCTAAAACAAGATAGGCGGGAAAGGCAGTATCGCATTTTTTCGCAATTGTTATTCCCCTGAATAGCAGTATCATATAAGCCAGAATCAGAGGGATCGCCCCAAACAGCAAGCCGTATTCTTCAATTATTATTGCAAAAATGAAATCGGAGTTTGATTGCGGCAGCATGTTTCTCTGCGTGCTCTTTCCCGGAGCTTTTCCAAACAATCCACCGGTAGATATTGCTATTTTGGCCTGGTTAGACTGGTAATCACCATCAGGATCTTCTTTACCGGAAACGAAATTTTCAATCCTGTTCTTCCACACCTGTACCCTGTTCGACTTTGTAAAGGCTGCCAGTAACATAGCAAACAATATGATGCCTACAACTGCAATTCCGACATAAGCAAGCAGAAATTTAAATGGGATCCTGCCTACAAACATTATAACAAGGCTTATTCCGAAAATCATGACAGCTGTCGACAGGTTTTCAGGAAGGATCAGCCCGCAGATGAGTGCTACAGGAAGCATGAAATATTTTGTGACATGCATGAAATTATTCAGCTCATTCTGATACATTGCCAGCGACCTTGCAAGATAGATCACAAGTGCGACCTTGGCCACATCTGACGTCTGGAGACTGAATCCGGTGCCAGGTATTACCAGCCATCTTGTAGCTTCATTGACACGCGATCCGAAAACAAATGTCAGAACAAGCAAACCGGCTGATATTATCAGGAATAATCCGGCAAGGGAAAAATATATTCTGTAAGGAAGATAATGCACAACCACTATAATGATTACACTCAGAAGGAGCATGAAGAACTGTGTCCTTAAAAAATAGGAAGTATTACCGTTGTGTTTAAGAAAAGCAACACCGGCCGACGAGCTGTAAACAGCAAGCAGGGAATAAAACATGAAAAGGACCACAAGGCCCCAAATTGCCCTGTCGCCTTTAAATGTCTTTGTCAGCCAGCCCTGTTCCATAGAGTTGATAATTAAAGATTTCTTACTGCTGCTTTAAACTGACGCCCCCTGTCTTCATAGTTCCTGAAGAGATCAAAACTTGCACAGCAAGGAGAAAGAAGGACAGTATCTCCCTTCTTCGCAAGATAATATGACGATCGTACAGCCTCCTCCATTGAACCTGTCTCAACTATTGTAGGTACCTTATCCTTGAATGCCTCAACAATCTTTTTATTATCCTTACCCATACAAACTATAGCCTTTACCTTTTTCTTTACCACCGGAAATAATTCCGAATAGTCATTCCCCTTGTCAACACCACCAACAATCCAGACAATACTGGTTTCCATACACTCGAGAGCATACCAGGCTGAATTTACATTGGTAGCTTTTGAATCGTTAATGAAATTGATGCCACAAACTGTGATCACCGGTTCAAGGCGATGTTCAACTCCCTGGAAATCAGAAAGGCTTTCCCTGATCACCTCCTTACGGATATTGATAACTTTGCCTGCAAGAGCAGCAGCCATTGAGTTGTAGGTGTTGTGACGCCCTTTGAGCGCCAGTTCGTGAATTGTCATAAGGTTGGTTTTATTTGGGTAATCAATTATTAATTCGTTGTCCCTGATGAATGCCGCCATACCATCCTCCTTTTCATCCGAAAAAGGAAGAAGAGTCATTCCGAATGGCTTTTTTGAGAGTTCTTTCTTTACAATAGGATCTCCATCCCAATAAATCAGAAAGTCTGATTTAGTCTGGTTCTGTGTTATTCTGAATTTGGAGTTGATATAGTTCTGCAGGTCATAACCATATCTGTCGAGATGGTCAGGGGTGATATTCATCAGAACTGCCACATCAGCCTTAAACTCGTACATGCCGTCGAGCTGAAAACTACTGAGTTCTATAACATAATAGTCGTATGATTTCTCAGCTACTGCCATGGCAAAGCTGTTTCCGACATTGCCTGTCATTGCCACATCTTTACCGGCCTTTTTAAGCATATGGTAAATAAGATTTGTCACAGTCGTTTTGCCATTACTGCCTGTCACGCAGATCTTTACACCTGTTGCATAGCGGCCTGCGAATTCTATCTCGGATATAACAGGAATGCCCTTTTCCCTGATTTTGATTACAATGGGAGCATTCTCAGGTATCCCGGGACTTTTTATCACTTCGTCAGCCGAAAGAATAATCTCTTCAGTGTGATTACCCTCTTCCCACTTTATCTTATGGCTGTTAAGTATTTCACGGTATTTCTCCTTTATCTCCCCTTTGTCGGATACAAATACATCAAATCCCTGCTTCAATGCAAGTACAGCTGATCCTGCTCCGCTCTCTCCCGCTCCAAGTATTACAATCTTCCTCTTCATATATTATCTCATCTTCAGAGTCACAATGCTTATTACCGCCAGCATAATTGCCACAATCCAGAAGCGGGTCACGATCTTCGGTTCGGGATACCCCATTTTCTGATAATGATGATGCAGTGGTGCCATGAGGAAAATCCTCCTGCCCACCCCATATTTTCGCTTGGTTCTTTTAAACCAGGCAACCTGCATTACAACAGAAAGGCTTTCCACCAGGAAAATCCCGCACAGAATAGGGATTAACAACTCTTTCCTTATTATGATTGCAAATACTGCGATAATACCTCCGAGTGCCAGGCTACCTGTATCGCCCATGAATACCTGGGCAGGGTAAGAATTGTACCACAGGAATCCTATTGTAGCTCCGATGAATGCACTGGCAAATATTACAAGTTCCTCAGAACCCGGGATATACATTATCTTCAGATAGCTTGCATAGATGACGTTACTTGAGAGGTAGGCCAGAATTCCAAGAGCTGTGCCTGTTATGGCCGAAGTGCCTGTAGCGAGTCCGTCAAGACCATCAGTAAGGTTTGCACCATTTGAGACAGCTGTAACAATGAATATTACAATGATTACAAATACCAGCCACTTGAAAGGCTGTCTGTAATCCTCGGGTATGAATGCAACAAGCGAGGCATAATCAAATTCATTATTCTTAACAAAAGGAATAGTGGTTTTCGTCGATTTTCGCTCCATAGCCACCTCATCCTGAGGACTTAAAACAGAAGATCCGTTCATAAGTTCTACTCTCTCGGTGGAAGTAAGACTGGCTAAACTCACCTTCTCCTCAATAATCACACTGTCGCTGAAAAAGAGAGTCAGTCCCACTATAAGGCCCAATCCCACCTGCCCCACGATCTTGAATCTTCCTGCAAGGCCCTCCTTATTCTTTCTGAATATCTTTATATAGTCATCGAGAAAGCCAATTGCACCAAGCCATATAGTAGTAATTATCATCAGGATTACATAGATATTATCAAGCTTTGCAAAGAGCAGCGTCGGGATAAGTATCGATGCAAGAATTATAATTCCTCCCATTGAAGGAGTCCCTTTTTTCTGGTATTGTCCCTCAAGTCCCAGGTCCCTCACAACCTCTCCAACCTGCTTCTTCTGTAGGAACAGGATGATCCTTTTACCTATCAGCAATGAGATAATAAGCGAAGTAATTACAGCCATGGCCGCACGGAAGGAAATGAACTGAAATACTCCGGCTCCCGGAATATTAAGTGTATCAAGATATTTGAATAAGTAAACCAGCATTATCTTCTATTTTGTTTCAAAAGCTATTTTCAGTTCTTCCCTGTCATCAAAATGGTGTTTCACACCTTTTATCTCCTGGTAATTCTCATGACCTTTACCTGCAATAAGAATCACATCTCCAGGTGCTGCAAGCATTACCGCTGTCCTGATGGCCTCCCTCCTGTCAGCAATCCTGAGTCTCTTTCTTCTTTGATCCGGGCTTATACCCTCCTCCATATCATCCAGGATTTTTTCAGGATCTTCGCTTCTCGGATTATCTGATGTAAGGATCACTTTGCTGCTTCCTTCTGCAGATATTGCAGCCATTTTAGGTCTCTTTGTCTTATCGCGGTCACCGCCGGCGCCAACCACAGTAATCAGCTGTACGCTTCCCTGCCTGATCTTATTTATCGTCTCGATAACATTCAATAGTGCATCGGGTGTATGCGCATAATCAACAATGCCAGATATACCTTCCGGTGACTTAATAACCTCGAGGCGTCCGGCAACCGGATTAAGGTCACTCAGTATTGTTAGTATTTCTCCCTTGTCAGCACCAAGCAAAGAGGAAGCTCCATAAACTGCCAGCAGGTTTGATGCATTATAGTCACCAATAAATCTTGTCCATAACTCTTCGCCCTGAATCTTCATTCCCATGCCGGTGAATCCCTGTTCAAGGATTGAACATCTGAAATCAGCCATCGATCTGACAGAAAATGTATTGTGTGAAGCTTTGCAGTTCTGTAGCATCACCCGGCCGTTCCTGTCATCAATGTTGACCAGTGCAAAAGCAGTTGGTTCAAGAGAATCGAAAAAGCTTTTCTTGGCTGCGAGGTAATTATCGAATGTCTTGTGATAATCAAGATGATCGTGTGTGAGGTTAGTGAAAATTCCTCCCGCAAATTTTAACCCTGCAATTCTCTTCTGATCAGCGGAATGTGAACTTACCTCCATAAAAGCATAGTCGCACCCGGCCGTAACCATTTCAGCAAGAAGCATATTGAGCTGGATCGGGTCAGGGGTGGTATGTGTTGCCGGCAATTCCTTACCATTGATATAATTGCATACTGTTGAGAAAAGTCCGCATTTATAACCAAGTCTCATAAACATGTTATAGAGCAGGGTTGCAATGGTTGTCTTCCCGTTTGTTCCGGTGACGCCAACCAGTTTCATTGATCGTGAAGGGTTTACGTAGAAATTGGATGCAGAGAGACCGAGTGCTTTAGCTGTATCGGATGTTCTGATCCAGCTTACACCATTGTCCGGCTTATCAGGAAGAGTTTCACAGACTATTGCAGAAGCGCCCGAAGCCACTGCCTGAGAAATAAAATTATGACCATCGGTACTGACGCCTCTGACTGCGACAAAGAGAGATCCGGGAATGACTTTCCTCGAATCAAATTCCACAGCAGCAATTTCCAATGAAGAATCGCCTGTGAAAGAAATCACATCAATACCCTCCAGTATGTTTTCCAGTTTCATCATATCACATATTCATTTCAAGCGACACCGTTGTTCCTTCAAAATACCTTGAACCGTGTTCCGGTGACTGTCTTAAAACCCGGCCCTTACCACTATATCTGACTTTCAGTCCTGCATTTTCAAGAAGAAAAACTGCATCTCTGAGACTCATTCCGCGAACATCCGGGATAAGGCCATCCTGCAATTTCACAGATGCCAGCCGGATAGTATCTCCGCTTTCCCTGGTTGCAACCCAGTCTTCCGAAGAGGTTCTTTTATATCTTACATCAAATTCACCCAGTACTTCATCAATATCATCACGGTATCCATTGCCTGCTTCCGGGGCTACCTGCTTAAGATCCTTTTTGTTTTCAGTGATGTAATCGCGGTAGAACCTTGTTGCATATACCCTGTCGGAAATCTCCCTGAACACTGAACCTGCAACGATATTGCCGTAATAAACTCCGTTCGAAGGTGCGTTTACCACAACTATGCACGAATACAGAGGATTTTCTGCCGGGAAATAACCTACAAAGGAGGCCTGATATGAAATCCTTGCACCCTGCCTGTAACCCCTGTTGCCCTTTGCAATCTGTGCTGTACCTGTCTTACCTGCGATCTTATAATTAGAATTTTTAAGGTTAATTGCTGTTCCGTATTCCACAACTCCCTCCATCATACTCTTTGCCTTTTTTATTGTTGACCGGGAGGCAATTGAGTTGACAATAACCTCAGGTTCAAATTTCCTTATAACAGAACCATTGCGCAGGACTTCAGTAACAAATCTTGGCTTCATCATCTTCCCGTCATTTGCAACAGCGTTATAGAAAGTAAGTACCTGCAAAGGCGTCATCTGCACCTCATATCCGTGTGACATCATCGGCAATGACAGTCCCGACCAGAGCTTATCCCCGGGATATCTGATAAGAGGAGCTCCCTCACCCTGCAGCTGAAGATCAAGTTTCTGATTGAGCCTCATTGCATAGAGCCTGTCAACAAAAGCCTTAGGATTGTCTTTATAATGATCATAGATAATTTTCGATGTGCCTACATTGGAAGATTTTTCAAAAACCTGCTTTACGCTTATCTTGCCATTACCCCCCTCTTTAGTATCGTGGATAATCTTATTGTAATATTTGACTGTACCGGTTCCGGTATCTACTATATCGCTTGTGTCGATAACTCCATCTTCCAGGGCTGCCATTAAAGCCGGAAGTTTAAACGTAGAACCGGGTTCAGTGCTTTCCCCGATTGCATAATTGTATGTCTCGTGATATGCACCATCACCTCCAACTTCCAGGTTTGCAATTGCTTTTATATCGCCTGTTTTAACCTCCATAAGAACAGCACAACCGTGATGTGCATTGTGTTTCCTGAGCTGGTTCATTAAAGCTGTTGTTGCCACATCCTGAAGGTCGACAACAAGAGTTGTGACAACATCATTTCCATCCTTTGAGTCAACAGAGCTGGCATCTTCAACAATGATCCAGTCGCCGCCAATGAGCCTTTGCCTTACTGCGACGCCATTTTTTCCGGCAAGATCACCGTCAAATGCGCCTTCAACACCAACTTCATTCCCCTCACTGCCAAGATTCAGATAACCTATTGTCCTTGCAGCCAGATCATTATTAGGAAGGATCCTTCTGTTTTCAGCCTGTGCAACCATGCCTCCCTTGAATTGCCCCTCTCTGAAAATCGGAAGTTCCTTGAGTTTCTTAAGAGTTTCGTAATCTACCTTGCGCTTTATCAGAAAATAGCGGTCGCCCCTTCTTCTGGCTTCTGTTATCACAGTTTTCCATCCGGCAGGTGAGCGTTCACCAACAAGCCGGGAAAGGCCGGCACATAAACCGTTAATCCCGTTCGACCATGTTGAACCCGTCATACCGGAGCTGCGGGTGTCCATATAGATTGTGTAATAAGGAACTGAGCTGGCCAGCAAACGTCCGTTAGCAGCAAGAATATCACCCCTGTTTGCCTGCACTTCAGTAGTTTTGAAAACATACTTTTCGCTCATGTCGGCCCACTTGTTATGCTGCACAAACTGGAGGATAAGGATGCGTATAAGGACAGCAACAGCCAGCAGGACTATTCCCACATAGACCACACCGCTCCTCCATACTATTTCGTCCCTTACTGCCATATTCTATTTCTTGTTAACAAGCAACTTATAGGGAGGAGTCTTAAGCTCCTCAAGGTTTAGTCCCTTCTCCCTTATCAGACTGTATACCTGCGACTGTCGGCTTACAAACATCAGGTCTGCTGATGTTGAAAGCGACTCTGCCCGCAGGTCTTTTACTTCGCGCTGCAGCCTTGACGTCTCCCGGGTTATCTTTTCTGCATGAAACCTGTTTGCGATGTAGACGGCAGCCAGGAATGTGACCATGGAGATATATCCCAGGTTTTTAAGGATTATTTTCTCCGAAACCATCGATCCGCTAAGGAGTTCCTTTAAAAAGGCACCCGCCTTAGGCTGCTTTACGCTATTTTCTTTTTTCTCTGCCATGTCAGATCTTCTCAGCTATTCTCAGCCGGGCACTCCTCGACCTGTTGTTTGAACTTATCTCGTCCTCCCCCGGAGTGATCCCCTTTTTTGTGATCATTCTGAAAGGAGTTTCGACATTCCCGTAAAAATCCTTTTTCTCTTCCCCCGCAAAATTCCCCGAGCGCATAAAGTTTTTTACAAGCCTGTCCTCGAGTGAGTGATATGTTATCACTACCAGCCTGCCTCCGGTATTCAGCATTGTAAGCGACTGTTCAAGCATCTCCTGCAGGTAATCGATCTCGTGATTTACGGCAATTCGCAGCGACTGGAAGATCCTGGCATAAAACTTATGCTCCTGTCTGAAGGGGGCCAGTTTCCCTATCGCCTGAATTATATCATTCACAGACTTAAAAGGTTTTGTCTCCCTTGCAGCAACTATTTCCCTGGCTATCCTTCGGGAGTTTGTGAACTCCCCGTAGTTATAAAAAATATCGGCAAGGGATTCTTCATCAGATGTATTGAGAAGAATTGCAGCTGTGACCTTTCCGTTCTTATTCATCCTCATGTCAAGTGGTGCATCCTGTCTGAAAGTGAATCCACGTTCAGCTTCATCAAACTGATGGAATGAGACACCCAGGTCTGCAATTAATCCGTCAACTGAGCTGATGTTGTTGAAGAGAAGATTGTTTTTTAGAAATCTGAAGTTCTGATCAAGGAAAAGGATTCTTTTATCATCGGGGACGTTCAGCTTTGCATCATCGTCCTGGTCAAATGCTATAAGCCTTCCGGTTGTCAGTCTTTTCAGAATCTCCATTGAATGTCCTCCTCCACCGAATGTTACATCGACATAAATCCCGTCGGGCTTTATATTCAGCCCATCAATACTCTCTGTGAGCAGTGCGGGAATATGATACACCATTGCTATTGAGACTCATTTAAACTACCACCCATGAGTTTTTCAGCCAGGTTGGCGAAATCTTCAGCAGGCATATCGATCTTATCATAAACTGCTGCGGCCCAAATTTCAATTCTTCCATCCTGGCCTGCCAGCACAACATCTCTTTCTGCTCCGATCAGATCCATAAGCCTTTTCGGTATAAGGAGACGGTTGCTGTTATCAAGTGAGAGCTCTGCGGTCCCTTTGAAAAAATTCCTAAGGAACATATTGTGCTCTCGGTTGTATGGATTCATGCGTTTTCTGATCTTCTCGAGCTGGCGGTTCCAGTCTTCAATTGAATAGAGTACAAGGCAATTCTCGAAAATATCTTTCCTGACCACAAAATGATCCTGTGCATCAGCAGGCATCTGCTTTTTGAATGCCATCGGGAGGATTATCCTCCCCTTAACATCCACTTTACACGTGTAATCACCGATAAATGTGGCCATTCCCGCTTTTTCCAGTAAAACCGCTAAAATAAATAATTTTTACCCACTTTGCTCCACTTTGCCCCACTTTTTTACATTTTTGTTAATAACTTTTATGATCTGTTTTCAGTATGATTCTCGCATTTTGGGGATTTCTGCAATTATTTTAGGAATATTTGAAAATTAAAATCCATTAACCACAGAGATCACTAAGAATAAACACAGAGGTCACAAAGAAATAATATTCAGGGCTTTACCTTTGTGTCCTCAGTGTAAACTCAGTGTCCTCTGTGGTTAAAATATACTATTTCAACATCCTCGGTTTTTTTGTATTTTCGAAACTGCATTTCAGTTAACTGCTACAGCCAGGTATGGAAACCCAAAACGGTAAATCAGAACCGATAAAAATTGACGTTGAGAAGGTACTGACTTCCAAGAATCCGGCTTTAGGTAAGATGATACCCGGGTTCTTTATCCGGTATCTTAAAAAGATTGTTCATCAGGATGAGCTGAATTATTTCCTTGCCAACAACAGTCACCTGAAAAATCAGGAACTGATAGCATCATTTCTGAAATTTCTGAAAATTAAATACACTGTTACGGGAACAGAAAGCATTCCCTCCGGGGGCAGGTACATTTTTGTATCAAATCATCCTCTTGGAGGGCTCGACGGAATAGTTTTCATAAATGAGCTTTCAAAGCACTATCCAGACATCAAATTTCCTGTAAATGACATTCTTACATACATTGGAAATCTCTCGGGCATCTTTCTTCCTGTAAACAAACACGGCAGCCAGGAAAAAGAGGCGGCAAAACTTCTGGAAACAGCTTATGCTTCGGACAATCAGATCCTGTACTTTCCTGCCGGGCTATGCTCCAGGAAGAAGAAGGGACAAATAAAGGATCTTCAATGGCACAAAAGCTTTATTACCAAGGCTATACAACATAAAAGAGACATAATTCCTGCTTACTTTTCAGGAAGGAATTCTGACTTTTTTTATAATCTTTCCAACATCAGAAAGAGTATCGGGGTGAAAGCCAACATTGAGATGCTCTACCTTGCTGATGAAATGTTCCTGCAGAAAGACAAGGAGATAAGTCTTGTATTCGGTGAAAAAATTCCATGGCAGACATTTGACAAGTCGAAGACTCCGCCTGAATGGGCAGAGTGGGTAAAATCAAAATGCTATGAACTGTCAGTGAGAATTCCTCATATGGAATGAACAAAATTTACTAAATTGCATTCTATATAAAAAGATCTGAATGAAACCCGTTGTCGGACAGCTTCCCAAGGAGCAGATTATTGCAGAACTAACGCCTGACAGACTGTTGCGCAAGACTAACAATGGCAACAATGAGGTATATATCTTCGATAATAACACCTCTCCTGTCCTTATGCATGAAGTTGGCCGGGTAAGGGAATTGACATTCCGACATGCCGGAGGAGGAACAGGTCATGAGATTGATATAGATGATTTTGATACTGCACAGGTAGATCCCCAGAGACAGCTAATAGTCTGGGATCCTGAAAACAAGGAGATGATTGGAGGATACAGGTTTTATTTTCCTCCTAAAAACTGCAGTAACTGTGACATTTCAAAGCTTGCCTCATCTTCGTATTTTCATTTCTCTGATAAATTTCTCAGAAAGTATTATCCGCACCTGATGGAACTTGGAAGGTCTTTTGTACATCCCGATTACCAGTCGCGGGCGATGGGCAGGAGAAGTCTCTTTGCACTGGATAATCTCTGGGATGGGCTTGGTGCGCTGATGCTCGACAACCATCATCTGAAATATCTGTTTGGCAAGGTAACAATGTATCCTCACTTTAACCAGAAAGCCAGGAACATGATCCTCTATTTCCTTAATAAGCATTTTCATGATCCTGACAGGCTTGTAGTACCTAAAGAACCTGCCAATATTGAGATCCATTCTGATGAGATGAAAAAACTCTTCAATAAATGGCGATATAAGGATAATTACAAAATCCTGTCACGGGAAGTAAGAAACCTTGGTGAAAACATCCCTCCGCTTATAAATGCCTACATGAACCTGTCACCCACAATGAGGACGTTTGGTACTTTTATAAATCACAAATTCGGAGATGTTGAGGAGACCGGGATAATGATTACAATGAGAGATATGTATGTTGAGAAGATCAACAGGCATATGGCTTCCTACAAAAATGACTTTATGATCACCTGGTTCTCGCATGAGAATCAGTAAGCCCTCACATTCCTGCCCTCTATATAGTTTATAAATGACTGGTTTACAACCTTGTTTCCTCCGGGAGTCGGGTAATTGCCTGTAAAGTACCAGTCGCCGAGATGATCGGGACATGCCTGGTGAAGTCCTTCAATTGACTGGAATACTATTTCAACCTCGGACTTAATTTCATCGGACCTGAGCATTGAAGATATCTTTGCCGAGATCTCCTCAGAGGTAAAGGGTTTATATATCTGCTTAACAACATTTATCATTTCATCAACAGGCTTCTGAAGCTCCTGAATGGCTTCCTGATATATTGTCTGGATAAGTGCATCACGGCCATTATCCTTAAGAAGTTCAACAGCAGCCTTAAAGGCAATGAAGTCACCAAGCTTTGCCATGTCGATGCCATAACAATCGGGGTACCGGATCTGTGGTGAGGACGAGACGATAACAATTTTGCGCGGATCGAGCTTGTCGAGAATACGGATAATACTCTTTTTAAGTGTTGTGCCCCTTACAATTGAATCATCAATTGCAACAAGGTTATCTACACCCCTCCTTATAACTCCGTATGTAACATCATATACGTGTCCGACAAGATCATCGCGACCTTTATCTTCAGTTATAAAAGTGCGGAGTTTAGCATCCTTCACAGCTATTTTTTCAACCCGCGGACGCTGCCTTATTATTTTCTCAAGCTCCTCCCTCGTAAGGTTATTGCCTTTGGATGCGATCGTATCAATTTTCGACTGGTTGAGATAATCCTCTACTCCTTTTATTAGTCCGTAAAATGCACTTTCGGCAGTATTCGGAATATATGAAAATACAGTGTTGTCCAGATCAAAATTTACAGCCTTAAGCACTGGCAATGTAAGAAGCTCACCAAGCTTTTTTCTCTCCCTGTATATTGTCTTGTCAGTTCCTCTGGAGAAGTAGATCCTCTCAAAAGAGCATTTTCTTTGTTCGTTCTCTTCCCTGAGTTTAACAACAGAGGTTTCTCCCGATGCCTTGATAATAACTGCACTTGCAGGCGGTATCTCCTTCACAAAATCTGTCCTGACATTGAATATAGTCTGTATAACAGGCCTTTCTGAAGCCACAACAACAACCTCATCGTCAATATAATAATATGCTGGCCTTATTCCTGCCGGATCTCTCATCACAAATGCATCCCCGTGTCCTACCATTCCTGCCATTGCATATCCGCCATCCCAGTTGCGGCTTGCCTTTTGAAGAATCAGAGCCAGATCAAGATTTTTTTCAATCAGAGGGGAAATATCCTTTTTTGAATAGCCTTTCTCCTTGAACTGCCAGTAAAGACGTTCATTTTCCTCATCGAGTCTGTGACCAACATTTTCAAGAATTGTTACAGTATCGGAAAAATCGACAGGATTCTGGCCAAGCCTTACCAGGCTGCTGAAGACCTCACCAACATTAGTAAGGTTGAAATTGCCTGCCATTACAAGATTCCTCGACCTCCAGTTATTCTCACGGCTCACGGGATGCACATAATCGATATTGTAATTTCCATAGGTTCCGTAGCGTAAATGGCCAAGATAAACATCACATGCAAAAGGAACTTTATCCCTTACAAAACCCGGATTTCTGAAGTCATTCCCATTTATATTCAACAATGCATCAATATCATCATATATCATTCCGAAGATCTCCTTGATAGGATTTGCCTGGTTTGATCTCTGTCTGAAAATATATCTGTTCCCGGGAGGCATATTGAGTTTGATCCCTGCAAGCCCTGCTCCGTCCTGCCCCCTGTTGTGCTGCTTTTCCATCATGAGGTACATCTTCTGCAGACCATAGTTCCATGTTCCGTATTTTTCAATATAATACTCCATCGGCTTTCGCAATCTTAACATTGCAATGCCGCATTCATGCTTGATCCTGTCACTCATAACTATTTAATATTCAGGTCAGGGAAATTAATAACATCCGGAACGATGTAGGCACCGGGGAACTCCTTGCTTATCAGCTGGAAAAGCTTATATGCTTCAGTTCTGGTTCTGAAATCACCTACTCTCACTTTGAAATATCCGGGTTCAGCATATAAAGGATAAGAAACAATATCAGGAAACTTGCTCATAAATTCAGCCCTGGCTTTGTTTGATTCTTCTCTTGCATTACGGTTGCTGCTTGCATAAATCTGTATTCTGCAACCCTCCATTCCGTAATGGTTATTCACTTTGAAGAGATTTTTGTTAGCCTGTATATGCCTGCTGATCAGGGTATCGAGAGGAAGTTCCTGGGTAATGGCCAGTTGACCCATCTGTTTGCCCTGGTTATCTCTCTGGAAAAGATCTGAAGTTCTTATTACAGGCTGGGCTGACAGAACCCCTGCAATCAGAAGCAGGAAGAAAACTACCGGAATTTCTTTTCTGATCATGCGGCAAAAGTAATATTTCGCTGCGATATTAAAAAGACTTTTTACTATTTCACAGCTTTGACAGCAAGGTAGAAACTACCCCCAAGAGAACCGGCGAGAATAAAATCATTATTGAAGTCGATATCGAAATCATATCCGAAAGCATCTGTGGTATTTGGATCGCATACATCGAACATTCTCAATCTTCCTCCGTCGGCCCCATTGGAAGGATCTATAAGATTAATTATAAAACAATTTGTATTGAGCAAAACAACCTCCCCTGCAGAATTCATCAGTATTCCTGTTCCGGAATTGGAGTTTTCAGGATATTTCTTCCAGCTGAGTGATCCGTTTTTAGTTACTGAGGCAATGAACGAATTGTTAATAAGGTCTCCGCCCTCTTTAGGAAGTTCGGTTCTTCCGGAAACATATACTCCTCCGGAACCATCATTGGCGACTGAGAGTGCTGCTGCTCCGTAAGCAGGGTTGTTTGAAAGCTCTAATTCCCATAATCGCTGAAAACTGCTGTTGAATTTAGCAACTGTTGCCTTTGGTTCGGCTAGTGCTTCTTTGCGTGTGAGTGCGAGGTAAATATTGTCGAAATTATCAATTGAAGCATCATATGAGGCAACATAAAGCCCGCCTGTATATTCAAGTTCATTAATGACCTGTCCTGTAGAATCGAAGCTGATAAAAAGCAATCCGGTCTGAAGGTCATAGGTTGTATCCGGACTTTCAGATCCTATGGCAATGAAATTACCATTACTCAGATGCAGCAGCTGTGTCTGTGCTATATTGAATCCGGGATCGGCAACTTTATCCCATATTTTTCTGCCTGTGATGCTGTGTCGCATCAGAAGCATCCTGCCATTTGTGCTGCCTGCTGTAATATAACCGGATGTATCATACCATGCTGAGGTAAAGACTCCATTAACATCTGCTGTTAAATGGACAATTTCAGTTTTATTTTCATCGAGCCTCAAGAGGTATGGCTGATTATCTGATATGCCGCATGCTATCAGTCCTGAATCTGAGGTCACCCTGATATACCTGGCCTCCCCTCTTCCATAAGTGCGTTCCCAGGCAAAGTTGCTTTTTTCTTTTTTACATCCTGAAAGCAGAATAAGAATCAGGAGAACAGTGATTAACCTTGCCATAGTATTAGTTATTTATGAGAAAACTCTAGTCGAGAGCTGCTGCAAGTTCATCAGTCATTTCAAGATTGTGATAGACAAATTGAATGTCATCATCATCTTCAAGTGTTTCGATGAACCTTAAAACCCTCTTTGCTGAATCAACATCCAGCTTTTTAGTATCATTTGGTATTCTCTTCAGCCCTGCCTCCTCAGTATCGATCTCAAGTTCCGTCAGTTTTTTGTTTACACTCCCGAAATCTTCCATGGCACATGATATAGTAACAGTATCTCCGTCAACATCGATACTTTGTGCCCCTGCCTCGATCATTTCAAGCTCAAGGTCCTCAATTGATAAACCTTCGTTTTTCAGGGTAAAGATCCCCTTTCTCTCAAAGAGGAAGCTGAGAGAACCGTTTGTCCCAAGGTTTCCGCCATACTTATTGAAGGATGATCTTACCGCTGCAACCGTCCTGTTATTATTATCTGTCAGGCATTCGATAAAGATAGCAACACCGCCGGATGCATAGCCTTCAAATGTTGTTTCAATATAGCTTGCAGCATCGGCCCCTGTTGCCTTTTTTATTGCTCTCTCAATATTGTCCTTGGGCATATTGGCCCCTTTGGCATTCTGAACAGCAAGCCTTAGTCGTGCATTGGTATCAGCATCAGCTCCGCCCTCCTTTGCAGCTATAATAATTTCCTTAATTATTTTAGTGAATATCTTTCCTCTCTTTGCATCGATGGCACCCTTCTTTCTCTTAATGGTTGACCATTTACTGTGACCTGACATAAAATCTGAGATTTATTTTTTATCAGGCAAATTTAAATAATTCTTTCATACCTTGATAAGAGTTCATAGATTTGTGACCTATTGAATGGCACAAAGGCGCAGTGGCACAAGGGCGCAAAGGTAATAGAAATACAAAGGATAATACTTCCATTGAGCCATTGTGCCGTTGTGCCGTTGAGCCTATCTATAAAAATATACAATGAGTAAAAAACTATACATCGAAACCTACGGCTGTCAAATGAACGTCGCTGACAGTGAAGTCGTTGCATCTATACTGAAAGACTCCGGATTTACAACAACCGAAGATATTAAAGAAGCCGGACTGATACTGATCAATACCTGTTCAATAAGGGATAATGCAGAGCAGCGTATCTGGGGAAGGCTAAGGGAAATGGGGCATCTGAAAAAAAGAAATAAAGAGCTGAGAATTGGCATAATAGGATGCATGGCTGAGAGGCTGAAAGAAAAGCTGCTTGAGACGGAAAAGCTGGTTGATTTGGTTGTAGGACCGGATGCTTATCGTGAATTGCCAGCACTTGTAGCTGAAGCTGAGGAGGGACATAAAGCAGTAAATGTTCTGCTTTCACGTGAAGAGACTTATGCAGACATCTCCCCGGTTCGCATGGATAAGAACGGTGTTTCTTCATTTGTATCCATAATGCGCGGGTGCAATAATATGTGTGCATACTGTGTCGTCCCTTATGTCAGAGGGGCTGAAAGAAGCAGGGATCCCGAATCAATCCTCAGGGAGGTAAATGAGCTGTTTGCCAATGGTTACAGGGAAGTAACCCTGCTCGGACAAAATGTTGATTCCTATTCGTGGAAACAGGAAGGAGAGGAAACAGGTTTCCCTCAGCTGCTTAAGAGGGTGGCAGCAGTCAGCCCTCTGCTGAGAGTACGATTTTCAACCTCGCATCCGAAGGACATTTCAGATGAGCTTCTTCATACAATTACACGGCATGAAAACATCTGCAGGCATATTCACCTTCCTGCACAGAGCGGAAGCAGCCGGATACTTAAACTGATGAACAGGGAATATACCAGGGAGTGGTACATGGACAGGGTAAGTGCAATTAAAAGAATCATTCCGGGGTGCTCAATATCAACTGATATGATTGCAGGATTCTGCACTGAAACTGACGAGGATCACAAAGAATCCCTGTCACTAATGGAATGGGTGGTTTATGATTTTGCCTATATGTTCAAGTACAGCGAGAGACCGGGGACAAAGGCGGCAAGAAAATTAAAAGATGATGTTTCTGAGGAGCTTAAGTCAGAACGGCTTACAGAAATGATTGCACTTCAGAACAAACTTTCAGCAAAATCAAAGAAGCAGGATGTTGGAAAAGTCTTTGAAGTGCTTATTGAAGGCTCCTCAAAACGATCCCCTGAAAACCTTTCCGGACGAACCTCCCAGAACAAAGTAGTTGTTTTCCCCGGTAAAGGGCATAAGAAAGGTGACTATGTAAAAGTTAAGATTGAAAGATGTACTTCGGCCACTCTCCTAGGCGAAATCATCTGACTTTTCATCATGGCACCGATTGCAAATCGGCGCCAGCAAAGAACGACGTCCGTTAGCGCGGTCCCGATAATTCACGATAGCTGCTAGCGCGGATTTGTAATCCGTGCTAAAAAAAAGCGCTGGCAGATTTCTATTTCTTCTGACCAGTAGTGATCTGCAGCTCCTTCAATTGCTTCTCAGAAATATGTGACGGAGTATCAAGCATCACATCACGCCCTGAATTGTTCTTCGGGAAAGCAATAAAATCCCTTATAGAATCCTGACCTCCGAACATTGCAACCCACCTGTCGAAACCGAATGCGACACCACCATGAGGCGGAGCACCGTATTTGAAGGCATTCAGAAGGAATCCGAACTGTTCTTCTGCTTCTTCGGGTGTGAAACCTAATACTTTGAACATCAGCTTCTGTATTGTGGCATCATGTATCCTGATAGAACCACCTCCAATCTCAACACCATTTATCACAAGGTCATAGGCATTCGCCCTTACCTTTCCGGGATCACTTTCCATCAGTTTAAGATCCTCAGGCACAGGAGATGTGAAAGGGTGATGCATGGCAAAAAATCTCTTTTCCTCCTCATCCCATTCAACAAGAGGAAAATCAACAACCCATAGCGGAACATAAACGTCACTTTTTCTCAGACCCAGGCGGTTCCCCATTTCAAGTCTAAGTTCTGAAAGTGCGGAAAGGGTCTTTTTCTTTACACCTGCGAGAACCAGGATCAGATCGCCGGGTTTTGCATTCATCAGATCAGCCCATTTTTGCAGATCTTCAGGCGAATAAAATTTGTCTACTGATGATTTAACGCTGCCATCGGAATTAACCCTGGCATATATCATTCCTGAAGCACCTATCTGTGGGCGTCTGACAAATTCGGTAAGCTCATCGATCTGTTTTCTTGTATATTCGGCACATCCTTCAGCACATATTGCCCCGACATATTCTGCAGAATCAAAGATGGAGAATCCGTGTCCCTTAACAAGATCTGTCATTTCTCCAAACCTCATTCCGAAGCGAAGGTCAGGCTTGTCGGAACCATAGAATTTCATGGCATCTGAATAAGCGAGCCTCTGAAATGGTTCACTGAACTCAATGTTCTTCACTGATCTGAAGAGTTGTTTAGCAAGGCCTTCGAAAGTATTCAGTATATCTTCCCTTTCTACAAATGACATCTCGCAATCGATCTGAGTAAATTCAGGCTGGCGGTCGGCTCTCAGGTCCTCATCCCTGAAGCATTTTACAATCTGAAAATAACGGTCAAATCCGGCAACCATCAGAAGCTGTTTAAGTGTCTGAGGGGACTGCGGCAGGGCGTAAAATGTTCCCGGCTGCATCCTTGAGGGAACGACAAAATCGCGTGCTCCTTCAGGTGTGGACTTAATAAGGACCGGCGTTTCAACCTCCACAAATCCTATGGAATCCATATACTTACGTACTTCCTGTGCAACACGGTGACGGAGTATAATATTGTTTTTGACAGGGGCTCTCCTAAGGTCAAGATACCTGTATTTCATTCTGAGTTCATCTCCACCGTCTGTTTCTTCCTCAATGGTGAAAGGAGGCAGTTCACTTGAATTAAGTATTTTAAGATCGCTGACCACGATTTCAATTTCGCCGGTAGGCATTTTCAGGTTTTTATTGCTGCGTTCCATAACTTCACCAGAAGCCTGAATCACATATTCACGCCCCAGTTTGCGTGCCTGTTCACAAAGCTCCTTATTGGTTTCCATATTGAAAACAAGCTGTGTCAATCCGTATCTGTCGCGCAGGTCGACAAACGTCATACCCCCAAGGTCTCTCGATTTCTGAACCCAGCCGCATAAAGTAACTTTCTGTCCGGCATAACTTATATTCAGTTCGCCGCATGTATGTGTTCTGTACATATTGTAAAAATTTCAGCAAAAGTAAGAAATTACCTTCAACCTGCAAGATTAAACATCCCCCTGGCCCACTTCAAAGGGGGAATTCAAAACCTGGAACATGGAACAATAGAACCTTGTAATTTAATTTCTATTTTTACAGAAACATTGCTACGATGGTAAGGAGTCTGAAGGAAAAATTCATGAAAGCTGCTCTGGATGAAGCAGAGAGAGCTTATGAAAAGCAGGAAGTGCCGGTTGGTGCGGTGGTGGTATATAAAGAGAGTATCATTGCCAGGGCTCATAACCTTACCGAGACATTGAGGGATCCGACAGCACATGCCGAGATGCAGGCAATAACATCTGCAACATCCTACCTTGGTGGCAAATACCTTACAGATTGCACTATTTATGTGACTCTTGAGCCGTGTGCCATGTGTGCAGGAGCCATTGGCTGGAGCCAGGCCGCAGGAGTGGTTTATGGAGCATCTGATGAAAAGAAGGGATTCTCAAAGGTTAAAGGAGATCTGCTTCATCCTAAAACTATTGTAGAGAAAGGAATACTTGAGGAAGAGTGCAGGGAGTTATTAAAAAGATTTTTTAAAAGCAAAAGGTAAAAACCGTACTTTTATAAAAAAATCTGATCATGAAGCTAGACAACAGCAAAGCCATCATCAGTTTCAGGATAAGACTATTCACTGTTACTGTACTGTATCTGGGATACATTATATTATCTTACGTCGCAAAGGCTTTTAAGCTTAACCTTTTTGGTATCAGTGATACTGCATGGACAATTATTTTTGCAGCAATATGGTTATTTATTGCTCTTCTTCCCATGATTCTTAATTATCAGTACATCACCTATTCAGACGATGGGGATGCGATAGTCTTCAGATATTTCACTTCAGGCCTTGTAGGAGGCAGGAAGAACTCTGTTGAGATTAATAAAACATCCTATGCAGGATACAAGACGGAGACTAAACTCTTCGGCCTCATCAGCAGCATAACACTTTATCAGAATTTCAGGGAGGGAGTGGCAAAATATCCTCCTATATATATCAGTGCTTTGAATAAGGAGGAGAAATCAAAGGTTTTCAGGTCGCTTAACCTTTATACACCAAAAGCGTGAAGGTTATCATCTGATAACATGAGTTTTATCATTTTTATAATCTTTTAACACTCTCATTTTTGAGTTATCAAATTTGACCTATTAATAATTAAATAATATCGGTATGAATGTAGATAAAATCATGAACAACCTCGAGAAGAAGCATCCCGGGGAAGTTGAATATTTACAGGCTGTTAGGGAAGTCCTGGAGTCAATTGAAGAGGTATATAACGAGAACCCTCAGTTCGAATCAGCAAATATCATCGAGAGGGTTATTGAACCCGACCGTGTTATAACTTTTAAGGTACCATGGGTTGATGATGAGGGCAACGTAAAGGTAAACCTCGGATACCGTATTCAGTTTAACAATGCAATAGGACCATACAAAGGAGGACTTCGCTTCCACCCGAGTGTTAACCTTTCAATATTGAAATTCCTTGGGTTTGAACAGATCTTCAAGAATGCTCTTACAACCCTGCCTATGGGCGGAGGAAAAGGCGGTTCTGATTTTGATCCCAAAGGTAAATCAAATGCCGAGGTAATGCGTTTCTGCCAGTCTTTCATGCTTGAGTTGTGGAAGTATATTGGTCCCGAGACTGATGTTCCGGCAGGTGATATAGGTGTTGGAGGCCGCGAGATCGGATTCCTCTATGGAATGTACAAACGTCTTGCAGGTGACCATACGGGAGTTCTGACCGGTAAGGGAAGCAACTGGGGAGGTTCCCTTGTACGTCCTGAGGCTACAGGCTTTGGTTGTGTATACTTCGCTAAAGAGATGCTCGCAACCCGTGGTCTGTCATTCGAAGGAAAAAGAGTTGCAATAAGCGGATTTGGCAACGTGGCATGGGGTGCTGCCCTCAAGGCAACAGAACTTGGCGGAACAGTTGTAACTATTTCCGGACCTGATGGTTATGTTTATGATCCGAATGGAATATCAGGAAAGAAAATTGAATATATGCTCGAACTCCGTGCTTCAAATGAAGATATTGTAAAACCTTATGCAACAGTATTTGAAGGTTCTGAGTTCCACAGCGGGAAACGTCCGTGGGAAGTTAAAGTTGATATTGCTCTTCCCTGTGCAACACAGAATGAACTTGGCAAGGAAGATGCGGCAACACTGATCAAAAACGGATGCATCTGCGTATGTGAAGGCGCCAATATGCCCAGCACTCCGGAAGCAATTGAGCTGTTCCACAAAAATGGACTTCTGTTTGCCCCGGGCAAAGCTTCAAACGCAGGTGGTGTAGCAACATCAGGACTTGAAATGACACAGAACTCGATGAAGCTTCGCTGGAACCGTCAGGAGGTTGATGACCGGCTGCATGAGATCATGTGTAATATTCACAGCCAGTGCCTTAAATACGGAAAGAAAGAAGATGGCTACGTTGATTATGTTAAGGGTGCAAATATTGCAGGTTTCCTGAAAGTAGCCAACTCGATGTTGGATATGGGAGTAATCTGAGAGCAGGGCTTAAAAACATTAAACCTGCTGTGCTGCGAACAACAGAAACCAGCAAAAGCTGTGAGTCCTGCACCGATGAAAACCACCATTCCATTCGATCCTGAATGCACTCACTTACGAAAGGTAAGGAAGAATGCATACCATCTTTGTAAATGAAGAGAGTAACGAATGATTCAATCATGACCCAAAACTTTACGAATCCCTTTGCGGTCTCCGGAAAGCCGCCAAACAAACCTAAACAAGAGATAAGAATAGCGAGGCCTGCAAAATATTTGGATAAGATGGAAACCAGCTTCACCCAAACAAAACGATAATCAAGGATTGAACCAGACTGTGGGCATACCCCGCTCTTTACCCGCTTCAATTTTAATCATGATATTAGGTGCATTAGGTTGCATCCAGAAAAATGCAGGTTTTATTTGTTCATGGAAGGATTCAAAATTGAAATCATTCACAACACCAACAATTTGCATTCTTCCAAGTTTAACCTTTCCATGGGATGGTAGCCCATAATTTAATGCCCTTCGTTAAAGATGATACCGATGAATCGGCAAAGTTTTTCGAGAATGACCGACCTTCTTTTATGGAGATTCCAAGCAGCTCAATTAATCCATAGTTTGCTGGCATGTTTTCAAATTCAGTTTTGTTTTCCGGATTTTTCGCCATTCAAACCATAAGCTATGTCCTGTCAATTGAGGCGCCACCCCGCACCTTTGGATTATATAAAAGTTTTTTCCTTTCATTTATTACCTTCACTACTGATATTATCCTTACAACCGGTTTTGGTTTGAATGATTGATGTTATTCACCACCCCAAACATGAGAATTGAATGTGAATTGAAATATCACCAATCCCTTTTTTGCCCATACTTCACCTAAGAAGTTGTTCAGCCTCCCCTTAAGTACAGTAACAGGCTTGAACTTTGAAAGATAGAATGCAGGATAACTTCCAGCGATTAATCCCGAGAGAAGAACAATGCCAAGTAAGCCAACAGTAAAATTTAGATCAAAGTGTAAAGTCATATTTTTGCCAACAATGGTATTGAATTAAAGGAGGAACAAAACCACCAGCAGAATTGCAATAAGACGACAGAGACAGATAGTTGACCCGGATTGACCGCGCACCACAGCTTTTCTCACTTGGAGGCGGCTGTGGAGAGGCAGAAATTAAGCAGCGATGAGAACAATGAAGAGAGCAATGATGGAAAAAGCGCCCCACCGGTTTGCTTTCCATTCCCTACAGATAGGCATCTGAGTACCGGGCAATGAATGGCGTACGATGATTTGCCTGACCTTCGGTCTTTGTTCGTACAAGGTCAGCTATTTTTTTATTGAATTGTTCAATGTCCGTTCCTTCCTTTAGCAGAACAAAAGTTTGTGGAGCTGTATTAAACCAATTCAAGGCCCAATCATTATCCTCCTTAAATGCTTCAAATGTTAAAATGAAATCGAACTTTACGGATGAAAGTGCAGGAAGGTCTTGAAGAACGCCTGATACCTGATATTGTTTTTTGTGTTGCCATTCAACTGTCTTACCAACAATGTTTTCTGTTGTTCCAAACAATCTTTTAGCCAGGTCTTCTGTAATTACAATTGATTTTTTATCTGAAAGCACCTGATTTTTGTTGCCCTGAATCAATTCAAATGAAAATAGTTTGAAGAAATCAGCACTTGCGTATAACCCATCTGCTTTATGTCATGCCTTAATTGAGAGTACCGGAAGATACGACAAATGTTTTGCACGGCATATAACTTTGGCTCTTGCAAAGCTTCAGCGGTAGGACCTGCTGTTGTGAGGCGGGTAATTATATCTCCATCCTGTTCTACATTTTCTTTCACCTGGTATAGCCGATCATTATTTGTATGAAACTTGTCGACATGCAATTCGTCATTTACCCATAAATAAATGAGCATGGCACAGGCAAGTCCGGATGAGAGTCCTATGAGATTAATGAAGAAAGAACTTTTATAGCGTAAAAAATTACGATAGGCGATCAATAAATTATGGCGAAACATATCACGTGTTAGTGTGGTAATGTATCTAAGTGATTTGATAAATTCTAACCGGAAATGTTTTAAAACATTCCAGGTAAACTTTCTAATAGCCAGTTTCGGAGAAGCTTCATAGTCTTTTCTGTAAATTCCAAACTATTTCGCGACAAAACCAGCGAAGAAATTGAAGGGCTCTTTTTGGAGGAAGCGCTTTCATCAGCCAAACGATATTTTGGGTATCTGTTTGTAGATGCTGCTTCTCATTCAAACTGTGAATCGAGCATTCTCTTTCCAATGTCAGTGATTACATAAATTTTCCTTTCTGTTTTCCAACCGGGATTTACAACCTTTTTTCACAAGGCCAATGACGGCACTTATGTTCATTCTTTCCAACTTCTCTTCAAGGCCCTCCAAAATGGTTACGCCATAAGCTTCATCATGCTGGGCGGCTACCATGAGCAGTACCAGTTCTTCAAATTCACCGAGAGTATGTTGTTTCATCGGGCAGTTATTTACTTAACGAATGTAAAAGTAATATATATTTTTCATATATGTTAAGTAAATGGAAATAAATTTATGGCTTTGACAAAACCCACCTCGGATTCAGGGGTAAAATATATCAGGAACATGCTATGGCATGTTCCTGTTTTTTTTATCTTTAAATGTCTCAATTTCTCGTGCTATGTCAGAAGTATCTCTTAAGCATAAAATTGCTCTGGGGCTCATTCCGCGTATCGGTGATATAAATGCCCGCAAGCTTGTTTCTCATTTTGGAAGTGTTGAAGCAATATTCAGTGAACCTTACAGAAATGTAATTAAAATCCCTGGCATAGGTGCAGGTCTTGCCAGCTATATCTGTGAAAGGTCATACCTTGAGATAGCCGAAAAGGAGGCAGAGTGGGTAACTAAAAACGGTATCCGTACATACTTCTATCTCGACAGTGATTATCCTTACAGGTTAAGACAATGTGATGATTCACCGGTTGTTTTCTTTTTCAGGGGAGAATGCGATCTTGACTCTCCTAAATTATTAAGTGTTGTTGGTACACGTAATTCTACAGCTAGAGGCAAAGAGCTGTGTGAAAAGATTATCGGAGGTCTTGCTGAGGGGCATCCTGATCTTATAATCGTAAGCGGACTGGCATATGGCATTGACATTGCCGCTCACAAGGCAGCACTTGCCAGCAACATCAGGACAATCGGGGTACTGGCACACGGTCTTAAAACAACCTATCCTTCCCTGCACTCATCAACTGCAAAAACAATGATTTCCAACGGAGGTCTGCTCACTGATTTTCTCTCAGATGCACTTCCTGAACGTAATAATTTTCTTAAACGAAACAGGATAATTGCGGGTTTATCGGATGCCACTCTTGTAGTGGAATCCGGAATAAAGGGAGGCGCTCTGATAACAGCTGATATTGCAGCCTCATACAACAGGGATGTTTTTGCTGTTCCGGGAAGGCCTGACGACCAGTGGTCTTCCGGATGCAACAGTCTCATCAAAACCAATAAGGCAGCTCTTGCTGAAAGCTCAGATGACATCGAGTACTTCCTTGGCTGGAAACCGGAAAAGAGCAAACCTCCTGTTCAGCGATCACTTTTCTCCGACCTCGATGAACAGGAAAAAACGATATATGAGCTTATTTCAAAAGAAGGAGAATTGGCAATTGACTCTATTTGCCGGACTTTGGGTATTCCTGTCCATAAACTCTCATCACAGCTGTTACAGATGGAGTTCAAGGGGATTCTTAAGTGTTATCCGGGGAATATTTACAAGGCGGTTTGACCGGTAACCGGTAACCGGTTACCGGGTGCCGGGTCCTAAACTATAATCCCAATTTCCTGATATATGTATTGAATCAGTAAACTTTTATATATTTTTATGAAATATACCGGGTGCCGGGTAATAACAAAAACATGAAATGCGGCAGGCAGCAGTCTGATTCAGATGTTGCAGTTGTCATAATGAACTGGAAATTCAACGATGCCATTTATTGATACACATACACATCTTTATCTTCCTGAATTTAATGAAGACAGGGATGAAGCAATAGAGAGGGCTGTCACTGCAGGGGTATCCAAAATGCTAATGCCTAATATTGATATACATTCTGTCGGCAGAATGCTGGAGACAGAAAACCGCTATAAAAGCGTATGTTATTCAATGATAGGTCTTCATCCCACCTCAGTTAAAGAGGATTATCTTTCACAGCTGGAAGAGCTTGAAAATATCTTTACCCGATACAAATTCATTGCAATAGGTGAAATTGGAATTGATCTTTACTGGGATAAGACTTTCCTTGCTGAACAGATTATTGCCTTCCGAAGACAGATTGCTTTCGCACTTGAACGAAATCTGCCTGTTGTGATACATGCCAGGGACTCATTCCCTGAGGTTTTTTCTGTTCTGGAGGAGTTTGCAGGACAAGGGTCAAAAGGAGTCCTTCATGCTTTCACAGGAAATAATGATGATGCAAAAAGAGGCATCGCCCTCGGGTTTAAACTTGGCATTGGAGGTATTGTAACATTTAAAAACTCAGGTCTTGACAAGGTCCTGGAAAATATTAAGCCTGAAGATATTATCCTTGAGACAGATTCACCCTATCTTGCACCGGTACCACACAGGGGAAAACGAAATGAGAGTTCGTTTCTTTGCATTATTAATAAAAAGATTGCAGATATTTACGGAATGAAAGAGGAGGAATTGGAGAATATAACTTATGCCACTTCTTCAAGCCTTTTCAATCTTTGAAAGTCCCATATGAAAAAAACAAGTAAAGAGACCTCCCTGCTGATAATCTACACAGGAGGAACCATCGGAATGGTTCATGATCCGGAAACCGGATCGCTTGTCCCGATTGACTTCAGATATATTTCGGAGCATGTCCCTGAATTAAAAAAATTCGGTTATGATCTCCATTCGGTATCATTTGATCCTGTTATTGATTCATCAAATATTGATCCGGGTGTATGGGTAAGAATGGCAGATATCATCGAGGAGAGGTATGATGATTTTGACGGATTTGTTGTTCTGCACGGAACTGATACAATGGCCTACAGCGCCTCTGCCCTTAGCTTCATGCTGGAAAACCTTAATAAACCTGTGATACTGACCGGATCGCAACTCCCCATTGGACTGCTCAGAACTGATGGTAAAGAGAACCTTATCAATGCAATTGAAATTGCTGCTGCAAAGGAGAACGGAGCTGCTGCAGTACCTGAAGTTTGCATCTATTTCGACAACAAACTATCACGTGGGAACCGGACAACAAAGTTGAGTGCTGAGCATTTTGATGCATTCAATTCTCCCAACTATCCCTTTATTGCAGAGGTAGGCCTGCACCTTAAATACAACAGGAATCATATTACCCTTCCTCAGAAAAACCACAAACTGATTGTGAATAAGGTTTTCAATACAAATGTTGCAATACTGAAACTCTTCCCGGGAATAACGAGGAACCTTGTGCAGGCTATTGTAAATACCAAAGGTCTGAAAGGACTTATAATTGAGACATTCGGCTCAGGCAATGCACCTACCTATGACTGGTTCCTTGAGGAACTTCTCAGATTCATTAAGAAAGGAGGCATCATACTCAATGTAACACAATGCCATGGAGGCAGTGTTGAGATGGGACTTTATGAGACAAGCAGGCAGATGCTTTCGGCCGGCGTTGTAAGCGGGAAGGACATAACATCTGAGGCTTCGGTGACCAAGCTGATGTATCTGCTGGGAAAATACACATCGAGGGAGGATGTTATAAAAGGTCTGAACAGATCACTTGCAGGAGAAATATCCTTTTAGTAATTTTACGCCCCCAAAGTAACCATTGGAGAGATGCAGGAGTGGTTTAACTGGCACGCCTGGAAAGCGTGTGTTCCTCAAAAGGGAACCGGGGGTTCGAATCCCCCTCTCTCCGCAAAGCTTAAATGAAATCCTCCGCCAACAGGCGGAGGATTATTTGTTTTATCAAAGACACAAGGAAAGCTCGCGTTCCGCAGTGGCAGCAGATAAAACAAATAAAAAACCCCGCAGGGGTTCATTTAAGCTTTGCAGGACGGTCCCTCCCGGGATCACCACAGGTAATCCCCCTCTCCACAACAATCTTCCTCCCGGCCAGCAATAACTCAAGATCAGGCAGATCATAGTACTTAAGCACACAGGGTACGATCACTCCAAGATTATCAGGTGTAAAGTGTGTTCTGACTATAGTTTCCCAGGAATCCAGTGTATTCATGAGATATACTTTTGAGAAACCGCCATCTATTAAAGCTGCATGTATAGCTGCCGGTCCGGCTTGATCCGAAGCAAAAAGTTCTGTACTACTATCTGTTTTCAGCACCGTTCGCAGGTAGTTCCTTGCAATTACCATATCTTCAGCCCTGTAGCCAAGTAATGTCTTACCTGCGTAAATGGGAAGTTTTGCCACAAAAAACTCATAATTTAACTGTGCACCGTTTTCTGGTGTCCTCAGCTCCCCTGTATTTGTCACATCCACAACCATTACGGCATAACCTTCACTTATTTTCTGAAAAATAAATTTTTGGTTTTTCGAGATCTCATTCATTTTTCCGAAACAACCTGAAATAATTATTGTCGGATTTCCTTTGATCCTGATCTTTCCAGGTTTGATTATCAGTGCCGGTAATTTTAGATTCCTGTCCCGGTTAATGAGATGCTTCTCAATCTTAAGTCCTTCCCAATTAAAGGTACCTTCATAACTGCCGCCATTAATATTGCCCGGATTTTGATATCCAATCAGTTCAGCAGCTTTCTCAGATATCTCAGAACCTGTACTATTTTCTAAAAACTCCATTTTCTTCTTTCTGACCTGTTCCAGCATTTCAACTGCATAATCAAGGATGCTTTTTTCTCCTTTAAAATATGACAATACCTGTCCAGTAGCAGTGACATATGTTTCCTTCAAAGGGATCAAAGGATATCTCAGAGTATCTGCATCAATAACAGACGAATCACCTTTCAGCCACCAGTTCATCCACCGCACATTTGCCTCGAGTGAAACCTGTGGCATTCCATGATCGCCCGGAGCAGCAAATTGTCTTGTTCGCTCAGCTGCACCGAGGACTTTATACATTTCATGAAGTTCAGAAGCTGCAGTCTTTGATCCTTTATATGAAAAGAAATCATCATATGTTGAAAGGATCTGAACCGGCATTGGTGCAGACATGAAAAGGAAATCCTGCTCTTCAATTCCGGCTTTTCCTTCTGAATAAAGTTGCTGGCATCCATCCTGACTTCCGATCGTGCGGAACTTTTCTTCAGTGGTTGCAATGTAACTGCTGGGGACAGATACTTTTATCCTTGGATCGAGGGGTGCAAGATAAGTTGCCTGGGTTCCTCCGCCCGACAGTCCTGTTATACCTATTTTTGTCACATCAACCTCACTCCTGCTGCACAGATAATCAATACTTCTTATATTATCCCATGCTTCCCATGCAACCATTGTCGAGCCAAGCAGGAGTAACTTCTCATTATATAGTTCATGCTGACTTGTTGTGCTCTGACATAATGAGTTCCCAATGACATCAGGGTACTTCCCCTGTAAAATCTGACATCTCTCTCCCTGGCAGACAGGGTCAACCTGCAGTACCACATACCCGTTTAATGCAAAGTATCTTCCGATTGTCTGATAAACACCTCTCCCCTTTGCATCATATGAATGTCCTGGCATATGCAGAACAGCGGGAAATGGTCCTTTCCCTTTTGGAAGATAGAGCAGTGCTGTAACATGATGATTTGGTCTGCTTTCAAATGCTACTTTCTCGACAACATATTTTTCATTTTCAATTTTTCCTGTTACAAGCGGATTAAGAGGTGTTTTCTCAGGAAACGGCCCCAGCAATTTTATGTATTCCGCCTTGATTTTATCGAGATATAAGATCAGCTTCTCCCGTGATTTCAGGCTCTCTGCCACTCTTTTTCTCCTTGAATCAAATTGCTCCTTCAGTATTCCGTTCAGGAAATAATTATACTGGACCGAATCAAGCTTCCCTGAAAAAAGATACGACTCACTGAGAGGAATCAGATCGGGAATTTTTATGGGAGAAATCTGACCCTGCAATAACTGCATCGAAACAAATGCTAAAATCAAAGCAAATGAAGATCCAGTAATTCTTTTGTTTATCTCTTTCATACGATAGTTTCAAAATACTTTACAGCTCCTAATCCGATCCCCAGCCTGAACTCTTTATGTTTTCAACCGGGATAAGTGTAAGCGACCTCAGATACATCAGCCAGGAATCACTGACATCCTTTGGCCTGATTTTCACAGTAAAATTTCCAGATGAAGTAAGTTCGGCATAACCAACAGGAAACTCCTGAAATTCAAACAACTCCCCGGTGCAGCTTACAGTTCTTTCAAATCGCTTATCTCCTATAAATATTTCAAATTTCATCCCTTCCCATTCCCGCGGTGCCGAATAGGAAATATCTAATCTGAATTTGCCGGGCTTGTCAGCACTGACAATCCATTCTGCAAAATCTTCAGGACCCTTCCATTTTGATATATGAAACCCGCCTTTCCGGTTGAAACGTGTAACTGCATTCCCGTGAGTTATTGCATTCAGACAGGTCAGTTCATATTTCCCGTTTTCTCCGGGTCTTACTGGTTGCGGATCAACTTCAAGAGGCCCTTCTGTCTCAAGTACAATAACAGACAAAGGATAATCCGGCGGTGCATCAGGAAGCTCAATGCTTACATTTTTCTCATTCACTTTAACTGACAGCTTTACATCTCTTTCATTCAGAGGATAAACCATAGTGATTTTATTTTTCAGACCCGTAATATTCAGAACTCCATCAGTTGGCCAATCCCGGATAAAGAGATATAGTTTATTTTCTTTAACCGTACAGTAACCCCATGGCAATTCCCCGAACGGACTTGATTCAGTTCCGTAAATTGCCTCTCCGTTCCTCTCAATCCACGATCCTGCTTTATTTAGAATATCGACTGTTGCTGACGGAATTTCGCCACTGCCTTTTGGTCCGATATTCAGAAGAAAGTTACCCCCCCTGCTCACAATTTCCACAAGCCTCTGAATAACAGTCGCCGGACTTTTCCAGAGTGTGTCATATTTGCTGAAGCCCCATGTTGTATTTAGTGTCATAGGAGTTTCCCAGTACTCTTCAATACCACCCGCAGGCATTCCGTTGTCACTCATGCTCTGATAATCGCCTATGAACTCCTGATCATAATGACCAACTCTTCCGTTTATCAGAGTTGATGGCTGCAGATCATGAACAAGCTTTACAAACTCCAGTCCCTGTTCCGGTGTATACATTCCGCGGTCGAACCAGACAAGTCCCACAGGACCGTAAGCGGTTAGCAACTCCCTTAACTGAGGTTTGGCTTTCTCTTCAAGATAATTATCAAATTTCTGATGATCATAAAAATCCGGGCCCCGGTCATTATCATAATCCCAGTCATTGCCATAGCCCCCCGGATGATCCCAGTCCTCACGATGTGAATAATAAACACAGAATTTGATACCTGCTTCTTTGCAGGAAATCGACAATTCTTTCAGAGGATCCCTTTTGAAAGGAGTCCAGTCAGATATATTGTATTCTGAAGCTTCGGAATGATACATTGCAAATCCATCGTGATGCTTTGCAGTTATAACAATGTATTTCATTCCGGCACGTTTTGCAAGACTGACAATTGAGTCTGCATTGAACATAACAGGATTAAAGCTATGGGCAAGATCACGGTATTCCTGAGCCGGGATCTTAAGTTCCTTCATGATCCATTCAGCATTTTTCCCGACAGGCACTCTCTGTCCTTTATATTCCCCTGCCAGCTGAGAATATGGTCCCCAGTGAATGAACATCCCGAATTTCGCCTCTTTGAACCAGTCGAGGCGGTGAACATCTTCCGTTTCAGATTGACTGATATCCTTAGTGCCCGATTTATTGTCAATTAAGTTTTTACACCCGGACAGAATCATCAATTGGATACTTAAAAAGAGAAGACACAATTTAAAAAGTCTGGTCAGTGAAAAGAAGGGTTTATTCATATTTCTAATATTAATGAATAAATGAATATCTAAAAACCATTAACATATATTCAAAAATCGCTTGAAAATCAATTAAATATTTTCTTCGATTACTGATATTCATAATTTATTAAATTTAGTAATATTCAGGTAAATATTATTGCCTTATAACACCTTCGATGAATATTTTTCTAATTTTAAATTGACTTATAATGATAAATAAAATTACAATTTGAATATGATATTAACAGACAATATTCATCTGTTACAGATTGATTTTGAAATAGCTATAAGCCCTGAGAAAAATCTTCCCCGATTTGTAAATGTAATTCTGATTTTTGGAGAAAAGATCACCCTCATTGATACAGGAGTAAAGGGTAGCCACGAAAAGATCTTTGAGTACATAAAACAAAACAACAGGGATTACAATGAAATTGAAAGAGTGATATTATCTCATTCCCACCCCGATCATATTGGTTCTGCGTGTAAAATCAAGGAGCTGACAAATTGTAAGATCCTTGCTCATAAATATGAGGCAGAATGGATTGAAAACATTGAGATTCAGAACATGCAAAGACCAGTTCCGGGTTTCTTTAATCTTGTCGATCAGCCGGTTAAAATTGATGTTTTATTAAAAGGCGGAGAGGAATTGAAGATCAGCAAAGATGTTACCTTACAGATAATTAATTCGCCTGGACACTCCCGAGGATCGGTAAATATTGAGTTCATGGAAGATCATATCCTCTTTACGGCTGATTCTGTACCCCTGAAAAATGACATCCCGAATTATGACAGCTATAAGGAGCTGATGGTTTCTCTGAAAGCCATAAAAGAGAATACCCGCTGCAATACACTTCTCACATCCTGGACACCTCCGTTAAGATTCAGATCAGAAATTGAAAATTTAATTTCTGAAGGTGAGGAGTATATTAAGAAGATAGACCGGGCGGTTCAGGAAACATATACCGGTCAGGAATCAGAACCATTTCAATTCTGCCGGAGAACAATAGAGAAGCTGGGATTGCCGCCCTTCCTTGCCAATCACATTACAGACAGGGCATTCAGAAGTCATATTTAAATCATTTTAATACCATGAAGAAGTTAATCTTTTTACTAATAAGCCTGTTTCTGATCGAAGCAGTAAGCGGCCAGGAGATGTACAGGCTGCCGGAAAATACTTCAACCAGATGGGCAAGTGCCGAGAACTGGAAAGCAGAAAAAGGCAAGGGAGGAATGAGAAACGGCGGACGGAAGGGTTCTCCATGTTATACACTTAAAGCCGGGGCAACACAGATACTCGCTGAATCATCCGGTTCGGCCGGCATAGTAAGAAGGATATGGATTACAATCGACAAACGTACACCAAAAACGCTCAGAGGTATTAAGCTCGAAATGTTCTGGGATGAAGCCAAAACTCCTGCCGTTTCTGTTCCGCTGGGTGATTTCTTCGGACAGGGACTTGGTGAGATGAAAGCTTTTGAAAATGACTTTTTCTCAAGTCCTGAAGGGAGAAGCTTCAACTGCTTTATCCCGATGCCTTTCAGAAAAAGCATGAAAATACAGGTCACAAATATCAGCGATGAAAATATTGTGATGTTCTATGATGTAGATTATACCCTGGGCGACAAGCTTGATAAGGATGTCCTCTATTTTCATGCCTTCTTCAATCATCAGGAAAAGACAATTCCCCGATCTGACTATGAAATTATTCCGAAACTAAACGGAAGGGGCCGTTTTCTGGGAGTGAACTTCAGTGTGATAGCAAATATGAATAATTATCTGACAACCTGGTGGGGAGAAGGTGAAGTAAAAATGTATGTTGACGGCGACACAGATTACCCTTCACTCAGCGGAACAGGGACTGAAGATTATATTGGAACAGGATACGGACTGGGTGAATACTGTCACCGCTACCAGGGTTGTACTTTTGCTGATCATAAGGGCATGCGATTTGCTTTTTACCGCTACCATGTTCCCGATCCCGTAATATTTTACAGTGATCTGAAAGTTACAATCCAGCAGATCGGTTTTACAACAGACAAGAAAGTTATGGAACAACTATCCGGACTGGGTAAGCCAATAATAGCCACAGGTGAAAAACCGGAACCAATCGACTTTTCAGTCCCCCATAATTATATAATGTTTGAGAGAAGTGATGACTATGCAAGCTGCGCCTATTTCTATCTTTCTGAACCGGAGAATAAACTTGTAAGGCAGCCATTCTGATAAAAAGGTAATCCTGAATGGGGATCTGAGTTACTCCGGATTACCAACAGGCAGATTGCTTTGTCCCGCCCCGGCGGGACAAAGCAATGACCTTAGCGGCATCAGGCTGCGTCTGCGCCCTCTGCTTCAGCTTTTCCGCATTTTTATTTCCCCCTTTTTTTTTCCTTCCCGTTTCTTAAATTTGTACAATTATTTTGGGGTACTATACTGAGGAGACACTTTGATGAGGCTTTGACTGCTTTGTTGGTGATGAATATTTAGGAGTTACTAATTGTAGAAATCAATAAAGGAAAATTATTTCTCTGGAATTAAGAATATGATTTTCACATCTCTCTAACTATCTTGGACGGGCTCTTTCAGTGAGATTTCAAGATAAGTACAGATACTTAGAATCCATAATTTTACACTAACTTCAGAACCTATCATTTAATCTCTAAACGTTAAAGTATGAGGACATGTCGAAAGGGCAAAACTTTTATGAGATGCTAGACGTCTTATACATTTTGACACTATAATGTTCATAAAATTGACCCTGAAGCTATAAAGGAGGATCCTGACTTCTTTATGGCAAATTACCAATTAGGTATGTACTTTGTTACCAGGGGATATGATAACCCTAAATTCAGAGATGAGAATGCGGTCAAGTCAAACAAATTGAGTAAGGAGGTGTACTTAAAGATTGTATGTCAAATTTATTTATCATGAGACAAAACAATGATCTTATTCGAATTGATAAGCCTGACGACATAAAAAAGGGAGTTATAATAATGGGAAAAACTTCTTAAATTATATCCCAACGATATTAATGCTTATTTTCAATTATTTATTTTCAAAGAATTGTTTAATGACCTTGAAGGTCAAATAATAACCTTAAATGCCGCACTTAAAATAACACAAAATCCAGCTTTTTATTATTGGAAACTTGGATATGCAAATTTGTACCTTGAGATGCTGAGCTTTGTTTTGAAGGAGGTGTGATTTAAAATGCTTAGAAAGTTTAGAATGCCAACAAAATAGATACCTTATGGAGCTATAAAAAAGCATTAAACGCAAAAGAACTTCTATTGACAACAGTCGTGGACATTGACAGGAATGTTTACAAAACAGTTAAATGGATTAGGGGGGTAGGGACGGGGGGGGGCTCTGTGGGAGATTTTTTTATGCAGATCTCTCTTGTTAACCACTCCCCTCTGAGGTTTGTAAAAGTTCATTGGAGCATGGGAACGGTTCTGTCAAGACTTGCCTGTTCCCGGTCGCATTGGTTTACCCTTTATATTTGCGTATTCAAATTCAGAATCGCTATTAAAGGCAATTGTTTGGGAAAAGAAAGCCAGCAAATTCGTAACTTAGTATCTGAGTTACTCGCGATTACCATCAGGCAGATTGCGAGTCAGGCTTCGGCTTCGCTCAGCCTGACTCGCCTCCAAGTATGTTAAAAACCCTAAAAAAACTCCATATCCCGTTCCGGCTGTGTAATTATTCCATTATTTGTCTTTAGTTTTATATCCCGAACAAAATTCAGTAATGCGAAATTACCTTATTACATCACATGGTTACTTTGCTGCAAAAATACTCTACAGACTTGAAATTATTGCAGGAAAAAATAAAAACATAAAAACTATTGAAGCATATACCGATGGCAATAAGTCAATTGACGGGCAGATTGACAGTGTTATTGAAAAACTTGACAGCAGCGATGAACTCATCATCTTCACCGATCTTATGGGAGGCAGTATTACCAATCAGCTTCTCAAATACACTCTCAGGAAAAACACCTATATAGTTTCCGGCGTCAACCTGCCACTTCTGCTCGATATTACTCTTGCTGAAACAGATATTCCTGCTTCAGAAGTAATAGAAGCAGCAATTGAAAATGCCAGGGAACAGATCCTTTTCGTCAATAAACTAATACCTCCTTCAAATGATTAAACTGACCAGGATAGATGACCGTTTTGTCCATGGACAGGTCTCGTTCACCTGGGTTCCGTCCCTTGAAATCAATTGCCTCGTGGTTGCAAATGATAAAATTGCGGCTGATGAGTTTCAGAAAATGGCCTTCAATCTTGCCAAGCCACCTGCTGCAAAACTGCTGATATTCACAATAAATGAGGCCATTGCTTTTCTTAATGATCCGAAAAGTAAAAATGCTAAAATAATGATCCTCGTAAACAGTGTCGGTGATGCCTTCAGGCTGACACAGGAGGTGAGGGAAATCCAGTCAGTAAACTTCGGGGGAATTAGAATGAAGCCGGGAGCAAAACTTATAACCAAAGCCGTGGCTGTCGATGATAATGATATCAGTATAATTAAACTGCTTCTTGAGAGCTGTATAGAACTTGAAGTGAGGCAGGTGCCGGGCGACAAGAAACAACTGATGGCAAACTTATTGCAATTACAGGCAGACCAGATATGACAGCAGCCTTCCTTCTGATAACAGCAATTGTAATGTTCGGCCATATGGAGGATTTCCTCGGGGCCGCACTCCTCAGCAGGCCTCTCGTTCTGGGACCCCTCGTAGGTATTGTACTCGGCGATCCTGTCCAGGGGATAATCATTGGAGCTACCCTGGAACTTATCTTCATGGGAAACATAAAAGTCGGCGCGGCAATCCCTCCCGATGTAATTACCGGGGGTGTACTGGGAACTGCATTTGCTATAATGTCAGGCAAAGGTGCTGAGATTGCCCTCGCAATTGCTGTTCCGGTGTCGATACTTGCCGAAATGGTAATCAGCGGATTGTTTGTCCTCCGGCCTGTCCTCAGCAGCAGGTTTGAAAAATATGCTGAAGAAGGAAATTACAGGGGAATTGAGATCCTGCATGTAGCATCTGGGCTTACGAAGCCTCTGCTGATGGGGATTCTCACATTTCTTGCCCTTGTTCTTGGAGACCAGGTCATGAAATCATTTCTCGATTCAATTCCTCCATGGGTGCAGTCGGGTCTGCAGGTGGCCGGTAATATGCTCCCCGCAGCAGGATTTGCCCTTCTTATGAACCTGATGTTCAACAAAAAGGTTGCCGCATACTTTTTCCTGGGATTCATCCTGGCAAGCTATCTGAAACTTCCGATGATAGCAATCGGTGGTCTTGGAGTAATACTGGCACTTATCATTACAGAGCTTTCAAATAAAACAAAAGTTACAGACGATTATGAATTTGAGGAGGAACCTGAAGTTGCCGCAGGGGAGGTTAAAAGTCCGGTTACAAAAGGTGATATCCGTAAAGTTTTTTTCAGATCGCTGGCTCTCGAGGCCAACTTCAATTTTGAGACCTGGCAGAACACAGGTTTTGCATTCTCAATAATACCTGTCCTTAAAAAACTTTACAAAACAAAGGAACAGATGTCTGCTGCACTGAAGAGGCATTTACAGTTCTTCAACACTACTGCTCACGGATCAACGCTGATAATGGGAATAACAGCAGCTATGGAAGAACAAAATTCCCGGAAGGAGGATTTTGATACTGAATCGATAAATGCAGTAAAATCAGGACTGATGGGACCGCTTGCAGGAGTTTTCGATTCTCTCTTCTGGGGCACGCTGAAAGTGATCGCCGCAGGTGTAGGTATCTCACTTGCAATAAACGGAAATATCCTCGGCCCGATTCTCTTTATACTTGTATTCAACATACCTCATATTGCTCTCAGGTACAACCTTGCCTTTATCGGATATAATACCGGTAACAGGTTTCTGCAGAACCTCGCCAAAAGCGGAATAATGGATAAGCTGACTACCGGAGCGACAATCCTCGGACTTATGGTAATAGGCGCCATGCCGGCAACACTGATGCCGGTAAGCACCCCGATAATGATAGGCACGTCAGGATCAGAGGTCGCCCTGCAGGGAATTCTCGATCAGCTGGTTCCCGGCCTTCTGCCGCTTGCTCTCACTTTCCTTACATTCTATTTTGTAAGGAGAAATGTAAAGACAATATGGCTCCTCCTGGGCATACTTGCCCTGGGTTTTACAGGAAGCATCCTTCATATATTTGCCTGATTAACATGAAAGGAACAGGCGTCTCTCCGGGTATTTCAATCGGCACTGCTTATGTGATCAGGAAGGCTCCTGCCGTCAATGCCATTACGAATACAATTGAGGAAAAAGACAAGCCTGCTGAGATCAGTAATTTCGACAAGGCAGTAAAGGAGGCAACAGGTGAAGTAAACAGGATCATTGATCTGAACAGATCCAGATTTAAACCGGAAGATATTGCCATACTTGAGACGCAGACGGAGTTTATCGGGGATTCACAGATAAGGTCAGATGTACAGGATAAGATCCTGAATGAAAACCTTCCCGCAGTTGTGGCTGTAAGAGAGGTTATACAATCGATGGTGCAGATGTTCGGTGAAATGGATGATGAGTACCTCCGGGCACGAAGAACTGATATTCAGGATGCAGGAAAAAGGATCATTAAGCATCTTTTAAAGGATGATAGTGAGTCAGCCAGGCGCTATACTGAAAACACAATCTTAATTGCTGAGGACATCTCCCCTACAGATGCACTTTCAATAGACACCAGTCTTATATCAGGAATAGCCACAGTTGAAGGTGGCAGAACCTCACATGCTGCCATAATTGCCCGGTCGAGAGGAATACCTGCTGTTGCCGGCTGCGGCCCAACGCTTATGGAAATTGCTGATAACGATACAATAATTCTGGACGGATCAACGGGCGATATTTTAGTGAATCCGGATAATCATAAAATTGAAGAATACAGAAAAAAGAAGAAGATATCTGACCGGGAGAGTGAATCCCTGAAGCTGATCCGCGATAAGCCTGCAATAACTAAAGACGGAAGAAAAATCCACCTTTTGGGAAATATAAGCAGTCATACCGAGCTTGAACATCTCTTTGAGTGCGGCGGAGAAGGTGTCGGATTGCTCCGTACCGAGCTTTTCTTCATGCAGCATGAAAAGCTTCCGTCAGAGGAAGAACAGTTTGAGTTTTACCTGCAGGTTGCCATAACGGCCGGCAAAAAGCCTGTTATAGTACGCACTCTCGATATAGGAGGTGATAAACAGGTACCGTTCCTCAGTATCCCTGCAGAGAGTAATCCATTTCTCGGATATCGTGCAATACGCATATCCCTCGACAGAACTGATATTTTCCTGACCCAGATCAGGGCAATCCTGAGAGCATCAGTATACGGCAATCTGAAAATCATGCTTCCGATGGTATCATGCCTTGACGAACTGAAGGCAGCGAAAACGCTAATTAAAAAAGCTGAATCAGAGCTATCAGATTCAGGTATAAGGTACAACAGCAAAATTGAAACAGGGATAATGCTTGAGATTCCCAGTGCTGCACTGATGACAGGAATGCTTTCGAAAGAGTCTGATTTCTTCAGCATAGGTACAAACGACTTATGCCAGTACACAATGGCTGTTGACAGGATGAACAGAAAAGTTGCTTCCTTGTACGATCATTTTAATCCGGGTTTTCTGCGTCTGCTTAAGACAGCAATTGATCAGGCACACGAGAAAGGAAAATCTGTTGGAATGTGCGGTGAAATGTCTTCAGATCCCCTTGCAGTAATTTTGCTGCTGGGAATGGGTCTTGATGAATTTTCAATGCCTGCATCTTCAATTCCTGTTGTAAAGCAGATTATCAACAAGGTTGATTATAAGGATGCGAAAGAGATTTACAACATAGCAATGACAATGGAAAGTTCCTCAGAAATAAGGGAGTATTTACAGGAAAAATCAAAATGATAAAAAGAGACTTTATAATTATCGATCCGCTTGGCATGCATGCACGTCCGGCCACAGCACTGATCAAGCTGGCACGAAACTTCAGCTCGCTTATTACAATTCAGAAGAATGGCAGGTCAGTTCCCTTAAAAAGTATGGTGAACATTCTGAGCCTGGCTATAAAGGCAGGGGAGAGTGTTACAATTATAACAGAAGGTGAAGATGAATCTGTTGCCATGGAAGCAATGGATCACTTTTTTACGGAAGAGATGAAGAACTTTTAATACTCAAAGACAATGAAAATAACAATAACAGCCACTGAAAGGGATTTTGATATTGCTGCAGCATGGAGGATAATCACTCAGATGCTCCTGAAATCAGACTCAGTAATAGGGTTGTCAACCGGACAGACAACTATCGGGATGCACAGAGTAGTATCAGAGATATTCAGGCAGTACCCGTTTGATGTATCACGTATCACGCTTTTCAACGTGGATGAGCTGACTAATCTGCCGCGTGAATATTCAGGCAGCTGTTATACAATGATCAAAACCCAGCTGGCTGATCCCCTTGGTATTCCTGAGGAAAATTTCATTATGCCTCCGACAATGTCTGACAATTTTGAGGCGGAATGCATATTATTTGAAAAAAGGCTTGCTGAACGCGGAGGGGCTGATCTGCAGATGCTTGGCATTGGCTCAAACGGTCATATTGGCATCAATCAGCCGGGAACTCCCTTTGAAAGTGAGACATGGGTGTCGCCAATGGATCCTGATTTCGAGGCACGTGTCCGCCGCGAAACAAATGTATTACCGGAAACAGTACTCGGGGGATTAACAAGGGGAATCAAAAATATCATGTACACCCGCAAGCTTATTCTTGTAGCCAAGGGAGCACATAAGGCTGAAATCATCAAAAAGGCTGTACTCGGTCCGGTAACAACAGATATTCCTGCATCAGTTGTTCAGCTTCACCCTGATTGTGAAATTTTACTTGATGCAGCTGCAGCCTCACAAATAACCGGGAAATTTTAAAAGGAGTAAATAGAAATCTCCTCACTTCTTCTCAAAGACGTTACCTTTTTTGTCTGTTGCCACCACCCAGCGGAGAGCTGCTATTATAAGCTTATCCTGTGTTGCATCGCCAAAAACGTTTTCATCATGACCCATGTTTACATAGATCATTCTGTAATCTGTGTTCGTCCAAACTACAGGCAAATCACCGTCGGGAATAATATCTTTTAATCCAAGTGGATAATTATCCGGTGAAAGTGATACAAGTACTTTGATATTCTTTTTTTCTCTTGGACTTGGTTTCCACTGGTACCATTCGTTGATAGGTGAAATAAACGTTTCAGGCAATCCTTTGGTTACAGGATGATTAAGATCGTCAAACGTCACCTTTGCAGGCATAGGAGGCCAGTTGTTACGGTAAAAAACTCCGCCGCCCAGAAAATCGAGCAGCCATGGCCATTTGGTATTCTTGTCGTTATAGGCAGCAACATGAAAACCAAACCAGCCGCCACCGTTTTCCATATATTTCTGAAATGCTTCCCTCTGTGCAGGACTGTGAGGAAAATCGTTAAGCATCATAACGAGTGAATAATCCTTAAGCTTTTCATCATTCAGATCAGCCATATTGCTTGTGGTATCGAATACAAATCCGTTACCCTTGGTCAGATCTTTAAAAAAGAAAACAGCTGCTTTTGCAAAATCAACATGGTCTTTCTCAACCCTGTTTGAATAGAATGCAAGTACTTTAAACCTTGGAAACTGTGCATTCACTGCAACGCTTAAACACAGCATCAAAACTGATAAAAATAAAAGTCTGTTAATCTTCATAATTTTCAATTAAACATTAACCATTTACCATTATTCCCCCGAAGTCCACTGAATAGCATTTGAAAACATCCTTGTAAAATCTTTTGACTGAAGCAGTGATCCGTCATGACCCATCAGGAAATATACATTCCTTGCTTTCATCTTCGGATTTACCCAAACAACAGGGTGATCGCCCATTTTTATATCTGATGGAGGATTGTAGCTTGATTCATCAACAGTTGCCAGCACTTGAACATTGGGTCGCGGACTCTTATTATAAGTGTACCATTCGTCATTATCAAGAACAAATGAGCCGGCAACACCTTTCATTACAGGATGTTTCAGGTTTTCAATAACCACTTTGCCTGATGCCTTGGCGGCAATATAATTATCGAAACGTATTCCGCCCATGAAATCGGAGAACCAGTTCCACATCGGGTAACCATCAAACTCCCCGAGAAGGGTGGCATGATGGAAACCAACCCATCCTCCCCTTCCCTCTTCAATATATTTAACAAAGGCCGACATTGCTTTTTCGGGCCAGGTGTAAGGAGGATAGTCAAGCTGTATGAATACCTTGTAATTCTTCAGATACTCCTCATCGATCACATTTGCCTTGTTGATCACCGTAATTCCGAGGTTGTTTTCAGCAGCATATTTCCCGAGCCAGTCGAGCGCTGCAGCAGCGAAACTTTCATGCTGGCCTCCTCTCTCAGTAAGAACAAGTATTTTGAAAGCCGGCTCCTTTGCATTCATCTTTCCCGGGAGCAGAATAAAAAAGGCTGCAAGCAGAAGTGTTGTGATTGCTTTTGACAGATTGATTTTCATTTTTATATCTCTTTAATTACTGTTTATCCGATGACATTGCGGCAACTGCCTGAAGAAACCAGCCTGTGTGAGGAATCCACTGCTCACTCCATCTCCATTCATTGCCATTATCTTCCATTTTAAAATCTATCCCTGTTCCGTCACCTCTTCCATCCTTACCTGTAATCCCATTGGAAATACCACCTCTGCCCGATCCGTGACCGTACATTGAACTCATATATGGAACATTGTTTGTGCCATAGCCGTACATCATGCATATATTGTAAGGATTGCAGCCAAGCACCCACGATACTGCACTGTTTGCAAATTCAGCCAGATCCTGCCTGACCCCGTACGCATAATCACCCTGATATACAAGTCGTCCTCCCACTATTGCAGCAGCAGCAAGTGATCCCAGTCGGGCATCTTCGCCCTGCCACCACCAGCCACTCTCATTCTCATGAGGGATAAAAAATCCGTTCATAACCTTGTCTTTATACAGGAAGCTCTGACGGGGATAACCGAAGGGATTTGGTACCTCCTTCGTTATCTGAAGGTTATAGTCAAGAGTTTTCCGGATTGTAGTCAGAGCTGTTTCACGGAAACCCGGATCACTCTCTTTGTCGAGATATCGTGCAAGTGCTATGACCGGAAGCCCTGCATCTGCAGCATGCCAGAAAGGCCGGTTTGAATCATTGGCAATAAAATAACCCTGAGGTGATATTCTGCCGGCGAGGTTTGCTGCCCGTTTTCTTGCCTCATCCCTGTAAAGACTTTTTCCGGTAGTTATCCATAGCTCTGTAGCACCCATAAGGGCACAATAATCATCAATTATATTCTCCTTCCCGTCATCGGCATATTTCGGGCTGTTTGCAAGCAGGTGCTCAAAAGCTTTCTCGGCACCATCGAGGTATTGTTTTGATGTGAAATCACCGCCAATGCCCCACCTTGCAATCCTTGCGAGTACGGCAACTCCCATTCCACCACCTTCCCTGAAACCGCACTGGTAATCGGAAGTGGTCTTGCTGTCAGCCAGAAGACCAACAACACGGCGTGCCTTTGGATCCCTGTTGAAATAGGTAAAAACAGTCATATAAAAATATCCCTCCGGTGAGAGTGAACGCATAATATAATCTGCTCCGTAAATAGCCTCTTTCTTCAGATTCTCAAGTGCATTAATTGAGTCAAGCATTTTACCGGCAGTTTCAGCAGTATTGATCATCGACCATGTTACCATCGGAGTCTGCTGGGGATTCATGAAATTGGTGTAAGCCAGGTGGGAGAAATATTTGCTGATATCGCCTGAGGCATCACACCATCCTCCCCGAAGGTCGACGGTTTTATCACTGCCAAAAAGCACAATGCTTTTATCGGCATCCAGTTCCTGTGGTGAATTAGCCCTCTGGTGAAAGAAGAAACCTGTAATAGCAGGTATTGATTTTTTCCCTAGCGCTTTATTCCCGATCTCAAAATCACAGGAGGAGTATTCCTTCCCATTATACTTTAAAGTTACCTTGTAATATCCGGACTTCCGGAACTGTGTAAAATCTGCCTGTGAATAATAAACACCGGGAGACCACTCTTCAACCTGCATACCCTGTTTCAGGCTTCCGGAATACTCCTTCTTAAGTGTCACGGCATCGACAATGTCAAATGACAAAGATGAAGGAAATGGCTTGCTGCTTTTTACCATTGCTGTTTTTGGCCCGTTCAGGTCGTATGCCACCTGGTTAGCCAGGATTGTGATCTCCTGTTTCAATGAATTATCAATGGTCCTGATCTCTTTATCCTTTTCAGGATTGGCCGCCCACAGGATTGCATTCCGCATAAGCTTTGTGAAGTTAGGATCAGTGCATGCCAGTGTATCATGACCGATACCGATATAGACTGCTCTTTCATATTTCTCATTGATCCATATCATAGGATGATCGCCCATAGGTATTTCCTGCTTATAAGAAGACTCATCGGCTGTAGCCAGAACGTGAACTCCGGCTCTCGGACTCTTATTGAATTCATACCATTCATCATAAAACCTGAAAGAAGATGGAAGGTCCTTCGTAACCGGATGGTTCCGGTCCTCAACAAGTATAGTGCCTGTCTGCTTCGCAGGATGAGGAGAATAAATTATGTCTCCCATGAGATGCTCGAACCACATCCAGTAAGGTACACTTGTCCCTTTGAATTGAGTACCGGTGAGTCCGGCAGCGTGAACTCCCACCCAGCCGTTGCCTCTCGAAATAAAATGCTGGAGTGCGATCTGCTGATCCATTGTCATATCGAACGGAGCAAGGTGAAGCTGTACAAATACCTTGTAATTAGAAAGGTTTTCCTCATTGATGAGGGAGGCATCCCTTGTTACAACAATTTCAAAATTATTGTCGGATGCTATTTTCTCAAGAAAAGCCTTACTCTTGATTATCATCGGATCATGATCAGGGTCCGCTGATGCGACTGCCAGTACTTTGAAGGCAGGAACCGGAACATATTTTGCAGAGTAAAGGGCCTCTCTTCCTGTTACAAAAAGACTCTTTTTATCCTTTCCCCCGAAGGCAACTGAATTCGGACGTTCAGGAATATGGATCATCCCCTTTTGTCTTCCTTCGCTGTTGAAGACGTAGATATCACCATCAGCTATATATACATCACCATTCTTTTCAGGAACTGAGAAGAACTCCCCTTTTTCGGCAAACCGCTGCATATTTGATACATTGCCCTGATCATCAACATCAAGCTTAACGGTCCTCTTGTCGTATTCATTACTCACATAAAGAGGCTTGCCTGGTATGGCTTCAGCAAGACCAGAAGAGCGGGCAAGATCATAGCATACCGGGATTATTGTAACACCATCCGGAGCGACCCAGCACTCTTCGTTGCTTTTCACCACAACCTTGTCAAAATCGTGGTAATCTCTCCACCTGTTAGTTGGATAGAGTGCCTTGTGTATTTTGCCGACCGATCCCATTTTTGCTTTTTTCAAAGGCTGAATTGTCTCGTCGGGATGGTTGGGATTTAAGGAATAGACAAGTGTTCCAAAACCGGAATTGCCCCACATGCTGAACGAAGTGCCTGAAGCATCGGGAGAATTTATGTATTTCTCCTGCTCCCCGTTTATCTTGTGCCCGTATTGCGGAAAATATTTGAATACAACCAGCAGGTTATCTTTTGAATCACAGCCCAGAGATAACGGTTCCCATGGAAAATCAGCCAGCAGGTCGAGACTGTTGGTCTCAACTGACCATTTGTAAATTCTTTTAAGTCTCTGCTCCGAGAAATAAATATTCCCTTTTGAATCGCTGCACATCCCTTCCGTAAACTCAAATCCCTTTGCAAGCATTTTTACAGGTTCTTCAGATGAAGAGCTGTTCTTTGGAGTTTTACCGGTTAAAAATAATCTTGCCAGCTCAACGGGTCGAACCTCCGTATTTGTATTGATGTCATACAGCGGATTATCGGTGGTGAATTTTATCTGGCTGTAATTGTGAACATTCCGAAACTCCAGATTCTTACAATCCCAGGTTCTGACAGAATAAGGGTATGGTGTTTTGAATCTGATCACTCTGAACATGTAGAGATTTGCGAACATCAGGTTACTGCAGTTGCTGATCTCCATAGGCTGGCAGTAAACTCCCTCCCTGCTCTCCTCCTCTAGCTGAAGGGCATACATCTTCCAGTTTGAGACTCTGTTGAACCTTACCTCATTCCTGACGTGATGCTCAACCGACATAGCATAGATCTTTCCCGGAGTGGTTGTATTTGAAACATAAATTCCTGAATTTGCGTAGCTGCTGGCAGTCCAGATATTCTTGAATATCCCGCCACCGCCGTTTGTGACCCACATGCTCCAGTACTGAGTGTCCCATGCCGGATCGGGTCCCTGGACAGGATTCGGTTTTCTGTCCTGATTGCCATAACCGCCCCATGGCACATACGGACCTTTCTTCATGCCACCGTGTCCGCCAACAAACTTAACATCATCGAGCATGGATTTCTCACCGCTCATCCATTTGCAGGCAACCGCCCTGTAGTTATATTCTCCGGTATAAAGGCCCACCCCGGTTACAATGTTTGTACCTCCCTGGGGAGATTCCATCAGCGGTACAGGAGATCCAAAGCCGCTGAATGCAGGTGTACTTTCACCTATAATAAATTGTGTTGCAATAGGATGAAGACCTATAATTACTGTCTCCGGCTTCAGTTTAATAGTCTCCGTTACCCTGTAGAGACCCTGGGGCACATATATTGTCTTGTACTTTTCTATTGCCTTTCTGATTATTTCAGTATCGTCATTTGTTCCGTCACCCTTTGCACCAAGATCTTTAAGGTTTACCCATGTCTCCATTGGTGGAATGGCCGGAATGTCAGTTGCTGCAGGTGCCGGAAGAGTAGCAAGAACCTCAGATTCAAACACTGTCTTAAACTCCTGCTCTGCTGTAATGTCTTCCATCTGAAGACCATAGACAAAGCTCTTAATCCTGTATATTTTTGCAGGGACAGCAGTTACGGTTTTACTTTTCTTATAACTGATTAACACCGGTACATTCTGGCAGGTAATATTTCTGAGATTTATCTGAAGAATGTCGTTGCCCTCATTTTCAAAAGATATTGCAGGACCTGAAACATTCCGGAACTGACAATCTTCCATATAGAGCTTTTCCCAGTAGCCGGGGTCCACATCAATAACTTTAGGAACATTATTGACATTCATTCTTAAAATTGTCAGACCAGCCTGTTGGGTTTTAATTGCAGCTATCCGCTGTCCTTCAAAATATGTATCAAGCATCATGAACTGCCAGCCGGGGGAGGCTTTGGTTGTATATATTCCGTAATCACCACCAAAGAATCGGACATCTTCCATCTCATTGCCTATGTCGAAAAGACCTGCTTTGCCTTTTCCGATATTAATATCACAATGCGCAACAAAGCTATGCTGGGCGTAATGAGTTCTGAGTGCAACCGCGGCTGGATTCCCGTCTTCAATTACTATATCAACATTTGAGAGGGCACTGTAAAATGTCCCTGCACCAGCATCATTCACAGGCTTTCCCGGTTCAACAACACTGCTGGTGAACCAGAACATATAATTTGCTTTTCCCTTATCGGATGCTACCGGCTCCTGATAACCCGGAGTATTCTTCCTGAGAACAAAAACAGGACGTTTCTGACCATACCCTATTATCCTGATGGCAGCAGGAATATAAATTGTTTTTGAGATTACATAAGTCCCTTCCGGAATGAATATTATTCCGAAATTCTGCTCAAGCTTCATTTTATTGATAGCTCCCTGAAGGGCCTCGGTCACATCACTTTTACCGTCTGCAGTGATGTTAAAATTTCCTGATGTGAAATAAAATGCTTCAGGATCTTCAGGCTTCTGAGTGTAATAAGATTTACTTTTAGGAATGACTGCCTCTGCTGATAGAATAAAAGAAGTCCATAAGAACAGGACTAAGACAAGATTTTTACGATTCATGGGATTATCGGATATATGAAATAAAATTAATTACATAAATCCAAACCCAATAATATCAGGATCAAGATTATGAATTTTTAACAGAAATAAATCCTCTGCCCGTTTGGTAATTAAGGTTAAGAAAGGTCGCTAAGATGGAACTTGATTTAGTTAAACTTTGTGTCCTCTGTGTTTTTAACTTTGTGCACTCTGTGGTTAAAAAAACTTCGCGTTATCTGAAATTCACAATCTTCAGCTAAATGGTTTTTAACAGCTCTACCATTTTTCTGTCGAGCTTCAATCCTTTGTAATTCTCATACTGAACATCCTTTCTCCCGCTGTCAGCAACCCCAAATGAGCCCCTGAAACACCACATCGCATAACCCCATTTGTTTTCCTTCCATATTTCAAGGTTGTCTTTCAGAAAAGCAAGTGTGACTTCATGCGGAGTCTGGTTATAAACTCCGAATTCACCCACATAAACTCCGATACCTCTGCCTTCAATCTCTTTCCATGGCTGGAAATGTTTTACAAGCCTGGCTTTGTCCCAGAGCTCTCCCCTGTTATCCTTCATCGGCCAGGTTGGAAAAGTATTATTGCCACTTGACCATGCCGCCTTATAATGTGTAACAACTCCGGGTGTATAGCCTCTGGCGCATTGTGCAATTTTTTGTTCCACAAGATTTGTACTTGGTCTGAAATCGTATCCGTCAATGGCTATCAGCCTGCCGGGATCAACACTTCTTATCTCATTTACAAGGTATCTGATAACTTTATCATGCTTCTCCTCTGTTGTACGTGTCGGTTCATTGAAAAGATTAAAACTCACCCTGCTGTTGGGAATTCCTTTATATCTCTCTGCAAAGTGCTTCCAGTGAAATGCGCATGCCCTTAGTGTTTCCTCATCGTCCCATACACTTGTCTTTTCCTTGTACTGAGGCTTGAAAACCACATCGTTAATTGTATAACCGGGTGACCTGTGGAAATTGATACAGACATGCAATCCATACTGCTTTCCCCATTCAACAGCCTGGTCAATCTCTTTCAGATGCTTCTCCTTCAGTTTATACCAGTCGTCCTCCTCACACCAGCATTTATATGACATTGGAAGTCTGACAAAGTTGAATCCCAGCTCTTTTATTGCTTCAAAATCAGACTCTCTGAACGGTTCATTTTTAGCTCCCCACTCAGGTGCGATATCCATCCATTCATCAGGCTTATGTGTAAATTTCTCCTGGAGATTAAATCCTTTCCAGAGAGGAAGTGTATTATATGAAATATCCTTTTGCTTAAACACTGTTTCCCCGGTCATGTTGTGACCATTAATAAAGGTAAGCGCTCCGGCAGTAGCTGTTGTTTTGAGGAAGTCTCTCCTTTTCATGATATTTTTATCTTGTTACTTTTGTCTTTTCCTTATTTTAAAACATCCCCCTGCCCCCCTTCGCTCCGCTCAGGGCAGGCACTTCAAAGGGGGAATCCCTGCCCATACCACATTTGTTATACCATCTTCTTCCTGATGTCTGAAATATCAATTATATACAACTGCCTTCCGTTACCACCATGAGGTGAATCAATGCAGACCATCTTTCCATCGGGACTGAACCTTGGATGCAGATCGCATCTCCATTCACCTTTGTACTCTGCAGGCAGGGGAAAGCTTCCGATATCGATCCTCCTGTCGGAAGGAATATGAAACAGGTATGGTATCTGGTTTCTGTCTGAGCCGCTTGCATAATTATCACACAACAGCCACTCTTTCCCATTACCCCATGGCAGGTATGTCTGATGACCATTTACCGGCATCTTTTCCTTTCCGAACTGTGTGTACCGTCCTGTCTTGTCTTCAAGAATATAAAATCCCCAGGAATTCTCCTCAGGCTTTGTGAAAGCATTTATGTGTGAAGGATCTTCCCAAATGAAATGAGATGTGCTTCCCGATGGATCAATGCAGAAAAGATCAGTCCCGTCAGGAGAGGCTGTGAACATCCTTGTGGTAAATCCGCCAACAGCCATTGTCTGTCTGTCACTTCGCTCATGACGCCACCTGTGAAGAAAAGTAAAGCGGGTTCCATCGGTATTGACAAGAAGATGGTTGAACCAGTGGTAATTATCCTGCACAGATGTATCATTATAAGGAATTGATGACAGATCCTTAAGAGAAAAAAGCATTATGCTTTCAGATTTCTTAAGATCTACTTTGTACAGGCCAATCTCTGAAGGAGCCTTCTTATTTTCAAATGGATCATTTATGCCCGGATAGCCATATCCCGGCCGCAGGTTCTGAATTCTTGAAAAGCTTGTGCCAATAGCCCAGCTTCCGTCAGGACTTAATGCATATACTGCTTCAGGAAGAGTACGCATTTTCCCGTTTTTAATATTAAGTATCCTGCTCACAAAATGGTCTTTCTCACGGTCATTCCAAATGATCTCATCCTTTGATCCCGGTATCCACTGAAGCATGCATCCCTGCTGCCATCCCCATGATTTACTGGAACCCAGATCAATCCACCTGTCATTATCCTGAAGATCGACCATACCGATCCTGATTTCATCATTCGCCTCAGGGGACCGATGCTCAAAATTAACTTGCATTCCAAGAAGGTACCTGTTTGATGGATCAAACTGAAGCTTGTCATAATAACCGAACCAGTGAAAACCCGGACCTTTGGTTACAGCTCTTACAGGACTGTACGATGAGAATAAACTGCTTCCTCGACCAGTTGATCCGGCATATAAGCCGGCCGAAAGTATTGTTAATAATTTAACAGCATGTCGTCTTTCCATATCTTGTCATTTTTTACCAAAATAACCTAGGTCCCATTTGTCAATCCATTCTATAACTGGCCTGTTATCAGAGAATCTTACAGGCAGCCAGATCGAAGTGCCATCAACCGGATTATCCGGTACCCACCTGTCGCCGATGAATATGAAGGCATCCTGTTTTCCCGGCACTTTCAGAATATAGGTCCCCTGTGAATTAAGAGAGATATCGGAATCTTTACCCTTAAACGGGTTCCCAAGTTCAGTCCATGGCCCTGCTATTGATTCTGAAACAGCTGATCTCCCTGCATTCGGGGCCCAGCCGGTACAGCCTGAGTTGATCATATAATACTTTCCATCCTTTTTAAACATTGTCGGAGCTTCCATAAATCTGTTAACAAATATTCTCCAGTATCTGCCCGAAGGTGACAGATAATCCTCTGTAAGCAGGGATATGTGAAGTGTACTATTCTCTTCGGATGAGTAGATATGATATGCTTTCCCGTCATCATCAACAAATAATGTCATATCACGTGCCATCTGGCCGCGGTGAAAATCCTTGCAAGAATGTTAAGTGAATCCGGATGCTGAGGCAGGTCCCCTCCCGAATATGCTTTCAGTGCAGATTCCTTTGGAAATTTATCTTTTAATGTACCAGCATTTACCGGCCAGAAATTTGCATTAGGTCTGAAGATCTTTATTAAAGTAAAAGGCCCTGTTGCCCTGTCACTTATTGCAACCCCTGTAAGTGCATTCTTATGACCCTGTCCCAGTATATCATGATGGAACCACATTACAAATTTCCCGGTCTTTTTGTTGTAAATCACTTTCGGACGTTCAATCTTGCATCCTTTTGCCAGGTAATGCAGCGGATCATCGAATACTTTGAGAACAACTCCCTCGTTCTTCCAGTTATAAAGATCGGAGGAGGAATAGCAGCTCACCCCTACCTGTGCATCACTGCCCATCTTACCTTTTGTCATAATCTGGCCATACCAGTAATACCTATCTTCAATAACCAGGATGCCTCCAGCGTGTGCATTTATTGTATCTCCTGAAGTGTCAAGCCATGCCCTCCCCGGATAAAAAGCATTAATTAACTTTTGTCCTGATAAAATACACGAATTCAGTAAAATAATCAGTGAAAAAAGTAATATGAAAAATCTCAGTTGCATTTTGCGTCCTGTGCCTTTTGCCTTGCGCCATTGCGCCTCTGCGCCATTGCGCCATCAAATCTCAATATCATACTCCCCAAGTTTTAGTAGGATGGCATTTACATTTCCGCAACCATAATAAATTACAGGCAGGTTGTGCCGGTGGCATTCATCAATAATTTCCTTTACCCAGGGACGGAAATATTCGCGCCAGTATTCAGGATCAAAGAGCATGGAATTTTTATATGCCACATCTCCCCAAATCACAAATCCGTCGAGAAGTCCTTCCGCCGCTTTTATCTGGGCCCTGGTACTGTCCAGATAAAACTGGCCTATCCTGTTTATAACACTGCCAAGCCGGTCCGGGTACATCCCCAGCCAGAAAAGGAAATTCTCCTGCCCGATAAGACGGGTAAGACATTCAGAACATTCAATTATACTGCCGTAAACAGGGAAATCGGGCCTAAGCTTTCTTACAGTATCTATCCATGGCTGTGAATTTCTCTCAAATCCGTCACCTACTCCTGCAATCTGGTTATCACCTGCAGAAAAAAATCTTCTCGGATCGGCAGGATCATCAAAGACAAGATTCTCAAGTTTCTCAATTGTATCGGTATCGAAGGCAATCCACTCCGGCATGGGAAAATCAAAGCGTTTTCGTATGGTTGCCAGGAATCCTGTTTTTATCACCACCTCCTCATTGTTTTCACGTACAGTTTCAAATGGTCTGATAAAAGGATCCATATTAGGTGTGGTCACGATCCAGTCGAGATCATAATAGTTATATGGACTGGCATCTTCAGGGAGTTTAAGTTCCTCCCTCCACCTGCGGATAAAACTACCCCAGAAAAAATCACTTATCGGAACCCTGTCAGGCTCCTGGTGATTTAAAGCCTTGTTCATCCTTTCAATCTTGGCAAGACAGTTTGCAGTACGATTCATATCAGAATGATTTTATAATAATCTCTTCACCTTTTTTAGTATCCCTGACAATTTCACCTTCCGGTGTCACAATAGTGAGCTTATTTCCGGCCTCACTTATTATTCTCACATTTTCGATTTTGCCGTTTCTCATTCTGGCACTTATCAGGAAAGCACCGGCAGCCCTCAGGTTATGAAACTCAGCATCCTTTTCTGCGGGCCACTTCGGGAAGAGACGGATACTCCCGTTGTAGCTCTGCATCAGGCATTCATTGATGACGACAGGAAGTGCAAAGTTTTCGAACCACACACCCATATGATCCATGAAGCCATAATTCCCGAAATCGTTATACCTGCCATGAACCTGCATTGCCCGATCGGCTGCAGTTCCATTTGGAAGAAGCGAATAGTTTATCTGTCTCTTGAATTTTTCAAGGTCAAGCATTCCAATCCTGGCTGCCTGCAGGTTCTTAAATACAAGATCATTGCCCCCTTCATTCTGCTGATTAAGAAATGTATTTTTCACAAGTTCAATCGTTTCCGGATCGGAATGAAGTCCATGATCCTCTCCCGGGAAAACCGATATCAGGGCATTTGGGACATTGTAAACTACCTGGTCGTGCTCACCCGGTACTGATACTATCACCTTCCCGAATTTTGACGACTGAGCTGTGGGGTATTCCGGGAAATTGGCAAGTATATCAGTTACATCGGAAAGAAGGGAAGCCTCAGTCTCCTTAAGTTCAAGGACTTTTACCGCTTCCAGGTATGCTTTGAAGATGAATTTTATAAGAGTGAGATCGACTGTGCAATCATAGTTGTACTTAAATCCGGGCCTCAGTGCATACAGCTCAGGTGGGATTGTGGGGAATACATGGTACTTTTCATCGTTCCACTGCGGACCCCTGGCTTCCGGTCTTTTCATATAAGCTACCAGAAACTCAACAGACTCTTTTATTGGCTGATATCCCCTGTTTTTAAGATACTCCTTATCGCCCGAATAGAGATAGTGCCACCATAATCCCTGAACTGCCCACGGGGTTTCACAAATTTCCCAGCCCCAATGAGGAACAGGGTATGGATTCATTGTCATATCAACAGGATAACCGGTATGAGGAAAATATGCCCCCGGAAGGTTATAATACTCCTTTGCCCATCGCCGGCTAACATCCATAAGGAATTCAATAAGGCTGACATAAGAGAGATTCTTTTCAAGATGATTGCTTGAGAATGTCACCCAGAAAGGCTGCTGGGTATTGTAATTCATATGATAATCGCCATGCCATGCGGTCCCGATATTATTATAACTCCAGTTGGCAAAGAGCCCGGGAGTGGTAACACCCTCTTTAACTGCACAATTAAGGAAATAAAGATTGTTATACCAGATCCGTTCAAGGAATTCATCCTGAAGAGCAACCCCCGATTTGTTCCAATACTCTTTCCAGATCAGAGTACTCTTTTCAAGAGATGATTCAAAATCCATAACAGCAGGTTCAGGAAGATTATCCGGAACCTCCGGAAGAGAAGAATTCAATCCCTCCTCAAGAGATACATAGCCGGTAAAACCTGATTTATCAGTGATGGATGCTTCAAGTTTCCCCATGCTCTCCTGGTTACCATCCCAGTTTATCCTTGAGGTTTTAACAAGATCTGATTTTACTTTTACTGCCAGTGAAAATGCCTTATCTTTCGGGTGGCCTTTTTTCAGGTCATACTCATCCGGTTCCTGGTAAGGAAGAACCTGTCTGAATGAAAGGGCTCCTGCAGTGAGATCTTCCATGTAACTGTAAGCAGGAAATTCCTTAGGTGTTGATGGATCTGGCATAACACGTACTCTGTCAAAAATACTTTCAGCAGGATTTCCGTTTTCGTCTGTGAGCCTCATCCAGAGTTTATCACTATTAAGGTCAGTAAACAGACGGAGTGTTAATTTCTTCTTTTCACTTGTTAAAAGATATACTTCGCACAGACCATTGGAAATATCAAGTTTGTGCCCCAGAAGTTCAGCATTTCTCAGGTCAAATCCCAAAAGGACAGACCCACATGGAAATGGCCTAGGGTATGGCTTTCTGTAATTTTCGGCTGCCATTATACTGTATTCTGCATACCAGGGATCATCAGTCAGAAGTGCCAGAGTATCAGATATTGATTTTACTTTATTGAAGACATAATCAAATGTCTTTACCTTTTCCCTGTTATCCTCAGCTACTCGTATATCCCAGACATTATTATGTCCGAAATAAATTACAATCGCATCAGGACGGGTAGTAACAACTGCACCTATGCCTCCGTTGCCCAGCAGTGCCCCGTCGAAGAAGTCAATTGCAGGCTTGTTCAATCCTATCGAATGCAGCCTGGCACGGTCGAAAGATGAGAAATCATCTCTGGATGAATCCTTACTGCAACCGGTAAGGAAAAGAGCAATAAGAATCGAAAGAAGAGTTTTTTTCATAATTAGTTTAAAGTTTTACATCGCCCATTTCATTTCCGTCAGTCTGATAATTGTCTTTTTTAAAGGAATGTGTTACTAAAACAGATGTTTTCATGCTAAATATAAAGAAATTATGTGTTAAATTTAAATGTGATAATTTTGTTTATCTGAACTACTTACCTGAAATTACAGACATGAATAAGATGAATCATTCAAAATCACTTGGAAGAAGGGAATTCCTTCAGAAAAGTTCCATGGCAGCTTTGTCAGTTCCTATTCTGAATTTTTATAACTCTGATACCCAAAAGAAGAAAAGTCAGGAGCAGGTGAAACAGGAATGGAAAAACAAGCAGGAAGGCATGGTTTACAGGCAGCTTGGAAGGACCGGTCTTATGGTTTCAGAACTGGTTTTCGGAACCGAAAGGAATAATCCGGATAATACACGACCTGTGGAGCTTGCGTTTGAAAAAGGCATCAATTATTTCGACACTGCTCCATCATACAACAAAGGATTGGCTGAAGCTACACTGGCAAAGGTATTTAACACCCCATCAAAAAGGGATAAAGTTTTTATTGCAACAAAGGTTACTCCATTTTATACAACCAGAAACAGACTGTACAAGGAGATATTTGATAAGCTTCAGGCCTCAGAACAGGAAAAAATTATGACTAAAGCCAAAAGGCTCCGGCTGGAAAGTGGAATTGAAAAACCTGAATACTTCATGGTCTACTGGCCGGGTCAGCAACAGCAGATGGATGGAGCTTTTATAAGTGATGCCATGAAGGAGGAATATGGCGACAGGGTTGAAAGAAGTCCCGAACTAAAAAATGCCATAGTAAAAAGCGTTGAAGAATCACTTCAGAGAGCCGGTACCGACTATTTTGATGTTCTCCATTGCCCTCATGCCGCCGCAACTTCTGAAGAGATAAGGAATCCATTGATCATTGAGACGTTTAATGAACTCAAAAAGCAGGGCAAGGTTCGTTTCCTTGGCTTCTCCTCTCATCATGGAATGGGCGAACTGATCAAAACAGCAATTGAACTTGAATATTTTGATGTGATAATGCTGGCCTATAATGTTATAAATCATGCTTTCCTTGATCATATTCTTACTGCTGCCAGGGAAAAAGGTATCGGACTGATAGCCATGAAGGCAGCAATGGCTGTTGCAACTCCGTATGATCCCATCCAGGTCCCGGTGCCGGAATGGAGAGTCAGCAAGCTCAACAAAATAATTCCGGAAGAGATGAAGCTGCAGGTAAAAGCATTCCTGTGGGCACTTCAGAACCAGGATCTTTCTGCAGTTAATGCCGGCATGTTTACTGAAGAAATGGTCCTTGAGAACCTGACCGCTGTTGGAAGGAAAATTGAACTTAATCTGGCATAAGGTCAGTCTGATCAGTTATTGGCTGACAAAGACCTTATCCGGCTTAACTCAACCTCTGTTTCAGGACTGAATTTCTGCGAATTCATATATTCAAGTATCGAACTCAAAAGCTGTTTCGAGACAATCCTGTCTTCAGCCATGTTCTTCATATCAATGCTGCAGACAACAATTTTGCCTCCTCCCGTTTTTGCCTCAAATGCAAGTGCCAGCTTCCTGTTTTTGAACCAGTCATCAATCGGCTGGATTATTGGTTTGACAGAAACGGGGAAACCGTCAATATTCATAGCCTGCGAATGAGCCACCGGATCCCACCATTGCCAGTTGCTGTGATATTCGGTGGGGAAACTGCCAAATGCAGGATGTTCCGGATCGCATAAAATGCCCAGTGTATGTGGTGGTTGATTGTTTGTCCAGGCTGTATTCCAGAAGATGCTTGAAAATCCGATTGCCACCTCAGCACCCTTCCCTTTTGCAACTTTTCCATAAGGTAGATACAGTACTGATCCGCCTTTCTTAAGTGCCGATACAGCCGATTGATCAAGCTTGTCTGTTATCAGAACGGAACCGGCTTCAGGACTTTTAGCTGCAGGATATACCCAGATATCCCAGCTGTTATGATAAGGTGTATTTTCAACAGAGACATCAAATCTAAGTTTCGTTGGTTCAGTAATCTTCTCAAAACCGAATTCGAATGATCCTGTCGGAATACAATTCCCGATTCCGATTGAAGCTATTTCTGTTTTCTGTGTTGTAATGGTGTCATTCCTGCTGCTTATCAGTCTGCAGGCTATAACAGAGTTTTCTATTGCCGATCGTCCGAAATTGGCAATCTCTATCTCCGCTCTAAATGATTCATTGTTACTGAAAACATGCTTCCTTATCCTTGCCAGAGGAACAACAGGATTGCAGAACATTCTGAATTCCCCGGGTGTAACGTATCCTTTTGATTCAAAGAAGGGATTGAGGATACCAACAAGAGCTGACCCCTGCCCGGGGAAATCGTGCAGCTGCAGAAGATGGAATCCTGCAAAACCCGGAGTTCTCAGCGCCGCCTCTATATCAGCCTTATAACATAATGCCTGCAGCTTCCCCGAGGCCATAAGAAAATCCTCAGCCTGCTCACCCATACCCTTTTCCTGAAGTGATTCTCTGAATATTTCAAAATTCCTTGCCTTAAGCACCCCTGTATATTTATCAATCTCTTTAAAATCGGGATATGCACACCACTGTCCTATTTCATGACTTACAACCGGAATGCTATATCGTGAGATTATATCCCTGTAATCATACATTGTCTGGGGAGCCTCATGGTTGATTATGCTTTTTAGGCCTCCACCCCAGGCCTGTATCCTTGGTTCAGGTGAAAGATTGTACTCATTCTCGGGAATGAATGGCCAGCCGGCAGCTGATGTATAAAGATGCCTGTTATCCTTTGCCTTCCAGTATGTCAGCAGCTTTCCCAGGTAGTCGCTTTGTTTGCTTCCGGCAGGCTCGTTTCCATAGGCAAGCATACAAAATGAAGGATGATTGCCGTAGGCTTTGAGAATCCTGTCACCTTCCCTGTAGATATATTCATCGATAATTCCACCTTCACCCAGTTGCGTTCCCTGGTTGGCCCATGATGAACACTCGATATGAAAGTACATCCCGAGCTTATCAGCAGCAGCAAATGCTGCTTCAGGCGGACACCACGAATGAAACCTGATGGTATTCAAACCGTAATCTTTGCAAGTCTGAAGAACCTTTTCCCATGATCCTTCATCTGTTGGCGGATAGCCTGTCAGAGGAAAGATACAACATTCAAGGGTGCCTCTCAGAAAGACAGGAAGTCCGTTTATTTCAAACCGGGTTCCGGCAGCTCTGAATTCCCTCATCCCAAAGTCGCTCTTTTTCACCTGTATCACTCTTCCTTCATGATCTCTCAGGGTAGCCTCAAGGGTGTAAAGAGATGGTGAGAATTCATCCCATGTCTGAAATTCTTTTCCCATGGGATAATGGATAACGAGCTGAAACTCGCCAGCTTCTGATACAGCCAGAACACTTTTTGCCTTTACCTTAACGGAACTATTATTACTTACTCCATTCGCTTTCAGGACTATTCTTCCGTTAAATCCTTTCCCCGATTTATTCTGAACCGATATTATAACTTTTGCCTTCTTATTCTTAATATCAGGGTAAATAGCAATATCATCAATACAGACTGCAGGTGATGAGTTGAGGCTGATCTTTCCTGCAATTCCATTCCAGTTCGACTGGGTATGATCGCTTACACTGTGAGAGTTGACACCGACAGGTACCACCATATCATTATTTACACGGATATTTATCCTGTTTTTCCCGGCAACAAGAAAATCAGTTATATCATAGTTGTGGGCAACAGCAAGACTGTTCTGCGTTCCTGCTTCCTTTCCATTTACAAAGACTTTTGTCTCCCAGTGGGGTCTTTCAAGAAACAAAAAAATTCTCTGGCCATTGAACTCCTGAGGTAATTCAAACTCTTTCTGGTACCAGGCAACTCCCCTGTAATATTTAACCGGCTGCAGCCAGAACGGCACCTTGAAATTTCCGGGTTGCCTGTACCTCTCATATTTCTTCTCCGTAAAGAATGACCTGTCTATTATGTCTCCTGTCCAGTTTGTTCTGAGTGATACATCATTACCCTTTCCGTTTTCAGCCATTGAGCCCGGAAGCTTAACAGTCTCATTCAATTCTGTTTCATACCATTTCTCAGCAACTCCCTGGTCGAGTGAATCAATCCGGAATTTCCATTCTCCTGCAAGTGAGATACTATTTAATTTATCCTCCCTGCTACCGGCACATGATGTCAGTACCAGCAAAAGAAATAACAGTTTTTTCATAAAAAGTATAATTTAGATTCTCCGCATCTCCGCCTCACCTCTTCTCCCAGTCTCCCAGTCTCCCCCTCACCTTATCTCCCTTAGCGCTTCAAGCATCGCCACAACATTCCTGAACGGAACATTTGCCTGTACATTATGGATTGCATTGAATACAAATCCCCCGTTATTGTTAAGGATTTCACACTGCTTTCTGACCTGTTCCCTGACCTGCTCAGGTGTACCGAAAGCAAAAGCTCCCTGTGTATCAACTCCTCCTCCCCAGAAAACGAGCTTGTCGCCGTATTTCTTTTTAAGCACCACCGGATCCATTCCGAAGGCATTGATCTGCACGGGGTTGATGATATCGAATCCTGATTCAATGAAGTTATTCATAAGCGATTCAACTGCTCCGCATGAGTGTTTGAATGTTTTCCAGTTTGTATTTGCATGAATCCAGTCATTTACTTTCCTGTAATATGGCAGCCATAATCTGTCGTAGGTCTCTCCTGAACAGAAGGTGGAGTTTTGTGTCCCGAAATCAGTTCCGCAGGTGAAAACTACATCAAGCTTATCACCGATTACAGCATGGTATCTTTTGAGGTTTTCAATTGCAATATCTGTTTGCCTGTCATAAAGTTCCCTTACAAAATCTTCCCTCATCACAGTAGAGATGTACCACTCTTCTACTCCCCTTATACCTTTTGGGTCCTTAAGCTGCATTGCCGGTACAAGGGCTATATCACCAAGTGCTGTTCCTCCGAGAGAGGCGACAACTGCCTTGTTTGCAAAGGCTGCCTCATCGGCCTGTTTCTTCCAGTACTGAAGGTCACTTTCAGTAACATACCCGAATTCTTCAAGGTTATCCTCTACTTTAAGAGTGGAATCATCAACCGGCTTCTGCCTGTCGAGAGCATCGAAAAAATATCCGGTCTTGGGCATCATTGCTGTTGGCGGATATAAGGTATCACCTTCCGGATAAATCAATATATCACCGTTATCATTGTATTTATAGTTGAAATCCCCCGGAAAAAGAACTTCCTGTCCCCAATGGGTTTTGTGTACCTTCCAGTTCTCATTGGCAATGCCGAACATGTTTTTAAGTCCGTATAATCCTATCACATCAAGATCCATTGCTTTTACAAGCTCGGCATCGATCTCACCCAGCATCTGGTAAGGTTCAATTACCTTTACCGGGCGCTTTTCAAGACCATAATAATCACGAAGCTTTTCCACAATTAGCACATGTATGCCGGTTACCGCTGTTGATCCGAAATCAACCACAACCCTGTCGGGCTGCTGGTGATTGATTGTCTTCAGAAAATTTTGTTTTGAGGATGATGACATTTGATAGAATTTAAATTTACAATCCGATTTAAAGATAATCGATTCCGAATATTTTAACATTTCTTAAAGAAGATTCTTTCCGAATGAATTTCAGTTTGTAGTATCTTTGCATAATGATTACTGATTATCAGGTACCTGAGCCGGTTGTATTTAAAACACTGAAATATTAACCCGGCTTTATAAAAAAATGTTATTGACTCTGAAGCCATCATTTGAATAATTGAAATAATAAGAAACAAGAATATGACCTTTAAGATGACCAAAACATTAAAAAGAATTGCAATAACAGCAGGAGTTGTTCTCACTGTTATCGCACTTATCGCCTTCAATAAGCTTGCATCAACCAGGGGTAAAATAGAGGTGTATGCTGAGGCAAAAAAAGATATGTTTGAAATCTCAGTATCAAACACAGGTGAACTTATAGCTGAGAGATCGGTCGAAATAATGGGACCGCAAATGGCCCAGGGAAGACGGAATATGGGTGGTCAGGGCGGACACAATAACATGAGGATGGTAGATCTGAAGATCCAGGATATAGTTCCCGAAGGTACACTGGTTAATGAGGGAGATTATATTGCCCAGATAGACAGGACTCAGTATGACAACAGCCTTAAGGATGCCAGGGAGAGCCTCAAAAAAGAACTTGAAACACTTGAAATGAAGTTGCTCGATTCTGCTGTTGTTCTGACAAATTTGAGGGATGATATAAAAAATCAGACCTATACTGTTGAGGAATCGAGAATTACACTTGATCAGTCAAAGTTCGAGCCGCCTGCCACCATACGAAAAGCCCAGATAGATCTTGACAAGCAAATAAGAACTCTTGAACAGAAAAGGAAAGCATACTATCTACGTGTTGCACAGATACATGCTGATGTGGAACATCAGAAACTGCATGTTTCAATGGGAGAAACCACGGTTCAGGATCTCGAGGATTACCTGGCTCAGTTTACCGTAAAAGCTCCGGCAAACGGTATGGTTATTTATAAAAAGGACAGGCTTGGCACCAAACGTAAAGCAGGATCAAGCATTAATCCATGGGACCTTGTAATAGCAACATTGCCGGATCTTTCATCAATGATTTCGAAAATATACGTTAATGAGATTGAAATAAGCCGTGTTAAGAAAGATCAGAAAACACAGATCACTATCGATGCATTCCCTGAAAAATCATTTACAGGTTCTGTATTCAGTATAGCCAATATTGGAGAACAACTGCCGAACTCAGATGCCAAAATGTTTGAAGTTCTCATAAAAATTGAAGGATCAGATCCTGCACTCAGACCATCAATGACCACCGGTAATAAAATCGTAATTGAAACATTCAATGATGTCGTTTCCGTTCCCTCCGAGTGTGTTAATGCCGGCACTGACAGTATTCCTTTTGTCTATCTGAAAAACCATACCAAGCAGATTGTTGTCCTCGGAAAATCGAATGAAAAATATGTTATTGTTGAGAAAGGACTTAAATCTGGATCCCAGGTATTTATTATTCCACCGGAAGATCCTGAAAATTTCAAACTTACCGGAAAAGAACTTATCCCTGAGATCAGGCAAAAAGCGATTAGCCTGAATTATTAAAATATAAAGGGACATGCCATGGCATGTCCCTGCAGGTGATCCCGGGGCGACTCGAACGCCCAACCAACAGAACCGGAATCTGTCATTCTATCCATTGAACTACGGGACCGTATCTTGTGCAAAAGTAACACCAATTGACCGTTTTCACAAATATTGGTTTCAATCTTTGCGCTCTTTGCGGTTAATGGATTTAAATTTCTTCGGCATTTACCAAAGATTTTCTAATTTCGCAGGCTTACAAGCAAGACAACAACATACTTATATTATCACAATGGATTACAACTTTCACGAGATCGAAAAAAAATGGCAAAAATACTGGGAAGACAACAAAACCTTTAAAACTCCCGAAGATTTAACCAATCCAAAAAAATGCTACGTCCTCGATATGTTCCCATACCCTTCCGGTGCAGGACTTCATGTCGGACACCCTGAAGGTTATACCGCTACCGATATTTACAGCAGGTACAAGAGAATGAAAGGATTCAACGTCCTTCATCCCATGGGCTGGGATGCATTCGGTTTGCCTGCAGAGCAGTACGCTATACAGACAGGAACGCACCCTTCTATAACAACAAAGAACAATTGCGATACTTTCAGGAGACAGATAAAGGAGCTTGGATTAAGCTATGACTGGGACAGGGAAATTAACACCACCGATCCAAAATACTTCAGGTGGACACAATGGATTTTCTTACGGCTTTATAATACATGGTTCGACAACACTCTGCAGAAAGGCCGTCCTATATCGGAATTAGAGATTCCTGAAAACATAAAGAAACTCGGGAATAAAGAAGTAACCAAATATATAGATTCGCTGCGGCTCGCTTACTATGATAACGCCCATGTATGGTGGTGCCCTAACTGCCGCATAGTCTGTGCAAATGAAGAGGTTCTTAATGACGGGTCGCATGAGAAATGCGGAAACAGGGTAGAGAAAAAGAACCTGAAGCAGTGGATGCTCCGTATACCTCATTATGCCGAAAGACTTCTTACAGGCATTGATAAACTCGACTGGCCCGAAGGAATAAAAGACATGCAGCGTAACTGGATCGGAAGATCAACAGGCGCTGAGGTCGATTTCAGTATCGACGGACTTGATTCAAAGCTTACCGTTTTTACAACACGCCCCGATACTCTTTTTGGTGCAACTTATATGGTAATTGCACCTGAACACCAGCTTACAGAAGCCATAACAACCGATTCCTGCAGGGATGAAGTTAACAATTACATTAAGGCTACATCACTCAAATCTGACCTTGACAGGACTGATCTTGCAAAAGATAAAACAGGTGTCTTCACAGGAAGATATGCCATTAACCCGGTAAACAATAAGCTAATACCAATCTGGGTAGCTGATTATGTTCTCACAGGTTATGGTACCGGAGCCATTATGGCGGTTCCGGCTCATGATACCCGCGATTTTGAATTTGCAAAGAAATTCAGTCTGCCAGTATTGTGTATCCAGGACCCTGATGTAACCGATCCTGATCAGAAAAAGAGAATTCTTGAAGGAGCCGAATGCTGGACAGAGGACGGAAAATATATCAATTCAGTTAACAGTTCGACAGGCGTAGACATAAACGGATTGAACAAAGAAGCCGGAATAAAGAAAATTACTGAATGGCTGGAATCTAAAAAACTTGGAAAGGCCAAGGTAAATTATAAGCTTCGCGACTGGCTATTCAGTCGCCAGAGATACTGGGGCGAACCATTCCCGGTAATTCACTGGGATGATGGTGAAATCGCATTACTCAATGAAAATGAACTCCCGCTTCAGCTTCCTGAACTTGAGAAATATCTTCCGGGGGAATCAGGTGAATCTCCTCTGGCAAATGCTGATAACTGGCTTCATGTTACTGACGGAAAGGGACGCAAAGGAAGACGTGAAACAAATACAATGCCTCAATGGGCAGGATCATGCTGGTACTATCTCCGGTTCATAGATCCGAAAAATGACAATCTTATTTTTGATAAGGACAAAGAAAAATACTGGATGCCTGTCGATCTTTATATCGGCGGTGCCGAACATGCTGTACTCCACCTGCTTTACAGTCGTTTCTGGCATAAAGTACTGTTTGACCTTGACATTGTTTCCACAGATGAGCCCTATCAGAAGTTGTTCAACCAGGGAATGATCCTGGCATTTGCATATGAATCCGCCACCGGAATGAAAATTCCTGCCGACCAGGTTATTGAACGCGATGGTAAGTTCTTCCATACAGAAAACGATTCGGAACTCAGGCAGATTGTGGCTAAAATGTCGAAGTCTCTTAAAAATGTTGTCAATCCTGATGATGTGACCTCAAAATACGGAGCCGATTCACTCAGGCTGTATGAGATGTTTATGGGTCCCCTTGATGTGACTAAACCATGGGATGACAAGGGAGTCAAAGGTGTATTCAATTTTCTGGGCAGAACATTCAGATTCTTCTCAAATCCTGAAAATATTTACAAAGGCGAAGAAGATCCTGAGATACTGAAAGGATTGCATCATCTTATAAAAAAGGTGGAAGGTGACATCGAAACCCTTCACTTCAACACCGGCATTTCAGCTATGATGATCTTCCTCAATCTGGCCATGAAAAAGGGAAAAGTATCACTTGAAACCGCACTAACATTTTCTAAGGTACTGGCTCCATATTCCCCGCATCTGGCAGAAGAGCTGTGGCAACTCCACGGAAATCCCAAAACCCTTGCATATGAACCCTGGCCTGTTTATAATGAGGAGTATCTGAAGGAAGATAACTTTGAATATCCTGTCTCATTTAATGGGAAAATGCGCTTCAGCATAGTGCTACCTGTATCAGCAACTAAGGAAGAGATAAGCAGTGCTGTTCTGGCAGATGAAAGGGCAACAAAATGGCTTGGTGGCAAAGCTCCGGCAAATATAATAGTTGTCCCGAACAGGATAGTTAACATCGTAATAAAGGGTTAAACGGCTGATGACAGGCAGAATACATTTCCGGTTTCTGATAGTTCTGCTAATTCTTTTTTATTCTTGTCAGCCATCAGGCAGAAGAGAAGCTGAAGTATCTTATTCAATAGCTGATTCTTTATCTGTATCTCCATCTGATACAGTAACTCCCGTTTTCATGTATGGTATAAGATCTGATTCATTCGATCTTGTCCACGGGAAAATTAAGCGCAACGGATTTCTTTCCGAAATTCTTATTCAGCATGGTGTTACAATGCAGGAAATTGATCACTCAGTCAGAAATTTCAAATCGGTTTTTGATGTAAGATCTGTCAGGGCAGGTAACACATATGTATTGTTTTGTGATAAGGATAGTATTGCCAGGGCCAGGTATCTGGTTTATGAGCATGATCCGACCACATGCTATGTCTTCAGCTTTAATGATTCCATTTACATTACACCATACAGGAAAGAGATAAAAAGCAAGATAAAATATGCATCAGGAATCATTGAAACCTCTCTATGGGAAGCAATGATGGCAGACAGCCTTCACCCATCTCTTGCAATTGGTCTTTCAGAGATTTTTGCCTGGACGGTTGATTTCTTCGGTCTACAAAAGGGAGACAGCTTTAAGGTTATATATGAAGAGATGTTTGTGGATGAAAAATCACTGGGGACAGGAAAAATATTCGGAGCACAGTTCAGCTGGTCGGGAGCTGTAATAACTGCTATTCCATTTATTCAGGATGGGAGGGAATCATTTTTTGACATAGATGGAAACAGCTTGAGAAAGGCTTTTCTTAAGGCACCGCTTCAGTTTTCAAGGATCAGCTCAAGGTATTCATCGTCAAGGCTCCATCCCATTCTGAGAATCAGAAGACCACATTTTGGGGTTGATTATGCAGCACCAGTAGGCACCCCTGTTCATGCAATCGGCGACGGAAGAATTACCTCGGCTACCCGTGAGAACGGATCAGGCTTGATGGTAAGAATTCAGCATAACAGTGTTTATTCAACCGCTTATCTGCATCTCAGCAATTTCGGGAAGGGAGTGGCAGCAGGAACCTATGTTAAACAGGGAGATATTATAGGATATGTTGGCAGCAGCGGTCTCTCAACCGGCCCCCATCTCGATTTCAGGTTTTATATGAACGGATCACCCGTTGATCCTCTTAAAGTTGAAGCCCCTCCTGTTGAACCGGTGTCGGAGGAAAATCTGGAGAGGTTTGAGATTAATAAAGCGGTGGTTATTAGTCTGCTTGCGACTTTCAATTAAAAAGTTGCTGGTTGCTGGTTCCTGACTCGGCGTTACGAAAACCTGGAACCTGAAACATGTAAATTGGAAGCCAGAACCTTTGCTGGCGCCAATTTGCAATTGGTGCCTTTAATTTATGGCACGGATTGCGCTGCGCTAAATCCGCGCCAGCCTAAGACCTAGTACCTACCAGAACCTAGCAACCAGCAACAATCAATAAAAGTCAGGTAATTTACCTACCAGTTCTTCAATCACCCTTGGGAAATGTTCATATTCCAATGCATGAATTTTTTTAGCAAGTGACTCATAATCATCAGTTGAGTCAACCCTGCACCTGGCCTGAAATATAATATCCCCTTCATCATAATTATTATTTACATAATGAATTGTAATTCCTGATTCTGATTCATGGTTTTCAATAACTGCTTTGTGAACAACCTCACCATACATTCCCTTTCCTCCATACGATGGAAGTAAGGCAGGATGGATATTTACAATTCTTCCTTTGAATTTATCAATTATGTTTTCGGGTACGAGCCATAGAAATCCGGCCAGGACAATAAGATCAATTTTCTTCTCAGTAAGATAATCAAGGATCTTTCCTGAGTGGTAAAAATCATGACGTTCGAAAAAAAGTGTTTCAACATTAAAGTTCTCAGCACGTTTTAATACCATAGCATGACGCTTGTTTGAAAGTACAAGAGTTACTTTTACGCCCTTTTTGGTCGAAAAGTATTTAATTATATTTTCAGCGTTAGTCCCGGAACCGGAGGCAAAAATTGCTATATTCCTCATATAGTGATATTTAGCTGAATAGTGTTAAATCTGTAACAGTAACTAAATTCCATCATATAATACTGATTTTCTGTAATTTAAACTGAACGACTAATAAAAATATAGCAAATCTCTTGAAAAATATAGTACAAATATATTTCTTTGCATGGTTCAAAAATTAATATTAATTAAATTTTATAATTATGTCGGACATTGCCACAAGAGTAAAGGAAATTATAGTAGACAAACTCGGAGTTGATGTATCAGAAGTAACTCCTGAAGCAAGTTTTACTAATGATTTAGGTGCAGACTCTCTTGACACCGTTGAGTTAATCATGGAGTTCGAGAAAGAATTCAATATTGGAATTCCCGATGACCAGGCAGAAACCATTGGCACCGTTGGTGACGCAATAAAGTACATTGAGGAAAATGCAAAGTAATTTGCATTTATAAAAATCAATTTATGAGAAGAGTTGTAGTTACGGGGATTGGAGCATTGACTCCACTGGGTAATAATTTACAGGAAACTTGGGAAGGTCTTAAGAATGGTGTTAGCGGTGCTAACATGATAACTTATTTCAACACAGAGAAGTTTAAGACGAAGTTTGCATGTGAATTAAAAAACTACGACTCCTCAAAGTATTTCGACAGAAAAGAGGTCAACAAGCTTGATCCTTATGCACAGTATGCATTGATAACCACTGATGAAGCAATCACTGATTCCGGACTCAATCTTGAATCGCTTGACAAGGACAGGGTCGGAGTTATCTGGGCATCAGGTATTGGAGGTCTGGAAACTTTCTTCCTGGCAATAAAAGGATATGTTCTTGGTGACGGGACACCCCGCTTCAGTCCATTCTTTATCCCCAAAATGATTGGCGATATAGCAGCTGGTGTTATTTCGATCAAATATGGGTTCAGAGGACCCAACTTCGGAACGGTATCTGCCTGTGCATCCTCAACTAATGCAATCATTGATGCTGTTAACTATATCCGCTGGGGGAAAGCAGATATTTTTATAACAGGCGGTTCGGAAGCATGCGTTAATGAACCTGGGATAGGGGGCTTCAATGCATTACAGGCTCTCTCAACAAATAATGCAGAATTCATTTCTGCCTCCCGTCCATTTGATAAAACCCGTGATGGCTTTGTTCTTGGGGAAGGGGCAGGTTCTCTGGTTGTTGAAGAGTATGAACATGCAAAGGCAAGAGGAGCAAAAATCTATGCTGAGCTGGTAGGAACGGGTCTGACTGCAGATGCTTATCATATGACTGCACCACATCCTGAAGGACTTGGTGCAAGGAACGTTATGAAGCTTGCAGTAAAAGAAGCTGGTATTGATGTGAAGGATATCGACTACATCAATGTTCATGGAACTGCCACACCTCTCGGAGATATTTCTGAAACAAAAGCTATTGTGGATGTTTTCGGTGAACATGCTTATAAGCTTAATATCAGTTCGACCAAATCAATGACAGGGCATCTTCTGGGAGCTGCAGGGGCAGTAGAGACTATTGCCTGCATTATGGCTGTAAAATCCGACATAGCCCCTCCTACTATCAATTTCAAAGTACCTGATCCGGATATAGACCAGAACCTTAATCTTACACTTAATAAAGCACAGAACAGAAAAATAAATTATGCCATAAGCAACACTTTCGGTTTTGGAGGGCATAATGCTTCTGTTGTTATCAAAAAAGCAGAATTATAGTGTCATTATTCCGCAGGAGAATAAATGGTACGTACATTCTTGATAAACATGAGTTCAGCTCTCGTTTAAAAAAGATTTTCGGTTTCAGACCGGGAAACCTGAAACTTTATGAAATCGCTTTTATCCACCGTTCTGCAACATTTACTCTCCCTGATGGCAAAAAGGTTAATAATGAAAGACTCGAGTACCTCGGGGATGCTATAATCAGTGCAATACTCTCCGATTATCTTTTTGAGAAATTTCCTGATGCCAGTGAAGGATTTATGACAAAGATAAGGTCGCGTATTGTTAACAGGGAAGTACTAAATCAGCTTGCAGTATCAATGGGGATCAATAAGATACTCATCAGCAATATTAACTCAATTCATCCCACTAAAAATCTTTACGGGGATGCTCTTGAAGCACTTATTGGTTCAGTGTTTCTTGATAAAGGTTTTAAAAAGACAAAAAAGATATTTATTAAAAACATACTGAATAAATATCTGGATATCGAAAATATAATCAGCACTGATACCGATTACAAAAGCCTGGTTTTTGAATGGGTTCAAAAGAACAAATCAAATCTGATCTTCACCTATAATGAGGAATATGATTTTAATATGAAAAAATCAATATTCTCAACCACACTAATAATTGACAGACAGGAGATGGGTGTTGGTCAGGGTTCTTCCAAAAAGGAAGCTGAACAGGAAGCTGCAAGCCAGGCTTGGAAAAGACTGAAAGATAATTCAGCCATTTAGGGAAAAATGTATCTTTTTTTTTTAACTTTATCATTTGTGGCCCGTAATTGATGAAGAACGTTCAGAAAATAAAACGCATACAGCTTAACGTAGAGGATAATGAAAAATTATTGCTTTGCGGAATCGTCTCTGCAGAACCGGACTACAAACTTTCTCTTGCTCTGAATAAGAAAATGGGTATTTCGCTAAAAAATAAATCACCCCTTAACCTGTCCGATGAATCAGGTAATGAAATTAGTTTCAGCAGATTTGCATATTCAAACCATTCTGATGATGTTGTTTACAATCTGATATCAAACAGATCAGGAAAACAATTCCTGCTGAAAAAACTGAAAAATATTGATTATATCTTCCAGGTACATTTTCCCGGAAGCGATAATGCAAGTATAAAGGTCACCTCTCTGATCAGGGAAACTGAAGCTGTTAACGCAGTCTTTGTTATTGACACTTCGACCTTAAACGATAAGAATTTACAATACATTATCCAGTAGATTATGGAACAACTGTATTACAACCTGTCAGAAGAGGAATTTACAAAAGGCCGGAAAATCCTGTTGTGGATTTTTGCCGGACTTTTCTTTTTAGCCGGATTATATGTGGTTACAGCAAAACCTGTTTTCGGGCATGAGAGTATCCCTCCTGTTCTTGCTACGGCTCCGTTCGGAATATGTCTGATTGTATCAGTCTTCGCTGCCATGGCCTCAATTAAAAGGAAAGATCTCTTCTTCCTTGTCGATTACGGGAAGATTGAATTCAGATATGGCCTTCTAAATCCTAAAAGACATTCATACCAGTGGATTGAGATCAAAGAAATGGTAATGCCTCAAAAACAACGTAAGGTAAAGCTCATTCTTACAAACGGGACTTCTTATGTAATAGACCTTACCTATCTGCAAAGGAAGAAATCAACATTAATAAGAAAGCATATCTATAAATGCGCAGTTGAAAAGAACATCCCTATTATCAGAGTTCAAACACTTTCATAGACAGACACTTAATCACAAAAGAGATAAAAGAAGAGAGGCTGACAATAATTGTCAGCCTCTCATTTTTTGATAACCCTAAAACTAACCTAACCTATGAAAAAACCTCTGCTAATTGTTTTACAAATACTGTGCCAAACACTTTTCAAAGATAAAACAGAAAAACATGGTAAAAAAATATTTCTTTCTAACAACTTGACAATTAACAATAATTTAATGATTTGTTAAATATTTTTATTTTTTACACCATCAATATTATGTAAAGACCAAATGAAACAAGGCGTGGTGTTAAAGAAGGTTAAAGAATGTGAAATTAAAATAGTTACGAGTACTTTTGTACACTTATGAAGCGGAAAATCATTGTATTGCTGGCAATTTTTTTCTTTCTGGCTATTTCAGGATTGATCCTTATACAGCTATCCTGGATCAGCAATGCCATTGCTATTACCGACCAGCAGTTCCGTTATATGGCAAACAAAGCCCTTGAATCAGTTGTACTTGATCTGGAAGAAAATGAACTTATAGAATCAATAGTTGAGGAAATTGAACCTGCATCTGCAGATTCAGTAACGGTAATTGTCCCCTCAAATTCTCCATTCGCCAGGAAACTGCAGGGATACCATCCTAATGCCACACTGGCTGATAAATACGGACTTAGCAGCACTGATGAGACAGTTTCTATTACTAGTTCAGGACATAAAATATTCATATCATCAGAAAACGTTTCCCCTTACTCCTCTGGTGAATTAAATGAACCATCACCCCAGGTAATTCATTCTGAAATTAAGGGCAGGGTTAGCAATAAAATAATCTTTCTTGAAAATCTTATGGAGAAAGTCCTCCGGAACACCCCCGATATCAGGGACAGAATTAACCCGGATGATATTCAGAAAAGACTGCGTGCAGCCCTGAATAATGTTGAGATCTATCTTGATTTTGAATTCTCTATACGATCCGGACGGCTTGGAACGATCTGGAAAACACCTGGTTTCACAGACAAACCGGGAACAAACAAGTTCATCATCCAGCTTTTCCCGAACGACCCGGTCCCTAGCCAGAATCAGATTGTTCTCTATTGCCTTCAGGAAAAACAGTACAAATTAGAAAAAATTGGAAATCTTGGTTTTTTCTCGATGCTTTTCACCTTACTTCTCATCATTCTTTCAACAGGTACATTCATTGTTATCTTCCGTCAGAAAAAGATATCTGAAATAAGGAATGATTTCATTAATAACATGACCCATGAGCTGAAGACACCAATATCTACAATTTCCCTTGCTTCACAGATGCTGGCTGATAAAACAATACCTGAGAAGGATAAAAATACTGAAGGTCTTGCCAAAATAATATCAGATGAGAGCACTCGCCTTAAATACCAGGTTGAAAAAGTCCTGCAGATGGCAATCTTCGAAAAGGTTAAAATGAAACTGCATAAAGTTGAAATCGATCTGCATTCACTTCTCAATAAGACTATAAATAATTTTCACCTTCAGATCAGAAGTGTCCAGGGAACTATTAAAAAAGATTTTCAGGCGACTAATTCTATAGTAGTAGTTGATGAAGTCCATATCAATAACGCCATTTCTAATCTTATCGATAATGCCATCAAATACTCCAGGGAAAATCCGGAGATTATTATTTCAACACGCAATACCGGCAAGGGAATTGAAATCACTGTAACTGACAGAGGAATCGGAATCAGCAAAGAAAACCTCAACAGGATCTTTGAAAAATTTTACAGAGTGCCGTCAGGCAATGTGCATAATGTAAAAGGATTCGGACTTGGACTCAGTTATGTACAGAAAATTGTTACTGAACATAACGGTGAAATTAAAGTGGAAAGCAATCTGAACAGGGGCACTGAGTTCACCGTATTTCTTCCTCAGAATGGATCCCGATAAAAAATATAAACAGCATCCAATAACGATTAAATTTTTAAACTATGAATAATATAAAAATCCTTCTTGCTGAAGATGACAGTAATCTTGGAATCCTTTTAAAGAATTACCTCGTAGCGAAAAATTTCGACACAACACTTGTCAGAACAGGAACGCAGGCACTTGATGCATTTTCATCAGGTTCGTTTAATATCTGTATTTTTGATATAATGATGCCTGAGATGGACGGTTTAACTCTGGCAAAGGAAATCCGTCTTTCAAACCAGGAGATCCCAATTATTTTTCTTACTGCAAAAAACCAGCAGGAAGATATTATTGAAGGATTTGTTTCAGGGGCCGACGATTACATTACCAAACCATTTTCGATGGAAGAACTGCTTTACCGTATTGAAGCAGTTCTCAGAAGAACCACTACAACTAATGTAAATGTTAAAGAAGGACCATATTCCATAGGCAGCTTTTCATTTGATCCCTTAAAGCAATTGCTGGGACACAAGGGAAAAACTATTAAATTAACTACAAAGGAATCAGAACTGCTCGATCTTCTTTATCGTCACCGTAATGAGATTCTCGAAAGAAACTTTGCACTGAAATCGATTTGGATTGACGATAACTATTTCAATGCCAGGAGTATGGATGTTTATATATCGAGACTAAGAAAATACCTTGGAAAAGATTCTACCCTGAAGATCCTGAATATCCACGGTAAAGGTTACAAGCTTATATGTTAATGAAAAACCCTGTCAGGAATTACTTCCTTAACAGGGTTTATATTTAGGTTAGAAACGGGTTAGTCGAGTTTAAGAACAGCCAGGAAAGCCTGCTGAGGAACTTCCACATTGCCCACCTGCCTCATTCGCTTCTTCCCCTTTTTTTGCTTTTCAAGGAGTTTTCTCTTTCTTGTAATATCCCCACCGTAACATTTAGCTGTAACATCTTTTCTTACAGCTTTTACAGTTTCACGGGCAATTATTTTGGCTCCAATTGCAGCCTGTATTGCAATATCAAACTGCTGACGGGGAATAAGCTCCTTTAGCTTTTCACACATCTTCCTTCCAAACTCATAAGCATGTCCCCTGTAGATAAGAGTTGAAAGAGCATCAACCATTTCACCATTCAGCAGGATATCAAGCCTGACAAGATCAGCCTTTTGGTAATTTGTATAATAATAATCAAAAGATGCATACCCTTTTGATATACTCTTCAGCTTATCATAAAAATCGAAGACAATCTCGGCAAGTGGCATCTCAAAAGTCAATTCAACTCTGTCGCGTGTAAGATAGATCTGGTTCTTGAGTATCCCCCTCTTGTCAATACAGAGAGTCATTATTGAACCAACATACTCCGACAATGTGATTACCTGTGCAACAATATATGGTTCCTCTATGCGCTCTAGGTAGTTAACAGCAGGCAGTCCTGATGGATTATGCACATCTATTTCTTCACCCTTTGTTGTATATGCCTTAAAAGAAACGTTTGGAACTGTAGTAATTACATCCATATTAAACTCTCTGTCGAGCCGTTCCTGAATAATTTCCATATGTAACAACCCAAGGAAACCGCACCTGAATCCAAAACCTAGAGCAGCAGACGATTCAGGAATAAATGAAAGAGAAGCATCATTCAGCTGCAGCTTTTCAATAGAGATCCTGAGATCCTCATAGTCATCTGCATCAACCGGGTAAATACCGGCAAAGACCATAGGCTTTACATCCTCAAACCCTGAGATTGCTTCACTGCAGGGATTTTTAACATGAGTAATTGTATCTCCTACTTTAACTTCAGCAGAGGCTTTTACTCCTGTAATAATGTACCCTACATCACCAACACTCATTTTATTCCGGGGGTCCTGTTTAAGCTTAAGTATGCCAATCTCTTCTGCATTATACTCATGGTCGGTATTTACAAATTTTACCTTATCTCCCTTTCTGATGGTTCCATTTACTATTTTAATATAGGCAATAATTCCTCTGAAAGAATTAAAGATTGAATCGAATATGAGTGCCTGAAGAGGAGCTTCAGGATCTCCGGAAGGATGAGGGACCCGTGTAACAATCTCTGCCAGGATTTTATCCACCCCCATTCCGGTCTTGGCGCTTGCCTCTATAATATCCTCCCTTTTACAACCTACAAGATCAACAATCTGATCTTTAACCTCTTCCGGCATTGCTGCTGGAGAATCCATTTTATTTAAAACCGGGATTATCTCAAGATTATGGTCAATTGCCATATAAAGGTTCGAAATAGTCTGAGCCTGGATGCCCTGAGTAGCATCTATTACAAGCAATGCACCTTCACAGGCTGCAATTGAACGGGAAACCTCATATGAAAAATCAACATGCCCCGGAGTATCAATCAGGTTGAGTATATATTTTTTACCGCCATGTGAATATTCCATTTGAATTGCATGGCTTTTAATTGTAATACCTCTTTCCCGCTCAAGGTCCATATCATCAAGGATCTGGTCCTGATATTCCCTTTCTGAAATGGTATTTGTTACTTCAAGTAACCTGTCAGCCAGGGTACTTTTACCATGATCAATATGAGCTATTATGCAGAAATTCCGGATATTGTCCATTCAGTATAGCTGACTTTAAATCAGCTGCAAATATATAAAATTATATAAAATATGTAGGGACATGCCATGGCATGTCCCTACTCTAACAAATCGAAAGTATTTTACTAATTACATCATGCCAGGCATACCACCACCCATTCCTCCAGGAGGCATAGCAGGCTTATCTTCTTTCTCCTCAACAATTACTGCTTCGGTGGTAAGGAACATACCAGCTACTGAAGCTGCATTTTCAAGAGCTACACGTGTTACTTTTGCAGGATCAATCACACCTGCAGCAAAAAGGTTTTCATATGTATCAGTCTGCGCATTGTAGCCATAATCAGCTTTACCTGCTTTTACATTCTGTACAACTACTGCACCTTCCTTACCAGCATTTAATGCAATCTGGCGAAGAGGCTCCTCAATAGCACGTTTAATTATTTCAATACCGGTAGTCTGGTCTTCGTTGTCGCCTTTCAGCTTGTCGAGAGCTGCAATAGCGCGAATGTATGCAACACCACCACCTGGAACAATACCTTCCTCAATTGCAGCGCGGGTTGCATGCAGTGAATCATCAACGCGGTCTTTCTTTTCTTTCATTTCAACCTCTGAAGCTGCTCCGATATAGAGAACAGCAACTCCGCCTGCGAGTTTTGCAAGGCGTTCCTGCAGTTTTTCCTTATCGTAATCTGAGGTTGTTGTTGACATCTGCTGTCTGATCTGAGCAACGCGGGCTTTAATACTGTTTTTGTCGCCGGCTCCGTCAACTATTGTAGTATTCTCCTTGCTTACAGTTACTTTCTCTGCTTTTCCAAGCATATCAAGTGTAGCATGCTCAAGCTTGAGACCTTTCTCTTCAGATATTACAGTACCGCCTGTAAGAATTGCTATATCTTCAAGCATCTCTTTTCTTCTGTCGCCAAAACCCGGAGCTTTAACTGCACATACTCTTAATGAACCGCGTAGACGGTTAACAACAAGAGTTGCAAGAGCTTCGCCTTCAACATCTTCTGCAATGATAACTAGTGGACGGCCTGTCTGGGCAGTAGCCTCAAGAACAGGAAGCATATCCTTCATTGTAGAGATCTTCTTGTCATAGATAAGAATGAAAGGATTCTCAAGATCAGCTTCCATCTTCTCTGCGTTTGTCACGAAATATGCTGAGATATATCCGCGGTCAAACTGCATACCTTCGACAACCTCAACTGAAGTTGTGGTACCTTTTGACTCCTCAACTGTGATAACACCTTCTTTGTGAACTTTACCCATTGCCTCAGCAATAAGTTTACCAATTTCCTGATCATCATTAGCAGAAATCCTGGCAACCTGCTCAATTTTATTCAGATCGTCACCAACAACTTTTGCCTGTCCTGCAAGATGCTTAACAACTTTCTCAACAGCTTTGTCAATACCTCTCTTCACGTCCATCGGGTTTGCACCAGCTGTAATATTCTTAAGACCAACAGTTATAATAGCCTGAGCAAGAACAGTAGCAGTAGTTGTACCGTCACCTGCAATGTCACCGGTTTTTGAAGCAACTTCTTTAACCATCTGCGCACCCATGTTCTGGTATGCATCACCAAGTTCGATGTCTTTTGCAACAGTTACACCATCTTTGGTTATCTGAGGTGCACCAAATTTTTTCTCAAGAACCACGTGACGTCCTTTTGGACCAAGGGTTACTTTAACTGCATCTGCAAGCTTGTCGACACCTTCCTTAAGAAGAGCACGAGCTTCGATATTGAATTTAATCTCTTTTGCCATATTGTTTGATTTTTAATAGTTTAAACTGGATTATCCTATAAACAGAATATCTGACTGTGATATGAGAAGATAGTCATCACCATCAATTGTCAGTTCCTGACCTGCATATTTACCATAAAGAACCAGGTCGCCTTTTTTTACTTCCATTTCTTCATCTTTTTTTGCAGCTCCTGTAAGGATAACTTTACCCTGACGGGGTTTCTCCTTTGCTGAATCAGGAATAATAATTCCGCTTGCAGTTTTTTCCTCAGCTTCATTAGGTTTAACAAGAACCTTACCTGCTAAGATTTTTCCTTTGATCTGTGCCATTTTATATAGTTTTAAAGTTAAACATCCGATCTGACTCACAATTTAATCACATACCATGCCAAAGGCAAAAAAATGCCATTTTGCGTCAATTTTCAGGATTTTTGAGCCTCTTTCCTGTCAGTTTTTATCAGGCAGCAAAATCCTTTCTGCATAAAATCCTGTAATACAATACGTTGGTCAAAATAAAAAAAGTGTCAGTATGTGACAAACTGACACTTTTTAATATGACAATTCTAATAATATTAATTCTCAGTTTTCTGCTGATCAGTACCAGGCGTTGCTGAAGGTGTTGGCACTGCAGTTGGCAGAGTAGGAATTGCATTTGGATCCACAGCATTCTGGATCTGAGTTTCAATTCTTGAGCGGCTCCCTTCAGTACCTCTTGGTATTGTTGCGGTTGCCACTACACATAATATAACGATAGCACCAGCAAGTGTCCAGGTTGATTTTTCAAGGAAGTCAGCTGTCTTACGAATTCCCATGGTCTGACCGGCAGATGTAAAATTGGCAGCAAGACCGCCTCCTTTTGAATTCTGAACAAGAACAATAAGTATCTGCAGAAAACATGCTACAAGAACCAAAACCGAAACAAAAATATAAATTCCCATCTCTCTATTATTTTATATACTCTTTAACTTTTTCAATTTGAGTTGCAAAGTAACTGCTTTTTTCCGGAAATTTCAAACTTAATTTTTCATATATATCAATTGCCTTTGAATAATAGCCCTGAGTCACATAGATACGTGCCAGTGTTTCTGTCACAAAACTTTCCTTTTCCTCAACATGGGGTCTGGAAAGATCTTCAACAGGCAAATTGCTCTTTTCCCTTGCAGGTTCAATACGGGGATTAGTGATTATGAATTTATCAATAAGCTCAGTCTGAAGCTGTTTTCTGGATCCCTTTCTGTCTGGTTCAGGCTTAGTGGCCTCATTATCTTGTTCATATTCATCAGATGAGGTATAATTCCCGTTTTCAAGTTCAAGAAGCTCACTTTTCTCAGGAATTGAAAATCCCGGATCCATGAAGAAAATATTCTCTTCTTCCCCCTGATTGTTCTCATCCATAATAAAGATTACCCTGTCATTTTCATCATTTTCAGTATTCCCCTGAATAAGAACCGAATGAGAGACAGTTATTAATTCTTTATCTTCCTGCTCATTACCTTCTGGTCTTTCTTTACCGCTCTCAAACTCAGATATCAGAAAATCACTGTTTTTTGCCGTCTCAATTACAGTCTGCTCAGTATCAGGGATTTCTATGGACTCAGCTGAAGTCTGTGATATAACAGATTTGGTATCTGAAGAAATACTTTCCTGACCAGGCTCCATTTTTTTCTCCGATTTAAGAAGATAATAAAGAACTTCACGATCAGCAATATATACAGAAGAGCTTCTTAACTGTTTCTCAAATTTAATATCCTCATTGTCCTTAAGCCCTTTCAAGAGAAGTAAATGGGCACTCTGGAAATATGGAAACAGGTCGATCAGCTCATAAACCTCTCCAATTAAGGACCTGTTTAAAGGATCTTTACTGCCCATCATATTGAAAAAGTCACTTCTGTTCATCTGTGACTACCAGTTTACAAATGCCTTATTGAAAATATCTTCGATGATTAGTTCAACTATCTTTTCTACAAGATCCTGTTCCACAGCACTCAGATCAAGACTGCTGTCATAATCCTCATACCGTGTAAATGACTGGTCAAAACTCAGATCAGAATCCACTGTGTTTGTGTACTTTACCCTGACAGTGACTGAGAATCTGTTCATTGCAGCATAAGCATCTGCAGCAACCGTCAAAGGCATTGTTTTATACTCGGTAATTTCTCCCTCAAAGCTGACATCTCCCAGGTTGCTGATTATCTCAAGGCTTGTCTGGGCTTTACATTTGTCAATCAATGCATCAGTAAATGTCTGATCGAGACCAGGCTGAACAAGGGCAGCCCTGTTCAGAAAATTCTGAACACTCAGTGTTTTTATCTGTGGTGATATACTGGCTCCTGAAAATGAATAAGTAACCTTACATCCGGCACTTATGATGAAAAACGCCAGAAAAAATAAAATAATAATCTTATCGGGAAGGTTATATTTTTTTTTATGATTCAATTCCATACTCTTTAATTTTCCGGTAGAGGGTTCTTTCTGAGATTCCCAGTTCCTGGGCAGCAAGCTTTCTCTTTCCCTTATATTTTTCGAGAGCTTTATTTATCATCTCAACCTCTTTATCTGAAAGTGAAAGTGATTCTTCAATAATCTCCTCTGTATCCTGTATGTTTTTCCTTACCGCATGCATCTGAAAATCAGACTGTGAAGGCTCCTGTTCTGCCTCGGTGGCGATATCTCTCTCCGCCTCCCTGAACAGATTCTTTATCGGTGCGGAATTGGCATCCTGAAAATGAAGGTCGATATCACCTCTGCGTATAAGATCGAAAACAAGCTTCTTAAGATCATTCATGTCACTTTTCATATCAAAAAGTATCTTATAGAGAAGCTCCCGCTCGGAGGCAAAAGACCTGTCATCATCTTTCCTTATAACAGCAGGGAGTTTTACCCCTCCATATTCTGGCAGATAATTTCCAAGTGTTGTGGCATTAATCTCCCTTTCACTTTCTATAATTGATATCTGTTCGGTAATATTCTTTAGCTGCCTTACATTACCGGGCCATGAATAATTTAAAAGCAGATTTTTCGCTTCAGATTCAAGCCTGATAGCCGGCATCCTGTACTTTTCAGCAAAATCAACAGAGAATTTTCTGAAAAGTAAGAAAATGTCCTCCCCCCTGTCCCTAAGTGCAGGTATCTTTATTGGCACAGTATTCAGACGATAAAAGAGATCCTCCCTGAATCTTCCGTCATCAATTGCCCTTGGTACATCAACATTGCTGGCAGCTATTACCCTGACATTTGTTTTCTGAACCTTTGAGGAGCCCACTTTCATGAACTCTCCGGTTTCAAGCACCCTCAAAAGCCTAACCTGAGTTGACAAAGGAAGTTCTGCAACCTCATCCAGAAAAATTGTTCCACCGTCAGCAAC
>JADKBL010000004.1 GCA_016718875.1 Bacteroidota bacterium
TCCGTTTGAAAGTAACTCTCCCAGATAATCGAGGGCATATGCATCCTTTGAAAAATTCTCGGCAGCCGGGTATACCATTGTAAGACGTGGCGCTTTGGCAAAGTTATCTTCATGATAAAGTTTAACTGTAGAAGCCAATGAAACCGGCATCGGATCTCTCTTTTCAACTGTTTCTCCTTTGGGTATTTCAGCAAAGTATTTTGTTACCAATGCTTTAACTTCCTCCTTATTTATATCGCCAGAGATTACAAGAGTGGCATTATTAGGTGAGTAATACTTTTTATGGAAAGCTTTTACATCATCAACTGTGGCATTTCCCAGATCTGCCATCTCACCAATAACTGTCCAGTTGTAAGGATGCCCTTTCGGATAAAGGTTTTTCAGAATGAGAGCTTCATTGTGTCCATAGGGTGCATTATCAACACTTTGTCTCTTCTCATTCTGTACTATATTCTGCTGATTCACAAAAGCTGCCTGGGTAACTGTATTTTCGAGATAACCCATTCTGTCTGATTCCAGCCAGAGAACCATCTCAAGAGCATTTTTTGGGATAACTTCGTAATACATCGTATTATCATAACTGGTACCTCCGTTAAGTTCACCACCTGCTCCCTGTATAAGTTTGAAAAGCTGATCTTCTCCGACATTTTCAGATTTCTGGAACATCATATGTTCAAAAAGATGGGCGAATCCGGTCTTCCCTTCTGTCTCCCTGCTTGATCCTACATGGAACAGTATAGCTACTGCAGCAATAGGATCAGATTTATCTTCATTAAGTATAACGGTAAGTCCGTTCTCAGTGTGTACTTCTCAAACGGTACAGTGATCCCGGCATCTTTCTTTTCGGTTTTGCATGAAGAGATAACCAGTGTGATGATGACCAGTAAAATGGTTGCCAATTTTCTCATAGTTAGATGGATTATGTATTGGATAATAAATGATTTTTAATAAGTTGACTAAATTATAGAAAATATTTGTTGTGTGAAAAAAGTAACAATGATTATATAAAAAATGAATATGTTTAATTATTTCTTGCGGATATCATAAACAAACAACTTATCGGCATGCCTTAAATAGAGCCGTCCTCCACAGACAACCGGGTGTGCCCAGTATGGACCTTCTCCTCCTTTGGGTGTTTTGAACTCACTTAGTCTTTCATACTTGTCGGGAGATGCTTTTACAAGCTTTATACTGCCTCTGACATCATAGAGATAAATCATACCTTCAGCATATGTAAGCGACCCTTCCCCGTTTGTTTTCCACATCTCCTTGCCTGTCATGAAGTCGAGGCAGTACCATCCCCTGGACTCGTGGCCACAGCCATAAACATATCCATTATACAGAAGTACTCCTCCGAAATAGTTGTCCATTAGCTCCGATTCCCATACTTTTTCAGTAGTTATTCCCGAACCTGATTTTTTCTGTTTTATAACCGTACAGCCTTTACCTTCTCCGGTTGTTAGCAGTATATACTCGTTATAAACAATTGGATCCGTGCAGTTTACATCATATTTGTTTTTGAAGTCGGCAATCCAGAGCAACTTTCCCGTTTTGGCATCAATGCTGTAATAACAGGAGGTGCTTGATCCAAGAACCTGGTGAAATCCTCCGAAATCACTTGTCACAGCTGAACTGTATCCATATTCTCCGGGTATGCCATTAGTGGTCCATATTGTTTTTCCGGTCTTTTTATCGAGACAGGCCTGATATCCTTTTTGGCCTCCCGGCCTGACAAAAAGATTATCACCCTCAATTAGAACTGATTCGGAAAAACCATACATAGGGATCTCTGAATTGAATTCCTTTGGCAGGTCTCTGGACCAGATAACGCTGCCATCCTTAGATCTGAAAGCGGTAAGTTTACCGTTTTCGCTTAAATGATAGACAGCACCATTATCATAAGTGGGGGTGCTTCGGGGTCCGTTGTAAGAACTTGCCCAGGATACTGTAACTGACCAGGGTTCGCCGCTGGGTTTTTTCCACACAAGCTTGCCATTCATATCAAATGCAAATACCCATGATTGTGCTCCTGTCTTTCCGGCAGTGAAAATCATACCTCCGGCAATTGAAGTAGAATTAAAGCCCTCACCCAATCCTGAAATTGTAAACAGTAGTGTTGGTCCGGCTTCGGGCCATGATTTAAGTAATCCTGTCTCTTTTGATCTGTTGGTCCTGTCTGCACCATGAAAACATGGCCATTCCGTATTCTGACTGAAAAGATTAAGGTTTGTCAGTAAGAAAATACTAACCGAAAATATCATTAGATTCCGCAATATGTTAATTTGTCCTTTGTTATTCATAAATGTTTAAATTTGGTTTATTCTTGTTTGAAATATAAAGTTAAGAATCTAATAAAACAAATCCTATGAGCCGGAATTATTTGGTATATTCAAACATTTGATTCAGTTATTGGGAAAAAGCTAAAAGTGATGGAAAAGAATATTTTTACAGAAAATGTTGTAATAATTACAGGAGCCTCATCTGGTATAGGTCAGCAGATTGCCTATAAACTAGCCGAACAGGGAGCCTGGCTTACACTTGCTGCCCGTGATGCAGATAACCTTCAGGAAGTTGCAAATACATGTTCTCACCTTGGAGCTAAAGTAATAGTTGTACCAACAGATGTATCAGACAAAAATCAGTGCCGTAACCTGATTGAAAGGACTATTGAAAAATACGGCAGGATAGATACCCTGATCAATAATGCAGGGTTTGCTGTTGCCGCGAGGTTCATCAAAATGAATGACCTTAATGTTTTTGAAAAGATAATGCAGGTGAACTTTTTCGGAGGGGTATATTGCACTCATTATGCTCTGCCTCATCTGATTAAATCAAAAGGACGGCTTGTAGCTGTTTCAAGTCTCAGGGGAATACTGCCATCCGGCACCGCTGACGGATATGGCGCCAGCAAACATGCAATGTCTGAATTCTATGCTTCACTCCGTAATGAACTGTCAGAATCAGGTGTAACTGTTACAGTTATTTACCCCGGCTGGGTCAAAACTGGCATCACGGGAAGAGCTTTAAGAGCTGATGGTACTAAGAAGGGGGAAGTCTCTGTTCATGAAAAAAATGGGATGCCTGCTGATAAATGTGCCAAATTAATTGTGGCTGCTGCAGGAAGACGAAAGCGTGAGGTCGTTATGACATTTGAGGGGAAACTTGGTCCCTGGCTAAGGCTGATAGCTCCTTCAGTTGTTGATACTATCTTGAAAAAGAAAACTGATCAGTAAAACATGGACAGTTATCTGAGAAAACTAATTGCAGGAGGCGAAAACAAGCAGCTTGATTTCAAGTACTGCGTTTCCGACAGTAGGAAGATCGCACGTTCATTATCGGCTTTTGCAAACACTGATGGAGGAAAGCTTCTCATCGGAGTAAGGGATAACGGCAGTATTGCAGGAATCAGAACGGATGAGGAGATATATATGGTTGATACCGCTGTTCATCTCTTTTGCCGCCCTGAAATCAACTATCACATCAAGCAGCATGTAGCCGATGGAAAAACAGTGCTGGAGATAGATGTTGCCCGCGGTGATAAAAGACCTTATCAGGCTAAGGATGAGACTGGAAGATGGCTGACATACTTCAGGAATGATGATCAGAATCTTCTGGCTAATAAAATTCTGGTTCAGGTATGGCGAAAGGAAGAAAAACCATCCGGTGTTATGGTGAAATTCGGGAAAGCTGAGAATTCCCTGATGAGTTATCTGAAACTGAATGGTTCAATTACTTTGTCAAAATTCAGAAAACTTACAAAAATACCATCTCACAAAGCCGAAGCCATACTTGCAAACCTCATTGTTTTTAAAGTACTTTTGATGAAAGCATCCGAAAAGGGATTCAGCTTTGAGCTAAATCCTGAGGAAAATTTTAACCCCGATATTAAGGATATTTAATATTGTAAATCTTTATCCCATGAAAAATATTTTTAATCAGATTGTTTTAATGACAACCTTGTTGATAGTCCTGACCAGATGCAGCAATGATGATCATTTTCAGTCAGTAATCTCTGAAAGTCAACTGAAAGACGGGTGGTATATAGAATCATCAGCTAAAGTAAGTGCAACCGGAGATATTATTTCGAAAGGTAATTATGATGCCTCAAAATGGTATAAGGCATCAGTTCCTTCAACGGTTATGGCTGCACTCATTGCAAATGGGGAGTACTCCGATGTTTTTATGGGTGATAATATCAGCAAAGTTGATACTTCCAGGTTCAGGACTTCCTGGTGGTACAGGACTTCCTTCAGTGTTGTGAATGCGGAGAAGACAACAGAACTGATTTTTGAAGGAATTAACTACAGGGCAAATATCTGGCTCAACGGTTCAAAGATCGCCTCTGCGGATACTCTTTTCGGAGGATTCAGGATATTTAAGATCAATGTATCGGAATTTACTGTAGCTGGTGAGAATTTCCTGGCATTGGAGGTATTCCATCCAAGAAAAGACGAACCGTCAATTGGATTTGTCGACTGGGCTCCTATGTCGCCCGACAGGCTTATGGGGCTATGGCGTCCGGTGAAGGTAAAGACCTCAGGGGAGACAAGCCTGGATAACATTTTTGTCTATTCTAAAATTGATAAGGAGGGGTTCAGGTCTGCTGAACTGTACGTAAGCGCTGAGGTGGTTAACAATACTTCCGGGAGTATTAAGAGCGTGGTAAAGGGTAGGATTGAGAACATTTCTTTTCAAAAGAAAATTACCCTCGGACCTAATGAGAGGAAGCAGATATTATTCAATCCTTCAGATTTTCCGCAGCTTAAAATTGAAAATCCCCGTATCTGGTGGACCTACGATATGGGTAAACCCGAATTGTACGAAGTCGCCCTAAACATTGAAAACAGGGGTGTTGTTTCATATTCGGGCAAAACACGTTTTGGTATCCGTGAGGTTGAGGATTATATAAATCCGGGAGGCCATCGCGGGTATAAGCTGAATGGTATCGAGGTCCTGATAAAAGGAGGCGGATGGGTTGATGGTATGTTTCTTAACGATACGGAGGAGAAAGTAAAAGCCCAGATGGAGTATGCAAAACACGCAAACATGAATACGATCCGTCTTGAAGGTTTCTGGGGAAACAGTGAGAGATTCTATGAACTTGCTGATGAACTCGGTCTCCTTATAATGGCAGGCTGGAGCTGTCAGTGGGAGTGGGGGGGATACCTGGCCAAGCCGGAGGAAGAGACTTTTATGTCAATACGTACACCTGAAGATATTAAGCTGATCCTGAACTATACACGTGATCATATCAACTGGCTTCGGAATCACCCGAGCATCTTTGTTTGGGTTATGGGTAGCGATAAATTACCACGTCCTGAACTTGAAGAGCAATATCATATTTTGTTCGGAAAGCTTGATCCTTCCAGGCCCCTGCTTATGTCGTGCAAGAGCCAGAACAGTACTATTTCCGGTAAGACGGCAGTTAAGATGAACGGTCCGTATGATTATATATCACCTAACTATTGGTATCTCGATAAGGAGAACGGTGGAGCATTCGGCTTTAACACCGAAACCGGGCCCGGGCCTCAGGTCCCTACCCTTGAGGTTTTGAGAAGTATGATACCTGAGAATAAGCTCTGGCCTGTTAATGATATGTGGAGTTTCCATTGTGGGAGAGGGGCTTTCAAAACCCTTGACCGGTATATAACAGCATTTGATAAAAGATATGGGAAGCAGACTAATGTTGAAGATTTTACCTTTAAGAGTCAGGCTTCAAATCTCGAAGCTATGAGGGCCATGTTTGAGGCTTTTGCTATTAACCGCAGCAATACAACAGGAATTATTCAGTGGATGTATAATTCAGCATGGCCAAAGCTGATCTGGCAGTTCTGGGACTATAACCTTCTTCCGAATGCTTCCTTTTACGGGGCAAGAAACGGAGCCAGGAATCTGAATATATCATACAACTATGGTGACAACAGCGTATATGCTGTTAATCTTACACCGAATGAGAAATCCAATCTGAAGGCTGATATTAAGATTTTCAATATGAACGGAAAGTTAATTGGAGACAGGCAGGAAGTTGCTGCCATGAAGCCCAATTCATCTGAAAAGTTATATACACTTCCTGCAGACCTGCCATATACTAAAGTCTATTTTCTGAAGCTGCAACTGTCAGATGCACAGGGTAATTTAATTGCTGATAATTTTTACTGGCTCTCAACAAAACCTGATGTTCCTGATTTTAAGAATACAACCTGGTTTTATACCCCAATGGCAGAATATGCCGATTTTACCGGTCTGGATAAGCTCCCAAAGGTTAAGCTTGAAACTGATAATTCAATCATTAACAATAATGGTGAGTATGAGGTTACGGTTAAGCTTAACAATAACAGTGAGAACATTGCTTTCCTCGTCGAGCTTAGAATAGCAGGAGATAAGACAGGAAAATCAGTTGTTCCGGTAATCTGGGATGACAACTATGTTTCACTTGTTCCAGGTGAAACCAGAGTGATAAAGGCACGTTTTCACGCCTCTTCGCTGAATGGTGAAAGTCCGGTATTCAGGTTTAAGGGATGGAATGTTGTAAATTGATTTTCTTCGCTCCCCCCTGGGTCACATAATATTGCATTATTTTGAGCTGATACAAAACAGGTTATTGCTGCCACGCAAATAAATCTTTCCGCTGCTGATAGCAGGGGATGCATTCATCCTTTCGCCTATTGCATTTTTAGCCAGGTACTCAAATTTTGGACCGGGTTTAATTACTGTTATTACTCCTTTATCGTTTGGCATATAAACAAGTCCGTTTGCAGCAACAGGAGAGGGATACTGCAATCCGAGATCTTCTGTCCAGATTATTTTGCCGCTTGCTGCTTCAAAGCAGTAAACCTTACCTGATGTCATTGTTGTAAAAAGATATTCACCTGTTGTCACAGGAGAGGCAACATAGTATGCCCCGTTCCGCGACTGCCATACCACATGACTGTCGGTAACATCCCCCTTCCCGTCAGGTTTTATGGCAACAATATTGCGGATAGGCCATGCACTGCTTACGATTACAAGACCTGATTTTTCGTTGTAAACAGGACTTGAACAGAAATCCTCGGAAGGTCCTCTGACAAACCAGTATTTGGTACCGTCATCAGGATTATATGAAATAATCTCCCTGTTCCCGCAGAAAATAAGCTGTGTCTTGCCTGCCATATTCCTGATAATTGGGGTACTGAAGCTGTGCGAAGGATTTTTATGTGATTCGCGCCAGATTATCTTCCCGTCTGATTTGTTAAGTACGGCCACGAATGAATCACCCTGGCTGTCTCCATTAATAATTACCTTGTCTTCATAAAGTACAGGAGAGCAGCTGTATCCATGAGGGCTGGAAAATGTTCCGGGTTTTTGAATCCATACCTGCTTCCCCTGGAAATCATAAGCAGCAACAAGAACATTCTCTCCGTCAAGAAATGAGAGATATATTAGATTTCCGTCAGTTGCAGGTGTCCCTGAGGCAAAACTGTTGTTATCATGTTTCCTTTCGAAAGTTCTCTTAATCACCGTCTTCTGCCACAAAAGCTTACCATCTTTTTTATTAAAGCAGAGGAGGACTTTTTCCTGTGATGGGATCAGAGCTGTAGTAAGGAACAACCTGTCGTTCCAAATTACCGGGGAAGAGTGTCCTGTTCCGGGCACAGGAACTTTCCAGAGGACATTTGTGACAGAATCCCATTTTACCGGTATGTTGGTTTCAATGCTGGTGCCGTCACCATTAGGGCCTCTGAAACAGGGCCAGTTCTGGGCATCTGTCTTAATGCCTGGTATTGAAATCAGGAAGAGAATCAAGGTGCTCAGGGTAAGTAATCTGGTCATAGTAATTCCTTTTAAAGTTTTTCGGAAGAGTGTTTTCAAATGTATGAAAAAATCAATATAAATACTGTCAGGGATACTGATCCGTTATTTAGTCATAGAAGTGCACAAGTGGTGATATATGTCATAAGGTTTTACAAATGAATAGTTTCATTGAATTAAATTTTTATATTTAGACTTTTTAACAATTATTAGTTTTGAATTAAAGTCTTAAGTATAATTAAAATCAAGATCAGAAAGATGAAAAAGATTGCAACAATCCTGGTAGTGCTTGCTTTGTTAGGTCCCGCAATAAATGCACAGGATCGGAATGAGGTGGTAAATGCTTATAATGAAGGTGCTAAGGTGGTGAAAACTGACATCAATGCAGCCATTGTTTCGTTTGAAAATGTGATTACCCTTGCTGACAAAGTAGGTGATTCAGCTGCCGACCTTAAGCAAAAAGCTGTACAGGTTTTACCCGGACTATATTTTAAAGTTGCATATAACATGATGAATGAAAAGAAGCCGGCAGCGGAAGTGTTACGTGCTGCAAAGGCAGCAGTGGCTTCATCGGAAAAATACAATAGTGCTGCTAACAAGGCAAATGCTGAAAAAGTGCTTTTACAGGGTTACAATATGCTTGCCGGCGAATACTTTGCGAAGAGTGATTACACAAATGCGATAGTTTCTTATGACAGTGCCATGATGGTAAATCCGGGTTACTCTAACGCAATTTACAACAAGGCAACTGTTTACATTAAACAGAATAATCCGGTTGCTGTTGAAGAGACAGTAGATCTTTTCCTTGAAAAAACAAAAAATGGAACTGATACGGTCAAACCAAAGCAGGCCAGAGTAATGGCACTGGAGTATTTCAGATCTGCCGGATCACAATCATCTCAGGCTGACAAGCTTGATGAAGCACTTTCACTTCTGAACAAGGCATCAAAATATGGTGAAGACAAGGATCTTTACTATTATTATGCTGATGTATACAATAAGCAGAAGAATTACGATAAGGGATTGGAGTCTGCCCAGAAAGGACTGGCTCTAGAAACCGGAACTGCTGAAGCGAAAGCCAAATTTTATTTTCAGACCGGTTTGGCACAGGAAGGAAAAGGACAGACGGCTGAGGCCTGTGCATCATTCAAGAATTCATTGTTTGGTCCTTTTGCAGAGCCTTCAAAGGCAAAAAGGACAAATCTAAAGTGCAAATAATTCAGGTATTAAAATTAGGAAACCCCGCAAGATCACTGATCTCTGCGGGGTTTTTGTTATTTATTTGAGCGGGAGACGGGACTCGAACCCGCGACCCCGACCTTGGCAAGGTCGTGCTCTACCAACTGAGCTACTCCCGCAAAATCACGGGCAAAAATAAGCATTTTTTTTTATCTGCAAATATCACTTCGATATTTTACAAATAATAAAAAGATAACCAGGTCTATTTTTTAACAGCACCCCATTCAATAAGGGTGTTATTCTCAAGATATAGCCAGGTGCTTTTGTAGAACCACTCCTCTTTTATTGTATTACCATTTACCTCACGGCTTATTCTTTCAGGCTTGCCCCAGCTGTCTTTTACCATTTCTGCATTCATGCCTTTCCATATCTTATTTGCATTGAGCCTTGCTGCCATTGATGTCCCGTATTTACTTTCCAGATATGCAAAACGGCTCATTGGCAGGTCCTGTTGTTCAGCTGGCTTTTGAACAACAGCTTTTTGCTGCTCTTGTTGTTCAGCCTTGACCTGGCTCTTTTCAATTACAGCATGCCTCCTGAGAATGAATCCCTCATTCCCATCATAAAAGACATTGAGATATGTACTGTCAGATGCCAGTACCTCTACCTGGCTCCCTTTCGGAATAATCATAATTACACTGGTGAGATCATCAGGATTTTTAAATAATCTGCTCGATGAAGTGAGAGTTGCGGTAATAATATCCTGCTTTGAATTGCCGGATTTTTCCAGATCAAGAAGCTTATCTTCGGCAGAGACCTGTGAACTTAGAGGAATAATTACAGATGCAAGAAGTAGCAGCATTGTCAGTTTTTTCATGACTTATTTTTTTGTTTTCATCTCAAAAAGTGTACCAATAATGAAGGCGAAGGGCAAAAGGCATAAGGCTGAGGGAGAATTGAAAGATGATCATAGTTTTCTGATGAGAGTGATCCCATCGCGTAATGGGATTATTACATGCTCAATGTCTTTTTCTGTCATAAGCATTTCATTAAACCTGATAATTCCAGCCGACTGCTGATCTTTAGAATCATTTTCCAGGACTTTGTCGCCCCACAAAACATTATCAGCCAGGATAAATCCTCCTTTCCGGACTTTTTCCTTTGCAACCCTGTAATAATCGCAATACTCTCTTTTATCTCCATCAATAAATACCAGGTCAGCTTTAATTTTCAGGGTAGGAATAATTTCAATTGCGTTTCCTGTAATCCGGGTAACTACTGAATCAACCCCTGCTTTTATAAAATACGAATGGGCAAAATCACTGAGTTCGTCATTTATTTCAATTGTTATAAGCCGTCCTCCCTGTTTAAGCCCTCTTGCCAGGCAGATTGCAGAGTACCCGGTATAGGTTCCTATTTCAAGAATGTATTCAGGGCTGATCATTTTTGAAATCATCTCAAGAAATTTCCCCTGCAGGTGACCAGTAGACATATTGGGATTTACGAAACGGATATGAGTCTGCCTGAAGAGTTCCTCCAGAACAGGATCTTCATGTGATGAATGCTCCCTGATATATTGTTCAAGCTTACGGATCATGCTTACTCGTAAATCAATGTGGATAATGCTGACTTGTCAAATACCTGATTTGCAATATCAAGCAATTGAGAAGAAGTGATCGCATCGATCTTCTTATATGTTTCCTCAAGGGTTTCTATTTTATCGAAAGTGAGAAGGCTCTTGCCCAGACTGAGCATGAGATTTTCATGATTCTCATAACCTCTGGCTATATAACCTTTAATCTGTCTTTTAGCATTGCTGAGCTGAATGGTGCCAAGCCTGACAGAGCATAATTTGTCAAGTTCCTTGTTTACAATTGAAGTACTCTTTTCAAGATACTGTTTATCGGTTCCGAAGTAGATTGATAGAGATCCTGAATCAGAATAGGGTGTATAATTTGACTCAACAGAATATGCCAGTCCGTTCTTTTCCCGCAAAGCAAGGTTTAGTCTTGAGTTAAGCCCCTGACCTCCTAAAATATTATTCAGCAGGAACATTCCAAGTCTTCTGTCATCCCGAATGCTGAAAGCCTTGTTACCCATAATGCAATGATTCTGATATGTATCTTTCTTCTTTGTGACTGCTGAAGCCTTGTAATTCCATAATGGTGAATTTTGTTTCTCTTTTTTACCTGCCCTGAAAGATCCAAAATGGGCTTTGAAGATCTTAAGAATTTTATCACCCGGAATATTCCCGACAGAACTGAATATAATCTGATCAGGACTATAATTCTTAAAAATGAACTCGGTAATTTTTTTTCGTGAGAAAGATCTGACAGTCTCAGGTTTTCCCAGTATACTCCTGCCAACCGGAAGTCCGACAAATATCTGTTCTTCGAATTCATCAAAAATAAGTTCGGCAGGAGTATCGAGATAAGAATTGATCTCTTCAATTACAACATCTTTTTCTTTTTTAATCTCTTTTTCAGGGTATACGGAATTGAATGTAATGTCAGCCAGTAGCTCTGCTGCCCTTTCATAATCATCACGGAGGAAAGATGCATAAACTGCAGTATCCTCTTTTGTTGTATATGCATTTAATTCGCCGCCAACATCTTCAAGCCGGCTCAGTATATGATATGACTTTCTTTTTTTTGTGCCCTTGAACAGCATGTGCTCAATGAAATGAGCAATTCCCTGTTCTCCGTCAGACTCATCCCTTGATCCGGCATTAATAATAAGACCGCAGTGTGCAACCATTCCCGGTGCAGGAGCATGAACCAGTCGCATGCCATTGTCAAGTGTATGAATAAGGAGATCCATAGTATGTTTTGGTGAAGCTGCAAATGTATTACAACAAAATTAACGGGCTGAGGTTATTAACAATAAAAAAAGTAAATATGTTAATAAATACGGCTTAATTTAATTTAGACTAATTATAAATAGTGTTAAATTTGTACAAGCATGCTGAAATTAAATATGGATTTTTTTCAGGGAGAGAGTTCCACTCCAATGGCTGGGACTAAATACATCTGACCAAAATGGCAACAAAAGCGACTGCTAAGAAAGCCGCGCCAAAGGCTGCAAAAAAAGCTGCCGGAGCGACGAAGGCCAAGCCAAAAAGTAAATAGTGAGGCTACAATAGAAGAGGGTGTCCCAAGGCGACACCCTCTTTTTTTTGTTTATAACTGGCAGACCTGTAATCTTTAAGCTTAATTTACTTCAGGGGAAATGATTTTTTTTAGTCAAACTATTTGCTTACTCGGATTTGAGATATATATTTGCAGTCCGAAAAGGAGGTGCCATAGCTCAGTCGGTAGAGCAATGGACTGAAAATCCATGTGTCCCCGGTTCGATTCCTGGTGGCACCACTTTAAATCGCAGAACCCGTAAGATCAACGTCTTGCGGGTTTTTGTTTTTGAGTAGATGCACTTTGAGTTGCAGGGAGTGTAAATGAAACAATTGTTCCTATATCCTTTTCACTTTTTATCCTAATGGTCCCATTATTTCTCTCAATGAAATCTTTGACAAGGATTAATCCTAAACCGGTACTCTTTTCACCTTCAGTACCATTGGTGTGAAGAGTATTTGTTATTTCAAAGATTTTTGAGAGTGCAGACTTTTCAATTCCAACACCGCAATCCGTAACACTAATAAATGCATTATTCATATCCTTTGAACCGGATTTGATAATTACTGTACCACCCCTTGATGTAAATTTAATGGCATTGCTGAGAAGATTACGCATTATTGTTTGAACCATGTTGTGATCAGCAAACACAGAGATTTCATTATTTATTTCAAACTTGATATTAATCTGTTTGTTATCGGCCATCTGCTTCAATCCTTTTATAGAAGACTGAAGAACTTCAGTCAATTTTAATTCAACCGGACTGAATTCAATTTTGTTTAATTGGGATTGTGCCCATAAAAGTAGATTTTCAAGTAATACACTTACATTTTCAGCCGATTTTTGAAGTAATAATAATATATCTTTTAATTCTATCGGACTGAGTTCATTGAAAGTATAATTGAGATTTTCCAAATATGAGGCAAGGGTCCCAGTTGGTCCACGTAAATCATGTGCTATGATAGCGAAAAACTTGTCTTTCGCAGCATTTGTTTCCTTTAGTTCGAGGTTTTTTTGCCGGATTTTATTATAAAACCAATAAATAGTTATTGAAAATAAAAAAGCAATCAGGATTCCTGTGATCATAATTAGTTGTGAAATCTTTTGCTGCTTGATTTTGAGGGAATTAATCTCGTTTTGTTTTTCCAACTCAACAATCTGCGCATTTTTTTTATTAATTTCATAAATCGTCTGCAACTGCTCAATTTTTATATTTGCAGATCCCAGAAGAATCAAATCCTGAATTTCAATTTGCTTTTTCTGGCTGCTAATTGCATTTTCAAGATCGTTGATGCTCAAATAGGCTTTGGTCAGTTCGGAATAAATGTTTAACTGGATTCTTGGTTGATTGTTTGATATTGCCAGAGCTAACCCCCGTTGTAAGTTGCTGAATCCATCTTTCAACCGGCTTTTCCCAATGAGACATAAGCCCAGGTACTCATATATTGTTGGCAGACTAAGCAAATCACCGATTTCTGTTTTTACCTTAAGTGATCTGTTTAAGTAATTTTCGGCTATTTCATAATTTCCCATTGAATAAGCAATAATACCCAGGTTCTTATGAGAATTTGATAGTCCGTATTCTGATTTATTTGCGGTATAAATTTTAAGAGTGTACTCAATGTTTTGACGTGCTTCTTCGAAATTACCTGATGCTAACTTAAGTAATCCAATCTGCTCATAACAAATAGCTAATCCATCTTTGTTTCCATCAATAGTTGCTTGTCTGGAATATATTTCCAATGCTTCCTGATAATATTCGAGTGCTTTTTGTGGCAGTTTTAAGTCGGAGTATATACGCCCTAATAGATATGCGGACCAGGCATTGCCTTCTGAAAAGCCAGCTTTTTCATAATTTAGCATCGAGTTCACTATATACTCTATTGCTCTGTCATATAATCCGTTAACCCTGAAGATGGTTCCCATCATTGAGTAAGCTGAACCCATGGTTTTGAAGTTGTTTGACAAACGACAGGCCTGAAGGGAGGCATTAAAATACTCAAGTGCTTTTATTTCAACCCCTCTGGTGCGTTCAATTACACCTAAGCGGTATAGGATTTCTCCTTTGTACCAATAGTCATCAGTTGCCTCTGAGATTGTTAAGGCCTTATTGTAATTTGATTCGGATTGATCCATGTTTTCAGTTACATCACTGATTCTTCCAAGTATATAATAAGCACGCATTTCAAGGTTCTTATTATTTGTACTTTTGGCTGTACTCAGTGCAGAATCTGCCAGTATCTGTGCTTCATCTCTGTCATTTTCTATTATCTGAAGGGCAAGTTCCAGTTGAGTTGAGACTTTATCGGATCCTACTTTCCTGATTACTTCTTTGCGTAGACTATCTATTTGAGTATTTCCTCTTTTCTCCTCTGGAGTGGCAGAACAGGTAGTTAAAATAGTCAATAAAAAAAGTGGCCATATAATATTTTTATTCATGGTTATTTTAGATAAAAATTGATGCAAACTGAAAGGAATCTTTATAAAACTTAACTGTTGGTATTATGTAATTTTAACTGGAAGGTTTGCAGAAATTTAAAAAAATGCTCCTGCAAAACATTATTGTTATTTCAGAAATGCTCCATTTTGTTCAGTAAATAGTTTGATAAATCACTGTTAGGTTATTCGGTTGTTAAAATTAAGAAACATTTGATTGACTTATCAATTTATCAGAAATAAGTTGCCAATAAGTAGTTTTTCCTCTGAAAAATAGAACAATATTATACAGTAGCTTAGTAATCAGGCATATAATGCTATAATATATTAAAATAGCTTAAATTGTAAAGTTTTTATGGTTGCTACAGATTTTCCGTGAACGGCGTCCGATAGGTTTAACAGCTTCTCTTCAGATAATAATTATATTAATAAATGTAATAGATTTGTGTAATGTGCTAAGATTTATCCTCCATATGTTGATAAAGAATTTCAGAAATATCAGCCATTTAATTTCAATCTATAACTGATTATATGAGATTAAAGACAGGGAGACTATCAGGGTAACATATTTTTATATTGCAATTGCAGGAATATTCATGCTGATGATTTGCCATTCATGGTTTTCTGACGGAATGTTCATGGATGGAACAATCTATGCTGTTCTGTCACGAAATATGGCTAACGGTACAGGTACTTTCTGGCATCCACATTTTACTGACACCTTTTTTCCTGTCTTTGTTGAACATCCACCTCTGGCCTTTGGAATTGAGGGTATTCTGTTCAGGATCTTCGGCGACAACAGGTTCGTTGAAAGGTTCTATTCACTCTTAACTATTTTTATAACAGCGATCGTTATTGTGTACATATGGAAAGCAATTCTTAAAAAATCATCAACAGGCTGGCTTCCGTTATTGTTCTGGATTACAATGCCTACTGTCAACTGGATCTCTGTTAACCATATGCTTGAGAATACTCTGGCTATTTTTATATGTCTTTCAGTTCTGTTCTATCTGAAAAGCCTGGACTCCCGCAGAATGTTTTCCTTCTCCTGTCCGGATCAATGCTGTCCCTGGGTTTTTTGACCAAAGGCTTTGTCACCTTTACTCCGCTTTCCCTTCCCTTCTTTGTCTGGCTGTTTCTTAGGAAAACAAGATTTTCTTCAATGGTTTCAGATTCCATTGTGATACTTGTATCTGCAATTCTTCCTTTGATATTTCTTTATCTCTTTACCAAGACACTTGAGGTTTCTCCCAAATATATTAATATGGCATTGTTCAAGATCTCGGAAGGAGAAACAGCTGACTCAAGGTTCTATATCATTTACCGGCTGATAATGGAAGTATTACCCGGCCTGGTCTTAATATTACTGTTTATGCTTTTTAAGTTATTTAAGAAACAATCATTAATCAATACCAGTGACACTGTGAAACTTTCACTGGTATTCTTCTCACTTGGGATGGCAGGAATCTTGCCTATATTGACCACAATGGATCAGAGTACCTACTTCCTTTATCTGAGCTTGCCGTTTTTTGCTGTTTCCTTTGCGCTCTTTCTGAATTCCTATATTGAGCCTCTGGTAGGAAAAATCAATTACAAGTCAGCAGGTTACAGGTTCTTTAAGGTTTTTGGCGTAGTTGCCCTGTCATCAAGCCTGATCCTGTCGGTCTATTTTTCAAAAGAGATTAACCGAGACAAAAATATGATCAGGGATATGAGAATAATACTGCCTCATATCAAGGAAAACAGCACAATAAATATCCTTCCTGAAATGAAGCAAAACTATAGCTTGTTTACTTACTACGCCAGGTACAAGGATGTAAGTCTCGATATTGATCTGAACAACAGGCACGAGTATCTGCTGATTGCAACTTCATTATACTCTGATACACTCAACAAATCTTTTGATAAGATTGATCTTAAAACAGCTGAGTATGCTTTATTCAGGAGAAAAATAATTGGTAAGTGAAGATTGTTCAGGTTCGGTTGACATCTTTAAATGAACTGTTATCTATGAAATCAGATATAGTCATAAAATCACCAATTTTATGCAGTTCTGTAATAAGCTTTTCAAATTTTTCCGACATGGCTTCGCCTGATATTTTTTTAATATATCCGGGTATATTAAAGGAACTGAGGTCAGCAAATTCCCATGGATGAAAATAGAGGTGCAGATATTCATCCTTTCTGATTGCTGCTTTACACAGGCTTGTATAAAATGTAAGAGGGATGTTTTTGAAGCTCAGCCAGAAAAGAGGGAACCTGAAAATAGGACTCACCGAGACAGGAACTTCAATAAGATTTGCTCTTACATCAAAATGAATCTTCCTGTGTGCTGAGAAATTATTATATCTTCCCGGGATTATTGTAGGATTTATCGAGGAGTCATAACTGTAACCTGCTTCTTTCAACAGAGCCAAATCGATTTTCTTGAATCTGGGCATCCTGAAACCAGAGACCTGTTTCCCGATTATTTCTTCGAGGTCTGATTTTGAGTTGAGAGGATCAGTTTCATTGAAGCCTGAATGGTATTTTGAATGAGATGCAATTTCGTGATTTTTTGAAAGATTTCTAATAAGCTCTTTGTTTTTATCTGCATAAAATGCAGTCGTGAAAAAGGTAGCTGGAATATTATATTTTGACAATAAAATAGTAAGTTTTTGCAGACCATTATTTGAGATGTTTATCTGATCCTCATCCGAGATCGGGCAACCAAATTCAAGTGGAAGATCAAATTCCTCCAGATCAAAAGTTAGAAGTATTGGCTTCTCCAATTCTGAATAATATTTTAAGAAAACTAAATATTTCTTTGATTATAATGTTTGCCCTGAAATTAGTAAAACTAAGACCGGGTCTGCATTTGATATTGATCATTTGATATGTAAGTCCTTTTTTTAAACAGCTTTTAAGAAATTCAAGCTCAAAAAGAAAAGTGTTGGTTTTGGTTCCGGCAAGTATCTTTTTTTGCTTTGTTGTCAAGTCCCTTAAGGCCAGCTTGTGTATCCTTAATTTTAAATCCGGTGACAAAGAAGTTTATTTCTTTCAGCAAAAATGAAATTATCCTTCTCTTAATTGGAAGATTTTTAAAATAAGATTTATCTCTTGTACCAATTACAATATTGGTTTTTGAAGATTTCAGAATCTGATATGTCTGGGAAATAATCTGGCAACCAAATGGGAAATCAATATCTGTATAAATATAGAAATCGGCTTCAGAGCTATTAATGCCATAGCGTATTGCATACCCTTTACCTCTGTTGACAGAATATGAATGATAATTCAAAAAATTAAACCTTCTTATTATCTCTTCAATGTTGTTTATCCTTTTAGTTGAGCCATCATTTATAAGGATTACTTTAAGTTCAGTTTCTTTTAATTCCTCCATGAGTTCTGACAGGTGATCTATGAATTGGCTTTCCCATCCGGCATGAGGATTATATAGTGGAATTATGATATTTAGTTTATCCCTGAAATCCATCAATAATTAATTCTCAGAATAATTATTTTTGATATTAAGCACTTCTGATTCCTATTTCAGACCATTGTGAAATTGATAATCTCATCAAAAACAAAAACTTATTCAACCCATTTTGGTTAAATCAAATGTAATAATTTTTGGTAGAAAAACTAGTTTGTTAATAAGTCTTAGATCTTTATTGGTGTTTAGATTACTACTTGGAAAAGCATGAAGGACTGATCAAATTTCGACGGCTATCTTACTTTCTTATTTCTCATTTACCCAAAAAGGAAAGCCATTAAAAATAAAAACGATGGAAACATTATTTAAAATTATTGTTTCCTAAGTTTTTTCACTCTATCTTTGCACCATGAATGCTGAACTGAATTACATTATTGAAAAGGTACGCGAATTATACATGAAATATGGTATTAAGAGCATTACCATGGATGATGTTGCAATAGAGCTCGGGATTTCCAAAAAAACTCTTTACCAGCATGTAAGCGATAAAGATGATCTTGTCGGAAAATTTATTGATAATGAAATAAGAGTAAGGCAGGAGCAGATTTGTAAATGCATAATAGAAGACAGCAATGCAGTGGAAGAGCTGTTTGAGATAACAGTTTTTATGAATAAAATAATACGTGATCAGAATCCTGCTACTGAGCATGATTTGAAAAAATATTATCCCCATCACTATCAAAAAATTACGAAGGTTCGCCGGGAAGGAGTATATAACTACATCCTCCTGAATCTCCAAAAAGGGAAAGAGGAAGGATTGTACCGAAATGATATGGATGATGAAACAATAGCAAAATTATACCTGTCGAGGGTGGAAAGCATTCATGTGAATGATCTGTTTACAGTGGAAGAATTCACTTCAACAAAACTATTTGTGGAGCTATTGGCATATCATATCCGCGGTATTGCCACGCAAAAGGGCATAGCCGTGTTTGAAAAAAAGATTAAGGAATTAGAAAAGAACATTGATAAAATCCTGCCAGAAAAATTAAAAATGTAACAATATGAATTTGAATTTTAAATACCTTTTTACATTCCTTTTACTGGGATTATTCACCATTGGGTTCGGTCAGGAGAAGAAGGACTCTGTTAAACTTACTCTTATTGACGCCCAGGAATATGCTCTTCAGAATAACCGTACAGTAAAGAATGCAAGAATCGATCTGCTGAGCGCAGATAAGAGGATATGGGAAACGATTGCAATGGGCCTTCCGCAACTAGGTCTTTCTGCAAACTATCAGCATCAGTTTGTTGTACCTGAGATGAGCTTCGGGGCTTTTCTCGATCCTTCTTTATTGCCCAGTGGTTTTATTACAAACACAGATATAATTAATGCTTATAAACAGTCCCCGAAAATTGCACTTGGTGTACCGGATAATACAACTTTCGATTTTACACTTTCCCAGCTAATTTTCAGTGGTGAATATATTGTCGGACTTCAGGCTACAAAAGTTTATAAAGAGATATCCGTGAATTCGCTTGCAAAAACAGAAGCTTCTATCAGAGAAACTATTTCAGGTACCTACTATCTCTACCTGGTTCTTGGTGAAAGTCTCCGGGTTCTGACTTCAAGCCTTGCCACTGTTGAACAAACATATAATGATGCACTTAAAATGAACCAGCAGGGCTTTACCGAGGAGACTGATGTTGACCAGATAAAAATCAGTATGACTAATCTGCAAAGACTTATTGCCTCAGTTACTGCACAGCGTGATGTCTCTTTGAAGCTTATGAAATTTCAGCTGGGGTTGGATATCAGCGAGCCTGTTGAACTGATCGATAGTTTGCCAACAATGATACAGGAAGGCAATATAAGGTACCTTGCCACACCTCTGTTTGATTATGCAAAAAGTATTGATTACAAAATAGTACGTAACCTTGAAAGTTCTTCAGCCCTTTTTGTCAAAAGGGAAGAGTCAAAGTATCTGCCTACGATTAATGCTTTTTACCGCCGTCACGAACAAACCAACCAGCCATCTTTCAACTTTGCAGTAAAAGATCTTGTTGGTGTCGGATTGAGCATCCCGATTTTTACAAGTGGAACACGTAAATCGAAGGTAAGTCAGGCTAAATTCGACCTTGAAAAGGCCCGTATCAATTCAGAAAATGCAGCACAGGGACTGGTTCTGGAGTTTGAAACATCTCTTACCACATACCAGACAGCATACGGGAATTTCCTTACAAACAGTGAAAGTATAATCCTAAGCAGGAGAATTTACGAAAAAACCCTTATCAAATATAAGGAAGGTATTTCCACAAGCTTTGAACTGGCTCAGAATCAGTCTCAGTTTCTGACGGCAGAACAGGCATATTATACCTCTATTCTTTCTTTGCTGAATGCCAAAGCAAAACTCGACCGAATATTAACTGTGAATTAAACAGTTCATAAAATATTAGAAACTAAAACAATACAAATCAGATATGAAAACCATTACATTAAAAATAACCATTCTTGCAGTCATATTGGGACTGTTCTCCTGCAGTACTGATAAAAAAGCACAATTGTTGAAGTTAAAGGACCAGCAGTCTTCAATAGCTGAACAAATCAAGGTTCTTGAGAATGAGCTCAAATCTGAAAATACCGAAGAGCTTAATGCTGATGAATTTAAATTTATAGGATTAACTGAGGTTAAAGCCAGTAAATTTGATCATTTTATCAGAGTTCAGGGAAAACTGGATGGCGACCAGAATGCTGCTGTTTTTGCTGAGGCTATGGGAACAGTTTCTTCAAAGTATGCGGATGTAGGTGAGAAGGTAGTTAAAGGTCAGGTCCTGGCCCAGATTGATGATAAGCAGTACCGCAGCCAGCTGGAAGGGCTTGAAAGTCAGTATCAGTTTGCAGTTGAACTGTATGATAAGCAGAAACGTTTGTGGGATCAGAAGATCGGAAGTGAAGTTCAGTACCTTCAGTCAAAAACAACAAAGGAGTCGCTCGACCGCCAGATATCATCTCTTAAGCAGCAGATTGAAAAATTTAAGATCAAATCACCTATTGATGGTACAATTGAAGAGTGTAACATTAAGGTTGGCGGAGTCGTTACTCCTGACCCGCGTCTGGCAGCCTATAGGGTTGTTGCATTTAAAAATCTGAAGGTAACCGCCGAGGTTTCTGAAGCATATTCTTCAAAAGTACAGGTAGGAGATAACCTGATTGTCCTTTTTCCCGATCTTAATAAATCGGTTCAGGCTAAAGTCGATTTTGTAAGTAAATACATAAATCCGGTAAACCGCACTTTTCTGATTGAAACCAATATTTCAGAAGGTATTCAGGATATGAAAGCCAATATGATAGCAATTATCCAGGTAAACGATTATCATTCTGATAACTCAATACAGGTACCCATGAATTTAATACAGACCGATCAGTCAGGAAGTTATGTATATGTTGTACGTCCAAAGGGTCAGTATCAGTGCGCATACAAGCAGCCTGTTGAAATAGGGAGCAGCTATAATGGTGTTGCAGAGATTCTGAAAGGCCTGGCCGAGGGCGATAAGGTTATATCAGTTGGATATCAGGAGCTTGTAGATGGTGAATATGTGCGTTTTTAAGTTTAATTCTGAAACAGACATTAGCAGAGATTAATATAAGATTTTAATGGAAAAGAAGTATAAGGAATTTTTTGCAACAAGCTGGGCCATTGATAATAAAATCAGCGTGTATGTATTAATGGTAATTATTTCTGTTTTTGGTATAATTAACTATTATACAATTCCTAAGGAACAGATACCCGAGATAGTTATCCCAATGGTTGTTGTTAATACAATTTACCCGGGGACATCGCCATCCGATATGGAGAGCCTTGTGACCAGACCATTGGAGAAGAATCTGAAATCAATCAGTGGAGTAAAGAAGATTACATCCAGATCTGTTCAGGATTTTTCTTCAGTTATAGTTGAATTCAATACCGGTATTGAAATTAAAGATGCCAAGCAGAAGGTAAATGATGCCGTTGATAAGACCAAGAAAGACTTACCAAACGATCCTTCTTTTATTTCACCTTCAGTAATGGAAATTGATCTTTCAGAGATACCAATCCAGTATATCAATTTGTCTGGAGACTTACCTCTTGACAGGATAAAGGGATATGCTGATGAAATGCAGGACAGATTGAAAGCCTTCCGGAAATTACACGTGTTGAAATCGGTGGAGCACTTAACCGTGAAATCCAGATAGATATTGATATGTATAAAATGAAGGCTGCCAGTCTTACTTTCAGGGATATTGAACAGGCTGTCAACTTCAATAATATGACTGTATCAGGCGGCAATATTGATCTTCAGGGAATGAGCCGCTCCGTGAGAGTTGTGGGAGAGATAAAAAATATAGATGAACTACAGAATATTGTTATAAATACATCGAGCGGGGCACAGGTAAAACTCAGAGATATTGCAAATGTCCGCGATGGTTTCCATCAGCCTGAAAATTTCGCCAGGTACAATAGTAAAAATGTAGTCACTCTTAATGTTATAAAAAAGAGTGGTCAGAACCTTCTCAATGCAGCTGATGAGATTAAGCTTATCATTGCTGATATGAAGAAAAATAAGCTTCCTTCAAATCTTATAGTTGAAGTAACCGGCGACCAGTCCCGTAACACTCGTAATACAGTTAACGAACTTAATAACACCATAATAATAGGTTTTATTCTTGTTACTATAGTCCTTATGTTCTTCATGGGTCTGGTAAATGCAATCTTTGTAGGATTCTCGGTTCCTTTATCAATGGCAATAGCCTATATAGTTCTTCCCTGGATCGGGTTTACAATGAACATGCTGGTTATGTTTGCCTTCATTTTTGCACTTGGAATTGTTGTTGATGATGCTATTGTAGTAATTGAAAATACTCACAGGATTCATCAGCGAACAAAGATGAATATTGCCTCATCTGCAAAGTTTGCTGCGGGTGAAGTTTTCATTCCGATCCTGTCGGGAACCCTTACAACCCTTGCTCCATTCTTTCCTCTTGCATTCTGGCCCGGAGTAGTGGGAAAATTTATGGTATTCATTCCGATAACACTTATAATTACTCTGTTTGCTTCATTAATTGTTGCCTATATCTTTAATCCTGTTTTTGCCGTGGATTTCATGAAGCATGACGATGAGGATCACCCTGTCACTTTTACAAAACTATGGAAGATAACCGCAGGTATTGTATTAGCAGGAATTCTTTTTCACTTACTCAAACTGCCTGTAATTGCCAATCTGCTTTTGTTTATTGCAATATCATTTTTCCTTCACAATATGTACGGGTACAAAGTTCTCCGCAAATTTCAGTCAAGGGTAATCCCGGCTATGATGCGTCGATATGAAAGCACCTTAATATGGGTATTAAAAGGAAAAAGACCTGTCATAGTTCTCTGGGGAATGATCGGCCTGTTAGTTTTCACATTAGTCCTTTTCAATATTGTAAAGCCAAAAGTTGTATTTTTCCCTGACAATGAGCCAAATACGATTAATACATTTATTAAGTTGCCGATCGGAACCCAGATTGATGTAACTGATTCTGTAGCCCGGATAGCTGAACAAAGAATTATGAGCGTTATCGGCGATAATAATTCAATTGTTGAATCTGTTGTAACAAATGTTGCATTCCTTGCCTCAGATAATAATTTTGATAACTCAAGCAAGTCATCAAATCTTGCTAAAATAGCAGTCAATTTTGTTGAGTATAAAGACAGAGGAGGAGAGAGCACTGGCGCTTATATGAATGATATGAGAGCAGCTTTGAAGGATATTCCCGGAGCAGAAATAGTTGTAGATAAAACAAAAATGGGACCGCCTACCGGCAAACCCATTAATATTGAAATATCAGGTGAAGACCTGTTGCAGCTGGCTCAGACTTCAGAAAGGTTCAGAAGATTTGTCGACTCGCTTCAGATAGGCGGAATTGAAGAGCTAAAGTCCGACTTTGCAGCAACGAAACCTGAAATAATCATTAATCTTGACAGGGAGCGTGCTAACATCGAGGGCATAAGTGCAGCCGTAGTTGGTGATGCAATCCGTACCGGTCAGCTTGGTAAGGAAATATCAAAATACCGCGATGGGGAAGATCAGTATCCGATAATACTTCGTTTTGAAGAAAACCAGCGAAAAGATATTGAACAACTTCTCAATCTTACAATAACATATCGTGATATGAACTCCGGATTATTACGTCAGATTCCTCTGTCAGTTGTGGCTCATCTCGATTATGTTAACAGCTACGGACAGATCAATCGTCTGAATCTCAAAAGGGTAATTACTATATCCTCAAACGTACTTGATGGATATAATGCTAACCTCATTAATGCAGAACTGCGTAAAGCGCTTCCTCAGTTTACAAAATCTTCAGCTATTGATATACGTCTTACAGGTGAGCAGGAGGATCAGAAGGAGTCGATGTTATTCCTTTCAAAGGCAATGATACTTGCCCTTTTCCTTATACTCTTTATCCTTATTACTCAGTTTAACTCGATGTCAAAAACTATTATAATCCTTTCTGAGGTTCTCTTCAGTCTGATAGGGGTTTTGCTCGGTTATATGATCTTTGGAATGACAATTTCAATTATCATGACTGGAATGGGGCTTGTTGCACTTGCAGGAATAGTAGTTAGAAACGGAATACTACTGGTGGAGTTTACAGATGTGCTTAAAGAGCAGGGATATAAAACACGACAAGCAATTGTTGAAGGAGGAAAGACACGTATAACACCGGTTATACTTACAGCAACTGCGGCCATCCTTGGTCTTATTCCTTTAGCAATTGGAATGAATATCAACTTTACAACGCTTTTATCAGAACTGAATCCTCATCTGCATTTCGGGGGTGATAATGTAATGTTTTTCGGACCACTCTCGTGGACTATAATATTCGGGTTGAGTTTCGCTACATTTGTTACTCTGGTTTTGATTCCGGTGATGTATTTTGTAATTTATTCACGTAATATCAGGAGGCTTCGTCGTAAATCAAACAGGCTGGCAAAAAGAGCAGCTATCGCTTAAAATAGGAGAACCTTCACAGGTTGACGTACTGCTTTTTGTATATTAGCAGTAGCATTTAGTTCATGAGGCTCAGTTTCTTTTTAATTGGGCAGCATAGTTAACTTGGAATGTAAACTAATACCTGGGATAATATTATGAGAAGTATCTCTCTCCTCCTGCTTCTTGTATTCTTTTGCTGTGCATGCAACAGGAAAACCGAAAGCAAAGAATTCAAAGCAAAGTCGGATTCTCTTATAAAAACTGAGATTGAAGCATTTATTCAGAACTACCAATGGCAGGATATTGATAGGCGGGATCATCCATTTATAGCCTCAACAAATGAGGAGATGGACCGTCTCAGGGCTGCCTGGGAGGGTAATGATGCTAAACATGGTATTCTTGCAACCCGTTTTACGCGTGCTGATAAAGCAATGTCGGATACGCTTTACTTTCCTCCCGAGGGTGGTCAGCATAATCAATGGTACCAGTGTGCCGATTGTCAGATAGCTCTTGAAACAATTGATGCCCATCATCATAAATGTCCTGAATGTGAAAAGATCTACAGTGGTTTTCCTTACGATAATGTATTGTACAGCCGCCGGCACAGTCGCAACTTCAGCGTTGCAGAAGATGCTGCCTGGGCATGGGCTGTTACCGGTGAGCTGGAAGTATGCTGAATTCTCAGCCAGGATTCTTTCAGGTTATGCGGAAAGATACCTTAAGTATCCAATGGTGCATGCTGATGCCGGTGATAAAAATATAGATGTTGCAGCTCAGAAGAATGGAAAGTACAGAACAGCAGGGCATATTGCTGAGCAGACTCTCAATGAGTCAATGCTTATGATACCACTTGTCACTGCTTATGATCTCATTCGTTACAGCGGTGTTCTGGACGAATCCGGGAAAAGGAATATTGAGGAGAATCTTATCCGTGCTATGGCTGATTGTATAAATGTGTATAAGTCAGGCAAGTCGAACTGGCAGACTTGGCATAATTCTGCTCTCCTTTATGCGGGAATTGTTCTGGGAGACAAAGAGATGGTAACTCAGGCGTATCTTGATAAAGAGAATGGTTTTATGACCCAGATGAATATCAGCGTACTTCCTGAAGGAATGTGGTATGAGAACTCATGGGGATATCATTATTATACTTTGTCGGCTCTTACAATAATGGCAGAAGGTTCAAGAAGGCTCGGAATTGACATATACAGCCATGAGAAGATGCATAAAATGTATTTGATAGCTTTCAATTATCTTATGTCTGATGGTTCTCTTCCCCGCTTTGGGGATGCAGTGGATGATTCACCTGTAAACCCATCGGTTAATGAGGAAGCATATGCCTTTTATAAGGATGAAAGGCTGCTTTCAACTTTGCCAGCTGAACCAACCTGGGATATGATATCTTTGGGGCGTGATCCAAATCTTAAAGCAGAACTGCCAAAGTCAGGAAGCAATCTGATACCAGGATCAGGACATGCAATTCTGGCGACCAATGGCCCCGGTAAGCTTACAGCTGCAATTACGTACGGACCTTACGGTGGATTTCACGGACATTTCGATAAGTTATCATTCGTTTTTTTCGGGTATGGGCAGGAGCTCGGAGTTGATCCAGGCAGGGCTGCAAGTCAGGCCTACAGGTTGCCGATTCACAGGGAGTGGTATAAGGCAACAACCGGTCACAATGCGGTACTTGTTGATGGCAAATCACAGAAAGAGGCCGGTGGTGAACTAATTGCATATTCTGCAAATGAGTCATATGCAGCAATTGCAGCTTATGCAGGACCTGCATTTGACAGCATTGCGCATAAACGATTTATGCTTCTGGGGCCATCCTATCTTCTTGTTGTGGATCAGCTGAATTCATCAGATGGCATAGAACATACCTTCGACTGGCTCTACCACAATAAGGGAAATTCTGTTTCATGTGATATGACATCAGCAGAAGCGATTCCCGGAGAGCTTCCATCAGGTTATTCATATCTAAAAGATGTCAAAGCATTTAAGGTTGATGGTAGCAAACCTGCGGGAATAATATTTAGTAATGATCAGGTCTCAACCCATGTGACTATGTTAAGTGATCCTGCTGATATTGTTTTTTTACTGCAACCGGGCCTCTGTCGAGTATTGTTGACAGAGCTCCTGTGATGATTGTAAGGAGAAAAGGAAATTCCGTAAACTTCATAAGCATTATAGAACCGGTTCCTGAAGGACAGATGGCCGGCATCAGATCTGTTGAAATGATCTCGGGAAATCAGCTATCAGTTAAAATATCAGGATCTGAAGGTGTTGATATCCTTAACTTTGAAAATGGAAATCCCGGAAAATTTTCGGTTTCACACAAAACGGCATCAGGAGAAACAATTGTGCTTAAGTCAGAAAATAAATAGCAATAAGATTATTTCAAGATGAAAATAAGAGAGGTTAAAAGGTACAATAAAAGGGTACTTATAGCTGTTCAAAGGCTCTTACCGCAGCTTGATCCTGATATTGAAGCAATAACAAAAGGGAAATTAAAAGCTCTCATCAGATCAAAGAATTCGCATCTCTTCCTTGCAGTAACAGATGAGAAAGAAATAGCCGGTATGCTTACTGCCTCTGTTTACATAATACCCACATGTATCAAGTTCTGGATTGAAGATGTTGTTGTTGATGAGGCATACAGAGGCAAGGGAATAGGGAAGGACCTTATGCTTCATGCTATGGAATTTGCAAAATCAACAGGTGCAAAGTCTGTAGATCTTACTTCACGTTCAGCAAGGGTTGCTGCCAATAAACTTTACCAGGAGCTGGGTTTTGAACTAAGGGAGACAAATGTTTACCGGTTAATTATTTAATTCACAAATTGATTTAAGTTTATTAAGAGCTTTTGGCCAGGTATCTGAAAAGTATGATTTGAATTCCTCATTCGAGTCAATATCAATTGAAAGCATCGTCTGATTACCAACAGATTTAAAACTGTAATTCTCAAGCGAACCCTTCCAACCATCTACCTCTTCTCCACACATAATCTCAGTGTCATTTTTAATAATACCGAGATGTTCAATACTTAAGAATTTATTTCGGATATTCTCTTTTATTCTGCTAACCATGCCGCTTGTTTCTCCATTTGAGTCAGTACCCAAAAATAAAATTTTGGATCCCTTTTTCCAGGAACCCTCATATCGTGATGTGGAATTGAATTCTGATGTCCAGGTTTTGTAAGTATCTTCCCGGAGCATTGTCTCATATACTTTTTCGACAGGACAATTTATTATTGTCTCAAAATGCAATATTTCAAGATTTTCGGAAAATTCGGCATACTTTTTAAAGTTATTCAGAATTGACTGCCAGCCCTCTTTCTGTAGTTCAACAGGATTTACCTCCTCCGCTTCAAATGATTCAGTAATTATTGTTTCATTATTATTTTCATCGAAGGTGATTGATACTTTTCTGCTGTCATCAAGAATGTATTCAATTTGTTTCTTGTTTACAATTTTTCTGTACTCACCTGAAAAGTCAAATCCGAAACTGGCATCCCTTGCTTCCATCCTGAACAGGAACCGGCCATATTTTTTCAGATCATTCTCAGCCCGTGAGGTATGCCAGTCATCTGAAGCCTGGTTCCAGTGAATTATATGGAAGGGATTTGACCAGATTTCCCATACCATTGCTGCAGGAAGCTTAACAATTGTCTTTACCGTGACAAGTGTTCTGTTTGGTTTATTCATACGGGAATCTGTATTTAAGTTACTAATAGTATTGAAACTAAATCAATAACAATTAGCAATATAAGAATGTTCAGGTTTTAAATATCAAGTCTGAACTGCACCCTGAAACCTGTCCTGTTAACATTAGGATTGCCTGTGTAGGTCAGTCTTTGTATGAAATCTACCCTGAAAATCCGGAATATATTTGACAGTCCGATCCCTGCCTCAATATATGGTTTGTTTCCAAGTGTGTAGGTTAATGGTGTCCCGCTTTCATCGAGAGGAAAACTGAACAGACCCGGCTGCAGCAATGGATCATTCCTGTCACTGAGACTGCCGTATAGAGCTTTAAATGTTATGAGTTCCCTGAGCTTAAGTTGTTTGATTAGAGGAACCTTATTCAGAATGAAACCGTTAAAGCTGTGATCTATATTAATGGAAGCATACTGGTCACTAACAAACTCAAGGAAATTCATGAGGTTATAAGAATACTTCTGGAATGAATATGTCTGGTTTGCCGGATGAAGGAATAATAAAGGATAAGGAGCCTGTCCGAACGTCTTTCCGGCCTCGAGGGCTATATCTGTATATCCCAGTATTGAAAAGTAATACCTTCTGCTGATATTTAACTGAAGACGAAGATAATCAAAGTCATTTTTAAGCATTGTAGATCCTCCTGTAAGCCTGAGGTTGATTATCGGATTCCTGTTTGGAAAAGTAGTTCTGTACATCTTCCCCTGATAGAATGATTCATTTGGTGCATAGCGGAGATTCAGAAATAACTCTGAGATATTAATATGGCTGATTTCCTCAGGTACTGTAACAGAAGATGAATTATAATAATTGAGATTGCCATGTGAATACTGCCTGTTGAAAAGATATCCTGTCTGGTATGAGAAATGGTTCTCAAATTCATGGAGATATTCAACTTTGAACTGATTGTTCATAAACAGTTTGTCATTTATACCTCTCTTGAATGACAGCAGAACATTATCAACCTGCCAGTTCTGAATATCCTGGCTGGGGATCCTGACATCCTTCTGATAGTTAACTCTGATATACCTGACCGGGAACTGGTATATGGTTCTGGGAGTGAGGGAATATGTGATACCGGCATTGTATTTGAATGTTTTGTCTGTAGTACCGTATGCACCATAACCGTCCAGCGTTATCTTTTTGCTGAAATCGGTAGATGTGCGCCCTCCGAACCTTATCCTTGATCCCTCAACTTCATTGTAGCTGTAGAAACTGGTTACTGTCCCAAGCTCAATATATCCCAGGTTAAGAAAGCCTGAAATAAGCATTGTTATAATATCCATTCCAACTTTAAACTCCTTCATGTTGTTCAGGCTGTCAACCGTGGAATAGATCTGTCTTTCCGATTTTGTCAGAGGAACCAGCCGATTTTCCTCCCAGTATTCCCGTTTCAGGGAAGCGGAATCAATACGGAATGTTTTGTCAGGTCCACTGAAAACTAAATCGTTAACAGGCTCAACTGTACTGTAGTCTCTGTAAGAGATAGTCCTTTGCCCATAAAGACCTGTAGTGTTTTTTACTATACCAAAATCGATTGAGATCTCATCCTTTGATAGCACCCATTTATTATCAGTTCCCTTTTCAAAGTCCTGAACTATGCTCATATTCTGAACCCAGTCGATATTAATATCCTTGTTGATGCCCATGTCTGTTTTTCGTACTGCATAGCTGCTGTCTAGGGTAATGTACAAATAGCCATGGAAGAGAAAATCAGCTTTATTCCTGGGTGCGAAAAACATCCTGACGCATTGTATGTCATTAACCGACAGTGTGTCATCAATATAGTACTTATAAAATGCAGGAGCAGTACCGGCAATAGGACTAAGGAATTTATTCGTCAGGAACAGGATCTCATTATCATAGATGTTAATGTTCTGGTACAGGTAATTCAGATAGTTGCCGGCACCACGGTTATTAATGTACCTTTCCAGATCGAGGGTTTTTTCGGCAAGAACAACTTCTTTTGATGATTCAGGATTATTTCTGTAATAATGCTCTGATAATGTTTCCTTTATATATACCGGAAGAATTGAATTGCCGACCCTCTTGGTTGTGTCAACATTATCAAAAACAAAATCAAACTTTTTCAGAATCCCGCTCTGCCGGAGATTTTCATCTATATTACTGAAGGCAAACTGGATCTTCTCGTATTTTCTGTACGTGAGATAATCATATGATTCAGGCCTGTTCTTCTCCTTGTTGTCAATAACATTCTGGATAAGCTCTACTGCCGGATTACCTTTATTTTTGTAGGACTTCTTTTCGTAGGTTACTATTACTTCATCAAGGTTTATCGAAGAGAGTTTAAGACTGACATTGACAGTTTGTTGTCTGCCCGGAGTTATTGGTTTTATTAATGTTTCATAGCCGATAAATGAAAAGACAATTTCAGATGCCTTTACATTTGTTTCTATACGATATTTCCCTGCAGCGTCGGAGACTGTCCCAACAGTAGTGCCCCTGAGAATAACTGAGACAAACGGGAGTACGTCTCCTGTCAATTCATCAATGGTTTTTCCGGTAATGATCGTTTTTTCAGAAACCTGTGCAGAAGCGACAAGACAGAAAAAGATTGCAGTAAAGAAATATATTGTTGAAAGACTTACCTTTCTTGAAATATTCATTTAATCACCAGAAATTGAAAATAGTTAAACCGGGGTCAAAGATAATAAAAGAAAACCCGGGAAAGTCAAAAATATTGTGTTACAGCATTGCCTTCCCTGATCCATGACACAAATCAGGTAAAAAGTAAATTACTTTATTAACTTTGTTAAATATCCAATGAAAAGGGATATGTTTTGCCTGATCCTTTTAATGAAATAAGTAGTTTTAAAGGTTGTTTATAAAAATTATATTTTATAGGAAACATGGATACTAAGAGTATTAGAAAACCTCTTGAAAATTCCCATATCTGGAATTTTTCGAGAGTTGGTGGAGTAAACAGGGTAAACCTTGAATCTGGTAAGGACCTGATTCACCTTGATAGTCTTGACCAGAAACTATGGACAGCCCTCAGCTGTCCGGTATACGGTCTTGAAATTGATTCGAAGACTCTGGAATTAATTGATACAGATAAAGATGAAAGGATAAGAGTTCCTGAGGTGGTTGCTGCGGTAAAATGGCTAACATCACTAATTAAAGATCCTGATGAGCTGGTAAAGGACCACAAGTCTCTTGAACTTAGTTCCATAAACGACAGCACTGAAGAGGGAAAGACTCTTCTTGAATCGGCCAGGCAGATACTTAAAAATCTGGGAAGACCAGATGCTGGTAGTTTATCTGTTGAAGAAACCTCTGATACAGTTAAGATCTTTGCTGATACGAAATTCAACGGTGATGGTATTATAACTGAAAACTCAGCTGATGATGAAAATCTTAAAAATCTTATTGCAGCTATAATTTCATGCATGGGTTCTGCAACTGACAGGAGCGGGAAAGAGGGTATTTCAATTAACCACATAAACGATTTTTACCAAAATTGTGAAGATTATTCCAACTGGTATACCAGGGCAGAAACCGATAAGAAAAATATACTCCCTTTTGGGGATGACACCACAAAAGCTTACGCGGCCCTGCTTGTAGTAAAAGGGAAAATTGAGGATTATTTTCTGCGCTGTAAATTATCGGAGTATGATCCCGGATCGACAGAAGTTTTAAATCCTCTGAAATCGGGTTATGAAGGCATTACAGCTAAAGACCTTTCATCATGTATAGTTGAAATTGCATCATTTCCTCTTTCGGCAATAGATCCGGACAAAACCCTGGCATTTTCCAAAGGGATTAATCCTGCCTGGGAGAAACCGATAGAAATATTTAAATCTCTGGTGGTTCATCATTTTTACCCCGGCAAAGAGAGCCTTACCAAAGAGGAGCTAGATACAATCTGCAGTAAATTTGATGAATATACTGCCTGGCAATCAGAAAAGAAAGGAGCTTCAGTTGAAAAGCTTGGCCTGACGATGATAAGGGAGATCAATTCCGGAAACTCAAAAGAAAAGTTATATTCCCTTATTAGCCAGGATAAAGCGCTTGAATCAAATGCAAATAATATTTTTCTGGTTGACAAACTGGTCAGGTATTACAGGGATCTTTTCAAACTGCTGCGTAACTATGTGACATTCTATGATTTTTATTCACCTGATGAAGAATCAATTTTCCAGGCGGGCAAACTTTATTTCGATCAGCGTTGCTGCGAACTGTGCATGATAGTCAGGGATATGGGCAAGCATAACACTCTTGCACGAACAAGCGGACTGTTCCTTGCTTATTGTGAATGTACTTTGAAAAAGGGAAATGAAAAATGTTGATTGTTGCCGCCTTTACCGATGGTGATTTTGACAATATCGATGTCGGAAGGAATGGAATATTCTACGACAGGAAGGGAAGAGACTGGGATGCAACAATTGTTAAAATAGTTGATAATCCTATCAGTATTCGGCAGGCTTTCTGGTCGCCTTACAGGAAAGTATCTAAATTCATTAACAACCAGGTTGAAAAATTTGCATCTGCCAAGGAGAAAGAGGTAGATACAATGGCACAAACGGGAGTTGAGAAGACAGCGGGAAAGGTTGATACAGGATTGAAGGCCTCGGTTGAGGCTGCTCCGGTTGCAACTGCTGTTCCTCCGGCTCCGTTTGACATTGGTAAGTTTGTCGGTATCTTTGCTGCTCTGAGCCTTGCTTTAGGGGCTATCGGATCTGTATTGATGTCGGTTTTTACCGGATTTTTCAGCCTCACATGGTGGAAGATGCCACTTGCACTTATAGGGATTATGCTTGTTATTTCAGGACCTTCTATGATAATTGCATGGCTTAAGCTCAGGAAAAGAAACCTTGCGCCATTGCTTGATGCAAACGGGTGGGCCGTAAATGCAAGGGCTACAATCAATATTACTTTCGGAGCCACTCTGACCCATCTTGCCAAATTGCCTTTAAATTCAAAACTGAACCTCGTCGATCCATTTGCAAAAAAGAAAAATCCATGGATCCCGGTGATAATTATTATAATTGCAATTGCCGCTATTGCTTACTTACTCTGGCATTTCGGATTCCTTAGTAAATGGGGGATTTTATAAAAAAAAGAAGAGAGGGGGAGAGAGGGAGAAAGACAAAAGGCAAAAGGTAAAAGCAATAGGATAAAAATGTGAATATGGGAGATGTAGTTGTTAAGCAGGTTATCACAAAAAAAGATAAGCGTATTTTCATTTATCTTCCATCTGAAATTCACAAAAATAACCCAATCTGGCTTCCTCCCATCTATTCAGATGAATGGCTCCTGTTTGATGAGAAAAACAATAAATCATACCGGTACGCTGATACTGTACTCTATCTTGCATGGAGAGGTAATAAACCTGTCGGACGAATAATGGGGATCATTAATAGACGGTATAATGAGATCCATAATGAAAATAACGGACGGTTTTGTTTCATGGAATCATATGACGATCAGGATGCTGTGCATGCCATGATAGAAAAGGTTGAATTGTGGGCCAGGGAAAAAGGGATGGTTAAGCTTGTAGGGCCTCTGGGTTTTTCAGATAAGGATCCGCAGGGATTTCAGATTGAAGGATTTGAGCATCAGAAGTTCATTGTCTGTCCTACAAATGGCAGTTATTTGCCTGTCCTGATAGAAAAGGAAGGTTATTCAAAGGAGGAGGATCTTGTTAACTATCTCGCGAAAGTCCCTGCTGAACTGCCTGAAGTTTATCAGAAGATACTTACAAGAGTATCCCAGAGCAATGGTTACAAGATAGTGGAATTCAAAACAAAACAGGAACTCCGAAAGTACATAATTCCTGTACTGGAATTAATGAATCAGACCTTTTCCGAAATATACGGATTTGTGCCACTTGAAGATAATGAGAAGAAAGAGATGGCTTCAAGGTATATGATGATTCTCAATCCTAAATTTATAAAGGTTGTTGAAGCACCTGACGGTGTTGTTGGTTTTGCAATCGGGATCCCTGATATCAGTGAAGCAGTAAGAAAGTCCGGAGGAAAGCTTTACCCGTTCGGTGTACTTAGGATTCTAATTGCACTCAGTACATCCAAAAAACTACTGATGCTACTTGGGGGAGTCAGAAAAGACTACCGTAACAAAGGTCTTGATGTCCTGATGGCAGTTAAAATGCTGCAGGCAAGTATGGAGTTTAAGATGGAAACTATCGATCTTCACCTGATACTTGAAAAGAACACACGTATGAGGGCTGAATGTGAGAGAATAGGTGGCCAGGTAATTAAGAGATTCAGAATATATCAGAAATCTCTTGTTAATTAATTAACAGAGGATTGTTTTTTTACGCTGGCGCGGTCCCGATGGCTATCGGGATGTGATCCGTGCCGCTACTGCGCGGATTTAGCGAAGCGTAATCCGTGCCATTATCTGTAAAATGATTTGTTGTCAGATCACCACGTGTACCATAGACGAGGGGTACATTTCCCAGTTCAACAGCTCCAAGATCCGGAGCCTTTCCTGTGAAATCATCATTTACTCCCGGAATTTTTTTCCCGGCATCGACTGCCAATGATCCTGTTTTAAGCCTGAAATCAAAATCCGCGGCATGATATACAGCTCCCGGTTTTGAAGGATCCGGTGCCTTAAGGTTTTCAAAGATATCATAACCGAGTTCAATACTGTTTATGTCCAGTCTGCTTGACTCTGAAAAGCTTTTAAGATTACTGAAAGATTTTCCATCCTTTTGCATGTTAACCGAATAATCACTTAAGGTCCCTTTTGCCGGGGGAAACCCATCTGTACCTTGTTTCACCCGGATTTGGGCAATAGCCATTGTAATCGGAAGTGGAATAACTTGTTGCAAATGGGAATGCTGCAACAGGTCTTCCGTTCGCACCGGTTCCCATGAAAAGGTTATTGAAAAAATGTGAATTTGAAAATGTTTGCCCGTTTCCGTTCTCAGCAATGAAGGTATTGTGGAGAACATATAATCCGGCAGGTTTGGCCATAAACTTAAGGACTACTCCCACAGGGACATGGTAAATCACATTCCTTATAAAATAGGCGGGACCTCCGAAAACAGGCTGTGCGCTTAAGCCGCATTGTGCAGCATTTACTCCCCTGTTTCGCATTATTCTAATGTTATGAACTCCTCCGTCAGCTTCTATGAAATCATCTGCCATGAGATGCATGTCGTTGTTGTAAATGTCAATAGATACAGCCTTAAGCTCCTGTTCCTTTTCAGGTGTGCCATAGGTGGAAACAGTTATTGCATCATGAAAATAGGCGATGGAATTATGACAAATCACGTGGCCTGAGCCATATACTTTTATACCAATATAGCTGTACATTTTGTTTGCTCCGTAAAGACTCCTGCTATTTGCCCAACCAAGCAGCCGGTACCGGTCATCTCTCCCGATAATAACATTGTCAGCAATATAGAAGTTTGTTGAACCGGCGTATTCAGTTATTATGCCCTGGCCAACTTCCTCCATCCGGCAGTTTCGTATAGTAAGATTCTTTGCACCGGTTATATGTTTATTACCTGCATAAAAAGCCAGGTCGGTGTTTCTTATCGTTATACCCTCAAAAATATGGTTCTCAGTTGCAGAGACATCGAAGAGGACATGGCAGCCTGCTCCATCGAAAATCACCTCTCCGTCGCCGGCACTCCTGATGACAACAGGTTTCTCCGGAGTAGCCTTTACAGTCAGGAAATAGGTACCGTCGAATGGAACTCCTTCGGGATTAACATAGTCTGATCTGTCTGCCTCGTAAAGACCTGCATGAATCTCTATAATATCTCCCGGCTGGATTGTCCTCTCTCTTACAACAGACCAGTCACCGGTACCCGATCCATAATAAGCACCCTGTAGAGTTGTGAAGTTTGGTTCTTTTTTCTCCCCATCCCATTTTGCCGGATAAACATGAAGTATGCGGCCTTCATTATATGCCTCAGGTACAAAACGTGTGGTGACCTTTGCGATTTTTGTTTCCTTAATGCCATTGTCAGAGTCCTTTAAAGTAAATCTGCACTCATATTCAGTACCAGGGTTAACATCAAGGATGCTGCCGGCAAACATCCGCGGAGTTGTGTACTCAAGATGTTCGGTCTCTCTTCCCACCTTCTCATCACCTATTCTCAGCAGTGGAATGGACTCTTTCCATTCTTTCGAGTCTGCTGCCCGGTATTCAACTGATACTGTCGCATTGCGGTTGTCATCACCTGTGATATACCATTCAAATCCAAGATTGGTGAGAGTGGAAGGTTCGGTTATGAATTCTCCCGGTTTTACTCCGTCCTGGGAATAAAGGAATTGAAACAATGGGAACAATAATAATAATATAAGGTATGATTTATTTAAGATCCCGTAAAGAAGTGACTTGATCATAGAGCTTGTTTTTTACTAATTTAGGAATAAAATCCGAACTAAACGCTGGCGCGGTCACGATGGCTATCGGGATGTGATCTGTGCCATTCCTATTATGGCACCAATTGCAAATTGGCGCCAGCACACACGATGTTAATTACAGAGCAGAACAGTGAAACTTCATGTAAACTCCGAGGAACTCCGTGGTTTAGAAGGATTAAAACAATATTAAATTAATGAATTTTTCCGTTGTCTTTCAATTCCAATAATTTGTACATTTACTGAGATGAAGAACATTATTATTGATTTTTATTAAAAGTACGATTATGAATAAAAGTGCAGGTAACGAATCAGGAAGTCATTCAAGGTCGAGACGCAATTTTTTCAAAACTACCGGACAGGCGATGGCTGCTTCAGCAATTGCCGGGAGTACAATACCTTACATTCATATTAAGGAACCTGTAAATCCGGAATTCGCAAATGTTGAAAGATCAGATGCTGCTGCAATAGGTCCGAAGGATAATATTAAGGTTACAAATATTGAGACATTCGTATTGAAAAATACCTGGGTGTTTGTTAAGATCACCACCGATGCCGGAATAACAGGCTGGGGCGAAATGCTTAAGGATGATGCAAAAGCATGTGCGGCCGGCGCTCTTGAAGTGAAAGATTATCTGGTTGGAAAAGACCCCACCAGGGTTACTCATCACTGGCAGGCGATCCACAGAGGTGCATTTTACCGCGGAGGACCAATCAAAACAGCAATACTCAGCGGAATTGACCAGGCTTTATGGGATATAACCGGAAAGGTTTTTGGAGTACCTGTTTACCGGTTATTCGGAGGACCTACAAGGGATAGAATAAGGGTATATGGAACACTTGATCCGGATAAAGGTATCAATGCAATAAAAGTGGGACCTGGCGGAGGAATGCGCCAGCCATTTAAATATGTTGAGGGGAAAAAATATGTTGATGAGGCAGTGGAGAGATTCAAAGCCCTGCGCGCTAAAGTAGGTGATACAGTAGATATCGGCGTTGATTTTCATGGTGCCGTACAGCCCCCGACAGCAGCGCTTCTGATAAAGGCTCTTGAACCATTTAATCCATGGTTTTATGAGGAAGTGGTGCAAGCTCTTAATATTGATGTTATGGCTGAACTGGCAAGCAAGACACATATTCCGCTTGCAACAGGTGAGCGTATTTTTACAAAGTGGGGATTCAGAGAGATTCTGGAGAAACGTGCTGCTACTATAATTCAGCCCGATGTTTGTTATGCCGGAGGAATAACAGAGTTAAGACTTATAGCCGGAATGGCTGAGGCATATTATACACCCGTGGCACCTCATAATCCTCAGGGACCATGTTCTCTTGCAGCAAGCTACCAGGTTGCGGCTTCTATTCCCAATTTCCTTATACAGGAAAGAGGAGATAATGAGTACTCTGATCTTCTTGCAAAACCTCTGCCACCAATCCAGAATGGTCACAGGCCAATACTAACAGACCCTGGCCTGGGTATTACTATAGATGAGGATAAACTCCGAGCGCAGGTTGGAGAGCCAAGACCTTACAGAGTTCAGTATGACCCGGATGATGGTTCTGTTGTAGACTGGTGAGGCCGGCACCCGGCAACAGGCAGCCGGTAACCGGTAGCCAGCAACCAGCACCAGCACAGTACCATTTATTGTATTATCTGATCCTTTCATGAAAATAAAGAACTACCGCTGGATCATAGTCTCTTTGCTCTTCTTTGCCACAACGATAAACTACATCGACAGGCAGATAATAGGGTTGCTTAAGCCTATCCTTGAGGTGGAATTCAACTGGACGGAAAGCGATTTTGCCCATATAGTTATGGCTTTTACTGCAGCTTATGCTATCGGTCTGATAGTAATGGGAAGGCTGATAGATAAGATTGGAACAAGAGCCGGCTATACATTGATTATCACACTCTGGAGCATAGCTGGTATGCTTCATGCATTTGCCAGGAATGCGCTTCAGTTTGCTCTTGCCCGTTTTGGCTTAGGTATTGGTGAGGCAGGTAATTTTCCTGCAGGAGTAAAGGCCATATCAGAGTGGTTTCCTAAAAAGGAGAGAGGTATTGCAACAGGAATATTCAATTCGGGACCAAGTGTGGGTGTGGTGATGGCACTTCTGATTGTTCCATGGATATTAAACAGATATTCATGGCAGGAAGTGTTTTGGATAACCGGTGCATCAGGTTTTATCTGGCTGATCTTCTGGCTGATTTTCTATGAGGCTCCGGAAAGACAGAAACGTCTGACAAAAGAGGAGCTTAAATTCATATCTGAAGACAGGGAAATTAATACTGATCAGAAAGCAGGGAATAAAATAAAAATCAGATGGTACAGGTTGTTTAAATTTCCCCAGACCTGGGCATTAATTACAGGCAAAGGACTTATCGATCCGATCTTCTGGTTTTTCCTTTTCTGGCTTCCTTCATATTTTTCCTCTACCTATGAGCTTGATCTTAAAAGACCAAGTTTGGAGCTTATTATTATCTATTCAGCAACTACCATAGGGAGTTTTCTCGGAGGATATTTTTCATCATTACTTATAAAAAGAGGTTGGGCTGTTATGAAGGCAAGGAAAACCGCTCTTTTTTTATTTGCTGTTACTGAATTAACAATAATACTTGCTCAGTATACAACTGCTGCCTGGATGGCAGTTGCAATTATCAGTCTTGCTGTAGCTGTACACCAGGCATGGGCAACCAATGTATTTACAATGGCATCGGACATGTTCCCCTCAGAGGCTGTGGGATCAGTTACCGGAATTGCAGGTATGGCAGGTGCAGTCGGAGGAATATTGTTTCCTCTGCTTGTCGGATTTTTACTGGATACCTATAAAGCAGCAGGTAATCTTACCGGCGGTTATAACATTTTGTTTACAATCTGCGGACTTACCTATCTGTCTGCCTGGTTAATAATACATCTTCTGACAAGGAAACATACTTCTGTTAATCTTGAAGACCTGAAATAATTCTGTTTTTCAGAATCCTCCCACATTCCACCCCTCGCGATAAGTCCGGCGGAGAAGCTTATTTGCATCAGCATTATTACTGAATTCCATTTTTGTATGGTCCCATGCCAAAAGCTGGTCGGGTACCCTGTTGGCAACAGTTCCCATAAGGATAGCTTCAGTCATGGGCCCGGTCTGGGCGAAGTGAGACTCAGTTTTCGGACCGCCAAGGCATGCTACTACAAATGCATGATAATGATTTCCTGCCTCATATGCAGGGATCTTAAAAGAAGCAAATTTATCCTCCGGGAATAGTATTGGCATCTCCTGATGTGGGATCAGCATAGCGCCTTCGGTACCGATCACCATCGCAGATTCAGCAGGATATTCTTTGCCTTTGTACAGATCGCGGATTTCCTGAGGTGGATAGAACTCACCATCAAACCATTCAACCTGAAGGTTGTCTGATTCTGTCTTTTCATTCCCCGGGAACATCCATGTTATATGGTCGCCCTGGGGCCATGTATCGGCACGTCGTTCGGGAGATTCCTTCCATGATTTCTGAACTTCAGAAATGACAGAAAGAGCAGGTTTCATCCCGATTCCTTTCCACACTGCGTCGAAAATATGGCATCCTATATCGCCCGACCAGCCTGTTCCGAAATCGATCCATGTTCTCCATTTCATAGGGTGGTAAATTTCAGGTGCATACTCCCTTACCGGGGCAGTGCCAAGCCATAGGTCCCAGTTAAGTTTTGAAGGTGGCTGTTCACCCTGAGCAGGTCTTGGCCCCATTAGCCTGTAATTTTCTACTGCCCCGGGCGGTTAGAGCAGAGATATGCATGTTTGATCTTACCTATGGCTCCATCCTTTAATAAACTTACAGCAGCCTGGTCACCTGGTCTTGCGGCGAATTGTGTTCCCAGCTGGGTAACAACACCTTGTTTGACAGCAGCTTCAGTTAACAGTCGTACTTCAGCAATATCGTGACACATTGGCTTCTGGCAATAGACATGTTTTCCGGCCATAATAGCCGTATATGCGATAGGGAAGTGCATGTGATCAGGGACAGTGACATTTACTGAATCGATCTTATCTCCCTCTTTTGCAAGAAGTTCCCGCCAGTCGGTGTAGGTTCTGGCTCCGGGTACGGCATCAGATGCCTTTTTCAGGTTTTCTGCATCCACATCGCAAATTGCCACTATCTGAACATTCGGGTCCTCAAGGAACTTATTAAGATCACCCCAGCCCATTCCGCCCACCCCAATACAGGCATGGTTCAGTTTACTGCCGGGTGCCTTCTTTTCGGATTTGCATTTTATGATGAAAGGTGCTGCCATTGCAGCTAATGCTGCAGTTTGTATAAACCTGCGGCGCGATTGGGAGAAGGAGTGATTTTTCATATTTTCATATTTATGTCTAAAGATAGTATCCAAAGTTAAAAAATCATGTATATTTAATTATTAGAAATTAACATACTTTATTTTATATTAATAAAAATCTACAGTATGAAAAGGTTAATAGGTTTGTTTTTGGTCTTGTTTACTACCTTATCTGTCGGATTTGGTCAGGATGATGCTGAAGGATGTAAGGACCCTGCATTATTCACCAGGATGACCGGATTCTGGATCTACAATTGTGAAGATGTTCAATTTGATAAATTTGATTTCTCTGTAGGTCCTGATAAAAAACTTGCTGTTGAAGGACACCGGCTGTATGTTTGCTATTATCTGAAAGATAATGTTCAGAAACCAAGCGGATTACAGATTGTAAGAAATTATACCAATGCAATTAAAAAACTTGGCGGACAGATTGTCTACGAATGGGATGATGGAGGATCACTGTTTGTAACATTAAAACTGGTTAAAAACGGACAGGAGGTTTGGACACAGGTTGCCGGAGGAGGAAATGGGATTTACTTTGTTAACATTGTTGAAAAAGAGGCAATGGAACAGGATGTGGTGGCCGACGCCAGCAGTATGGCCAACAGTATAAAAGAGACCGGAAAAGTAGCCTTATACGGGATATATTTTGATACAGGGAAAGCTATTCTTAAACCTGAGTCAGATGCCTCTCTTCAGGAAATTGCCAAATTAATTAAGGCAGATCCGGGGCTTAAGCTTTATGTGGTTGGACATACCGATAACACAGGTGGATTCGATGCAAATATGAAACTCTCAATGGACAGGGCAACGGCTGTAGTGAATGCACTTGTATCAAAGCATTCAGTAAGTGCGGTGAGACTTAAAGCTTGCGGAAACGGCCCCACTGCTCCGGTAGCAACAAATGATACCGAGGAAGGTAAGGCATTGAACAGGAGAGTGGAACTTGTTAAACAATAAGCCAGAACAGCCAGAATCTGAACGGTTATTGAAACTTGGGGAAGTTTTGAACTAGAGAAGTATTGTTGTTTCTTTAATGATTTGACCGTCTGATTCAGTGGCGTATACTTTTACTCCAATGCTTATCATTATATCGCCAACATTTCCGACTAATGATGCGACAGTTTGTCTTAAATCTTCATCATCCATTTCTTCATAATCTTCTTTGTCAAAATAGATATGAAGAAAAAGGACTGAATCCTCTTTCTCAATTTTTCCCAGAGCTCTGATTAGTTTACTGATCCAGATAGTTGAAGCACTGTTGAAATAATCCAGATTGAGCCTGAAATTTGTAGTCTTTTTTGGGGCCTTTATATACTCCGCAATCCATAAAAGAAGGGGCTCATATACTTTGGCGGCGTTTTCAGGGATAGACCTGCCTGACAGAATCAAATCGCCTGTAAGGTGATTGAAATCTATATGAGGAGATTTCAGGTCTCCATCAATAATAATATGCTTAAAGTCACTCATTTTGTCTTACAAAAATAGAAAATTTATATCCTTTACTATTATAAAGTTCGTATAAACTTGCAGATGAATCATTTTCATTTGTCAAAAAGAATAGTTGTTTTATCAATGAATTGATGCCATTAAGCTAAAAAGTAATTTATTTCAATCTAATTTCATTTTATTACTCAACAGAAATATAGATCTTAAAACAATAAGCACTGTACATTGTTAATCTTGTAACAAGAGATCAGACTAAAAATGAGTCAACACACAGAAAAAACGGTAAAAAAGCAGTTCCCGGTAACAGGTCTTTCATGTGCTTCCTGCGCCAGTAATGTGGAGGTCAGGCTTAACCATCAGCCTGGAGTTGTTCAGGCAGCAGTGAACCTGGCTTCGCAGGTTGCTACAATTGAATTTCTGCCATCTCAGGTAAATCCGGATGAACTTAAAGAATCAATAGTTTCAATAGGCTATGACCTGATAATTGATGAATCAGCCACAGCAAAAGAAGAGCTTGAGAATCTTCAGCAGAAAAATTACAAATCTTTAAAAATCAGGACATTCACCTCAATTGTTCTTGCAGTACCTCTTGTTATTATAAGTATGTTCTTTATGAATATGCCCTATGCTAACTACATAATGTGGGCTATAGCAACACCAATAGTGGGATGGATGGGCAGAAACTTCTTCATTAATGGATGGAAACAGCTGATGCACAGGAGTTCAAATATGGATACGCTTGTTGCCCTGAGCACAGGAATAGCCTATTTATTTAGTGTATTTAATACACTCTTTCCCGCATTCTGGCATAGCAGGGGACTCCATGCCCATGTATATTTTGAAGCAGCTGGTGTGGTTATTGCCCTTATACTTGTTGGGAAACTTCTGGAGGAAGGAGCCAAGGCAAACACCTCATCTGCAATTAAAAAACTGATAGGATTACAGCCAAAAACAGTAATTAAGGTTGCTGCGGACGGATCGTCCAAAGAGTTTCTTATAGCAACAGTCAAATCAGGCGACATAATATTGATAAAACCAGGGGAGAAGATACCTGTTGACGGACTTGTTACGCAAGGGAACAGCTACATTGATGAGAGTCTGATCACAGGAGAACCTCTACCTGTATTCAAGGAACCAGGTACTTCTGTATTTGCCGGGACCATTAATCAGAAAGGCAGTTTTCAGTTCAGAGCCGAAAAAGTAGGTTCCGACACTCTTTTAAGCGGCATTATCAGAATGGTACAGGAAGCACAGGGAAGCAAAGCTCCCGTACAAAAACTTGTTGACAAGATTGCCAGAATTTTTGTACCTGTTGTAGTTGTGATAGCTTTAATTACACTTGCTGCATGGTCTATTTTTGGTGGAAATAACGGGTTGATACAGGGTATCATGTCGATGGTCACTGTTCTTGTAATTGCCTGTCCTTGTGCACTTGGACTTGCAACTCCCACTGCCATTATGGTTGGCATAGGAAAGGGTGCTGAAAATAATATTCTCATAAAGGATGCAGAGGCCCTTGAGAACACATATAAGATGAATGCCCTGGTGTTGGATAAAACCGGGACTATTACAGAGGGAAAACCAACTGTTGAGAAAATCGAATGGCATCAGGATGCAGATAAACAGCAGGCTGTTAATATACTTTTTAGCCTGGAGAAAGCATCCGAACATCCTTTAGCAGAAGCTGTTATTAAAAATTTGCAATCTGTTTCAACTCCCTTGTTGCTTGATGATATTCAGAGTATTCCGGGGAAAGGAATAAGCGGTAAACATAACGGTATCAGCTATTTTGCAGGAGGGAACAGGCTCATGCGTGAAAATAATATCATCATTAGTCCTGAACTGGATAAGCTTGCTCTTAAGTGGGAATCAGAAGCAAGGACAATAATTTATTTTGCTGATAATAAAAGAGTCTTATCTGTTATTTCTGTATCGGATCCTGTTAAGAAAAACTCTGTAGAGACCATCCGGAAGCTAAAGCAGATGGGTATTGAAATATATATGCTTACGGGTGACAATGAGAAAACTGCATCTGCTGTTGCTTTAATTACGGGAGTAACTGACTACAGGGCAGATATGCTTCCATCTGATAAGGCTGATTTCATTAAATCCCTGCAGGCGGAAGGCAAAGTTACCGGAATGGTTGGTGATGGCATCAACGACAGTCAGGCCCTGGCTACGGCAGATGTGAGCATTGCAATGGGCAAGGGATCAGATATTGCTATTGATGCAGCCAGGATGACTATTATCAGCAGTGATCTGGCTTTTATACCGGTGGCAATAAGGCTTAGCCGCAATACGGTGAGAACAATCCGCCAGAATCTTTTCTGGGCATTTATTTATAATATAATAGGTATTCCTCTGGCAGCTGGAGTTTTATTCCCGGTAAACGGTTTTTTGATTAATCCCATGATCGCCGGTGCTGCAATGGCACTTAGCAGTGTAAGTGTTGTCAGTAACAGCCTCAGGTTAAAATGGTCCAAATAATAGAGTTCTATTTCGTAAAGTCAACTACAGTTTTGCCTGCTGCTTTTTTCAGGTCGATCTCTTTTGAAACTCCATTTACTGTCACCCTGTATTTACCATAGAAGGCTGAAGTTGAATAATTTCCTTTCTTATCGGTACTTCCAGAAGCTTTTGTCCACCATTCGGTGAATATCAGATTTTTATATGCGGATGCAGCAGGAGTTGGGGTCCAGTCACGTTTATATAAAGATGATGCCGGTATCCAGTTGGCTCCTGCCCAGAAGCCCCACATAATCATACCTTCAACCTGTGGGTTGGCAAAACAAATCCTGTAATAATCAACAATATCCTTTGCTTTCTGTTCCTCTTCCTGCGGAGTCATCTCAAGCTTTGTATCTTTCAGGAATTTTGACCTCTGGCCAGGCATATTGAATTCAGTAACCTTAATCGGCAGATTAAATTTAGAAAGGGAATCGAGAGCCCTTTTCAACTCGTTCCTGTCGAAAGATTCTGCATGCAGGTGTCCCTGTACACCTATTCCTGCAATTGGAACTCCCTGTTTTAAAAAGGTTCGGATCTGAGCCATATATTCAGTTAGCAATTTCCCTGTCAGTATGTCATATTCATTCAGGTAAAGTTTTGCATCAGGATCGCCATTGTGCACCCATTCGGCCATCTGTTTTGTTATTTCCGGCCCCAGCCTGTCTTCATAATAGTTTCCATGAACCATCTCATTGTTGAGGTCATATTCCGCAAACCTGCCTTTGTAATGTGCGGCAAGTGTTTCAGCTCTGTTCTTCAGCGCTTTTCTAAGGTCCTCATCATTCATCTCCTTCAACCAGGGCTGAACACGGTTCGGAATTCCCCAGAAAATATTATGACCTCTCAGGGGAATATCATTCTCTTCTGTCCATTTAAGTATCCCGTCAACATTGGCATAATTTACTTCACCCTTATTCTTTTCCATATCCAGCCATTTTACAGCATTTTCAGTTACAGCTGAATTGAAATTTTCAAGAAATCTCTCCTTGTACATTTTTTTATCTTCAGACGGCATTCTGTCACTGGCAAGTCCGTTTGATATTGCGCAACCAAACCAGAATTCATGACGAAGTTGTACTACTTCTACTTTATCGCCTGGTTTTGCTTTTACTGTCAATTCACCTTTGCGGATTCTGGCTATATCTTCATTTATACCGGAGTACTGTGAATTAGATTCTGCCGGAAAAATATACTGTATTAAAAGCAGTGCAAAGATGGATAAGCTCCACTTGCTTAATAAGGAATCTGAAGTTTTCATATGGATTATCTATTAAAAAGAATTAATTTTCAAGCATATTAATCTTATCAAACTTATGCTGAATTTTAATAAAATCCTACCTGAAAAGACCTTTGTAATTTTTTTTTAACATCATTTAACTATATATAAATGAATCGGATCACCTCATCTGCCCATCTGCCATTCACCCTTTCTCAAAATGATTGGTACACCATTTGCAATGTATATACCAGATAAACACTTTAACACTCAAGAAAATGAAAACTTTATTTGCAGCATCCGTAATGACCGCCCTTCTGATTTCAGGCGTCAATGTGATGGCGCAGAATCAGAATGAAGATTACCTGGGCTTACCTGGCGACAATCTTAACCTTTATGCGGTAATGAATCTCTTCCAGGAGTCAAAGACACTTGAAGAATTCGAAAGAAATCTTAACGATGAGAACTCAAGAATAAATAACCTCGATCTGAATGCCGACAATATGATCGATTATATCAATGTTTTCGATATTGCAAATGGCAATGTTCATAATATTGTTATGCAGGTGGCAATTAGTGAAAGGGAAAAGCAGGATGTGGCAGTTTTCAGTGTAGAACGTGACAAAAAAGGAAATGTAATGATACAGCTGACCGGAGATGAAGATCTTTATGGGAAGAATTACATTATTGAACCGGTTTACGATGAAGTGGTTGAAAACAGCACACCTAATCCCGGATATACAGGAAATGCAAAAACTGTTAATGGAAGAAATGTTGTGGTAGTGAAGACTACAGTTGTTGAGGTTGCCAGATGGCCAATGATTACATATATTTATGATCCCGGTTACGTAGTATGGAGATCATCATGGTACTGGGGTTACTATCCTTCTTACTGGAGGCCATGGAGACCTTACTACTGGCACTATTACTACGGATATCACTACAATTATTATGACCACTATTATTCATACTACCATCGTTGGAATCATCACCGATACGATTACTGGAATGATTACTACAACCATCACCACACTCATTCAGTATATGTTTCATCAAACATCAGGGAGGGACACTATAAATCAACTTATTCACGTCCTGAAGAGCGTAAAAAAGGTGAAGAATTGTATGCAACAACTCATAGGGATTCCGGTTCAGGTACCAGAAGAAACGAAAGTGTAAGAGTTGCCGACCAGAACCGCAGAAGCGAATCAAAGTCACCAGCTGATCGCAGTTCGGGGAATGTAAGTGCAGGTTCATCAAGAAGATCGGAAAGCGGTACTTCTACCAGGACAACAAGCGACAGTAAATCAGGATCCCAGGTCAGATCAACCGAAAACAGGAGTCGTTCAGAAGGCCGATCAACTGAGAGCAGAGCTTCATCGCCTGCCAGGTCGGATAGTAAGTCTTCAACACAGGTAAGATCAACTGAATCAAGGTCCAGAGAGACATCAAAATCAGCTGCACCTGCAAAGAGAGAGTCCAGACCAAAAGAATCTGTGAAGAGGGAATCTCAGCCAAAATCAAAGGAGAGCAGTACGAAAAAAGAATCAAAGACAGATTCAAAAAGAAGGTAATTATTGCAAAATATTAGAAAAAAGGGGGCTTTCTAGAAAGCCCCCTTTCTTATTTCCAATCCTATCCTGACAACTTATTTTCTAAGTGTAAATTCTTAATTTAAAGTTTCTGGAAATTTAACTAGGATTTGATCAATGGATATATTTTAAAAATGGGTTTTTATTTTTCTAGATATAAATGTATAAAGGTTTGAACAACACGGGGCCCCGGGAACCGGGGGGAAAGATCTGAAATTAATAGATTTTGATATTGATTCATTTGAAACCCTAATAAATGCAAAGCAACATTCTGATAATGATATTTTTGTTAATATTATTCATCTCCTGCAACCCTAATAAAGCAAAACAACTGCCTGCCGGATCCAAAGGTTACATAGAGGTTAGTAAAGAAAATCCGTCATTCTTTTCATTCTCAGATGGCTCACCTTATATACCTGTCGGGATCAATATGATCAATCCCAGTGGCCGGTATAAAGATAATCCCGATTCATCGATGCTTGAGATAGAACAATGGATGAAAAACCTCTCAGCAAATGGAGGCAACTATATCAGAGTATGGCTGAGCCAGTCCTTTTGGGATATGGAGGACGTGAAAGCCGGTGAGTACAGTGAGGAGAAACTGAAAAGGATTGACCGTTTTATCGAAATGGCCCGTGCAAATGGATTAAGGATAAAGATGACACTTGAACACTTCAGAAGTGTGACATTACAGGAAAATAATCAGACATGGGCAAATAAAGGCATTTATCATACTTCCAACGGTGGCCCTCTCGACAGTATCAGGCAATATATTACTTCTGATGAGGGCAGACAGCTGTTCCTGAGGAAAATTGATTTTTATAAGGAGAGATATGGAAGTGATACCATATTCTTCGGATGGGAATTGTGGAATGAAATGAATGCAATGAAAGGACCGGAAGATGAGGCCTTTTATGATTGGAATATGACTATGCTTAAGGAAGTGAAAAGGCGTTTTCCTGAAAATCTTGTAATGCAGAGTTTCGGATCGTTTGATAATGAAAATGTTAGGCCATATTACAAGCGACTTATGCTTATGCCATGGAATGAGGTGGCCCAGGTTCACAGATACCTCGATCTGGGAGCCAGGATGGAAGTATGCCATGAACCAATGGACATTATTTGCTCCTCTGCTGTTTCTGAAATAAAATCATATAATCCCGTGAAACCGGTAATACTTGCCGAAACGGGTGCTGTTGAACCCAGCCACAGCGGACCTAGTAAATTTTATCCTGCTGATACTGCCGGTATACTTTTGCACGATATTCTTTTTGCTCCCTTCTTCAGTGGATCTGCTGGTGCAGGAATGAGCTGGCACTGGGAATCATATGTGGACAAAAACCACCTCTGGTACCATTTCGGTAGATTTCAAAAGGCAATTGAAGGCATTGATCCTGTTGCAGAAAATTTTATTTACACGAAATTTGAGATTGACCGTTTAAGAGTCTATTCAATGAGGGGAAGTAATACAAAACTGCTATGGATAAGAGACAAAAACAATACCTGGCAATCTGAATTAAGAGATGGCAAAGCTCCTGAGTTCATTACCGGACTGGATTTGGATCTTAAGACACCGGGAATTGATGATACTTCAGGGCCTATCGAAATTTATGATCCATGGCAGGATAAATGGACAACAGTAAAAGCTGAAGGATCAATAATAGTATTGCCTGATTTCAGGAGATCTCTTATTGTCAGAATCCGTTAAGATTCATTGTTACGGTAGGAATCAGTAAAAGGAAGCCGATAATTACCAGCACTATAAGGATGGGCAAAATCCATTTCAGCCATTTGACATAAGGGATTCTTGCCATTCCCAGAACTCCGATCAGAACACCGGATGTCGGAGCGATCATATCAGTAAATCCTGCGCCAAACTGAAATGCAACTATTGTAGCCTGCCTCGATAACCCTACTATGTCAGAGAATTCGGCCAGGATGGGAATAGTCAGGGCAGCTTTGGCAGAACCTGAAGTAATTATAAGGTTCAGAAGTGACTGGAAACCATACATTATGGTAATAGCTGATATTTTACTGGCACCTTGTAATGCACCTGAAAGAGAGTGCAGGACAGTGTCAATTATCTGTCCGTCGGTAAGAATTGCAATTATTCCTCCTGCAAAACCAACCACAAGAGATGCTGATACGATATCCTTAACTCCTTCTACGAACAATTTTGTAATTTCTCCTGGTTTCTTGGCAGCTGCAAATCCGGTAATGATTCCCATAGCAAGGAAAAGTGCTGCTATTTCCATTATGTACCATTCAAAACCCAGTACCCCGATCACAAGATATATCATTGTGAAAGCAAGGATATTGAGGACGAAAAAATGTATGGATCGCCTGAGGGTGATATAGCTTGTAAGAAAGTACAGACCTGCTATAACCGGCAGCAGCGGAGCAGAAATATCTGACAAACCAACTGTCATCGTTGTAACGGGATACTTAATGGCAAAAATTGTCAGGACTATCCCTGTAAGAAAAGCAATAATCCATGCTGAAACCGGAGTATGATACTTAATATTTTCAATATGTGAATTCCCCTTCTCCCTCCAATAGGAATCAGCCTCATACATCGGACTAAGTGCAGGATTTTTCCTGATCCTAGCAGCATAAAGGAGTACCGCTGAAATACCGGCGAAGGTGATTATTATCCAGGCTATTACCCTGTATTCAATTCCTGTGAAAAGAGGAACGCTGGCGAGGCCCTGCGCTATACCAACAGTGAATGGATTCAGAATGGCACCGGCAAAGCCAATATGTGCCCCGAAATAGCACAGGGCAACTCCGACAAGTGAGTCATATCCCATTGATATTGACAATGGCACAAATATTACAGCAAAGGCGATTGTTTCTTCTGACATTCCAAACATCGCCCCGAAGAAGCTGAAGAGGATCATTATCAATGTAATAATGATGTTGTTGACGCCCACAAATTTTACAGGCCGGTACTTTTCCATCTCCCTTGTAAATCCGAGGAAAGAAAATATCCCGACATCAATTGCCTTTGTGTCATTCATGATCCAGAACGCTCCTCCTATCATCAATACAAAGACAATTATGTGCGACATGTTTATGAATCCATTATAAAAGGCAGAAAAAATCTGCCATGTCTGAGGCTGACTGTCAACGTACTGGAATGATCCATTGACAATTACGCTTCTCTCAACTCCGTTAACTGTTACTTTCTGCCGGTCATATTTGCCTCCAGGAATTATCCATGTGAGTACAGCGGCTATTATTACAATGCTAAAAACAATGACAAGATTGTGCGGGATAGAAAATCTGAGACGCATATTTTTTAATTGGATCAGTCTAAAGTAATTAAAAAACTATTTGAAGTTATTCAATGAAGGCCAGATTAATTATTTTTACTTAACTTTTTAAGACTATTCAGAAAGATTTTATTTGCTATTGTTCAGGGAATGTCTAATTACTGCATATGAAAAGTAACCAGTATTTATATCTGCTCTTGATTTTTCTGTTAACAGGTTTTTGCGGATGCTCAACTTCCTCATCTGAAAAAGCCGGGATAAGAAAAGACTATTCTTCTGAAAAAGAAAGTATTATTATTGATGGCACCGAACTCAACTGCGTCATCGAAGGAACAGGTAAACCTGTTCTCGTAATTGGATCCTCTGTTTATTACCCGAGAACATTTTCATCTGAACTTCGAAATCATCTAAGATTCTATTTTGTTGATATGAGGTGGTTTGCAAAAAACTATCTCCCTGTAGAACTTATTGAATATAATCTGAATACAGTGACTTCGGATATTGAAAAAGTTCGACAGTATCTTAATCTGGATAAGATAATCATTGTTGGTCACTCCATACATGGAGCCATTGCTTTTGAGTATGCACGAAGGTTTCCTGACAGAGTCTCAAACATTATTATGATAGGATCTCCGAATTACCAGAGCAATACACAGCAGGAAGATGCTGTAAATGATATCTGGAAAACAGCTTCAGAGGAAAGAGTAAAGGTGATGAATGAAAACTGGAAAAAGCTGGCAGCCATGAAAGGCTTGTCAGCTGCACAGTTTGAAATTGAGAACTATTGTCTGATGTGTCCCAAATATTGGTATGATCCAAATTATGATGCACACTGGTTATGGGAGGACATGACATTGAATACAGATCTGCTTTATCATATTTACAGCAGCGTGTTCAATGATTATTATATGTTCAGGGAGGAGCGGAAAGTCCCTGCCCCAACTTTTGTGGCTCTTGGCAGGTATGATTATATTGATCCTCCTACATTGTGGTATGGACATGATGATATTAAAGATCTGACAATAAAAATATTCGATAGGAGCGGTCATACTCCCCAGCTTGAGGAGCCGGAACAGTTTAATAATGAAATATTAATGTGGCTGGGATTAATAAACTAAATCAAAAAATAATGAATAGGAGATCATTTGTTAAGACAACTGTTGCAGGTGCCATTGCGACCGGATTTTCAGGATGTATTTCCGGGCAAAAATCACATATTCTTACTTTGAGCTTTGATGATGGTTTTAAAAGTCCTTTCATGAAATTGCTGATATTCATGAAAAATATGGTCTTAGTGCCTGTCTTAATATCATATCATCAGGGCACCTTGACCAGTTTGTATCACCAAACGATTATCATAAAGACTTAAGAGGCGATTTCAATGACTGGAATGCCCTGAAAAAGAGAGGGCATGAAATTATGCCACACAGCTGGGATCATTCTCATATTGCAAAAATGCCACTGGAAGAAGCCAAAGCTGATATTGAAAGGGGGCTCAAATATTTTGAAGAAAATCTTGAAGGGTATAAATCATCAGAAGCAGTTTACAACTTTGCTTATAATGAGTCAACTACTGAGCTTGAGCAGTTTGCACTTTCTAAGGTCAGAGCCATCAGGACCGGGGCCGATTCTGCAATTAATCCTATTCCGGTATCTTCCGGACCAGTTAAGCTGGGATGCTGGTCTTTCGGTCCTGAAAATGCAGATAAGTGGGTTGAAGAGCAGGTGACAAAATTTCTTGCATCCTCCGGAGGCTGGCTTGTCCTTAATCTCCACGGGCTGGACGAAGAAGGCTGGGGGCCGGTTTCTTCGGCATACCTTGACGATCTGCTTAAAAAGATGGTCCAGGTTGATTATCTTGAAGTTCTGCCAGTTGGTGTTGTTCTAAAAAGAACTTCTGTATAATGCCATATTTTTTCCGCTGATAACGCAGATATTCGCAGACTTCCGGATTGAAATATTAGTCGATTTTTTTAATCCCCATATTCCATAATGTAAATCCAAAGATATCAGCATATTGCTCAATAGTTTTGCTTACAGGTGTGCCTGCACCATGACCTGCTTTGGTTTCGATCCTGATAAGTACCGGATTATTTCCCGCCTGCTTTTCCTGCAGGTTTGCTGCAAATTTAAATGAATGGGCAGGAACGACCCTGTCATCATGGTCGCCTGTTGTAACAAGTGTTGCAGGATATTCAACCCCGCTTTTTACATTATGTACAGGGGAATACTTATAAATATATTCAAACATCTCCTTACTTTCCTCTGACGTGCCATAATCATAAGCCCATCCTGCTCCGGCAGTAAACGTATGATACCTGAGCATATCCATTACTCCCACAGCAGGAAGTGCTACTTGCATGATTTCCGGATGTTGTGTCATGACTGCACCAACAAGCAGGCCTCCGTTGGATCCTCCTCTTATGGCAAGAAATTCAGGTGAAGTATAGTTTTCTCCGATAAGCCACCTTGCTGCAGAATAGAAATCATCAAATACATTCTGCTTGTTCATCTTTGTTCCGGCAAGGTGCCATTTTTCACCATATTCACCACCGCCCCTTATATTTGGAACTGCATACACACCACCCATCTCAAGCCATACTGCATTTGCCGGGCTGAATGACGGGGTCTGGCTGATATTGAATCCGCCATATCCGTATAGCATTGTAGGATTTTTTCCATTAAGGAGGATCCCTTTTTTGTATGTAATAATCATTGGAATGCGTGTCCCGTCTGTTACGTTGAAATAAAAGACCTGTTTCGACTCATAATCCTCACTCTTAAATGCCACAGCCGGTTTTTTGAATACTTCTGAATTTCCTGTTTCCGGGTCAAGCCTGAAGATTGTGCTTGGAGTGATATAATTCGTAAAAGAATAATAAACCTCCTTATCTATTCTACGGGCACCAAAACCTGAGGCAGTACCGGTACCGGGGAGGGTAATTTCCCTTATCAGCTTACCATTCATATCATACTGAAAAACCTTTGAAATAGCATCGATCATATATTCAGCAAAAATGTAACCGGCACCTGTTGACGGTAAAAGAACATTTTCAGTTTCGGGAATAAAATCTTTCCAGTTTTCAACTCCTGGGTTTGAAGCATCTGCAGTTACAATCCTTGTATTTGGAGCGTTCAGGTTTGTCATGATGAAAAGCTTTTGCCCTTCATTGTCAATAATGTTATGATCATTATCGAAGTTTCCGACTATTGTTATGAATTTACTGTCAATTTTCTTAAGGTCTTTGATATATAGTTCATTTCCTGTTGTCGATATAGCAGCTGTTACAACCAGATAATTACCATCTTCTGTAACTTCTCCACCAACATACCTTCTTTTGATATCAGCACCGAAAATAATCTTGTCTTCATTCTGAGGTGTTCCGAGCTTATGGAAATAGAGCTTATGGTGATCGGTTTTGGCAGATAGCTCTGAACCTTCAGGCTTATCATAACTGGAATAATAAAATCCTTCATTCCCCTGCCATGAAAGACCGCTGAATTTTACGTCAACGATTGTGTCGCCAATAATTTCTTTTGTTTTGGTGTCCATAACAATCACCTTCCTCCAGTCAGAACCACCTTCTGAAATGGAATAAGATACCTTGCTTCCATCTGAACTGAAGTCAATTTCGCCTAAAGAGGTAGTACCGTCTGCCGAGAATTTATTCGGATCGAGAAAAACTTCAGGCTCCTCATTATCCTTCTGGCGGTAAAGTACATACTGATTCTGTAATCCGTCATTTCTTGAAAAGTATGTGTAATCACCTTTTTTATAGGGAGCAGTGAATTTTTCATAGTTCCACATTTTTTCAAGACGTTTTTTTATCTCTTCCCTGTAAGGAATTGTCTCAAGGTATCCGAAAGTTACCTTGTTCTGTTCTGCAACCCATGATGCAGTCTCATCCGACCTGTCATCTTCCATCCAGCGGTAAGGGTCAGGAACTTCTGTCCCGAAATAGTTATCCTTGACATCAGTCTTTTTTGAAACAGGGTATGTCAGCTTTTTTCCCGAAGGGCCGCTGCATGAACTAAATATTGTACTCACAATTATCAGAATAAGAACGTTTTTCATGGTAGTCAGGGATATTTTTGAGCTTAAATAGTCAGGGAAAACAATAATGTTTCAAAACTAATAAAATAATAAAACATTGCATATGTGAGTTTAAAACCAGTACAGATTATTTTATGTGTTGATTGAAATTATTTTAAATTTGCGGATCAAATAAAAAACAAAAATTATGAAAAAGATTTTTATTGCATTGACCTTTATTATCGGAATAAGCCTCGCGGCAACTGCTCAGGATTATAAGACAGGAATTGGTATAAGGGGAGGTAACTCTTCATCTGACGCAGCCTGGGGACTTACTATCAAACATTTTGTGAATGAGAAGAATGCATTTGAAGGTTTGATTTATTCATATGGACATGGTTTTACATTAACCGGTCTTTATGAGTTACATAACAAGGCTTTTGATGTTGACAACCTGAACTGGTATATTGGATTTGGTGCTCATGTAGGGTCTTATAATGACGCTGATGTTGATTCCAATGACTTTGTACTGGGAGCTGACGGTATCCTGGGTATAGAATATTCCTTCACTGAAGCTCCAATCAATATCGGGCTTGATTTTAATCCTTATTTTAACATTATTGGAAATACCGGATTTAAACCGGCATTCGCATTGTCAATCAGATATATATTCTAAACTGTTGTTTTAAGAAATTGAGAGGGGCTTTTATCGGGCCCCTTTTTTATTGTTATAGAATTTCTTAGTTTTAGTAAATTTTAGAACATTTAATAAAAAGCTATATGAAAAGGTTATTTTCCTCTGGTTTAATGATTTTGTTATTGCCGTTTCTGTTAACGGCGCAGACCAAATTCAATGGTCTCGAAATGAATATGGGAAACCTCTACAGGTTATCTGATGCAAAAACACGTTCAATCAGTCCTGAAAATTTTTCAGGTGAAAAAGGTAAAGCAGGAATGGCAGATCCCGCTGATAAGGATAAGCCAAATACTGCCAATGCCGCCTGGGCTGCACGCGATCTGGGCAAGGGATGGAAGGTAAATCCATATGTAAGGATAAAGCCGGGTGAAACTTTTACCATGGCCGAGATTGATGGTCCGGGAGCTATCCAGCATATCTGGATGACACCCACTGGCAACTGGAGGTTTTCAATTCTTCGTATTTACTGGGATGGAGAAACTGAACCATCTGTTGAATGCCCTGTAGGCGATTTTTTTGGTATGGGATGGAATGTTTATGCACCTCTTGTGTCCTCAGCAATCTGTGTTAATCCGGGAAGTGCATTCAATACTTACTGGGTAATGCCATTCCGGAAAAAGTGCAAAATAACAATGGAGAATATCAATGACACAGATCCGATGACACTCTATTACCAGGTTGATTATACCCTAACTGAAGTCCCTGCCGATGCTGCATATTTCCATGCACAGTGGAGACGTCAGAATACAAATGAAACCTCTGATTATACAATTATTGATGGTATAAAGGGAAAAGGACACTATGTAGGAGTATACCTGGCATGGGGAGTAAATAATAATGGCTGGTGGGGAGAAGGTGAGATCAAATTCTTTATGGATGGTGATAAAGAATTCCCTACAATCTGCGGTACCGGGACAGAAGATTACTTCTGCGGATCATATAACTTCGACAGGGAGGGAAAATATACAGAATTCTGTACCCCTTACAGCGGACTTAACCAGGTAATTCGTCCCGATGGAACATACAAATCACAGCAGCGGTTTGGTTTATATCGCTGGCATATACTTGATCCCATCAGGTTCGAAAGTGATCTGAAAGTTACTATTCAGGATCTTGGCTGGCGCCAGGCAGGAAGGTATCTTCCTCAGAAATCAGATATAGCATCAACATGCTTCTGGTACCAGGCAGAACCTCATGCTAAATTTCCAAAGCTTCCTGCACTTCAGAAACTCGAAGTAAATTAAGATGACCAGTTGAGGATCTTCCAGCCACTCCTGAGGGTAGTTTTTTTGAGTTTCCCGGATGGATTTATGCAGACTGGGTGACCGACAAAGAAAAAAACCGGAAGATCAGAAATTGAATCACCATAATAGTAAGACTCAGAGATGTTTGTGTTATTTTTATAACAGTAATCCCTGAGTCTTTCTTTTTTTTCTTCCCCGAAACAGAGTTTGCCAGAGACCTCTCCGGTCAGATAACCATTTTTGGATTCCAGCACTGTACAAATAATATCATCTGCACCGGTCATTTTTGCAATTGGATTGCAAACCTGAAGAACAGATGCAGACAATATTACTATCCGGGCATTATTTCTCCTGTGGAATTCAATTTCATTTATTGCCTCCTTATGCATAGATGGGATGAGCCTTTTTTCTGTTGTCGAAAGGCAAAGTTCATTAAAATTATCATTTGGAATTCCGTGTGTCCATCTGATCATCTTTTCCGCCATAGACTGAGGATCAATAAGATTGATCTTATAAAGGAAATAAGTGACTGCATTTCTGAATACCTCTGCAGGTTTTACATATCCTTTTCTGATAGCATAATAGGCCAGTTCCCTGCCGCTTACAGTTGAAATCAGGGTACGATCAAGATCGAAAAAAACAGTGTACATGAATTTACCTTATGAAGTAGTGGGGCCCCCCGGGATTGTAGATCATTTTTAAAGCCGATGGCAGAACCTTTACATCGAAATTCTTTGCAAAATTTAGTTCACCGTCAACATGAAATGGTACATCAACCGGAAACTCAAGACTTACCGCAGGCGTTTTGTAATAGTTGACTCTTTTGTCTGTTACATGAGAACCCTTCGGGACCTTTAGCAGAATATTGAATCTTTCAGTAAGTGATAATTTCTTAATCATACAGATATCAAGAAGTCCATCATCTGCAAGAGCTTCAGGCGTCAGGAAAAAGCTTCCGGCAAACCTTCTTCCGTTTGCAATGGTATTGATGAAGCAATCGGATTCAGTTCTGTCCTTCCCATTTAAAGTTACCATCTTTTTTTCCCTGAAGAAGAGGAGGGTTTTGATTATATGCCAGATATATTTGTTTTTACCTCCTTTTTTTACTTCACCTGAGCCAGCGTAATTTTCAGCTGCAACCTCTGCATCAAAGCCAAGTCCCATTCCATTAAGGAAAATCATGTTATTACAAATGCCGACATCCATATCTTTCTCTTCAGCTCTGAATAAAGTCTCCCAGTCTTTATCTCCAAACCTGTCAGGGAATCCGAGAATTTGTATGAAATCATTGCCAGTGCCGGCAGGAATAATACCAAGAGTCACATTTTTCTTATTAATAAGCGGCCGTGCAATTTCATTCAGTGTTCCGTCTCCGCCTATTCCAATAATGTAATTCGTGCCTTTTTCATAATAACTCTTTGAGATTTCCGATGCATGTCCTGGTCTTTCGGTAAAAACCAGATCGGCTTCTATAGACCTTGATGTTAATAAATACTCTAGTTTTGGGATCAGTAAATTAGCTGATCCGTTGCCGGCTACAGGATTAATTATAAATACCCATTTCTTTTTTTCTGAATCCATAATGGTTGGCTAAAGTTTTAGGAGGCTTCTTTTTTCTGAAGAGTCACTGAACTATGATTTTCCCTGTATGCAGATAATATGACCTCTTTAACTGCATCCACAATTTCAATATCGGTTCTGTCTATCAGATCTTCTCTTCTTATTGGTTTATGAACAATAATATCAAGATCAGCATCAAAGTTTATATATGAACGGTTTTTTGGCTTCAGATCGTAAAAACCATTGAGTGTTACAGGCAGAATATCTACTTCAGAATTTCTAATGAGATAAATAAATCCACGGTAAAAATCGTTTATTCTTCCATCAAGGGTCCGCGTTCCTTCCGGAAATATAGCAACAGTCTGATCTTTTGATCTAAGTATAAGTTGTTCTACCATGGCTTTGGTGTTCCTGTAGTTTGGCTCTTTGAAGGCAATATATCCGTTCATTTTCAGTAATTTGCCGAATAATGGAACTTTTAGAAGTCGTTCATGACCGAACCACGATACCCCGGGATAAATCGACATTATAGCAACTATATCAAAAAGACTTCCATGGTTAGCAACAAGGATATACCTTGAGTCTTTTTTTATATTCTCCTTTCCGCTTAATCTGAACTTCTTTCCAATTATAATAAATACAGATTTTGCCCATATCTGTGATATCATCTGAAGAGGCTTCTTAAGATGCAGAAAGGCAAATATGAGAGTAATAAGTACACTAACTGCTGTATAGAAATAAAGAATTCCAAAGACAAAAACAGATATTACCGCAAAGAATCGATGACGCATTCTCTCCCTGTTATTAAATGATTCAGTTCAATAAGAATTAATTTATGAAATTTTCTTCAATTAACAATCAAACGGACGATAAAAAAACAATTTTCATTCATAAAATCAAACTCTTTTATCTAATTTTAAGAACTGAAGAGCTATTTGGATAATAAACTATATATCACATCACATGGAAAATAAGAAAGAACTCAGCCGCCGCAATTTTATATCAAATACTGCGATGGCAACTATTGGAACAATTGGTGCTGCAGGATTGCTGAACTCCTGCTCCGGCACAGGTTCAAAAAAGGAAGAAATAAAGCTTCCCAAACTTCTTAATGAAGCCCCCGATGGCAAAGTGCTTAAAGCCGGGCTGATCGGCTGCGGAGGCAGGGGTACAGGAGCTGCAATCAATTTTCTTGATGCAGGACCAAACCTGCAGATAACTGCTCTTGGAGATGTTTTCCAGGACAGGCTTGATAAATGCAAAGCCGAGCTTAAGAAGCAGAAGAATGTTGACATCCCTCAGGAGAACTGCTTCCTGGGTTTTGATGCTTATGAGAAGGTTATGGATTCGGGTGTGGATATTGTACTGCTTTGTACGCCACCTCATTTCCGTCCTGCTCATGTTGAGGCAGCAGTTAAAGCAGGCAAGCATATTTTTATGGAGAAGCCATGTGCTGTCGATCCTGTTGGAGCACGTTCGGTAATGGTTTCAGCTGAAAGAGCCAAACAACAAGAGCTTTGTATGGTAAGCGGAACAATCAGAAGGGTACAGAAGGATTTTATGGAAACACACAGGCAGGTTGCCAATGGAGCCATAGGAGAGATCGTAAGTGCTCATATTATTCGTAACGGAGGATCGCTGTGGGTAATTAAAAGGCAACCCGGCATGTCAGATATGGAATACATGTTGAGAAACTGGGCTAATTTCTGCTGGCTTTCTGGCGATCATATTGTTGAGCAGTTTATTCACGAGATAGATGTTATGAACTGGTACATGGGAGAGAATCCTGTAAAAGCTATGGGATGGGGTGGCCGTCAGCGCAGGGTAACCGGCGATCAGTATGACTTCTTCAGTATTGAATATGTTTATGATAACGGTATGCAGACACATTGTGCAGCACGCCAGATTACAGGATGCAGCAACCTGACACATCAGCTTATTACCGGAACCCAGGGATTTGCCAATGCTAAGGGAACTATCTTTAATCTTAAAGGTGAGGAAGTATGGAAATATCCTTATCCTGAGGAGAATGCTGCTGATCTGACATGGAAAGTTAAGGATCCTTTTGTTCAGGAGCATATTAATCTTGTAACTGCAATTCGAACAGGTACTTATCTCTCTGATGCCATTGCCCAGGTTAATTCAACACTTATAACAATCATGGGGCGTATGTCGGCTTATACAGGGAAAGATGTTACATGGGAAGAGGTGATGAACTCAGATCTTTACCTTGGTCCGAAGACTTACGCTTTTGGACCGGTTGTTCCTCCTATTCCTGAGGTGATACCTGTAATAGGTGCTGAACCAAATGTTTGATCCTGAATATTTGTCAATTAATATATCGAAAATGAATCGAAGAGAATTCACAAAAAATACTGTCATGGTATCGGCTGCTATAGCAGCCGGTACTTTGCCCGGGATATCAGGTGCTCTTAAACCGGCAGCCAGAAATCTGAAAAAGGGTGTTATGTGGGGGAGCATAGGAATGGGTAAAACCATTATGGAGAAATTCAAGTTTGCCAAAGATGCAGGCTTCGACGGTGTTGAAGCCATGAGCCACCTTAACAGGGCTGAAGTGCTGAAAGCAATGGAGATAACCGGATTGCCTGTGACAAGTGTTTGCGGAGAACTGCACTGGAAATATCTGCTTTCTGACCCTGATGCCGCTATACGGGAACAGGGCATAACTGCACTCAAATTAGCACTTCAGGATGCAAGTGCGTATGGAACAGACGCTGTATTGCTTGTTCCGGGAAGAGTCAGTGATACAGTTTCTTATGATGAGTGCTGGTTAAGAAGCACAGATGAAATAAAGAAAGCATTGCCTCTTGCTGAGAAGCTGCAGGTAAAGATCGGTATTGAAAATGTATGGAACAATTTCCTTCTTAGCCCGATGGAAGCAGCGACTTATGTGGATCAGTTTAAGAGCCCGTATGTTGGATTTTACTTCGATTGCGGAAATATACTTGCCTACGGCTGGCCTGAACAATGGATAAAGATTCTTAGCAAAAGAATTGTAAGGGTTCATATTAAGGAATACAGCAAAAAAATAGCAGACAAGCAGGGCAAGGGTGCCGGCTTTGGAGTAAAACTTATGGAGGGTGATGTAAACTGGCCTGCAGTAATGAAAGCACTTGATGACGTTGGTTACCAGGGCTGGACAACAATTGAGCAGCCCGGAGGGGATACTCCTGAGGGACTTGCTGATTTGTGTGATCGTCTAAAGAAGATACAGACTGCTCACGCCTAATTTCTTTATCTACCGGAATTACTGACGAAGGCTATCGACTTACTGTCAGGAGACCATGATGGTACATTTATAGTTCCCTGTCCGCCATAGAGATAAGCAATGACTTTAGCCTCGCCTCCTGATGCAGGCATCAGTCTGAGCATTACACGTTTGTATGATGGATGATCATTTGGTGACACTTCAGGTTCGAATGAGATGAATGCAATCCATTTGCCGTCAGGTGAAACATGAGGAAACCAGTTATTATATTTATCTTTTGTCAGCTGCTCCCTGCCCTTGCCATCTGGTTTCATTCTCCAAAGCTGCATTGAGCCGGTATGATTCCCATTATAGTAGATATATTTCCCGTCAGGTGAAAATTCACAACCATCTACATGTTCACCTGCTTTTATGTTTGTGAGTGCTACCTCTTTGCCACCTTTAATTGAGTTTCTATAGATATTATAGATATTCTTTCCATCTCTCTGGGCTACATATATGACCTCCTGGTTATTGGGATTCCAGCCATGCCAGTACGATGGAGTATTTTCGGTGATCATTTCAGGAGTTCCTCCTTCAAGCGGAAGAATATACACTGATGATCCTCCGCCAGGCATGCCGTCTCTCTGATTGCTGATAGCCAGTAATTTTCCGTCAAATGAGATACCATGATCATTATTGTTCTTGTTGGCAGATCCGGTATTAAGTTTCTCCAGATTACCTCCTTCAACCGGGATTTTATATAATGATCCGTCCATGTTGAACAGCAGTTTTTTGCCATCCGGCATCCAGTTTGGAGCCTCAAAACGGTCATTTTTTTCATAGATTACCATTCTTTTTCCATCAAAAACATTCATTGTTTCAAGTCTGCATCCAAGATAACCGCCCATTCCCGGATTGTAATTATCTGCTTCGGGTCTGTCAATCTTGACATTCCATACTCTTGCCTCTTCCGTAACTTCAGGATCATGAGAGCATATAAACAGGCCGGCAAGAACCTCTTCAGGCATATTTGTCATTTCATTTGAACCGATCACTTCAAAGGGCTGCCCGGGGAGAGCTGCACGCATAATTATTTTTTTACCTGATCTTTCAACCTGGAGTACATTATACCATGATGAGTCAGCAAAAAGTTCGTCCTGAGGGTCTCTCATAGGTGCCCCATAGGTACGCCTCCACTGCAGTACGGTAAGTCCGTCACCATGTAGGGTTGCTGTAGCATGTGCTGATTTGTCAGCTGTTGTTTCCCTGACCATCCAGCCTACTTTTCTGTGAGCATTTGTACCTTTTCCGACAAATGCAAAATTGGCAGTAAGAATAAAATCACCCTTAATCTTATTATAAAGGTAGAAGAATTCATCTCTTTCAAACCATATATTATAACCTCCTCCTTTGAGGTTATAGCTCTGATCAGCAGCGTTATAGGAAGCTGATCCTTTTACTTTGGGATTTCCTATGTCGGCACTGGATTTAAATATTCCTACAGGACTATTCTGGGCTGATGCCAGAGCAACAATTCCTGTCAGCAAAAGAGCGAAGATAGTTCTCATATGTTTTCATTTAATTTATAATCAAAAATAGTCAACTCTTTGAAAGATCATAACTATCAGTCAATAAATAGATTTTTCTTTAACAATATTTAATTATTTGCATAATTTTAGCATAAACGAAATAGTTTTATTTATTTTGAGATTATAATAGTTAAACCAATATTTCTTTACCTGAATGTAAACTACCTGACTTAAAAGATAAAATTATGAACGAGATTCTTGGAAAAATAGCTTTGTGTATTGAATTCGGCAAGATAAATAAAGTATCTCCCTATCCGCCCAATATGAAAGATCAGGATGGCGCAGATGAACTTACAAGACAGGCTCTTGATGCCGGAGTGAAGCCTGATGAAATTCTTGAAAATGCTCTTGTCCCTGCAATGGCTAAGGTTGGTGAAAAGTTTTCGCGTAAAGAGATTTACGTTCCCCAGATGCTTATGGCAGCCAAGGCGATGAATAGTGCAATGGTTCATCTTAAACCTTTTTTCCAGTCAGGCGAAACCAAGCGTAAAGGCAAATTTATTGTCGGCACAGTTGCAGGCGACCTTCATGATATAGGAAAGAATCTTGTTGCAATGATGATTGAAGGCGGCGGATGGGAAGTGATTGACCTTGGAGTGGATGTCGGAACAGACAAGTTCCTTAAGGCACTTGATGCAAATCCGGGCGCTGTAATTGGTTTATCGGCTCTTCTGACTACAACAATGGAGAATATGAAGCAGACGGTAACAGCAATCAAGGAAAAACATAAAGACTCAAAAATTCTCGTGGGTGGTGCACCTGTAACAATGGAATACTGCCAGAAAATCGGGGCTGATTTCTATTCACCTGATCCTCAGGGAGCAGTAAATTACCTGAAGGCCCTGGTGTCTTAGTTTATATTTTTCTGACAATGCAAACAATTCTGCGCGGAACATCCCGCGAAGTCGTAATTGACACCAATGGACCGGTTGTGATAATCGGAGAATGTATAAATCCTACCAGGAGAAAGAAACTGGTCACAACCCTTCAGGAAGGAAATTTTGATTATGTATTAGAACTCGCTGAATCTCAAATAAAAGCTTTCGCAGAGGTACTTGATGTGAATGTGGGTTTCCCCGGTGTTGATGATGTAAAGCTTTTACCTGAAGTTGTACTGGCAATCAAAGCCAGGTTTGATATTCCTCTCTGCCTTGATTCTCCTAATCCCAAAGCTATTGAGGCTGCTCTTAAGGTAGCAGGAGGGAAATGCCTTATAAACTCCGTTAATGGCGAAGAGAAATCAATGAATGCTCTTCTTCCGATTGCAAAAGAATATGGTGCTGCCATAATAGCCCTTGCAATGGATGATGAAGGTATTACACATGATCCTGAGAAACGTTTGAAAGTGGCAGAAAAGATTCTAGAGCGTGCCGTAAGATTAGGTATTAAGGAAGAGGACGTTGTTGTTGATCCTCTTGCAATGGCAGTCAGTGCTGATCCGCGTGCATGTATTGTAACACTGGATACAATAAAGCTTGTGCATGACAGGCTCGGACTGAACATAACTCAGGGTGCCAGCAATATATCATTTGGTCTACCGGAAAGGGATGTACTGAATGCTGTCCATATGACTCTCTCAATATTAAATGGACTTACATGTCCGATTGCCAATCCTGAAAAGATAGCTGTTACAGTAAGGGCTGCCGACCTTATTCTCGGCCGTGACGATTTCGCTATCAGATATGTGGAGATTGCTCATTAATAGCTTATAAGCTGATTATTTTCAAATAATTTATTTTTAATATGTCCGGTATTAAACCTGCCCGCAGATGGCAACCTGCTTTTTATCCGTTCAAACGCGAGAAATTCAGCAGAAGGGTACTGGCAAAAACCGAACTGATAATTAAAGGCCCTCTCTTTGGCTGCCGTATGTGCGGCAACTGCCTTCTTCAGGAGACAGCTTTCATCTGTCCTATGGAATGTCCCAAAGGTATGAGAAACGGACCCTGTGGCGGTATTACTCCCGAAAAGAACTGTTATGTTGATGAGACCAGGAAATGTGTCTGGTATGCAATTTATAAACGTTCTTTGAAGACCGGCCGGCAGGAGATGCTTCTTGAAGTTCTGCCGCCTCTCGACTGGTACAAAACAGGTACAGAGACATGGGGAGATGTGGTAAGACAGATAAGAAAAGTTGGTACAGGAATGTTTATTGGCAGTTTGTTCTCAAATGATAAAGTAAAGAAAACCGAAGTTTGGGATAGTGTTTTCAGGACTATAAGGCAGCCCGACTGGTGGCAGGGCGATTCTGAATACCATCCTCCGGTGAACAGTGAACCTGTTTCACGGCTGGCAAAAGAACTTAAGGAAGGAAAGTTTGTGGTGGCAACCGAGGTAACCCCTCCGTTGGGCGCATCAACCGGGAAGCTGAAACGGGATATTGAGTCTGTAATGCCCTTTGTTACTTCAATAAACTTCACGGACTCATCATCAGCCAGGCCCAAAATGTCGAGTATTGCCTGCAGCAAAATTGCCGTTGATCTGGGTGCAGAACCTGTTTTGCAGATCACATCAAGAGATACTACAAGAAGCGGATTGCAGGGAGATGTTGTCGGACTTAATGCTATGGGCATCTATAATGTCCTTTGCATAACAGGAGACAATCCTGTAATAGGTCCGACTCCTACAAGTTCGATGAACTTTGTAGATATCGACTCAGTGCAGATGCTTTGGATATTAAGGAGGATGAGGGATGAAGGAACTTATCTTGATGGTAGAAAGATGAAGGAGCCGCCAAAATTATTTCTTGGTGCTGCAACATCTCCGTTTGCTTCCGACCCTGTCCTTCAGGCTATTAAGGACACGAAAAAGGTTAACGCAGGAGCACAGTTCTTTCAGACCAACCTTATCTTTGAACCCGATAGGCTCGATCAGTGGCTTGAGCAACTCTACAAGAGAAATATTCTCGACAAGGTTCATATACTAATAGGTATTGCACCACTGAAGGGATACAAGGTCGCAGAATATCTTCATACAAAAGTACCCGGTGTAACAGTGCCTGAAAAAATTCTTTCACGTTTGATGAATGCCGGGGAATCGGCTCCTGAAGAGGGTGTTCAGATCACCCTTGAAATAATTGACGCGATAAAGAGGAAGCAGGGAATCAATGGAATACACATCATGACTCTTGGTTGGGAGGCTATTGTGGAACGTATCGTTAAAGAAAGCGGACTCAGCAAATGACAAACAGGAAATTTCAATATTCATTTAATGATCTGGACGTTAAAATTTCTGATGTTGAATCACTTTTGGGTTATAATGAGACCAGTGAGAGAGAGATGATCCAAAGCCTTATTGAAGAGGCTATCCAGGAAGCAGCCGGATATTGCAGTATCAGGGCTGAGTACAGAATATTTAAAAATGTTATTCTCGATGATAGAAATAAAGCGATTTTTATTAACGATGTAAAGTTTGATGTACAGAAGATTATCTTCAACCAGATGAAGAAATCAGAGTCAATGGCTGTGTATGTAAGTACTGCCGGAGCAGGGATTGGAGAGAGAAGCAGGGAGATCATGATGGGTGGCGATCCACTTAAAGGTTATATTCTTGATATAATTGGTAGTCTGACAGTTGATGCTGCATCCGACTTAATGCAGAGCGATCTTGCGGCATCACTGGGGCAGTCGGGGATAAAGATTACAAACAGGTTTAGCCCGGGTCACTGTGGGTGGAGTGTAGCTGACCAGCATAAGCTCTTCATGTTAATGCCTGATAACTTTTGCGGGATCAGTCTGACTGGATCGGCATTGATGGAACCGATTAAATCGACCAGCGGATTTATCGGGATCGGCGAACATGTGAAATACAATAATTATATCTGCAGCTATTGTGATATGAAAGAATGCGCCTATCGTGAACTGAAAGACAGAAATCAGTAATTATCTTCCAGGCAACATTCCTTACAGTAAACATTTAATATTAAAGTAGTATGGATAAGAAACTAAAGTGCTCCGTTTTAACACTGCTAATGTTTTCTGTTTCAGTTCTGCTTTATGGCCAGGTCACTAAAACAGATATCGACAAGGCAATTGATTTTACTTCGCTGAAACATCCCTATCTCTATTTTTCGGAAAAAGATAAAGCTGAGCTTCTCAGCCGTATCAAAAATGAACCCGACTGCAATGATATTTTCCGGAAGCTGGAAGCCCAGGCTAAAATGTGGCTTGAAATGCCGGTAGACAGAGATATTCCGGTTCAGGGGAAGAATACCCGTGCAGGCTGGTCAGAACAGGATAATGACGGTAAGTACTCAAAGTATTACAGTACCAACCTTAACAATGCTTTTTATCTGGCTTTTTTGTATCAGTTGACAGGTGAACATAAATACGCTGAAAAAGCTTTTGAATTTGCTGATGCTTTTTGCGACCTTACAACCTGGACCCAGCGAGCGCATGAGTTCCCGATTATTTACTCACGTATAATGCCATGGAATGTACCCGATGACCAGGTTAATTTCAACTTCGACCACTATAACGGCGACGCAGGCAGACTGATGGCCGCAGTTTACGACTGGCTTTATTCCGGACTTACTCCGGCTCAGCGTGACCGGATACGCGGCGCTTTAATTGAGAAAGTTGTGACTCGTGTACGCGGTGATTATGAGTTTCACTGGTGGGCAACAGCATATCGCTGTAACTGGTGCGGGGTATGCAATTCAGGTATCGGGCTTGCAGGATTAGCTCTGCTTACTGAAAATCCACAACTCACCGACATAGTAGCTGAATCATACAACCGAATCAATAACATGCTGAATGAGCTGGGAGTTGATGGCGGCTGGCAGGAGGGTGGAGGCTATTGGGAATATGGAGTACATACTTCAATGTTTTTTGCCGATGCTCTGAAACGGATTACCGGTTCAAAATTCAACCTTTTCGAAAACGAAAGACTGAAAAATAATCCGGCCACTTTCCCTCTTTATATTTCACTCCCCGTTAAAAAGTCTTTAAATTTTGAAGATTCAGGCGGAGGCAGTCTGATCGGTAGTGCTCATATGATAAACAAACTGGCAACTGAAACAGGGAATAAAGAAGCAGCCTGGTATAGCAGTGAATTACTCAGTGGAAGGAATGATATTTTCGATATCATCTGGCCAAAATCTGTTATTCAGCCGGTACAGCCAAAAAGAACTTCAAAACACTTCCGCACCATTGACTGGTGGGTTATGCGCAGTGATTTTAAAGATCCTGCCAAAGTAGTTGTAGCAGGGAAAGCAGGAATGAACAATGACCCGCACCACGGACATCTCGACATTGGCAGCTTTGTATTGTACTGGCAAAACGAATATTTCTTACAGGATAAGGGTAAAGAGGGTGTTTATGATGAGAAATTCTTTGATGATGCAAGATGGGATTATCCTCATGCTTCGAGCATAGGGCACAATGTGGTATTTGTTAACGGAGAAAAGCAGATACCCGGTAAAATGCGTAAACAGCCCTGGAATTTTGAGGTTGGCGGAAAAGTTCTTGAATTCAGAACTTCAGATAAATCTGATTATGTGCTTATGGATCCATCAAATGCTTATCCGAAAATTGAACTTAAAGGATGGCGCCGTCATGTTGTTTTCGATAAACCGGAAATCACCCTGGTTCTTGATGAGATAAGTGCAAATCCCGGAGCCTCTGTCGAAATACGGTTTCACCCAGGAGTCGGGTTTGAAACAAATGATAAGTTTGCTCTGCTCGGAAATGATAAAGGAAAAATGGCTCTGATCCCTGTTGCCATGCAGGAGTTTGATATCATCAAAGGCAGACATGCTGCCCAATATATTAATGCAACGAAAACTTTTTTCTGGATCGACTATTTTGATACGGAATTAAAGACTAAGGATAAAAAGACAACTGTGGCAACTATTATTCTTCCGGTCACTGATGCAGAGGAGGCAGGTACTATTGCTTCTTCAGGACAAATGAAAGTTGATAAGTCAGGTAATCTTCTGATCTCATTTAAGAGAAAGGGAACTGTTTATTCATACGAATTCAAATCATCAGATGACGGATTCAGACTTAAAAAATAGTTGTGTATTAGCTAATTAGAAGCTATTTAACCTTTTTAAAACTCTCGAATTCTTCTGCGATCCTGGCTTCTTTATAATCACCGGAATGAACCACAACTCTGTATCTTAGTCTTAATGTTTCATTTTTCTTTAAGGAAGTATCCTTACCGTTCTCTGGCCAGTACATGGGTGTTGGTGATATAAATCCATAATCGCGTGTGAACCATGGTGCCGGATACCATGGATTTGAAGGATGCTGAATAATTGCTATCCCTTCAGTCCCGTCGCCTCTCTTTCCATAATAGTCAATCCATGCAGACTTCTTCCCGAAAGTATCCTTCTCGCTTTTTAGTCCTTCGGCATTTATCATTGTTCCTCCATACTTAACAGAGATATCAGCGGCTGTACGTGCACTGAAAAGAGAGTGATTGGTTTGTAATATAGTCACATCTTCAAGCATCTCAAGTTTAATATCAAAGTCAAGAAGGATCTTTCCGGGCGAAGGTGACGTTATTGTAATGTTTCTTGTGTCTTTGATTGGCGATACTGCGCCCGGCCTGCTCCAGATACACTCATCTGTTATAACAACAGTATCACCTCCCTGTTTTATTATTTGTGCATTAACTGAAATTATTCTTCCTCTCTCCAGACCTTCCTGCCACCAGTTACCTCCATTGACCAGGTCGCATCCGAAGAATAGTGAACTGTGGTGCGGGTATTCACCATTTCTCATGGAAGTAACAGAACTGCCAGTTAAAGGTCCGTTTACAGGGAAAAAGAAGGGATACTTCTCATTATCCGAAAAAATGTAACTGGTAAAGAACTTATTATCTATTGTGACATTGATCTTTGATCCAATCTTTTCAGCGGTAATTTTAACGGCTGAGGCAGATGAAAAGAACATCAAAGCAGTAATAAATGATATACCGGAAAGAAATATTCTTTTCATTTGATTCACATTTTAATAAAATCAGTTCCATACGGCGCTCTCTGCTTTCTTGAAAGCAAATTATTCGCCTCGCTGTCATTTACAAAAAGCTCTTTATCCGGGTCCCATTGAAGCTTTCTGCCAAGTTTCATTGCTATGTGGGTTACCAGGCAGACAGAACAGGCTCTGTGACCAATCTCGACAGGTGATATTGGTTCTTTTCTTGATTTTATACAGTCGAGCCAGTTGCCATGTTGCTCTTCACTGACATAAAGATGGATCTCATTATCAGCAATATTCGAAGTTAATATCCCTGGATCGCTGGCATCAAGCGCTTTGCTGCTCTCTGTTTTTGCCACAGGATCTGATGGGGATGCAGTATAAGAACCTCTTGTTACAAATATCCAACCCTCTGTACCTTCATATCTTACTCCGTTTGGATATCCGCCTGATGTAAACATTGTAATTCCGTTTCCGTACTCGGCTTTTGACATGAAATCTCCATGAACATCCCATAAGCCCGATTTCGGGAATTGGGCAACTGCTTCAATTGAAACAGGGCCTGTGAGTTCAGTATCCATTCCCCATGCAGCAGAATCAAAATGGTGTTGTCCCCAGCCTGTGATCATACCCGCTCCGAATTGTTCGCATCTGAGCCAACCGGGTCTGTCGGTCAAACTATTCTGCGGATGAACACGCATTTCGGTATAGTATTCATTTTCTGTTGATCCAAGCCACATATCGTAATTAAGATTTTTTGGTACCGGCATTTCCGGTGCATCCGGTCCTGAGGGGTCACCCGGCAGACCGATCTTAACAGTATGCAGTTTTCCTATCCGTCCATTTCTTACAAGCTCTGCCGCTATTCTGAACTGTGGCATTGAGCGTTGCTGTGTTCCCACCTGCAGTATCACTCTCTTTTTTCTTACAATATCGCTAAGCAGCCTGCCTTCTTTTATTGTAAGAGATGTAGGTTTCTGAAGGTAGATGTCCTTCCCTGCCAGTGCTGCTTCAATTGCAGGCTGGGCATGCCAGTGGTCGGGGGTAGATATTATGACCGCATCAATCCCCGGATCCTGAAGCATTTTCCGGTAATCATCATATATTTTTGCATTGACATAATCAGCCTTGCCGGTTCTCTTTGAATAGAAACTGTCAATAAATTTCTTGCCCTGGGCTGCCCTGTTTGAATCGAGGTCTGCAAGTGCAATTACCCTGGCCTTATCATAATTCAAAATTTCAGGCAGATCGTGAGTGTAAGCAATTCTGCCGAATCCTATCTGTCCGATATTTATTTTATCACTTGGAGCACTCTTCCCGAAGACAGATGAGGGGACAATTGTCGGGAACCCTGCGAAAGCTACTGATGACATTATTGTTGCCTTAACTGAGTTGTCAATGAATTTTCGTCGTGATATAACTGATCTCTTCATCTGTGTGGAATAATTAATTTTAATATCACCGGAATTTACAAAAAATTATTAAACTCTCATGTTATATGTACTTGTCCATATTTTGTATATTTGATCTCTGTGCAGCTAATGAACAGAGGAAAAAGTTCTTTTCGACCTCAGGGGGCTTAGATTCTTTAAGTGATTTGATAAGTTCCACGGAGGTTACTGAGGGGAGGGTTGAATATTTCCGATTGTTCAGAGCTTCAAACAGGATAATAAATTCAATCAATATGCTTTTATTGGGAATTGATTTGGGGAGCTCATCTGTAAAAGCTTCTGTAATTGATGGAGAAACAGGTAAATGTTTGGCTACTGCCTTTTCTCCTTCAGATGAAATGAAGATAATTGCATTAAAATCCGGATGGGCAGAACAGGATACCGAAGTGTGGTGGGAAAACCTTCGAAATGCTGTAAAATCATGCACAGTGAAGCTTGGCAGTCTGGCTTCCGGAATTGGTGCCATTGGCATATCATACCAGATGCATGGACTGGTAGCTGTTGACAGCAGCAAGAAAGTTCTGAGGCCTTCAATTATCTGGTGCGACAGCAGGGCCGTTGGGTATGGTGAAGTTGCTCTTATTTCACTGGGAAGGGACTTTTGCCTATCACACCTGCTGAATTCTCCCGGGAATTTTACTGCATCAAAGCTTGCCTGGGTTAAGGAAAATGAACCTGAGACATTTAAAAAGATCAGCAAGATCATGCTTCCCGGTGATTATGCCGCCATGAGAATGACAGGTGCGATAAGTACAACATATACAGGTCTTTCAGAAGGGGTCTTTTGGGATTTTTCAGAAAATCGTGTTTCTGTGGAGCTTATGAATTATTATGGTTTTGATTCAGGGCTGCTGCCTGATGCAGGATCATCCTTTTCAATTCAGGGAAGGCTTCTGAAATCAGTAGCTTCAGAACTGGGTCTTCCGGAAGGTATTCCGGTTTCGTACAGGGCCGGAGACCAGCCAAACAATGCTCTCTCACTGAACGTGCTTAATCCGGGTGAGGTAGCTGCAACTGCAGGTACTTCCGGCGTTATATACGGTGTTACCGATGTTAAGAAATATGACAAGCAATCAAGGGTTAATACTTTCTTGCATGTGAACCATAGTCCTGCAGATGAAAGACTCGGTGTTCTTTTATGCATAAACGGGACCGGGATACTCAATTCATGGCTGAGGAGAATTACAGGAGGAACTCTTTCATACAATGAGATGAACGCTCTTGCAAAAGATGTGGCACCGGGTTCGGATGGTCTTACAATACTTCCATTTGGTAATGGTGCGGAAAGGATGCTGGAAAACAGGGAGGCAGGTTCACATATCTCAGGACTGGATTTCAACAGACACAATAATGGTCATTTGTATCGTGCTGCACAGGAGGGCATTGCATTCTCTTTCAGATATGGTCTTGATATAATGAAAGAGACGGGAATAGATCCAAAGATCATAAGGGCAGGGGAGGCAAATATGTTTTTAAGCAAAGTCTTCCGGGAAGCTCTGTCGACAATAACAGGTATTGTTATTCACCTGTATAACACAGATGGTTCAATTGGAGCAGCCCGTGGTGCAGGTATCGGATGCGGCTATTATAAGACAGATAATGAGGCCTTTAGAGGCCTTGATGCAGTGGGAGTTACAGAGCCCGATGAGGCTAAGCTTCCTGAGTACGAAAAGGCTTATGAGAGATGGAAGCATTATCTCGAATTGATTTAACATTCATCATAATAAATACTTAAACATATGATATACAAAGGAAAAAGCGAAGCATATCCCGGTATTAAAAAGATCAAATACGAGGGTAGCAAGTCAAAAAATCCACTTGCATTCAGATGGTATAATCCTGATCAGCTTGTGTCGGGCAAGAAAATGAAAGACCACCTTCGTTTTGCTGTGGCTTACTGGCACTCATTCTGTGGTGATGGCACAGATCCTTTCGGAAATGCAACAAGGATATATCCATGGAAAGATGCCAAAGGAGATGATAAGGCAAAACAGCGTCTGGATGCGGCTTTTGAATTCTTTACCAAGCTTGGCACAGAATACTATTGTTTCCACGATACAGATGTAGTCGGAGGGGAAGGTACAGTTTTTGAAATAGAGAAGAAACTTGAAAAGATGATCCCTGTAATGAAGAAAATGCAGGAGCAGACAGGAGTTAAGCTTCTCTGGGGTACTGCAAATCTTTTTTCACATCCCCGCTATATGAATGGTGCGGCAACAAATCCTGATTTTGCTGTCGTTACAAATGTAGCCGTTCAGTTAAAGAATGCTATCGCAGCAACAGTAGCTCTGGGTGGGGTAAATTATACTTTCTGGGGTGGACGGGAAGGTTACATGAGCCTTCATAATACTGATATGAAGCGTGAACTTGATCATATGGGGATGATGCTTTCAATGGCACGCGACTACGGCAGGAAAATAGGGTTCAAGGGTACATTCCTTATTGAACCAAAGCCTATGGAACCATCAAAGCATCAGTATGATTATGATTCAGCAACAATAATTGGATTCCTTCGTCAGTTTGGTCTTGACAAAGACTTCAAACTTAATATAGAGACCAATCATGCAACTCTTGCCGGACATAGTTTTCAGCATGAGCTCCAGGTAGCAGCTGATGCCGGTATGCTTGGTAGTATAGATGCAAACAAAGGAGATTATCAGAATGGATGGGATACAGATGAGTTCCCTACAAGCATTTATGACATCACTGAAGCAATGATGGTTATACTCCAAATGGGGGGATTTAAAAACGGAGGTGTTAATTTTGATGCCAAAATAAGGCGCAACTCAACTGATGTTGAAGATTTATTCATTGCCCATATCAGCGGGATGGATACATTTGCCAAAGGACTGATTGTTGCTGATAAGATTCTGAAAGAGAGTGATTATATTAAACTGAAGAAAAACAGATATTCTTCTTTTGATAAAGGCAAGGGGAAAGATTTCGAAAAAGGGAAGCTTACTCTTGAAATGCTATGCTCGATTGCTTCTGATCTCGGGGAACCTCAGACAAAAAGCGGCAAACAGGAGATGCTGGAACAAATGATAAATATGTATTTAGTATAATATGCACTATGAAAACCGGACAGATAGTTATTGAACAGAAAAGCAAATACGGTTTTGATAAAACCGTACAATTGCTCACAGCAACAGCTGAAAAGTTTGAATGGAAAGTCCCCTTTGTACATGACCTTCAGCAATCATTGGCTAAGTCAGGAAAAACGGTTAAGCCTGTGAAAGTAATAGAGATCTGCAAGCCCCAGTATTCAGGAAAAATGCTTGAGCTGAATGATGAGCGGATTATTTCAGTTATGATGCCCTGCAGGATCTCTGTTTATGAGAAGGATGACGGCAAAACCTATATAGGATTGGTAAATATGGCTGAATTGGTATCTTCTCTGCCTGCTAAAATGGCATCAGTAATGAGAGCAGCATCAGAAGAGACTTTAGAAATAGTTCAGGCTGTAGTTTAGTACTGCTGGTCTGCGAATATCTGCGCTCCCGATAATTATCGGGACTGCGGGAAACTAATTTATAATATTCTCCCGCAGATCTCGCTGATTAACGCAGATTATTATGACAGTATTTTCTGAATCGAAGACTTTTCAACTTCAGAAAGTGAATCAATCTGATGCAGGGCATTTTTGATTCTTGTTTTAAAATTCCAGCAGGTCATCTGTCTGAGTGACAGTCTTCTGGCCAGTTCATAGCTGGAAATATCTTCCTTCCCCTTGCATACATTGTATGCTATATAAAAAGCCTTGTGTACAGGGAATTTGCAATTGTGGAATATCGTACCTGCTGCAGCTGATTCTTCTGTTTTGCATTTAGTGCACCGTCTTGAATGTGGTGTTTTCCCCGGACAATGATTGGTGTTACCACATTTCCTGCAGATAAAGCCATTTTCCCATTTTACTTCAGAAAGAAAGCGGAAGCACTCATCATCACTTATGAATAACAGCTCCAGTTCCTCCTGCGTTAGTTCCTTCTTAAAGATGGCACCCATATTAATTATCAGTAAGACACAAAAGTACATAATATATTAGTGATAATAAAAAGATTTAAGTGATACTATTGCGATTTATAAAAAATTGATATTATCTTTGCGAGGACAATAAAATTTAAAAAATGAGTAACAGCTGTGAAATCAGACCAAGGCCGAAGTCAGTAAAAGAATTCTTTACTACATGGTACTTCTGGAGGCCCGTGCTGGGAATAGTTACAGGATTGGCTGTTGGTATACTATATTATTATCTGGTTGAATTTAAAGGTGATACTTTTGTTATTACCAATGATGGCTGGAGGACGGTTTTGCTTGCAGGATTCATGGGTTTTTGGGTTACCAGCAGCCCTTGTTCAAGAATAGGCAGGAGAGGTTAAACAATGGAATACAAAGAGATAAATAGCAGATACAGCGAGCTGGCAGAATCATCATGCTGCCTTTCCTGTGGTGGTGCAATCAATTATTCTGAACCACTTCCGGGAGAGGTCTGTGTTGACCTTGGAAGCGGCAGGGGTACCGATGTGATGAGACTGGCTGAGAAAGTAGGGGAAAAAGGCTTTGTTTTTGGAATAGATATTTCTGAAGGGATGCTAAAAAAGGCTGTAAGTACCGCAGAACGTCTGGGAGTTAAAAATGTAAAATTCCTACAGTGTCCTCTTGAACATCTGGGTATTGAAAGTAATACTGCTGATCTGGTGATTTCGAACTGTACAATAAATCATTCATCTGATAAACAGGCAGTCTGGAATGAAATTTTCAGAATTCTGAAAAATGGAGGAAGGTTTGTTGTAAGTGATATTTACTCTTCGGAACCAGTTCCTGAGGAGTACAAAAATGATCCTGTTGCTGTATCCGAGTGCTGGGCAGGTTCAGTTACACGTGCCGAATATCTGGAGCAACTCAGAAGTGCAGGTTTCAGTGATATAAAAATAGTTGAAGAGTCACAGCCATATGCTAAAGGCAAAATATTGGTTTCAAGCTGGACAATTGCAGGAATCAGACCTTCAGGAAAATGCAATTGTGGTGATAAGTAATAAACAGAAAAATTAATCATATTATGAAAAAGAAAGTTTTATTATCAGTTCTTATATCTGCCATGATTTTCGTAAATTGTAAGTCTGAAAATCCGGCTTCAGCTACATCAAAGGGAAATGGGGAGAGTTCTGTTGTAATGCTTACAAATGACTCATTTAAGAAGCTGGTATTCAATTATGAATTGAACAAAGAATGGAAATATGAAGGCGATATGCCTGCAATAATTGACTTTTATGCCGATTGGTGTGCTCCTTGCCGTCAGCTTTCACCTCTCGTTGATGAGATCGCCAGGGAGTATAAGGGTAAAATTGTGGTCTATAAAGTTGATACAGAAAAGGAAAAGGCTCTTTCACAGAGTATAGGAATAACAGGATTACCAACATTGTTATTTATACCTGCAAAGGGAAAGCCCAGCATATCGATGGGCGCGTTGCCAAAAGAGAGTCTGGTTAAAGCTATAAATGAGATACTACTTGTTAAATAAATACAATACTATGAAAAGCGTTATCAAAAAGAAAGAAAAGAAAAGTAATGTGAAAGTTGCACAGTGCTGTGCAAAAACATCCAGGACAGTTGCAGGCTGTCACGATTAATTATTAATGATCTACTCGAGGTACAATATTTTTTCCAGGATTAAGGATTCAGAGAATTATTTCATCCTGAACCTTCTTACAGGTAATGCAGATATTCTGAGTCCTGATGAGGCAAGAATAGTAGAAGGCTTGAGAAATGGGACACCGGGGGCCGCAGCAGAGTTTGCTGACGAGCTTTCGGAGAAGGGATATATTACTGATGAAGCAGCCGAAGTGCTGCTTTATCGTAATCGTTATCTCGACTTTATTGATTCACGGGATCAAGATGAGATTCAGATATTTTTTGTAACAAATTACAGCTGTAATTTTGCATGCAGCTATTGTTATCAGGATCAGTATAATAATCCAAAACTTGAACTCTCTGATGAGATCATAGATGCTTTTTTCAGCTATGTAAATACTAAATTTGCCGGAAGAAAGAAGTACATCACCGTATTCGGTGGAGAACCCCTTCTTAACAATGCAAAGCAGAAGGAACTGATTTCCAGGATTATCAGGCAGGCGTCTGAATCAGGTCTGGAAGTTAGCTTTGTGACCAATGGCTATTATCTTGAGGAATATTGTGAGATATTGACTGCCGGTAAGATAAGGGAGGTTCAGGTCACTCTGGATGGAACAGAACTGGTACATAATTCCAGAAGGTTTCTTAAAGGCGGGAACGGAACATTTGACAAAATTGTAAAAGGTATTGATGCCTCACTCAGAAAAGGTATAGATATAAATCTGAGGATGGTTGCCGACAAAGAGAATATCAACGATCTGCCTGATCTGGCTCTCTTTGCAATAGAGAAAGGATGGACCGGAAATCCCCTTTTCAAAACACAGATTGGAAGGAATTATGAACTGCATCATTGCCAGTCGGCACCAGATAAACTGTTTGACAGAATATCTCTGTATGAGCATATCTTTAAGCTTGTAAAAGATCATCCGTATATTACTGAGTTTTATAAACCGGCATATTCGGTTTCTAAATTCCTTTCGGAAAATGGTGAATTGCCTGATCCACTTTTCGATTCATGTCCTGCCTGTAAGACAGAATGGGCTTTTGATTATACAGGCAATATCTATTCATGTACTGCAACAGTTGGAAAAACTGAAGAGTCTCTTGGTACATTTTATCCTTCTGTTAGTCTTAAAGAGGATATAGTACAGGAGTGGGAAGGAAGAGATGTCACTGCTATTAAAGATTGCAAAACCTGTTCAGTGCAGCTTGCATGTGGTGGCGGATGCGGGTCTGTGGCTAAAAACAGCAATGGAAGCATTTGTTCTCCCGATTGCCGGCCTGTTAAAGAATTACTGGAGTTAGGATTTGCAGCATATATTGAAAAACAGTGAAAACCTTTAACCACAAAGTACACAGAGGAGGAAAACAAAGGGCTCAAAGGAGTCGAAGCTTAGTGCTCTCTGTTTTTAAAATACTGTGATTATCATTTTTATAATTATACCATGAAAGAGATTAATTCATCAGAATTTGAAAAAGAAGTATTAAAAGGAGGAAAAGTTATCCTTGACTTCTATTCAACTGAATGCCCTCCTTGTGAAGCGCTGGCATCAAAGTTCGAGAACCTTGCCGGATTATATGGCAATGATATTAAGTTTATCAAGATTTTTCGCCAGCAGAATCGGGAACTGGCTGACAGGCTTGCAGTTAAATCATCTCCAACTCTTTTGTTTTATGATAATGGCAATGAGGTAGCAGGCAGGTTAAGCGGAGGTGTTAAACGCAGCGAAATAATCCGTAACCTTGACAGTATGCTGCCTGAAGCCAGGGTAAAGGAGATAAAAGCAAAAATTAAGCCTACTGTATCTGAATATGATGTAATTATCCTTGGAGCAGGACCTGGAGGCTTAACTGCAGGTCTTTACTTATGCCAGGCAAAGATCAATACTGTTCTGATAGACCCGTCTCTGCCAGGTGGTCATGTTTCAACCACACATGAAGTTTCCAATTATCCCGGTTTTATTGAACCTCAGGCAGGTTATATGCTTTCACATAACATGAGCGAGCAGACAAAAATGTGTGGGACAGTCTACAAGGTTGCAGTTGACATTACAAGTGTTGACCTTGATAAGAAAGAGGTTGTAATTGATGAATATGAAACAGTAAGAGCCAAAAAGATTATTGTTGGAACAGGTACAACACCAAACCTTACAGGTGCTCCGGGTGAGAAGGAATTGAAAGGGAAGGGTATTTCTTACTGCGCAACTTGTGACGGAAAGTATATGGAAGGCAAAGAGGTAGTTGTTATTGGTGGTGGTAACTCTGCAGTTGAGGAGTCAGAATACCTTACACGTTTTGCAACAAAACTTACCATAATACATCAGTTTGACAAACTTACAGCCAATAAAAAAGCTCAGGATAAAATACTAAAGAACCCTAAAGTCAACATTAAGTTGAAAATGTCAAAACAAAAGTACGTCAGAAATTGTTTAGTGATGGAGTCTTCATCTTTATTGGAATGAAACCAAATATTCAGCTGTTTAAAGATAAGCTTGAACTTGATCAGTGGGGTTATATCAAGACAGACGATGAGATGAGGACGAGTGTACCTGGCGTTTATGCTGTTGGAGATGTTATAAGCAAGAAATACAGGCAGATTACAACAGCAGTTGCTGATGGCACTATAGCTGCAATGGCAATTGCCAAGGAACTTGACTAGAAATTATTAATCAAATAAATATATGTTATGAAGAAGAACATGGGAACTATCGACAAGGTGATCAGGATACTGGTTGCAGTCGTTGTAGTTGTGCTTTGGCTTACAAATGTAATTTCAGGAACACTGGCAATAATATTGCTTGCTTTATCGGCTGTGTTCATTGTGACAAGTTTCCTGAGTTTTTGTCCTTTATACATTCCGTTAGGTTTGAGTACAAGGAAAAAGGAGTAACAAAAAAGCCGGTTTAAACCGGCTTTTTTGTTTTATTCTTATTAATTATGATTGCATGAGCTTCCGCTTCCATGACCACATCCGCATTGATGAGTGCTTTTTTGTATGCTGACAATTTCAGGTATCTGATTAACTGAATGATGATCATCATGGTGATTATGAGACTGATGCTTTTCGCAACTGCTCCCTTTATCTTCAATTGATCCTGTAAGATATAGTTTAACTGTTTCAGTGGCATCTCCTGAGCAACCGCGTATTACATTTATTCCGCTTTTATTGAAAGCTTTTGTTGAACCACCTCCGATTCCGGCTGCAAGCACAACAGTGACACCATCAGATGCAAGATTGTCTGCAATATCAGTATTGCATCCGCATCCTCCGGATGATTTCAATGTTGATATTCCTTCTATCTCTTTCTTATCAGATATTGTAAATACAGTATAGAATTCTGTATTGCCAATATGGCCTTCAATCTGATTTTCTTTTGAAACAGGTACGGCTATTTTCATGATAGTAATATTTATGAAGTTATTATTTTAAACAAAGGCGGATTAGCTATTGACTTTTTGACTTTGCATAATTCAGCGGCACTGATTACTGATTCTCTGTATTTTTCAGGGAAATCTTCCGGCAGTTTGATCTCAATGGTAATGTCGAGAGGGAGGTCTGTTTTTTCATCCCATATCATTTTCTGGAATATTCGGATTTTATCAGTCGGGATACCCCTTTTATCGCAGAATGATTTAACATATATACCGGCACATGTGCCTATCGAAGCCATAAACAGATCGAAAGGGGAGGGTGAAGTATTTCCTCCTCCGTTATCAAGTGGCTGATCAGTTCTGATTGCGTGTCCGTTATAGAGAGCTGTTACTACCTTTCCTCCTTCAAATGTGATTTCCATAATAAGTACTTTAAAAAAGTATGTGTTGACTCAAATCTGAGTCAACACATACAGTTAACAATTAAATTCAAATAATGTTTTGAAAATAAAATCCTTTGAAAAGAAATTCCGGTTACCAGGTTCTTTTTTTCATGATTTCATCAAGTTCAGGTCTGGTCATTTTTCCAAGTGAAGGATTGTTTCCGAGCCAATTGAGAAAATCATCCTTTATTTCGCTGGTCCATTCTGCATCAATCTGGCCTGCTGTGTATTTCCCGGATTTAAGAACTGTTTTACTATATTTATCCCTCAGGTTAATGAACTCTGCTGTTGCAATCACTTTTTCTGCCATGTGTGCAGGAATGAAAAGAACACCTTCCCTGTCTGAAAGAACCAGATCACCGGGCAGTACAACAGCATTACCTATACGGGTTGGTGTATTCAATCCTCCAAGTACCACATCAACGAGGAATGATGGATGGAAATCACGTACATAGGCATTAAATCCTTCAATTTTCTCCAGACCGGTCAGATCTCTTGCTGCTGCATCAAATATTACTCCGTTGCCGGTTTTCGCGAAAATTGAAGTTCCAAGGTTATCACCGATCATTGTTCCTCCGTTTATTTTTCCGAAGCAGCTGGCAACATATACATCGCCCTTCTGCAATACCGAGATAGGCCATGCATTTGTTGCTCCGGCAAAACCATTTTTCCAACCTCTCTCCTTAATATTCTTTTCAATATCGGGACGTGTTGGGATAAATGTGGCAGTAACTGCTCTTCCGATAACAGGAACGTTATCATGAATCATTTTCCAGTTACCTTCATACTGGCACTTATAGCCTTCATTGTTAAGTATCTGCCATGCTTCTTCAATACCAATATTCCTAGCCCTTGAGATCAGTTCATCTGAAATTTTCGGCCGTCCGTCGGGGAAGCGTTCACCTTTCCATTCGGAGGTCAGAAAAATCATTTCGTCTTTCGAAATAGTCTGGGATATCAGATGTTCTGCATTGAAGAATATCAAAATAGTCAGGATTAAAAATGATAGTTTTTTCATATAGCTATAGAATTAAATGATATACAAATATAGTTTTTATCTGGTGATGCAAAAAAAAGAGACCGGAATGTGCCAGTCTCTTTAGTGTCATTTAGTGATTGCATTGATGACCTTCTCTGTTATGCTCTTCATGCTGGTGACAGCTGCTGCCGCTGTCTTCAACCAATCCTTTAAGATAAAGCTTGACTACTTCTGTAGCATCTCCTGTACAACCTCTTACTACCTCTATTCCGTTGTTATTAAGAACATTAATTGCTCCTCCTCCAATTCCTCCTGCCAGCATAATGGAAACTCCGTCAGCTGCAAGAACAGAAGCAATATCTGATTTACAACCACACCCCTGGGGTGATTTAACACTTTCTACATTGGATATCTCTCTCTTTTCTGTTATTGTGAATATCCCATAAGATTCACAATGCCCAAAATGACTGTCTATCTGGTTTTCTTTTGTTATCGGAACTGCAATTTTCATATTCATAATTTGTATGTTATTAACTACTTGGTTTTAGTTCAATTTAATCTAATAAGTTCATTTTCTCCGAAATGTGTGCAATTTTTACACTTAGTATGATTTTCCAAACCCTCTATCAATTTATAGCATTTTCTGCAACGATACCAATCTTTCTCAAATTCATAATTTCCACCTTCAATCTCAATAGCTTTTCCTTCAATAAATGCTTTAGCGACTAGTTCCAGTGCACTGTTATAAATACGTGTAAAAGTCGGACGGGAGACATTCATTTGTTCAGCTGCCTGATCCTGCGGGAGTTTGTCATAGTTCACTAATTTTATACTTTCGTACTCCTCAAATTTTAAAATTACTGAATCGATCTTGCACAGTGACATTCCAAAAGGCTTAAATCCCTTCATTTTGGGAGGGTTAGAAATCTTTCTGCTTTTATGCGGACGCGCCATGCTTTTTTGATTTGGATAACTCTTTAATATCGGGGTAGATTATATAACCGAAGAATATTATTGACAAAACTAGAATTTTTTTCCCGGCCAGACAAAAAGTACCACAATAAAATTCTTCTCCTAATCCAAAAAGACAGGTTGTACATCCAATTAAGGCCATCAGCAAATAGTCAACAAATAGTATTAATGGCAGAATCATAAAAATTTTAAAGAGGATTAAAGTTTTCATGGCAGATATTTTCTACAAAGATAATGAACCTGCGTTCATAATCCAAGTAAAAAAATCTTAATTCAGAAAAAAATTATAGTTTATCTATAAGTATAATTTTTCTTGTTAAATATGGGCTGTTAGCAGGAATACTTCAAATTCTTTTATTTGATTTTCAGCAATTTTACGGCTAATAACAAAGCATTTCCTGTATGATATCTCTTTGAAACCATCACACTTCAATACTGAGGTTAGAGTTTCCGGATTAAAACCATTATGTCCTGTAAAACCTTCACCATGAAATGAGCCGTCCTCTTCATAAAGGTCAGCTACTGCAAGATATCCTCCAGAATTTAACAGTTTTTTAAATCTGCTTAAAATGGAGCTAATATCAGTTACATGATGCAGTACCATCTGAGTAAATATAAGATCAAACTTTTCGTCTTCAAGATCAGCATGTTCAAGATCAAAAAGTTTTGTTTTCAGGTTTTTAGCACCGGAAGATAATATTTTTTCATTCGTAAGCCTGATCATCTCAGCGGAATTGTCCAGAAGAAGAATCTCCTTTAAATGATCTTTCAGGAAGAAGCTAAGGATACCTGTTCCGGCACCATATTCCATAGCAGTAAAATGGGGGAGAAGAGGTATTTCTGCAATAATCCCCTTTGCAATTGCAGCTGAACGGTCCCAGTGCATAGGGTTCTTGTCCCATTCAGCTGCCTTGATATCGAATTCATTCATTATTTAAACCCTACCTTTTAATAATCAAGAGTGATGATCCTTCCCTTTGTGAAGTTAAAGAATTTGTCTTTCTGTGCTACCTGGACTCCCTGCATCAGATCTTCGGGAGCAATACCGGCGATTTTCATACAGGTAGGGCATGCATATACACCTACTCCTTTTTCAGCCAGCATTTTAATATATGTATGCGCTGATTCAAAATCTGCAAAAGTAATATCCTTTGCATCCTTCGTAAGGAATTGCACCGCATGAATGTCAAGATAGACAAGTACATCTTTATCGGCGGACATCATTACAGCCATCTTAAGAGGCATTAAAACGCTGTGAGGATCGTCGTAACATTGTGTAATGTGAATAAAAATACCATCACGATTGGAAATTTCATTGCCGGAAACAGGTGCCGGAGTCTGGACAGGTGGCTGATTACAGGAAACAATCAACAAGAATGTCAGAATAAATATGCCTGAAGTTTTCATAAAATTATAATTTTGTTATAATTATTTAATAATACATTGCAAAGGTATACCTTTTGTTATTTAAATCACACAAATACCTATGTGATCTTATTCGGTAATATCCCAAATTCCGACAGCTCTTTCCAGTTCAATCAATGCTGATGTATATTCATAGAGTGATTCAATATGGCTAGTCCTTAGGTCGGTATACAGCCTCCTGGCATTCAGTACATCCACCAGCCCGCTTTCCCCTGCCTGGTAAGCATGGAGGCGCCCCTGAGTATCTTTTCCGCATTATCAGTCAGTTGCTGACTGAACGATTCTGTCTTTTTCTTTGCAGCTTCGTAGTAGTTAAATGCCTGAATTACTTCGGTGAATATCTGTAGTTCTACCTCTTTTGCATTTATTATGTTTTGTGATATTGCAAATTCTGCGGCATTCACAGATCCTTTATTGAGACTTGAAATTTTTAAGGGGATCGTTATTCCTGCATTAACAGAATTATGGGCTGGTGCCGGTGCAATATCATTCTTAACTATCGAGTTATATGAGTAGTCAGCCTCTAAATTAAATTCAAATGCGCGATCAGCTTTCAGAAGATGAAGGGTTTTTTCGGATATTTCCCTGTTCTTTGCAGCTATCAGCAAGTCACTTCTCGATTCCATAGCAGTGTTCAGTAACTCAGAAAGCAAAAAAATCTTCTGCTGCAACGGGAATTCACCTGATGGATCAAAGAGGGTGTCATTCAATATTTTACCCTGAAGCATTACAAGGATGACAAGAGAATTATTTAATTCAGCCCGGCTCTGCAAAACATTATGATACTGTAATTTAGCCTCGAGTGCTGTCTGAATGGCATCCAGCTCGGTTGACTCGCCGGTTTTAAGTCTGATACTATCAGCATCAGCCATGTTTTTTAACAGTTCATAGGTGTCATTCTGCAGTTTGCTGATCTGTCTGTCCCTTACGGCAGTGAAGTAACTTTTCGCCGCATCAGCCCTGAGATTTTTGAAGAATAACTTAAGCATAAGTTTTGAGAGATCAAGCTGTGTTCGGGCTAATTCAATTGTTGCTTTGCGACTGTTGCCGAGATTAATGGGATAACTTAATCCTGCATCATAGGATTGTCCCATCCGCATGATTTTATCTTCATTGTTAACATATGCAAGTGATATCTCAGGATCAGGGAATATTTTTGCTGCCTGTTGCTCTGCCTCTGCAATACTGACATTGAATTGTGCAGCAATATAGCCCAGATTCCCTTTTGATACATTGAGAATGTAATCATTAAGCGTAACAGGCATTACTATGTATCCTGGCTTCAGCTGTGAGTAGGAAGTCTGTGTAATTAAGGCAGAAGACAAATAAACCATAAATAAAATCAATCCACGTCTGTTCATCTTATTAAATTATTTTAATTCAACAGTTGGTTTTACACCTTCAAACCATTTCTCAAGCATATAATAGAGCGCCGGAAGCGCATATAGGATTATTAAAGTTCCGAAAGCCAGACCGTATACAATAACGGTTGCCAGGGGACGCTGAACATCTGATCCTATGTTTGTGGAGAGTGAGGCCGGTACAAGTCCAAGGATTGCAACTGCAGAAGTTATAAGAATCTGGCGGAAACGATTAGTTGATCCTTTGATAACTGCCTCCTTAAGCGGTTCACCTTCAATCCTGAGGTGATTAATATGGGATATCATTAAAACTCCGTTCATGATGAAAATTCCAAAAAGTGCGATAAATCCGACTGCCGATGATACATTAAATGTCATTCCTGTGATATTCAATGCAATCATTCCACCAAAAACAGGAAGAGGCAGCAGTGCCATCTGAAGCCATGCCTGTCTGAAATTGCCAAAACTCCAGAAAAGAAGAAGAAACATAAGTGCAAGAGATAATGGGACTATTAGAATCAGCCTTGCAAAGGCCCTTTTCTGGTTGTCAAATTGCCCGCTCCATTTTAGGGAAAAATCATGATGATTATAAGTTATTCTGCTTTCAATTGCATCACTTGCTTCTTTCAGAAAGGATGTGATATCCCGATCGCGCATGTTAATCCTCACCGTCAGGAATCTCTTGTTCTCTTCACGGTTAATAATTCCTGGTCCGTTTGTCGTTTTTATATCAGCAATCTGAGATAAAGGAATCCTGGCACCGGTGCCCGATGTAAGTAGCAGTGAACCTATTTTTTCAGGTGTTTCACGCGATGTTTCATTATACCGGCAGATAACATCATACACTTTGTTGCCAATAAAGATTTGTGAAATAGCCTTGCCACCTATTGCCACTTCGATCAGTTCGGATACATCAGACACATTTAGGCCATACAAAGCTATTTTATCCCGGTTTGCCTCTATCTGCAGTTGAGGCAGTGGTGGCTCCTGTTCTATGCTTACATCACCGGCACCTTCAATTCCTGAAATTTCAGCCACTATCTCATCAGCTATTCTTCTGGCTTCCTCCTGATCCTCACCGAAAATTTTAATGGCAAGATCGCTGTGGGAACCTGCAATCTGATCCATAACCATGTCTATAATCGGCTGGGAAAATCCAACGCTGTAGCCAGGCAATTGTGCCAGATCTGCAGAAAGTTCTTCTATCAGATCAGATTTTCTTTTTCCTCTTTCCCATTCCTTATAAGAGATCAGCCCCACTCCGCACTCAGCATGAGAGGTTGAGAATGGGTCCGTGCCTTCATCATCTCTTCCAACCTGAGTCATAACATAACTTACCTCTTCATATCTCATGATATGGTTCCTGAGAGTATCTGCCATAGCTTTTGACTTTTCAAGTGTTACTCCGGGTGGCAGCTGAACCTGGAGCCAGAGAGAACCTTCATCAAGTGTCGGAAGGAAATCTTTTCCAACGGCCATCGACAGAATTATTGTTGCAGCGAGAATTACTGCCATCGGAGCAAAAACTTTTCGTGGTTTTTCCATGATTCTGACTGTAACTCCACGATATGATTTTGTAAGCTTTTCAAGCCAGATGTTATGGTATACTTTCTGGGGTTTCAGGTATATTGTAAAAGCAAGACCCGGTATCAGCATCAGAGCCACAGCAAGAGCACCAATTACTGCGAATCCTACTGTATAGGCCATTGGAGAGAACATCTTTTTCTCTATTCTTTCAAAGGTAAATAGTGGTAGGTAAGCCATAATTATTATTACCATTGAGAAAAAGATCGGCTTTCCCATCTCTACGCATCGCTTTATGATATTTTCAGAATGCAGTTCCTCCATCGGATTTTCTTCTCTTTTTCTCAGGATAGTTTCAAGCATCACTATCGATCCTTCGATAATTATTCCAAAATCGATTGCTCCGAGTGATAGAAGATTAGCCTGAATGCCGGTAAAGTACATGAAAATGAATGCGATAAGAAGTGAAAGCGGAATAGTAACTGCAATCACCAGGGCGCTTCGCCAGCTTCCCAGGAAAATAATAAGTACTCCAATAACAAGGATGACTCCGAAAGAAAGAGTATGTGACACTGTATCCAGGGTTGCATTAACCAAATGAGTTCTGTCGAGGAAAATATGAATCTTCACATCCTCGGGGAGTATCTTCTCGTTCAGTTCATTTATTGCCTTATGTACTTCTGCCAGTATTTCAGAAGGATTTTCGTAACGCAGAAGCTGGACAATACCCTGAACACTTTCTGAATAATCTCTTTTTCTGTCAGTAAAACCAAAGATCCCTTTTCTTTCAAAGTTCCCATATTTAAGAGTACCCAAATCGCCCAGGTAAACAGGCATTCCGTCGGAAGTTTTTACAACAATTTTACCAAGGTCATCAAGGTCTTTAATAAGGCCTACACCTCTGATTATATAAGTAAGGTCGCCACGATCAACCATACTACCACCGGCATTCGCATTATTTCTTTCAATGCTTTCAGTGACTACACTTAACGGGATGTCATATTTTTCGAGTTTTTTAGGGTCGATTTCAATCTGATATTGAGTGGTAATCCCCCCGAAATTCTGAACATCAGCAACTCCTGTAATCTGCTTAAGTCTGGGAATAATAACCCATTTCTGCAGATCAGTCAGTTCTCTGAGACTCTGTGTTTTGCTCTCAATAATATATCGGCAAACCTCACCGGTAGGGGATGTTAGCGGATTTAATTCAGGTAATGCTCCAAAAGGAAGTTCAAGTCCGGTTATTCTTTCCTGTACCCTTTGCCTGGCCCAGTAATCATCTGTTCCATCCCTGAATACCAGCAGGATTGCAGATATACTGAAGAGATTTTTACTTCGCATGGTTACAAGTCCGGGTAATCCATTAAGCTCTCTTTCAAGGGGTATTGTTATCTGCTGCTCAATTTCCTCTGCAGCAAGTCCCGGTACTTGTGTCACAACCTGTACTGTTACATCTGCAATATCGGGGTAAGCATCGATTGGCAGCCTGAACCATGAATAAACACCTATTGCTGATATAAGAACAAAGCATGTTGCAATCAGCAGTCTCCGGTGTATGAAAATTCTGAAAAGTCTTTCCATAGTGTCTGATGCTTTCAGCGTAAGTAAATTGCTCCTTCTGTAACAATAATATCACCCTCAGTGAGTCCGGACCTGATAATTACTTTCTTTTCACCTGCGGCCACTGCATTTACAATATGTTTCAGGTAAACATGAGTCCCTATGCACTTATAAACATAACTATTTGCGTCATCCTGCAAGATGGCGGTGGCTGGTATTACTATTGAGTTTTCAATCTCACGGCGAAAACTGGTAGTTATGAACATTCCAGGTTTAAGGATCCTTTCATGGTTATCACATTCAAGATATACTTCAACTGAACGGGTTTGTTCATCCATAATGTTGCCTATGTAATTTACTATGCCTTTTATCGGTCTGTCCGGATAACTTTCGGTGATCACTTCAGCTCTGTCTTTAATGTTGATAGTCCCCAGATCCTTTTCTTTGACTCTAGCGATAACCCATATCCTTTCAAGGTCGGCAACTGTTACAATCGGATCGGCATCTGATTTTATATATTGCCCGACTGTTATGTCTGTTTGAATAATTTCCCCGGCAATAGGAGACCTCACAATCAGTGGTTTTGCCATATCGGCATCGCCAGGATCAAGATTATATATTTTCAATATAGCGACTGTTTTCTCACATTCCTTTTCAGCTAAATCCAATTCAAGTTTTGCTTCATCATAGTCTTTTCTGGAGCTGATCCCTGAATCCATGAGCTCTTTTTTCCGTAAGTAATTCTTTTCAGCCATATCCCTTTGCTGATGTGCCTGAAGGTGAATCCTGACTGTTTCAAGATAGTCAGTCGAATTTACTTCGAACAAGGGCGTTCCTGCTCTAACCTTCTCACCAAGTTTTACAAATGATTTCACCACTCTTCCGTCGAAAGGAGTTGTTACATGAGCCAGATGTCCGGACAGGGGTTTTACAACACCTGTTGTAATGAACTGAGCAGAAAAACCCTGTGATCTTACTGTTGTAGTCTCAAGTTTTTTCGTTACCGGCGAACCTGATGGTAAAAAAACAGTATCACCTTCATATTCTATTGCGGTAGGAATTCTTTCAGGTCTATTTCCCCTGAATCTTTTTCTGTGCTGCTCCTGATTCTGTCGGCCCCTGCCGCCTCTGTCTGATACAGGTTCTTTGTTCTCAGAATCGTGGCATGAAAACAAACATGCCATGGATATTATAATAATATATTTGTACATGAGAAGGATAATACTCTTGGTGAATAATTAAACTGTAATTTTCAGGTAACCGCAGCCAGATGGCTTCAGGTTACCTGAAACTGTAGTATGATTTCATGATAATAATGCAGGAGGTCCTCTCTGTGGATATTGGTGCCCGAAATTGGCGGAAAAATGAAATTCGGATAAAAGTGGGAGAATTTTTTTTAAAAAGAGTAAAATCAGAGCGGAAAAGAAAATGGCAGTTACCGGCGATGCGATAAAATTATTTAACATGTGAACCAGAATATAGCTGTAATTCACATGGCTATGCATAGGTTTGCCATCTGTGCCTGCTTTGAACGGATGGGAGTGTACTATTATGTTTCCATCAGAAATATGGGTATGGTTGAAGAAAAGATTACAAGCCATGAACCCAATAAAAATTATCAACAGGCTGCATCTGCATTTATTATCATACCTGTTTTTCATAATTTTTTTCTGAAATGGATTTGAACTGCAGACAAATATATATGTTATATTGAAATTGTAGTATACACGTAACAATAAAAAAGGTGGCTTAGATATGCCACCTCTTTATCTTTTATTGTTTTTTAACTATTTCTTCAATACGGCTTTCATTACTTTGTCCTTTTCAAGCTTTTTAGTACAGAAGAACCAGTCATAGCAATGCATCTCTTCCTTGCTTTCCATACGTTGTTTAGCTACACCGCATGAACCTGCTGTCGGAACAATTACATCATCTCCCGGTTGCCAGTCAGCAGGTGTTGCAATTGAGAAAGCATCAGCTGTTTTCATAGCAATAAGCGCTCTGTAAAGCTCTTCAAAATTGCGACCCATACTAAGGGGATAATAGATAACTGCCCTGATAATACCTTTGGGGTCGATAAAGAAAACAGCTCTTACTGCCTTTGTTGAGCTTTCTCCCGGTTGAAGCATGCCATATTTGCGAGCAACTTCCATTGTAATATCTTCAATGAGAGGGAAGTTCACTTCAACATTTTTCATTCCCTTGTATTCAATCTTCTCCTTGATTGTGCGAAGCCATGCAATATGGCTGTATAATCCATCAACAGATAGTCCTACAAGCTTACATCCGGCTTCTTCGAAACGTTTCTCCATGCTTGCGAAAGTCATAAATTCGGAGGTACAGACAGGTGTAAAATCAGCCGGATGACTGAATAGTATTACCCATGACCCGGAATAGTCAGCAGGGAAATTGATAGGGCCTTGTGTAGTTACTGCCTTGAATTCGGGAGCTTTGTCTCCGATACGGGGCATTGGTGTTAGTTGATTGTTTTCCATATTATTGATGATTTAGTTAATGATTTTTTTTTGTTGCTTGTTGCTGGTAATTACAAGCAGAGTCATTGCGAGCGAAGCGAAGCAATCCTTCGACCCTTACCTAGCTTCGTCTCTCAAGCATCAGCTCCATATCTTCTTTTAAGGAAGAGAGGTCTTCTTCATGTTCAACTTCATCAGACAGTATCTGAAGAATGAAATTGTAAGTAACCGGATCGCCCACCCTTGTTATATCCAGAAGTTCGCTGTACACTTTGATGGCACACTGTTCCCCCTTGATATTTTGATCCAGGATCACTCCGACATAAGGATCACTTGGTACATCGTACCCGCAATTTGTTAATTTTGACCATTCTACAGGCGATAAAACCGGAGTACCTCCGAGCTGAATTATTCTTGTTGCAAGTAATTCTGCATGACCAAGTTCTTCCGTCGCATGGAGAGTAAGTTCAGCTATAACTGCATCCTTCATCGGGCCCTTGACTACTTTAGCGCCAATCCAGTATTGATAGTATGCCAGCCACTCATCAGATAAGGCTTTGTTCAGTAAGTTGATTAATTCATCAACATCCATTTTTACGATAGATCTTCCTTTTTGTCCCATAATTCAATTTTTAAAATTCTTGCTAAATACTTTATTCTTTCTACTTAAATCTTTTGTCTTTTGTTTTTTGTTTTGTCTGTAAATCTCCCAACTATCTGTAGTTTAATATCTTCTATTTGGAAATTCGGGATTTTTTTTTCATTAAGATACGTTTCAAGCATTTTGTCGAGCTTTAAATCGACAAAATCTTCAATTCTTTCCGATTCAGCACAGTACAAATGGTGATGTTTCTCAGTTATTGCATCATATCTCATTATATCTGCATCTGTCTTTACTTTATTAATTATTCCGCACCTGACAAGAGTCTCAAGTGTCTTGTAAACGGTTCCTGTAGCAATATTGGGATGGTTTAATTTAATATAATCAGTTACATTCTCTGCTGTAGGGTGATTATTAAGATTTATAACTGCATCAAAAACAGCTATCCGCTGAGGAGTCACCTTTAGCCCGCAACCCTTTAAAGCTGCAATAATTTTTTCTTTATTCACCGATAATTATTATTTAATAAGAATAATTCCTATTTAAGAATAAACAAAGTTAATAATTATAATTGATAAAGTCAAGAAAAACTAACCTCTTTTACTTATTTCAAGGAGAACATCCCGTTTAGTAACAAATATGTTCTTGTCATGCATTTCTATAAGACCTTCTTTCTCAAAGGTTTTAAGCAGCTTAACAGCACTTTCCATTGCTATTCCGGCAAAATCAGCCAGATCTTTTCGTGAAAGAAGCTGAAAAATATCTGTTTGTTCAGCTTTTAAATTGTCTATATATAATATGGTATCAGCCATTCTTCCATTCATCTGTTTATACATCAGATTCCTTACAGTATTTAGAAGATCATTATTTTGCTGGCAATATCTCTTTATAATATTGAAACCAAAATTGCCGTTTTGCTGTGAAACATTGGCAATAGCTTCTTTTTCAATAAGGAATACCTGGCAGTCTGTTAAAGCTATAGTTGAATAACTGAAAATACTACCTGAGAAAACTGATGACAATCCGGCAAATTCACCCGGTTTAACAATACGAAGATTAAAGTTTTTCACGCCATCACCTTCAATATATTGTATTGCAAGGCCGTTGATAACGAACAAAACATATGAGGCAAATGCTCCCTGTTTTGTGAGATTGTCTCCTTTTCTGAACAGCACCTGTGTTTTGCTTGCTTTTACAAGTTCAATCTCATCTTTCGACAGCATCTGGAAGCAGGGAGCCTGGATGTCGCAAATAAAATCTCCGTCAGTTTCCAGTATCGTTTTCATTTGGTCAGGTTTTGTAGAAGACTGCAAAGTTAATTTAAATCAATAAAAAAGTTGTGCTGATTCAACTGTTAAGTTATTGCACCGAGATCACTTTTGCTTTCTCTTAAACAGATTGTACTCTATTTTTGCATCACAAATTTTAAAATAGTTAAAGCAATGTTGTATACAAATTTGAAACACCTCGAATCAGCAGCTGATCTGATGAAAGCAATCAGCGAGAATGAGAATGTAATGGTTATCTGCGGTCGTATGGGACCGATGTGTATTCCTGTTTATGGAATAGCTGAAGAACTTGAGGCTGAATATAAGCATGTTAAGTTCTTCGATATGGAATTTGATAATCCTGAATCACATATTATAAGATCTCTTCCTGAGGTTCGGGGTTTTATGGGAATACCTTTTACTATTTATTATAAAGATGGTAAAGTTGTAAAAGCTACTTCCAGTATTCAGAGCAGGGATCAGATAACAGCGATCCTTAACAAAGAATTTTCTGCAGCGGTTAAAGCCTGAAAAATGAATACGAACAGTCATTACGATGCAGTTGTAATAGGGGCAGGGCCGGCTGGTCTGACAGCCGGCATCTATCTCTCACGCGCCAGAATAAAGACTCTTATTGTCAATGAGGGAATAGTTGGAGGGCAAATGGTACTGACCCATGAGATTGCAAATTATCCGGGGGTGGAAAGTATCAGTGGATACCAGCTCTCCAATATTATGAAAAAGCAGGCAATAAGCTTTGGCTGTGATATTCGTTCTAATGTATCAATAAAAAACCTGGATCTTTCCGGTGATTCAAAAAGTGTGATCATCTCGGATGGTACCAGCTATACTTCAAATACTGTTATACTTTCTCCGGGAGGAAGATCACGAACTCTTGGCGTTCCGGGTGAAGATTCTCTTAGAGGAAAAGGCATTTCATATTGCGCAACCTGTGACGGCGATTTTTTTACGGGAAAGGAGATAATAGCTGTGGGAGGCGGTAATTCAGCCCTTGAAGAGGCTGTCTCATTGACTAAATATGCCAGCAAGGTTACCATAGTTCACCAGTTTGACCATTTCCAGGCATTTGAACATGCGGTTGAAGAGGCCAGGAAAAACCCGAAGATTGATTTTTTAATGGAATCAACAATAACTGCTTTCTATGGTGAAGAAAGACTTGAAAGTGTAGATATCAGAGATCTGAAATCAGGAAAAGTTAGGAATTTTAAAACAGACGGGACATTTATTTTTATTGGCTACATACCGAATACTGAATTTCTTAAGGGCAGGATAGAAATGAACCAGTGGGGGGAGATAATTGTCACTGCCGACATGGCAACAAGCATTGAAGGTATTTTTGCTGCGGGAGACAGTATCACCAAGAGGTACCGCCAGGTTACAACAGCAGTTGCAGACGGTACAATAGCAGCTCTTGCTGCTTCTAATTATATTAACGAAAGAAAAGTAAAACAGAAGAATCTTATAACAGCCTAATATGTCAGGTACACTAATTATAATCAGTATTGCAGTTATTCTCCTTGGCTCTTTGTATTTCTTTGCCCGTGCAAAAATGAAAAGCATTCCGGTTGTTGATGATCATCAGAATATTCTTACCCTGACTGATAAAAATTTTCAGCATCAGACTAAAGGAAGGGTAGTTCTGGTGGATTTCTGGGCAGCATGGTGCGCCCCTTGCAGGATGATGGCCCCTGTTTTGAATGAGGTGGCCGGAGAACTTAACGGTAATGCACACGTGGGTAAAGTCGATATTGAAAAGTATCAGTCGCTTGCACAGAAATTCAAAGTAAGAAATATTCCCACAATGGTGCTTTTTAAAAACGGGAAGGAGCATAGCAGATTTGTAGGTGTTAAGTCGAAAGATTTTCTTCTCGAGCAAATTAATAAAGCAAAATAGAATCATATGAAAGAAAAACTTCAATATTTTCCTATAACAAGCTTTTCAGTTGTAATGGGTCTGACAGGCTTAACAATTGCATTCGGCAAGTTTTATCATCTGCAGTGGCTGCCAAAGATTTTTTATGATATCTCCATTTTTACTGTTTTAGGCCTGTTCGTAACATTTATCGTTTTGTATGGACTTAAATTGGCTAACTATCCCGATGAGGTGAGCAAGGATTTTCATCACAGGATAAGAATTAACTTTTTCTCAACGATATCCATCTCACTGTTATTGTTGTCAATTGCATTTTATACCTACTATCCGCTCTTATCAATAGTGCTTTGGTGGGCAGGTGTAATACTGCATACTGTGTTCATGTTTAAAACGATCAGTTTCTGGATTCAGCATAATTTTGAAATACAGCACTTTAACCCTGCATGGTTTATACCTGTGGTGGGAAATATTCTTATTCCTGTCAGTGGAGTTGAATATGCACCGGTTATTTTTTCCTTTTTCTTTTTTGCAGCCGGCTTTTTTTTCTGGATTATTCTGTTTACTATTTTTTTATACAGAGCTGTCTTTCATGCTCAGCTTCCTGAGAAGTTTATTCCTACATTTTTTATACTTCTGGCCCCTCCTGCTGTAGGATTCATTTCATACATGAGAATTGCAGCAAGCTGGGATGCTCTCTCTGTATTCATGTTATTTATGGCATATTTTTTTGTTGTCCTGCTCATAACAATGTATAAAAGTTTTACAAAACTGAGGTTCTTCATGTCATGGTGGGCATTTACTTTCCCTCTTGCAGCAGTTACAATAGCTTCTGCAGTTGCTTTCCAGGTTACTCATTTTGCAGGCTTTAAAATTATTGCCTGGATTATGATAGTGGCTACAATTATTGCTGTGGGAATAGTTGCCTGGAATACATACCTGCAGGCCCGCAAAGGAGAGATCTGCGTGAATGAAGATTAAGTAATAAAATAATTCTGAAAATAAATGAAAACAAAATTAACTGCAATTGTATTTGGTATCATCGGAGCTTTAGCCGGTATGTTATTTGCCGGTATAGCTTTAAATCTTTCTGCTGGAAGAATGATGATTAAGGAGATGAAGAGCCCCTATGATTATGAAAAAACAATTGAGACAATTGGTAACAGGGTTAACTCAATGAAGGAATGGCATATAGTTACTGTTTATGATATGAACAAAGAGGTTGTGGAGAATGGAAGTAAGCCAATAGGTAAATATAGTATCATAAAGTATTGCAGCGGGAAATATGCATCTGAGATGCTTGAAGCAGATGAACGAAAACCGATGGGTGCGATGATGCCTAAGGCTTTTGCTGTATATGAAAAATCTGATGGTCAGGTTTACCTTGCCACTTCAAACGGAGCTGTAATGGGTAAATTATTCGGAGGAGAAACTGAAAAGCTGATCGAAAAGGTTTCACTTGAGGTTGAAGATATGTTGCGTTTTATGAACTTCAAATTCAGCATATTTTTAGAAATAAGAGGAGAATTCTGGAAGTTTTGTTCAGTATAGGGACAAAATCAATAGAAAACTGTAACTGATATTAATTTCCGGAATGTCTAAACCTCTTTCCGAACGGAAGCCTGAAATTATAATTTAAATATCCCGATAAAAAGCTATTATCAGGTCTGATAGTCTTAAATTTGCATAAAATAATAAATGAAGATATGGGTAAAGAAACTGTGAACACCAAATGGCTCAGCAATATGGCTTTTGAGACAGAAATAAACGGTCACAAAATAGTAATTGATGCAGTTCCAGAAGTTGGTGGGGAGAATCGTGGTCCTCGTCCCAAGCCTTTTATGCTTGCAGCTTTAGGTGGTTGTACCGGAATGGATGTAATCTCCATTCTTAATAAGATGAGAGTTGAGGTTGATAGCTTTAATGTCAGAGTTGAAGGAGACCTTACCGATGAGTACCCAAAGCATTTTTATAAGATGCATGTTATATATGAGTTCTCGGGAAAAGATCTTCCGATGGATAAATTGCAGAAAGCTGTATCTCTTTCTGAAGAAAGATATTGCGGAGTAAGTGCTGTTTATAAGAAGAGTATGGAGATGACATCGGAAATAAGGATTTTAGAATCATAAAAATCAGAGATGGAAAATAACGATCATGTAAGTCTGTATAATGCTGAAGACAGAAGTATTCTTAAGATCGCGGAAGATTCTTTGGATTCCCGTCTTGACAGGGTGCAGGAGATAATTGTTTATGCAAAAGAAGCTGGTTTAAAGAAAATAGGAATAGCTAATTGTACGGTTTTTAACAAAGAGGCACAGGTTCTTTCAGAGATGCTTGTAAATGAGGGATTTATTGTGGATTCTGTAAACTGCAAACATGGGAAAGTACCTTTTACAGACCTGCTTCCCGGATATAAGGGCATCTCGTGCAATCCTGCAGGTCAGGCAAAATATCTTGAAGAGAAAGGGACAGAGTTAAATATTATGATGGGTCTATGCCTTGGACATGATATGATATTTAATGCCAAATCAGCTGCTCCGGTAACACCTCTGGTGGTAAAAGACAGGGTTTTAAAGCATAATACGGTTGAAAGTCTTAAGCAGAAAGGGAATAATGATATTCCCGTCTGATTAAGTTCTCATAATACTTTAACGTCGAAAATATCATTCCTGTCCCACTCAAGCCAGAATTTAATTGATGTCTGTCGGATCAGGTTCCAGTAGTCTTCATCCTGAAGGCCGTAATCTTCAATACCTTTTGCAATAACAGCTTTTAGCTGTTGCAGATAACTGTCTTTAAGTTTTATCATTATTGATTTATTACCAAAGGTAAAAACCGCCTGGGGCCTTGCAAGAGTATCGTTTATAAGGTGAATGCTGCCCTGTCCCAAAGTGGCTCCGGTACTAACCTGGAGACCATCATTCATGCAGCTGAAAGGTTCAACAGACCCTGCATACGACCCGATCTCAAGCAGATCTGTACCTATTCCGAAGTAGTCCCTGGCCCTGATTCCCATCTTTGCACCAACTATTGAAAATACACCAAGATGCCCATGAAACTCATCAGTAAGAGTGCATGCTTTCCATTCCTCAATACCATATTTTGATATTGCCTGTTCAAGGATCTGCCTCACATCATATACATATAATTCAGGGTTAACCGGAAAGCCAAACAAAGCCACAAAATGGCCTGATCTGTATTGTCCTGTTATCATATCCCTGATCACATCTTTTATTATCAGGGTACTATAATCAGTATTAAAACGAATATTCAGATTGGATCTAAGAGGTGTTAATTCAAATAATTCATGATTTCCAAGGAATAATGAAACAACCTCTTCAGCAGGAAGCGAAAGATCCATTCCTATTTCTTCTGCTGATAATGTTATTCCCGAAATACTTAATAATGCCTTGGCAATGTAAGTATCTGATTTTTGGCTTTGATTTAATAATTCAGCATCGAAAACAGGGCTTAACTTATTCAGATTTGAAATAGCATCAAACCTGATGCCTGAATTCAGAAAGCGGGCAGCTGAGGAAATATCGTATTCATAATTGAATCCTTTTAACGGGTTAACAGAATCAATATACCAGATCACTTCTTCAACTCGCTCCCTGAATGCCGGATTATTCTCTGTTTCCCTTGTAATATTTGTCAGTGGCCCGAGGCAGACTATTGTTATCTGTGAGTCAGCAGGATGGAACAATTCAGGAGGTAGTATCCTCAGATTTTTTTGATTTGTCTTCTTTTTGTCTTTCGCATTATCTTTGTTTTTTAAATCCTGAGGTTCCCCGAAAAATACCGGTATTGTATCAGCCTTTAATTCATGCAGAAGTTTTTCCATCCTGGCATACCCTTCCTTCGTAACAGTCTGGCCATCGGAAATTATTATTGCTTTTACTGTAATTCCGGGATGCGATAACAGAATGCTGACAGCTCTCAGATCATGTACAGAACAATCAGTATCTATAATGATTGTGTGTTTTAGCTTAGTATGGAGGGGACTTGCAAAGTGGCTTATTGGAAATAAAATAAGCAGAAACAGAAGAGTGGACTTTTTCATTATCATATTTTTAATTTGACTCCACCAAATACAGTAATGCCGGGCATAGTGTAAAAGTTGAGGGTAACATATTTTGTATTCAGAAGATTCTCAGCACTCAGGAAAAACTCGGCGAATTTAAATGCCCTGTATGTAAATTTTGCATTTAACAGGGTATATGACTCCTGACTAATATTTATTGAAGGGTCACTATCGAGATTATTAATATACTCTACACTGGTATTAAACAGGAATTTTTTGAGATTATAATTGCCACCAAGATACAGATGATGTTTTGGTGTGGCATAAACAGGGCTTTTCATTCCTATATATGCATATGTCAGGTTAAGTTCAAGATCCCTGATCAGATTTGAATTGGCAGAAAACTCAATTCCTTTATTGCTTACTTCTCCGGCATTCTGTAATCCCTGCAAAGGTACATTTACAATCAGGTTATCCCCGTTTACAATAAACCCTGTAAGTTCAAGCTTTACTTTATTATTATACAATGACTGCATAATGCCTGTCTCATAATTGATTATACTTTCGGGACTCAGGCCGGGGTTATGATTCCACATATAGAACTCCTGGATTGTCGGGCTCCTGAATCCTTTGGCAACAGATGCTTTCCATGTTGTATTTTCACTCAGGTTAAAGGCAAATCCTCCGGACGGGATCCATTCACCTCCATAGACTTCGTGTTTCTGAAATCTCAGACCGGCATTCAGGGTTAGTTTCTCAAAAAGTCTTTGTTGCATGAAACCATATATTCCTGCATCATAAAGAGAAGTGTCAGTAAATACAATTCCCTGTCCGTTCATAGCCTTTTCGTTTTCCGCAAATCCCCCGTAATTCATAAAATCAACTCCTGCTGTAAGAGTATTGCCGGGAAATAATTTAATTGCCTCATAAATATTGACACCATAATTTGCATCATTTGAATGAAATCCGTCAGATATATAATGTTCGCCGAAGTTGTAAAAGAATTTGGCAGTACCCGAATATGAAGAAAAGTTATTATCAACCGACAACGACCAGTAACCCCTGATAATATCTATTGTATTCCCTTTAACGGCATTTATGGTGTCAGGTCCGGGATCGGTTGCTTTATAACCCGCCAGACTGACGTCGGCACTGGCAGTGAGATGTTCGCTGATGTCCCATCCCAGTTTGACATATCCGTTGGTTATACTGAAGTCAGAGTTGGGTCTGTGACCGTCAGTCTGATCATGATTAACCGATGCAAAAACGCTGATTTTGTTCTTTTTATAACCTCCTGAAGCCATATACTTCTGTGTATTATATGATCCGTACATGAGATGACCGTTTGCATGCAACCCTTCTGATGACTGTTTTTTTGTAATAATATTTATAACTCCTCCCATTGCGTTGGAGCCATACAAAATAGAAGCAGGACCTCTTACCACTTCAACCCTTTCAACATCAGATGCAACATAAGCATCTGGCAAAGGATGACCGAATAGACCCATATACTGAGGATGCCCGTCTATAAGCATCAAAACGCGTGTTGTAGGGCTGCCGCCAATTCCTCTGATTGAAATCTGACCGGCTGCATTTGTTGCAACTCCAAATCCCATAACCCCTCTTTCAGTGACAAAAAGTCCCGGCACACGTCCGTTAAGGATAGGGAGAACATTGCTTTCACTGCTTGAGGCAATCTGCCGGTTGTTTACAACTGAAACTGCCATTGGAACATTTGCCCTGTTCACTTTTGTCGTAGATCCTGTAATCACTACCTCATCCAGGTTTACGGTGTCTTTCAGGATTGAGTGTAAAATATCCTGCGAGAATGATACAGATGAAAACAATATTGACAAGAGGAGAAGGGTTGCTTTTTTCATATATTAAAGTATTACGAATATGTTAAAAAGTGTTACTATTACCTTAAAATTTTTTAGTCTGTTTTGCTCATTACAAGTTTTCCGTGTTTAATACCTTTTATGCTTATAAGTTTGTCTGACAGCTCAGTTAGCCTGTTTGCTTCTCCTTTAACTGCTGTAATTTCAAGGCATATGTCGTGACTCAGATGATAATGCTGGGTTGACAGAATTACATCATGGTAATCATGCTGAATATCATTTGATTTTGAACTGATATCCTTTTTATGATGATCATAGATTAATACAATAGCACCAGCAACAACATTGTTACATTGCCATTTTTCTTCAACAATATTTTTTTCAATGAGGTGTCTTAATGCCTGTGACCGGTTTGCAAAGCTGTTTTTCTCAGCAAATCTGTCAAGTTCCTCGAGAAGTTCTTTCTCGAGGCTTACACTAAAACGGGTGACCGACATAGTAACACGAATTTATGTAAAAGTAATATTTCTACATAAATCACAAATATTCCTGGAAATTAATTTGAGCTTTCTTCAAGATTTTTAACAATGGTGACTGCTATTTTTTCAAAAGCATCAATAACTGTTTTATTACTCTGATTAAAAATAGTTAATCCTTTCTCTGCCGCTTCCCCGACTTCCATAACAAGTGGAACCTGTCCTAACAGCCATGTATTAAACTCCTTTGCCATTCTGTGTCCTCCACCTTTGCCGAAGAGATAATATTTCTCTTCCGGATGGCTGTCGGGAGTGAACCACGACATATTTTCGATTATTCCGAGAATTGGCACCTCAAGCTCTTCAGTCCTGAACATAGAGGCAGCTTTCCTGGCATCATTAAGTGATATCTCCTGAGGTGTTGTGACAATAATTGCACCCGAAAGCTTAAGCCTCTGAAGAGTTGTAAGCTGTATGTCACCTGTTCCGGGAGGGAAATCGATTATCATATAATCAATTTCTTCCCAGAAGGTATTTTCATAGAGCTGGGTAATAGCTCCGGCAGCCATTGGTCCCCGCCAGATTAGTGATTGGCTGCGGTCAACAAAAAAACCAATTGACATGATCTTAACTCCGAATTTTTCGATTGGGAATATTGATTCCTTTTCTCCAAACTTAATTACTTCAGGGGTGGCATCCTCAATGCCGAACATCCTGGGTATTGACGGACCATAAATATCAGCATCTACAAGGGCAGTTTTGTACCCGTTTCGTGCCAGTGAAACTGCCAGGTTGGCTGCTACTGTAGATTTTCCTACTCCACCCTTGCCTGATGCAACAGCTATAATATGCTTAACTCCTTCCATTGGTAGTTTGTCAAATAATTCGCTCATAACTAATTTGTATTTATTATTTTATTCCATATTTCAATTATCATTCTGCTTACATCCGAGTTAATATCATACTCGATAATACTTTTCCCCTGAACCATTGCCTCCACAACTCCTGTATCAAATGGCAGTTGCCCTATAACTTTGATCCCTGTATTACTGCACCATGTCTCAATCTGGTCGCTCATTGCGGAGTTAAGGTCGCATTTGTTTATGATAACAAAAGCTTTTATATCGAATTTCCTCACAATTTCTATTGTCCGTTGCAGGTCGTGCAGTCCTGAGATAGTAGGTTCAGTTACAATTACAGCTTTGTCGGCACCGGTGATTGTTGAAATAACCGGACAACCTATACCGGGAGGACCGTCAAGAATTATAATTTCCAAATTATTTTCACCGGCAACCTGTTTGGCTTTTTCACGAACCATATTCACCAGTTTCCCGCTGTTCTCTTCCCCCGGAGCAAGACGGCCATAAACCATTTTGCCATTTCTGAAGGATCCTGAATACATACGGCTTTTGTCGTTTTGCAGCATCCTTATTGCATTTTCAGGGCAGATTCGTGAACACAAAAAGCAGCCATCACAGGATATTTCAGAGATAGTCACCCTGGCTCCATTAAAAGATATGGCATCAAAGCGGCAGTAATTTGCACATATGCCACAGGGAGTGCATAATTCGTAATTTACATGTGCTTTGTGGCCTGCTATATATATAATTTCTTCTTCATGTGTAGGATTGAACAGAAGATAGAGATTCGCAGCATCCACATCGCAGTCAGCAATTACTTTTCTGCCGTTGAGGGTTGCAAAAGCTGCTGATATACTGGATTTTCCTGTTCCTCCTTTTCCGCTAATTACTGCTATTTCCATTAAGACTGATTATTTTTGTAATCATTTGAAAAAGCCTATCACCCAGAGCAGGTATTTTCTCTGAAACAATTCCTCCTGTTGAATAGAATTCAGCAATTTCCCTGCTGAAAGGGATTTCCAGCAGAAGTTCAATGTCATTATCCTTCAGATAGTTTTGAACACTGTCATTGCCAAGTCCTGCGCGATTTATTATAACACCATATGGTTTTTTTATACTTTTCAGGGTATCAACACTCTGCTTCAGATCACTTAATCCAAATGGAGTAGGTTCTGTTACAAGGATTACATAATCAGCCGTTGAAACAGTCTGTATGAATGGGCATGAGGTCCCTGGCGGTGAATCGAGAATGATTATATCGTGATTCTGATTTGCAAGTTTTATTGCAGCCTGAATTACCGGAACCGGTGACATGACTCCGACATTAATCCTTGATTCTATGATTGCCTGCCTTTCATCAATATTAAAAGAGGTAACCCTTCCCTGTGAAACGGGTTTCTCAGTAATGGCATCATCCATACAAGCAACACTGCAGGCACCGCAACCATGGCAAAGTTCTTCAAATACCCGGATGATCTTAAAAGGCGGAATTATAAAAATTGCTTTATAGTTACAGTAGTCATGACATTTTCCGCAGAAAGTACACTTGTTTGTATCGATCACAGGAACCATTCTGGTAACTTCGGTTTCATTACCCTGACTGACATTAAAAAATGCAACTGCATTAGGAGCCTCTGCATCACAATCAATCAAAAGTGCATCAGCTTTATTCCTCAGAAGAGTATAAAAAATGTTTGTAGCAACAAGAGTTTTACCTGTACCGCCCTTCCCGCTGGCTACCGCAATCTTAATCATATTTCAGCCGGGTTGATTCATCGGTTAAGGTTGGTTTAATGGATTCCTTCAGAAACCGGTTATTCCAGGTATTGAGATTAGTATGGGTTAAATAATATTTTTGTGGTATCGGGTGAGTGCCAAAAAATACTTTCATTCCGTATTTTTCCTCAATGAAACCTTTGAAATAATCCATAAATGGACAAGGCGGATAACCCACAATCAAACCTGTTGCAAAATGTACATGTGTTACTCCGTTTTTCTTCATTTCCTCAGGGGCATACTCTATATTTCCTCCAGGACAACCACCACAGCTTGTAAATCCTGCAACCTCAATATCCTGATTTTTGTATATTGAGAAAAGCACCTTCGCGATTAGCAGCAGCCCTGAAGCATTTTCCCCCTGCGCAGGTTCTGTACCTGTCGCAGATTATGATACCTACTTTTATTTTTTCCATTTTCAAATTTACTTACCTGTTTCTCATCTTACCATGAATTATCTCGGCTGCTTTGATAAGCGGATAACCTGCAGGTGAAGCTGTAAGACATGGATGTGTTCCTATCTGGGATGTCAGCAATGAGTTGACAGACATCCTGTTCTGGATAGCCAGACCAATTACATTTGTGAGTTCTCCTGCACTTGATCCTCCGATAACTTCTCCACCTATTATTACCCCCGATTGGCGGGCAGCTATAAGTTTTACGAGTTGTTTATGTGCGTCGGGCAGGTTTCCAGGATGCCGGTCCATGCCCTCAAAGGTTCCTGTAATTGAATCAATGCCTTCTTCTTTAGCTCTTGCTTCTGTTATTCCGGCTGTTCCGAATCCTGTATCACCTATAGCTGTTGAATAAATAGCAATGGTTCCGCTGAAGGTCTTCACAACATTAAGGTTGAAGAGGTTCATCCCGGCAATACGTGCTTCTGCGCATGCAGTTGATGCCAACATTGTAGAAACTCTGGCACGTGTAACAAAATCGCGTTTTTGTGCGCAATCACCTATAGCAAAGATATCCTTTACATGTGTACGCATATATTCATCTACTGCAATAAACCCGCTTTCGTCAACATAGATCTCAGATTCACGGGCAAGCTTGGTATTAGGTTTGTATCCAACAGTAAGAATCACAGCATCTGATTCTATTAGTTCTCCGTTCTCAAGTTTTACAGCTTCTACTTTTGTTTTACCAAGTATTTCTTTTATCCCGTTACCGGTTATTATTTTAATATTTCTCATCAATAGCAACTCTGCAATCTTTTTTGAGAGTTCAGTATCAAACGCAAGACTTAGAATCTCAGGCTGTTTTTCGACAAGGGTTACTTCATGGCCATGTTTAATAAGTTCATCAGAAAACTCCACACCTATGAAGCCGGCTCCAATAACTACAACCCTTTTGCAGGCTGACAGTTTTTCTTTCATCTGGTCGAGGTAAACTTTATCTTTCGGAATTACAAAGACATTTTCCTTTTCCCCGCCCACAAGCCACTTTGGTTTTACCGGAGTAGATCCTGTGGCAATTACAAGCTTCTCGTATTTTATTGTTTCTCCACCTGCCAGAGTAACTGACTTATCCTCTTTGTTTATTGATAATACTTCATCAACAAGCGATTCAATCCCGTTTTTGGCAAGCATAGCATCAACCGGCATTAAATTCTGATCACTGCTGTCAAGTGTGCCGAAAATATATGGAATTCCACAGGGAACCATCATTTCTTTCTGTTTCTTAACCAGAATAAAACTTTTCTTTGGCCAGGAAGATTTACCGGTAAGTGCTGCAACCATTCCTGCTGCACTTCCACCGATAATTAATACATCTGTTGTTTTCATCTTATTTATTTTATAGATATTATTATTGTATTTCAAATTTGATGATGATATTCCCTCAGATAAAACTTTTTACCATTATAAATTGCGGTTCTGATAAGCCTCTGTTGAATAAGGGATTTTACCACCTGAAAATCCGCTTTATCATTTTGTAATAGTTCCATCATTGAATCTTCCCTGAGGGGATGAACAGAAGTTATATTCAGAATATCATCGTAAATATTACCGGTAAAGCCATTATCTGTGCCTTCGAATCCTGTAAGCAACTCTGTTTTTATCTGCGAGTCGTTAAAGATTTGCCAGGCAATATTTAGTTTTTCTGTTTCCGGTGGTTTAACCGATGAAAGAGCAGGAGGTCTTATCGGTATTGACAGATATGATATTAAAGGGTTTATTTTTTTAATAATACCGGCAACTGCTGTGAAATTATTAACACTATCGTTTATTCCGTTAACCAGCATTGTTTCGGTACAAAGGATTCCTGTAAAACCGGATGCAAATAGAATTAAATTATCAATGGTAATTTCAAAATTAAGATCAGGTGATGGGCGGTTAATTTTATGCCAGGTTTCAGTATCTCCAGCATCAATTTTCACTGAAACCCAATCAGCAAGGTTAAGATCATCCCTAACTTTTTTATCATGCAATAATGAGGAGTTGGTTATTACAGCTACAGGAATATCCAATTTTTTTAGCAGGACTATTGTTTTACCAAGATTTTCATCAAGAGTTGGCTCACCGTTTGAGACAAAAGTGAGGTAATCGGGATAATTATCTTTGTCCAGTTTTTGAATATGCTGTTCTACTTTATTAAGAATATTTTCAGGTTTAAAAAAAGTTTCCCTGTTAATACTCTTCTTTGCTGTTTCTCCTGCCTGGCAATATACACAGCCATAGGAGCAGACCTTTGGGGAGATAATATTATTAATTCCAAGACTTTTACCAAGCCTTCTTGATTTTACCGGACCAAAACTGATCATACAGGTGATTAAGTTCTAATGATCACAGTAATTTGCACCGGCTGTTAGTTTGTTCATTATCAGATCCCCGGCCAGTTCTTTGTGACCTTTAAGCTGTGCTCCGACAAACACATTTATATTCTGACTGTTGAAGAGACTAATTGCTCTCTGTCCCATACCTCCGGCAATAACAACTGTTACTCCTTTTTCGGCAAGCCATGCAGGCAGGAGGCCCGGTTCATGTGGAGGAGGGGTAACCAGAACCTCTCCTGTAATAATATTGTTTTCTGCATCAATAATGGCAAATTGCTCACAATGACCAAAATGGGAGCATAATATCCCGTTTTCCAACGGAATCGCTATACGTTTTTTCATTAATATATGTTTATAAATTTGTACTTAAAAACCTCCACGGTACCGGTTCTGAAACCCCATACCCCTTCCTCTGCCCCGGCCTCCACTTCCGGCTTCTCCTCTTCCACCTCTGAAGCCAAAGCCTCTGCCCCAAAAAACTGAAGGGCTTTCCTGTTCTGTTTCCTGAACAGAAGTGTTATCATCTTTTTTAACTGCTGCACCAAAATTTGTGCATCTGCCCATTCTGCGGCCAGTCATGGGACCTTGTCCCATCGGACCTCTTTGATTAAATCCAGGCATATTTACCTCCGTTTTAATATTTATACTATAGTGTTCCGCTTTTCAGACGTTTCCCTTTTCCTTTTCCACCTCCTGATTTCCGGCGCATTCCCATTCCTTTCCCTACTTTTGATGGTTCTTCTTTCGAAGAATCCTTTTTGCATTTTCCCAATCCACGACCCGTTTCCGGACCTTTTCCCTCAGGACCTTTTCCATTCATTTGTGGCATGATCTTTTAGATTATTTGTTTAACATATCAATAATTTCCTGAATTGTTTTTTCAGGCTCTTTAATCATAATCATCTGTATTTTAAGACTATCTAACAGTGATTTAATCTTAATGCCGAATTCTCCTGAAATTATTTTCTGAACATTCCGGGATGCAACTAACTGGACTGATGCAGGACCTGCACCTTCCTGAACTTCTTTATTGGGATTAGGAAGAAATTCAATCCCCTTATTTTCTGTATCGTAAACTGCAAAATACGAACACCTTCCAAAACGCTGGTCTATCTTACTTTCAGGACTGTTTCCTGTACTTGTAATTGCTACTTTCATTTTTTCATTTATTAATTTTTCCGCTGTGCGGAGTTCCTTTTCTTATCATGTTTTTTCCGCATTCAGAACAAATTTCTTCCCTGCATGGGCGTCCGAACTGATGTTGCTGCTCATGTCCGCAATCAGGACATATACAAACATCCTGGCAATATGTAATTGTTTCTTCCTGATCTAATGGTTTATGATCAAAGTTTAAGATATCAGAACTTCTGCAGAGAGGACAATTTTTAATCTCTGCATCTTTTTCGGGGTTATTGAAATAACAGCCGCATGATTTGCATGTGAACCATTCACTGTCAAAATATACTTTACCTCCTTCAATAATTATCTGACTTCCCTGAACCAGAGCCTGGGCAATTTTTTGTCTGGCCTTTGCATATATGCGGGTAAGAGTAGGTCTCGAAACATCCATTATAACTGATGCCTGATGATGATTCAGCATCTCATAATCGCATAGACGGAGAGATTCATATTCTTCATAGTGAAGAAATATACTATCAGGAATGGTTCCGCTCTTCTTGTTACCATAAGGTTTGAACCCTGAAACAGGAGGCGGATTGCTGATTTTTCTGAGTCTTAATGGTCTTGGAGACATGTAATATGAGCAATAGTTCAATACAAAGATAATGAACATATGCTCATAATACAAATAAAATGAGAATAAAATAAATTAGGAAGGAATAAATCTTAGATTCAGGAAAGATTGAATTATTTTTTCGCTGCTGGCTCGTAGTAGTCGCAAATTCCGTTTTTGTCGGTATCAACAAAACCTCTGCCGCGACCATACCCTTGTCCTCTTCCATATCCTTGTCCGCGTCCATTTCCCTGTCCTGAACCATTTTGACTCCAACGGTATCTCTGACCGGGTCCGCGGCCTCTGAAATTGGCATTTCCCTGGCCTTGTGGTCCGCCTGGTGTGCCTTTTTCGAAATTATCACAGATTTGGTTCTTGTTGGCATCAATATAAGCAGGACCTCTTCCAGTTCCATTCAGGAGCCTTTGACCTCTGGGGGTGGCATCCTGAGAAATAGCCAGGTTAGCAATTGCTAAAAAGACTAATCCTGTAATAAAGAGTTTTGTTTTCATTCTGACGAGTAATTAACAATAATTCCATTACAAATATAATGAACTATTGTTCATAATAAAAATTTATTTTCGGATTTTTCAGATCTGATTTACTGCAGCAGGGGTTGCTTAAAAACCTTATATATGGCCGATTTTTATAAGAAATTATAAATTGCCAGTTACTTAACTTCGGTAATTTATTATTAAAAGAGGCTTTCAGGAATGTCCTCCGACAATGATCCTCATAATTCTTAGGTTCAGGACAAAGAATCTTATAATTTGTTTTGCAATGTTTTGACGCCAAAACTTTGTTGCTTTTGTTGGAAGGGGAGGGTATGATTCCTCATAATATCCCCGCACTATGTTTTTAGCCATATCTTTATTTTTTTAATAATTTTTTATTATTCAGGAAGCAGCCACCAGAACGGATATCCTTTTGCCTTATGAAGGAAGAGATAATGAAGCAATAGTTTTATCCAGTGTCCGGCCAGCCCTATTTCACCAACTGTATAGCTCAGATCACGTCCCCACTGGGGATATTTTTGCCAGTCTGGCACTATCGGAAACACTGTCATTGTAGCTGCCTGGCCTTTAAAGAGACCAAATCCTGCTGATACAATACATGCAGCTCCCATTTTACCCATTGAGGCTTTATGTTTGAAATCGGTCCTTCCATTCTTTACAATATCCACGATATTCAGTGCAACAATTTTACCTGTAACTCCCGAAGGCATCCCGGTGCGGGGAGGAGCAGGAGTTATCAGAGTCCCGTTCGGACTTTTCATGGGCTTGGATATCTGGTGAGGTGGCGCAAATGCAATGCCGGGGGCAAAGATGTTTTTATAGGCAGGATTCTGATAAACTGATGGCCAGTCTTCTATATTCCATTCCTCAAAAGGTTTCCCTGAATAGTCTGCATCGACTTTCATAAATCCGTTCGGAGCGAAAAGTGCATTGCTAATATCTTCATTTTTTTTATTATATGCTTTCATGCCCGACCCTGCAAATGCAGGGATAAGCATTGCAAAGTCAAAATCCTGGGTATGCTTCTCTCCATCAAGTGTTTCATAATGGGCAATCCCTTTTTCAACTTTTGTTATACCCGCACGCTTGATCCATCGTATCCCATATTCAGCAAGCACCGATTCGGAAAAGGTCTTTGTGGAGATAATATATCCTCCGCGTTTAATAAAGGCTCCACCCATTCCAAAATCCCCAAGTTCGTATTCGTTTGTTAACCATATTAATTCAGCCTTATCCATAAGGCCAGTCCTTTTAATCTCATTCGCCAGATTAAGGGCATACTCAAAAGCTGCTCCCTGGCAGGTGGCTCCCGGATGACCTGTTCCAATAAGAAACTTCAGCTTCTCACCTTTTTTCATACGGTCAACACAGCTCTTAACTGCCTCCCATGTTTCAGCAGCATGGTCACATGAGCAGACTGAGTGAGTAAATTTAGCAGGACCAAGTCCTTCAGTAGCCTCAAAGTTTAGTTTAGGTCCAGTGGCATTTATGAGGAAATCGTAATCGATGTCAGCTTTCTCTCCTTTTTTATCGATGGAGGTGTATTCAACTGATACATATGGCTTATTCCCTGACTCATCGCCTTCAGGATGTATCGAAATTGCTTTTGCCTGTTCAAACTTAATCCCCCAGCGTTTGTAAAGAGGAGCAAGTTTGAACCGAACCTGGTCTATTGTCATTCTTCCTACTCCTACCCAAATATTCGATGGAATCCATTGGTAATATTCTGAGGGACTAATAACACATACTTCATGTTTTTTTCCCAATTTTCTTCGGATATGAGCGGCTGCTGTATGGCCTGATATACCAGCTCCCAAAACGACAATTTTTGCCATATTATATACCGGTTTAATGGTTTTTATAAAAGTAGAGATATATCAAATATAGAGATATTTATTTCAGGATCATACCAATAGAATGATTTCATGCAAAGCTGAATTGGACATAATCTCTTTCATAATTCCAATAAACTCATTAAATCCTGCTGCCTGCCTGTAAATGCGGCAGACTACTCCCCGAGGTTTTATTGGTTTAGATTAAACCAGTGGGAATAATCTGAAGTCCCTGAGGCATTTAGATTAAGATGATTATATTCATTAGTATGCCTGTCGTAAATGTAATCTTTCTGCCATATTTCGGTATTCTCGTATGTTTGCCTTATGGCATTGGTTATGAACAATAGTTCCTCATTTGTCATGGTTGGATGCAGTGAAAGCCTGATCCAGCCTGGTTTCATTGAGAGATCACCGGCATCGATCTTGTCTGTTATCTCTTTTGAGAGTTTAAAGTCAACATCAAGAAGGAAGTGCCCATAGGTGCCGGCACAGGAACAACCTCCTCTTAATTGTATCCCGAATCTGTCATTCAGCAATCTGGTGAACAGGTTATGATGAATACCGTCAACATAAAATGAGATTACTCCAAGACGTTCCTTAACATTTGAGGCAAGGATATGCAGCTTGCTGACCCTGGATAATTCTCTGAAAGCAATTTCAAGAAGCTCCTTTTCCCTTGCACGGATCTTGTCAGTTCCCATGTTTTCTTTAAGGGTTACTGCAAGTGCAGCTTTTATTCCTTGCAGAAAACCTGGAGTTCCGCCGTCTTCCTTTACTTCAATATCAGAGATGTAGCTGTAACCACCCCATCTGTTTGTCCATTTAACAGTACCACCTCCGGGGGAATCCGGGATCTCATTTTTGTAAAGCTCTTTTGAAAAGATAAGAACACCAGCGCTTCCGGGTCCTCCCAGGAATTTGTGGGGAGAAAAGAAAATGGCATCAAGCTGTTCCATCCTGTCTGCAGGGTGCATGTTGATATCCACATAGGGGGCAGAGGCTGCAAAATCGACAAAGCAATACCCATTATGTTCATGCATGATTTTCGCCAGTTCATAATATGGAGGAAAATATCCTGTTACATTAGAACAGGCAGAAAAAGAGCCTATCAGAAGAGGCCGGTTTTTGTATTTAACGATTTCTTTGCGCAAAATTTCAGGGTCAACCGTAAGATCGGCCGCTGGTTCCAGTACTACAACATCAGCCAGAGTTTCAAACCAGGATGTGTGATTTGAATGGTGTTCTGTGTGGGTCAGGAATACCACGGGACGTTTATCGTTTGGAATATCCCTGCATTTATTATATTCTCCGTGGGTGAAAGGGCAATAGTTTACAGCCTGTTCTGGTATTTTCAGTCCAAGAATCCTTTGCAGCTTGGCTATTGCCGATGTCATTCCCGTGCCGGTGAAGAGAATAAGATCGTTATCATTTGCATTGACATGATGCTTTACAATTCTCTGGGCAAGGTGATAAGCGTCTGTCATTGCCTTTCCGGTAGAAGTTGACTCTGAATGGGTATTTCCTATCATCGGTCCTATCTCCTCCAGCAGCTTCTTCTCAATGGGAGAATATAGCCTGCCGCTGGCAATCCAGTCGGCATAGATCAGCTTCTTCTTTCCATAGGGAGTTTCAACTTCGGTATCAATGCCAATTATATTATTACGGAAACTGCTAAAATATTTTTCCAGCTCTGACATGCTTTGTAAAGTAAATTCGACCATGCGAAAATACTAAATTTAGATCTATTCTTCAGTAAGCATTAAATATACCTCCCTTGGTGTTATCCCAAGTTTATCGGCAATGGTTTTCATTGAAGTTTCCTGATTGGCATCAACACCTTTTGTTTTAAGTTTTTCCAGAAGTACAGATACTTCTTTCCCGCTGCTTTTTGCTGCCATGAGCACTGTATATCTTCCTGCTCCCTGAGGGACTTCCGGTTTATTTAAAGATTCTCCTCCTGAATGTCTGGCCTTCAGTAAGTCATATAGAGAAGACGGTGTTGTATTGTTATCAGCTGCAATATCTTTCAGGCTTATATCTGTTGCGCTTACCTTTATATTGTTTTCCCGGAGAGTTTTTAAAAGTCTTTCAGGAGGCACACTATCCAGTAAAGGAGATAACTGCTGTAAAGTATATATTTCCATGTGAATAACCGGAGGGACCTTGAAATCACTTTCCCAGCTTTCCTTTGCTTTTTCTCCGAAAGTCATTACTGGTCCAAATGGTGTCCATTCACGAAGGGTGCCGATAAAAAATACTATTGAAACAATCAGAGCAGCTACAAGTTCCCATTTTCTGTTCAGTCCTGACTTTATCTTGCTCCTGAAATAAGTAAGAAAGGCTTTCCAGTTTACAAAGAAGAGGTGAATAATAACAAGAATGAAAAACAGATAGGAGAATATTGTATGCAGTGCCTGCCATTCAGCTTTTGTGAATAGCATCAGTTTCCATGTACCCCAGTTGGCAATTCTTCCGGGAGGCGCTATATATAGAATAAATCCTGACCATGACATTATTATGGTTGAAATGACCAGGGAAAAACTTGTGAAGCTCCTCAGATTAAATTTTTTTGTATCTGCTGACATTTAAATAGAGTTTTAGCGAAATATTTGTTACAAAAATAATAATTAAATTAATATATCTAGATATGTTAATATAAAAATTAAAGTTATTAAAAGCAAAAAGTGCCTATGCAATTAGCAAGGCACTTAATTATATCACAGAAAAGCATTATCAGCTGATTTCCTTGCTTACAGATTCTGCAAGACCTCTTATATATCCTATAGCAAAGAGATTGCCAAGTGTGGTATATCCGCCTCTCATTCCGGCTTCTATCTCTGTTGCCATTACGGGAACATGGTCGGGGCGGAGAGGACCTTCAAAACCAATTTCCACGTAGGCTTTCATAGCTTCATACATGTCGATCTGACCTTCATCATGGAAGGTCTCAGTGAACCTGGTGCTTGGTATTTGTCCGCTCAGATCCTGAACATTTCTGAAATGTACAAAGTTGATCTTTTCTTTTCCCCATCTTCTCACCAGTTTCGGTATGTCGGCTCCCATTAATGCAAAATTTCCCTGGCACATTGTAAGCCCGTTATACTTGCTTGGATACATAGCCATTGCACGGTCGAAGCTTTCCACGCTATTCATGATTCTTGATATGCCCTGGATACTGTCCACCTGAGGATCATCAGGATGAAGGGACAGGTTCATTCCAATCTTCTCGGCTTCGGGGGCAACTATTTTAATGAAATATTCATAATTTTTCCATAAAGACTCTTTTGATACTTCGCCATACTTTGTCAGAGGTTTACCTTTAGATGCCTCGTAATCAAATTCCAGCATCAGAGCTCCACCGCGTCCGGGTCTTTCCTGGTTTGTCCTGGCCCAGCTTATAACCGGCATCCAGTTATAACATATGATGTCAACATCTCCATATTGTTTGAGATTTTTCATAAAGGTTATGAAATTTCCAATCTCTTCATCCCTCCCTTCAAGTCCGAGTTTGGTTTTTTCTCCCAGTGAAGGAGGACCTTCAACGACAGTCCATTTAATGCCAATCTTATCCCATGTAGCTTTTGTGGCTTTTATGGCCTCAGGCTCCCATGGCTTCACGCCTTCTATTCTGTCCACACCTGAAACTACATAGTTCACTCCAAGCTGTTTGGCAAAAGGAACCTTAGGAGATGTTGGTCCCATAAGGAAAGAAAACTTAATGCCAGCATCTTTTTTTACTGTCTTTGCAGAAGCACTTTTTTTATTCTTTTCAGGAACTGTAATACCTGATGCAATAGTCCCTAATGATACAGCAGCAGCAATTGATGCGCCCTTTTTAAGAAAGTCTCTTCTGTTATCTTTCATGGATTCCTGATTTATTTTAAAATTTTGAATGGATACCGATTAGTGAAAAATTGTTGTTACAAATTAATAAAAATCCTGTTGTATATTTTTCCGGAGGAAACTCAAAAATAGTTAAATAATTAGTCGGATGAGAAAGTATATTTCAATCAGTCAAAAAACTTTTTGTCTTCCTCAGGAAGGTAAGCTTTTGCTGCTTTTATATTGAATTCCACTCCCAGTCCGGGTGCATCCCAAACATCTATTAAACCATTTTTTACAATAGGATCGGGGAGGCCTTCAATGATCTCGTACCACCAGGGCTGACTTGACCATGGATATTCAAAGGCAATGAAATTTTCAGGCATAGTAGCTGCCACCTGTACATGTGCAGCTAAACCTATCAGTCCGTTGAATATTCCGTGGGGAGCTATCTGGATTCCATGAATATCGGCATATTCGGCGATCCATTTCAGTTCAGCAATCCCTCCGACATCAGCAGGATCGGGACCTATGACACGAACTGCATTTGTCTCAATAAGTTCGCGGTAATTCTGCCTGAGATAGATCTGTTCGCCTGTATGAATAGGAGTGGTGGTTGAACGTGTCAGCTCTTTGTAAATATCAGCCATAACATAAGGTGTATAATCACCGGTAAGCAGATCTTCCATCCACATAAGGTTATATGGTTCAAGTGCTTTGGCAAGCCTGATAGCGTCCGAAAGCATATATCCCGGTCCGCAGTCCAGAGCCAGTCCTACCTGATCTCCCAATACCTTCTTCATAGCGTCGACACAGGCAATAAAGCGTTTAAGGCCATTTTCAGTGAGCGGACCACGATTGGGATGAGGAGGATTTGCGGGGCTGTAAGACTTAGCCGGCTGACCGTAAAAAAAGTCCGGTGCTTCAGAACCCTGCCTGCTGTGGAAACCTATACCCTGTTTGATAATTGTAAAACCCTCAGCTGCATCTTTCATTCTTTTAATTGAATCAGCATAATCCTGGGGTTCTATACCATGTCGCGGAAACCTGTTTACTCCACCGTTATAGACACGGACTTTGTCCCGGATTTTTCCTCCAAGAAGTTTATATACAGGAACTCCTGCAACCTTTCCTGCAATGTCCCATAATGCCATTTCGATGGCACTTACAGCCGATCCCCATGGTTTAAAGCCACCCATCCTTCTGATCTTCATCATACAGCGCTCAACATTTGTAGGATCCTCTCCGATGAGATAATCTTTATAAAACAGGACATATGGTTTAAGGAAAGGCTTGGAAGTTTCAGCCTGCCCGTAACCACTTATACCCTGATCAGTAACAATACGTACCACAGCACTTTTTTCTATTATGGCACATTTAAGGTCTGTTATTTTTATTGGAGTCATAATCTGATATTATTTTTATAATTATTTATAATTTAAAAAATCTTATTACCCCCACCATGGCTCATCTTTGATTAGATGTTTCTTCAGAAAATCATCATCTAATAAGAGTCCAAGTCCGGGTCTGTCAGGTACCTGCAATATTCCGTTTCTTACAACCGGAGGTTCAGCAGGAGTCATTTCCTGCAGCACAGGCCGTTCTCCCAGATGGCTTTCGGATTTATAAAAATTCTGAATAGCCATTGACAGATGAGCGCTCGCATATGTTCTGACAAGCGTTCCAACGTTATGAAGTGCTATCGGAGTCCTGGTTAATGCAGCATAGCCGGCAATTTTCATACAACCTGAAAATCCTCCGGCAAATGAAATATCAGGGTGAATAATATCAACAGCTTTTGAATCAAGAAAGGATTTGAATTCCAGGAGAGTCAATAATTTTTCTCCCGTCATTACAGGAACATCCGTCCCTTGTTTTAGTTTTACCCAGCCGTCGGAGAATGGCACATTCAGTGGATCTTCAATGTAAAGAACATTAAAAGGCTTGCAGGTATTGGCAATAGCAATCCCGCTGTAAGTGTCAAACTCATTATGGCAATGAACACCGATATCAAACGAATCCCCTGCAGCTTCGCGCACATTTCCAAATCCCTGGCTTAATTTTCTGAGCTCATCTGAAGAGACTGAAGGATGCCAGGGGCTCTTTACAGGGAAACACTGGCTTGCATTGATCTTGAAAGATGTGAAACCTTCCGGCCGCTGTTTCATATCAGCAACCCACTCACGGCATGCACCCGGATCAAGCATTTTCCTGAGAGCATCCCCGTGGGAATACAATGGACATCCCTGGCGGTATGCACCACCTAAGAGCTTATATACAGGTTGATCAAGGATTTTTCCGGCTAAATCCCACAAAGCAATATCAATACCGGAAATAAGTGCCATAGGACCTACCATTGGATGGACAGGAGTAGTCATATTATAGAAATGGGTTCCAATTGAAAGAGGATCCTGACCTATCAGAATATTCCTGTCCTGAAGATAAGCTCTTGCTACCCGGCTCGTAACTCCGGTTTCACCATAACCTGTCAAACCGGCATCTGTTTCGATTTTTAAAAGACAACCATCATGCTCAAAGTCAAGTTGAATTACTTTTATTGCCGTGATTTTCACCTGCTTGCTGGCAGATGAACTTGCACTTAATTCATTATACCTGGATAACCAAAGCCCGGCAGGAAGGGCCATCAGGCTGCCTAAGAAATTTCTTCTTGAATAATTCTTCATTTTAAAATAGTTTTATATTGCGGACATCATAGGTAAACGAAACTTCTAGTCGAAGAATTTCTTATCTTCTTCAGCCAGATATTGTTTGGCTGCTTTTTTATTAAATTCCACACCCAGTCCAGGTCTTTCTGAAACTTCCATAAAGCCGTCTTTAACCAGGGGAGCAGGTATCCCATCGACTATGTCAAACCACCATGCAGGATTTGGAAGGCAGCATTCAAATGCAATGAAATTTTCCGGCATTGTTGATCCTACCTGAGCCTGGGCAGCATTACCGATAACTCCGCTAAAAATACCATGAGGTGCAATCTGGATACCATGCAGGTCGGCATATTCACCTATCCATTTCAACTCAGCTAAACCGCCTACGTCTTCAGGGTCAGGACCAATAATACGCACCGCATTTTTTTCAATAAGCTCACGGAAGTTTTGCCTCAGATAATTCTGTTCTCCTGTGTGTATGGGTACTGTTGTGCTGCGTGTAAGTTCAATATAATCATCAGCCATTACATAGGGTGTGTAGTCCCCGGTCAGCATGTCCTCAAGCCACATAAGGTTAAATGGTTCCAGCGCATTTGCCGTCCTGATTGCATCCGACAACATAAAACCAGGTCCCATATCCAGTGCCAGCCCGATCCTGTCGTCACCTATTCCTTCCTTAAGGGCTGCAACACATTCAACCATATATTTCAGACCATATTCTGTGAGCGGTCCGCGAAAATTCCTGTCAGTAGTGCCATAAGTGAAATTTGGGACAATTCTTGACATCCCACCATGAAACCCAACAGCCACTTTGAAGATTGTAAATCCATATTCCTGAGCTTTAAGTTTAGCTCCGTATTCAATATAATCTTTTGGCGTGGCATCGGCTTTGCGCAAAGAATAATTTGTATTATAACAACGTACTTTATCACGGATTTTTCCACCCAGTAATTTATAAACAGGTAATCCTGCTGCTTTGCCTGCGATGTCCCAGAGAGCTATTTCAATAGCGCTCACTGCAGATCCCCAGGGTTTAAAGCTTCCCATCCTCCTGATTTTCATCATCACTCTTTCGACATTAGTCGGATCTTCGCCTATCAGATAGTCTTTATAGAAAAGTACAAAAGGTTTCAGGTATGGTTTTGCGGTTTCTGCCTGTCCATACCCTTCAATACCCTGATCGGTTGTAATACGAATCACCGGGCTGTTTCCCATTATTGCACATCTAAGGTCTGTTATCCTGATAGGAGGTTTTGGTGCAGCCTTTGACTGAACCGTTCCTGTTGAAGTTACTAATCCTGCTGTTGCTGTTGATCCTATAAGACCAATTCCTAAACCGGAAATTGAAGTAGTTTTTATAAAGTCCCTCCGGTTGGATAAACTATGGCTTTCACTCTTCCTAATAGATTTTATCGATTTTTTCATATGTAGTTTTTTAATATAATATCACAACTTTAATTACTGTTTATCAGCCTGTTCAGAATTACCGGATCAGGGTCTGATTATAGTTCCGTCTTTTTTACGCACTGTCCAGCCCGGAGCTTTATTGTTAATAGGAAATTTTGCAGCCTCTTTTTCATTTAAATCAACCCCCAGTCCGGGAGCTTCATTTACATGCATATATCCGTTTTTCATTGTGGGGCTTCCCGGGAAAATGGCTAAAGTTTTTTCTGAAAAGCTCACTGCTTCCTGTATTCCGAAATTCCATACAGCAAGATCAATATGAGCATTAGCTGCATGGCCAACAGGGGAGACATCTCCAGGGCCATGCCAGGCTGTTTTAATATTTAACCATTCACCAAGTCTTGCTATTTTCATTGCAGGAGTTATTCCCCCTATTTGTGATACATGTATACGTATGTAATCAAAATAGTGGTTAACCATAGGTTGTATGAATTCATTGACATTATTGAAAAGTTCTCCCATGGCAAATGGTACTGTAGTACTTTCCCGCATCTGTTTCCACCAGTGGGTATTTTCAGGTGAAAGCGGATCTTCAATAAAAAGAGGTCTGTACTGTTCCAGCTTACGGCACATGTTAATAACATCCATTGGCTGGCACCGCTCATGAATATCGTGGAGGATTTCTATTTCTTCTCCGCATCTTTTGCGCACAATATCGAACATTACAGGTACACTTCTGAGATAGGCCTGGTCGTCCATGAAGGTGTCGGCGGGCATTCCGAATCCTGCTTTTGCATAATCAGGTTGCCCCGCTGTGCTTCCTGCACCACCATAACCTCCATGCTGAAAATTCATAAGAGTGGTACCACCCTGCTGAATTCTTACATTACGAAAACCGGCAGCCATAAACTTCTGAACACTATCTGCAACTTCTTCAGGTGTTGGACCGCTTGCATGTCCGTAACACTCTACGGCAAAACGGCATTTCCCTCCAAGAAGCTGATATACCGGCATATTGGCTCTTTTGCCTTTGATGTCCCACAAAGCCTGGTCGAGACCACAGAGGGCATTGTTCAGCACCGGACCGTTGCGCCAGTATGAACTTACATAGAATGCCTGCCACATGTCCTCAATATTGTCAGGATCACGACCAACACAAAATTCGTTCATGTATTTCTCTATCGCCGTTATGACAGTAAATGCCCGTTGGGTAAAAGTGGCACATCCCAGCCCGTAGAGGCCCGGTTCAGATGTCTCAACTTTCACGACAATCAGGTTTAGTCCGTCAGGAGCAGTACTTATAACTTTGATATTCTTAATTTTGAGAGGAGGTAAGCCTTTAGAATATGCCGGACTAACCTGTTTTTCTGCTGATTCGATGAGTGGAAGTCCAATAAGAGCTGCAGCTGAGCCTGTTGTTACTCTCTTCATGAAATTACGGCGATCAGATGAAAATGAGCCTTCTTCCTTATTCATAATCATAGTTATTAAAGCTTCAGTTGGGAATAATCATTAAAGCTTAAATTTATTTAATTTTTTGAAGCAAAACCTGTGAGATTTTATTTTCCTGATTAATCTTCTAATCAAAGAATGTTTTGTCTTCTTCTGTCAGGTATTTACGGGCAGCCTTAACGATAAAGTCAACACCTATGCCTGGTTTGTCCCAGACTTCAATCAGTCCTTTTTTAACTATAGGATCGGGCAGACCTTCAACAATATCATACCACCATTTCGGGTTTCCGATTGAGTATTCAAAAGCAATGTAATTCTCTGGCATTACAGCGCCTGACTGAACCTGTGCAGCAAGGCCAATAAGTCCGTCGAATATTCCGTGAGGAGCCATCTGGATTCCATGAAGGTCTGCATATTCAGCAACCCATTTCATTTCAGCTATTCCTCCAATATCTTCAGGATCAGGTCCAATCACCCGGACTGCATTTGTTTCAATCAGTTCGCGGAAGTTCTGCCGGAGGTAGATCTGTTCGCCTGTGTGGATGGGTGTCGTTGTTGCCATTGTAACCTCTCTGTAAAGATCAGCCATTACATAAGGTGTGTAATCACCTGTGATCAGGTCCTCAAGCCAAAGGAGATTAAAGGGCTCAAGTGCTCTTGCAAGGCGAATTGAATCTGATATTGTATGTCCCGGGCCGCAATCCAGCGCCAAACCTATTTCATCACCCAGTTCTTCTTTCATGGCAGCAACACATGCAACGATGTGTTTTAGTCCCTTTTCTGTTAACAGGCCTTTATTTGGGTGTGGTGCACTTTTCGATACAAGTTGAGTTTCTTTTGGGTCAGTAGAACTACTCTTGGCCGGACTGCTTGACAATTTCCCAATCCTCCCATTGATGCCTTTTTTACAAAATCGCGACGGCTATCAGGTTTTGTCGGATTATTAATGTCATCTGATTTAAATTCATTATTTGCCATAACTATAGTTTTTAAGAAATTAGAATATCATTATTTTAAAATTGACGTTTTATTCCAGCGGGATAATATTTACTATATTCAGTCAGAGGGATATAAAAGGGTGAATGAGATTCCTTCATTATCTTTTTCATTCTTGTTTCGATCTCAGGATGTTTGGATGAAATATTTATTTTTTCCGATTCATCGATATTTAAATCGTATAGTTCAAAAACAGGTTCTTGTCTGAGATTCAGGAATATACCCTTGTAATTATCAGTTAAAACAGCCTGTTTCCCATTATCCTCATAAAACTCCCAATAAAGGTAGTCATGCTTCTTCTGCTCCTGAGGGTTGCCAATGAGGAGCGGTAAAAAAGATATGCCATCAATGTCTGAAGGTATTTCATGACCTGCGATATCACAAAAAGTAGGAAGGAAATCCCAAAATGAGGAAATGTGATTTGTTCTGGTGCCTGGTTTAATCTTTTCAGGCCAGTATGCAATCATTGGTACTCTTATACCGCCTTCGTAGAGGTCACGCTTGTTGCCACGAAGGTTCCCATTGCTGTTAAAAAAATCAACTCTGTGTCCTCCTTCCATATGAGGTCCGTTGTCGGATGTGAAAAAAATAAGAGTATTCTGTGCGATCCCTGCCTTATGAAGCTTATCCAGAATTAATCCGACAGTAGAATCCAACCTGTTTATCATTGATGCAAATCCCTTTTCAGTATCGGGCCATTCTCTTTCTGAAAACTTGCCATAACTAGGAATTTCCATCCCGTTATCTGCTTCGTTATTGGCATGTGGAATTGTGAAGGGAAGAAAAAGAAAGAATGTCGTATCTTTATGATTTTCAATAAATTTCAAAGCCTCATTCTCCAGCAGATCGTGTGAATAGTGGACCTGGTTAACAGAATAACCTACCCCTGCAGGCTTAGGTTCATCCCATGTGGTCATGGCAACATAATCACCAATTACATTTCCTTCAATTTTTTCCACAGAACCGTTGCGAACAAGAAAGTCAGGGAAATAGTTATGTGCATGCCACATATTGATATATCCATAAGCTTCATCAAACCCTTTTCTGGCAGGATCATCATCCGGAGGAGGATTACCAATACCCCACTTACCAATCAGACCTGTATAATATCCGCTTTCCTTTAATACATCAGCTATAGTGGTTTCAGAATCAGCTATCAGATTATTAAGGTTTACCCTTACGGAATTATGACCAGTATGTTTGCCGGTAAGGAGGCTGGCCCGTGAAGGTGCACTTACTGTGCAACCGGCATAATGACGGGTAAACAACAAGCCTTTTGCTGCCAGCTTGTCAATATTATTCGTTGTAAATGAAGTTTGTCCATAACAGCTTAAATCGCCATATCCCAGATCATCAGCAAGAATAAATATAATATTTGGTTTAGCACCTTCTTGTTTTTCATAAACTGTTTTACATCCCGGATGTAATATGCAGGCACCACCAATACCTGCCAGACTGAAAAGCATTTCTTTTGTCATTGTAGCAAGTTTAAAAAACTATTAATTATTTAATCTAACCAGTAGAATAACAGATGTTTATAATTCTAATTCAGTTCTTTGGATAATATGATCCTGGTATAACTCATCAAGCTCCACAAAATATCCGCTCCATCCCCATACCCGTACAATAAGGTTTTTATACTGTTCAGGATGTTTTTTAGCCTGGATCAGTTTTTCCCTGTTCACAGCGTTTATTTGAAGCTGCTGTCCTCCAAGGTCCATATAGGCTTTTACAAGCGAAGACACTTTCCTTATGCTCCCGGGGTTATTAAAAACAGTGTTATGCAATTCAAGTGTCAATGGTCCACCGTTCATTATTTTTTTCATGTCGGGTTTGGAGAAAGACCGGATAATAGAAACAGGACCATTTAATTTTATGTTTAATCCGGGAGAGAAATTTGCTGACAGAGGCTCCCCTTGTTTTCTTCCATCGGCTGATGCTCCAATATCTTTAACGTGCCAGAGATAATACATTGCTGATCCTGTGCCTGGTCTGTAACACCCGCCACGTTCGTTTACCAGTCGGGAAGATAATTCAGAAAAGAAATCGAGTAATCTGATAGCAATATTGTCAGCAGCATCGTCATCATTTCCCATCCTGGGAGTATGATATTTCAACTTCACCCATAAGTCATAATGCCCCTCAAAATTGTCACTAACAGCCTGAATAAGATCCTTTGCTGATACAGATCTTTCATCGAAAACAAATTTCTTTATTGCTGCAAGGGAATCAACTGCTGTTGAAATCCCTGTACCGTGAATACCATAATTATTGTACCTGTTGCCCTGCGAAATGTCCTGAGCATTATCAATGCAGTCATTCATTAGAAGGGACTGGAATGGAGCAGGTTCAAAATAAATATTATAAAGTAGTATGGTTAAATGCGTTAATTCCACAGATATTTCCTTCCTGACATTTTCCATGAAGGTATCAAAATCCTTACTTCGTATCAGATGATTATTAACCGCTCTATTGATAACTTTTACAAATGACAGAGCTGTAATATTAGGGATATCCATACCATAACCCGGTATTATAAATTCCCAGCATGCAGCTACCACATAATCCCTCGCATCTTCAATATTATATCCTTTTGATAACAGTCCTGGTATAACAATATCATCATTTGAATACTGCGGAAAACCCAGCCCTTCTTTTGTAAGTTCGGTCCCGAGGTCATATTGTTCAACCGGGGTATTTTTATTGACACGAAGATTTATCTTAGGGTCAATAATCTTTAGTTCCAGGCTGGCTTTAAGGCACATTTCTGAAAGGATGTTGAAAGAGTCATCACCCTTCCTGTCAATTCCGCCCAGGACCATACTTTGCCCATTATCACCCTGTTGCATACCAGGATAGAGGTCACTGTCCTTATTAAAGGAGATAAAGAACTCTTCAAGAAGTTCCAATGCATCTTCATAATCTAAAGTACCATTATCAAGGTCATTTTTAAGGTACTCATACATATACTGATCAAATCGGCCAACAGTATTATGATAGTTCCCTGATGCCCATAAAGTAAAATGAAGAATTCTGAAGAACTGAAGAGCCTCATGGAATGTTTTTGCTCCTTTTTTTGGAATATTCTGAAGCAGCAGGTATAAATCCTCTCTGCCATTATCCCTGGCTTTCAGGGCATACCTTTCCGAGAGTCGGAGAACATCTTCAATCGATTGAAGAACTGCCTCCAGAAATTCAATTCCTTTCCTGTTTCCCCTGGCAGTTTGAGTCTCAATTGCTTTAATAACCTCCAGTCTTCTTTTCTCAAGTCCGACTTCAATAGTGTAACTGAAATTTGAACTTATATTGCAAACTCTTCCCATCTCATGGATATAGTGGTTGCTTTTTATCCGGTCCCATTCTTTGGAAGTGAAAATTTCAGGGATTTTAGTGACAGTTTTTGTAAATACAATTCTTTCATCAGTCAGAATGACCGGGATCTCATGTGCCATAACCCATGATAATCTCAGCTTTGCTCTCTGTACATCCGGCAGATCCTGTTCTTTTAGACTACGGGTGAAGTCTTCAAGTGCTTCTTTTTCAATATTCTGTCTGAACTGATGATGTTTTTTTTGAATGACATTATCCAATAAGATCCTGATTCTTTTCTTCATAATAAGGAGACTTTAATATTATGTTTGTCAAAAACAGCGGACCAGATATTTACTTTTTTCTCAGTGTCAAAGCCAGGCTTAAATTCTTTACCAAGCATCTGATATTTTGCAGGAGCTGTCTTGTGGTATGTCAGCAACTCAACTCCTTCAAGTTTTCCGGCATCTTTAATAAGAACTGCAGTTTGCTCAATATTTGTGATTGTGTCATTCACCCCGGGGATGAGAGGTATCCGGATTATAAAAGGAGTATCAGATTGGCACAGAAATCCCAGGTTGGCCAGAATCAGCTCATTACTCACACCGGTGAATTGTTTATGAATAAGGTTATCAGTATGTTTGATATCCATCATTACAAGATCAGTTACTGATACCATTTTTTGAAAAATCTCCGGTTCTGCATATCCTGATGTTTCAATGGCAATATTTACAGGTTTTATGAAATCTATTAAGTTGAACAGGAATTCTGGTTGGGAGAGGGGTTCTCCTCCTGAAATTGTAATTCCTCCACCGCTATCTGTCAATACCTCTTTACCCTTAAGAAGAATCTCCGCTAGTTCCTGAGCCTCATATTCCCTTCCGGCAATTTTCCGCAATCTCAGTGGACATACCTCAACACATTTACCACAGGCTATGCATACTTCGTTTGTGCAGATTTCTTTGCATCTGTTACATTTTATGCAAGCTGCATGGCTGATCATCAATTCTTTACAAAATGATAATCCTTCCGGGTTATGACACCAACTGCACCTCAGAGGACATCCTTTGAAAAAAACCAGTTTTCTTATACCTGGTCCGTCATGGACAGCAAATTCTTCAATATTAAAAACTGTTCCTTTTGACATTTAACAATTTCAGCCTGTATTTTATTTATTGCTTTTTAATACAAGTTTTTCTATTTCTTCCAGTGATTTTCCCTTTGTTTCAATCAGAGCGTATCGGTAGAAAACCAAACTAAACAGGGTTGCAATTGAGAAAAATAAAAAAGCATAGCCACCGCCTACGGTTGAAAGAGCTATGGGGAAAATAAAAGTGATAATTACATTGAAAAACCAGTGCGAGAAAGAGCCAATTGCAGAACCTCTTGCCCTGATATCAGTTGGGAACATCTCTGAAAGCAGAACCCAGATAACAGTTCCCTGCGACAGAGCAAAAAGTGAAATAAATCCGAGCATGGAAATCAGTATGATGGTAATACTTGCATTCCCTGATATGTCTGCCCAGGCAAAAAGTCCTAGAAATACAGGCATTCCGGCTCCTCCTGCATAGAGAAGAAATTTCCTTCCAAACTTATCAATCAGTGACATTCCTACAATTGTGAAAATAAGATTGGTAATTCCAACCAATACGGTAAGATAGAATGCTGTTTCACGGCTTAATCCGGCATCTTTGAAAATTTCGGTTGAGTAATAATTAACAATATTGATACCTGACAACTGGTTAAACATTCCCACTCCGATACCAATTAAAACAAGCCTCAGGTATGGCTTTTTAAAAAGGGCTGAATAGCTGCTTTTTAACTCATTATCCAATGAATCCCTGATTTCTTTTAATAATTCGTCAGGATCATCCATATTATTTACCCTAAGCAAAGCTTCTCTTGCTTCTTCAATCTTCCCTTTTTTAACAAGCCATCTTGGACTTCGCTGAATGAAAAAAAGTAAAACGAAAAATACAATAGAGGGAATCACTCCGAAAAGAAACATCCAGCGCCATTTCCATTCCCCTTCTCCACCCATGCTGTCAATCAGGTAGTTTGAAAAAAAAGATACCAGAATGCCAAGGACAATTGCAAACTGGGCTGTTGCAACCAGTCTGCCCCTAAGTTTTGGTGGAGCTACCTCTGATATATACATTGGTGTAACAACTGATGCTCCGCCAACAGCAAGACCTCCGATAAACCGGCCAAGAATAAATACCCAGAAACTGGTTGCAAGTCCTGTAAACAGCATTGAGAGAAGAAAGAAGAGAGCCATAAACCTAAGGATATAACGGCGTCCCCATAAATCTGCCGGTTTCCCGACAAACAATGCCCCTATTACACATCCGATCAGTGCAACACTTACTGCAAAGCCTTCCCATGCAAGGATAAGATGAAAATAATCAGAAACATCGGAGATCGCTCCGTTTATCACTCCTGTCTCAAAACCGAACAGCAAACTGCCAAGTGCAGCTACAAAGGTCACGAAATACAAATATCTTTTCATAAATAACTAATTGTTGGAGGTCATAAAGAATCAATAAGAAATTTCACCAAAACATTTAATTCTAATGTAAGCATTAAAATAATATTATAAGTTTTTATTTGTTTCATTGAAAATAATCATCACTAACAAATTGATATTTTGTATATTTCATTTCTGAAAATTACATTTTTAATTAACTAAGCTCATTTTTCATTCTATATTTTTGAAAATGAATAGCTATAATAAGTAAATTTATCTTTTATATGAATTGTATAAACATATGAAATGGTATAAATACTAGACAAAGTGACACGTAGAAGAACGAGATTTTATAAATATATAACTGTTGAGGAAGAAGTAAAACGCTGGGGAATTTATCTGACAGGAGCAGGTCACATATCAGTGAGCAAAAATACCATCTACCCGCTGACTGATGATCCGTCACACCACTATTTCCATTGGTCAACCGGAAGAAGGTTATCAGACTATCAGCTTTTGTATATTATCAGTGGAAAGGGAGTCTTTGAGACAGAAGTAACGGGAATCAGAAAGATAAATGCAGGGGACATATTTATTTTATTCCCTGGAATCTGGCACCGGTTTACACCTGATATTGATACAGGCTGGGAGGAATACTGGGTGGAGTTTAATGGTGATATTATAAAGCATTACAGATCAATGGATTTTCTGAATCCTGAGAATCCGGTACTGGAAGTTGGAATAGACGCAGAAATAGCACAAAATTTCCTGAAAATATTAACATTGATCAGCGAAGAGAAACCTGGTTTTCAATATGAGGCATCCGGAAATCTGATTCAGATTCTGGGTAAGGCAATAACATCTATCAGATACCAGCAATTTGAAGGCAGAAAAATAGAAAACCAGATTAAACAGGCAAAATTAATGTTATTGGATTATTTGAATAATACTGTTTCACAGGAGGAAGTTGCATTGGCTGTTGGCCTGGGTTACTCTGTATTTCGAAAGAAATTCAAGGAATATACAGGAATCTCTCCTTTACAGTATCAGATAAATTTAAAAATTAACAGGGCAAAAGATCTGCTCATAACCTCAGGTAAGTCAACAAAGGAAATTGCAAGTAACCTTGGATTTGACTCACAGGATTATTTTTGCCGTTTATTTAAAAATAAAACAGGATATACTCCATCAGAATACAGGGAAAAAAATAACAGGTAAAATTAAAGAATGCCGGGTCAGTTTAACCCCACCATGAATTATCCTGCCGGAGGCTGAAAAGTCGGGATGATTTTTCAACGACACTCCGGCAGGAATGCTGGTCAGAATTCCTGGAAAACTGCGTCCCGGGTAATTCTACATATTTTAATGAACAAAAAATCAGTGTTAAATAAATAACACTGGAGGCAGGCTATGGTCTGATTATTGTTCCGTCATATTTTCTTACAGTCCAGCCTGGTGCCTGATTGTTAATAGGATACTTGGCAGCCTCTTTTTCATTAATATCAACACCAAGACCCGGTGCTTCATTAACATAGGCATATCCGTCCTTGTAAGTCGGGCATCCTGGGAAAACTTCCTGTTCCTTCTCGCCGAAACTATAAGCGCCTTCCTGAATACCAAAGTTCCAGACTGCAAGGTCGATATGGAGGTTTGCTGCATGACCAACGGGAGCTACGTCGCCAGGGCCGTGCCATGCTGTTTTAACATTGAACCATTCTCCCAGCCTGGCAACTTTCATTGCAGGAGTTATGCCACCGATTTGTGAAATGTGTATGCGGATATAATCAAAATAGTGATTAACCATAGGATCCACAAACTCATTTATGTTATTAAAAAGCTCTCCCATGGCAAAAGGTACTGAAGTACTTTCCCTAAGTTGTTTCCACCAGTGTGTATTCTCGGGTGACAATGGATCTTCAATGAAGAAAGGCCTGTATTGTTCAAGTTTTCTACACATGTTAATAACATCCATCGGTTGGTTTCTTTCATGTATATCATGAAGGAGTTCTATTTCCTCCCCGCATGCTTTCCGGACAGCCTCGAACATTTTCGGCACATTGGAAAGGTATTCATACTCATCCATGAAATTATCTTTTTCACCTCCAAAGCCGGCAGCTTTAAAATCAGGTACTTTTGCATCCCTGCCAACACCCCCATAACCTCCAAGCTGGATCCTGACATATTTGAAACCTCTCTCCTGGAATTTCTTAACACTATCCACGACTTCCTCTATAGATCTGCCTCCGGCATGACCGTAAAGCGGAACAGCAAAACGACATTTCCCTCCAAGCAGCTGATATACAGGCATTCCTGCCCGCTTACCCTTAATGTCCCACAGAGCCTCGTCGAGTCCGCTGAGGGCATTATTCAGAACCGGACCGTTACGCCAGTATGAGCTTACATAAAATGCCTGCCACATATCCTCGATATTATCCACATCCCTTCCAACTGCAAACTCGTTCATGTATTTTTCAATGGCTGTAACTACAGCAAATGCCCGCTGTGTAAAAGTTGCACATCCTAATCCGTAGAGTCCGGGTTCGGTTGTTTCGACCTTAACCACTATAAGGTTTGATCCCCCTGGACGGGTTGCAATTGCTTTTACACTTTTAATTTTTACAGGGGCCATTCCTTTTGCATAGGAAGCTGGTTCGTACGGTGCTGCATTAAGCTTATTTGCTGAGAGCCCGAAAAGACCGGCAGCTGACCCCATGGCAAGAGTTTTCATGAAGTCCCTTCTGCCGTTAGCTATTTGTTTTTCTTCTTTGTTCATTATTAGATTTATTTAAGGTTTCTGATAATTAGTCAAAAAAATTCTTGTCCTCTTCAGCAAGATATTGTTTTGCTGCTTTTACGTTAAACTCAACTCCGAGCCCGGGACGGTCCCATACTTCAATCAGCCCATTCTTGACAATCGGATTTGGTAGGCCTTCAATGATATCATACCACCATTTCTCTCTTGGTGAAGGATATTCAAAAGCAATGTAGTTTTCAGGCATTGCTGCACCAACCTGTACATGTGCGGCCAATCCTATAAGTCCATCAAACACACCATGAGGAGCCATCTGAATACCATGAAGATCAGCGTATTCCGCTATCCATTTTAATTCTCCTATACCACCTACATCTTCAGGATCGGGCCCAACTATGCGTACTGCATTTTTTTCAATAAGTTCGCGAAAATTCTGACGAAGATATATCTGTTCACCTGTATGGATCGGAACAGTTGTGCTTCTTGTAAGTTCCAGATAATCGTCAGCCATTACATAAGGTGTGTAATCTCCGGTGAGCAGATCCTCCATCCACATCAGGTTAAAAGGTTCCAAAGCATTGGCCAGACGGATTGCATCTGCAAGCATGTTACCAGGTCCGCAATCAAGTGCCAGCCCGACTGAGTCGCCAAGTCCCTCCTTAATCGCAGCAACACGTTCTACTATAGTTTTTAATCCGTATTCGGTCATTGGGCCACGGCGTCCTACATCTTTCTTACTGGCTGACGGAGTAACATTGCCATAATAAAATCCGGGTGTATTCGCCATTCCGCCATGAAAGCCAACTGCAGTCTTAATAATTGTGAAACCTTGTTCCAGCGCTTTAATCTTTACAGCCCAGTCATGAAAATCTTTAGGTTCAGTACCCGTTCTTTCAACAAATACTGCTCCGTTGTAACAGCGAACATGATCTCTTACTTTTCCGCCCATAAGTTTGTACACTGGTAAATTTGCGGCCTTTCCTGCTATATCCCAAAGTGCAAATTCAATAGCGCTTACAGCTGATCCCCATGGTTTGAAACTTCCCATCCGGCGTATTTTCATCATGCACCGCTCAACATTTGTGGGATCTTCACCAATAAGGTAATCTTTATAAACAAGGATATGAGGTTTCCGATAAGGCTTTGTAGACTCTACCTGGCCATATCCACTTATGCCAGCGTCAGTTACTATACGCACTACAGGACTATTGGCTATAACAGCAACCTTGATATCTGTTATCTTAATCTTTGGCTTAGGTGTTGATTTAGATTGAACTTCGGCCGCAGAAGTCACATCTCCTGCATATGCATGAGTGCCCAAAAGGCCAACTCCCATACCGCCAATGGATGCTTTCTTTATGAATTCCCGTCGGTTGGATGAACTTTTGTTATCATCCCTGTTAACAGAATCAATTGATTTTTTCATATTCAGTTTATTTAACTAATACATATATACTTCTTATGGCCTGATAATCGTTCCGTCCTTTTTACGTACGGTCCAGTTTCCTGCATTGTTGTTAATAGGATATTTCGCAGCCAGTTTCTCATTTATATCAATACCAAGTCCTGGATTTTCATTTACAATAACATATCCGTTCTCTTTTGTGCAGCATCCTGGAAACAGTTCCCTCAGATAATCTGAAAATACACCTCCTGCTTCCTGGAGACCGAAGTTCCATGTGGCCAGGTCAATATGAGCCTGGGCTGAATGACCAACAGGAGAAACATCACCAGGTCCGTGCCAAATAGTCCGTACATTGAACCATTCGCCTAATCTTGCAATTTTCATTGCCGGAGTTATGCCCCCTATCTGTGATACATGTATGCGGATATAGTCAAAATAATGATTTGACATCGGACCAACAAATTCATTTATATTGTTGAAGAGTTCACCCTGGGCAAAAGGTACAATTGTGCTTTCCCTCATCTGTTTCCACCAATGTGTGTTCTCAGGTGATAATGGATCTTCGATGAAGAATGGCCGGTATTCTTCGAGATTTCTGCACATATTGATTACATCCATTGGCTGGCATCTTTCATGAATGTCGTGGCATAATTCAATCTGTTCGCCGCATATTTTTCTTACCCCTTCAAACATCTTAGGCACAGCCCTGATATATGCCTGGTCATCCATATACTGATCCTTTTCCAAACCAAATCCGGCTTTTTTAAAATCCGGATCAGCGCCGATCGTCCCGACTCCTCCATATCCGCCGATCTGAATTCTTACATGTCTCTGTCCGGCTTCCATTTGTTTCAGAACTTTATCGGCTATATCTTCAGGCGTACTTCCGCTTACAGAAGTATAAGTATCAACTGCAAAGCGGCATTTTCCTCCAAGAAGCTGGTAAACAGGCATATTTGCTCTTTTTCCTTTGATATCCCACAAAGCCTGGTCAAGTCCGCTTATGGCATTATTCAGTACCGGACCATTTCTCCAGTAGGAACTTACATAGAAAGACTGCCACATATCTTCGATATTATCAGCATCTCTGCCGACACAAAATTCTGACATATAGTTATTAATAGCAGAAACTACAACCTCAGCTCTCTGAGTGAAGGTAGCACAACCCAATCCGTATAGTCCGGGTTCCGTTGTTTCAACTTTAACAACAATCAGGTTTGACCCTCTGCCTTCAGGGTTTGATTTTACCCCTATTGCTTTAACACTTTTGATCTTTATTGGTGGAAGTCCTGCGGGTGCCTTCTGCATTGCAGCCTGTGCAGGGTTATTTGGAGCAGAAGCATTCAATAATCCTCCTGTGACCAATGCTGCTGAGCCAATTCCGAGGATCTTAAGTGCTTCCCGTCTTCCTGTAACTCCTTTATTATCTGTTTTTTTCATGGTTATTTTATTAACAGGATACAAAGGTTACTATATTGCTGTAGCCTCTGAAGCCTGTACTGGTAGTAGAATTGTAATATTTATAAGGCAATCAGGCTCATGTTATTCATGAGCCTGACCTGCCTTAATTATTATTTAAAAAGAAATTATGGTTTATCCCACCATACTCTGCCGTTCATTTTAGCGTTGGATGCGCCACCCTGATTGGCAACAGCAGCATCTACATTTGCCTGATTGGCAACCTTCTCTGCGTCAGGATATACATGCCGGCGAATAAATTGTCCCGGTATTTCGGAAGCGGGATATGGGTTTGGGGTAAGCATAGGATAACCGGTACGGCGGAAATTTGACCAGGCCTCAAATCCGTTAGGAATAGAAACTACCCAGTACTGTTCACCGATCATTTTCAGTTCATTTCCGGCAACCAGAGGATTTGCTGCAACATATGCTGTTATTGTAGCTGCAGGAATAACTGCCTGTGTACCAAAATCAGCCATTCTCTCAAGGTCAGTCTTTATTGCATTCGAATAAGCTGTAGCTGCATCTCCTGTTGCCCAGCCTCTAAAAATAGCCTCAGCCAATAACAGCTGGGTCTGACCATAAGTGCAGAACCACTGGGGGGATGTATTTGTAAACACTACCTGCCAGTCAAACTGTGAGTAATCATACATGCTCACTACGCCCTCTGCGGCAAATGTTGTTGCAATTGTGACATCATTATATCCAAGAGGCATTCCTTTAACTTTTGTAGGATCTTTTGTTCTAAGGGCGGCGGTCTGCTGGGTAGCATTCAGAGCACCAACAAAACGGTGTAAATAGCTGCCGATGCGTGGATCATTGGTGGTTTTCAGAAATTCAACAAATTCTTTCTGAGCATAATAGTTTGCCTTTTCATTTCCGGAGATCTCACTTCCAATTGGATTAACATACTCGGGAGTACGAAGCAGCTTAGCATTATCTGCATTTGACGCCATCAATCCTCCTGCAACAGCCTTGGCAACATATGTCTGAGCTTTTGCAGCATCGGCTTTCTGCAGCCTCATTGCTGCCCCTTAGAAGAAGCGAATATCCGAATTTTTTCCACTTGGCAACATCACCTGCAAAAAGTATTTCACCCGATATTTTTGTTTTGGCTGGATCGAGGGCTGCAGATGCTTCATCCAGTTCTTTCAGGATATCGGTATATATGGCCTGCTGTGAATCATATACAGGTCTGACTGTCTGATCAGTAAATCCTTTTCCGGCTTCAGTATATGGCACATCACCATAAGTATCAGTAAGGATCATAAAGGTATAGGCTTTCCATATCCTGGCTGCCTGATACAAATTAGCCCTGGTTGCATCTTCTTTAGTCTGATTTATAATATCCACTGTTGTTACAACAGAAGATTGATAGAAACTTCCAAAAGGAAATGCGTGAAACGCTGGTGTATACTGATTGTAATTTGCTCCTGCAAGGCTGGATCCGAATGGACTTGTAAGCCAGTAAGCAATCTGTAGCTGCTGTACACGATCGCCCATCTCCATTATATTAATAATAGCCTTATTCAGTTTAAATACAGGATCAAGTGCAATAAAATCTGTCTTGCTGGTGTTTATTTCATCGAAATCCTTGTCACAGCTCGTGAAAAAGAGCGTAACAGTCAGCAATACTGTCAAATATATTTTAATTCTTTTCATATTATTACTTTTTAAAATTATTAAATAATCCAGACAGCTAGAATTTAACATTAAGATTAAATCCAAGAGTTCGTGTAGCAGGATAAGCTGAAACGTTACCGGTCAGACTTGTATCGTCAAAGGTAAAGATGTTCTCAGGATCCATATTTGGCACCCATTTTTTGATTATGGCAACGTTGTTGGATACAATACTGAGCCTAAGTCCTTTTATATAATCTATTTTTGGAAGGAACTTAACAAAATCATATCCCAGGGAGATCTGACGTAATTTCCAGAAACCTGCTTTAAAAATAAAGGGGTCCTCTATACCATTACCTGTGTAAGCCTCATAGAAAGGCTGAACCTGTGCCTGCCTGGTATTGACGGCTCCATTGGCATTAACTCCTTCACCTACAACATATCCCACATCACGTCCCGGCAGTGTTCCTTTATGCTTTCCATGTCTCCAGTAATCGTGATTAGCTCCAAAGTTACTCACATAATCATCTCCCAGTTTGAAATCAATTAAGACAGAAAGTATTACTCCTTTAACATCAAATGTATTTGTAATACCACCAAACCATGTTGGGAGATTTCTTCCTGCTACAATACGGTTAGCACTACGGACCGGATATCCTGAGTTAGCATCAAATATTTTATTGCCTGATGCATCGGTAGCCTGCATGTAGTAACGAAGCTGTCCTAATGGTTTACCGACAACCTGATACACATTATTAACTGTTATAACAGAATCAGCTTCGGTTAAACCAAGTTTTAATACCTCTGATGTATTATATGCAATGTTGGCATTTATACTCCATGTAAATGATTTGGTCTCAACCGGAGAAACCTGTATTGAAGATTCAAATCCCTTGCTTAAACTTTCACCGGCATTTATTAATTGAGTAGAAAAGCCGGAAGCATTAGAAACTTGTTTGGATACAATCTGATCAGTTGTTTTCTTGGAATAATATGCAAAATCGAAGCCAACTTTGTTGTTGAATAATCTCAGGTCAATTCCTCCTTCAATCTCACCAACTCTAAGTGGACGAAGACTAGGATTTGCAATTGTTGTTGATACATAACCACCCACTGGCACAGAACCACCGGGTCCTGCGAACAGGTTGGAGTTAAGACCATAAAATTGGGTGTCGGAATAAGGACTGACATTGTCGTCACCCACCTCAGCATAAGATAATCTCAGTTTTCCGAATGAAACCCATTCAGGAATGAACTCCAAAGCATCTGAAAAAATGAAACTACTTGTTATAGACGGGTACAGGATACTCCGGTTTTCAGGTGCCAGAGTTGAAAACCAGTCATTGCGAACAGTTGCATTTAAGAATAAATAACTTTTGTAGGATATTTCAGCAGCTCCATAAATTGAGTTAACTGCTCTTTCTGTTAAGCTATGGGATGCCGATTTTTGCCTTCCGTTCATTATTGTATATAATCCGGGCTGAACAAAATCCTGTGCACCCTGACTTTCTGTCTCACTTGAGCGGAACATCTGGTTACCACCGGCTGTAGCATTCAAACCTATATTCCCGAATGTATGCTGTACTCCAACAAGGAAATCGAGGTTTCTTTCCCTGAAAGTATTATTAACCTTATTGTATTGTCCATCTACATAACCTGCCGGGGGAGTGGCTGCATCAAGCCTTCCGGTAGGACTGTTATAATCATGCCTTCTTGAATAGAAGTCCTGTGCAATACGACCCTGAACATAAATGTCTTTCGTCACATTAACCTTTACGGCAATGTTCCCAAGAAGCCTGTCCCTGTAGTTATTATCAAACCTGTAAGCCTGCATAAAGTAAGGGTTTACACGAGGAAGGAACCTGCTCCAGATTATTTCTTTCCCGGTTAGAGGGTCCATTTTATATTGTTCCATAAGCGACAAAGGCATTGTATTCGCCATGGTTGCGATTGTATTGACCTCAGCACTCTGGTTACCTACACCAAACGGGGAATTTTTATAATATTCATTGGAATAGTTAACGTTACCTGATATATTGATCCATTTGGAAATATTCTGTGTGAATCCTAAAGTGATGTTCTTCCTTGTGAAATCGGAATTCTTAAGAATTGCAGTATTTTTTGTATTTGCCAGAGAAAGGTCGAACCCGCCATTTTCACCACTATTGGAAAAGCTGATTGTATTTGTAAGGTTGGAGGCAGTTCTGTAAAACTGTTCGTAACGATCTTTGGTTGTAACAGCTTCATAAGGCACTACTTCATTATTGAATAGTGTCTGGGTCATCCCGGGAGCAATTTTCTCACCGAAACTCCATACCCCAGAAGTTGGAAATGCTGTTGTAGGTCTGATACCGCGTTCGCCCTGTCCATACTCATACTGAAAGTCAGTATAATCTACAGCTTTTTCACTAGTATAATTCATATTATAAGTTACACCAAAGCCTTTGGTTTCCATTCCTGTTCTGGTTGTAATCATTATAACCCCGTCTTTTGCTCTTGAGCCGTAAAGAGCAGCAGCAGCAGCTCCTTTAAGAACGGTCATTGACTGAACGTCATCAGGGTTAATACTGTTCAATCCATCTCCCAGGTCAGCATTACCTTCCTGAAACCTGGTGTTGTCGATTGGAACTCCGTTTATTACCAGAAGAGGCAGGTTCGCTCCCTGGAATGCAGAGTTACCACGGATCCTGATTCTTGTAGAACCGGCAGGACCAGTTCCGAATTGTGTTATGTTGACTCCACTCACTTTTCCCTGTAGAGTACCCATAGTGTTAGAAGAACGGTTCTCTGTTAATTGAATCTGGTTTACAACAGCTGTTGCATAACCAAGTGTTTTTGATTCTCTCTTTATACCAAGGGCAGTTACAACAACTTCATCCATCATTAATGAGCTTTCTGCCATAGTCACATTTACCGTGGCCTGGGATCCAACAACAATATCCTGTGCTGTATATCCTACATAAGAGAGCTGTAAGGTTGACTGATCATTTGGAACCTGTATAGAGAAATTACCATTCAGGTCGGTTGTGGTCCCGATGGTAGTTCCTTTAACAAGAACTGTAACGCCAATCAAAGGTAGTCCCTGGTTGTCGGATACTTTACCGGTGATTGTTCTTTGTGCAAGCACAACCTGTAATCCTGCGAAGAGCAGAAATACAAGCATCAATGCGATTTTTCTCATAATTTTATCAGTTTAGGTTAGTTTTCAGTTTTGTAATTGAAAAGAAAAGGTTTTTGTGTTAGTTTCTTGATGAGGTTGTTTCATAGGCAGAGAGAAGATTAATTAGTATCAGGTTAATTTCAGGTTATAATAAGTAAATTTATATTTTATATGACTTTCATATACGTATAAAATGGCATATATACTAGACAAAATGATACAAGAATTTGTTACAATACGAGTGCTTTTTCATGTGAACACACTATGAAGTCTGTTTTATATACTTTTTACCAAGCTAAAAAAATATTTTTATATAACATGATAATTATGAGATATTTTATATTCTCCACTGCAAAATAATCTGAGATTTTTTCTTTTCAGAGTTTTCTCCATTTAACTAAACTCATTACCAAATCCGGGATTACCAAAATGCCAGTGCATCCGACAGGAATATTAACCGTCATATTGAATACTCCATTTTCGATAATCCAATTAACCTTAACAGTTCCGTATGGTGTCTCCTTAGTTGTATTTGCCCATGTTATACCTTTTGGTATGGCAGGGTCAATTATTATGTGCTGATAACCAGGTGAGTTTTCATCTTTATTAATTCCTCCCACCGACTGGTAAAACCATGATCCAATTCCATTGTAGCAGTTGTGGATTCTGCTTCTGGCTCCGTTCCAGTGTTCCCATGTGGTTGTTGCACCATTATCGATCATATAGAGGTAGCCCGGATAATCCCTCTTCTTAAGCATTGAATAGAACAGGTCTGATTTTTTATTCTTTACACTCCATTCAGTGAATACAGGTATACCAACCAGACCACAGGCAATATGTCCGGCATGTCCTTTGATAATCACATCCTTCAGCCGGGTTTCGATTGTCTCTTTTAAATTCTCCGGGACTATTCCGGCAAGGAGTGGATATGTCATGTCTATCTGTATCCCGCTGCCATATATGTTTTTTTCTTTGTCAAACAATTCATTGTTAATAAGTTCTGTAATTTTTAATTTACGGGAAGCATACATCTTCGCTTCTTCTTTTTTCCCGAGAGCAGTTGAAATTTTTCCATAGTTTCAAAGCAGACTGCCATGAAGCAGTTGTTAACAAGCCTGATTGAGACAGTGTCGGTATGGTCGGTTCCTTCCGGACTGGCCCAGTCACCCAGATACCAGGATCTGTAATCAGTTTCAGGCCATCCTTCAAGCAATCCGGAAGGAGAATATTTATCTGCATAGCCAATCCACTTCTCCATTGCCGGGTAATACTTTTCAAGGATCCTTTTATCACCATAATTCATGTATGTCCTCCATGAAGCGGTAATTATGAATCCGCACCAGTAAGGTCCTCCTCCTGCCCGATAGGGATTTGGTGCAGTATGAGGCATTCCTCCGTCTTCGCGCAGACAATCGCCCCAGGCCTGAAGCCAGTTTCTGTAAAGCGGGGCCAGATCGAACATTGTCTGTGCAGTTTCAGTTGAAGCATTTCCATCGCCTCCATAGCCAAGCCGTTCTATCTGAGGACAATCAACCAGATATCCTCCCAGGCTGAGACACTGCAGGGTATAAAAGATCATATCATGGATTGCATTCATATCAGGATCGGAACATTCAAATGAAGATGCAAGATTATATCCTGTCCTTATCGGGTATGAAGAGATATCATCACCGGCTGGCTCATTTTTCAGGTTTGATATACTTATATATCTGAATCCGTGGTAGTTAAATTTGTTTTTAAATACCTCTGACTGGTTCCCGGCAGCGATATATTTGTCGGATTGTCCCTGGTCAGCTAACTTTCCATCCTTATCAAGGTGGTCACTGTACTCAATCAGTAATTCCTGCCCTGGCTTCAGGTTGTTAAACCTGATCTCAGTCCATCCTGTCAGAGTTGTTCCCATATCTATAAACCAGCTGTTTTTACCTGATGATTTAATGCTTACAGGACTTATCGTGTCAGTAATTATATTGGATTCAGTTAATTGCGGTGTTGCCAGGTGGTCGGGAATTGAAATAACTTCAACATTTCTCCAGCTTGTATTGTCCAGCGATTTTGAAGTAAGATCAGTCAGGACCATAGATCCATCAACTGTTTCTCCACCGAATTGTCCGGGCCACCATGTACCTGTTGTATAATACCCGCTGTTTCTGCATTGCCAGCTTGAATCGGTTTTTAATATTGTACCCCAGGAGTCATTAGTCTGCAAGTCAATTTGTGCCCTGACAAGAGGTCCGTCGAACTGAACGCCAGGGAGTCCTTTGCTGTACCACCCTTTTCCTGCCCATATTATTATACTATTATTGCCTTTATTTACAAGATCTGTAATATCATATGCCAGTACCTGGGACCGTTTGCTGAACTGGGCAACAGCAGGAACAAGTACCTTGTCCCCAACCTTTTTGCCATTAAGGTATATTTCATGATATCCCAGTGAATTAACATAAAGTGATAACCTGTGAGGGTCTCCGTCAATTGTAAACTCCTTTCTGAACATAGGTGCTATAATATTTTCATCTGCTGATCTGAGTCCTATATATGAAGCCGACCAGTCGGAGGCATTCAGCAATCCGATACTGAAACTGCATTCAGGGCTCCATCCGGTATAATCATTATTCTGATCCCATATTCTGACTTTCCAGTAGCATACCGATCTTGAATTCAGTTCTTTGCCTGCATAAATTACCATAATCTGATCGGTAGATTTTACTTTACCTGAATTCCACAGGTCAGCATCCTTTTCATTTAAAAGTTTTAAATCAGAGGCGACAAGAACCTGGTATGCCTTCTGTGAAGATCCGTTTTCAGTTGAAGCAATTTTCCAGCCGAAGGCCGGTTCTGTTGTCCCAATGCCTTCAGGATTGTTAAGATTTTCACACTTGAGATCATAAAGTGTGACTTTGGTTGTAAGCCCTGTACATCCAGAAAATATTAGGAGTAACAGGCATGACAGAATAGATAGGTTGTATTTCATTTTCAGGCAGGTTTATTATCCAAAGTTGTGAATTTTTATTAATCACCATGCATCTGTGCCGATAAAACATGAAAATTAATAACTTTAATTCCTGAACATTACCCTAAGGTGTTACAATTATAAATATTACTGTAATGAAAAGTAAGAGTTGGTCAAGGAGAGGTTTTTTACGATCAGCAGGTCTGGGAGCATTGGCTCTGGGTCTCAGCCAGTCAGGATGCAGCTCATCAAGGAAAACCGGTCAATCACAGGTTACTCCTCCTGCAATACAGGGCTTTGAAAGAAATAATCAGGTTGTTGCAGGGATGGATCCCTGGGTGCCTTTCTCTGACAGAAAGATAAAGGTTGGAATTGCCGGATACGGAGTATGCCGCTTTGGTGCTGATTTCGGATTTCAGAACCATCCTAATGTTGAGGTGGTGGCAGTTACTGATCTTTTCCTGACAGGTGCAGCGAACTTGCAAGAATCTGTGGTTGTTCAAAGACTTATCCTTCAATTGAAGAGATGGTAAAGGATGATAATATTGAAGCTGTTTTTGTTGCAACCGATGCACCTTCGCATGCCAGGCATGTAATTGAAGCTTTAAAATATGGAAAACATGTTGCTTCTGCTGTTCCTGCAGTATTCGGATCACTTGAAGATGCTGATAAGGTTTTTGAAGCTGTAAAAAAGAGCGGGCTTAAATATATGATGTTTGAAACTTCTTTTTTCCATGATGCCCTTTATGGCATGCGCAAAATTTATGATGCAGGCGGTTTTGGCAAAATTGTCTATGCTGAAGGGGAATACTACCATTATATGAGTGAGCCGATCGATTCATATAAGGGATGGAGAATCGGACTGCCTCCGCAGTGGTACCCTACACATTCAAATGCATATTATGTAGGTGTAAATGACGGCTATTTTACTGAGGTTTCATGTCAGGGTATGCCCAGCATCATAAAGCACCTTAAACCTGAAAATAATATTTACAAAAATCCTTATGGTACTGAGATTGCTCTTTTCAGAACAAACACAGGAGGGACTGCACGGATGGCGGTAAGCTGGGATACTCCCGGAGATGAAGGGGAGAGGGGAAGAATAAGGGGAGAGAGAGGATCATTTTATGGAAAATATCAGGGTATTGAAAAGAATCTTCCGGACATAAGAAAGCCGGCTCTGCCTCCGGGAGTCCCTGCAGGAGGACATGGAGGATCACATGGTTATCTTATGAATAATTTTGTTGAATCCATTATTCTTGACCGTAAGCCACTTGTCAACATAGGCGTAGCTTTAAATCTGACTGTTTCGGGAATTGTTGCACATCAGTCGGCACTCAGGGACGGAGAGTTGATGAAGATACCGAGATATGACTTTTAGAGAGGGAGAAGGGGAGAGGGGGAGACTGGGAGATCTGGAGACCAGCAGACCAGAGGACTATCTAATCTTGTAATGATCCTGAATAATAAGCCTGAAAAGTTTTCTTGGAAGAATAGCTTTAATCCACACTGCCAGTTTCTGTTCGAAGGAACCGATGATATACCTTTGCCTTGGGTATCTGTATTCAACTATCATGACTATTTTATTAGCAAGAACTTCAGGTTTCCATCCATTGTTCTCATCTTTTTCGATTATCTTCAATGTCCGTTCATACTGTTCAAAATAAGGATCTTCCGGTCCTGTCGGGGCAAGATAGTTCCTTCTGTTTGCTGAATTGCTTGTATGGAAATCACCGGGATTGATTATAATAATTTTGATTTTAAACCTGTTAACTTCCATACGCAGGGCTTCACTGAAACCCTCTATGGCAAATTTGCTTGCTGAATAATATGACTGATAGGGAAGTCCCATCAATCCTCCGATAGATGAGAAATTTACAATTGTTCCACCTCCCTGGTTTCTCATATAAGGAAGAACCTCCCTGGTAATCTGGACCATCCCGATGAAGTTGGTGTCCATCTGAAGCCTGATACTTTCAATCGGCAATGTTTCTGCCGGTCCGCCGGTGTGCATTCCTGCATTGTTTATCAGGACATCTATCCGCCTTCCTTATCAATTACTGTTGCGACAGCAGATTTTATTGAATTGGTGTCGGTAAGGTCCATTGTAAGATAATGGACAGGGGTATCAGAAAATGTATTTCTGCGGACGGTTCCATAAACGGTATGGCCTTTTTCTGCAAGAAGCCTTGCAGTCTGTTTCCCGAAACCCGAGGAGATCCCGGTTATCAGAATAATTTTTTTCATTTTCAAGATAGGATCCCCAGTGCTTTTGCAGCCTTGGTAATCTTTTCAATTGAGATCTCAACCTGTTCTACGGTATGGGTTGCCATAAGTGAATACCTTATCAGACAATCCTCCTTAGGTACAGCCGGGGAAACAACCGGGTTAACGAAAACGCCGTCGTTAAGAAGCATCTGCGTCAGCTTAAGAGCCTTTATATCGTCACGGATAAACAGAGGAATGATTGGAGTCTCCGATTTCCCTGTATCAAATCCGGCTTCTTTAAATCCTTTAAGAGCAATATCTGTTATATCCCAGAGATGTTTTATCCTTTCAGGTTCATTTTCCATTATTTCAATTGATGCAAGAACTGCAGCCGTTGAAGCAGGCGTCATGGATGCACTGAATATAAGTGTTCTTGAATTATGCTTGATGAAGTTTATTACCTCTTTATCTGCTGCTATAAAACCTCCCAGTGAAGCAAATGATTTGGAAAATGTACCCATAATAAGGTCAACCTTCTTGGTAAGGCCAAAATGAGATGCAGTACCTGAGCCGTTCTTTCCAATCACCCCGATTGAGTGAGCATCATCAACCATTATTGATGCATTATACTTTTCTGCAAGCTTCACAACTTCGGGAAGCTTTATAATATCTCCCTCCATGGAGAAGATACCATCCACTACTATCATTTTAAGTTTATCCTTGTCGCAAAGTTTAAGCTTGGCTTCAAGGGCATCCATGTCGTTGTGGCTAAATTTCAGCACCTTTGAGAAAGAGAGCCGGCTGCCTTCAATTATAGAAGCATGGTCAAGTTCATCAAGAATAAGATAATCATGCCTTCCAGCCAGAAGGGAAACAACTCCCAGATTTACCTGGAAACCTGTGCTGTAGCAGAGCGCTCCATCCTTATTAACAAGTTCTGCAAGCTTGTTTTCAAGTTTTATATGGATATCGAGAGTCCCGTTAAGAAACCTCGATCCTGCACAACCGGTTCCGTATTTATCTATTGCGTCTTTAGCAGCCTGTTTAACTTTAGGGTGGTTGGTAAGTCCCAGATAACTGTTCGATCCGAACATCAGGACCTTCTTACCATTCATCAGAACTACTGTGTCCTGATCAGATTCTATCTCCCTGAAGTAGGGATAGATACCAGCCTGCATAGCTTTCTGCGGGGCATCATAACCTGAAAGTCTCTCTTGTAAAAATCTCACGGGTCTTATTTAATAATTATATTTATGGTCAAAAATAATTAAATTCAATTATAAAAGAGGGATTAGTGATATTTTCTAAATTATTTTGCATCAGGGCTTAATAGAATAAAGCATATTTGTTACCAGTAACACTTTTAATTACAGTATTTTAGGAGCAGGTATTTCGATTTTATGCAATGAACGATCTTTATAATATCTTTTTAATACTTGTTTTTGTCTTTGCAATAACAGTTTTTATACTATTGTTCTTTATATCAGCTCCTTATGGAAAATTTCTGCGAAAAGGCTGGGGGCCGGTGGTAAAGTCAAAGTGGGCATGGATGATCATGGAACTTCCTTCTCCATTGTTGATGATAACATTTTTTATTACATCATCCCAAAAGTCTTCCATAACAATAATTTTTCTGATAATATGGCTGTTGCATTATTTACACAGAACTTTTATATATTCATTTCTGCAATCGGGCAAGAACAAAGACTACCCGGTGGTTGTGGCAGCTATGGCTTTTATTTTTAACTGCATTAATGGGTTTATTAATGGATTTGGAGTATTTCATTTGATGCATTATGATTCCTCATGGTTGATTACTGTACCTTTTGTTACAGGAGTTTTCTTATTTCTGACAGGTTTTGCAATAAATAAAACAGCTGATGAAAAGCTCAGGCAGATGCGTAAGAATAATCCCGGAAATTATGTTTTGCCCCGCGGCTGGTTTTTTGAATATATTTCATGTCCTCATTACTTTGGAGAGATTGTGGAATGGCTGGGTTGGGCAGTTATGACTTTGTCGCCAGGCGGATTTGCATTTTTGTTTTTACTTTTGCCAATCTGTTTCCGAGAGCGGTAAAGACTCATTTATGGTACAGGGCAAAGTTTGATAATTACCCGGTTAAAAGAAAAGCTGTTATTCCCTTTATAATTTAATCCAATTATTTTGGTGAATATAATTATGCGATTTACTTTTGTGGCCGAAATCAAATCAGAGAATCTAATGGATGACGACCCGGCGGATAGGTTAATTTTAATCCTGGTATAGAGGATTTGCCGGTCGTTTCGGTCACTTCCTTATATATCAGAAAAAAAAGGAGGTGACTATGACATCACTCACAACATTTTATTTAAGCGGAATTATTGGCAAAGAGGCATTTGATGCCGATGGCGATGCTATAGGTGTAATCAGGGATTTGCTTGTTAATGCCATGCCTTCAGGGCAAAATGATCCCGGACAACAATTGGTAACCGGAATTAAACTGAGGGTGAGGAAGGAGACACATATATATTCTTTCAGTACTTTCAGGGTTGTTAAGGCAAGGGAGAGGATAAATGTATCCTGTTCTGAACTTATTGAGCTTAACAATGAAGAATCTGAAAATGGTCTTCTTCTGGTCGAAAGCATACTTGATAAGCAGATTGTTGACCTTAACGGACGTAAACTTGTAAGAGTAAATGATGTCAGACTGGCAACTCTTCCCGCAGGAACATTCGCAATAGCTGTTGATATCGGAATAGAAGGACTATTAAGACGGATTGGGATTGCACACCCTATGAAGCAGTTGCTATCTCTTTTCAGCATAAATATCCCTGCAAAATTTATCCTATGGGATGATGTTCAGGCTATAGATTTTTCAAATCTGAATATACGGCTCTCGAAAAGCTATGCAAAACTTCATACTCTTCACCCCTCAGATATTGCCGATATCCTGGAGGACCTTGGGAAAAAATCAAGTATGTCGGTTTTCTCTGCCCTCGATGAGGAAAAGGCAGCAGATGTTCTTGAAGAACTTGAGACACATGCCCAGATCCATATAGTTGAGAACCTGCCGGTTGGAAAAGCAGCTGACGTTCTCGAAAAGATGCCTGCCGACGAAGTGGCCGATATTCTCGATGAACTGGAGGATGAAAAGGCAGAGCTTCTACTTAAGGAAATGGATATGGAATCATCACAGGAGGTAAGAGAGCTTCTTGAATATCCAGATAATTCTGTGGGTAGCCTTATGTCTACAGATTTCATTTCTTTCAAAGCAGGAACTACCGTGGAAGAAGTTATTGAGGAATTAAGGATAAAAAAACCTGAACCATCAGAACTTTACAACCTCTTTGTCACTGAGAAAAGTGATGAACTTATTGGTACTTTCAACCTCCGTGATCTTGTTATTGCAGCTCCAAATTCGCTTGTTGGAGATATCATGAAAAAGGAACCTCTGTTTCTTTATGATAATCAGAAAGTTCAGGATATTGCAGAGCTTGTTTCAAAATATAATCTGCTGGCTGTGCCTGTGGTTGACAGAAATGAGCAGCTTCAGGGAATGGTGGTGGTTGATGATGTGGTGGAAGACCTTATAAATGAAAGGAGAACGAAGAAAAGGTAATAAAAGGCGCAGGGCGCAGGGCGCAGGGCGCAGGGCTCAAGCTGACTCGAATTAAACGAGCAACCAGTAACCAGCAACCAGTAACTAATAAGTTATGTTCAGGAACAGATTTAAAGACATACATTTTTTTAAGAAGCTTGCAATCTTCTTTGCAATTCTTGGTCCCGGAATTATTACCGGGAGCGTCGACAATGATGCAGGTGGAATTACCACCTACTCGGTAGCCGGGGCAATGTATGGTTATGGACTTATCTGGACACTGATCCCATCATTTATTGTCCTTCTGGTTATACAGGAAATGAATGCACGGATGGGTATTGTAACCGGGAAAGGACTCTCTGACCTGATAAGGGAGAATGCCGGAATGAAGATAACCTTCCTTATATTCCTCGGACTTCTGTTTTCCAATATCGGAAATACAACAACAGAATTTGCCGGAGTTGCAGGAAGTATGGAAATATTCGGCATCAGTAAGTATATTTCCGTACCGATAGTTGCGGTTCTGGTTTGGTTCCTTGTTGTAAAAGGTACTTATGAAATTGCAGAACGCATATTCCTTTTATTCAGTTTATCACTTCTGACATATGTTGTTTCAGCCCTGATGAGTAAACCCGACTGGTCGGAAATTGGATCAGCCGTTATCAGGCCCCGGATGGAGATGAACACACAGAGTCTTGCCATGGTCATTGCCCTTGTCGGAACCACAATTGCTCCCTGGATGCAGTTTTATATGCAGGCTTCTGTTATTGAGAAAGGTCTGAAGATGAAGAACTTCAGGTTTACGCTTATTGATATTGCAGTAGGTTGTGTCGTCACTGTAGTGGTAGCTTTCTTTATTATGGTGGCATGCGGATCAACACTGCATCCGAATGGCATTCAGATAAATGAAGCGAAAGATGCTGCCCTTGCCCTTGAACCGCTTGCAGGAAAGCTAGCGTCTCATGTATTTGCATTCGGACTTTTTATTGCATCAGTCTTTTCCGCAACAATACTTCCTCTTGCAACAGCTTTTTATGTGTCTGAAGCTTTTGGCTTTGAGGCAGGAATAGATAAGAAATGGGATGAGGCCAAAGAATTTTATATCCTTTATACAGGCATATTAATAATATCAGCTCTTATTATACTTCTTCCGGGAGCCCCTCTGATAAAAATCTCAATATGGTCACAGGTACTAAACGGGATACTCCTTCCCGTGGTACTTATAAGCATGATTCTCCTCATCAATAACAAGAAGATAATGGGAGCCTATGTAAACAATCTGACCCAGAATATTATAGGGTGGACAGCAGTTGTTATACTTGTGGGATTGTCTTTGATACTGCTTGTTATTCCTTTTTTCAGCAGATGAACATATTTTTTCTAATTTGCAGTTTTTACAAATAACTTCCTGATATGAAATGTGAAAGACATCCATGGCACAGTATTGAACCGGGCCATGATGCTCCTGAATTTGTCAGGAGTATTATTGAGATACCCAAGGGTTCAAAAGGTAAGTATGAAATGGATAAAGAATCAGGATTGTTAAAACTGGACAGGGTCCTTTTCTCATCGGTACATTATCCTGCTAATTATGGCTTTATACCACAGACTTACTGTGACGATCATGACCCGCTTGATATTCTTGTAATCTGTTCAATTGATGTTTATCCGATGTGCCTTATTGAAGCTAAGGTCATTGGGGCAATGGAAATGATTGACGGAACTGAAAGGGACGACAAGATAATCGCAGTAGCCAAGAATGATATGTCAGTGAACCATATAAATGACCTTTCAGAGCTTCCTCCCCATACCCTGGTTGAGCTTAAAAGGTTCTTTGAAGATTACAAAAACCTTGAGCACAAGGATGTTCTGGTTGAAAAATTCATGGACAGGGAAAAGGCCTACGAAATCATAACAGAGAGTATGAAGCTTTATTCAGAAAAAAGGACATCACTTATAAGTTCGCACTGATCATTTATCTCCGGGCCATTCTTTATCTGCCAGTGGTTTGCTTATTATTTTTGATGGATCAATAACAACATGTTTAATGAGCATTCTCTTCCAGGTATAAGTTATATGTACCATACCGTCACCTGACTGAATTACTGCCGGATAAGAAAATTCTGTCCCTTCAATGTCGTTTTCAAGCAGCGCCGCAGCCTGCCATTTGATGCCATCTTCTGATACTGCCACTCCAAGACTGTTCCTCCCTTTGGAAAGGTGATTATATACCAGCAGGTGCTTCCCGTCCTTAAGTGTTACTGCGTCAATTCCGGAGTTTGGATTGGGAAGGTCCGTCTCAGAAAGAGGGCTCCATGTATACCCGTTGTCTATCGATTCTGAAGTAAGGATCCGGGATGAAGTGCTCCTGCAGAGCATCTGTATTTTTCCTCCTTTGTGAGTGATTATTGCAGGCTGGATGGCCCCTGTGGTTTTTTCATTCAGGGCCGCTGTCCGTTCCCATGATTTGCCGTAATCAGGGGTGAATTCCATATGAACCCTCCATCCGTCATTTTCGGTACTTGATGGACATATAAGTTCACCATTCTCAAGCAGAACAGGTTTGTTTTTAATTGGTCCGAGAATATTCTTTGGAAGCCTTGTGGGTTCAGACCAGTTCCTGCCTTCATTATCAGAGGTCATCAGCATACCCCACCAGGCTGCAGGTGACGGCCCGACCTTATAGAATAGAAGAACCTTTTCTCCGGTATTGTAAAGTACCGGGTTCCAGCACGGATGACGCATGAGTTTATTAAGAATTCCGTTTGCAACTTCAACAGGTTTTGACCATCGGCCATTTTCATATCGGCTGGTCCATATTCCAACATCCTTGTTACCTTCCTGGGTACCGGCAAACCATGCTGCAAGCAAACCATTACTTGTTGAGATTATTGTTGAAGCATGACACGACGGGGCAGTAATATCACCGGTTTTCCAGATGAATTCTGTTTTAATTATGCAATCCTTTCCGGTAAAAGGATCAGCTGAGTATGCTATTGAGCATAAAATAAGAATAAACGGTAATAATATTATTTTCTTCATGGCTGACTGATTGAAAAATCTTTTAAATTTAAAGATTTGAATTCAATCTTCATGGGTTTTAAGATTAAAAAAGATAATCTGATGAAATCATCTTCCCGCAGCAAGAATATATTATTGATTTCCATACCGCTAATAATTTTGTCACTTTCCGTATTTGCACAGAAGAATAAGGAGGAGGAATATCTTGGAAAGGCCGATCTGTATAAGGCTAAAAAGAGTATGCTTGAATATCTAAGCGATACAAATTTAGTCAGAAAATACGGTCTCATCTCAGACGCAATATGGAGCTATGCCGAGCTCGGCATGCAGGAGTTTAAATCATCTGCGCTTCTTATAAAAACACTTGAAGAGGCAGGTTTCAGTGTTGAGAAAAATGTTGCGGGTATGCCAACCTGTTTTGTTGCAACCTGGGGATCGGGTAAACCAGTAATAGGTATCCTTGGTGAGTTTGACGCCCTGCCTATGATTTCACAGAAACCTCTGAGCGCGGTGCAGGCTCCTCTCGTTAGCGGAGCACCCGGGCATGGATGCGGACATAATATGATGGGAACTGCTGGTGTAGCTGCAATTGTTGCGCTAAAGAAAGCAATGGAAGAGAATAATATAGCCGGGACTATTAAATTTTTTGGATCACCGGCAGAAGAGACTCTCATTAGCCGTCCTTACATGGTCAGAGCCGGAGTTTTTAAAGACGTTGATGCCGTTATTGATAATCATGCAGCATCAGAGCTGGCAACAAGCTATGGAATAAACGGAACCGCCGTAATGTCGGTTATCTTTTCATTCAAAGGAAAGACAGCCCATGCAGCCGGTGCTCCCTGGACAGGAAAAAGTGCTCTTGATGGTGTTGAACTTATGAATATTGCATCAAATTATCTCAGGGAACACCTTTTCTATACCCATCGCCTTCATTATGTTGTTACTGAAGGAGGTGAAGCACCTAATGTGGTTCCTGACAGGGCTTCAGTCTGGTATTATATAAGGAATACAGACGAGAGGCTTGAAGAGATGTATGCAAGGGTTCTTGACTGTGCAAAGGGGGCAGCACTGGCTTCCGGCACTGTACTTGATACTGTTACAGTACTGACTGCCACTCATCAGAGGCATTCAAACAAGGCACTCGCTCAGGTTATTCAGAAGAATATTGAGCTTATCGGGATGCCTGACTGGACCGAACAGGAGCATCAGTTTGCAAAAACACTGCAGAAAGAGCTTGGAGAAAAGGAAACCGGATATCCTGTTAAAACCAAAGGACTGTCAAAACCATCTGATATTCAGGTAGGAGGGGGATCATCTGATGTTGGGGAGGTAACACTTGTTGCTCCTACTGCTACAATTAATTTTCCCGGAGTTGTCCCGGGTTCTATTGGTCACCACTGGTCAACTGTTACATCAAATTATGGAAGTGCAGCATGGAAGGGGTTGAATACCGGCGCCAAAGCTATTTCCGCTTCTGCACTTGACCTGCTTACCAGGCCAAAACTTCTTGAGGAGATAAAAAAAGAATTTAATGAATATTCAAAAGATCATCCCTATAAATCATTTCTCCCTGAAGGAGCACAGCCTCCTCTGAATCTGAATAAGGAACTGATGGATAAATACAGGGATGCTATGATGAAACTTGGAGCTGGCGAAAACTGATTTTCAAAGAATAACTTTAAATATATCTTTGCCCTTTTCCGGTACATTGTTATTATATAACCAGATAATTGATAATGCAGCAGGGATATTTTCCATCAGACATTTATACCACACAGGTAAAGACCAAACCTTCGCTGTGGGACAAACTTATTACAAACAGTCGTTTATACTTTACAGTTAAATATGCCATGGTTGTGTTCCGGACCAGGAAGGAAGCCATCAGGAAGGTATACGATACCGTTGCCTGGCATAAATCATCATATGATATTTTCAGGTTCATTGAGAATACCGGCGGCAGGTTCAATATAACCGGTATGGAAAACATTCTGAAAAGTGAAAAACCGGTACTCTTTATCAGCAACCATATGAGTACACTGGAAACAATGATTTTCCCATGTATTATTGCACCCAGGCGGGAGGTCACATTTGTCGTAAAGGAAAGCCTGGTGAAGCATCCGCTTTTTAAGGATGTGATGCTTTCAAGAAATCCGATAGTTGTGGGCAGATCTGACCCGAGGAAGGATCTGGAGGCGGTGATGAACGGAGGAGCTGAGCTGCTTGCAAAGGGATTTTCCATAGTAATTTTTCCCCAGAGTACCAGGAGCCTGGAATTTAAACCTGAAGAATTTAACTCTATCGGTGTGAAGCTTGCAAAAAAAGCAGGTGTTCCTGTTGTACCTGTAGCAATCAAAACAGATTTCTGGGGAAACGGAAAGCTAATTAAGGAGCTTGGTCCTCTTGACAGGAAAAAGACAATCCACATTAAATTCGGTGAACCATTCAGTATAACCGGGAATGGTAAGGAAGAGAACAGCCGGATAATCAGTTTTATTCAGTCATCGCTGGCGGAATGGAATAAATAAATTTTACCCCGTGTGACTCCGTAGTTATTATAATCTTATACAAGACCGGTAATTATTTTAAGTGTATTTAATACATTTATTCTCATTTTTTCCTAGATTTGATAGGGACTTAGGATATATTATATTCATATATAGTTAAACTTGATTTAAATCCTTATCGTAAAGTATAACTATTTATTAATCACCATCTTTAATAACAGATTATCATTATGGGAACAATGGACTGGATTGTACTGGGCATCTTTTGTCTCGCCCTTGTCGGGATAATTGTATGGGTTGCAAGGCAAAAAGATGAAACCTCTACAGACTATTTTCTTGCCGGCCGCGATGCTACATGGCTGGCGATAGGTTCGTCAATTTTTGCATCAAATATCGGATCGGAGCATCTTGTTGGACTGGCAGGGGCCGGTGCTTCAAGTGGTATGGCAATGGCCCACTGGGAAATGCATGGATGGCTGATACTTATACTTGGTTGGTTCTTTGTACCATTTTATGAGCGCAGCGGTGTTTTTACAATGCCTGAATTCCTTGAAAAGAGATATAACAAAGGATCCAGGAGTATCCTATCAATAATCTCACTTGTCAGTTATGTATTTACCAAAGTGGCAGTAACTGTTTATGCAGGGGGTATTGTTTTTAAGCAGGTATTTGGAATAGATTCCATGTTTGGGATTGATTTTCTGGATAAGTGCTGTTGGCTAGTTGTCCTTTGACTGGAATTTATACCACACTGGGTGGAATGAAAGCCATCTTATGGACATCTGTTCTTCAGACACCAGTTCTGCTTATTGGGTCCCTTGCAGTTCTTGTAATTGGTCTTATTAAGCTGGGGGGATTGTCGGAGATGATGGAAATATGCCGTGCAGTACCTGTCAATGCCGACGGAGATACTATGACGAACCTTATGCGTTCCGCTAATGACCCTGAATACCCGTGGACAGGGGTTATCCTGGGCTCTGCCATAATCGGTTTCTGGTACTGGTGTACTGACCAGTATATTGTTCAGAGAGTATTATCGGGACGAAAATCAAAAGAATCCGTAGGGGTGCGATACTCGGTGCAGCATTCAAACTGACCCCTGTCTTCATCTTTCTTATCCCGGGAATGATTGCATATTCCCTTAATGCAAAAGGAATGATTTCTCTCGTCGATTCTGATTCTGCATTTTCAGTTCTTGTAAAAGAGCTTCTTCCCCTTGGTTTTAAGGGGCTTGTTGTTGGTGGAATACTTGCAGCCCTCATGAGTTCCTTAGCCTCTCTATTCAATTCATCGGCTACATTATTCACTGTCGATTTTTATATGAAATACAAGCCAAATGCACCGGAAAAAGAACTTGTTAAGGTGGGCAGGATAGCCACAGTTGTTGTAGTAGTATTGGGTATATTATGGATCCCTGTAATGAAAGGCCTTGGTAAAGTATTATATGCTTATCTGCAGGATGTTCAATCATTGCTTGCACCTGGTATTGCTGCTGTCTTCCTTCTCGGGATAGCTTCCAAAAGGACTACCCCTGCTGCAGGACTTATTGGCCTTTCTGCAGGATTTGTCCTTGGTATGACCCGCCTGGCACTTAAGATATTTGCTGCAGGAATTAACCCTGACGGATTAATATATAACGTATTCCTTGCACCAAACTGGCTGCATTATGAAATAGTTCTGTTCTTTATTGTCATTGCTATAATGATTGTGACAAGCATGGTCACTAAAAAATCTGATCCTGAAGCAATTAAGGGATTGTATATCGGTTCCGCTACTGCAGAGCAGAAAGCAATAACCAGGGCAAGCTGGAATAACTGGGACCTGGTGTTTTCAGGTATAGTGATTGTTGTGATAATTGGATTTTATATTTATTTCTGGTAATATGATTTAAAATGTTGACACTATGAATAACCTAATGACAAAAGAGGTCTGGTTTATTACCGGAAGCCAGGATCTGTATGGCCCGGAAACACTTAAACAGGTTGCAATTGATTCGCAGAAGATAGCTGCTTCACTCTCCAAATCGAAATCAATATCGCAAAAGGTCATTTTTAAACCTGTGCTTACTTCGCCATCATCCATAACCAGGATTTGTACGGAGGCTAACAGCAGTGAGAAGTGCATCGGGCTCATCGCCTGGATGCATACTTTCTCTCCTGCAAAAATGTGGATAGAGGGATTGTCTCTTCTCAATAAACCCTTACTGCATTTTCACACCCAGCTTAACAGGGATATTCCATGGGATACTATCGATATGAACTTCATGAATCTCAACCAGTCAGCTCATGGTGACAGGGAGTTTGGTTTCATTGGAACAAGAATGAGACTTAACCGAAAAGTTGTTGTGGGTCATTATCTTGATACTGAGACAATTGAAAGAATAGCTGTATGGATCAGGGCTGCTGCCGCATTTAATGATGCACAGGGAATGAAGGTCGCCAGATTTGGAGACAATATGCGTGAGGTTGCTGTTACTGAAGGAAATAAGGTCAGTGCCCAGCTTAAGATGGGCTATTCAGTTTATGGTTATGGCATTGGTGACCTTGTAAAAGAAGTAAATAAAGTATCCGAATCAGGAATAAAGAAGCTTTTAACAGATTATGCTTCAGATTATAGTATTACCAAATCAGTTGCTGCTTCTGAAACTCTGAAGGAGGCTGCCAGGATTGAACTGGGTATGGAATCATTTCTGAAGAAAGGAGACTTCAAAGCATTCACTACAACTTTTGAAGATCTGCATGGCATGAGACAGCTTCCCGGGCTTGCTGTTCAGAGACTTATGGCAAAAGGTTATGGCTTCGGAGCTGAGGGCGACTGGAAAACTGCAGCAACTGTACGTTCAATGAAAGTTATGGCTGAAGGACTTAAAGGCGGTACTTCATTCATGGAAGATTATACTTACCATCTTGATCCGAAAAATATGTCGGTACTTGGTGCTCATATGCTGGAGATATGTCCTTCAATAGCAATGGGAAAACCATCAGTACAGGTTCATCAACTTTCAATCGGAGGCAAGGAGGACCCTGCACGCCTCGTATTTAAAACAGCCCCGGCAAATGCAATAAATGTATCTGTTATTGATTTGGGCAACAGATTCCGGATGATAGTGAATGAGGTTGAAGTCATTAAATGCCCTGATATGCCTAAACTGCCGGTTGCCAGCGTACTTTGGAAGCCCATGCCTGACCTGAAGACAGGCGCAGCAGCGTGGATTCTCGCCGGAGGGGCCCACCATACAGGATTCAGCACAGCAATAAAAGCAGAATATCTTGAGGATTTCGCAGGCATGACAGGCATAGAATATGTTCATATTGGCAGAGAATTCAATCTCTCTGATTTCCGAAAGGAACTCAGATGGAATGAACTATATTACCATCTGTCAGGAGGTATTGCCTGAGAATGATTAAGTTTATTGAATTAACCTAACGCAGATTGAATGAAGAATTATTCGAAATATCCAAAGTACCTTGTTGCAGTCGACTGCATTATTTTCGGGTATGACATTCAGAAAAAGATACTTAAGCTGCTCCTGGTTAAAAGAAGTTTCGAACCGGCTAAAGGATCGTGGTCACTTGCTGGTGGATTTGTAAAGGAGAAAGAGAGCCTGGATGAAGCAGCGAGCAGAATACTTAGAAAACTTACCGGAATCAGTAATGTCTATATGACTCAATCACTTACATATGGAGATACAGACAGAGATCCGGGGGCAAGGGTAATCTCGACTGCTTATTATGCCCTGACCGGAATTAGTGCGATAGACTATGAACTTGTAAAGGATAACGGAGCACACTGGAGGTCAGTTGATGATCTTCCAAAACTTATTTTCGATCATCCCCGGATGGTGAAAAAAGCTCTTGCCGACCTTCAGAACCTTGTAAAGGTTAAACCTGTGGGATTTGAACTGCTTCCTGAAAAATTCACTCTTGTACAGCTTCAGGAGCTTTATGAGGCAATATATCAGAAGAGGATTGATAAGAGAAATTTCAGAAAAAAAATACTCTCAATGGGCATCCTTGAGAAACTGGAGGAGAAAGAGAAGGAGACCTCAAAAAAAGGCGCCTGGTACTATATGTTCAATGAGGAACGATATCTTAAGTTAGACAGGAATGGTTTCAGTTTTAACCTGGATGTGAGTTAAAAAAATAGAATCATATTATGCTCGAAAAATTAAAGGAAGAAGTATTCGAGGCCAATCTCGATCTTGTAAGGGAAAGCCTTGTTATCCATACCTGGGGAAATGCCAGCGGACGCGATCCGGAATCTGGAATGATAGTCATCAAACCTTCAGGAGTCAACTATGTAACAATGAAACCGGCCGATATGGTTGTGTTATATCCTGACGGAAGAATAGCAGAAGGTAAATTCAAGCCTTCCACAGATGCACCAACACATCTGTTTTTATACAATAACTGGAGTAATATCGGAGGGGTGGTCCATACTCACTCGGCGTATGCTGCCTCATGGGCTCAGGCCGGGAAAGCAATACCTCCTTTTGGTACAACCCATGCCGATCATTTTTTTGGAGAAGTGCCATGTACAAGAGAGCTTAAAGCATCTGAGATTAAAAAGGATTATGAGGCTAATACCGGAAAGGTAATTGTGGAGGCTATGGGGAAACTCGATCCGCTTACCGTGCCTTCTGTACTGGTTTTAAATCACGGACCTTTCTCCTGGGGAAATAATGTTGCTGCAGCAGTATATAATGCTGTGGCTCTGGAGGAGATTGCCCGGATGGCTTTTTATACTACACTTCTTGGAAACAGTAAACCGGTATCAGCGGCACTTCTTGATAAACATTATAGCAGGAAGCACGGGAAAGATGCTTATTATGGTCAATCTAAAAAATGAATAACTGAATATGGCGAAAAAATATGTAATTGGTATTGACTATGGGACAGACTCAGTACGCTCAGTAGTAGTTGATACAGAGAACGGTAAAATCATTGGCACCTCCGTTGTTGAATATCCCCGGTGGAAGCAGGGTTTATTTTGTGATCCATCCTTAAACCTTTTCAGGCAGCATCCTGCAGATTATATAGAGGGGTTGGAACAATCTGTTAAGGGAGCAATTGCCGGATTATCTCCCGAAATTGTAGTGAATATTGCCGGTATTTCGGTTGATACCACCGGTTCAACTCCTGTTGCTGTTGATAAAGAGGGAACTCCACTCTCTCTGAAACAGGGTTTTGAATGCAATCCTGATGCTATGTTTATACTCTGGAAAGATCATACAGCTGTAAAGGAGGCACAGGAAATTAATGAACTGGCACGTTCATGGGGAGGAACAGATTTTACCAAATATGAAGGCGGAATTTACTCATCAGAGTGGTTCTGGGCAAAGATCCTTCATGTTCTCAGGAACAACAGCGATGTAAGAAAGAGCGCCTGGTCGTGGGTTGAGCACTGTGACTGGATTCCAGCATTACTGACCGGGAATACCAATCCTCTTGAACTTAAAAGAAGCAGATGTGCTGCCGGTTATAAGGTTATGTGGTACGAGGATTTCAGCGGACTTCCGGATCAGCAGTTCCTTACAAGGCTCGATCCGCTTCTGGATGGTTTACGCGACCGTTTGTACAGACAAACATGGACATGCGATGTTGTTGCAGGCAATCTTTCTGCTGAATGGGCTGAAAGGCTTGGACTTTCTACTGAAGTGAAAGTCGGAGCCGGATCGTTTGATGCCCATATTGGTGCAATCGGCGGTGAAATAAAGCCTTACCAGCTCATCAAGGTAATGGGTACTTCAACATGCGATATGATAATTGCACCGCATTCAGAAGTAGGCAATAAGCTCGTTGCCGGAATATGCGGCCAGGTTGACGGATCAATTGTTCCGGGCATGATAGGACTGGAGGCAGGCCAATCAGCTTTCGGAGATATTTACGCCTGGTTCAGCAAATTGCTTATGTGGCCCGTGACTGATATCATCGCTTCAATGAAATGGCTTGATCAGGGTACAATAGATAAAATTAAAGATGAAACTTCTGAAAAAATAATTTCGGAGCTAAGCCGTCAGGCTGAACCTCTTCCTGTTGAGGAAACGGCAATTGTTGCCCTTGACTGGATGAACGGCAGAAGAACTCCTGATGCCAATCAGTCTCTTAAAGGAGCTATAACTGGACTAACTCTAGGGTCTGATGCCCCCAGAATCTTCAAATCACTCGTTGAAGCCACCGCTTTTGGATCAAGAATGATCAATGAGAGATTTATTAAAGAAGGAATCCGTATAGATGGGGTCATCGCAATCGGAGGGGTGGCTAAGAAGAATCCGTTTGTTATGCAGATAGTTGCAGATGTTCTGAACATGCCGATAAGGGTTGCAGCTTCGGATCAGACTTGTGCCCTGGGAGCTGCCATGTCTGCATCGGTAGTTGCCGGAATTCATAAGGATATTCCTTCTGCCCAGAAGGCAATGGGAGGAGGTTATGAGAAGGAATACAAACCCGATGCGGCACGTGCAGCAAAATATGACCTGCTGTTCAAAAAGTATAAATCATTGGGGTCTTTTACAGAAAAGAGTTTATAATGACTAAAATGGAAAAGGTAAAAAGTATTGTTAATAAATTAACACTAATTGCTTTAATAATATTACTAACAGGTTTTTCAGGTGGAAAGAACCGTAAGTTTGAGTTCAGGTTCCATCTGCAGGATATACAGAGTTTTGTTCCGTCAAATCAAATGGCAATATGGCTCGAGACACCGGACAGCAGTTATGTAAAGACATTATTTCTCAGCGAGTATCTCTCCTATGGTGGTTATAATCTGCCCGAAATATGTTCTGAATGGTCTTCAAAGTCTAAGTGGAACGAGGTTACTCAGGAGGAGTTTGATGCTGTTACTGCTGCAACTCCGTCAGTGGGTGATGTAGAGCTTAAATTGCAGTGTCCGGCAGACCTGATCCCTGTGGGTAAGTATCTTGTCTTTCTTGAGGTACATCTTGCTGATGAATACAACGAGTTATATTCAGCCGAACTGGAAATTACAGGTAAAAAAAGCATTACGGACCTTGTTGTGAAGTATGTACCCGGTAAATATCCCAAAAAGACAGAAGGTGATATTCTTAGAGGAGTTCAGGTTATTGCAAAATAGAATTAAAAGATTGTGAAGTAAAAAATATTTAAAAGACATGAAAAACAGAAAGAGTTATTCAAGGCGCGAATTTATTTCCGCATCAGTTAAAGGAGCAGCTGTTATTTCTGCTACATCACTGATTGGTACAGAAGCATTTGGCTCGTTTGAGAAACCGGGCGGGATTCCGAGAAGAATATTGGGTAAGACAGGACTGTCTGTCTCAATTCTGTCATTCGGAGGAGGATCGATGTTTCTTAAAAACCCTGACGGAGAATGGGAACCGATTCTTCAGAAAGCTATCGACAGCGGCATAAACCTGTTCGACACAGCTCCGGAATATACTGTTGCAAACTACTTCAAGAATGGAGATGTTAAGAAATCGCTGGGAAGCGAGGAGCGTTTCGGTGCAGTTCTGGCTCCATACAGAAAAAACATCCACATTATTACAAAAATAGACAACAGGGATGCAGCAGGTGTCAAAAAGATGGTTGAGACAAGTCTTAAAAATATGAAGACAGATTACCTCGACGGACTCCTTATACATGCTGTCAGCGATAAAGACACTGTTTCAGATCTGGAAAAAGGTGTTTATAAAGAAATAGCTGACCTGAAGAGGCAAGGAATAACCAGGTTTATCGGTTTCTCAAGCATGGATAGCGCAGAGCGGTCAAAGGATATTCTTATGAACCTCGATTTTGATATTGCCATGCTTGCAATAAACCCCACTAAGTATCGCAGCTACGCCTCTATTGCGGTTCCTGTTGCACAGGAAAAAAATGTGGGTGTGATTGCTATCAAAGTATTGAGGGATATAGTAGGTAAAGATGCCAAACCACCTGAACTGTTTGAATACGTATGGACAGAGGGTCATGTGGCTGCAGCTATGGTTGGTCATACAGGTATGAAAACTCTTGAGGAGAATATAAAAATTGCTCTAAAATATGGTAAGAAGACTGAGGCATCTCTCGACAGGATTGAGATTGAAACCCGTCTCGCATCATATGCCGGGCCCCATGCATTATCATGGGCCAGACCAGGTTACAGGGATGGTGGTATTTTAGTCTGAAATAGTAAATGTTTTTGTTATGATCAAAGTAGCCAGGTTGTCAATAATTGTTGCCATAGTCTTTTTGATAACACAGGGATGTGCAAAAAAGGAGATAAAAGGCGGAGACTATCCGATTCAGCCTGTCCCCTTTACCTCAGTAAAGCTTACTGATGATTTCTGGGCACCCCGCATCAAAAAGAATGCTGATGTCACAATCCCTATTGCTTTTCATTATTGTGAGACAACAGGCAGGATAAGGAACTTTGAAATCGCCGGAGGGATTGATACAGGGAAATTCCAGACTATTTACCCTTTTGATGATTCCGATGTATTCAAAATAATTGAGGGAGCAAGCTATTCTCTTCAGACATTACCAGATTCAAAACTTGAAGCATACCTTGATGCATTGATTTATAAGATCGGCCTTGCGCAGGAAGATGACGGCTATTTGTATACAAACAGAACAATTGCAGAAATGCATGAAGGAAAAGGACTTCATGAATGGGCTGATGAAAAGAGATGGTTAAAGGATTCAGTTCTAAGTCACGAACTCTATAATCTGGGCCATCTTTATGAGGCAGCAACTGCTCATTACCAGGCAACAGGGAAGAAATCACTTCTCGATATTGCATTAAAGTCAGCAGATCTTGTGATTAAGGATATTGGCTGGGATAAACTGAAGGTATATCCCGGGCATCAGGTTATTGAAATGGGACTTGTCAAGCTTTACCGGGCAACCGGCGATAAAAAGTATCTTGATATGGCCAGGTTTTTTCTGGATGTCAGGGGGCCAAACGGGGAGCAGTACTGTCAGGCTAACAGAAAAGTTGTAGACCAGACAGAAGCTGTGGGTCATTCTGTACGAGCTACATATATGTATTCCGGGATGGCTGATATTGCAGCTATTGAAAATGATACAGCTTATCTCGCAGCAATAACAAGGATATGGGAAGATATTGTATACAGGAAAATGTACCTGACAGGAGGAATAGGTCAGGCAGGAGGAAATGAAGGATTTGATAAACCATATGTTTTGCCTAACATGTCTGCTTATTGCGAAACCTGCGCTTCAATTGGCGACATCTTTTTTAATCACAGACTTTTCCTTCTGCATGGCGAATCAAAGTATATTGATATTCTTGAAAAGACTCTTTATAATTCAATGCTTTCAGGAGTCTCATTGTCTGCAGACAGGTTTTTCTATCCAAATCCGCTTGAATCGGATGGTCAGCACAACAGGAGCGCATGGTTCGGCTGTGCATGCTGTCCATCGAACATCGCACGGTTTGTGCCGGCAATACCCGGATATATTTATGCTGTGTCCGGTAACGACCTGTTTGTAAACCTGTTTATTTCAAATGAATCCGATCTTACTCTTGAGAAAGGAAAGGTCAGTATACAGCAGAAAGCCGGATTTCCATGGGATGGAAAGGTAACTCTGACAGTTAATCCTGAAAAGGCAAACAAATTCAATCTGAAAATCCGGATACCCGGTTGGGCTGTAAATGAGGCCATTCCGGGTAATCTGTACCGTTTCACCGATAAGATTGATCAGCAGATTTCTTTTACAGTGAACGGAGTGAAGGCAGAAGTTACAATATCTGATGGCTATGCAATTATTTCCAGAAAATGGGAACCTGCCGACAAAGTTGAGTTTGAGTTTCCGATGCCGGTTCGTAAAATAATTGCCGATCAGAGAGTATGGGCTGATGCAAACAAGGTTGCACTGCAGCGTGGCCCTGTAATCTTTTGTGCCGAATGGCCTGATAATAATACAGGTAAGATACTGAATATGATGGTTGATGAGTTTGCAACATTTACTCCGGAGTATGATACTGCATTGCTTAAAGGTACTTATGTACTCAAGTCTACAGGATATCAGACAAAACGTAACCTCAGAGGAGGGGTTGACAGGCTGAAAGAAGAAAAACTTTTGATGATACCATACTTTCTTTGGAATAATCGTGGACCCGGTCAGATGATGGTCTGGCTGCCTGTTTCCGAAAGTGTCACACGGCCTTTGCCTGCTCCGACACTGGCATTTACAAGTACAATAAGAACTAGCAAGGCCGGAAATACAATTCAGGCCGTAAGAGATCAGATCATTCCATTATATCCTGGTGACAGATCACCGTCAGATTATAACTGGTGGCCTGAGACAAACAAATGGCATTGGATTGAATATGATTTTGACCAGCCTGTAAGAATTTCGAAAACAAAGGTTTACTGGTTTGATGATGGCCCTGAAGGCGGATGCAGAATTCCTGCAGAATGGGAAGTCCTGTATCTGAATGGAAATATCTGGGAATCTGTTAAAGGATACAATAAATACAAAATAACAAAGGATGGACTTGATTCTCTTATGTTCCAGCCTGTTGTAACTTCTTCAGTTAAGCTGAAGGTACTGCTCCCCAGGAACTACTCAAGCGGCCTGTATGAATGGATAATAGAATGAACTAACCCCGGACTTCAGTCCGGGGATATTAAAAGATAACTACTAATTATGAAAAAGACTCTAATAACCCTATCAATGATTCTGATTGCCGGGAGCATCTTCTCCCAGCAATCATTTGTACTAAATAAAGCTGAATACTTTGAACGCGGCGGAGTAAATGTTATGGCCTTCCAGGATATTTACCCCGAAGGACATCAGGGTGGAGTTGCCGTAATTATGCACGGTAAAAGGCTGGCAACAAACGGCGATTTATGACTTGATGAAACACCGGGACAATGGCAGTTTATACCGAAACAGATTGACCGGAAAGTTGATGCAGCAGGTAATACAATAACTGTAACCCTCGCCTATCCTGATGAAAAGATAAACAGGAAGGGATTCAATCCTATTGATTACCCCGATCTGAACTTAAATTATACAGTTAATGTGAAAGCACAGGGCCAGTCAATTGTTGTTACAGTTGATCTCGAAAAGGCCGTTCCAAAGGAGTTTCTCGGTAAAGTTGGATTTAATATGGAACTGTTTCCGGGATGGCTTTTTGGAAAGACATGGAGCCTTGGCGGGAAATCGGGTATATTCCCCAGGCAGGCTAACGGACCTGCAATGAAGGAAGCAAAAGGTGCTATAGTTGCAAATCAGCCCTTTGCAAAGGGGAAGAAACTTGTGGTTGCTCCGGAGGATAAATATATGAGGATGTCAGTTGAGTCAAAGACTGGTGATCTGCAGTTGCTAGACGGGAGATATGTTCACAATAACGGCTGGTTTGTAGTAAGATCGCTTGTCGCGGACGGTGCTGTAAAAAATGCCGTTGAATGGGTGATAACCCCAAACTCTGTTCCCGGATGGAAGAGTGCACCGGTTGTCCATGTTTCACAGGTCGGATATAGGCCGGAGCAGGACAAAGTTGCAATAATTGAGCTTGATAAAGCTGATACAAAGAATGAAACCCCTGCTCTGTACAGGATAGATGATGACGGAAATGATGCTGAGATCCTTAATGGTAAGCCCGAATCATGGGGTACTTTTCTGAGATACAATTACCTGAAATTCAATTTTACACAGGTAAAACAGGAGGGAATGTACTATGTGAAGTATGGCAATCAGCAGTCCCAGCCATTCCGTATTGCAGCGGATGTTTACAAAAGGGATGTATGGCAACCTGTAATTGAATTCTTCCTTCCTGTGCAGATGTGTCATATGAGGATAAATGAGAAATACAGGGTATGGCATGGATTATGCCATATGGATGATGCACTCATGGCACCTCTGAACCATAACCATTTTGACGGGTATATCCAGGGTGAATCTACTCTTACATCTTTCAATCCGGGTGAGCATGTGCCCGGACTAAATGTTGGTGGCTGGCATGACGCGGGTGATTATGATCTCAGGGTGGAGTCACAGAGCGGTGAAGCCTATATTCTTACAATGGCTCATGAGGCTTTTAAAATCGAATATGATGAGACCTCCATAGATCAGAGGACAAAAGTTGTTGAGATTCATCAGCCTGACGGAAAAGCAGATATACTTCAGCAGATTGAGCACGGAGCACTTACAGTTGTTGCGGGTTATAAGAACCTTGGCCGTCTTTACAGGGGAATTATTGAAGCAGATGTTCGCCAGTATGTGCTCCTGGGTGATGGCTCTACAATGACTGACGGACATATATGGGATTTTAACCTTAACAGGAATGAGCTTACAGCCACACATTCACCATTGATGGATGACCGCTGGGTCTTTACAGAGAATAATCCGTCAAGGGAACTGACCACAGCTGCACATCTTGCAGCTATATCCAGAGTACTTAAAGGTTATAATGATAATCTTTCCAAAGAGTGTCTGGATATTGCAAAGAAAATCTATTCTGCAGATTATCAGATAGAAAACAGAGTTCAGGGTGCAAAACTTCATGCAGCCAGTGAACTCTTCCTGACTACCGGTGAGGAGATATACAGAAAATATCTTATAGACAATAAAGATGCTTTTGTAAAAGGTTTTGCTAATGTTGGATGGCTGATCTCAAGGAGTATTCCGAAAATAAACGATCAGGGATTTACCGTAGCGGCAAATCAGGCTGCAAAACTCTTTCGGAGGAGATTACAAAGCAATCTGCAGAGACTCCTTTCGGAGTTCCTTATCGTCCAAGAATATGGGGTGCGGGCTGGGATATTCAGAGCTTTGGTGTTAGGCAGTACTATTTATATAAAGCATTTCCGGATATTTTCTCATCAGCACCGATTTATAATGCCCTTAACTTCATTCTTGGTGTCCATCCCGGGGATAATACCTCTTCATTTGCTTCAGGAGTCGGAGTGAGGTCCGCCACAATAGCATATGGTGTTAACAGGGCTGATGAATCATACATCCCGGGTGGTGTTGCATCCGGTACTGCTCTGATTCGTCCTGATTACCCTGAACTTCTTGACTGGCCATACCTGTGGCAGCAGCAGGAGTATGTTATGGGAGGAGGCTCCTCAAACTTTATGTTTCTTGTACTTGCAGCCGACCAGCTTCTTGAGAAGAAATAAAAAGTATTATCAGAAATTGGCAGTGAATCAAACAATAAAAGCAAAATATGAAACTAAACAGGTTATTATCAGTGTTGCTGCTGGCAGCAATAGTAACATCTTGTAATAAGTCAGAAAAAATCAGCAAAATGGTAAAAAAGGAAAATTTCGGGACTCACAACGGAAAAGAGGTTTATCTCTTTACAATTAAGAACAAGGCCGGCAATGTGATCAGGCTTACAAATTTCGGAGCAAAGCTCATATGGATTGAGGTGCCTGACAGAAACGGGAAGATGGATAATATAACTTTTGGTTATGATACTTTTGAGGAGACGTTAAAGGGTGATATGTCATTTGGTTCTGTTGTTGGACGTTACGCCAACAGGATTGCCGGAGGTAAATTTAAAATTGATGGAACTGAATACACCTGTCCGCTTAATAACGGGCCAAATACACTTCATGGTGGTCCGATAGGATGGCACAGTGTAGTGTGGGATGCTGAAATACTGAAAGTAGGAGAAAATCCCGGGGTGAAATTTTCATACCTAAGCACTGATATGGAGCAGGGTTTTCCGGGGAATGTTAAGATTGAGGTAGTCTACACATGGACAGCCGCCAACGAAGTTGTTATGGACTATACCTGGTCTGCTGACAGGAAAACAATTGTCAATGTAACGAATCATTCCTATTTCAATCTTCATGGTGCAGGCAATGGTGATGTCCTTGATCATGTACTTACATTGAAGGGGTCTGCATTTACCCCTGTTGATTCGGTAATGATTCCGACAGGAGAGATCCGACCTGTTGCCGGAACACCTTTTGATTTCACAACACCTCATACAATAGGTGAAAGGATTGGTGAAAACTATGACCAGCTGATACTGGGAAAGGGATATGACCATAATTACATACTTGATAACAGGGAAGAGGTTGATGTTACTGTATATGAACCGGCAGGCGGCCGTATGCTTGAGGTTATCACCGATCAGCCGGGGATGCAGCTTTATACCGGGAACTTCCTTAATGGTACCCAGAAAGGTCATGGCGGAAAGGTCTTTAATTTCCGTTCAGGTATGTGTCTGGAGTCAGGACATTATCCTGACAGCCCGAATAGACCGGATTTTCCCTCCACTATAGCGGAACCCGGAAAAACATATAAATCAACCACCATATACAGATTTTCTGTAAAATAGAACCTGCAACTTGAGAACGAAAATCAGAATAGGTAACAGGCTGCTTTTTGCATCATTCATATTACTCATTTCTTACTCATGCAGAGTCGAAAATGATGCAGAAACAACCGGTGGATGGAAAAAGTTTGAAGGTAATCCTGTACTTGGAGGAACCTTCGGAACTATTTTCGATGTTAGTGTTCTTAAGACCGAAGCCGGAATTTTCAGGATGTACTGTTCATGGAGGCCACAGAAGAGCATAGCAATCTCCGAAAGTAGCGATGGACTGAAATGGTCCGATCCTGTTATCTGCCTGAGTTCAAATGACAGCAGCGGATGGGAAAGCAACGTAAACAGGGCTGTAGTTTTGGAGAAGGATAATAAATATCATATGTGGTATACCGGTCAGGCAGAGGTTAAAGGGATCGGTCATTCATGGATAGGTTATGCTACAAGCACTGATGGTAAAACCTGGATCAGAATGAGTGACAAGCCTGTCCTCTCTCCTGATAAAGAATGGGAAAAGGTTGCTGTGATGTGTCCGCATGTTATATGGGATGAAGATGAAGGCATTTATAAAATGTGGTATTCGGGAGGTGAACAATATGAACCTGATGCTATCGGTTATGCCACAAGCACTGATGGTCTAAACTGGGAGAAGTATCCACAGAACCCTGTTTTTTCCTCAGATAAAACCAATAAATGGGAGCAGGCAAAGGTGACTGCCTGTCAGGTAATTAAACGGAATGATGAATACCTGATGTTTTATATCGGATTTATGAATGTTGATTATGCCCAGATTGGTGTTGCCAGATCAAAGAATGGTATAAGCGGATGGGAGCGGTACAGGAATAATCCGATAATCAAACCCGGTATGGGATGGGATTCAAGCGCTGTATATAAGCCATATGCAATACAGGATCAGAACCGATGGCTGCTTTATTATAATGGCCGCAGGAATGACAGTGAACAGATTGGAATTGCAATAAAGGAGACTGATAATCCCGGGTTTTAATAAAATATCTAGATGAAAAAAGGCCTTGTATTTGTTTCCGGATTATGCATTACAGCTTTTTTTCAAGGCAAGGTATTTTCTCAGAGTCTTATTCTGAATTCTGATAATTACAGGCATTACATTGATACATTTAATGTTAATGATAATGAACTGTACAAAGGATTTATCCCCAATGAACAGTGCTGGGACTTCCTGTCCGCGAATATCCCCCTGCTGGATATACCTGACAAAACCATCGAACGGACATATTATTTCAGGTGGTGGACCTACCGGAAACACATCAAACTGACGCCTGATGGATTTGTGATCACTGAATTTCTTCCTAAAGTACCATGGTCAGGTAAATACAATACAATAAGCTGTCCTGCAGCCCTGCATTTTTATGAAGGACGATGGCTTCATGAAAGGAAATTCCTGAACGATTACGCAATATTCTGGTTCAGAGGCGGAGGAAGTCTTCGTACTTACAGCTTCTGGCCTGCGAACGCAATCTATAATTACTCACTTGTAAGCGGGTCCGACTCTTTATGTAAAGAGTTATTACCCGATCTGGTCAGTAATTTTGAAGCGTGGGAAGGTGAAAAACAGGATAAAAACGGATTGTTCTGGCAGGTTGATGGCAATGACGGTATGGAAGTTTCAGTTTGCGGAAGCGGTTACAGGGCTACAATAAATTCATACATGTATGGCGAAGCAAATGCAATTGCGGCTATTGCAACGGGACCGGGAAAAGAGGAAATCGCCGCAACCTATCATAAGAAGGCCATTGCATTAAAAAAACCTGGTTCAGAATAAGCTATGGGACAGTAGTGCCAATTTTTTCAAAGTTCTGCATCGTGAACCGGGTTCAGGGCTTTGTGATACAAGGGAGTTGCATGGGTATACCCCCTGGTATTTCAGTCTTCCTGATCCGGCGTTTTCAGTAGCCTGGAAATACCTGATGAGCCCTGAGCACTTCTGCGCCAACTATGGTCCTACAACGACAGAGCAAAACTCTCCCGGATTCAGGATTATGTATGAAGGACATGAGTGTCAGTGGAACGGACCCAGCTGGCCTTACGCTACTTCTGTTACATTGACGGCTATGGCAAATCTTCTCAACGAATACAATCAGACCGAGGTTACAGGGAGTGACTATTTTAAGTTGCTGAAAAACTATGCCGGAAGTCATCAGTTAAAACTGGAGGACGGACGGAATGTACCATGGATTGATGAAAATCTTAATCCCTTCACAGGTGACTGGATTTCGCGTACCAGGCTCAGAAATTGGAATAATGGCTCCTGGTCAGATGAAAAGGGCGGTGTGGAGAGGGGAAAGGATTATAATCATTCCACATTCTGCGATCTTGTAATTACCGGATTGATTGGTATTCGTCCCCAGTCCGGGAACTCTTTAATAATTAATCCTTTATTACCTGCAGATACCTGGGATTATTTCTGTCTTGATAATATTTTGTATCACGGGAAAATACTTACAGTGTTTTACGACAAAACAGGAAAAAGATACAAGAGGGGGAAAGGTTTTTTTGTGCTTGCAGACGGGAAAGTTATTGTATCTTCAAAAACAATAAAAAAAGTTACTCTTCAATTATAAAAGATGATTGGCTGACTTTATAGAATCAGCTAAACGAAATATTAATAACCATAAACCAATTCACAATGACTTCAAGGCGTAAATTTTTAAAAAACACTGCAATTACAACAGCTGCTATAGGACTTGTACCAACATTTTCTTCAGCACTGGCAGGTTGTGCTCCCTCTGACAGGATAAACATAGGATTAATCGGATGCAACGGGATGGGCTTTGCCGATCTCAGTGCATTTCTGGAACACCCGCAGGTAGAATGCCTGGCCTTATGCGATATTGATGAGGGCGTTCTTAATAAGAGAGCCGCTGACGTAGAAAAGATAAGGGGGAAAAAACCTGCCAGTCTTTATAAGGACTGGAGAGAGGTTATTGATAATAAGGATATAAACCTGGTCATTGTTGGGACACCGGATCATTGGCATTGTCTGCAGATGGTTGCCGCTTGTGAGGCTGGAAAAGATGTATACTGCGAAAAGCCTATCGGGAGGACTATTGAAGAATGCAACCTGATGGTAAAAGCCGCAAAAAAGAATAAGAGTGTGGTACAGGTTGGTCAATGGCAGCGAAGTGATCTACACTGGCTTGATGCAGTTAATTTTCTGAGATCCGGTAAACTGGGCAAAATCAGGCTTGTAAGGGTTTATTCATACCAGGGCTGGAATACTTCTATTCCTGTGGTGGCTGATGAACCGGTACCAGCAGGTGTTAATTATGATATGTGGCTGGGACCGGCTCCATTACGTCCATTCAACAGGAACCGTTATCATTTTACATTCAGGTGGTTTTGGGATTATGCCGGAGGACTAATGACCGACTGGGGGGTTCACCTTCTTGATTATGCACTTTATGGAATGGATGTTACAGCTCCGAAATCAATAATGGCTATGGGCGGCAAGTATGGTTATCCAGATGATGCCTGCGAAACACCTGACAGCCTGCAGACAATCTATGAATTTGATGGTTTTAATGTGATGTGGGATCATGCAATTGGCATAAACGATGGAGCCTACGGACGAAATGCCGTTCTGGGATTTGTCGGTGAGAACGGTACTCTGGTTGTTGACCGTGGCGGATGGGAAGTTATTCCCGAGGTTGTAAACGGAACCAAAAGGATGGAAGCAGTTCCTTTGAAGAATGGTGATGGCCGGGGACTGAAGAATCATGTGAAAAATCATCTGGATTGTATTGCAAAACGCAATCCAAATACAAATGCCAGCATTGAGATAGGTGCCCATATTGCTAAATTTTCAGCTCTTGGAAATATTGCATACCGCACAGGCAGGAAACTGGTTTGGGATGGTACTTCATTTACAAATGATGCAGATGCCAATAAGTATCTGATCCCTGAGTACAGGGCACCATGGCAGTTACCAAAAGTGTAAGTATATGATTTATTAAACCATGTAAAATGCAGATTATTACTCATTAATTAAATTTCTTCCGAATAACTTATTAATCCTATTAGTCATCAAAACAAAAAATCAGGTAGTAATATGGAAAGACGTAATTTTTTTAAGACTTCAGCCGGTCTCGCAGGAGGCATGGCACTTTCAGGACTGGCAATAGATCCTTCCAAGACTCCATCAAGGCCAACTGACCTCAAAATAACTGATATCCGTGGATGTACGGTACGATGTGGTGGTGAAAACTATCCCATCATAAAAATATATACAAACCAGGATGTATATGGGCTTGGAGAGGTGCGCGACAGTGCACGTCTTAGCCAGGCATTGATTCTCAAATCATTCCTTGTCGGCCAGGATCCCCTTAATATTGAAGGCATCCTGAGAAGGATTAAACCTATGGCTGGGCAGAGCCGCAACGGTGGCGGATACAGTGCCATTGATATGGCATTAAATGATATAGCAGGAAAAGTCCTTGGTATTCCATGCTACAGATTATATGGCTCAAAAAGGAGAAGCAAGCTTAATGCATATTGCGATACCCCGTCTGAAACTGATCAGGAGGTGTACAAATCAAAAATGAAAAAAAGAGTTGATCTTGGATTCAAACATTATAAAATGGATCTTGTCAAAAGACTGATCCAGAATAAGCCAGGTGCGCTCGCAGGTCAGTCTCCTACCGAGAAAGGACTTGCTTACTGGGGAGAATATGTTTCCGCTGTGAGAGATGTGATCGGATATGATAAAGTTTTAGGTGCGGATCATTTTGGTTATCTGACCGTTGATGATGGAATCCGCCTTGGAAAAGCAATGGAGAAATACAGTCTGGCATTTATCGAAGATGTGATCAATTGGGACAGGACCAACTCAGTTATGCTAAACAAGATGATAACTGATGGTTCACCTACACCTACATTAAATGGGGAGGACCTTTTTGGTTTTGAGGCATTCAGGCCATGGATTGAGAATCATGCAGTCGATATTATTCATCCTGATCTGGAGACTTCGGGTGGTATACTTGAGACCAAGAAGATTGCTGATTATGCCAATATGCATGGTATTCCGGTTATGTTCCATATGGCAGGATCACCTGTCGGATGTGCGGCAAGTCTTCACTGCGCATGCCTGGTTGATGACTTCATCAGCATGGAGAATCACTCTGTTGATACAGAATGGTGGAGTGATCTCGTTACTGGTATGGGGAAGCAGGTTATCGTAAATGGTGAATACACTGTTCCGGAAGGTCCCGGACTTGGTGTGGAACTGAATGATGAAGTGATGAAGAAAAATCTTATATGGACAGGAGAACGTCTGCCTGACGGAAGACCTTATGTTTCAGACCAGTTGCTTGAAAGACTGAAAAAAGTTGTATTAACTCATACCTGGGGTGCTTTAAAAGGGCATAAATTCAATAATCAGTATCAGGGCAACTGGATGATGATCCATACTGATAAAAACACAATTATGACTGGACGCGTTGTGACTGCCCAATATATGCCTAAAAGACCGGATTTTGAAGCAGTTATAATGAAAGTGGGTCTGGCAGAAGGTCATAGTAAGCTTGCACAGACTAATGTATGGCCAATAGATATGCTCAAAGAAGGAGATGTATATGTTGCTGACGGATTTGGAAAGATAGAAGATGGAACATTGATAGGTGACAGATTAGCCAGTTCGATCTATGATAAATCAAAAAGGGGCGTAGTTTTCTGGGGTTCTGTCAGAAATATCCAGGCAATAATGCATGTTGAAGGTTTTAATGGCTGGATACTGGGAGATCATCCTTCATCTATTTCTGAAATGATGTGTACATCTATAAATGCTCCGATAAGAATAGGTCAGACTACTGTTTTGCCGGGGGATGTTGTTTATGCAAGCCCATATGGAACGCTTTTCCTTCCTGCCTACCTTGTTCAGGAGATAGTATTCAGTGCTGAAATGGGCAATCTTCGTCATGAGTATGGTATTAAGCGTCTCAAGGCCGGAGAATGGACAACCGGAATGATTGACAGCAGATGGACAGAAGAAATGACAAAGGATTTTCATAAGTTTTTACAGAATATGCCTGATTCTGAATTGCCGATGCCCCGCAAAGAACTGGATGATTTCCTGAAGTCAGGAAAGTGAATAATGTTTATTTCAAAAAACCTAAATAACTAGTATTATGAGCAGCCGACTCTGTTTTTCAATCCCTTCATTTATTATTATTTGTTCAGCAGTTTTAATATTTGAAGGATGCCGGACCAATACAGGCATAAGTAAATACCAGGGTAGCCCATACTCTGATTCCGTTTATAAATCGGGGGCTCAGGTAATCCCAGGCAAATTGCAATGTGAGTATTATGATTTTGGAGGAGAAGGAGTTGCATTTCATGATTCTGACTCAATCAATTCAGGCAGCGGCAGGCTAAATCCTGCAGACGGATCTTATCTGAATGAATTCCGGATAAATGAAGCCGTGGACATATCTTATACAAAATTCAGAGATCCGGCAATAGATAACAGCCTGTATAATTTTGTTGAACCTGAAAAAGATCAGTTCTACATAGGGTGGACGAATCCAGGAGAGTGGACAAAGTACACAGTAAATGTTGAAAATACCGGAACCTATGAGCTTGGCATTATGTACACCTCAAATCAGAATGGAAAAATATCTGTATCAGTTAATGATGCTGACCTTACAGGGCCACTGGCAATTACATCGACCTTTGTAGCTGCTGACAGTATCGGATGGAGACAGTGGCATCACTGGAACTATCTTGATAAGATAGCCAGGGTTGAACTGAAAAAGGGGATCCAGACAATTACGATTCATACTGTTGAGACCGGGCAGATGAATTATGATTTTATTGATTTTGTATTTCTAAAGTAATTCTAGTATCCAAGCAAAAGGCTATTTGTTAAAAAAAGTTATAAGTGCATGAGGGTTATTTTTTTGTACACATTTAAGCTAGCTATTAAAAAGTAAACTTGTACTTTTAGCGAAGTACAAATAACATTACATTATGAAAAATATACTAAAACAGATTGCCTTAAAGGACAGGCAAAATGAAAAAGCTGAAAGAGATTCCATCAATTCTGAAATTGCTAATCCTGCAACCTCTTCTGACAGGCGCAATTTTCCTGAAAAAAGGCAGCATTGGGCGGTATTGCCCTTGGAGGCATGATGCATCTCTCTATTGAAGATACTGTAGCACAGACAACACAGAAAGTTCAAAGATCTTCCAGTCCATCAGATTTGAAGATCACTGATATGCGCTATGCCACAGTAATGCGTAAGCATATTATCAGGATTGATACAAACCAGGGAATTTACGGACTAGGTGAAGTAAGAGATGGTGCCGATGTACGTTATGCTTTAATGCTTAAAAGCAGAATTCTCGGGCTCAACCCTTGTAATGTAGAAATGATATTTAAGATAATCCGACAGTTCGGCTATCATGGACGTCAGGGAGGAGGAGTCTGTGCTGTTGAAATGGCCCTCTGGGATCTTACCGGGAAAGCTTACAATGTACCTGCCTGGCAGCTTCTTGGTGGAAGGTATCGTGATAAAGTAAGATTATATGCCGATACTCCTGGAGCAGGTGATCCTGTAAAATTTGCAGAGACAATGAAAGAAGGGTTGAAGATCAGGGATTTACCTGGCTCAAAATGGACCTTGGGATCCATGTTGTTGCCAAAAATCCTGAATCACTGGTTAACAGTAAGTTCTGGGATGGCGCTGCAGGACAATATGATCTGAGAACCTACATGGGATATGGGAATACACTTCACCCTTTCACTCAGGTTCAGATAACCGAAAAAGGCCTTGAAGGACTGTCAGCCTATGTTGAATCAGGTCAGAAATGCAGTAGGATATGAGATGCCTCTATGTGCTGACCATTTTGGCCATTTTGATGTAAACAATTCAATCCGATTTGGAAAGCTATGGAAAAATACAGACTGGCCTGGCTCGAAGATATGGTTCCATGGTTTGATATTGAAAGCACAAGGTTTTCTCACACGCCTTGAAACTCCGATTATTACCGGGGAAGACATATATTGTCTGAGAGATGGTTTTAAACCTCTTATCGATGCCAGAGCAGTTGATATTATACATCCGGATCTTGGTACCTCAGGAGGGCTTCTTGAGACAAAGCGTATCGGTGATTATGCAGAAGAGCATGGCGTTGCCATGGCTATGCATATGGCAGGTTCGCCTGTATGCTTCATGGCAAACGTGCATTGTGCAGCTGCAACACAGAACTTCCTGTCACTCGAACATCATAGTGTTGATAATCCAAACTGGGAAGGAATTGTTAAAATGACGGGCAGTCAGCCAATGATTACAAAAGGTTTTGCTAATGTCCCGCTTGATTCACCCGGACTGGGAATAGAGCTTAACGAGGATGCATGTAAAAAGTTCCTGCCAGCCAACAGTAAGCAATGGTTTGATCCAACACCAGAGTGGGACCAGAAACAGTCACATGACAGACTTTGGAGCTGCAGATTTTTAAAAGTAATATGTTTGACATAAGAAAACAAAGAGGGAAAATAGTTTTTCTTGCACTTGGGATAATATCGACGATATGGTTCCTTATCAGAGTTATTCCAAAACCTTCCCGGGCAAGCTATCCCTGCATGAGAGCTTCTGCTCCATTCATGTCGGGATTCATTATTTATCTGATATCTGTTTGGGGAGCTGTAATGATCTCCCGAAGGCCAAATTTAAAAAGGGTTAATATCAGGTATATATCAGCATTTATGCTGGTTTTCAGTGTGATCGCCGTGATGGCAATTACACCTTCAGAAAAAGCATTTACCGAAGATGAGAATGTCGTCAAAACAGGTACAGAGGATGGTCCCAACAAGCCATTTGGCAGTGGTGTCGGGATTAATCCCGGGAGAGTAGTATGGGTATGGGATCCTGCTGCAACAAATGAGAATGCCATTAATGCTTTTTACCTTCATACACCTGAAAATACTAATCAGAAGGTTGTTTCGAAGATGTTTGCAGACGGAATCAGACAACTTACAGGAACTAAAAACTTTAAAAAGTCATGGGAAAAACTTTTTACTGATTTTAACAGCAGGAAAGGAAGAGGTGAAAAAGGCTATTCACAGGGAGAAAAGATATTTATCAAGATAAATCAGGGTACTGCCAACGGTAAACTACGGCCTGATGATATAAAAAACGGATTCTATATTCCCCAAAGAATGACCGACAGTGAGAGAGCAAAGCAAGGACTTGAAGGTACTTGCGAAACATATCCAAATGTAGTGCTGAACCCTGCGCGTTGGTATATGAGGCGGGGGTTGACCAGAAGAATATATCAATAGGAGATCCCATCAGTCATATCTTCGGGCACAATTATGATATCTGGCACAATGAGTTTCCCGATGTGGTTTATGTTGATAAAACATCTGAAAATTCAGGAAGAACCCTGATAAAACCAACTGAAAAGGAACTTATTTTCTATTCAGATAAAACAAAGAGTGATAAACTGTATGATATCATTGAAAATGCTGATTATATGATTAATGTGGCTAACCTGAAGCCTCATGGGAGAGCAGGGATATCACTTACAGCAAAGAACCATTTTGGATCTCATGGCAGGCAATCTGCTTTCCATCTGCACTATTCACTTATATCACCTGTTTCTTTGGGTAAACCTACAAACAACGGGTACAGGAAGTACAGGGTTTTTGTTGATATTATGGGAAGCAAGTACCTTGGGCAGAATACCATGCTGTATGTCGTTGATGGCCTCTTCGGAGGAGGATCGAATGAGACAAAAGTGCCTGTGAAATATTTTATGCCGCCATTCAATAATGACTGGTCAAATTCAATTTTCCTTTCACAGGATCAGGTAGCTTTGGAATCAGTATGCTTTGACTTTCTGAGAAATGAATGGAATGGGACATTTATTCACAGTGCAGCCAATAATTCGTATGAAGCTCTCCCTTCAGTGTATGGTGTTGATGATTACCTTCACCAGGCAGCCGACAAAGCAAAGTGGCCAGAAGGAATAAATTATGACCCTGACAACACTGGAATACCTCTTCCGAGCCTTGGTGTTCATGAACATTGGAATGATGCTCTTAATAAGCAGTATTCCGGAAACTTTGGTAAAAATGGAGGGATTGAGCTTATCTCAGTTCCCGATACTCTTATAAAATCTGTTAAGGGTGTTAAAAATTGATGATTATTAATAAATTAAGTCGGGTTTTACTATATTTAAATGCAAAAATAACTAACTGATTTAGAGTGATTATCTTAAAATCTTAATACGTAAACTATGAAAAAGGGCATTTTTTTAACATTGTTTTTTATTTGTACACTGATGACATATTCGCAAAATGTTGGCATGTCTCCTGAGTACATCAAAGCACTGACATCAGACTGGACAGGCGAACGTTTAACTGACGGAAGACCAAAAGTCTCTGATGCTTTACTGGAGCGGCTCAAGAATATTTCTGTTGAAGAAGCATGGGGTTTCCTTCGGAATAAAGGTTATAATAACCAGTTCGAGAGTGAGTGGATCATCCTGCAACCAGGTGAAACAATGACCGGTAGAGTTGTTACTGCCCAGTATGTGCCATTAAGAGCAGATCTTGACAAATATGTTAAGGAACAGGGCAAAAAAGAGGGAAGAGCACAGAAGGGCGGCACAAATTCATGGCCGATTGATATCCTTCAGAATGGAGATGTTTACGTTGCTGATTCATATGGAAAGATAATTCGATGGTACACTTATAGGTGATAACCTTGGAAACTCAATTTATGCAAAATCACAGCGGGGTGTAATATTCTATGGCGGAGTAAGAGACCAGGAAGGACTTGAAGAGATTAAAGGGTTCAACGGATGGATAAAAGGTTCAGACCCTTCATATATCCAGCAGATGATGCTTACAACTATCAACACTCCTATCCGTATAGGGCGCGCAACTGTAATGCCCGGAGATGTGGTTCTGGCTAAAAAGTACGGGGTTATCTTTATACCTGCTCACCTTGTTGGCGACCTTGTAATTAATGGTGAAGTTACGGCTTTAAGGGATCAGTTCGGACACCAGCGTCTGAAGGAGAAAAAATATCTTGCCGGACAGATTGACAGTGAATGGACCGATGAGATCAAAAAAGACTTTATGGACTGGCTGAAAAATTATCCTGGCAAGCTTCCTATGTCGCAGAAAGAGCTTGATGAATATTTCAAACAGAGGAACTGGTAAAAGTTAATAGAGATGTGAAATATACAGTAAAATCAATAACTATGAAAAGTATCATTCAGAAGATCTCGGAAGAGAACAGAAAAAATGAGCAGGCTGAAGCAGCTGCTATCAAGGCGGAGATTAATAATCCCCGCACATCCAATGATCGTCGCAGCTTCCTTAAAAGGGCTGCATTGGGAGGTGTCGCTTTAGGCGGTTTAATGCATTTGTCAATTGAGGATACAATTGCACAAACCACACAGAATGTGCAGAGATCATCAGCTCCATCAGATCTTAAGATCACTGATATGAGGGTTGCTCTTACAAATGTACTTGGCGGAACTGCCATAATCAGAATCGATACTAACCAGGGCATCTATGGTCTTGGTGAAGTACGTGATGGCGCTGATCCCAGATATGCCCTTATGCTCAAGAGCCGTATACTCGGATTAAATCCATGTAATGTTGAAATGATATTCAAGATTATCAAACAATTCGGTTTTCATGGACGTCAGGGTGGCGGAGTCTGTGGTGTTGAAATGGCATTATGGGATCTGACAGGAAAAGCATATGGTGTTCCTGCATGGCAGTTGCTTGGTGGAAGGTACCGTGATAAAGTGAGACTTTATGCTGATACTCCTGAAGGTAAATCTGAAGAAGAACAGATAGCCAGAATTAAGTATCGCGTAGAAGACCAGGGATATACATGGCTTAAAATGGATCTTTCAATTAACGATCTTAAAGGTATTCCGGATACTGTTGTGAATGGTAAATTCTGGGACGGAGCAACAGGCCAGTACGATATGAGGTCATATATGGGCTATGGAAATACCAAGCATCCATTTACCCAGGTGCAGATTACAGACAAAGGACTTGCGGAGATGTGTAAAAATATTGAAGATGTTCGCGGACATGTTGGCTATGAGATACCAATTTGCACAGATCATTACGGACATTTTGACCTGAACAATGGAATTCGTCTGGGTAAGGCACTTGAGAAATACAGACTGGCATGGATGGAAGATATTGTGTCCTGGGAATATATTGATCAATGGAAATTCTGTCAGATGCACTTGAGACCCCGATGCTTACAGGAGAAGACATTTACCTGCTGAGTGGATTTAAACCGCTGATTGATGCACGGGCAGTTGATATTGTTCACCCTGATCTCGCAACATCAGGTGGTCTTCTTGAGACCAAAAGGATTGGCGACTATGCAGAGGAACATGGAGTGGCAATGGCAATGCATCAGGCCGGTACCCCTGTTTCATTTATGGCTAATGTTCATTGTGCTGCAGCTACTCAGAATTTTCTTGCTCTTGAGCACCATTCAGTTGACCTAACCTGGTGGGAAAGTCTTGTTAAAATGACAGGTAAGCAACCTATGATTACAAAGGGATATGCAAATGTACCTCTCGATGCCCCCGGTCTTGGAATAGATCTGAATGAGGAAGTCATCAAACAGCACCTTAGTCCAAAGGCAAATGGTTACTTCCTGCCTACACCTGAATGGGATCAGAAGAGTTCACATGACAGACTTTGGAGTTAATAATTAAGATTCATATTAAAATGAAGAAGCAAGCAATCTTAATTCTGGCTTTTATATCAGTGAGCCTTATAATGAATTCACAGAGCGTAAAATGGTCTGCTGAAGACATTAAAGCTTTAACTATTGAATGGACAGGCGATCGCACACCTGACGGTAGACCAAAGGTATCTGATGCCCTCCTTGAGAGACTGAAAGCGGTTTCAATGGAGGAAGTCTGGGGTTTTCTTGAACGCAAAGGATATGAGAATCAGTTTGAGAATTTCAGCAGTATTTACGAAAATGGCTGGCAGATTCTGCATCCTGAAAAAGTAATGACAGGCCGTGTAGTTACAGCCCAGTTTATGCCTCTCAGGAAAGATTTTGACAATTACGTTCAGGCTGTTGGTAAGAAACAGAACCTTACTTCTCCTGTTACAAATTATGCTCCGATCAATGCATTAACTGATGGTGATGTTTATGTTGCTGACAGTTATGCTAAAATAGAGGATGGGACTCTGGTCGGAGATAACCTGGCTAACGCAATTTATAAAAACGGAAAGAGAGGAATTATCTTCAATGGTTCCGTAAGGGATGTAGAAGGTCTGAGTGAGATAGAAGGATTCAACGGTTGGATAAGAGGATCTGATCCTTCAGCTATTAAGCAGATGATGTGCGCGACAGTTAATGCACCCATTCGTATCGGCAGGGTTACTGTTCTGCCGGGGGATGTAGTTCTTGCAAAAACAACCGGAGTCACTTTTATTCCGCCTCATCTTGTTGCAGAATGTGTTATTGCAGGTGAATATACTGCTTTGCAGGATGAATTCAGCCATTTTTGCATAGCTACAAAAAAATTCAAGTATGATAATGAAGCGTTTGTTGAAGTAACACCTGAAGAATATAACAAGGCTTTTGTCGAATGGATAAATGCGAAGACTGATCTTCCGATGGATAGGAAAGAACTCTTTGATTATATGGATAAAATGAAGGAAGAGAGAGCAAAGAGAAAAGCCGAAGCAGATGCAAAGGCAAAAAAATAACATACTGCTTTAACCATTAATTATTTAAATATAAATTCGATGAAAAAATCTTTTATTTTAATCATTTTACTGTTTGCAGTTTCAATATCATCGTATTGCCAGTCAGGTCAGGATAAGGAAGTGTCTGCAGCTGTTGAGAAGCTCATGAAAGGCATTGTTGATGCTGATAAAGGTCTTCTTCAGGACATTACAGCAGAGGAGCTTGTTTACGGTCATTCAAGCGGTAAAGTACAAAACAGGACTGAGTTTATTGAAGAAGTCTTAGTCAGTAAGCCAATTGATTTTATAAAGATAGACCTTGCGGAACAGACCATAAAGGTCATTGGTGATGCTGCTGTGGTAAGACACATCCTTTCTGCCGAAATAACAAATAACGGCACACCCGGAAATCTCAGGATCGGAAACATGCTGGTCTGGCAGAAGCAAAAGGGAAAATGGAAACTGATTGCAAGACAGGCTTATAAGTTATAGTCTGGATTAAATCAAATACTAATTTAAGCCGGGGATTTTTATATTGTCCCCGGCTTTGTTTTTTATACACTCCTTGCCGTCGGCTGAAGCCGACAGCAATTGAGTTCCATATGAACAGAATCAACATTGAAGGTTATCCAGACTAAGCAGGATACTTTAATTAAGCGAAAGCATACTTTAGCAGGAAGAAAGTTTCCTGATAAGTGATTTGATTTTCAATATATTATTTTCAGGAATTGAACTCTGGTGATTAGTATTCAATTCAGTACAATTCCATAAATAGAGTTTTTAATTGCCCAGAATGTGAGTTCTAAATTGCCCATAATGTGAGTTTTCAATTGCCCATAATGTGATTTTCAATTGCCCATAATTTGATTTTTCAATTGCCCATAATAGAGTTTTCAATTGCCGTTGGCTTCAGCCAACGGTTTGCAGTCAAGTTATTTAATAGGGCTTTAGCCCGGCATTTCTGTTTTGTAATTAAAAATTTGCTATATTTAAGGTATTACTCGCTGTAATTTTCTAAATATGTCGTATATCAGAATCTGGGTTCATTGCGTATGGACTACAAAGAGGAGAATTCCATATATGGAAGATCATATCAGAAGTGCAGTTATTAAGCATATTTCTGAGAATGCAAAACAAAAAGGCATCCATATTGATCATATCAATGGATATCATGAACATTTACATTCGTTAATTTCTTTAGGTGGCAGGCAAACCATTTCAGAGATAATGCAAAACCTAAAGGGTGAAAGCTCATACTGGATTAACAAAAGCAAACTAACAATGCATAAATTTGAATGGCAGGATGATTATTATGCTGTTTCTATTGGAATGGATCATCTGGAAATACTGAGGGCATACATACGGAATCAGGTAAACCATCACAGGAAGGAATCAATAGATAATGAGATTGATAGGCTAATTGAGGAGTATAAATTAGAGAGATTCAGGGACTAAAGTCCCTATGTCTTGAGAACACTCTTAGCCGTCGGCTGAAGCCGACGGCAATTGAGTTAAATAAGCATAGATTTTTACATTAAAAAGCAGGTTCTCCAGACTAAACCGACAAAAATTTAATTATTTCAAAGCATAACTTTAAGCCGGGCAGATAATTTCCGGAGAAGTGATTTGATTATCAATATATTATACTCAGGAGCTGTTTTTTTGTAAGTGGGAATTCGATTCAGGAAAAATTAAAGATCAGAGTTATTAATTGCCGTCGGCTTCAGCCGACGGTTCACGATAATTAAAACCATTTATTATATTTACAATATATCTTAAAATTCCCTTCAAAAACAATTAAAATGAAGATCAGATTTGTACTTCATACTCTGCCCGGAAAGGAGCAGATGTCAGGTTGAGTGGTGGACGAACAGTTACAAAATGGGAACAGGTGACAGATGACAGAACTCTTGAATTCTTTTATCCGGAAGCAAGAGGCAAGGTTTTTAAGGCAGACCTGAAAGCCGCCGGACTAACTGAATTCGGATCACCGGAAGGCGGAGGTGCCGAACTTTTCTTCAATGATAAACCCATGAGGATATCCAGGTATCCCAACTCAGGCTTTATGAAGATTAAAGGTATTCTGAATGAAGATCCGGTTGATGTCAGAGGAACGAAGGGCGATCTGAAAGGCAAATTCCTCTATTCCGATGAGCGCATCTCAAAATGGACAAACGAAAAAGATGCATGGGTACATGGTTACTGGTTCTGGGACTGGAGTGAGCAGCGTCATAAAGTGCTCAGCATTAATCCCGGTAAAAAACTCATTGAACTTGTACCCCCTTACCATAATTATGGTTACCGCACTGGTCAGTGGTTTTATGGTTTTAATCTTCTTTCCGAGATCGATGAGCCCGGGGAGTACTATATAGACAGATCTGATGGAATAATTTATTTCTATCCTCCTTCGCCGATACTGGAAAGTAAATCTTATGTTTCTGTTAATGAGAGTATTATTTCAATGAAAAATGTAACATTTGTTACAATTGAAGGTTTGATTCTGGAAGGTTGTACCGGAACAGCAATTGAGATGGAAAAGTGCAACAACTGCATAATTGCCGGATGTACAATCAGGAATACAGGAAATAATGGTGTTGTTATTGATGAAGGATTTAATAACGGGGTAAAATCATGTGATATATTTGAGGCAGGTGGAGGAGGAATAAAAATAACAGGGGGCGATAGGAAAACTCTTACCCCGTCCGGTAATTTTGCAGATAATAACCATATTCATCATATTGCCAGGCTCAAAAGGGTTTATTATCCGGGAATTTCAGTAAGTGGAGTAGGCAACATAATAAGCCATAACCTGATTGAACATATTCCTCATATGGCAATCTTCTTTGCAGGCAATGAAAACATTATTGAGTATAATGACCTGAATGACGTATGTTATGAATCGAATGATGCCGGAGCAATATATGCCGGAAGAAACTGGACAATGCGCGGCAATGTAATCAGATACAATTATTTAAGGAATATCTCAGGTTTTGAAGGAAAAGGCTGTGTTGGTATTTATCTCGATGATGCCTTTGCATCGGCAGATATTACAGGTAATGTCTTCAGCAAGGTTTCAAGGGCTATGATGATAGGAGGAGGAAGAGACAACAGGGTGATTAACAATATTTTTGTTGATTGCATCCCCTCTATTCATGTTGATGCCAGGGGATTAGGCTGGATGGAAAATCTACATATCCCTGACTGGATTAAAGAGGCTGAGGAAAAGGGTACCATCCTTGGTATAGCATACAATAAACCGCCTTATAGTGAAAGGTATCCTTCACTGGTAAACATTCTGTCTGATGAACCCAGAGCTCCGAAGGGAAATATAATATCTAACAATATCTGTTATGGAGGAGTATGGGATAAGGCTGCAGGATTCTGGGGTATGGCAATAGAAAAAAAGGCACGGCCATACCTCACTATGGAGAATAATATTGTGTCGCCTGATTCAGAGGTAGAAGACTCGCTTTCAAAAAGCCTTACAATTTCTGATCCTTTGTTTGTGGTAAAGAATAATCCTGAGAAATCAGATTTCCAGCTTGATGCAGAATCTCCGGCAGTTAAATCAGGATTTGTTCAGATACCGTTTGATAGAATCGGGCTCTATTCTGATGATCACAGAAGTCTATTAACAGTTTCAGACAAATAAAAACTAATTATGATCCGGTTCAGATTAATTCCTTCTTTGCTGTTTTGTCTTCTTGCTGCAGGTTGTACAGATAAACCTCAGGAGATTGTCGTCTGCGGAGATGACCAGGTACTGATTTTTGACAAGTCAAAATCAGACAGTGTCAATCTCACAGTGAACTGGAGGTGGAAAGTATCTGATGCAGCAGATCTGCCTGCAGAATATCAGAAATATCTGGTACCCACTGATGAATGCAAGCCTGTGGACTATAACAGCAAAATACTTATTACATCTTCTGGCGGAGGTGTTGTCCTTATTGACCGCCAAACCAGGAAACCGTTATTTTATGCACATGTTCCAAATGCACATTCTGCCGAGCTGCTTCCGGGAAACAGAGTAGTAGTTGCCCTTTCTACAGCAGAAGGAGGAAATAGTATTCAGCTTTTCAATATTTCAGAAGCGGATGAGGTTGTTTTTAAAGACAGTCTCTATTCAGGACATGGAGTGGTTTGGATCGATGATATCAAACGACTCTTTGCCTTGGGATATGATGAACTGAGATCATACTCACTGAAAGACTGGGATACTGAAAAGCCAGCACTTAAGCTTGAAAAGAGATGGAAACTGCCAGATGACAGCGGCCATAATCTTTCATATGAAACAGATAATTCACTTGTAATCTCGACTCATCGTAATGTCTGGATTTTTGATATTCCTTCGGAGAATTTCACTCCCTTCAAACCTCTTGAAGGTGTTGAAAATGTGAAATCTGTCAATGTCAATTCCCAAACCGGTGAGGTTGTTTACACCAAAGGTGAAATAAGCTGGTGGACCCATAATATATATTGTATAAATCCGGAAAAGAAAATTGTTATCCCGGAAATTAATATCTATAAGGTTAGAGTGATAAGTAATTAAATATCAATATTATATATGAATGAATAAAGCTCTGTCAAATACTGTAAATGCAATATTCTCAGTTGTGCTTCTTTTCCTGTTCTATGGTTGTAAAGATGAAAAGAGATTTATTTTTGTTGAAGCAGAATCATTTGAATACAAAGGCGGATGGGTCATCGATCAGCAATTCATTGATGTAATGGGTTCACCATATTTGATGGCGCATGGCATTGGAGAAAAAGTTGATGCTGCAAGAACTTCAGTTGAAATACCTTCTTCAGGTGATTACCGGCTCCTTGTCAGGACAAAGAACTGGACAGCACCATTTTCAGACTCACAAACCCCTGGGATATTTAAAATACGGATCAATGACCATGACATACCTTATGTTTTCGGAAAAGGATCAGGTTCATGGCACTGGGAAGAAGGTGGAGTGGTTTCACTGATTAAAGGGGAGGCAGAAATAGAACTTGAAGATTTAACAGGATTTAACGGCAGAATTGATGCTTTGCTTCTTGTTTCAGATTTAAACTTTTCCCCGCCGGATTCACTTAGCCAATTAAGAATTATGCGTAAACAGTGGCTGGGAATACTTAATGATCCTCCTGTTTATGATCAGTTTGACCTGGTTGTAGTTGGAGGAGGAATCGCAGGCATCTCTGCTTCTGTATCCGCGGCAAGGCTGGGATTGAAAGTAGCACTTGTACATAACAGACCGGTACTTGGAGGAAATAACAGCTCGGAAATCAGGGTTTGGCGAAGCGGCAAAACCCAGACCGGAAAATATCCTGCACTTGGCAGGATAGTAAACGAACTGGGACCTGATAAGAGTGAATCGGTTTTATCAGGTAAAACATTTGGAGATAGTGTCAAATTAGCTCTTGTTAAGGCTGAGCAAAATATTTCGATCTTTCTTAATTATCATGTTAACAGTGCAGTGCTTGCTGATAGCCGGATCATTTCAGTAAAAGCGGTTAATATTGAGAACAGCAGGGAGGTTGAGTTAAAAGCCCCTTTGTTTGCAGACTGTACCGGTGATGCGAACCTTGGATTTATTTCAGGGGCTGATTACAGGGAGGGGAGTGAATCAAAAGCGCAGACAGGAGAATCAAGGGCATCGGAAAGTGAATCAAATCAGGTGCTGGGTTCCAGTATATTCTGGTGGAGCAAAGATACCGGGGCTGAAAGCAGTTTCCCGGAATGTCAGTGGGCTTACAATATCACTGAGGAGAGTTGTCAGTATGCCTTGCAGAGTGCATGGAACTGGGAAAGCGGCTTCTCCGGAAATATGGTACTCGATTTTGAGGAGATACGCGATAACCATCTCAGGGCAATTTTCGGAAACTGGTCCTTTCAGAAAAACAGGAGTGCACGGAAAAGGAATTTGCAAATTATGAGATCGCTGAACTTGGCTATATCATGGGCAAAAGGGAATCACGGCGTATGCTTGGGGATATAATCCTTACACAGCAGGACCTTGACGGACAGGTAGAATACCCTGATGGATGTGTGTGGAGGTAAACTGGGGAATCGACATCCACATACCTGACCCGAATATTTCAAAATTCTTTCCCGGACAGGAATTCAAAGCGGTGGCGGTTCATTATGATAAAGAGAAAGCACCGCCATTCTCAGTACCTTACAGATGCCTTTACTCAAGGAACATATCAAACCTCTTTATGGCTGGAAGACATATCAGTACAACACATGTCGCTCATGCTGCGACAAGGGTTCAGCGTTATACAGGTACATATGGTGAGGTGGTTGGAATTGCTGCTTCTCTCTGCAGAAAGTATGAAACAAACCCGAGAGGCTTGTACGAAACATACCTTCAGGAACTCAAAAAAGCACTTGCTGATGGGGTACCTGCTTCTGAAATAACAAATTAAAGACAACTAAAATACCATGGAAAGACGAAGCTTTCTGAATACATTGTTTTCTGCATCACTGGGTCTGGGTTTTTACAGGATCGGCGCACCATCCCTGACTAAGGAAAAATCCAATCAGAAATTGTCCTTTACCTTTGAGGATAATAAGGTAACATATTATCTTAAAGGATTGCCAAAGCCTATGAAGATCATTCAGATATCTGATACTCACCTTTGGAGGGATGATGCCAGGGGCGAGCAATTCAGGGAGTATAAGGCAAGAATGGAAAAGGCCTATAATGTAACAAAGCATTACAAAACCGGTGCTGAAACCAATCCGGAAAAATCATTTGAAGATGTTTTGGGATATGCCGTTAGTACGAAAGCAGACCTGATAGTACTTACAGGTGATATTTTTAGTTTTCCCTCTGAAGCAGCAATTGAATGGGCATACGAAAAACTGAAACAAACCGGAATTCCATTTTTATATGTTGCGGGAAACCATGACTGGCATTATGAAGGAATGAAGGGAAGTCTGCAGGAACTCAGGAGTTCCTGGACAAAACAAAGATTGCTGAAGATGTATCAGGGCAACGACCCTCTCATGGGCTCATATACTCTTAACGGAATAAAGGTCCTGGTTCTCGACAATTCTGTATTTGATGTAACGCCTGAGCAGCTTGACTATTTCAGGAAACAGAAAAAGGATGGTATCCCCTTTATGGTATTCATGCATATACCTATGTATATCCCCGGAAAAAGCTCAGGAATAGGTGATCCTGCATGGGGTGCAGCCATGGATAAAGGATATGAGACTGAAAAACGGGAGCGCTGGCGCGAAGGCGGACATATAAAATCAACTTTCGATTTTTGGGATGAACTGTTTGCATCGGAAAATCTTCTTGGCATATTTACTGGTCATTTTCACAGGCAATATGTTGATGTAGTGAATGGAATTCCTCAGTTTGTTTCTGCTGCAAATGCCATGGGAGCCTTCACGGATATAAGCTTTGTTCAGGTAAAGTAATCAGTAATGACAAGGAGGGAGCGTCTTTTAGCCACACTCAGGGGAGAAGCAGTCGACAGACCGGCAGTAAGCTTTCATGAAATAGGAGGATTTATCGTTAATCCTGATGATCCGGATGAATATAATATTTACAATTCACCTTCGTGGCAGCCATTGTTGAAAATGGCAGAGGAACAGACTGATATTATAAGGATGGTAAGTCCGGTGCGGGCGCAGTCGCATCTCGCATGGGATGGAAGCGATAATATAGGAATAAGAAAGCAGTTTGTTGAAGAGAAAACATGGGAAGAAAACAGCAGCAGATTTACGAGACTGACTTACAGAATCAATGGTAAAGAGCTTACCTCTGTTACCCGCCGCGACAAGGAGCTTGATACTGTATGGACAATTGAACACCTTCTTAAAAACACTGATGATGTTGAACTTTACCTTCAGCTTCCAGATGAGATCTTTGATGAGAAAATTGATATAAGCCATATGGCTGACCAGGAAAAAATTCTGGGTGACAAGGGGATTATTATGGTCGATACCGAAGATCCCATATGTGCAGTTGCAGCTCTTTTCAGCATGGAGGATTTTACGGTTTTTGCTTTTACAGAGCAGGAACTATGTCATAAACTTCTGGAGAAACATGCAAAATATATTCACAAAAGAACTTCAGTTGCCTCACACTTATTCCCAGGCAGGCTGTGGCGGATCTATGGTCCTGAATACGCAACCGAACCATTTCTTCCTGTGCAATTCTTTGAGGAATATGTTGTCAGATATACAGGTCCGATGGTGAAGATGATAAAGGATAACGGCGGATACCTTAGGCTGCATTCTCACGGGAGGGTAAAAGATGTACTTGATCATATTGTGGAAATGGGATCAGATGCCACCGATCCTCTTGAACCATTTCCTCATGGTAATGCTGACCTGAGACAGATTAGGGAAAAATATGGTAAGTCTCTTGTGCTTTTCGGGAATATTGAAGTTGCTGATATAGAAAATTTACCGTCTGAAAGATTCAGGGAGGTAGTGAGGACGAGTATTGCTGACGGAACTCATGGTGAAGGGAGAGGATTTGTCCTGATGCCTACAGCCTCACCATACGGCAGGACAATTTCTGAACAGACATTCAGAAATTATGAAATTATGATTGAAGAAGTGAATAGATTGAGAATTTAAATCTTAGTGAAACTTAGTGCCTTAGTGTCTTTGTGGCAAAATATAAAAATGCCACTAAGTCACAAAGACTCAAAGATTCACAAAGGAATAATAATTTACTGTTAAATATTTAACAATGAAAAGAATAGCATTATCACTTTTGTTTTTTGGATTATTGTTCCATTTGAAAGCACAGAATCCTTCTGGAGGATTTCCATTTCAGAATCCCTCCCTTCCCATTGAGGAAAGAGTAAATGACCTGGTATCGCGGATGACATTGCAGGAAAAAGCCGACCAGCTTCTTTATACTGCTCCGGCAATTCCACGACTGAATGTACCTGAATACAACTGGTGGAATGAAGCACTTCACGGAGTGGCAAGAGCCGGATATGCAACTGTTTTCCCGCAGTCAATTACAATTGCCAATACATGGGATGAAACTCTCATGCTGAATGTTGCAAATGCGATCTCTGATGAAGCGAGGGCAAAATATCATGAGTTTCAGAGAAGGGGCAAAAGAGGTATCTACCAGGGACTTACATTCTGGTCGCCCAATATTAACATATTCCGCGATCCGAGGTGGGGAAGAGGTCATGAGACCTATGGTGAGGATCCATATCTTACAGGACGGATGGGGATGCAGTTTGTAAAAGGACTTCAGGGGGATGATCCCAAATACCTCAAGACTGTTGCTACTGCAAAACATTATGCAGTTCATTCCGGACCTGAATCAACAAGACATTCGTTTAATGCCATTGTCAGTGAATCAGATCTAAGGGAGACATATCTCCCGGCCTTCCGGACACTAATTGTTGACGGAGGTGCCTGGTCGGTTATGGGAGCATATAATCAGTACAAGGGTTTTCCATGTACCGCAAATCCAATTTTATATGGGATACTGCGTAATGAGTGGGGCTTTAAAGGTTATATTGTTTCTGATTGCTGGGCAGTATCCGACTACTGGCAATTTCAAAAGTATACCAAAGATGCTGCCGAGGCTGCAGCACTTGCAGTTAAAGCAGGGACAGATCTTGAGTGTGGCGTTGATTACAAACAGCTGATGGCAGCCATTGAAAGAGGTTTGCTTAAAGAGTCAGATATTGATGTTGCAGTAAAAAGAGTATTTACAGCACGTTTCAAACTGGGAATGTTTGATCCTGATAATATGGTGCCCTATGCACAGATCCCCTTCTTTGTAAACTGCTCTGATTACAATAACGGACTGTCAAGACTTGCTGCACAAAAATCAATTGTCCTGCTGAAAAACTCAGATAATCTTCTGCCTCTTGATAAAAACATAAAGTCTGTTGCAGTGATCGGCCCGAATGCAGATAATTTTGAATCACTAATCGGAAATTATAACGGGATCCCAAAGGATCCTGTCACTGTTCTTGAAGGTATAAAAGGAAAATTATCACCTGATACCAGGATTATATATGCCGAAGGCAGTGATCTTGCAGAAGGGGTTCATAATCTTACGGTTATACCTTCACGTTATCTCCAAACCTCTGATGGTCATCAGGGTGCAGTTGGCGAATATTATAATAACAGGGAAATGAATGGAGATCCTTTGTTCACCAGGATTGATGATCAGATCAATTTTTACTGGGAGAATCTGGTACCAAGAGCTGATATGCCTGATGATGATTTCGGGATTAAATGGACAACCTGGCTTACTGCACCTGAAAGCGGAACATTCTATATTGGCGGATGGGGCTCGTCAGGATATGAAATAAAACTGGATGGCAAAAGCATTATTAAATACAGGGGCGAACATCATGCCTTTCATACTGAATATGCTGCAGAACTATCTGCAGGACAAAAATATAAAATAGAAATTTTTTATAAGAACTATGCCCGGTGATGCTGATATGAAACTTCTACGAATTCTAGGACCCCAGGCTCAACCTAATCGACAAGGCAGTCAGTGCTGCGCAGGATGCTGATGCTGTTGTTCTTGTACTTGGATTATCACAGCGACTTGAAGGAGAAGAGATGCCAATAAAGATCGAAGGATTCAGCGGTGGAGACAGGACAAATCTTAACCTTCCTGCA